>NZ_JAWRXU010000002.1:0-1245773 GCF_046534895.1 Paraburkholderia sp. SIMBA_053 | reverse complement strand
CCGGTCGACCGCTTTGCATGGGACCGGACTAAGCGCTGAAGCGCTAACTCCGGTCGACCGCTTTGCATGGGACCGGACTAAGCGCTGAAGCGCTAACTCCGGTCGACCGCTTTGCATGGGACCGGAGTAAGCGCTAAAGCGCTAACTCCGGTCGACAAAGGAGACTCGTATGAAAGCAACTCTCAGCATCGTCGCGATGATATTCGCACTCGCAGTGGCGTCGCTCGCGACCAGCGCCTGCTCCTCCACCGCCGACAACAGCGCGTCGAGCTCCAGCGGCGGCAACAGTAGCGGCGGCGGCTACTGAGAGCCACACGCCGCGTGAGCTTTGAAGCAGAAGTGATTTCGTGGCTCCCGCAGCTGCGCCGCTACGCGCGCGCGCTGACGGGGGACCGCGCATGGGCCGACGACCTGGTTCAGGATACGGCGGAGCGCGCGCTTGCGCGCTGGGCGGCGTTCCGGCCGAACAGCAACCTGCGCGCGTGGCTGCTCACCATTCTGCGGCATCTTTATATCGATCAGTTGCGCGGTCGCCGCGAGATCGCCGTCGACGAAGAAAGCGCGCCCTGGCGCAACCTCGAAGCGCCGCAACGCGAGGTCGACGGCCTCGTGCTGCGCGATCTGCAGCGCGCGCTGTATTGCCTGCCGATCGAGCAGCGCGAGGTGCTGTTGCTCGTCTGCGTCGAAGAGCTCAGTTATCAGGAGACGTCGAAGGCGCTCGGCGTGCCGGTCGGCACGGTGATGTCGCGACTGTCGCGCGCACGCGAACATCTGCGCGGGTTGCTGGAAGGACCCGCTCAGGAGCCGGCGCGTAAGCCGCCGCTGAAAGTAGTGAGAAACCCGCGATGAATGACGACCACGATTCCAGCTTGCCCGACGGGGTAGACCTGCAAGCGCTATCGGCGTTTGTCGACGGTGAATTGTCGGATGTGGAACGCGAACGCATCGCGACGCTGCTCGCCGCGCATCCGCAAGCCGCTGCGCGCGTCGCCGCATGGCGGGCGCAAAAAGCAGCACTGCAGGTGTTGTGCGGCGCGCCGCAGGACGACGCGCGTCGCGCGCCGGGCGGCCAGGCTGCCGAGACGGCGCGCAGAGCCGACGATGCCGATGAGCCCACCGTCATCGTCCTGCGTCCGCGCACGCCGTGGTGGCGGCGCGCGGGGATCGCCGCGTGCTGGCTCGCGGCGGGCGCCGGGCTCACGCTGGCGTTGGGGCCGCTGGCGCCGCGTCTGACCGGCGGCGCGTGGAACGGTCTCGGTGCGCAGGCGCCTAGCTTCGCCGAACGCGCCGACGTTGCGTATGCGGTTTATACGCCTGAGCGGCGTCATCCGGTAGAAGTCGCGGCGAGCGAAGAAGAGCATTTGATCAGCTGGCTTTCCAAGCGTCTGAACCGGTCGCTTTCCGTGCCGTCGCTGCAGGAATACGGCTATTCGCTCGTAGGCGGCCGTCTGTTGCCCGGGGAAGCGGGGCCGGCCGCGCAATTCATGTACGAGAACCGCGCCGGCGCGCGGCTGACGCTGTATGTGACCGGCACTGCGCGCGACGAGACCGCGTTCCGCCTGCTACGCGACGGCAACCGGCGCACGTTCTACTGGATCAGCGACGGCATGGGTTATGCGTTGTCAGGGCCGATCGCGGAAGGCAAGCTACGCTCGATCGCGGTCGACGTCTGCAGTGCGCTCGGTGGCAAGCCGGAAGCGTGGCAGTAGCGTGGCAGTAGCGTGACAATAGAGCGGTTGTTGCTGGGCGAACGCCACGCAAGCCTTCCCCGCTGAAGGAGAACCCTTGATCCGCCACTTGCCGCCGGGAGTTTCCGCCGCGCAGTTCGACCGGGCGCTCGCCGCCTGGCGCTCGATTGTCGGCGAGCCGCATGTCGTGGATTCGGCGGCCGCACTCTCCGCCTATCTCGATCCCTTCGCGCCGGGCGAGCGCGAAGCGTTCGCGGCGAGCGCCGCGCTGTTGCCGACATCCGTTGACGAGATTCGCGCGGTGCTGCGCGTGGCGAATCAATATCGCATTCCGTTGTGGACCGTCTCGACCGGGCGCAATTTTGCGTACGGCGGCGCGGCGCCGCGTCTTACCGGTTCGGTCGTGCTCGATCTGCAGCGGATGAACCGCATCGTCGAAGTGAACGAGACACTCGCCTATGCGCTCGTCGAGCCGGGCGTGAGCTACTTCGATCTTCATGCGCACCTGCGCGATAAGGGCTACAGGCTGTGGGTCGATCCGCCGGCTGCCGGCTGGGGCAGCGTGGTGGGCAACACGCTCGAGCGCGGCTTCGGCTACACGCCGTACGGCGATCATGCGGCGACGCAATGCGGAATGGAGGTGGTGCTGGCAAACGGCGACGTGTTGCGAACCGGCATGGGCGCAATCGACACCAGCACCGCATGGCAGCTTTACCAGCCCGGTTACGGACCTTCGTTCGACGCTATGTTCATGCAGTCGAACTACGGCATCGTGACCAAGCTCGGCGTCTGGCTGATGCCCGCGCCGCCCGCGTATCTGCTCGGCGAAATCCAGTTCCGCGATGAAGCGGATCTGGAGCCCATCGTCGACATATTGCGGCCGTTGCGGCTCGATGAAACTATCCGCAATCACGCGGTGATCGAGGGCGGCTTGCGGCGCGCGGCAGGATTGTCGGCGCGCGCGCAATGGTACGACGGGCCCGGCGCAATGCCCGAAAGCGCGGTCGCCGCGATGCTCGACAAGCTCGATGTCGGCCGCTGGAATCTGCATTTTGCGCTGTACGGCACGCCCGAGGTGGTCGATGCACACTACGCAATCGTGCAGCGCGCGTTCGCGCGCGTGCCTCACGCGCGGTTCCTGGCGAAGCGTTATGCGGGCGACGCGCAGCCCACCGCCGGCGGTGACCGTAATCTCGCCGGCATTCCCGCAATGAGCGCGTTCCGCATGCTCGACTGGCGCGGCGGCGCGGGCGCGCATGTGGACTTTGCGCCGGTGTGTCCGGCAACCGGACGCGACGCGCTGCGCCAATACTCGATGGTGAAGGCCCGCGCGGCCGAGTACGGTTTCGACTACTACGGCGGCTTTACAGCGGGCGTGCGTCATCTGCATCATATCTTCGCGGCGATTTTCGATCGCGACAATACGAACCAGGTCGAGCAGGCGGGCGCCTTGTTGCGCTCGTTGATGAGCGATGCGCGCGCGGCCGGTTACGGCCAATATCGCACGCACCTCGCGTATATGGATTTCGCAGCCGCTCAGTACAACTTCAACAACGGCGCATTGCTGCGACTGTCGGAAACGATCAAGGACGCGCTCGACCCGAACGGCGTTCTCGCGCCGGGCAAGCAGGGCATCTGGCCTGCGGCGTGGCGCGATCGGCGCGGCTATACATGAGCGTCAGGCGACGTCTGACGGGCGCGGCGCAACTGTCCGGCGAGCATTGCGCTCGCTGACCAAACCAGGAGGCGGACCAGCACATGGACCGGCGCACCTTCATGATGACGAGCGCATGGCTTTCCACCACGGCAGGTTCTGCGTGGCCATGGCTCACGCACGCCGCCGCGCATCGCGACACGTTGGCGATCGCCGATTCGACGCTCACGTTCAGCGCTGAGTTTGCCCGCTACGCGGCGGCGATGAAGTTGCCGGTATTCGAAACCGGCGACGACATCGGCCTGTTATGGCACACGGCGCTTGCACCGATGCTTCGGGCCTCGACTAGCGAGCAGCCGACGCCGTGGCTAATCGGCGTAACGCGCGCATCAGACTATTTCGTGCTCAAAGAACTCGCCACGCATGCAACGCATCGCATCGAGCACGGCCACGAACGGAGCGGCGAGCAAGGCACGCAGTCAGCCCACGTTAGCTTCGTCTTTGCGCCGCGTTAGAACTTATATGCCTTGTTCTTAGGATCGAAAGTGGAATCGTCGAAAGTTTTCGGCGTGATCGTTTCGAACACGATCTTTTCGAAGATGCGGCCGTCGTTGTCATAAGACTCGACAGTGCGGAAATACGGATGCCGCAAATCGAGCCCGAGCGTTTCCCGCTTTGCGTAGAACTGCGGCTGGCCGGTCGGTGTCTCGAACGTGAACGCGACGACACGCACACCGTCGATCGTCTTCACTTCGATCTGCGTCGAGCGGGGCAGGCCGGCTTCGGTAAATTTTTTGCCCTCCGCGAGGTATTGCTCTGCAATGTATTCGGTCCCGAGATCGCGCACGTCGTGATTCGATTGCGAGCGGGCGAGGGCGCCGTTCAACGACGTCCATAACGGCATCACGTTCATGATGCCGCCCAGATGTCCGTACATTTCGTCCGCGCGTTTGGACTCGTCGTAGAGGATTTCCTGGCCGGCGTGCGCACCGTCGGGCAGCCACTTCGCGTAGATGCGAAGCGGGTCGTGCGCGACCCGCACGAGCATATGGTCGGGCTTGTCGGGCCACTGGCCGCGAATGCGTTCCGAACGCGACATGGTCATTTCATACGACGCGTAGCCGTTCGGCCCTTCCTTGATATAGCGCGGCAGCGCGAGCGGATCGAGCGACTTGAAGAGCGCGACAAGCTGCGTGTCGCCGAGCGCTTCGAGTGCGCCGCTTTGTTGCGCGGCGCGCAGCCATTTGACCTGCTGATCGAGCGTCAGCTTGCCGACCTGCGACGCAGGCGTGGATGGCGCCTTGACAGCGCTCGCGGCTTCGAGCGGCGGCGGCTTGTCGTCGTTTTGCGCGAACGCGGGCACTGTCGCGGTGCTCGCTGCGCCGGCCATCAACGCGCCCAGCAGCAGCCTGCTAAAACCGGACCGGTGCGATGCGCTGTGAGACGCTGCGAGCGCCGGCGTGGTGCCGCCGGCGATAACGTGAGCGTCGGGCCGCACGAAACGGGCAATGCGCTGACGTGCGAACAGGCGGTGCGTCATCGAACTCTCCGAAAGGGTGGCGCAAGACATCATGCAAGCGCCTTGCCTCTCAGGCAGTCTTTTGCTTCGCGAGTTCCTCGTCGCGCAGTGCACGGCGCAGAATCTTGCCGACGTTGGTTTGCGGCAGCTCGTCGCGAAACTCGACTACCTTCGGCACCTTGTAGCCCGTCAGATTCTTGCGGCAATGTGCGATCACCTGCTCGGCGGTCAGCGACGGATTGCGCTTCACGATGAACACCTTCACGCGTTCGCCCTGGGCGTCGTCGGGCACACCGATTGCAGCCACCTCGCGCACGTCCGGGTGAGCCGCGATGACATCTTCGATCTCGTTCGGATAGACGTTGAAGCCCGAGACCAGAATCATGTCTTTCTTGCGGTCGATCAGCCGGATGAAGCCGCGCGAGTCCATCACGCCGATGTCGCCAGTCGCAAGCCAACCTTCGTCGTCGATCACCTTCGCCGTTTCTTCCGGCCGGTTCCAGTAGCCTTTCATGACCTGCGGCCCCTTCACGCACAATTCGCCCGCTTCGCCGATGTTGGCCCAGCTGCCGTCGTCTTTCCGGAAGCGGACCTGCGTGGAGGGCGCGGGCAGGCCGATCGAGCCTTCGAAGTCGCGCAGGTTCGAGATGTCGACGGGATTCATCGACACGATGGGCGAGCATTCGGTCAAGCCGTAGCCTTCGATAATCGGCTTGCCGGTGACGGCCTTGAAGCGCTCGGCTACCGAGCGCTGCGTTGCCATGCCGCCTGCCATTGCCAGTTTCAGGTCGGAGAAATCGCGCTTGCAGAATTCCTCGTTCTCGAGAAACGCGTTGTAGAGCGTGTTGACCGCGGTCATGCCGGTGAATTTCTCGTGACGGATGATCATCATTACGCGCTTCATGTCGCGCGGATTAGCGATCAGTATGTTGCGTCCGCCGAGACCCATGAAAATCAGCGCGTTCACCGTCAGCGAATAGATGTGATAGAGCGGCAGCGGCGTGAGTACCGTTTCCACTTCGCCGCTCAATTGACCTTCGGCCCACGCCTTTGCCTGCAGCAGATTGGCGATGATGTTCCGGTGCGTGAGCATCGCGCCCTTCGCGACGCCGGTCGTTCCGCCGGTGTACTGAAGAAACGCGATATCGTGATGCGTCGGCCGAACAGGCGTGAGCGGCCGCGTATAACCAATGGCAAGCGCCTTCAGCAACGGAACGGCATTGGGCAGACTGTACGCGGGCACCATCTTCTTCACGTGCCGCAGCATGAAATTGAGCACACGTCCCTTCAGATTCAGGCCGTCGGCGAGCAGGTCGCCGAGTCCTGTCACGATCACGTTCTGCACTTTGGTGCCCGGCAACGCGTCTTGCACCGTCTTCGCAAAGTTCTCGAAAACGATGATGGTCTGCGCGCCGCTGTCCTTCAACTGATGCGCGAGTTCGCGCACGGTGTAAAGCGGATTGACGTTGACCACCACCGCGCCGGCTTTCAGTACGCCGAACAGCGACACCGGGTATTGAAACGTATTGGGCAGCATGATCGCGACGCGCTCGCCCGGTTTCACGCCGATGCTTTGCAGATACGCGGCGAAGGCGGTCGCCTTGCGGCCGAGTTCGCCATAGGTCATGCTCGCGCCGACGCTGACGTACGCAACGCGCTCACGGAATTGCGCAATGCATTCGTCGAAGAAATGCACGACAGACTCATATTTGCCGACGTCGATCTCATGCGGCACGTCGGCGGGATACGACGCGTACCAGATGCCGTCGGTGTTGGGGGCGTGGTTAGTGTGCCCCGTTGCGTCTTGCATTGCATGAGGCGTTGCCGCCGCATCTGCGTGAGCGGCCCCGGTTGCCTGATCCGCAGCGGCGGGCGAGAGCGAGGCTTGAGTGGGCTGGGTCATCGGTCGTCTCCTGAAGCCTTGGCTTCAATGGTTTGTGTGCTGGTTGAAGCGGTCCAGCATGTTGCTGCATTTGCTACGGCCACCATGAATCTCAGCGCTCGATTATCGCCACCACGCCCTGGCCGCCCGCCGCGCAGATCGAAATCAGCCCTCGCGCCGTGCCCGCCGGCTTGTCGAGTTGAGCGAGCATTTTCGCCAGACCCGCAACGATGCGCCCGCCCGTCGCCGCGAACGGATGCCCGGTTGCGAGCGAGCCGCCGTTCACGTTGAGCTTCGCGCTGTCGATCGAACCGAGCGGCCCGTCGAGGCCAAGCTGCGTGCGGCAGTATTCGTCATCCTGCCACGCCGCGAGCGTGCACAGCACCTGCGCCGCGAACGCTTCGTGGATCTCGTAGAAATCGAAGTCCTGCAACGTCAGTCCGGCTCGCGCGAGCATGCGCGGCACCGCGTAGGCGGGCGCCATCAAAAGGCCTTCTTTCTTGTCGAAGAAGTCGACTGCCGCGGTTTCCGACCAGCTCAGATAGGCGAGCACCGGCAACCCGTGGCGCGCGGCCCATTCCTCGCTTGCAAGCAGTACGGCCGAGGCGCCGTCGGTGAGCGGTGTCGAATTGCCCGCGGTCAGCGTGCCCGCGTCGCGATCGAAGGCGGGCGAGAGCGCGGCGAGCTTGTCGAGCGTCAGGTCCGAGCGCAGATTGTTGTCGCGCGCGAGGCCGCGATACGGCGTCATCAGATCGTTGACGAAACCGCGCGCGTAAGCTTCGGCCAGCTTGCGGTGACTCTCGTAAGCCAGCACGTCCTGCGCTTCGCGCGAGATGTTCCAGCGCTTGGCCATCAGTTCGCAGTGCTCGCCCATCGAAAGGCCGGTCCGCGGTTCGCCGTTGCGCGGCAGGAGCGGCTTGAAAAACATGGCGGGCCGCAGCTTCGCGAGCGCGCCCACTCGCTCGCCCGTACTCCTGCCGCGATTCGCTTCGAGCAGAATCTTGCGCATCTTTTCGTTGACGCCGATGGGCGCATCCGATGTCGTATCGACGCCGCCCGCGATACCCGCTTCGATCTGTCCTAACGCGATCTTGTTGGCGACGAGTATGGCGGCTTCGAGCCCCGTACCGCAAGCCTGTTGAACATCGTACGCGGGCGTTTCCTTCGCGAGTGTGGTGGACAGCACAGATTCGCGCGTCAGATTGAAGTCGCGCGAATGCTTGATGACCGCGCCCGCCGCAACTTCGCCGAGACGTTCGCCGTGCAGGCCATAGCGGTCGATCAGTCCTTGCAGCGTGAAGGTCAGCATGTCCTGATTCGACGCGCTCGCATACGCGGTGTTCGAGCGTGCGAACGGAATCCGGTTACCGCCGATTATCGCGACGCGGCGCACGGGTGGCAGCGGGTGGGACATGCCTGGCTCCTTCTGGTTGCGTATGTTTCATGGTCGGTGGAACGAGTGCGCCGTTATCGGGCAAACGGCGCGCGCTTCATTGCAATCTCCATTGCATGCGCCCGCGCAAATGCGGCTTTTCTCCGGCGATGTCGCGCACCTCGATATCCCGTTCGATCAGCGAAGACGACGCACTCCACAACGAGGCTTCGCCGGGCAGCAGCATCGGCAGTTTGAATTCGGCACTGAGCGTCGCTTCGGCCAGCGGCTTGGGCGGCTGCAAGGACGATGCCGCGCGCGCGAGCGTCCACATGCCGTGGGCGATCGCGCGCGGAAAACCGAATGCTTTTGCAGAGAGCGCGCTCAGATGGATCGGGTTGTAGTCGCCCGACACGCTCGCGTAATCGCGGCCGAGTTGTGAGGCAAGCTGCCAGCGCGCGATGCGTTGCAGCGCTGCCGAATCGACCTGAAGCGGTTCGAGTTGCGCGCCGCTCGCGGGCACGCCTCGCTTCAGATAAACGCTGTCGCCGTCCCACACCGCTTCGCCGCGCCGGTAAATGCGGGTATGCAGCAAAAACGCCTGGCCCTTGTCGTGACGCAGCAGCGCGCCGAACTCGACCTCGACGCGCAGCAGGTCCTTGTACGCGAGCGGCCGGCGCAGACGCACATGATTGGCCAGATGCAGCAGGCCGACCGCGGGCCACGGGAACGCCGGGTCGGTCAGCATCAGCAGATGCAAGGGGAACGCGAGCAGATGCGGATACGTGAGAGGCACGCCATGTTCCGGGATGAATCCGCACACGCGTGCGTAACGCCACGCGGGCCCCGGGTCGAGCGCGACAGCGGGGCGCACGAGGCGCAATGCGGGCAACTGCGTGGGGCGTGCGCGTTTGACGATGCCCGACAAAGCGCGCGCATAGAGCTTCGCCGGCGTCGGCAAGGTTTCGACGACGACAGTTCTGGGTCGCACCGCATGATGCGGCGCGAGCTTCGATGCATGATTCCCGCCAAACGGATCCCCGGGTTCATCCATGCTTATGCTCCGATCAGGCTTTGTCCGCACACGCGCACGACCTGGCCGCTGATGCCGGCCGATCCTGGATGCGCGAGCCACGCGATGGTCTGGGCGACGTCGACCGGCAGGCCGCCCTGGCCGAGCGAATTCATCCGGCGGCCTGCCTCGCGAAGGGTCAGCGGCATCTTCGCGGTCATCTGCGTTTCGATGAAACCCGGCGCGACTGCGTTGATCGTGATGCCGCGCGGGCGCAGCAGCGGCGCCATGCTTTGCACGCGGCCAATCACGCCGGCTTTCGACGTCGCGTAATTAGTCTGGCCGGGATTGCCCGCGATCCCGCTGATCGACGACACGCCGACGATCCGCCCGCCGTCGCGCAAAATGCCTGCCGCGAGCAGCGCGTCGTCGATGCGCTCCTGCGCGCACAGGTTGATGTCGATCACGCTTTGCCACGCGCCGCCTGTCATCTTCGCGATGGTTTTGTCTTTTGTGATGCCGGCGTTGTGCACGACGATATCCACGCCGTGATCGTCGAGCGCGGCGGCGATCTGCGCGGGCGCTTCGGGCGCCGCAATGTCGAAGGCGAGGGCGGTGCCGTTCAACTGGCGCATGGTGGCTTCGAGCGCGTCGCGCGCGGACGGAATGTCGATCCCGATCACGTGCGCGCCTTGCGCCGCGAGCACGCTTGCAATCGACGCGCCGATGCCGCGCGCGGCGCCCGTCACGACCGCACGCCGGTTCGCGAGCGGCTGGTTCCAGTCGAACGGCGATGCGGCGTTACCGCCGGCATCGGTTACGGCAACGCGATTCACGACGCCATGCAGACCGTCTGCGGCGATCCGCAGCACCTGGCCCGACACATACGCCGAACGCGGTGACAGAAAGAAGCGCAGCGTGGCTTCCATTTCATGCTCGGCGCCTTCGCCGACATAGACCAGATTCGCCGTGATGCCGCGCCGCGCTTCCTTGCCAAGCGAACGCGTGAGTCCTTCCAGCGCACGTTGCGCAGTCCATTGACGCGGACTCGCGCATGCTTCGGGCGGCCTTCCCAACACGACGATACGCCCGCATTTCCCAAGCGAGCGCAGCGTGTCGTGAAAGAACGCGTGCAGCGGTTCCATCTGAGTGCTGTCGTCGATACCGCTCGCGTCGAAGATCAATGCGCCGACGCGCGCGGCCGAGCCCGACTCCGCGGGTTCGAAGCGCCCCGTCAGCAGACCGTGACGATGTGCGAGGGGCATCCACAATCCGGCGCTTTCATGCGCGACGCTCGTCACGCCGATGCTCGCCACCAGGTCCGCAAGCGAATCGAGCAGATGCGGCTCGCGCCCGGCGCCAATCGCGACCAGGCCGCCGAACTCGGGCTCGTCAGCGCGATAGCGGCGCAGCACCTCGGGCTTCGGAAGACCCAGAGAACGCGCAACGCGCGCGCCGAACGGCGAATTGACGAAGTTCAGGTAAGAGTCGTTCATATTGTTCGTTGCTCCGCTGGACACGCCCGCACGTCTGTCAGTGTGCACTGAGTTTGGCGCATCGGCGTGTCGCGCAGCGAGGTTTTTTTATGCGGTCGCACAGGCGTCCATTGGAATCACAGCGCGGCTTCCACCACCTTTTCGAGCGTCTCCTTGCGTTGTTGCAGTTTGGCGAGGATGTCGAAATCGGCGGGGAAATCGTCCACTTTAACGACCTGTGCGGCATAGCGCGCGTAGTCGCCGAGTACTCGCCGCTCGTCGGCGTCGATCAGGCCTTGTTGCAGCGCGGCGTCGGCCCACGCGGCGAGTTGCACGACGCTCTGCGGCATTGGCTCGAGGCGCCGCGCCTTCACCGCTTCGCGCAACTTCTGCTCGATTTGCGTAAAGCGCGGATTCAGCTCGAACACGAGTTCGCCGTAGCCGAGCGCGTCGATGTCCGGGTGCGGCACGTAGGAGTCCGACACCAGCCGGTTGCGCGCGGCGCCAGGCGTCTGCATCAATTCGGCGATCTCGCTGCCAAGGCGGTCGGACGGTTCGCGATGCGGCAGTCCCAACGGGAACGCCAGCGCACGCACGAGGCCGGCGGCGAAGCGGTTCGGATAGTTCGCGAGCACGCCGTCGAGCGCCTGTTGCGCGCGATAGAGCGAATCTTCGACGCCCCAGCGCACGAGCGGCAGATCGTCATCCTGACGGCCTTCGTCCTCGAAACGCTTGAGCGTTGCGGAGATCAGATAGAGCTGCGAGAGCACGTCGCCCAGGCGCGCCGAAATGCGTTCGCGGCGCTTCAGGTCGCCGCCGAGCACGAACATGGAGACATCCGCGAGCAGCGCGAAAACGGTGGCGAGCCGCGTGGCCGCGCGGTAATACGCATGAAGCGGCGCATGCGCGGCGCGCGGCTTCGCAATGAATGCGCCGCCCGTGATGCCGTAGACGAAGCTGCGTACCACGTTCGAAAGCGTGAAGGCGACGTGGCCGAAGAACGCGTCGTCGAAATCGCGCAGCGCTTTGGCGCGGTCCGCCTCGCGGGTCGCGCTCATCTCCTTCAGCACATACGGATGGCAGCGAATCGCGCCCTGGCCGAAAATGATCAGGCAGCGCGTGAGTATGTTCGCGCCTTCCACAGTGATCGCAATCGGCACCTGCTGATACGCGCGCGCCAGAAAGTTAGACGGCCCCATGCAGATTCCCTTGCCGGCGGCGACGTCCATCGCGTCGTTGATCACCATGCGGGCACGTTCGGTGATGTGATACTTGGCGATTGCCGAAATCACCGAAGGCTTTTCGCCCAGATCGACCGCATGTGCGGACAGGCGGCGCGCGGCATCCATCACATAGAGATTGCCGCCCATGCGTCCGAGCGCTTCCTGCACGCCCTCGAATTTGCCGACCGCCGTGCGGAACTGGCGACGAACCGCAGCGTACGCTCCCGTGCCGCGCACGGCGAGCTTCGCCATGCCGACATTCGACGACGGCAGCGAGATCGCGCGGCCCGCCGCGAGGCATTCCATCAGCATGCGCCAACCGTTGCCGACCTGAGCGCGTCCGCCGATCACCCAGTCGAGCGGAATGAAGACGTCCTTGCCGGAGTTCGGGCCGTTCTGGAACACGGCGTTCAGCGGCCAATGACGACGACCGATGTTCACGCCCGGATGGTCGGTTGGAATCAATGCGCAGGTAATGCCGGGTTCGTCGGTCGAGCCGAGAAGATGCTCGGGATCGAGCGCTCGGAACGCAAGGCCGAGCACGGTCGCGATCGGGCCGAGCGTGATATAGCGCTTATCCCATGTGACGCGAAAGCCGAGCGTCTCGCGTCCGTCGAACATGCCCTTGCAAACGATGCCGACATCGGGAATCGCGGCGGCGTCCGAACCGGCGTACGGGCTCGTCAGCGCAAAGCATGGGATTTCCTCGCCACGCGCGAGACGCGGCAGATAGTGGTTCTTCTGCTCTTCGGTGCCGTAGTGCATTAACAGTTCGGCGGGGCCGAGCGAGTTCGGCACCATCACCGAAACGGCTGCCGCGGAGCAGCGCGTGGCCAGCTTCATGATGACCTGCGAATGCGCGTATGCGGAGAACTGTTTGCCGCCGTATCGCTTCGGAATGATCATGCCGAGAAAGCCGCGCTCCTTGACGAACTGCCATGCTTGCGGCGACAGGTCCTGCCACACCATGGTGGTTTCCCAGTCGTTCGCGAGATCGCACAACTGCTCGCATTCGTTATCGAGGAACGCCTGCTCTTCCGCCGTCAATGTCACGGGGCCATAGCCGAGCAGTTTGTCCCAATGAGGCCGTCCGGAGAAAAGTTCGGCGTCCCACCAGACCGTGCCGGCTTCGATCGCGTCGCGCTCGGTCGGCGACATCTCCGGCAGGATCTTGCGAAACACGTCGAGCACCGGCTTCGTGAGCCATGCGCGGCGCAGCGGCTTGACGGCGAACACGAGGGCAGGGAGGACCAGCACGATGGCCCAAAGCGTGGTTGCAGCAACGCCCGCCGCTCCGCTCACTCGTACCGCAGCAACCCAGACGATCATGAAGGCAAGCCACGATAATGCGCGCGCCTCTACGTAGACAAGCGCAAGAGCGCCGGCAACCAGCAGCAGGATGAACCACAGCATGACGTTTCCTCCCTGTTTCCATGATGCGTGCAAACGCATCCACGTTGCGTGGACGGTTCACGTTGTTGTCGATTTTGTGCGAGCGGCTCGGCGTCTTTGCGCTACGTTTGCGACGCGCCGTGCAACGCCTGCTGGAACGAGCAGGCTTCGATCGTGCCGCCGCTGTGTGCTTCACTCGGCGCATCGCCTGCGCTGTGCGTGCTGCCGTCGAGAGCGCTGTCCGCGCCTGTATCGTCGGCATCGCCCAGCACGGCGGCGAACATCGCCAGTTGCGATGCGTCGGGCAGCGGCGCTTTCAGCGCGGCGACCATTAGCGAGGCAAGCCGTGCGATCAGTTGCAGATCGTTCATCGACTTGCCTTGCGAGAACTCGGCGATCAGGCTGTCCGTGTCGGCGCCCGCGAGCACGCCCGACAGCGCGCCGATGGCGAAGTGCAGCCGCCAGCCCAGTTCCTCGCGCGGCAGATGCGGCAGCGCGCGTTGGAACGCGTCGAAAAAGCGCACGGCCACCGACGCATAGTGGGCGCTCAGAAAGTCGCGAATGAAAGCAGAGGGGTCCGTATATGCGCGACCGAGCAAGCGCAGAAAAGCTTTGCCGCCGACGCGCGGATCGCGCGAGAGCCGCAGCGCCGGAATGAACATCGCGCCCAGCACATGCTCACAGGTCAGACGTTCGCCGAGCATCCGGTCGAAGCGTTCGAGCAGCTTCACACGCTCCTGGTTGAGACGGTCGAGACGGCGCGACAGCATCGCGTGAATCAACGACTCCTTGCTGCCGAAGTGATAGTTGACCGCTGCAAGATTGACCTCGGCGCGCGAAGTGATCTGGCGCAGCGACATGGCCTCGTAACCGCAATCGATGAAGAGCGCCTCAGCCGCATCCAGGATGCGTGACTTCGTATCGCCGGCGTGCCGGCCTGTTGTGCGACCTGCCATTTGCGTCTCCAGTTCTCGGCGCCCGCTCTGCGAACAGGCGATTCAAATAGGCATTTGAAACAGCCGTTTTTTTCAGGATAAGAAGGAAGGGCGAGTTGAGCAAGGGTCGGATGTCGATTAACTCCTCTAGAAGACTTCACGCGTGGCGCCTGTCATGCGTTCGCTATGCGTTTGCATGACGGGAATAAAAAAGCCGTTCCGAGGAATCGGAACGGCTTCATGTGAAAGAAGAACTGCGGTCGGCTTCTAGTGCTTAAACCTGCCGTCCAACCGCACTTCCTTGCGCAGGATGGGCGCCAACATGTCTCGCCGACTGCGTCATGTCGATGCCCCGGCGCTCCCGGCTAAACGGAATCAGCGCGCAAATAACGGCGGCGACGATGCCGATCACGACCGCCATGACGAGCGCATAGTTGTTGCCGTGCGCTTCGGCGGCGCTCGCTTGCAGCGGACCGTTGACCGAAGCGATCAGATTGCCCAACTGATACACGAGACCGGGGAAGGTCGCGCGGATTTCGTCGGGAGAGATTTCGTTCAGATGAACCGGAATGACGCCCCATGCGCCTTGCACCGAGATTTGCATCAGGAACGCGCCGAGCGCGAGCAGCACCGGCGTGCTCGAAAAAGCCCACAGCGGGAGCACCGGAAATGCAATCAGCGCGGCGATGAAGATCGCGCGCTTGCGCCCGATCTTCTCCGACAACATGCCGAAAAAGAGCCCGCCGCAGATCGCGCCGACGTTCAGCGTGATCGTGATCCACGACACGGTATGTGCGTCGAACTGATGCTGGACGCGCAGGAACGTCGGATACAAGTCCTGTGATCCGTGCGAGAAGAAGTTGAACGCGGTCATCAGAACAATCGCGTATAGCGACAGCTTCCCGTTCTGCTTCAGCGTTGCGACAAGGCCAGGACGCGCCTGCTTCTCGAGCGTCTTGAAGGCCGGCGATTCCGGTACGTGCGCGCGGATGTACAGCACGAGCAGCGCGGGCAGCACCCCGACAAAGAACATGCCGCGCCAGCCGATGTACTGATAGAACACGCCGAACACGACCGAGGCAAGCAGATAGCCGCTCGGATAGCCGGCTTGCAGCAGACCGCTGACGATGCCGCGCGATTTCGGCGGCACGGTTTCCATGGTCAATGCGCCGCCCACGCCCCATTCGCCGCCCATCGCGATGCCGAATAGCGCGCGCAACACGAGCAGGGTGGCCAGGTTCGGCGAAAAGCCCGACAGCAGTTCGAGCAGAGAGAAGCACGCGATGTTGACCATCAACGTGGGCCGGCGGCCGTAGCGGTCCGCGAGCCAGCCGAAAATCAGCGCGCCGACCGGGCGCATCATCAGCGTCAGCATTATGCCGAATGCGACTTCGGGGATTTTCGTATTGAATTCCGCCGCGATATCTTTCAATACAAACACCATTAGAAAGAAATCGAATGCGTCGAGTGTCCAGCCGAGATAGGCGGCAATCGTGACGTTTCTCTGTTCCCGTGTCCAGTTCATTGATGTTCTCCTGGTCTCCAATAACCCGCGGTCGATGTCGAGGTGCCCGGTACGCCCTATGGCATGGGCTTCGAGCGCGAGTGTACGCTCACCGTTAAGCGGCTGCAGGAAAGAGCGCAGCTTTGTCGGTGTTAATCCTGGGAGCAATTATCGTGCTGAATGCAGGGTCGAAGCTAATCGTCGGTTGAGTGTAATTATTGTATTGTGAATGTCTGCGGGAGCGTCGGTAATCTGTAACGGGATTGATTGCCGAGTGCCTTTATGCCGGTCGAATTGACTTAGTCGTTTTACGCCTGGCCGACGGCTTTCGGGTTTCGGTCCGGCCTTGTGCGACGGTAGAATGCGAGCGAACCCCGACTGTCGACGTCCGCCAATGGAACCGCCCGAAACACGATGAGTGACACGATACAAGCGCCGTTTTCCATCCTGTTCGTCGACGACGACGAGATGTCGCGCACCCACTTTGCGCGCGCCGTGCGTGACGATTACCGCGTGCACCTCGCGCAGGGCGCCGACGAAGCCATGGCGCTGTTGCAGGAATTCGGTTCGGAAGTCGCCGTGCTCGTCACCGACTTTCGCATGCCGGGGCGCGATGGCGGCCATCTGCTGCGCGAGGTTGCACAGGCGTATCCGCAGACCGTGCGCATCCTCGTCACCGCCTATGCCGATAAGGACATGCTGCTGCAAACGTTCAATACCGGCGACCTGTTTCGCATCATCGAAAAACCGCTTCGCATGGAGTCGGTGCGCGAGGTGCTGAAGCAGGCGGTGGCGCGCTACGTCGAGCGCGAAACGCGCCAGCAAAGGCTGCTTGCAATGGACGAGACGCTTGCGTTCCTCGCTCACGAACTCAACACGCCGCTGGCGGCGATATCGCTCTTTGCTCGCTCGGTCGAAAACGATGTCGCCCAGGAATACGACCCGCAGCGTCAACAGGAAATCGGCACTGCGGCTACCTCGATGCTCAATAACGCGCAGTATTGCCTGACGCTGATCTCGTCGTTCTGGGCGACGGTGCACAAAAGCGGCGGCCCGCAACCGGCGACCGGCAGCGCCGCGCGCGAGGTCAGGGCGACGCGCCTCGTCGCCACGCTACTCGACTCCTATCCGTTCGCCGGTTCGCAGCGCGAATGGATCGGCCTGGAAATGCGAGGCGATTTTGTCGTTCACGCTATGCCGAATTGCGTGGCGCTCGTACTCTCTTCACTGCTGTCAAATGCGTTGCGTGCGCTCGACGGTTGCCCGGCGCCTTCGTTGCGGATCGAAGTGATGAACGGGCCCGAGCCCGAAATCCGCCTGCACGACAATGGCCCGGGTATCGCGCCGGAGATCAAGGCGCGCTTGCTGCTCGATCCTGTCACGACGCACGCGGGTCGTGGCGGCCACGGCATGGGCATGATCTTTTGCAACCGCATCATGCAGTCGTTCGGCGGCGGGTTGCGGATCGAATCCACCGTCGGTGAGGGCACCACCGTGACAATGCGCTTCCCCGGCATCAGAGGCCGGGTGCATGACGGCGTGAACGAAGCGGCGTCGGACAGTCACGCCGCGTGAGCAGGAAGCGCTAGTTCTCGCGCACGGCGAGTCCGTTCGCGGGCGTGGTCGTCGGTGTGGTCGTGCTTGTGCTCGTACTCATGCTCTTACGTGCAGTGTCGCCCGGTTCTTCGGGCTGGTCTCGCGCGGCGTTTGCAGACGCCAGATAGCGATACAGCGCGTCGGCCGAACGCTCGCTCAACGCATCGATCCGCTCGAGCCAGTCCGATTCCGCGGGCCATTCGCCTTCGAGCATGCGTGGATAGATGTGCCGCGTGAACTGGTGCAACGCCTTCGCTCCGACGTTGCCGCTCGCGCCGAGCAGCACATGCAACGCGCCATGCGCGGCGTCGATGTCGCGGTCCGCGGCGTTCACGCGAAGCTGCGAAGTCAGCGCGCGGATCTGCTCAATCCCATTCGCGAACGATTCGTCGATCAGCCCGAGTGCCGCCAATTCTTCAAGATGAGTGGCGTCGAGCAGATCGTTCTCGCGCACCACGGCGAGACCGCCCGAGCCTGCCGACGCAGCTTGCGCAGGCAACGCCGCCGGGCCTGCCGGGCTGGACGACGGTAGCACCTTAGCCGACACCGGCGAGCGCGGCGCCTCGGCCGGCGCACTGCCGCCACTGCCGGTGCCTATGCCACTACCGCTGCGCTGCTGCGCGAACTGCCTCGTCAGGCATGCATAGAGCGCACCGACCTGCACCGGTTTGATCATGACTTCGTTCATGCCCACGCTGATGCACGCCTGTACCGAGCCGATATCCGACTGGCTCGTCAACGCGATGATCGGCACGCTCGCGTAGCCGTCGGTGCGGGCGCGAATCGCCGCCGCCGTTTCGAGGCCGCCCATTCCCGGCATGTTCATGTCCACCACGATTGCGTCGATGACGACCTCTTCGTCCAGCCGGTCCAGCACGGCCTGACCATGTTCCGCCTCCACGACGCTCGCGCCGAAGCGCTCCAAGTAGGCCTTGGCAACGAGCCGGCTGTAATTGTCGTCGTCGGCAACGAGAATCGACTTGCCGGAAAAGTCGTCGAACCGCTGGTTCAGATGACGCCGGTTGCCGTTCTCGAAAAGCGCCTGCAGCGACGTGAACAGCTCCATCGCGCTGGAGGACTTGCTGATCATGTCGTCCATGCCGGCCCGGCGTGCCAGCACGCGCGCGATGTTGCCGGGCTCGGACGTGTATGCGGCAACGAGCACATTCCAGTTCGGATGATCGCGCTCGGCGCGCAGTTGCTCGGTGGCCGAATAGCCGTCGAGCACCGGCATGTTGACGTCCATCAGCACGAGGTCGTATGCCGACGCTTCGCGCAGCATCGCCAGAGCAGCGGCGCCGTTTTCGGCTTCGCTCACCTCGGCGCCCACTTTTGCCAACGTGCGCCGTGTGCGGGCGCGCAGAGCGGCGTCGTCGTCGGCGAGAAGGATGCGTTTGCCGTTGAGCACGCCCGTGGCGCGCTCGACGATTGCCCGCTCGTGCGCCGCTACCTCGCTCTCGGTGACGGGCGGAAATTGCAGCGTGAATTGCGTGAACTTGCCGAGCTCCGACTTGCACGCGATGCTGCCGCCAAACGCGCGCATGGCACGCTGACAGTAAGCGAGCCCGAGGCCCGTGCCCGCCGAGTTGCCGGCGGTACGGAACGGCTCGAACAGATGCGGCAGTATCTCAGGGGCGATGCCGCTGCCGGTATCGCGAACGCTGACGCAATGCCGGTCCACCGTCAGCGTCAGCGTGGCAGATGGAAGCGGTGCGATGTGATGCAGCGCGTTCTTGATCAGATTGAAAAGGGTGAACAGGTAGACGGTTTCGTCGACCTTGAACGTGAAATCTTCGAGCACCGCAAGGCGGACCTTGCCGCGTTCTTTCCTGTCGGCGAAGCCGTATTCGTCGAGCGCCTTGCGCGTGGTCGCGCCCGCGCTCAGGTAAGTGAGGGAGTCGGAGCGGATCTGTTTGGCACTGACTTCGTCCAGCGTCATTGCAATCACGCGCAGGCCGCGCTCGATCGACAACTGCCCGTGCGCGAGATGCCGGTAAAGCAGCGCTGCGCCCGCACCCGACGGCGCGGGTGCGCGGCCATGTTCGGTAAGGGCGGGCAGCGTTTCTTCCACGCGATCCAGAACGTGTTTCAACTGGCTGAGCGGGTTGCGCATTTCATGCGCAATGGATCCGGCCAGTGCCTGCAATGCGCGGTTCTTCTCGACGAAGATGCGCCCTTTGCTGATCGCATGACTGAAGGCCATGCTGCACAGGACGACCACCGGAAGCACCGCGAGGTCAGATTGATTCGCCGTGCTCAGCACGATTGGAGCCGGTGAACTGGCGACCGCAGCCAGACCGCCGGACAGCATGCCGATCCCGATACAGCCCATGAGCAGAAATGGATTGTCGATGCACAGCGCCATGATGAAGATCATCATGACCTCGGTCATCATCCACATGGTGGAGAATGAATTCCTGATCGCGAGGAACGTGCAGACGAACGGCAGCACGTAGATCAGACACAGGTGCCAGTAGATCAGCAGGTACTGATTGAACCGCTTCGGCCAGCGCGCCTGAAAGATCAATGGCACACAGATGAGCGCCGCGCTCAGACGCAATGGCAGATTGTCGTACGGCTGCGGCAGGATGTAAGTCCAGACCAGGTAATAGACGGGGTGGCACACGAGGCCGAGTGCGCCTCCCCATCGAATTGCAAACCGGCTTCTTTCCAGCACATCCTGCATGCTTTCGCGCGGTATTAGCATCTGGCCTCCAGTGACATTTACGAGCCCGTCAATTCATAGTTGCTGTCACACCGAGATCGAGGTTGATCGCCGAGCCGTCCTTTCCGTGAAAAGGTCCGACCGTAAATCCGTACTTTTTCAACAGGCTGTGAGTGTAGGAGACCGACCACACAGGCGGGCTGCCGATGATGAAGTCGGAAGCGATGCCTTCCTGCCAGGCGGCATAGCCCTCGGCGAAACAGGTATAGCAGTCGCGCGTGCTCGGCAGCCTGAACGGGAATCTGGAATCGAGGCCTGCCGGCCCGCGCGCGAAACATTCAATATATAGCGTATGTCCGCGAGACGCGAGTTCCGCTTCCACGCTCGCCGCGCGTGGGTGCGAGTCGTCGATCCAGAAGCGCGCCCGCTTGAGGTCCGAGGCGGTGAGATACGGCACGCTGGTGCTGCTCGCGAGGATCGCGCCGTCGAACTGCGGTAAGGCGGTGTCGGGGCTGAACGTATGGACCGACACCTTGGTGCGTCCGAGCAGGTCCGCCGCCATCAGCTCGCGTGCCTGGTCCGCAAGCAGGTTGACCTTGTCCGGCAAGTCGATCAGCACGAGTTCCTTCGGCGCTTCCTTGTACAGCAGGTACTTGGCAACCGTCGTGCCGAGCCGTCCGGCCGCGCCGAAGAGTGCGAGCTTCGTGTTGCCGAATTCCAGATCGAGCTCGTTGCAGCAGTGCATTGCCCAATCTTTGAGCATTGCCGCGGTGGCCGCGTGGCCGGTCGTGATATGCGGCGGCTTTGTTTGCCTTGGCAGCGCGCCATAGTTGCACGCATAGGGCGTCGACGCTCCCATCGCGACCATGTTCAAGCCTGCCTGACGCGCCAGTTCGAGCGCCGGGAAGAACTGCGTCTCGCGAAACCGCTTGATGCCGCGAGGGCTGCCGAGCCAGAGTTCGAGCGGCACCGGACACGCGATGTTCGCGCCGATCATCTGCGAGCCCGAATAGATTGGCGATGCAATGAACGGCTTGGTGCGCCAAAGCTCTTCTTCGAACGACTCGTTCCTTGTTTTTACGTTGTGAAAAGAGAAGGAAAGCGTATCCCAGTCTGTAGCGTGAAAGAGAAACCCGACACCGCCCTGGCCCGTGGGCAGATTGTCGCGAATCTGCTCCGGGTGGATCGTGTGTTTGAGCGCCAATGGCGCACCGGACGAGGGCAGGCTGGTTGTGCTGCGCCGGTCGTCAATGGTCGATATTTCGTTGTAAAGAGACGTTCCCATTTGGTTTTCCTTTGATTTTCCTTAGGTTGACCCGCGCTGCGAGTCAGCGCGGCTTCGTCAGCCCGCATTGGCCGACGATCCATCAACTCTAGAGAAAACCAATAGTTTTTGTCCGTGTGTTCGTGCGCATCGTCGGTCGGGAAGGGAATAGCGGGTGGCCGGCCGTGCCGCGGCTGCCGCGCCAGGCTGGCTGGAGCGCGCCCTGCCGGGCATAGGCGATGCTGGATTGCCGAGGCTGCGCGCGATGGAGGCGACCCCACGCGGGCGACCGCCGACAACGATCTGGCCGCATATCGTTGCGCCGTCTACGACCGGTCGCCGGCGAGATCGGCTATCCCGCCGACGTCGAAGCGGCGCGCGGCCGCCTGCAAGGCTCGGGCTGTGAGCCGGCTACGGGCGGGCCGGTTGCGCCTGCAGACGGCTCTGGCGAAAGCAACGCGATGCGCAGACCCGGCAGGACACCGCATCGGAACCGAAACTGCGAAGCCGACATGCAAGTGTGGCGACGCGCCCATCCGTACAGGAAACGCACATGAACCGACCGTTCGCCAGCGGCTGCCGCCGCGCTTTCACGTCGTCGATATTCAAGGGCATGTTGCTGCTGCCTTTTGCCGGCCTGTTCACGCCCGAAGCGCGAGCGCAACACAAAACCGACGCACCGCCGCCCGGCTCGCAACGAAGTACCAGAAGCAAGATCCTCAACACCGGTGCTGACGTTTTGCAGAACAAGAAGCCGATCGACGCGATGAGCGCCTATCTGAACGGCTTCCATTTCTACGCCGACGACATGGGCCGACAGGTCGAGGCGCATCACTTCTGCACGCATCTGACCGAGGACTTCCATCAGTGCGTGATCTTCGACTCCAACGAGAGCAACGCGAAGCTGATCGGCATTGAATACATCGTCAGCGAACGCGTCTTCAACTCGCTTCCCGACGACGAAAAGAAGTTGTGGCATAGCCACAATTACGAGGTGAAGTCGGGCGAACTCATTGCGCCGCGTATTCCCGATGTCGCTGAACATGCACTGATGCAGGACCTCGTGACGACCTACGGCAAGACGTGGCATACATGGCAGATCGACCGCGACGCGACCTTTCCGCTAGGCATTCCGCAACTGATGATGGGCTTCACACGCGACGGGCAGATCAATACGCCGATGGTTGAAAATCGCGACAAGCGGTTCGATGTATCGACTGCCGGGCAACGGCGCAAGCGCGCGGACATTGCAGAGCGGCCGGTGGTGAATGGTGCGAATGTGTGGCAAAGCGGGACGTCCGTGCAATTGACGCTGGCTGAAGTGCAGGTGAAAAACCTGCGGCGCTGAACGAGCGGTAGTTGACGTCCAGCCGATGCGCGCTGCTGCATGGGCTTTCGAACCTGACCGGCGTGCCACCAAGAGACGTGGCGAAGCGTAACGACAAACTCGTACCGGACTGCATGGTCATGGGCAGCGCGGGCGCCTCAATGGGCTCGATGGAAAACTCGACGGCACGCTCACCGTAACGGAACTTCACAAGCAGTGAGCTTGCCTTGGGCGAGCGGGGCAGCCATTCGCCGCAAAAATAAATTTCTCATGCGATGGAATACGTGCCCGCCGGCGATGTTTACGTCGGTAACCCCGCACGTTTCTTCCAGCTACCAACCACGAGGCCGCTTTGAGTTACACCACGATTCAACCCGCCTGGGTCCGCATCGCACACTGGGTCAACGCGTTAGCCGTCGTGCTGATGGTGATGAGCGGCTGGCAAATCTATGACGCATCGCCCATCTTTGCGGGCTTACAGTTTCCTTCCGCTATCACCTTGGGCGGCTGGCTCGGCGGCGCCTTGCAATGGCATTTCGCGGTCATGTGGCTGCTGGTCGTCAATTTTCTCGTCTATGTCGGGCTCAACATCGTATCGGGGCGCCTGCGTCGCAAACTGCTGCCGGTGAGCATCAGGTCGATCGCAAAAGATCTCACGGCGGCGCTGCGCGGCAAGCTGGAGCATGAAGACCTTTCACGCTACAACGCGGTGCAGAAGTTCGCCTACCTCGTGGTGATCGTCGATATTGCGCTCGTCATTCTGTCGGGGCTCGCGATCTGGAAGTCTGTGCAGTTTCCGCTGCTGCGCACGCTGATGGGCGGATACGACAACGCACGAGTCGTGCATTTCGTCGCGATGAGTGTGCTGGTCGCATTCTTCGTCGTGCACATTGCGATAGTCGCGCTGGTGCCGCGCTCGCTGCTCGTGATGATTCGGGGACGCTAACCATGACCCTTCGCAACAAGTCCACAAAGCTCAGCGCGTTTGCGCAGTCTCATGCAGAGACCATCATCAAGGATGCGCGCGGCGAACTCAAGAATCCCGCCCGCCGCCTGCTGGGCCAGCGCATTCTCACGCTCGGCGGCGTTGCGCTGCTGTCGGGCTGCGATCTGTCCAACGACAAATCCGTAAATACGATGCTGCGCAAGATGTCGTCCTTCAACGACGACGTGCAGGCATTGCTCTTCAGTCCGAACACGCTTGCGCCGACGTATCCGGAGTCGATGATCACGCGGCCGTTTCCGTTCAACGCGTTCTACGATATCGACGACGTGCCCGAGGTCGACGCCGCCGGCTACCGGCTGGAGGTGAGCGGACTCGCGAACGGCAAGCGCGTTTGGACGCTCGACGAACTGCACGCGTTGCCGCAGGAAAGCCAGATTACGCGCCATATCTGCATCGAAGGGTGGAGTGCGATCGGCCGTTGGGACGGCGTGCGCTTTGCCTCGTTCCTGAAGCAGGCGGGTGCCGACATCACGGCAAAGTATGTGTCGCTGCATTGCGCGGACAACTACTGGACGAGCATCGACATGCCGACGGCGCTTCATCCGCAAACGCAACTCACGCTTGGCTACGACGGCGGCCCGCTGCCGCCGAAATACGGCTTCCCCATGAAGCTGCGCATGCCGACCAAACTGGGCTACAAGAACCCGAAGCATATCGTCGCGATCAGCGTGACGAACGATTATCCCGGTGGTTACTGGGAGAACCAGGGCTACAACTGGTTCGGCGGTTCCTGATGTTCATTGGCCCGTTCAGGGCTTTGCAGTCCTCTCAACCGTTTCTCATGGAGTATTCATGTCTATTCGCCTGAAACTCGGCGTCACGCTTGCGGCGCTGTCTTTTGCCGGTGCCGCGCTTGCGCAGACGCCCGCCGCCAAACCGTCGCGCATCCGTGGCGATATCGTCGCGCTCGACGGCGACGTCCTCAAGGTGCATCGCCGCAGCGGCGACACGGTGTCGATCGAACTGAAACCCGCCGTCACCGTGTCGGCAGTCAAGGCGATGCAGCTTTCTGACATCAAGCCGGGCTCGTTCGTCGGCACGGCCGCCACGACCGGCACCGACGGCAAGCTGACGGCAACCGAGGTGGTGGTATTCCCGGAAGCCGCGCGCGGCACGGGCGAAGGCCACTATGACTGGGACCTCGGCCCGAACAGCACGATGACCAATGCGAACGTCGACACGGTCGTTCAGGGCACGAGCGGCCGGAACCTGAAGCTGTCGTACAAGGGCGGCAATAACGAGGTGACGGTGCCGCCGAATGTACCTATCGTGACCTTTACGACGGCCGCGCGCACCGACCTGACGCCGGGCAAGAAGGTGTTCATCGTGGCAACGGCGGCGTCGCAGGGCACGTATGTCGCTCAACGTGTGGTTGTCGAGAAGGATGGCGTTGCACCGCCGATGTAACGCGCATTCAGGTAAGGAGGGCCGACGCCATCGGGTGTCTCACCAACGGGTACGGCCTTCCAGCAAGCAGCGCAGGTAACTTCCGGGAAACAACCCGGCGAATCACCCACGCAAGCGCATTGCCGCTCGCCCGATCAGCGAGGGCCGGCTCACAGTCCGAGGCAAATCGCGCCGGCCGCCACGACCACGCAGGCGAGCCAGCGCTTGCCGCTCACCGCTTCGCCGAGAAACATGCGCCCGATCAGCACCGCGAACACCACGCTGGTCTCGCGCAACGCCGACACCGTTCCCATCGCGCCCGACTGCATCGCCCATATGACGATGCCGTATGCCGCGACCGATACAACGCCGCCCATTAGCGAGGAGCCGACCGCCATTGGCGACGAGCGTATCGGTGTCCATAGCGCGGACACACCGCGCATCGCGACGAACAGCACCGGCATCAGCCAGTAGAACAGGAACATCCATGCTGTGTAGGCAAGCGCTTCGCCGCCCGACAGGCGCACGCCGATGCCGTCGATCACGGTGTACAGCGCGATCGTCGCGCCGGTGGTGAGCGCGGCCAGCACGCCGGCGCGCGACACGCTTCCCGCTTCGAGCGCGATTGCAATGATGCCGCCGGATATCATCACGATCCCGATAGCACGCAACGGGCCGATCGCCTCGTGCGCGAAGAGCGCCGCGCCGAGCGTAACCAGAAGCGGTGACGAGCCGCGGGCGATCGGATACGCTTGCGCCAGATCGCCACGGCGGTAAGCCCGCACGAGGCTTGCGTTATAGCCGATATGCACGAGGCCCGACGCGACGATATATGGCCATGCCGCGGCCGCCGGCAACGGCGTGAATGGAATGATGAGCGTGGAGATCGCCGCGATGGCGATGCTCATCCACGTCATGGAAAGGAAGCGGTCGCGATTGCCGTGCAGCAACGCGTTCCAGCTTGCGTGAAGCAACGCCGCGAAAAGGACCAGGCCGCCCGTATAGCTGAGCATGCGCGATCAGGCCGCGGGCGCGACCGATGCGCCCGCAATCCGATGGCGCGCGAGCGATTCGGCCACAAACCCCGACGCCTTCATTTCCTCGACGAAGCTGCGTAGCGCGGAAGCCGCCGCTTCACCGCGGCTTTTCGGCGTGCCCATTGCCTGTTGAATGACCATGAAGCGCTCGTCAAGAAGCCGCAGGCCGGATGTATTGCGCGCATCGGCTTCGAGTTGCTGCTTCACGCCGGCCGCGACTTCGAGACCCTGTTCGAGGAACGTCTGCACGACCGTCGGCGACGTAGGTGCACGAACGATCTGCGCGGCCTTCAGTTCGCGTGTAAGGAAGAGGTCATAGGCGCTGCCTTTGCCGACCGCGACGCGGTTATGCGGCTGATCGACGTCCTCGTTCGTTCGGACGGGGGAGTCGTCGCGCACCAGATAAAAGCCTTCGATCAGCACGTACGGCGCGGTAAATGCAATCGTCTCGCCACGCAACGGATCGACAGCGAAGAAGCCGAAGTCGGCACGCTCCTCGCTCACGGCCTGCACCGATTTGCCCGCTGCGTCGAACACCACCAGTTCGAGTTCGACGCCGAGCTTTTGTGCGAACGCCCGCGCGAGGTCGACCGATACGCCGAACGGCTCGCCGGTCTTCGGGTCCTGGTTAGCGAGAATGGGGTTGCCCAGATTGATCGATGCCCGCACTTTGCCGGCAGGCGTGAACGACGAGACAACGGCTTGATCGATGGTCATGGTGTTCCCGTATGGTGTTCCGCAACGTGTTCCCGGTATGCGCGGGCCGTATGCGTTGAGAAACGGTTCGAGGCTCTTGCTGATGCGAGGATAGTGCGTCGAGCGTTCCGTTCCATCTTAAAGGGAATTGGCGGACTTGCCCAGGCGGCCGGCAACGCGCCATGGCACCTTTGATTGCCGGCTGACTCCAGCGTCCAATCATTGCAAACTCTGTAAGCGATAACCGGCCCGAGCTAGTCTTTGCGCTCACGTTTTGCGGGCTTGTTATGGGCGGCATCGTTGTTGTCTGTATCACGCCGTTTTTCGTCGCCCACTTCGCGATTGGCGACGAACGGTGAATCGGTATCGCTGCCGCCTTCGCGCAGCGCGGTTCGCGCTTCCTTGGCGAGGTTTTCATACTGCTTGCGAAAGCGCGTCAGGTCTTTCTCCTCCAGTTCTTCCAGATCGAGCAGTGCGTTATGGGCGCCTTCGATTGCGCGGATCAGTTCGTCGAGCTTGATCTGCATGGCGGCCGTGTCGCGGTTCTGGGTGTTTTGGATCAGGAAAACCATCAGGAACGTGACGATCGTGGTCGACGTGTTGATCACGAGCTGCCATGTGTCGCTGTAATGAAAGAACGGCCCCGTGATTGCCCACACGATCACGAGCGACGCAGCCACGACGAAAGTGCCGGGACGGCCGGTCATTGTCGACAGATAGCTGGCGAAGTTCGAAAACCATTTGCTGTTCATGGCGATCTCCGTTGTTGGTCTGGTTCATACGATGATCGCATAGGACAGGTGGTCGGGCTCGGTCTGGTCCGGGGGTGTTCCGCGTGGATGCCGTTGACGGTGTCTGCCTGCTCGGTGATATTCTTTTCGTTGCCTGGTTTGCGTTTGCTCCGTGCTTGCGAAGGCAGCGACGCTTCCCTCATTGCTTGAAAACAGCACGAACGGCAAGGACCGGCGCTCATGAACGATCAGCGAGATCTGGCACCCGACAGCACCGCGGCCCGTGTTGCACTCTGGCGGGCGCTGCACAAGGAAGTCGACGCCGCGCCGCATGTTTTCGACGACTCGATCGGCCTCGAACTGCTAGCTCCCGGCGACGACTGGCGCCAGCGCGGCGACATGGACCCGCAGTTCACGCGTCCGTTTCGCGCGTCGATCGTGGCACGCGCTCGTTTCATCGAAGACCTGGTGGTCGAAGAGGCGGCGCGCGGGATCGGCCAGTATGTGATTCTTGGGGCGGGGCTCGACAGTTTTGCGCAGCGCAGGCCGGAGATTGCTTCGCGCCTCACAGTATTCGAGGTCGATCAGCCGGTGCCGCAGGAGTGGAAACGTCAGCGGCTCGGCGAGCTTGGTTTCGGCATCCCGCCATGGCTGCGCTTCGTGCCGGTCGATTTCGAGGCTGGCGAAGCATGGCAGGACCGGCTCATGGCGCACGGATTCGACGACAGGAAGCCCGCAATCGTCGTCTCAACGGGCGTGAGCATGTATCTCACGCGCGATGCAAATGCGGCCACGCTGCGCCAGATCGCGGCTTTCGCCCGCGGATCGACGCTCGCCACGACGTTTCTGCTGCCGCTAGACATGGCGGATCCAGAAGTGCGCCCTGGGCTGAAAATGGCAGAGAAGGGCGCGCGCGAAAGCGGCACGCCCTTTCTCAGTTTCTTCACGCCGGCCGAGATGCTGCCCTTGCCCACGAAGCCGGCTTCGCGCAGGCGCGGCACGTCTCTGCGGCCGACCTTACGCAACGCTACTTCGTCAACAGAAGCGATGGCTTGCGTCCGCCGGACAATACCGAGGAATTGGTAATAGCGAATACCTGACCACGTTCCCTCACAGGCGTTGCGGTAAGGCCGAAGACTTGCTGAGCGTCACACCAGCAACCGGATCGCGAGCCCTGCCACGCCGCACACCAGCACTACTGGTATCACGCCGACCTTGAAGCGGAAGAGCGCGATCGCAGCCGCCAGCCCGATGACGAGCGACAACCAGTCGAAGCTTCCATGCAGGCCACGCGGCCATAAAACGTGCAGCGCAAAGAAGACGGCAAGATTCACGATCACGCCGACGACCGCGGCCGTGATCGCAGTGAGCGGCGCGGTGAATTTCAGATTGCCGTGCGTGGTCTCGATGAACGGGCCGCCCAGCAGGATGAACATGAACGAAGGCAGAAACGTGAAGAACGTCACGATCGTTGACGCGACGACAGCTGACAGAAGTAGCGCGTCCGGACCGAATATCGCTCGCGTCCATCCGCCGACAAAGCCGACGAAAGCGACGACCATGATCAGCGGGCCGGGCGTCGTCTCACCGAGCGCAAGACCGTCGATCATTTGAAGGCCCGTGAGCCAATGCTGATGCTCGACCGCGCCCTGGTAGACATAAGGCAAAACCGCGTACGCGCCACCGAACGTAAGCAGCGCTGCCTTCGTGAAGAACCAGGCCATTTGCGTGAGTGCGCCGTTCCATCCGAAAAGGACGGTTAGCGTACCGATCGTCACCAGCCATATGAGGACAAAGCTTGCCAGGACGATGAAAAAGCGCTTCCAGGTAAAGAGCGCGTGACGAGGCGTCGGCGTGTCGTCGTCGATCAGCGCCGGGCCGTGAAGCTGCGCAGCGGCGCCGTGCTTGCCGCCAATCACGAAAGTGCCGGGCGCATATTTCCCGCCGACGTAACCGATCACGCCAGCCACGAGAACAATCAACGGGAACGGCACCTTCACGGCGAAGATGGCAATAAAAGCCGCAGCGGCGATAGACCACAGCCAGGCGTTCTTAAGCGCGCGCGAGCCAATGCGATACGCGGCGAATACGACGATCGCAGTCACAGCCGGCTTGATTCCGTACAGCACGCCGGCCACAGCCGGGACGCTGCCGAACACCAGATAGACCCACGACAGGCCCATCAGAATAAATAGCGACGGCAGCACGAAAAGCCCGCCCGCGATCACGCCACCCCACGTGCGATGCATGAGCCAGCCAATGTAGGTCGCAAGTTGCTGCGCCTCGGGCCCGGGAAGCACCATGCAGTAGTTCAACGCATGCAGAAAGCGCTTTTCCGAAATCCAGCGCTTTCTCTCGACGAGTTCCTGGTGCATCAGCGCTATCTGCCCGGCCGGACCGCCAAAGCTCATGAAGCCGAGTCGCAGCCAATACCAGAATGCAGTGGAGAGCGGAACGCGGGCGACGTCGTCTTTCATCAAATGGTCCTGTTCGTTTTCGCCTGGTGCTGGAGCGCGGGCTGCGAGCGGTCGCAAGTATCTTTTTCCTAGCGAGGGTCGCCGGGTGTTTGGGCGATGACGATTCGCCAACTCAGGACGGGCTTGCTGACTTTTAGCTTTCCGGTCACTGACGTTCCGGTCATTGCCCCCGGTCATTGATTCCCCTTAACCGCATGACGGAACGTGCGGCGCAGTCTAGCAGTTAAGGCACGCTGCGCGGTTTGGCTTGCACCGATGCCGCCAGTTTCCGCGCTTCGACGAGTGCCTCGCTGATGGCGCTCAGCACTTTGTCGCGCGCGGCGTCGTCCTGCTGACGCAACGCGAACGAAGGATGATACGTTGCGATTCCCCAACCGCCTTCGAGTTCGAACGGCTTACCCATATAGTCGCGCAAGCTTGCCTTTTCGCGCAGCAACGCGTTGAGCGCCGTTGCGCCCAGCGCGACGACGACCGATGGCCGAACGGTTTGCAACTCCTGCTCCAGCCAATACGAGCATGCTTCGACCTCGCGCTGCGCGGCGGTTTTGTGCAGCCTGCGCTTGCCGCGAGGTTCCCATTTGAAGTGCTTGACCGCGTTCGTCAAATTAAGCTGCTCACGCGACAGGTCGGCGCGGACGATCGCGAGGTCTAGCAACTGTCCCGCCGGCCCGATGAAAGGCTCGCCGCTCAGATCCTCCTGATCGCCGGGCTGCTCACCGATCAGCATGATGCGCGCGTCACGAGGCCCCGAACTGCCCACGGCTTGCGTCGCATTGCGCCACAGGTCGCAACGCCGGCAGGCGTCCAGCGACGATGGCTGATCGCGGGCAGGCTGAGCGAATTCGGCTTCGACAGGAATGGACTTGCCGCCGAGCGCCGCGACCCCGCTCGCTTGCGCAACGCGCCGCGCGCCGCTCTTTGCTTCACTGATCATGGCGGGAATCAGATGGCCTTCAGGCAGCCCTTTCCAGAACCGCACCGGCATGTGCTGTTCGAGCGCGGCTTCGTTCAGACGCGCAGGATTGAATGTGCTGCGGTAGTACGCGAGCCACAACGCCTCGGCCTCGTCTTCAGTGTCGCAGCGATGCTCGTGGCGCAGAGCAGGGCGCGCTTCGATATGTAGTTGCTCGCCGTTCCAGAACGCGGCGCCGTGAGGCGTCGCGATAATCCACGACGAGCGCCCCATGCGTTGCGCGAAATGTTCCGCCGCCCATGCGAGAACGTCGTGCTCCGGTTCGTACCAGGCTACGTACTCTGGGGTTTGGGCGTCCGGCTTCTGCTTGCGAAAGCGCACGTACGCGATCATGTCGTGCTTCGCACGGCGCACCGCTTTAGCCATCCGGTAGAGCCGGGCGCCGTCGACGTCGGCTGGCGACGCCACCGCGCGATCACCGCATTGCCAGCGCCACAGCACCTTGTAGAGGAATGCCCACCGGTCCGGCTCGCGATACAGCGCCGCATCATGCAGCAGCGCTGACAGTTCTTTCGAGACGTGGATTGCCGGGGCGTCCGACCCGAGCGCCGCGTTGCCGGACGCGTCGCCGTAATCGAGCGCCGTTTGACCAGACAGCGAACCATGACCACCGGCGCCTTCTTTAATGCGCCATTCGATCGACTCCGGCGCAAGCCCTTGAGCCAGCGCAACGAGAGTGGCTGTACGCCAGGCGGCAAAATGGTTTTCGATCTCGATGCAATGAAGCACGACACGTCACCACAACTGCATTTGCGTTTGCATTGGCGGCGTCAGGATTCGCCGCAGATGAGCCGACGACGCGTCGTGCATGGCTGCCCGATAGTCTTGCGTGACGACGAACGGCTTGATCTTTTCCAGCGGACACCGCAGGCGCACCAGATCTTCATAGCGCACCCGCCGTGAGCGTCGCAATTCGACCAGCCGCTTGGCATTGCGCATGCCGATGCCCGGCACCCGCGCGATCATGCGAAGCGGCGCGCGGTTCAGGTCGACCGGAAACTGGTCGCGATGCCCGAGCGCCCATGCGAGTTTCGGATCCATGTCGAGCGGCAGGTTGCCTGGCTGTTCGAACAGTTCCGCGACGTTGAAACCGTAGCCGCGCAACAGAAAATCTGCCTGATACAGACGATGTTCGCGCAGCAGCGGCGGCGCCTCGCCGGGGACTGCAGAAGGACTGTCAGGGATCGGGCTGAATGCCGAGTAATACACGCGCTTCAGCTTGTACGATCCGTACAGCGTTTCCGCGGTCTGCAGGATGGTGCTGTCGTTCGTCTGATCCGCGCCGACGATCATTTGCGTGCTTTGGCCGGCCGGCGTGAACCGTGGAGCTTTTGCGTCGCCCAGCGCCTCTTCCTGCGCGAGCCGGATCGACCCCATGGCGAGCTTGATCGTGCGCACGTTTTTCTCCGGTGCAAGGCGTGCGAGGCTGCCTTCGGTCGGCAGTTCGATGTTCACGCTCAGACGGTCGGCATAGCGGCCGGCTTTGGCGATGAGTTCGGGGTCGGCGTCGGGGATGGTTTTCAGGTGAAGGTAGCCGCGGAACTGGTGATCTTCGCGCAGCGACTGCGCTACCCGCACCAGTTGCTCCATGGTGTAATTCGACGACCGGATGATGCCGGAACTCAGAAACAGCCCGTCAATATAGTTGCGCCGATAAAAGTCGAGCGTGAGGTCCACGACCTCCTCAGGCGTGAAGCGCGCCCGTGGCACATTGCTCGAACGCCGGTTGACGCAGTACTGACAGTCATACAGACAGAAATTCGTGAGCAGGATTTTCAGCAGCGACACACAGCGCCCGTCTGGCGTGAAGCTATGGCAGATACCGGCGCCGGTGCTGGCACCCAAACCTTCCGTGCCGCGCGAGGCGCGCTTAGGCGCGCCACTACTGGCGCACGATGCGTCGTATTTGGCCGCGTCGGCCAATACTTCGAGCTTTTTCTGCAATTCCACGTTGCCGCCGATACTGTATGGATGTACAGTATTGTACGTGGGCAATTCGTAAGCGCAAGCGTTTTTTGGCAGGGCCGGCGGTTGGGTTTAGTTGCTTGCTGGCTTGCGGTGCGGTTACTGCCTGGTTGCTTGTTGGTTGCTTGTCCGTCGCTTGTTCGTTGCTGGTTTTACGCTGGCGTCCGCCAGTTCATGTGAAGGGGGATTCGTGTAGATGCCGGATTTCAGCACGCAGGAGCGAGATGCCTGAACAACTGTGGTTGCCCGGGCTCGAGGCGCCGCCAACGCCAACCGACGGCCTCTTTTTCGCTGTCTTCCCGGATGCGAATACCGCGGCGAGCATTTCAAAGCTAGCGCAAGAGCTTTGCGGGGAGGCGCGCGCCCGCAGTAAACCGCTTGCCGCCGGTCGTTTGCACGTCACGCTGCGTCATCTCGGCAATTTCGCGGGCGGTCTGCCGCCGGCACATGTGGAGGCCGCAATGCAAGCGGCTGCCGCGGTTCGCATGGCGCCGTTCAGCGTCGAATTCAATACGGCGGAGAGTTTCGCGTCGAAACCGCGGCCGGGCCCGTTAGTGTTGACGGGGAGTGAGGGCGTGGTGGGTCTGCATCGGCTTCATGATGCATTGGCGGAAGCGCTGCACGTCAAGGGCATTGAAAGCCGCGCCGGTTCCGCGGCAGTGACTTATACGCCGCATGTCACGTTGGCTTACGGCTTGCCTTGGGCCGCCGCGCGTCCGGTTGAGCCGGTTTGCTGGAATGTGCGTGGTTTCGCGTTGATACACAGTTTATTGGGGCGTACCCGGCATATTGTGCTTGCGCGCTGGTCGCTTGAAGGGGCCGCGCCCTAGTGGCATTGGCGCGACGATTAGTTGGTCGTGAAGAGGAACATGAAAGGAGGGTGGGCAGCGACGCGTGATCTGTGGCTTTAGATTTTGTGGGGATCTGGCGTGCGTCTAGAAGCGCATACCAGTAGCGCAAACGCCGCCGAAACCACCACCGCTTCCGCCGGCTCCGCCGCAGAATATTGTGCAGCCGGAAAGCAAGGCGGACATCGCTGCGGCGACACATACACCGCGTAGGGTTGTCTTGAATGAGCGCCTGTCAACCGGGGTGCGGCGCGCGAGTACTGATGCGCGACGTTCGCACGCCCGCATCGCGGGCGACGGTGCAGTGTTTGTAGCGGTGAATTGCGCTGCGTCGTTAGGACGTGAGTGTGTCATTTGCAATTGCATGATCGGTGGCACAAAAAGCAGGAAACAGAGAAGCGAAGTAGGTGAGCGAGGTAGCCAAACGAAGCGAAGCGAGCAGGCGGCCAAAGCACGCCGCGAGCGCGACTCGCAAAAAGTGTCTAAGCCTAGCTTGCATCCATCCAGGACTCCAATACGCAAAATCCGAAATGCCGGCGGGTCGGGTGAATCCGGCGGAAGGAACCCTCGTGCGCTCCCTGATAGAATGCTTGGGCCGCAACGTAGTGGATTGCAGATGAGATTGCTTGATGCGTTAGTTGAACAGCGTATTGCCGCCGCCGCCGCACGTGGCGAATTCGACGATTTGCCGGGCGCAGGCGCGCCGCTCACCCTGGACGACGATGCTCTGGTCCCGGAAGAAGTGCGCGTCGCCAACCGGATTTTGAAAAACGCGGGGTTTGTGCCCCCCGCAATGGAGCAGTTGCGCGCGTTGCGTGACTTGCAGTCCGAACTGAGTGCCGTGAGCGATCAGGCTACGCGGTGCCGTCTTCAGGCTCGCATGCTGGCGCTCCATATGGCGTTGGAATCGTTACGTGGAGGCCCGTTGGTGCTGCCGCGAGAATATTGCCGCCGGATTGCAGAGCGCTTGTCCGAGCGCGCTTCCAACAGCGATATGTCCGCGGTGGAAGGCTCTCCCGCGAATGTCGCCGGCTCGGGGACACAGTGAGCGAGCCCGTCGTTGGTCGCGGGGCCTTGGGCTTGGACTTGGGCTCGAACTCGGACTGGATCGAGGCAGGAAAGGAGCCGGAAATGCCGCCTGTTACTGTCGGTGGTGTTGTCACCATCGTCGGTGACTTCGCAAATGGCGAGCCGGGCGTCGCTGCCGCGGCGCCCATCGCCTCGTCCGATCCCCCCGAGCCGCTCGCAGCCGCTGCCAACCCGACCGCCAACCCAACCGCCAACCCCGCCGTCTCCGACCGCGACCGCCGGTTCATGGCCTTGGCGCAAGCTGCCGCCGAAGAAGCGCGGGCGGCTGGTGAAGTGCCCGTCGGCGCAGTGCTCGTGCGTGGCGACGAAGTGATCGCGAAAGGTTTCAACCATCCGATTGGCGCGCACGATCCTTCGGCGCACGCGGAAATGGTCGCGTTGCGTGCCGCGGCAAAGATCGCGCAGAACTATCGCTTGCCGGGCTGCGAACTGTATGTGACCCTCGAACCTTGCCTGATGTGCGCAGGTGCCATCATGCACGCCCGCATTGCCCGCGTGGTGTTCGGCGCTCGTGATCCGAAAACGGGCGCATGCGGCAGCGTCGTCGACGCATTCGCGAACCCGCAGTTGAATCATCACACTCAGGTGACCGGCGGCGTGCTCGAAAGCGAATGCGGCGCGGCGCTGAAGTCGTTCTTTGCCGAGCGGCGGCGTGCGAGCCGCGAAGCACGCGCAGCGGCACGTGCAGCCGTCGTCCCGGAAATAGACCCGTCCGGCACACCCTGAATCGCAACGCTCTCCAAACCGCGCGGAACACTTAGACCAGAGCCTATCGATGAGCGTCCACCGTACCTTCAACCTGATTGCGCCTTCCGGCTATCCGCAAGAGGCGGACGTGCTCAACCGCGCGTTGCAGCGCCTGCGCGCACAAGGGCATCGCGTGGAAGGAGTAGACGCGACGCGGCGTCGTTATCAACGCTTTGGCGGCACCGACGGCGAGCGCGCGGCGGATTTGAACCGGCTCGCGGATGCTTCCCGCGCGCTGCCGGACATCGTCCTCGCCGTGCGCGGCGGGTACGGCGCGGCGCGGATTCTGCACGGCCTCGATTACGATGGGTTGCAACGTCGTCTGAGCGGCGAGCCGGTCGCGCTGGTGGGCCACAGCGACTTCACGGCTATTCAGCTTGCTCTGCTTGCGCGCGCCGGCTTGAAAACGTTCAGCGGCCCGATGCTCATGAGCGACTTCGGCGCCGAACATGTCAGCGACTTCACCATGCAGCACTTCTGGTCCGCGCTGACAAAGCCGACGCTAACCATTGCGAGAAACGTGCCGCAAGCGCACGCGGTGGACGTCTCGGGCACCTTCTGGGGCGGCAATCTGGCGGTGCTCACGTCGCTCGTCGGCACGCCTTATATTCCGTCGGTGCAGGGCGGGGTGCTGTTTGTCGAGGACGTCAACGAGCAGCCGTTTCGCATTGAGCGGATGCTTTATCAACTGCACCTGTCAGGTATTCTCGGCGAGCAGCAGGCGCTCGTGCTCGGCGATTTTTCGGGCGGCAAGTCGTACGACTACGACAACGGATATGACCTGCAAGCCATGATCGATCAGATGCGGTCGGTGATCGGCATTCCGATCGTCACCGGCTTGCAGTTCGGCCACGTGCCGGACATGCTTACGCTGCCTGTGGGCGCCGACGCGCACCTGGTAGCCGATGCGAACGGCTTCAAGCTGACCCTGACGGATTATCCCTGTCTGCGTTGAACGACCGCTAACAAAGCGGTGCAGGCGAGGCCGCCTTTTCGCCGCTCCTTTGCGTAGCCGAGGTCGGCAACAGCGGCTTTTCAGTGAAGGCCGAAAACCACCGCGCTCGACTATTTTGTCGACAAAATGCGCCGCGCCAGCGACGTCAATCGTCATATCGAATCCAGCTGCCCCAGTCACTGCAGGGCTTCCAGCCAGGCAGCCTGTCGCCGCCGCACGCCGTGCCGCGGAGATTGTCGATGATGCCAACAAAAATTGTTGACAATCTTTATGTCCATCCTATTATGACCTTCATACCGAGACACATATCATGTCCGACACCGAATCAGTCAACGCAAATAGTTCGAAGCCCGAAGCAATTGCCGAGCGCATTCGCGCCGCGATTCTCGAGCATCGGCTGGCGCCGGGCGCGAAGCTGACCGAAGCGCAGTTGTGCGAAGTGTTCGGTGTGAAGCGTGGGTCGATCCGGCAAGCGCTAGCGCAACTCGCGACCGATCATCTGGTGGATCTCGAACCGAATCGCGGTGCGTTTGTGGCAAGCCCGTCGCTTCAGGAGGTGCATGAGGTGTTCGAGATGCGCCGCATCATCGAGTTGGCAGTCGTCGAAAAGATCTGCGGCGGGCATGGCATGCGGCGGTTGAAGAGCATCGGCAGCATGATCGGCCGCGAACGCAAGGCATTCGAAACACGCGACTTTTCGTCGTGGATTCGTCTGTCCGGCGAGTTTCACACGGAACTCGCTCAGCTGACCGGCAACACGGTGCTGTGCGACTGCCTGAACGGACTCGTGGCACGTTCCACGCTGATTTCAGCGTTGTACGAGTCATTGGGGCGAAGCCCGTGCTCGTTCGAAGACCATGAAGCGATTCTCGCCGCGCTCGACGCCGGCGATGCAAAAGAGGCGGCGGCGCTCATGTCGCGCCATTTGCAAAGCGTCGAGTTGAAGATGCTGGAGCGGCCCGCGCGTGGCGCAGCCGATCTGCACGAGGTATTCGGCGCGCTTAACGGCGCCGGCAAGGCGTCATCTAAAGACTCGCCTGAAGAGTCAACTAAAGACTCATCTAAAGCATCACCGAAAGCATCATCGAAAGCATCACTCAAAGCCAGGTCCGCGCCAAGCTGAGGCAAGCGGCCGGCGTGCGCCCGTTGCTGGTGCGCACCGCACTGAACTGAACGGATTGATCGAGCGTTGCAAGGCGGCCCTGCGCGGGCGCTGCCGGCTTGCGCGCGCACGTCCGTCGCCTGCGCGACGGGCCCCGAATGCAGTAACGCATTGCCGGACATCCGCGGAAGGGCGGCAATGCGATAACCACAAGTACTTCAGTACGGAGACAACCGCGGCGTGGCCATGGCGGCGGATCGAGCCTCGTTCGTCCAGAACGACGCGAAGCGCGAGCGAGACGCCAGAGCCGCAACTGGCATGGCCAATGCAATGCCCTTCGATTCGCAATCGACGGTTCCATCACAAGGAGGAATCATGGCTCAGTTCAGCGCAGCGCCCGGCAGTCCCGCAATCCCCCCTTATGCAGACGGTGACGCAACCGGCGATGTGTCCATGCCGGCCGGTTACAGCGAGCGGTTATACAACAAGGACCTGGCGCCGCTGCGTCACCAGACCTGGGGCGCCTACAACATCTTTGCGTTCTGGATGTCGGACGTGCACAGCGTCGGCGGTTACGTGTTCGCCGGCAGTCTCTTCGCCCTCGGGTTGACGAGCTGGCAAGTGCTGATTGCGCTGCTGGTGGGAATTGGAATCGTCAACCTGTTGTGCAACATGATTGCGAAGCCGAGCCAGGCAAACGGCGTGCCGTATCCGGTTGCGTGCCGTGCGACCTTCGGTGTGCTCGGCGCCAATGTTCCCGCGGTGATTCGCGGTCTGATCGCGGTCGCGTGGTACGGCATTCAGACGTATCTGGCCTCGAGCGCGCTGGTGATCGTCGTGCTGAAGTTCGTCCCGCAATTGCTGCCCTATGCGGACGTTCATCGACACGGCTTCATGGGCCTGTCTACGCTCGGCTGGTGCGGCTTCATGTTGCTGTGGGTGCTGCAGGCACTGGTCTTTTGGCACGGCATGGAGACGATCAAGAAGTTCATCGACTTCGCGGGTCCGGCCGTTTATGTCGTGATGTTCATTCTGGCCGGCTACATGGTGTATCGAGCCGGCTGGCGCAACATCGGCATCAACCTGGGCGGCGTCAAGTATCACGGCATGCAGGTATTGCCGGTGATGATCACGGCGACCTCGCTGGTCGTGTCGTACTTCTCCGGGCCGATGCTGAATTTCGGCGACTTTTCGCGCTACGGCAAGAGCTTTCGGAGCGTACAGCGCGGCAATTTCTGGGGGCTGCCGGTCAACTTCCTGGCGTTTTCGCTCGTGACCGTGATCACGACCGCGGCGACGCTGCCGGTGTTCGGTCAACTGATTACGGACCCGGTGGAGACGGTGGGCCGCATCGACTATCCGACGGCGGTGATTCTCGGCGCGCTGACGTTCACGATTGCGACCATCGGCATCAATATCGTCGCGAATTTCGTGTCGCCGGCCTTCGACTTCTCGAACGTGGCGCCGAAGCTCATCAGCTGGCGTGCGGGCGGCATGCTCGCGGCGGTCGCTTCGATCTTCATCACGCCGTGGAATCTGTTCAACAACCCTGCAGTGATTCACTACACGCTCGACGTGCTCGGCAGCTTCATCGGACCTTTGTACGGAATCCTGATCGTCGATTACTACCTGGTGAAGCGCCAGAAGATCGTCCTCGACGATCTGTACACCGTGGCGCCGACGGGAACGTACTGGTATCGAAACGGCGTCAACTACCGCGCGGTTGCTGCACTGCTGCCGGCTGCGGTCATCGCGGTGCTATGCGTGATGGTGCCGTCGCTCGACGGTATGGCGAATTTTTCGTGGTTCATTGGCGCGGGCCTCGGGGCACTGTTCTATCGCGTCCTCGCTCGCTGAGCATCGAGGCGCGGGCCATGCTGTGACAGCAATGACAGGTGGCGGCCGACGGTGACAGCGCCGCGGTCATTGCAGTCGAAAAGGAGACAAGATGCGCATCAAACTGATCAACCCGAACACGACCCAACGCATGACCGACGCAATGGGCCGCTGCGCGCGAGAAGTGGCCGCGCCGGGCACCGAAGTGATTGCGGTCAGTCCGGCAATGGGACCGCCGTCCATCGAAGGCTATTACGACGAAGCGCTTGCCACGCCCGGTCTGCTCGCCGAAGTGATGGCGGGTGAGCGCGAGCATTGCGACGGCTATGTGATCGCCTGTTTTGGCGATCCGGGGCTGTACGCCGCACGCGAGCTGGCGCGCGGACCAGTGATCGGCATCGCGGAGGCGGCCATGCACGCGGCGAGCGTGCTGGCACCCGGTTTCTCGGTGGTGACGACGCTTGCGCGCACTTGCGGGATGGGGTGGCATCTGGCCGAGCGCTACGGCATGCGGCGTTTCTGCCGCAACGTGCGCGCGACCGACGTCGCGGTGCTCGACCTCGACAAGCCCGGTTCGGCGGCGCGCCGCATCATCCTCGACGAGTGCCGGCGTGCGCTTGCCGAGGACGGCTCCGACGCGATCGTGCTCGGTTGCGCGGGCATGGCCGAGCTGTGCGCGGAGATCGAAGACGCGCTCGGCGCGCCGGTGATCGAAGGCGTGACGGCGGCCGTCAAATGGACCGAGGCGCTGATCTCGCTGCGTCTTTCGACGGCCAAGCGCGGCGACTACGCGCGGCCCTTGCCAAAGCGCTATGACGGCGTGCTCGAATCGTTCAGTCCTGGCGCGACGGATCCGAATCCTGCGCCGCCGCGTGTCGTCAATGCAGATTCGCTGCGGGTAAACACCAGCGAATCCGAGCCGCACATACATTCAGTCTGACACGCACTATCTGCCCAGGTGTATGGGCGCACCCGGGCGTTTTCGCTACACTGGTCCAACTCGGCGCGGGCTGCCCGACATGTTTTCCGACGCTGCCCGGCTATTGCCGCTGTAACACAAAGCACGGCCTCCGGCAGCTTTCACAACGCACCTTGCCAGCACAACGTATCGTCACTACGCATTCGTCAAACCATGGCACTCGACCCCAACTATCCACGCGATCTGATCGGCTACGGCCGCCACCCGGTGCAAGCGAACTGGCCAGGGCGAGCGCGCGTCGCAGTGCAATTCGTCCTCAATTACGAGGAGGGCGGTGAGAACTGCGTGCTGCACGGCGATCCTGGCTCGGAGCAGTTCCTGTCGGAGATTGTCGGCGCAGCGGCGTATCCGGCGCGTCACATGAGCATGGAGTCGATCTACGAATATGGCTCGCGTGCAGGCGTATGGCGCATTCTTCGTGAATTCGAAAAGCGCGGGTTGCCGCTTACGGTGTTCGGCGTCGGCATGGCCATTGAACGGCATCCCGAACTCGCGCGCGCGTTTGTCGAACTCGGTCATGAGATCGCGTGTCACGGCTATCGCTGGATTCACTATCAGGACGTATCGCCGGAAAAGGAAGCCGAGCATATGCGGCTCGGCATGCAAGCCATCGAACGTGTCACGGGTGTGCGGCCGCTTGGCTGGTACACGGGCCGCGACAGTCCCAACACGCATCGGCTGGTCGCCGAATATGGCGGCTTTCTGTACGACTCCGACTACTACGGCGACGACCTGCCGTTCTGGATGGACGTTGAAGTGACAGGCGGCACGACTGTGCCTCAACTGATCGTGCCGTACACGCTCGACACGAACGACATGCGCTTCGCGAGCCCGCAGGGCTTCAACACGGCAGACCATTTTTTCACGTATCTGCGCGACGCGTTCGACGTGCTTTACGAAGAAGGCGACGAAGCGCCGAAAATGCTGTCCATCGGCATGCACTGCCGGCTGCTCGGACGCCCCGGGCGTTTTCGCGCGCTGCAGCGCTTTCTCGATCATATCGAGCAGCACGATCGCGTGTGGGTGACCCGGCGCGTCGATATCGCGCGGCACTGGCGCGAACATCATCCCTATCAGCAACATAACCGCGGGGCTGCGGCATGAAGGCGATGCAATACACACTGGACCAACTCAACACCATTTCGACCGACGCGTTCGTCGCGGCTCTGTCGGGCATCTTCGAGCACTCGCCCTGGGTCGCGGAAATTGCGGCGCATGAGCGGCCATTTGCGAGCATCGACGAACTGCATCGCGAGATGTCGAAGATCGTCGAGACGGCGGGCGAAGAGAAGCAGCTCGCGCTGATCAACGCGCACCCGGAGCTGGCGGGCAAGGCAGCGGTTCGCGGCGAACTCACGGCGGAATCGACGCGCGAGCAGAGCGGCGCCGGTCTCTCGCAGTGCACGCAGGAAGAGTTCGACAAGCTGCTCGCGCTAAATGCCGCGTATCGCGAGAAGTTCGGCTTTCCGTTCATTCTCGCGGTGCGCGGCTACGACCGTCACGGCATCATCGCGAACTTCGAGGCGCGCGTGAACAATAGCCGCGCCGACGAGCTACGCGCGAGCCTCGATCAGATCTACCGTATCGCGCGTTTCCGGCTGGAAGACCTGATTGGCGCGTGACGAACGCGCAATGAAAGCGCAGTGAACGCGTGATGAACTGACGATCGCCGCCGCGCTTCAAGGTTCGGCATTACGTTGCAGCTTTGCGCTGCGGCTTCGCCGGAAAATTTCTGGCACTAACAAACATCAAGGAAGACACAGATGGCACTCCCGATTCTCGACCCCAACGCACCCGAATTCACGCGCCGCTACGTGAACCTGGCGGACCCGCGCCTGGGCGCGCAGGCGCTCGAGGCCAGCGACGACTTCTTCGCCCCGAAGGAGCGCATGCTGAACCCGGAGCCGGCCGTCTTCATTCCGGGCAAGTACGACGAACACGGCAAGTGGATGGACGGCTGGGAAACGCGCCGCAAACGTGTGAGCGGCTACGACTGGTGCATCGTCAAGCTGGCGCGCCCCGGCGTGATCAAGGGGCTCGACCTCGACACGAGCCATTTCACGGGTAACTTTCCGCCGGCGGCGTCGGTGGAAGCGGCGCGCGTGGTGGACGGCGTGCCCAACCAGTCGACGCAATGGACCGAGATCGTTCCGTCCACCACGTTGCAAGGCAACAGTCACCACTACCTCGACGTGAGCGACGCAAACGCCTATACGCACTTGCGCGTGAACATCTACCCGGACGGCGGCATCGCGCGTCTGCGCGTGTACGGTCAGCCGCAAGTCGACTGGGCAGGCGCGAGCCGCACGGAACAGTTCGACCTCGCCGCGATGGAAAACGGCGCGTACCTGGTGGCGGCGAATAATCAGCACTTCGGCGCTGCATCGACCATTCTGATGCCGGGCCGCGGCGTCAACATGGGCGACGGCTGGGAAACGCGGCGCCGCCGCGAACCCGGCAACGATTGGGCGATCGTCGCGCTTGCTCAACCGGGCGTCATTTCGAAGATCGAAGTGGACACTGCGCACTTCAAGGGCAATTATCCTGACCGCTGCTCGATTCAGGCCGCATATGTAACCGGCGGCACCGACAGTTCGCTGATCACGCAAGCGATGTTCTGGCCTGTGCTGCTCGGCGAGCAGAAGCTGCAAATGGACAAGCAGCACTATTTCGAAAGCGAGATCGCGGCGCTCGGGCCGGTCACGCACGTGCGCTTCAACATCATTCCGGACGGGGGCGTGTCGCGGTTGCGCCTGTGGGGCACGCTCGCATCATGAAGACGCTTGCAATCGAACCGCTGACGAAAGAATCGTTTGCCGCCTTCGGCGATGTGATCGAACTCGAAGGCGCGAAGCAGATTCCGATCAACCTTGGCACGACGATCCGTTATCACGATCTGGCCACAGTGGATGTGACCGACGAGAACGGCCGCGCGCTCGTGAACCTGTTTCGTGGACAGCCGCGCGTGCTGCCGTTCGAGGTGAAGATGCTCGAACGCCATCCGCTCGGCAGCCAGGCGTTCGTGCCGCTGAACGACAAGCCGTATCTTGTGGTGGTCGCGCCGGCCGGCGAGCTCGACGAATCGAAAATCCGCGCCTTCGTCACGAGCGGCTGGCAAGGCGTCAATTACGCGAAGGGCGTGTGGCACCATCCGCTGATTGCGTTGGGCGACGTGAGCGACTTCATTGTCGTGGATCGTGGCGGGGAGGGCCTGAATCTGAACGAGCAGGATCTGACGGAGTCGCTCTGGCTGACCGAAGACGCGTTGAGCGCGGTGACGGTTTAAGGTTCGTGCTTCGGCGTGAGGATCCGCCGATTTTCGGAAAGCCCACGGCAGCAATGTCGTGGGCTTTTTGCTTTTGCAATGCCAGCTTGCGTGCTTGCGTACCCTAGCGTGGTGCGTCCTCACATGTACGTCCCGCCTGCACGCGCGGGACCAGTGCAAGCCGAAACAAACGACGTTCTCGTGCCGCACTGCCCGACGCAACCCTCAGCGGGGCAGGCGAGCCAGCTATCCATGCGCACTTGATCCCGGCAAACGGCAACCAGCAAAGAGATAAGAACCCGCCAATAAAAAGCGGGCTTCCCGCTTCCGCGAAAAGCCCGCTTCATGACGCTCGACTACACCCGGCCCACCAAAGGCCAGAGTTCGACTATTTCGCCGCGCCACCCTGGAACCAGGCAGCGATCTTCATCCGTTCGTCGTCGGTCATGTGGGTTACGTTACCAAGCGGCATCGCCTTGAGCGTCACTGCCTGTTGATAGATCCGCTGTGCGTTCTGCGAGATTTCATCCGGCGTATCGAGCAGCACGCCGGCGGGGGCGCTGCCCATCATCGTCGGATGCGCGGAGTGACATGCCACGCAGCGCTGTTGCAGCACTGGCGCAATGTCGGCCACTTTCAGCGTCGGCGCGTTGGCCGCCTGGGCTTGCGGCACCATCGGCTTCGGCATGGTCCAGAAGAGCGCGCCGAACATCAGCGCAATGCCGGCGAGCGGCAGATACCACAGCACCTGGCCGCGATGACGCATGACGAAGAACTGACGGATCAGCGCGCCGGCCAGCATGATGACAACGAGCACCGCCCAGTTGTACGGATGCGTGTAGGTCATCGCGTAGTGGTTCGACAGCATCGCGAACACCACCGGCAACGTGAAATACGTGTTGTGCACCGAGCGCTGTTTGCCGCGCTTGCCGTAGATCGGGTTCGGCGTGTCGCCCTTGAGCATTGCGTCGACCATCTTGCGCTGGCCGGGGATGATCACGAAGAACACGTTGGCCGACATGATCGTCGCGAGCATCGCGCCCATGATCAGATACGCCGCGCGTCCCGCGAAGATGTGACACGCGAGCCAGGCCGCGATCAGCACGTACACGCCGACGCAGATGCCGAGTACTTTGTCCTTGTTGCCGAGAATGCGGCACAACGAGTCGTACACGATCCAGCCGGCAGCCAGAAAGCCGAGTGCCGACGCGACGGCAACCACTGGTCCCATATCGAGCACATTCTTGTCGATCAGATACGTGGACGGAGAAAACAGATACAGCACGGTGAAGAGACCGAAGCCCGACAGCCACGTGGTGTAAGACGGCCACTTCGACCAGTGCAGATCGTCGGGCATTTCAGGCGGCGCGACAGTGTACTTCTGCATGTTGTAAAAGCCGCCGCCGTGTACGTGCCACAGTTCCCCGAACACGCCGCGCTTGCGCTGGTTCGGGTCGTGCGGCGGCTTCAGGCTGTTGTCGAGTGCGACGAAATAGAACGACTCGCCGATCCATGCGATCGCGGCGACGACGTGGAACCAGCGAATCGCGAGATTCAACCAGTCGGTGATAAAGCCTTCCATGAAACTCCTCCACTTCTGATTCGTTGTACGCACGGCGACGTTCGACGCCTTTTTGCACCCGGCCGATAGACGAGGGCGGGCAGAGCGTCACCGCGCGGACTGCGGGGTGAAAGACGCGGTGCGCTCAGTTCGCACGACGTCGTTGTTGTTAGGGGTTATTGAGCGGCGCCGTTCGGCGACACCTGTCAACTGCCGCGATACGTGCTGTAAGACCACGGCGACACGAGCAACGGCACGTGATAGTGCGCAGCGGCGTCGGCGACGCCGAAGCGCAACACGACGCGATCCACGAAACGCGGCTCGGGTACCTTGGTACCGATCGAAGCGAAGTAGTCGCCGGCGGCGAACACCAGTTCGTACTCGCCTGCAACGAGCGCGTCGCCTTGCAGCAACGGTTCGTCGCAGCGGCCGTCGTCATTGGTGATGGTGGTTTTCAGCGCACGGCGCGTGTCGCCCGTGAGCGCGAAGAGTTCGACCTTGATGCCCGCGCCGGGACGACCGTTCGCGGTGTCGAGCACATGGGTAGTGAGCTTTCCCATTCGCAATTTTCCTTGTGTGTTTGCGAGGTTTCGGCGGCAGCCCGATCCAGATACGTTTGCGGCGGATCGAGGCTCCACGTCAGTGGCTACATACCCGTCGGCGAATTGAAGCGAGCGCCGTTGCAGCCATTGTAGAAAGTTGTTCCGTCCAGCGCGGGCGCGATAAGAAAGATAATAGCTGGCGCATGACGCACAGTCTGCCGAAAGGCGCAGCGAGCAATCCCGCGCAGCCGTTGCAGCGCATAGCACTTCCGTTCGATCGTACCGGCGTCAAAAATGCCCCACTATATCGGCAGCCTGAAGATGGTTATCGCAACGGCGCGTGTTGTCAGCGTTATTTTGACGGCCGAAGGTTACGCCTGTGCGCCGCAGCAACGGCAAGCCCGAGAGGCTTTGAGCGCGGCACACGTCCCGAAGACGGCGCAATACGCTGGGTAACCGGGCCAACGGCGTTCGACGGGACGCGGCGGCGCGGCTTACGCGCCGTCACATCGCGTTCGGACGACTTTGCACGGAAGCAATCAGGCGGAGAAACGGATGACGATGGAACACGCAGCACAACAAACTGGCAAGCCGAACAGAACAATGCTGGTCAAGCACGCAGACGTGCTCGTCACGATGGACGGCGCACGGCGCGAACTGCGCGACGGCGGTCTCTATATCGAGGACAACCGCATCGTCGCGGTAGGGCCGACAGCAGATTTGCCGGAAACCGCCGACGAGATGCTGGACATGCGCGGGCATCTGGTGATTCCCGGTCTCGTGAACACGCATCACCACATGTATCAGAGCCTGACGCGCGCGATTCCGGCCGCGCAGAACGCCGAGTTGTTCGGCTGGCTCACGAGCCTCTACAAAGTGTGGGCGAATCTCACACCGGAGATGATCGAAGTCTCCACGTTGACGGCAATGGCCGAGTTGTTGCTGTCCGGTTGCACGACGTCGAGCGACCATCTGTATATCTATCCGAATGGCAGCCGGCTCGACGACAGCATCGCCGCGGCACGCCGCATCGGCATGCGTTTTCATGCGGCGCGCGGCAGCATGAGCGTGGGTCAGAAAGACGGCGGCTTGCCGCCCGATTCGGTGGTCGAGCGTGAAGCGGACATATTGAAGGACACGCAACGCCTCATCGAGACGTATCACGACGAAGGGCGTTACGCGATGCTGCGCGTCGTCGTCGCGCCATGCTCGCCGTTTTCAGTGAGCCGCGATCTGATGCGCGAGTCGGCGGCGATGGCGCGGCAATACGGCGTGTCTCTGCATACGCACCTCGCCGAGAACACGAACGACGTCGCGTATAGCCAGGAGAAGTTCGGCATGACGCCCGCACAGTATGCGGAAGACCTCGCCTGGGTCGGACGCGACGTGTGGCATGCGCACTGCGTGCAACTCGACGACGCGGGCATCGAACTGTTTGCGCGTACCGGCACGGGTGTCGCGCATTGTCCGTGCTCGAATATGCGGCTCGCGTCGGGTATTGCGCCCGTCAAGCGGATGCGGCTTGCGGGTGTGCCGGTGGGTTTGGGTGTGGACGGCTCGGCGTCGAACGACGGCGCGCAGATGGTCGCCGAGGTGCGCCAGGCGCTGCTATTGCAGCGAGTCGGCTTTGGTCCGGACGCGATGACGGCCCGCGAAGCGCTGGAGATCGCCACGCTCGGCGGCGCGAAGGTGCTCAACCGCGACGACATCGGCGCGCTCGCACCGGGCATGGCGGCGGACTTCGTGTCGTTCGACCTGCGTCAGCCGCTCTTTGCCGGCGCGTTGCACGACCCGGTCGCGGCGCTGGTGTTCTGCGCGCCGTCGCAGGTAAGCCATAGCGTGATTGGAGGCAACGTCGTCGTGAGGGACGGGCAATTGGCGACGCTCGAACTCGGTCCGGTGATCGAGCGGCATAACCGGCTGGCAAAGACGCTTTACGAAGCGGCGGCATGACATGAAGCGTCGCGGCGCCTGCGCGCAGTCACACACGCAAGCGCCGCCAGTGGTCAAACGTCAAACGTCAAACGTCTAACGTCTAACGTCTCAAGGTTTGTCGATCAATGTCCTGGTCGCTTCGGCGACGAGGCTGCGCAGCCAGCGCACTTCATCGGAGTAATGCACGCGCTCGTGCCACAGCTGGTAGTACTGCATCGGCGGAAAGTCGAGCGGCGCGGGCACCACGGTCAGCGGCAGGAACTTGGCGTAGTAATCGGCGAAGAGGCGCGTCGTCGTGAAGATCAGGTCGGACTTGATCAGCACGTACGGCGCGAGATTGAAGTATGGCAGCGTGACGACCACGTGGCGTTTGAGCCGCTCGCGCGCGAGGTGCACGTCAATCGCGCCGCGCTGACCCACCGAGTACGGAGTCGGCGCGAGATGCGGGGCGTTCAGGTATTGGTCGAGCGTGAGCCCGCCGCGTTTGGCGAACGGATGCGCGTTGCTCATCAGGCAGACGATCTGATCGACGAACAGGTTCGACAGATGCAGTTGCTCAGGCGGCTCGGGCCAGTTGCCCACGACGATGTCGAGCTTGCCGTCTTCGAGCGCGAGTTCGTAGTCGAACGCGGGACCGAGCGAGTGAAACTCGAGCGTCGCATTCGGCGCCGCCTGGCGAAACCGCTCGACCACCGTCGGCACGAACAGCACGTTCAGGTAGTCCGGGCAACCGATGCGGTAGCAGCGAATCGAAGTGGCCGGGTCGAAATTGTGTTGCTGGAACTTGATGCGTTCGATCTCGCGCAGCGCGTTTTGCACCGGTTCGAGGAGGCGCAGGCCGTATTCGGTGGGCACCATGCCGGATTTGCCGCGCACGAGCAGCGGGTCGCCGGTAATGTCGCGCAACCGGCGCAGCGCGGCGCTGATGGCGGGTTGCGACTGGTTCAGTTTGACGGCCGCGCGCGTGACGCTGCGTTCCATCAACAAGGTGTGCAAGACGCGCAGAAGGTAGGTATCGATCGCCTCGCGTTGCTGACTCATGACTTCTCCGAAATATATGTTCTGGCTGATCGAGTGGGGGCGTGGGTATATGCGTTTTAATATGAACGAAAAACGGCGTCAAGAGAGACATACCCGCAGAGCTTGCTGTGGCGCGGGTTTGCGGGAATTTTGGCCGCTCGACTGAGCGGGTCGAATTAGGTATTGTCATCCGGTTGTGGTGACGGATCGACCGCCGGCAAGGTGGACGACCGCGCAGCAACCGCAGTCACCGACGCACTACGGAATCACATGAGCGACTCTTTTTATAGCGACGGCGCCGCCGCGCAGCCGGCAACGAGGCCGGAACAGGCGGCGCCCCGGTTGATGCTCAAAGGCATCACCAAACAATACCCCGCCGTGCGGGCCAACGACGACGTCACGCTGATCGTCGCGCCGGGCGAGATCCACGCCGTGCTTGGCGAAAACGGCGCGGGCAAGAGCACGCTGATGAAGGTGATCTACGGCGCGGTGCGGCCCGATGCCGGAGAGATTCAATGGGAAGGCGAAGCGGTCGAGATCGCGAGCCCGGCGGCCGCGCGCAAGCTCGGCATTGGCATGGTGTTTCAGCACTTTTCGCTGTTCGAAACGCTCACGGTCGGCGAAAACATTGCGCTTGCACTCGACGAACCCTTCGATCTCAAAGCGCTGTCCAAACGCATTCGCGAAGTTTCCGCCGACTACGGCCTCGACATCGACCCGCAGCGTCATGTGCATAGCCTGACGGTGGGCGAGCGGCAGCGCGTCGAAATCGTGCGTTGCCTGCTGCAGAACCCGCGTTTGCTGATCATGGACGAACCCACGTCCGTGCTCACGCCGCAAGCGGTGCGCAAACTCTTCGCGACGCTGCGGCGGCTCGCGGCCGAAGGCTGCAGCATTCTCTACATCAGCCACAAGCTCGATGAAATCCAGGAACTATGCGACACGGCGACGGTGATGCGCGGCGGCCGTGTCACCGGCCACGTGAAGCCGAAAGAGCAAACGCATGCGTCGCTCGCGCAGTTGATGGTCGGCCATTCGCTGCCCGACTACACTCGTCGCGCGCATAATCCGGGCGCGGTACTGCTCGATGTGAAGGCGTTGTCGGTGACGAGCGACGACCCGTTCGGCACGTCGCTCGAGAACGTGTCGTTCGCCGTTCACGCGGGCGAGATCTTCGGCATTGCGGGCGTCTCGGGCAACGGTCAGGCGGAATTGCTGTCGGCGCTCTCAGGAGAGAAGCGCGGCCTGCGAGCGGACGCCGTCACCATTTGCGGCAAGCCAGCGGGGCGGCTTGGCGCAGGCGGCCGGCGCGCGCTTGGCTTCGGTTTCGTGCCGGAAGAGCGCCTGGGCCGGGGTGCCGTGCCCGCAATGACGCTGTCCGAAAACGCGCTGCTCACCGCGCATCGTCAGAAGATGGTCAACTCGGGCTGGATCAACTCGGGCGCGATGCGAGCATTTGCCCGGCGCTGCATTGAAGCCTTCGATGTGCGATGTGGCGGCTCCGAGGCGCTCGCGCAAAGCCTGTCGGGCGGCAATCTGCAGAAGTACATCATGGGCCGCGAGATACTGCAGGCGCCGAAGGTGCTGGTGGTCGCGCAACCCACATGGGGCGTCGACGTGGGCGCGGCGGCCTTCATTCGCCAGCAGTTGCTCGATCTGTCGGCAAGCGGCGTGGCGATCCTCGTGATTTCCGAGGAACTCGAAGAACTGTTCGACATCTGCGATCGCATTGCGGTGCTCGCGGGCGGCAGGCTCTCGCCGGTGCGCGCAACCGGCGCCACCAACGCCGAGGAAATCGGCCGCTGGATGGCGGGCCTTTTCGGTGGCCGCGAGGGCACGGCGCCTTCAGCGGAACAGCCGGCGCATGTTTGAGCCGCGGTATCTCCCGGCATCTGTCTCCGCGTCCGTTATCAGAACCCGAAAAAACACACGCTACCCATGATTCTTCCGTATCGACTCGAAGCGCGCACGACGCCCTCGCGCACCATGCAACTCGCCGTGCCGCTGATCGCGGCATTGCTCACACTCGCCATTGGCTTCGTGATTTTCGGCCTCGTCGGCCGTGATCCGCTGCAAGCGATGCACGCGTTCTTCATCGAACCGCTGTCGAGCGTGAACGGCTGGTCGGAGCTTCTGCTCAAGGCTTCTCCGTTGTGCCTGATCGGTCTCGGGCTTGCGATCGGATATCGCGCGAATGTATGGAACATCGGCGCGGAAGGGCAGATGCTGCTCGGCGGCATTGCCGCGAGCGGCGTCGCGATCTATTTCGATCAGGCGACCGGCTGGTGGATTTTGCCGCTCATGATGATCGCCGGCGTGATCGGCGGCATGCTGTGGGCGGCGATTCCCGCGTTGCTGAAAAGCCGTTTCAACACCAACGAGATTCTCGTGAGCCTCATGCTCACGTACGTGGCCACGCAACTGCTGATCTATCTGGTGAGCGGCCCTTGGCGCGATCCGCAGGGCATGAATTTCCCGCTGTCGGAAATGTTCAGCGGCGACGCACTCTATCCGACGTTTTACGGCGACTGGCACTGGAAATGGCTGCGCGGCACGCGTCTGAATGCGTCGGTGTTCGTCACGCTGATTGCGATCCCGCTCGTCTGGCTCTTCATGCGCAAAAGCTTTGCCGGTTACCGGATGAACGTCGGCGGTCTTGCGCCGCTTGCCGCCCGTTACGCAGGCTTCTCGGACAAGAAAACTATCTGGATGTCGCTTCTGATCAGCGGCGGACTCGCGGGCCTCGCGGGCATGGGCGAGATCGCCGGGCCTATCGGCCAGTTGCAGGCGACGTGGTCGCCGGGTTACGGCTTTACGGCAATCATCGTCGTGTTCGTCGGACGGCTGCATCCTGTCGGCATCGTGCTCGCAAGCCTGCTGATGGCGTTGCTGTATCTCGGCGGCGAAGCAGTGCAGACTTCGATGCAGTTGCCGCAGGCGCTCTCAGGCGTGTTCCAGGGACTGCTGCTGTTCTGCCTGCTCGGCGCCGATCTGTTCGTAAATTACCGCGTACGCCGGCGCTCCGTTGCCGCGCAAGCCCACTGACCCGTCTAACGCTTCGCTGCCGCAATCCATGGATATTCAACAAGCCAGCGCGCTCACTTCGAGCGCCGTCACCGCCGCGATTCCGCTGATGTTCGCGGGCGCGGGCGAACTCGTCACCGAGAAGTCGGGCGTTCTCAATCTCGGCGTGGAGGGCATGATGCTGATGGGCGCCGTGACCGGCTACGCAGTCACCGCGATCACCGGCAATCCCTGGCTCGGCGTGCTCGCCGCGATCGGCGCGGGCCTCGCCATGTCGCTGCTGTTCGCGTTTCTCACGCTGACCATGCTCGCCAACCAGGTCGCCACGGGCCTGTCTCTAACCATCTTCGGCATCGGCCTGTCCGCGTATGTCGGCAAGCCGTACACGTCGGCGGCGGTACGCGCGACCATCGACACGTGGACCATTCCAGGTCTCTCGAAGATTCCGGTGCTCGGTCCCGCGCTTTTCAGTCTCACGCCGCTCGATTACCTCGCGTTTCTGATGTTCGCGGTAATCGGCTGGTTTCTGTATCGCACGCGCGCGGGGCTCGTGTTGCGCTCGGTCGGCGAGTCGCCGCAGGTCGCGCATTCGGTAGGCTTCCCGGTGGTAGGCGTGCGCTATGGCGCGGTCGCATTCGGCGGCGGCATGGCGGGACTGGCCGGCGGCTATTATTCGATCGTCAATCTGCACCTCTGGCAGGAGCAACTCACATCGGGCCGAGGCTGGATCGCGCTCGCGCTTGTCGTGTTCGCGACGTGGCGCCCGGGGCGCCTGCTGATCGGCGCGCTGCTGTTCGGCGCCGTGACCGGCCTGCAGTTCTACGCGCAGGCGATCGGCGTGCCGGTGCCGACGCAATTCCTCGCGATGCTGCCGTACGTCGCGACGGTCGTCGTGCTGGTGCTGATCTCGCGCAACCCGAACACGATCCGCCTGAACGCGCCGGCATCGCTTGGCAAGCCGTTTTTCTCGGCAGGCTGAGGATCGTCGGCAAGTGCTCCCCAAATCTCAAATCAATCGATAAACACGACAGGAGAAAACATGAAGAGAAGAAATCTGCTGACCGCTTTTGCCTGGGGCGCGGCGTCGCTCGGGCTGGTTGCGTCGCTGCCGCAGGCCGCGCAAGCCGCGGACGCGCCGGGCGTGGCGTTCGTCTATCTGGGCAATCCGGGCGATGCAGGCTGGACGTTCGCGCACGACCAGGGTTCGAAGGAAGCCGAAGCGAAGTTCGGCAACAAGGTCAAGATCACGCGTATCGAGAACGTGCCGGAATCGGCCGACTCCGAGCGCGTATTCCGCGATCTCGCGAACAAGGGCAACAAGATCATCATCGGTTCGAGCTTCGGCTATCAGGACTTCGAACTCAAAGTCGCGAAGGACTTTCCGGACACCGTTTTCCTGCACGCAACCGGGTACAAGAAGGCGCCGAATTTCGGGACTTACGACGTGCGCATGTACCAGGGCGCATACCTCGCCGGCGTGGCCGCCGGTTACGTGACGAAGACGAACACGCTCGGCTTCGTCGCTTCGGTGCCGATTCCGGAAGTGGTTCGCAACATCAATGCGTACACCCTCGGCGCGCGCTCGGTGAATCCGAAAGTGCACACCAAGGTCATCTGGATCAATAGCTGGTTCGATCCGGGCAAGGAGAAGCAGGCCGCCGAAACGCTGATCGGCCAGGGCGCGGACGTGCTGTTGCAAAACACGGATTCGAGCGCGACGCTCGCGACCGCATCCGAGAAACATGTGCATGCGTTCGGCTGGGATTCGGACATGAAAAAGTTCGGCCCGAGCGCGCATCTGGGTTCGGTGGTCGCGCACTGGGGCGTGTACTACAACGCGGCGATCCAGCAGGTGCTCGACGGCAAATGGAAGAACGACCCGGTGTGGTGGGGCATTCCGCAGAAGGCCGTCGATCTGGAAGACCTGAACACGTCGGCGATTCCGGCTGACGCGCAGAAGAAGGTCGCCGCGAAGCGCGACGAACTGGCGGGCGGCAAGTGGGATGTGTTCGCCGGTCCGATCAAGGACCAGTCCGGCACGGTGAAGGTGCCGGCCGGCAAGACCCTGACCGATCCGGAGTTGCAGCGTCTGAACTGGTACGTGGAAGGCGTGGACGGTTCGTTGCCGAAATAACGCGCTACATTGCGGCGGGCCGCCGCCGCATGAAAAGACTGCCGGGGCCGCGTCCGCCACGGACGCGGCTCTTCCAGTTCAGTCGGGCGCTGTCCGGCGGCTCTACGTCGCCGGCGTTAGCCGCATCAATCGTCGATGCGCAAGCCCACTTTGATCGTCACCTGCCAGAAGGCGACTTTGTCGTTTTCGATCTGGCCCCGGGTTTCCGTCACTTCGAACCAGTGCAGATTGCGCAGCGTTTTCGACGCCTTCGCAATGGCGGTGCTGATGGCGTCGTCAATCGATTTCGGCGATGAGCCGGTCAGTTCAATCTGCTTGTAGACGTGGTCTGACATGAAGTCTCTCCTTTGATCTTCGTTGGCGTTCAGAAAGTATAGGTAACGCGCGCGGGTAAAACGTCAGTCGCGTGACGATCCGATGTTGCATGGGGCGTGCCCGCTCAACCAGGCCGGAAGGGCCGATGCCGCTATTTGCCGCGTGCCTGGCGCCAGCTGATCGTGTGAACGGCGCGCGGACAGGCCGACGCGAGCCGGTTTTCGGCGTTCATCGACATTTTTCAGACGCCGCGCGCCGTCACCGGCCGGCCACGCATCGCGCGTGGGCTGGATTCGCGATAACCTGCTAAAATGCTGGGTTTTTCGCCGATATCACATTCAAAGGGACGCGCCGTGCTGTCTACTGCCAACATCACCATGCAATTCGGGCCAAAGCCCCTGTTCGAGAACATCTCGGTCAAATTCGGGGGAGGGAACCGCTATGGCCTGATCGGTGCAAACGGCTGCGGCAAGTCCACCTTCATGAAAATCCTGGGCGGCGATCTGGAGCCGAGCTCGGGCAACGTGATGCTCGAGCCGAACGTGCGCCTCGGTAAATTGCGCCAGGACCAGTTCGCGTATGAAGACGTGCGTGTGCTCGACGTCGTGATGATGGGCCACGCAGAAATGTGGGCCGCCATGACCGAGCGCGACGCGATCTACGCGAACCCCGACGCGACCGACGACGACTACATGCACGCGGCCGAACTCGAAGCGAAGTTCGCCGAATACGACGGCTACACCGCCGAGGCGCGCGCGGGCGAACTGCTGCTCGGCATCGGTATCGCGATTGAAGACCACAACGGCCCGATGAGCAACGTCGCGCCTGGCTGGAAGCTGCGCGTGCTGCTCGCGCAGGCGCTGTTCTCGAAGCCGGACGTGCTGCTGCTCGACGAGCCGACCAACAACCTGGACATCAACTCGATCCGCTGGCTGGAAGACGTGCTCAACCAGTACAACTCGACGATGATCATCATCTCGCACGATCGACACTTCCTGAACCAGGTCTGCACGCACATGGCCGACATGGACTTCGGCACGCTGAAGGTCTATCCGGGCAATTACGACGACTACATGCTGGCCAGCACGCAGGCGCGCGAGCGTCAGCAGAACGCGAATGCGAAGGCGAAGGAGCGTGTCGCCGACCTGCAGGACTTCGTGCGCCGCTTCTCCGCGAACAAGTCGAAGGCGCGCCAGGCAACCAGCCGTCTGAAGATGATCGACAAGATCAAGATCGAGGAATTCAAGCCGTCGTCGCGGCAGAATCCGTTTATTCGCTTCGAGTTCGAAAAGAAGCTGCACAACATCGCGGTGGTCGCGGACAGCATTTCGAAGAAGTACGAGCGCACCATCTTCAATAATTTCAGCATCAGCGTGCAGCCTGGTGAGCGGATCGCAATCATCGGCGAGAACGGCGCAGGCAAGACCACGCTGTTGCGCTCGCTGCTCGGCAATCTGCAACTCGATCACGGCACGGTGAAGTGGGCCGAGAATGCGAACGTCGGCTACATGCCGCAGGACACGTACGAAGAGTTTCCGAACGACGTCACGTTGATGGACTGGATCGACTCCTATCGCAAGGAAGGCGACGACGAGCAGATGGTGCGCGGCACGCTGGGCCGTCTCCTGTTCAATGCCGACGACATCCGCAAGTCGGTCAAGGTGCTGTCGGGCGGCGAGAAGGGCCGCATGATCTGGGGCAAGCTGATGCTGGGCCGCCATAACGTGCTGCTCATGGACGAGCCGACCAACCACATGGACATGGAATCTATCGAGTCGCTGCAAATCGCGCTCGACAAGTTCGAAGGCACATTGATTTTCGTGTCGCACGACCGCGAGTTCGTGAGCGGGCTGGCCAACCGGATCATCGAAGTGAAGACCGACGGCACGCTGAACGACTTCGGCGGGAATTACGAAGACTTCCTGGCGAGCCAAGGCGTGCAGTAAGCGTCTGACAAGCAGGGTTGGCGAAGCCATTGACCGCCGGGTGTGCCCGTCGGAAACATGGCTTCCAGGAACGGCGGTCCGGCATGCCTGTGCATGCCGGGCCGCCGTTTTTCATTTGGCCGGCGGCTGGCCCGATGACAGGATCGTGCTTAGTTTCGTGCCACCTATCGATTCGCAATCCGCCTGCCTCGGTTCCGTCCATTGCACGGCGACGCCGCGCACTACGGGGCGGACCATCCGCCACGGCCAGAAGCCGAAGCGCTGCGAACCGCTGTACTCGACGATTGCATCGGCTCCGCGCAGTTGCGCATACTCCGCCATTTTCGGAAGGATGTCCGCGACGCCGCCGTAGGTGCCTTTGCCGATCTTCACGTTCTTGATGACCTTGTACTTCTGACTCGCCGGCGGCAGCCGTGCAAAGAAGCAGAAGTTGCCAAGGCCGGCGGGAAGATCGGCCACTGGATGCGCGGCCTCTTTCGTGAGGTCCAGTTCAGCTTCAGATGCCGCGTCCGGCGCGGATTCCGCCGCGCGCGCGGTGCCTGCTGTCACGGCGATAGCCATCAGCGCGGCGATCAGCGAAAGTTTCGGATGTCGTGTGGGGTTCATGTTGGTCTCGACGTCTAACGCCACGGGGCGGGCGCTTTCTTTTGAAGCCGGATAGTAAGCGAGCGCGGCGCTATTGGCTACCCGGATTCCAGACCAGGGCGGCGGCGCGTTCGTCGCGACGCTGATTACAATAGGACCATTAATGTCCGCAGACAGAGGCCGACCATCATGAAGACCTACGACAAACTCTATATCGACGGAAAATGGATTGCGCCCTGTGGCACCGGCACGATCGACGTGGTGGATTCGGGCACCGAGGAAGTCATGGGGCGCATCCCCGAGGGCGTCGAAGCCGATGCCGAAAGCGCGATTGCCGCTGCGCGCGTGGCCTTCGACGGCTGGGCCGCGACGCCCGCTGCGCAGCGCAGCGAGTATTTACGGCGCATTGCGGAAAACCTGAAAGCGCGCACCGATGAACTGGCTGCGCTGATCGCGGGCGAAGTAGGCATGCCGCTGAAGCTCTCGCGCGCCATTCAGGTGGGCAGCCCCGTGTACAACTGGAACGCGTATGCGAAACTCGCCGGCGAGTTCGAATTCGAGACGCGCGTCGGCAATTCGCTTGTCGTGCGCGAACCGGTCGGCGTGGTCGCCGCCATCACGCCTTGGAATTACCCGCTCAATCAGATTACGCTGAAGGTGGCGGCGGCGCTGGCCGCCGGTTGCACGGTCGTGCTCAAGCCTTCGGAAATCGCGCCTTTGAATGCCTTTGTGCTCGCCGAGGCGATTCACGAAGCCGGGCTGCCTGCCGGCGTGTTCAATCTCGTCAGCGGTTACGGGCCGGTCGTCGGCGAGATTCTCGCGAGTCATCCATCGGTCGATATGGTGTCGTTCACCGGTTCCACGCGCGCGGGCAAGCGTGTGGCGGAACTGGCGTCGGCGACGATCAAGCGCGTCGCGCTCGAACTGGGCGGCAAGTCGGCCTCGGTGATTCTCGACGACGCCGACTTCGCCGCCGCGGTGAAAGGCACCGTCGGCGCGTGCTTCCTGAACTCGGGGCAAACGTGCTCCGCACACACACGCATGCTGGTCCCCGAGGCTCGCTACGACGAAGCGCGAGCGCTCGCGAAACAGGTGGCCGAGACATATGCAGCCGGCGATCCGCGCGATGAGAAAACGCGCCTCGGGCCATTGGCATCCGCGGCGCAGCAGGCGCGAGTGCAGCAATACATCGCGAAAGGAATCGAGGAGGGCGCCGAACTGGTGACCGGCGGCGCGGGGCTGCCCGACGGCGTGTCGAAAGGCTTCTTCGTCAAGCCTACTGTGTTCGGCCGGGTGCATCCCAAAGCGACGATCGCGCAAGAGGAGATCTTCGGCCCGGTCTTGTCCATTCTGACCTACAAGGACGAAGAAGAGGCGATTCGGATTGCCAACGATTCGCCGTATGGACTGGGCGGCGCGGTGTGGGCGGGCAGCGACGAGCGCGCCCAAGGTGTTGCGCGCCGCATCCGTACAGGCCAGATCGACATCAACGGCGGCGCATGGAATATGGCCGCGCCGTTCGGCGGCTTCAAGCAATCGGGCTTTGGACGCGAAAACGGCGTCTACGGGCTCGAGGAATACCTCGAACTCAAATCGATGCAGTTCAAAGTTTGATCCGGATGACCGGCGTCAAGCACCCGGCACGCGCGCGAACCTCATTCGCGCACTGCTTGACCTGACGCAACCCCGGCTGCGGCCGACGGACGATGATCGGCGATTCGCTAATCGTCCGTCGGATCAGTCATGCTCCAGTCTCACTCCTTTTCACCGCTAGTTATCCGCGGCCGCTCGCTACTGCCGATCGTGCAGGGCGGCATGGGCGTCGGTATCTCAGCGCACCGGCTCGCAGGCAGCGTCGCACGCGAGGGCGCGCTCGGCACCATTGCCAGCATCGATCTGCGCCATCACCATCCGGACCTCGTCGAGCGTTGCAGCCGGTCGGCCGACCACGCCACGCTGGAACAGGCCAACCTCACAGCGCTCGCACGCGAAATCCACGCGGCGAAGGAGCTTAGCGAAGGCCGCGGCATGATCGCCGTCAACGTGATGAAGGCGGTCAGCGCGCAGGCCGATTACGTGCGCGTGGCTTGCGAAAGCGGCGCCGATGCAATCGTGATGGGCGCGGGTCTGCCGCTCGACCTGCCGGAGATGACCCAAGGCCGCGATATCGCGCTGATTCCGATCCTGTCGGACAGCCGCGGCGTTGCGCTCGTGCTGAAAAGGTGGATGAAAAAAGGCCGCTTGCCCGACGCTGTCGTGATAGAACATCCGGCGCACGCGGGCGGTCATCTGGGCGTCGCGAACATCGCCGATATGAACGATCAGCGCTTTGACTTCATGCGGATTCTGCAGGAGCTCGACGCCGTATTCGTCTCTCTCGGGCTCGATCGCAAGCAGGTGCCTTTGATCCTCGCGGGCGGCATCAATAGCCATGAGGCCGTGCGCGCGCTGCTCAACGCGGGGGCGAACGGTGTGCAACTCGGCACGCCGTTCGCCGTGACCGAGGAAGGCGACGCGCATCCGAATTTCAAGCGCGTGCTCGCCGATGCGGCGCCGGAAGATATCGTCGAATTCGTCAGCGTGACCGGCTTGCCCGCCCGCGCGGTGAAAACGCCATGGCTCACGCGCTATTTGCGGCATGAAAGCAGGATTCGCGACAAGGTCGGCGCGCTCAAACACGCGTGCCCGACGGCGCTCGAGTGTCTGAGCGTGTGTGGCTGGCGCGACGGCGTGGAGAAGTTCGGCCATTTTTGCATCGACACGCGGCTCGCGGCGGCCTTGCGTGGTGACGTAGCGAATGGTCTCTTTTTCCGCGGTAAAGAAGCGCTGCCGTTCGGCCCGGCGATTCGCAGCGTGCACGATCTGCTCGAACTGCTGCTGACCGGCGTGACGCGACCGGCTGTCGCAGGGCGCTGTGCTTTCTCGCCCGGTTGACGGGAGTCAACTTGCCGCGCGGCTAGAGCTTCGACAATCCCCGCACATGACCAACAATCGGGGAAGTAGATGAAACTCTCGCTCAACAGGATCAGGACCGCCGCCGTTGCATCGAGCCTGCTATTCGCGGCCGCGGTAGCGCCCCAGGCACATGCTGCCGGCGACGACACACTGAGCGGCATTCACGCCGGCGATGTGCTCGTGCGTCTACGCGCGATCAGCATCGTGCCGAACGTAGACACGACCGGCACGCTGTCCGCGCTGAACGTCGGCGTCAACAACGCAACCGTGCCTGAACTGGATCTGACCTACATGATCCGCGACTATCTCGGCGTCGAATTGATTCTCGGCACGTCGCGTCATCAGCTCACGTCGAGCGTCGGCGGCCTGGGCGGCGTAAACGTATTGCCGCCGACATTGCTGCTGCAATATCACTTCAATCACGCAGGGCGCGTGCGTCCGTATGTCGGCGCGGGTCTGAACTACACGCTGTTCTACAACAACGGTCTGCACGTCGGCGCGCAGCCGGTGTCGATCAGCAATCACAGTTTCGGTCCGGCGTTGCAGGCGGGCGTTGACGTCCAGGTGACGAAGTCGCTGTTCGTGAACGCGGACATCAAGAAAATCTGGATGCATACGGACGCGTCGCTCAACGGTCAGCCGCTTGGCCGCGTGAGCATCGATCCGGTGGTGGTGGGGCTAGGTGTGGGTATGCGCTTCTAGTCGCTTCTGGGCGCTTCCAGTCGCATCGTGCCGGCATCGAGCGAGCTTTGCCGGAACATTCTGCATGACTATTCCGGCGAAGTTTCAAAGCTTGTCGTTCTGAAAGCGCATGGCCGTGCCTTCCTGCTCGATGCGTACCCATACGGCCCGCTTTTCTTCGTCGCTGAGAAAAACCCAGTTCGACACTTCGCCGGCGGTGCGGCCGCAGCCTTTGCAGATGTCGTCGAACAGCGTGGAACACACGCCGATGCACGGGCTGTCGGGAAGAGCGTGGAGGTTGGAAGCCATCGGAAACCTTGCAGCAGGGAAGCGGAGTTCCGCTATGTTAACCGATACGAAGCATGAGACCCGCCGAGCCGGGCAGCGTATCGAAAAGTGCAGTCAGTTGCACGTCGACAAGCGCATTGACAAGCACAGCGGCCCAAGCGCGCCGCTGCCTGATCCTCAGTGTCACCGCGCAATGCTGTAACCGATGCGCGCCATCCAGTGCTGACGGTTGTTGTAGTCGAGCAGGTCTTCGCCGTAGCCGTTGAAGTAGCCGATCCACAAGTAGCCGCCCCACGCGCTGTTCAGCAACTTTGCGAGCGGATAGGTGAATTGCGTATCCACGCTGCCGTACCAGTGCTTGGTGCCTTTGCGCAGCGTGGTCGCAAGCTGCCAGCCGTCGGGGCTGCCGTACTTGACGAGCAGATCGACATAGCCCCGATAGTCCGCAATGTCGGGGTTACTTTCCTTGCCGAAGTAATAGTAGATTTTCGGCGACACCGTCAGATGGTTGGCCGTCAGATCGCCGAATTCCCACGTCGGGCGGATGAACGGCATGTTGATGCTGCGCGAATCGGCTCCACCCTTGCCGTTCGATTCATGCGCGACGCCTGCGGCGAAGCCCATCCGCGTAAAGAGCGGACTGCGCCAGCCTGTGTCCGGCACGTAGTAGAACAGTTGCGGCGAGTAGGTGGTGTCGCGGAACGGCCGGGATTCGGCGGACAGATCCCATATCGACGTCTGCGTGTACGCGAAGTACAGATTGTCGATGAACGCCTTCGAGCGCAGGTCGTCGGGAATGCGCAATCGATACTTGAAGCTCAGTTGCAGCCGCGCGTTGGTGTCGCCGTTGTGGCCGACGGCGAAGTACATCGGCTCGTAGTAGGAGACGTGCGCGAACACGCCGCGTCCGGTGGTCGACAGAGAGTCGCCGGGCGGCGAGATGGCGTCGCCCGTGGGGCCGTCGAGCGCCGCCGCCGTCGCCGCAGCCTGCGCGGGCGTGCTCGCCTGGGTCTCGCTGCGCTCGGCCTGCGCAATCGCCTCCTGCTGCGGACCGCGATTTATCACGACGAGCGCCGGCGATGCATCGAAGCCGACCGGATCGATACGCATCTCGCCGCGCGCCGATTCCGGCCACGGCGCTGAAAAACGCACTTTGCGAAACTGCCCCGGCCGCAGACGCAGCGTGTCGGGCACGCCCGCTTCCCGCGCGAGTTCGAGCGGCTGCGGCGCTTGTTCGCCGCCGGTCAGATTCACGCGCAAGGTTTGCGGCACGGTGACGGTTAATGGGTGGCCGTCGTCGGCGGAATAGAGCAGCGTGAGCTGCAACGGCTCACGGGCCGCCGCGATGCGCGCGGGCTGCAGCATCGCGACTGTGGCGGCAGCCTCGCCCGGCAACGCGCCTGACAATGCGAAGACGGTGAAAGCCAGTGTGAGTCTGCTGCGGCGTGGAGAGAGATGAGCGCGGCGAATCGTCACGAAGATGCGGCGAGCAAAACGGTCGAATGAAGCAACAAGGTGCATGGGCTGTCGTCCAGGAGCGAGGCTGCGAGCGAAACGACGCGGCGCGTCTCGAATGAGATCATGCGCGGCGCCTGCTTTCGCCGCCGCGTCGATGCGAGAGGCGAGGAGGTGGCAAAAGAATGGCTGCCGGGCGGCTACGAGAACCGCAGGCAGCCACCGTGATTCACAGCAGCACGGTGCGGCGGCTCGGCAATCGGCGGCGCCGCACAGGTTGAATACTAAAAGATTATTTACAACTTGACTGCAACCGCCGGCGAAGTTGCATTACAAGCGGGTCTAACGCCGAGGCGCCCTCAATTGCCGAACGCGACCTGCCAGAGCAGCGCTCCGTTGAGCATGATGATGAAGGTGGCCGACATCCACGCCAGCACCAGCGCTACGCCGTGCACTCGCCAGCCGCGCATCAGACGTGCATCCGATGCGTAACGGATCAACGGTACGACCGCCAGCGGCAATTGCAGGCTTAGCACGACCTGGCTCGCGACCAGCAACTGGTTGGAGCCCTCCTGGCCGTACATCGTCACGGCCACGAGCGCCGGCCCGATGGCCAGCGCGCGCGTGAGCAGCGCGCGTTTCCAGCGCGGCAGGCGCAGTTGCAGGAAGCCCTCCATGACCGCTTGGCCCGCCAGCGTGCCGGTCACGGTCGCGCTCAGGCCGCACGCCAGCAGCGCCGACGCGAACAGAATCCCGGCCCAGTGCGTGCCCAGCAGCGGCGCAATCAGGCGGTGAGCGTCCGCGAGATCGGTGACGTCGCGATGGCCGCTCGCATGAAACACGGCCGCCGCGACGATCAGCAGCGCTGCATTGATCACGAAGGCAAAGAGGAGCGAGCCGATGGTGTCGATGTTGACGACATGCAACGCGGCCTTGATCTGCGCGTCGCTGCTGTCGGGCGCGTGATGCTTGACGAGCGACGAGTGCAAATAGAGGTTGTGCGGCATCACCGTGGCGCCGACGATGCCCGCCGCGAGCCACACCATCCCCGCGTTGCGCAATAGCTCGATGCTCGGCGCCGTGCCCGCCAGCGCCGCATGCCAGTCGGGTCGCGCGAGCGCCAGTTCGATCACGAAGCACAAGCCGACAAAACCGATCAGCGCCGCGATCACCGCTTCCAGCTTGCGGCCGCCTTTCTGCTGAAGCGCGAGCAGCGCGAATGTGCAGACAGCCGACATCAGCACACCGACAGTCAGCGATACTCCCAGTAGCAATTGCAGCGCGACGGCGCTGCCAACGACCTCGGCGACGTCGCAGGCGATGATCGCGACCTCGCTCGTCAGCCACAGAAAGATCGTGCGGCGCCGCCCCGAATGTTCGCGGCAAACCTGCGCGAGGTCGCGCCCGGTTACGACGCCCAGGCGCGACGACAGCCATTGCAGCAGCATTGCCATCATGCTCGCGAGCACGACCATGCCCAGCAACTGATAGCCATAGCCGGCGCCCGCGCCGAGCGCCGTGGCCCAATTGCCGGGATCGATATAGCCGACCGCGATCAGCGCCCCGGCGCCGACGAACGAGAACCAGTGCGCGGGTCCTTTTTCGGGTAGACGTCGACGGCGGTTAGGGCGCAGCGCGAACGGATTGGTGTTCATGGATGCCTGAGGTCAAAGACTGCCTGTTTCCGCAAGGGCCGTGCCCGCGGGGCTTGTGTGAGCCCCGAGCCTGCAACGCGGCGCGCCTCGCAGAAAGGCTTGCCGCGCGCTGCCGGGTCTCGCGGACGGCCGCACACGCTACCGGAGTCAGCCGCCGCGATCTGCGCCTGTCAGCCATTGTGCTCCGTCGCACGGCATTGCGTCGTCGGGCGATGCCGCCGTAAAGCCAGCGGCATTGCGGCGTCCGGCCAGGCGGCGCAAAGCGCCCGCGCTCGCCGGCCCGCAGCCTTACTCCGGCGGCAACTTCGCAGCGTGCCGCGCGCCGGGGTTTTTTTCGGGTAGACACGCGCTCATAACCCGCTAAAATTGCGCCCATTTTCCGGCGGCGCGGCATACGCTGTACCGTTTGCGCGACAATGCGGCGTTTTTTTTGGACCGCGCAATAATTGGTGGTAGTTTTCGGGTTTTTCAGGGGAGCCGTGGGGCGCTGCGTTCGCACCGCGCCGCGGCATGCGTGAGGACGGCCGGTTCGGACCGGTCAGGATCGGAGAACGGGATGAAAAGACGGGTAGTGGGGCAAGTGGCTGCGCTGGTCTTGTGCGCGGCGCCGTGGCTGACGGCGGCAGCGAAGGATACGCAGCTCAACGTGTATAACTGGTCCGATTACATCGCCAAGGACACCATTCCGAACTTCACCAAGCAGACCGGCGTCCAGGTCAAATACGACAACTACGACAGCGACGACACGCTGCAAGCCAAGCTTCTGACCGGCAATTCCGGTTACGACATCGTCGTGCCGACGAGCAATTACGCGGGCAAACAGATCGCAGCGGGCATCTTCTCGCCGCTCGACAAATCGAAACTGCCGAACCTGAAGTACCTCGACCCTTCGCTGATGTCGCTCGTCGCGGGGGCCGATCCGGACAACAAGTTCACGGTGCCTTGGGCATACGGCACGACCGGACTTGGCTACAACGTCACGAAGGCACAGCAGATCCTCGGCAAGAACGTGCCGCTGGATAACTGGGACATTCTGTTCAAGCCTGAAAACATCTCGAAGCTGAAGGCTTGCGGCGTGTCCGTGCTCGACGCGCCGGATCAGATGTTCGCCGCCGCGCTGCACTACATCGGCAAGGATCCGATGAGCACGAACCCGGCCGACTACCGCGCCGCGCTCGCCATGCTCAAGAAGATCCGTCCGTACATCACGCAGTTCAACTCGTCGGGTTATATCAACGACCTGGTCGGCGGCGACGTGTGCTTCGCATACGGCTGGTCCGGCGACGTCGTGATCGCCAAGCATCGCGCGATCGAGGCGAAGAAAGCGTACAAGATCGAGTACTACATTCCGAAGGGCGGCGCGCCCGTGTGGTTCGACGTGATGGCGATCCCGAAAGACGCGAAGCACAAGGAAGCCGCGCTGGAGTGGATCAACTACATCGAAACGCCGCAGGTCCATGCCGCGATCACCAACGCCGTCTACTATCCGAGCGCGAATCTCGAAGCGCGCAAGTACGTGGACAAGGACGTCGCGAACGATCCGGCCGTGTACCCGCCGCCCGACGTCATCAAGACGTTGTTCCTGCTCAAGCCGCTGCCGCCTGAAGTCCAGCGGCTGCAGACGCGGCTCTGGACCGAGTTCAAGTCCGGCCGCTAACCCGGCCGGTGAATGGGTAAGCATCATCAAGAAGCCCTCGGTGTCCACCGGGGGCTTTGTTCGTCAAACGCCGGAGTAAAGCATTGTGATGAGTAGTGAGCAGTCGGGCGCGCTGGACCGGGTGGCCGCGCCGTCCGCTGGCGGCAACGCCGCGATGAACGACGCAGCCGAGAACTTCGTGCAGATCGTCGACGTCGTGAAAAAATTCGGCGAGACCGTGGCGGTCAAGCAGGTCAATCTGTCGGTGAAGAAGGGCGAGTTGTTCGCGCTGCTCGGCAGTTCCGGCTGCGGCAAGTCCACGTTGCTGCGTATGCTGGCGGGACTCGAAACCGTGACCTCCGGCAAGATCCTGATCGACGGCGAGGACCTTGCGCAATTGCCGCCGTATCGCCGGCCGGTCAACATGATGTTTCAGTCGTATGCGCTTTTTCCGCATATGACGGTCGAATCGAACGTCGCGTTCGGTCTGAAGCAGGAAGGCGTGCCCAAGGCGGAATTGAAGGACCGCGTGCAGACTGCGCTCGAACTCGTGCAGATGGGCCGCTTCGCAAACCGCAAGCCGCATCAGCTTTCGGGCGGACAGCAGCAACGTGTCGCGCTGGCGCGCTCTCTCGTGAAGCGGCCCAAGCTGTTGCTGCTCGACGAGCCGATGTCCGCGCTCGACAAACAGATCCGCCAACGCACGCAGATTGAGCTCGTCAACATTCTCGACACGGTCGGCGTGACCTGCATCATGGTGACGCACGATCAGGAAGAAGCCATGACGATGGCGGGCCGTCTCGCCGTGATGAGCGAAGGCGAGATCGTGCAGCTCGGCACGCCGCACGAGGTGTACGAGTATCCGAATAGCCGCTTTTCGGCCGAGTTCATCGGCTCGACGAATCTGTTCGAAGGACATACGGTCGAAGACGAGCCCGATCACGTCTTTATCGAAACGCCCGATCTCACTTGCCGCCTGTATGTCAATCACGGCATTACCGGTCCGCTCGGCATGCCGGTGACGATTTCCGTGCGGCCCGAGCGCATTGCGCTGACGCGCAAGCCGCCTGAGGGTGCATACAACTGGGGCAAGGGCGTCGTCACCAATATTGCTTACATGGGCGGCTATTCGCTGTACCACGTGAAGCTCGACAGCGGCAAAACGGTGATCGCCAATGTGACGAGCCTCGCGCTCACCGAGATCGATCCGCCGACCTGGGGCGACGAGGTGTACGTGCGCTGGAGCGCGTCGGCCGGTGTGGTGCTCACGTCATGAAGCGCCAGTTCAATTCGTTGTTCAACTGGCCGGTGCGGCGCTTCAACCTGACTGGCCGCACCGCGGTCGTGGCCGGTCCGTTCGTCTGGCTGCTGCTGTTTTTTCTCGTGCCGTTTCTACTGGTCGTCAAGATCAGCTTTGCCGATCTACAGCTTGGCATTCCGCCGTACACCGAACTGACGAGTTTCGTGGACGGCGCGATCAACCTCAAGCTCGACCTGTCGCATTACGCATTTCTCGTCACGGACAGCCTGTACTTTGCGACGTACGTGAATTCGGTGGTGGTTGCCGCGATCTCGACGCTGCTGTGTCTGCTGATCGGCTATCCGATGGCGTATTACATCGCGCGTTCGGATCCGGCGCGCCGCAATCTGCTGATGATGGCCGTGATGCTGCCGTTCTGGACATCGTTTCTGATTCGCGTTTATGCGTGGATCGGCATTCTGAAGAACAACGGCTTGCTCAATAATTTCCTGATGTCGATCGGTCTGATTCATTCGCCGATCGAGCTGTATCACACCAATACCGCCGTCTATATCGGCATGGTGTATTCGTATCTGCCGTTTCTCGTCATGCCTCTGTATGCGCACCTGGTGAAAATGGACATGACTTTGCTGGAGGCCGCATACGACCTCGGCGCGAAGCCCTGGAAAGCGTTCTGGCAGATTACTTTGCCGCTCTCGAAGAACGGCATTATCGCCGGTTGCCTTCTCGTGTTTATTCCGGCGGTCGGCGAGTACGTGATTCCAGAATTGTTGGGCGGCGCGAATACGCTGATGATCGGCCGTGTGATGTGGAATGAGTTCTTCGACAATGCGGACTGGCCGATGGCTTCTGCTGTGACGTGTGCAATGGTGCTGCTGCTGTTGGTGCCAATGGCGTTCTTCCAGTATGCGCAGGCGAAGGCAATGGAGGAAAGACGCTAATGAAGCCGAACCGGATTTTGCAGTTCACCGCGTTGGCGTTGGGCTTTCTGTTTCTGTATGTGCCCATTGTGAGTCTGATCGTCTACTCGTTCAATGAATCGCAACTGGTCACCGTATGGACGCGCTTTTCGACGCGCTGGTACACGGCGTTATTGCAGGACGACGAGTTGATCGCTGCGGCGTGGCTCTCGTTGAGGGTGGCGGTGCTGACGGCGTTTGCGTCGGTGATTATCGGCACATGGGCGGGCTTCGTGCTCGCGCGCATGGGGCGTTTTCGCGGCTTCACGCTTTATACCGGCATGATCAACGCGCCGCTGGTGATTCCCGAGGTGATTCAGGGCATTTCGTTGCTGTTGCTGTTTATCGAAATGGCGAAGTGGCTCGGATGGCCGGCGGGGCGCGGCATATTCACGATCTGGATCGGACACGTGATGCTGTGCATTTCGTACGTGGCGATCATCGTGCAGTCGCGCGTGAAGGAGTTGCATCCTTCGCTGGAGGAAGCGGCGCTCGATCTCGGGGCGACGCCGCTTCGCGTGTTTTTCTCGATCACGTTGCCGTTGATTTCGCAGGCGCTGGTGTCGGGGTGGCTGTTGTCGTTTACGTTGTCAATCGATGATCTGGTTTTGTCCGCGTTCCTGTCGGGGCCTGGGTCGACGACTTTGCCGCTGGTGGTTTTCTCGCGCGTGAGGCTCGGCTTGAATCCGGAGATGAATGCGTTGGCGACGCTGTTTATTGCCGTCGTGACCGTTGGGGTGGTGGCGGTTAATTATTTTATGCAGCGGGCGGAGAGGAGGAGGGTGCAGGTGGCCTAGGGTTTTATGATTTTCGATTGTGCTTTCGTCGGTGCTGGAACCATACGCAGCCTTTCCCGCCAATGCGGCAGCTTCTAAAGAACTATCCGCAAACTTTTTCAACATCGACAGTGCAGGCCCCCACTCTCGTCAGACCTGTCGATGCGCCGACTCGATTTATGATTTTGTGCCCGGCAGTTGAAGATGAGCTAAGCGTGCTGCTTAGCGAATAAATGCATCTGTCGTGTGGGTCGATGTGCCGATAGCTTGCAAAAAAAGTCGTGCAAGCGCTTCCGCGCTGGTGAAAACTCCCAGCGATTTGACACTCAAGTCGTCAACTTACGGTTTACATGTCGATGACTGAAATTGACGCGCAAAGCATCGCGACGATTGATTCGCTTATAAGAACCGTTACGGTTTGCACACACCTTCATGAGTAAGGTGATCGCCTGCTGCGGCGTGGATAGCAGGCGTCCATCCGGCATTTTTATCATGGAGTGCCAAAATTATCCTTTTCCGTCTTTCCGCAAGAATCCTGCAGCATAGACTCGCGGCGGCGGATCTCCTTGCGGCATCTTTTTCGCCCCCGTTGAATGCTGGTCCCGCGCTGCATGTTGTACGCGTGTCCATCGTCGGTAAGGAAAGCGATGTACGATGCCTGACCTTTTGTGACTTGCACGGAGATGCGTGTCGCTGATAACCGGAACTTCCGGTGGAAGCTCACCGGAATATATTGCTATTTCCTTTCCACCGCCTCATACCGCGGCGACCGATAGACCTGTAGACGAAGCCCGACGTACTACGTCAGTCGGCGCAGAAGAACTATTTCATACGAGCGCAAGCGGTGCTTGACTTTAGGAGTTGTCGGATAGACGTGCATTTCAATCTCGCTAAGAGTGGGCAAGCCGAATCGGCAAAACCTAACAATTAGGGAGAGGCATGAAAGCATGGCAACTTTTCAGCAGGCGGGGCGGCGGCTCCGCCCGCCTTGCGGTCGCATCCGTGTTGCTGGCGTCAGCCGTTGGTGTTGATGCGGCGACTTACATGCAATGCATGCAGACGTATCAGAAGTCCCTTGGGATCCCCGGCACTCCGACCTGCGCAGTTCAGGTCGCTGGGACGTCGCCCATGACAACGGGCGATGATGATCCATATAACTCTATTAACTATTACAACTGTCAAAATGCGTCTGACTGGATCAGAGATTATTGCGGAGGTGTACCTGTTCCGCCTCAGCCAGATGACTCGTGTCCAGTAGCCGACCCGGTCCTCTCGGGCAAGGGAATTGTCAGAGTTACCGAAAGTGACTTTGCGAGTGGCGATGCCTCTCCGCTTGTTTTTAGGCGTACTTATCTTTCGAAGCCGTACGACACGACGCAGACATTGATGGGTCGCAACTGGGTTAACAACTGGCAGCGAAGGATCGACTTGGCCGCGGTAAATGCGAGCGTGCCTCGAATTGTTGCTTATCGAGGTGATCAGCAGCCCTTTGCCTTCACGCTGAGCGGTGGCGCGTGGACTGTTCCCGGGACTCCAGGTATATCCCTGACGAACGGTGGCGACGGATACTTCTATCTAAAAGACGACCGGCTTGGTACGACAGAAAGATATTCGGCCAGTACTGGTCTGTTGAAGTCAGAAACAAGCCGGACTGGTGTATACCGTGAGGTCTTTTACGATGGCCAAAGAATTTATTCTGTCGGACAGTGGCCCGTCGATCGCATCGGACAAAGCGCGTCGATGCTCTACTTCACTCTTACGTACGATAGCAGTGGTCGTATAACGAGCGTGGTGCCTCCCTCTGGCTATGCCACGCACTATTCGTATGATACGAATGGGAACCTGGCTTCGGTGACCGCACCGATCGGCTACGTCCGTCAGTATCTTTATGAGGATGCTCGCTTTCCTAACGGATTGACTGGAACAAAAGACGAATCGGGCTCCCGTACAGCAACTTGGGCTTACGATTCAAGCGGACGGGCGATCTCGGTCACACATCCGGATACAACGCGGAATACGTCGCTCACATACGGTCGGGGCAATACGACGCTCGCCGACATGTCCGGAACAACAACGTTTAGCTTTGATGTCTCGGACAGCTTGCGTCCTCGCACAGTGACGACACCAAGAGGCACGGAATCGCGAACTTGGGACGCGGCGGGAAACTTGCAGCAAAGACAATCTCCCGACGGAAATGTCCAGTACAGTTGGGATAGTGCCAACCGGCCAACGAAAGCAGTCGCGACAGTCCCGGGAAAGAAGGTGGTGACGACCGTCGAGTATGCCGACGCGGTCTCGTTGCGCCCGCATCTAGTCGCAACGCCAGGCAAGATCCGCGCATTCGTTTATGACCCGGCCGGCAATGTGACAGGTTACGCAGAGCGCGCAACGACCGATCTTACTGGCGAGCAGGGGATGGGAGCGGTCGGGAGTGGCGATCAGACGACAGTGGGAGCGCGCTATGACCAGGCTGGACGCCTGCTGTCGGCCACCGTTGTTAAGAATGGCACGGCGACTGAAGACTGGAGGTACACATATGACACTCGGGGAAATATCGCGACCGTCCAAGACGCCGTATCGGGGTGGTCGATGCGTACCCTCGAGCGGGACATTGCGAACCGGGCCACTCAAATAGCAGGTAACAGCGGACAGGCAAACATCGGATACGACGAGCGCGGCCGCGTATCGAGCTTTCAGTACAAAGAGCCTGCAAGCGCGGCTAACGGCGGACTCGCACGTGTTCTGCTGGTTAAGTACCAGTATGGGCCTGGCGGTGCGGTCGCCTCACACACGGCACAGGTGTCAACCAACGGCGCATGGTGGCAGCCGATAAGCGATGACGAACTTGGTGTGTGGCTCACCAACTGGGAACTGGGCAATGACCCCGTCTCACCACCGGCTAACGTAACAGGACTGCAGCAGTCCGATTCCGGGGGAGGTGTTCCGGACATCTGCGTTGAATGTTATATGCGATGGAAAGGTGCGCTTACGGAAAAGCTGTTTGGCGAGGAACTGAGCGACGCTATCCCTGCGTGGGGTGAGACAACTGAACTGATGCTGAGTAACCAGTCGCAGGTTCCTTATCCTGTACTTGTGCCTGACCTCACCAGTTCGGCAAAAAGGTCAATGCTTTATAGCGCGCTGTTTGCAGCCGATGGTGACGGCGGCGGGATGGTCAAGTGCGGGGGCAGGGATGCTCATGAGGCAAAGTGTCATGATATGTATGAGGCGGATTTGGACGCCTGTAGACTAATGGCTAAACCTCGCGGCGAGCGCAATTATGCGCTGTGCAAGGAGAACGCTTTTGAGCGATACCAGCAATGCAGGGGATATTAATGGTTAATCACCCACCGTACACCGTTGTGCTGACCTATACCGACGAACCGCGGCAATTGACGATGCAAGCCGTGGACTCGGTCCTAGTGGCTCCGCTCATTGAGGGAAAGATGGCGGTGCCGTTTTTTCTCGATGATGAGGAATTCCGGTTTGACGATGAACTGGCACGGCAACTGGGAGTTGCAATGCTTAATGTGATTGCAGCAGGTCGGCCGGAAGTTAGACAGCACCTGAATTTGACGCAGCATCCGATAGAAAGGCCGTCAGAAGACTAGCAGGCCCAAGTCCGACGATTGACCGAACGGTGTTCGGTCAATCGTCCGGGCGCGCCTGCGCGGTCCCTAGCCGTGGGCTTCCTCGACCGAGCGCGTGACGGCCGTATTCCAAATGACTGCGCAGTTTTGAGTCAGTGCTGAGCCCGGTTGCGGTCGTCCCCATGAGCGTCTGCGCCCGCCCCGCAGAGTTAGTTGTCTGCGGGTCATGGTCCGCGTTCACCGACTGACAAGGCTAAAAACCCAAACCACCACCTATACCCTATACCCGATCCTGACTCCGCCCCAATGCCGTCCGCGGACGAAAACCGGCGCCGACGCATCTTTCATCAAAACGAACTCTCCGCCTCCCATATCGCGCCGATAAGTCTGAAGCAGAAACTTCTTTGTATGCGATCCGGCAGCAAGTCCCGTCCGGTCATTGAAAATGCGCCGGTTGCGGCAATTGGCCATGTTCCAAACGACATCGTCGCGTTGCGGCAAGGAGAACTTCAGATTGTGTGTCGGCAGGTAACCGCGCACGTCGATTGCCGCAGAGAACGCCACGCGTGGATCGAGATCGAGTAACGGCTCCTGAATCGCCGGCAAAACGCGATCGGTGAACGCAGTGAAACGCGTCATGAACTGTGGCGGATTAGTGCCCGGCACGGGCACGTAGTGTTGATCGAAAAGATCGTCGAGAGAAATCTCGCCGTGCGCGACAGCCGCCTCGAATACCTTGCTTACCTTGGCGGCCGCCTCCTGCACGGCTTCGATGAAGCGTGTGTCAGCGGTTTCGACGCCCGCCGCCGCTGTCAACTCGATCAACGTCTCCGACACGCCCAGCAAGTTGCCTAGACGATTCTTCGCCTGCACGAAGTTCTCGCTCGAATCTTCGACGCCGGTCGCCATTTCGAGCACTTGCGCCTCGAGTCCGTCGCACTGCGTTTCGATCTCGCCGGTCAATGCCGCGATCTGCTCCGCCTCGTTGTTCAGATGCGCGATGGCGTCGCCCGTTGCATGCACGACATCGCCGATCTTGCGCGTGCCCTCACGCACCCGGTGCGCTCGCTCGGTGTTCACCGAGCCTTCGTTGATCAACTGCTCGGTCTGCTGCGTGAGTTGCGCGAGCGTCGTCTCGATCTGACCGGTTGCCTGCGCGGTCTTTGCCGACAGATTTTTCACCTCGGCCGCCACGACGGCGAAACTGCGGCCGGACTCACCGGCGCGCGCCGCTTCGATCGCGGCGTTCAGCGCGAGCAGATGCGTCTGCCGCGCGATCAAGGAGATTTCTTCCGAGACGCGGCTCACGTGTGCAAGCGCGCTGCGCAGCGCGCCGATCTGGCTTTCGATTACCGTCACGCCTTCCACCAGACCGTGGATGTCGGCGAGCGATGCCTCCAGCGTTTCCTGCGATTCCTGCACGCCGGTTGCCGCATGCGCGGAGACTTCGCGCATGCCTCGCGCAGCGGTCGCGATCCGATGATTGCCCGCGAGCGTCTGCGCGGCGGACTCGCGCAACGCCTTGCAGACTTGAGCCTGATGCTGCACGCGCGCGGCGACTTCATCGACGTGGCCGGACACATCGCAAATTTCGATACCGAGTTTTCCCGCCTGCGAGGCAATATCGCCGACCACCGCCTCGGAGCGGGCCGGCCGGCGAAAGCTGAAACGCGACATGGATGTCTCCTTTGACGCTAACGGCGCTGGCAGATGGCGCACAGCGTCTTCTCAACGCGTTTACGGCGGGCTTTCGGTGGACTTGATACGGGGTATCCCGCAGTCGCTATCATGTGCGGTTTGACGTCGCGACAGCCGCAATCAGGCGTGCGGCCGTGGCCATCCCTTTTTTCGACGGTAACGATGTACGACTCCTTAGCGCGCGTTTCGGGCTGGCAACAGCTCTATCATTTGTGGGAGCTGCTCGTCATGCTCTGCAAGTTTCTTTGGAGCTTGTTGCGTTTTCTTGGGGGTGGGGGGTAGGGGGCGGGGGAACGAGTCGCGAGAGTGGAAAGACTGGACTGATGAGACTCGTGTGATTGTCTTGCGCAACTCGACGGCAGGGCGCTAGGGCTGCTATCAAAGGACGCTTGGTTGCTGGTACATGACCCGCAGGGCAGTTTGATGACGTGCTCGCGAAGGCGGGTCTTGCGGTGTTGGACCGACTCAAACCGACCCGTTGCGGGCGGTCACTCCCTGCGACAACTGCGGCCGCTTCCAGGGTGGAACGCTCATTCAAGTGGCTTCGCTGGCTAACGCGCCTCATCAGAGGACTCGGCTGCTCGGGGATGGTGCCTCAACGGTGTGCCCCAACGGTCCACTATCGGGCAGGCTAAACGCCTCAAGGTGACTGGAACGGGCCCCTTGGCAAACTTCCTTAGCCGATTCGCTTGAGGCCTTCAAGAAAAGTCTGTGGTGGTCCACTCTTCGCCGGCCCGCCGACAAGCAGGGAGCGCTGAACGCGAACAAAGTGCCCGAGGCATTCTATCGATGGGAGTGAGGTGCCGCCTCCCTTACTGGCGTGTGAGCGCAGGAGCAAGCGCATAGCGACATGCCTTACTCCTCTTCTAACCGATGCTCTGGTCACAAGCATCAACTGGACGCGTCCAACTGTATGGCTGTCAGTAGCCGGCGTACCACCAGTGACGATGCTGCACGACACTGTGAAACCGGGCCGGACGGCTAATGTATTTGAATCCGTAAGTTCTTCACCACCTCACGGCGGTAGGCTACTACATGTCATATACGCTCTTCAACTCTTTCCGATTCAAAATACGCTCGAAGTGCAACATGCCATGCCAATCGACGAATCCTAGCTGCCTAGAAGTGAACGACTTCACGTGCCCAATTTCGTTTACCTGCGGCTCCCTATTCTTGAGCTTTCTGAACGCCAACTTTATGATCTCCTGCTTTGAAGCCTCGGATACCCACGGACATCCGACAACGTCCATGAATAGCATGCACAGATCAGCTTGATTCGACAACTGCGTTACATCACAGAATCGCCGGACAATCTCCTTCTCGACTGCAAGCCTGACCCTCGCGAAAGTAGGGTCATCCGCCATGTAAAACAGGATAGAGACGATGTCAAAATAGGAAAATCCAACGTAAGGATTATGCGCCGAGACCGCAGACGCACCGCCGACCACTTGAAGCAGATCACTGCTTGAAAGCTGAATATCGGGCCGGATAACCTTGATCGTCGCTAATAGATTGAGCGCTTCCACTCCGCCGGGGCCTTCTGTAGAGCGTGCGACGAGTAAATCGTGGGTTCGCCTCGCAAATCGCTCGGTGATGTTGGCGTTGAGCCCGTTTTCGCGACGGGTCATGGCGTTCAACATTACCATACACTGAGCTACGCGGATTGCAGGGCGAACCCGGAAATCAATCGATAGAAGGAACACCAAAATCTCTACGGTTGCCAATAGCAGATTCGCGACCAGATCTATCTGTCGAGGGCCGAGATGGGTGGTATTTAAGTGCTTCCGCAGTCGCCAAATTTCCTTCGCAAATGCGCCGAGCGCATAGCCGGTTGTAACAGAAAAATCAGCGTTGGCCTGCTTTACTGCGATCTTGAGGTCACGCGCGATACGCGTTGTCAGCCGGAATGGAGCACTCAGTTGAAGCTCAACGCTACGGGGTAAGAGCGTTTCGAATTCACCTGCTACTAAAGAATGCCGAACCTCTTTCAGCCAACCTAATAGAGTGGATGTTAGGACTTGCTGCACCGCCGATTTCGCTGCCGACTCGGGAGTCGAAAAAGGTCTGTCAACGTTCGTTGTTTTAGCTTCGTTGATATACAGCTTGTAGAATTGCAACTCGTGCTGCGCAACCTCGAAAATATCTTGCAACGACTTTTCATCATTGGCGAACACGAAATAATCGTCAATATAGCGCCTGATGGCAAATGACTCGCTTGCGCGGCCTTGCTCCGATAGCGTGCTTGCGATATTCAAATCAATGCGCTGCAGAATGATCTCTGCAAATATCCGAGATATCTCAGGGCCGACAACGATTCCGTTAGTTTCGTCGTAATTTGATTTTTGCATGAGGCGATCGAAATCTTGCTCGAAGGAATCGAACTGTCGGTTCGCTTTGGAGAATTCTCTGCCTTTAACTGCCCACGCAATGGAGTGTGTATAAATACTCGCAAAGCATTTTTTTACGTCGAATTTCATGAGTTTCGAGAACCTTGATTCGAGCGCAAGAAACTCTGTGGAGTCGATGAATCGATGTAGTTGGGAGTACCTGCCGTATGAAAAATAGGACGAGGCAAACTGCGGAATACTCTCACCTCCGACGTCGGTGTCAACGTCACCGTCATCCAGAGCGTTATCGTGCGCGGCGAGATTGCGCTCGATGAAGTGCGTCGCTACTCGGAATGGAGCCCGGAGCGTGTAGTCGCTTCTACCACACAGCGACAGTAACATTTGATGATAGTCGCTGTAGAAGTTGGCAAACCTGAGCTGCGTGGCTGGATGTATGATGCCCAAGGTCCGGTTACCGGCAGCACCATGACGAATCTGATACTCGAACGGAACCGTGTAATGTTCTTGCGTCATGAATATACGCACGATCTCGGGCACAACCATTTTTCTCTCCGACTTCGCGAACGTATATAGCCGATCATTGCTGAAAAAAAGGGGAACTTCATAGGGAAGAAGTTCCGTATGCACGATCCGATGCTGATCGCTTTTGTCAACGTCGATTCTTTTACGCATGTTTCCAGCAGGCTCTTATTTCATCGAACTCGGTCGAATGAACTGGTCGAGACCGATGGCTCTGATGGCCAGATCGAAAGGAGTAAGCAGCTAGGACTGCCTTTTGGCCCGTGCTAAGCGATGCCGTCATTCTCATGCCATAAGCACCAATGCTCGAAAATATCTGTGCTCTCAAAAAATGGTCAAGCTCAACCAGCTCCGCATAATCGTTGATCAACGGATAGTTGAATCTTACTCCCGTCTTGAGCCGTCCTCGGAGTCCGGGGCCGCTGAATTGTGAATTTTCGCACAGGAATCGAATGCGCTGACGCAGCAGTTCAAAGTTTGGACTCTTAATGTGACTTAAAAAAGCGAGCACAATTCGAGTTTTGTAACGATTAACCTTAGATTTCGAGAGGCCTACATCCACTTTCATACGTTTCTTCTTTTCGGGGGAGCTAGGTATGTTGTTAAAACTGATGCGGTAGCCAAGATAACTCAACTCTCGCCGCTTAAGTGGATCCGGAACGCAGGTGCACTTCGGCACACATGGGCAAGCGGTAGCAATGTGAACGCATTCGTGAGAGCAACAACATCCGACGAAGACGCTTTTTGTCTTGTCCTCGTTGAGTGCCATTCCAACTGGCAGCAACGCTTGCACCTTCTCCACGATCCCCGCAGGCCTGCTTGTGCTGAATATTATTAAGTCATCGACGTATCTCGCAGCAAAATAGACTCCGTCTATTTGCCGAATCTTCTGGTCGATCCGCCTCATCAATATTTCGGATAGAGTGGCGCTGACGCTGATTCCTCGCGGCAATCCTGTAGGGACTTGCGCAATTAGATTTTTGAAAACCTCTCGTAACAACCATCTAGTTCGGTCAGAGAGCAATTGATCGTCATCGAGTTGCCCTAGCAGCTTTGTTCGATCGATGGATTCATAGAATCCTTTAATATCGAGCTTGACAATATACTTTTCTGCAGGCTCGGTCAGCAGCTTCACAGATTGCCGAACGACATCATTGCGATCCGATTGCTTAATTCGGTATGTTCTTCGCAGAACGTTATTGAGGCGACGAATTACCAATCGGTCGCCCAGTTTATTTGGCTCATATGCCTGGAACTTACCGACACGTAGCCGTTCAAAACTCGCGAAGCGGAACGTCCTATCAGCCACGCTTGCCGCGATGCGCCGCACATAGTCGTCGCGGTTATGCCTCTTCAACAATACGGGAAACGTGGACACTTCATCGGATTGAATCAACACATCCAAAGCTCGTTGCGAATATTCATTTGCATACATGCGGCGAAATGGCGTCGTTTGTGAGACCGCCATTCTACGTCTGGCAGCCCAAATTGGGCGAGCCGCCCACGGCAGCGATTTCAAAACCACATGGAAGTTGCAACAGTTCGGCAATCGAAATTCCCCGCGATCAGCGCGAAAGAGGCATGACTCACCGACGGAGATCCACCCTTGACGCCGACGCGCTCCGAATCCGCATTGTCGGACCCGCGTCACCAACCGCTCCGCATCGCTGAGATATGTTTGAATGTTCTCGCCCGACAGGGCCGTACAGGCCGATGAAGCAGCGGAAACCATCGCAAATCGAACTGCCGTTTACCGGGTGGAGGCGACGTCTGAGCGTCCGGGTAACACGACGGGCGAGTGACGAGTCGCGGCCGCTCTCACACTCCAGCAAATCCAACGAATTCGCGCCACAAATCCGGCTAGTCCAGTTGACTGAGCCCCGCGTCACAGTCGCGTGACCGAATTTGTCAGCAAGGCCTTGATTCGGCAATCAGCCCCAGTCCAACCCATCCCGTTTCCCCCCCCCAGCGCGCCGTCCCGCTGCCCCTACACCGACGCGCGTCGCGAGCCTTCTTCCCGGAGCAGCAACTCTTCACTGTTGCTCGCATTCCCGCCAAGAAAAGCCCGCAAATCGGCAAGCACGCGCTCGGGCGCTTCTTCCATTGGAATGTGTCCTAGACCCGGATACGTGACCGACTTCGCGCCCGGAATGCGCCGGGCGAATTCGGCGGCGTGCGCAGTGGGAATCCAGCGGTCCTTCGCGCCCCACAAGACGAGCGTGGGAACCGCGAGCGTAGTCAGCACGTCTGTATCGAGTTCTTCGAAATCGAGTGTCGGCACCATCTTGCCGATCGCGGCGCGCGTGCCTTCGCCGTGAAAAAAGTCGACGTAGCGCCGCAGCGTGACGGCGTCGAGTTTGCGCGCATCGCCATACACGTTGCGCACGGCGCTTCTAATGATGATTTCCGGCAGCCATCGCGGCGAACTCGCGCGCACCAGCGCGTGATTGAAAAGATCGATGTAGATGGGCAGCTTCATCGGGAAGCCGGCCGAGTCGATCAATACCAGGCGCTCGACCGCGTCGCGATGACGCACCGCGTAGTCCCACGCAATAAGCCCGCCGAGCGAATTGCCGATGAATACCGCGCGTGAGACGCCGAGCGCCTGCAGGAACGTGTCGATGAAACGCCGGTAGGTCGGCAGGTTCATCGTTTCAATGACGCCGGTACTGGAACGCAGCGGTCCCGTCACGCCAAACGGCGGCAGGTCGAGACGAATCACGCGGTGGGTGTGCTTGAGTTCATCGGCGACACGGTTCCAGGTGTGCAGCGAAGACGCGAAACCATGAATCATCACGATGGTGTCGCCACTGCCTTCGTCGACGTAATGAACGTCCGCGCCCATGATCCGGACGAACCTGGAGCCGCTTTGCGTGTAGCGCCGCCGCAATTCGTCGCGCGGCACACTCGTAATGCCGAGGCGAGCGGCGAGCGAGCGCGGCGGCAGCGCGGCAGAGTTCGATGGTCTCGTAGATGACGAGACCGAAGACCGAGGTTCTCTACTTGCCATGTTGTGCGTCTCCCTTTTTGTTCGAATCGAAACTGCAAACGGACATCGAACCAACGTCAGCCGCTATTGAATCAAGGCAAGAAGCGATAGTCCCGCGGCCGCACGCGCCGCGTCCGTTTGCGAAAGCTGAACGTGAAGCCCGGCCACAGCGCGGTCACCTTGCCGCTTCCTGTCTGATACCAGCTATGGCAGCCGCTCGACCACACGGAGCGCTGCATATTCTTCTGCAGGCGCGCGTTGTATTCGCGTTGCACGTCGGGACGCAGGTCCATCGCGCGTACGTTGCGCTCGCGTAGCACGCGCAGGCAATCGCCGATGTACTGCACTTGCGACTCGATCATGTAGATCATCGAGTTGTGGCCGAGAAAGGTGTTCGGACCAGCGATCATGAAGAAGTTGGGAAAGTCGGCGATGCTCGTGCCGAGATACGCTTCCGGACCGTCGCGCAGCCATAGCGCACGGAGATCCGCGCCACCGATGCCCGTCACCTCGAACGGCGCGCCGAAGCCGTTGAACTGAAAGCCGGTGCCGCAAATGATCGCGTCCGCCGCGTGATGCGCGCCATCTTGTGTCACGACGCCGTCCGCGACCACTTCACGAATGTCCGCTGTAATCACGTTCACGTTGGGTTCGACGAGCGCGCGATAGTAGTTGCTCGATAGCAGAACCCGCTTGCAGCCGAGGCGGTAATTCGGCGTGAGCTTCGCGCGCAGTTCCGGGTCTTTCACGCGTCGTGCGAGGTAGCTGAGACACAGCTTCATCGGGCGCTTCATCAGTTGCGGATGCCTCACGAAAGCAATGGCCTGCGATTCGAGCTTCCAGTAGATCGCACTGCGTACAAGTCGCTGCGTGAACGGCAGATGCTCGAAGAGCCAGCGCGTGCGTTCGCTAATGCGCTTGTTGGGCTTGGGCATGATCCATGGCGCGGTGCGCTGGAACAGATCGAGTTGCGCGACGCGCGGCTGGATTTCCGGCACGAACTGGATCGCGCTCGCGCCGGTGCCGATAACCGCGACGCGTTTTCCTTCGAGCGGATACGTGTGGTCCCAGCGCGCGGAATGAAACAGCTTGCCTTTGAAACTCTCGAGCCCCGCAATTTGCGGCATGGAAGGGCGGGATAGTCCACCGCTCGCTCCGATCAGCACATCTGCCTCGACGTTCTCGCGCATGCCGTCGACATCCAGTTCGATGTGCCACACGTGACGCGCTTCATCGAACCGCGCGGCCACGACGCGTGCATTGCAACGCACGTAACGATCCACGCCGTACTTGCGCGCGCAGTGCTTGAGGTAGGCGAGAATTTCCGCCTGGCCGCTGAACTCACGCGACCACGCCGGGTTCGGTTCGAAAGAAAACGAATACAGATGCGAGGGCACATCGCACCCGGCGCCCGGATAGGTGTTGTCGCGCCAGGTGCCGCCGATGTCGCCGGCGGCCTCGTAGAGCGTGAACGACGTAATGCCCATTTTTAGCAGACGCACGGCCATGCCGATGCCGGCGAAGCCGCTTCCCACGATTGCAATGCGCGGCGCGGCGGCTTGTGTGAATGCGGCGGATGAAGCGGGCGTCACAGCAATCTCCGGCAATGAAGTTCGGGCCGTGTCGTCATTCAGGAGACGCGGCGTGGCCGCGAACAGGCGGCCGCTCGAACGTTACGCGCAGGGTAGACAACTGTGCACCTCGCGTCAAGATCGTTTAGAGTACGCCTATTAAACGCGCGTGCTGCGCGGTGATTCAAAACCCATCACCAAGGCCATGACATCCGTATTCGAAGCCGTGCCGAATGCCGGCGACACTGCGGCAACTCAGGAATTGCCGGCCGGCAAACGCAAGCTGATTGAAGCCGCGCTGCGGTTGACCGCGGGCGGGCGCGGCTTCGCGAGCCTCGGTCTGCGCGAACTCGCGCGAGAGGCGGGGCTGAACCCGAACACGTTCTATCGTCATTTCGATACGCTCGACGATCTCGCGCGCGAAGCCGTCGATTCGGTAAGCCGTCGGTTGCGGCCGATGCTGCGCCGCGAGCGCTGGCTCGCCGCGCACGACGAACCGCACAGCGTGCCACGGCGCGCATGCGTGGCGTTCTTCGCGTTCGCGTTGGAAAACCGCGAGGCGTTTCTGAGCGCTTTAGCTGAGTATCACGGCACGTCGCCTGCGTTGCGCGAAGCCGTGCGCGCGACGCTTCATGCGGTGTCTGCGGAAATGGCGGACGACGTCGTGCAATTGCAATTGATGCCGGCACTGCCGCGCGATGTCGTCGATGAAGTGTGCACGCAGATCGTGCTGCAACTGTTCCATCTGTCAGCGGAGTTCATCGGCGCAGATGCGGACGTGAACGAAGAAGACAGCGATAACGTCGACGCCAACGTCGCCCGTCGGGATGCGCTCGTGAGTTATGCCGAGCGCTTTGTCGTGCGCCTATTTGCAGGCGCGATGTCGCTCGCGCGGCACGAGGAAGCGCAGGCGGCCGTATCGAAGCGTGCGTGATTCGTTGAGTGTGAAAAAAAACAGGCTCCATGAAGGGAGCCTGTTTTGCATCGTACGTCAGGTGCACCACGGTGCACCGCGCTTTGACCGGCGCGGCGGGCGAGGGCTACGTGTTGTCGCTCCAGCCGCCGGAATCGTCGCTGCTGCCCATGTCGATGCCGCCGCCGCTGTTATCGTTCCAGTCGTTCGAGCCCTGGCCGAAGTCGAGGCCGCCGCCGTTGTCGACATCGTTGCCGCGCCGGCGCGTTTCATCGTCGACGATCACGTCACGCTCAACCACGCGTTCACGTCCGGAGTTCAGCGCTTCTCCAAGCAGAACGCCGGTGAGCAGCCCACCCATGCCGCCGCCGAAACCGCCGCCTTGCTGCACGATAACCGGCGGTTGCTGCTGTTGATAAGGACCTTGCTGTTGATAAGGCGGCTGCGACGGATACGGCCCTTGCTGCGGATTGCCAAAGCGCTCGGCTTCGCGTGCATACGGCGATTGCGCGCTGTCAGCCGCGGCGCTTGCATTTGGATCGGGCCGGCCATCGGCTCGCGCGCGCAAGCTGCCGATGCGCTGCTCCAACTCGTCGAGTTGATACGGCGGCACCGGGTTCTTGCTGTTCGATAGCGCTTCGACGAGCGTTCGCAACTGGTCCTCCGTTGCTTCGACTTCTTTCTCCAATGCTTCGTGCCCCGGCGCGGTGGAAAGCTTTACGTCGAGCTTGAGCGAGCGCACTGAGTTGAGCAACTCGGTCGCACGCTTGAGTTGCACGCGACGGTCGTCATCCGCGCGCGTATCGTCCTGCGAGCGCGCACGGCGCAAGGTCCAACGCAGCACCAGCGCAATCACGCCAACGAGAATCAGAATGCCGACCCACATGCCGATGCCAGGACCATGGCGCTCAGGCGCTTGCTGCACGGCCGGCGTGTTCTGCTGGCCGAACGGATTGGTCGTGCGGTTCGTCAACGTGCCAATCCCGCTTTCACCGCCGTTGCCGCTCGTGCTCGCAGTGCGTTCGGCGTCGCGGCGAATGCGTGCCTCGACTTGCGCGAAGCGCGTCGGATCGGTGAAACGGATCTGCGGATCGAGCGTCTTGGCCTGCTGGACTTGCGCGAGCGCGTCGCCATAACGACCTTCACGGTCGAGCACCTGGCTGTACAGGTAGTGCGCATGTGCGTTGTTGGGATGCGCCTTCAGCACTTCGGACAGGCCGGCATCGGCCTGCTGCCAGTTGCCTTGCGACATTGCCGATTCGATCTGCTGCACCGTGGGCACGGCAAACGCTGCCGTGGATACGAGCATCAGCGAGACGAACGCACTTGCAATAACTTTTTTCATTTGCAGACCGGACGCCAAGCGCCCGTCTCCTTCAGTCGATTGCGGAGGCCGGCTAACCGGGGGCCGGCCAACCGGAGGCCGCCTTACCGCACACTGCGACGCAATTACTGAGCCGGCGAGTTGATCTGCTTTTTCAGTGCTTCCAGCCGGTCTTCCACCGACGGGCCGCGGTTCAGGTCTGCCAGCTTGTCGTCGAGCGCCTTGCCGCTTTTGACATCGGCGGAGTTCAGACGTGCGTCCGAACGGGCATTCGACAACGCGACCTTGTCTTCGAGCTTCTGAAAATCCTCGGACAGGTTTTTCCCGCCGATGCCGCCCAACGCCGTTGCAGCGACGTCTTTCGCTTCGGCGATCTGTTGCTTGGCTTGCAGAATGTTCGAACGCGCATTCAGATCGTTGCGACGGCTGCGCATGTCTTCGATCTGGCTCTTGAGCTGCGCGACCGACGGCTCCAGCGTAGAGAGTTCCTTGGTCAGCGCATCGCGTTCTGCTTCGGCCGTGGCTTGCGCGCCGAGCGCTTCGCGAGCCAGCGCTTCGTCGCCGGATTGCAGCGCGCGCTTTGCGCCGTCTTCGTACTTCTTCGCCTTGTCGGCGGCAACATCGCGCTTGCTTTGCTGTGTGGCCACTTGCGCCTGGATCTCGATCAGCGAATTCTCGGCGCGGCCGATGCTCTCGTCGAGTTCGCGTACGATCTGGCGCGAATCGCGGGACGGGTCTTGCACCGAGTCCGCAGCGTCGTTGAGGAGACCTTTTAGCGTGCGCGAAATGCTGTCAAAAAGCGACATGAAAACCTCCAGAGAATGGTGTCGGCGCTGAATATTCCTGCGCACTCAACTGCTTGTCACTACTACTTTACGCCGCCGCGCGAGAAGCTGCGCAGCGTTCGGACCGGAGGTCGGGGCTTGCTCGCCGATTGCAATAGCGCAACAGCAAATTGTCGGTTTCGCCTGTGCACGTATCGCATGACAAAGCGAAAGGTTTTCGGCGATGAGCGCACCGACCTGTCCCTCAGTAGCTCGCGGATATTACACCACGGGCTCTCTTAAAATGGGCTTAAAGGGCGCGATGAGCGAGCTGCTCAGTGTGCTCGCGGCGAGTGTCGCGAACGTGAACGGCGCAAGCCGCTAGCAAGCAAGCGAGTGAGAATGTGCGCAGTCGACCGCTTACAAACCCGTGCAAGCCGCTTGCATCGACGTTGCGCGTTCCATTGCTGCCCGCTATCGCGATAGTTACGCGAAGCGGCCGCCTTCGGGGCCAAGATCGCTGTGCGGATCGTCTTCATCGCGCATGGGGTCGAGACGAGGGCGCTTCAGCACGCTTTTCACGTGAGTCTGCACCGTCACGGCGGCGGGCAGCAGTTCCTCGATCGCGGCAGCGCGTGCCGCCGCCATTCTCGCGACAGCCTCGGCGGTTGCCACGGCGTCTTCGTCGACTTCGGCGGTAAGCGCCGCCAGCACGTCAGCAGGCAGCAGCGGGGCAGGTGCAGGCACGGGTGGCACATTTTCAGCCGGAGTTGCAGCGGCCGACGTTGTCGAATCGCCCGGAATACCCGCACCATTGGCCTCCGAACCGGTCCGGAGGCTTACGCGCGTTTGCAGCGCGGCCGGCAGCGCGTCGCGCGCAACCTTCGCGTCGTGCGCGACACGCTGCAGCGCCGCGTCGAGCGCGTCAGGCGCGCGGGGCACATTGAGCCGATCGACGATACTCGCTGCTTTCACCTGCTCGCTGGTCGCGCTGAAACTCAGCACTGCGCGCCGCATGAGCTCGCTGACGCTAATGCGGAGTTCGTCCGCAGTGGCGGCGATCGCGCGTTTCTGCGCGGGCGTGACGAATACGACGATGCGTTCGCTGGGCTTTGTCATGATCGGCTCGCATACTTGTTGGCATGGCGCCTGACGGCGCGCATCGGCGCACATCGGCATGCGCGGAGTCCATCATATGACGAGTTGCGCCGATCGCAAACGGGCGCTTCATGAAAATGCCGTGACATCAACGAGTTGTCGCGCTTTTTGTGGTCTTGTCCACAGGCCTTTCAACAAAAACTGGGGATAACTTTGCGAACGTGCGCAAGCGCCTCGCAAGCCTGCCGAATCTACCCACGCTCTGCCGCCGGGACTGGAAGCGAAGGGAATTCTTACAAAAAAACTCCGTTGAGCGCCGCTTGATTTCTTTAAAATGCGCTGTTACGTTGCGCCGGACAATGTCCCGGGTGCGCTGTGGCGACTCGCCGGGGCACAGAGTCGCACGGCGGTCTGCGCCCAGACTACGCCGCTCACGATTCATGCGCGCCTGACGCGCGAGAACAAGGCGTTGAGCTACGCGCCCACTATTCCAGTCATGCCAATCATCAAACGACCGCATTCCTCGCAATCTCCGGCCGGTCAAGACCGGGACTCCTACCACCGCACGCAGGGACGCAACGCCGCTTCGCGCGACGCCGAAGAGGGCGGCCGCTCGATCGGCGCGACGGTTGCGATCTGGTTCGCGAGCCTCGTCGCGATTGTCGCCGTGGTGGGCGCGCTGATCGTCGGCTACGCACTTGTGGTGATGGGGCCGCAACTGCCTTCGCTCGACGCGCTGACCGACTATCGTCCGAAAGTGCCGCTGCGTGTCTATACGGCGGACCATGTGCTGATCGGCGAATTCGGCGAGGAACGGCGCAGTCTCGTGCGCTTCCAGGACATTCCCGACCAGATGAAGAAAGCGGTGCTCGCAATTGAAGACTATCGCTTCTACGAGCACGGCGGGGTCGACTTCCTCGGCATTCTGCGGGCCGGCTTTGCCGACCTCGCGCACGGCGGCGCGTCGCAGGGCGCGAGCACGATCACGATGCAGGTCGCGCGCAACTTCTTTCTGTCGAGCGAGAAAACCTATACGCGCAAGATCTACGAAATGCTGCTCGCGTACAAGATCGAGCGCGCGTTGACGAAGGACCAGATTCTCGAGCTGTACATGAACCAGATCTATCTGGGCGAGCGCGCTTACGGCTTTGCCGCGGCAGCGCGCGTGTACTTCGGCAAAGATCTGAAAGACATCACGCTTGCGCAGGCCGCGATGCTCGCGGGTCTGCCGAAAGCGCCGTCCGCGTATAACCCGGTCGTGAATCCGAAGCGCGCAAAAATCCGTCAGGAATACATTCTCAGGCGCATGCTGGAGTTGCGCTACATCAGCCAGGATCAGTACGCCCAGGCGGTGAAAGAAGAGATTCACACGCGGAACCCCGGCAACGAATACAGCGTGCACGCCGAGTACATTGCCGAAATGGTTCGCCAGATGATGTACGCGCAGTACAAGGACGAAACGTATACGCGCGGCCTGAATGTCACGACCACCATCGATTCCGCCGACCAGGACGCCGCGTATCGCGCGGTGCGCAAGGGCGTGATGGATTACGAGCGGCGCCACGGTTATCGCGGGCCGGAAGGCTTCGTGCAATTGCCCGCGCCTGGCGACGACCGCGATCAGACCATCGACGACGCACTCAACGATCATCCCGATAACGGCGAGATCATCGCCGCGGTCGTCACGGACGCGAGCCCGAAGCAGGTGAAGGCGCAACTGGTGGACGGCACGCAGGTGACTATCGCCGGTGATGGCTTGCGCTTTGCCGCCAGTGCGTTGAGCGCACGCGGCGCGGCGGCAACGAAGATCAGGCCGGGATCGATTGTGCGCGTGATGAACGACGCCAAGGGCAACTGGCAGATCACGCAGCTCCCGCAGGTGGAAGGCGCGCTCGTGTCGCTCACGCCGCAGGACGGTGCGATTCGCGCGCTCGTCGGCGGGTTCGACTTCAACAAGAACAAGTTCAATCACATCACGCAAGCCTGGCGTCAGCCCGGTTCGAGCTTCAAACCCTTCATTTATTCGGCGGCGCTCGACAAGGGGCTCGGACCGGCCACGATCATCAACGACGCACCGCTGTACTTCCCGTCGAGCACGCCGGGCGGTGATGCGTGGGAGCCGAAGGACGACGACCAGCCCGACGGGCCGATGCCGATGCGTCTCGCGTTGCAGAAGTCGAAGAACCTGGTTTCGATCCGGATCCTGTCGTATATCGGCACGAAGTACGCGCAAGACTTCGTTACGCAACGCTTCGGTTTCGACGCCGACAAGACTCCGCCGTACCTGCCGATGGCACTCGGCGCGGGGCTCGTGACGCCGTTGCAGTCGGCGGGTGCGTATTCGGTCTTCGCGAACGGCGGCTATCGCATCAACCCGTATCTGATCAACGAAGTGACGGACGCACGCGGCGAGCCGCTGTCGAAAGCGCAGCCGCTTACCGCAGGTCGCGACGCGCCGCGCACGCTTGAGCCGCGTAACGCGTACATCATGAACAGCCTGCTGCATTCGGTCGCGACCGCAGGCACTGGCGCGGGCACCAACGTGCTGCATCGGTCGGACCTGCAGGGCAAGACCGGAACGACCAACGACGCGAAGGACGGCTGGTTCGCCGGCTATCAGCAATCGCTCGTCGCGGTCGCGTGGATGGGTTACGACCAGCCGAAGACGCTCGGCAGCCGCGAATTCGGCGCACAGCTCGCGCTGCCGATCTGGGTCGAGTACATGCAGCGCGCGTTGCGCGGCGTGCCGCAGAGCGAGCCGGCGCAGCCCCAAGGGGTGACTTCCGTCGACGGCGAACTGTTCTACTCGGACATGACGCCGGGCAACGGTTTTGTCGCCAGCATCGGTCTCGATTCGGCGAATCCGACGGCGGGTGTGAACGACGCGGTCGGAGGCGTGGGGCCCGCGGGCTTGACGCCGCCGGCAGTGCCGCCGCCAAGCGTGTCGTCCAATGAGAAGAAGCAGATCATGGATCTGTTCGAATCGAACAAACCTTGATGAACAATGCGCGTGCTGGCCGATCGGCCGCGCGCGCAACGCGGTGCCCGCAGCGGTGACACGTGCAGGCTTCACGCTTTCCGGCGGCGCTCGGCCGGTAGCTAGCCTGCCGATTCTGTTTGCGAGACGCACGCTGTGTTTTAATCACGCCTGCGATGCTCGATCGGGGTCCATTAGCAGGCTGGATTCGTTAGCTGTTTCTATCTCGAGCATGGCTGCGTCTTGCGGCGAGCAAGGCGTCACCATCCCTCAAGCGCGCCCGGACCCGGCCGGATGCGCGCACATGCCACGTTGAGCGCTGGCGGCACAAGAGCCGCAGCCGCCGACGTGTTTGCCTTCCAGCATCCACCGGGTTCCGCATTGAAAAGTCGAATTCTCATCTGTCTGATGACGGGGCTGCTGCGCGCCTTCGCAATATTGCCGTATGGGCTCGTCGCGCGGTTCGGCAACGGCGTCGGCGCTCTGCTGTACCGGATTCCGAGCACCCGCCGGCGGGTGGTGCATACCAACCTGAAATTGTGTTTCCCCGACATGAGCGACGCGGCGCGCGAACGTCTTGCGCGTGCGCATTTCTGCCACGTGATCCGCAGTTATGTCGAGCGTGGGCCGCAATGGTTCGGCAATGCGCAGGCGCTGGCCCGTCTCGTCGAAGTGGAAAGCGCAATCGATCTCGCGGACGTCCAGTCTCAACCGACGATCTTCGTCGGCTTCCACTTTGTCGGCATCGAGGCAGGCTGCATGATGTATTCGACGCGGCATCCGGTGGCGTCCCTTTACACGCCGATGTCGAACCTGTTGCTCGACGCGATGGCGAGGCGCCAGCGCGGGCGTTTCGGCACCGAGATGATTCCCCGCAGCGACAGTGTGCGGCGCGCGTTGCGTGCCTTGCGCGACGGCACGCCGGTAATGCTCGCGGCAGACATGGACTTCGGTTTGCGCGATTCGGTGTTCGTGCCGTTCTTTGGCGTCCAGGCCTGCACGCTCACTTCGGTCTCGCGGATGGCGCGCGCGGCGAACGCCCGGGTCGTGCCGTTCGTGACGGAGGTGCTGCCGGGCTATCGCGGCTACAAGCTGAGTATCTTCGAGCCGCTAGCCGGTTTTCCGTCGAACGACGTAACGGTGGACGCGCGACGGATCACCGAGTTTCTCGAGACGCAGGTGCGACGGATTCCTGATCAATATTATTGGGTGCACAAGCGCTTCAAGAATCGTCCGGAAGGGGAGGCGGGCGTTTATTGACGCAGCGTGCGCCCGTATGTGCGTGCTGTCGTTGCGCGGGCAGTGGCGGCAAAACGCGTCACGAGGGCAAACGCTTGTGCGTTCAAGCACTTGGGTGTTGTGTCCTATGGTTATCCACAAAGCTGTGAACAAAGTCTGTGGATAGATTGGTTCCGCAAGGCATGAGGCGAAAAATCATATGGGCCACCAACGTCCGATCCGACGGACGCTTCCCATCCTGTCGACCCATGCTTCATTCCACGCCGCCACCCATAACACCAGCCGGCTCAATGAGTTAGCCCGCTTGTCAGAAAGTTTTCAACAGCCTATTCAACATCAACTGGGGATAAGTGCGGGGCGTCAATTCGGATTGCCTGGTTCGGCCCCGGACGCGTGCGCAGTTGCCCTTGATGTTGTCTGCGCAGTTGCGCCTGGACTTGCTCCCGATCCCGCCGCCTCGACGGGCGGATTGCCCATCGCCTGAAATAGCGCCGCCGTGTCCGTCAGACGCGCGCTCGTATAGCGAATCTCGTCGAGTTGCGCGTTGCGAAATTGCTGCTCGCTCGTGCGGGTGGACGATACAGGTACGGCGCCGAGCCGATAGCGGCCGGAGGTTTCATCGAAGATTCCCTGAGCGGAACGCGTCGCTGTATTCGCGGCGTCCAGCGCCTGCGCGTCGTGTTCGAGCGCGGCCAGCGTGTCGGCGACATTCTGGAACGCGGCAAGCACCGTCTGCTTGTATTGCGACACCGTGGCCTCATAGGTGTTCATGGCCGCGCGGCGCTGTGCGACCAGCGCGCCGCCGTGAAATAACGGCTGCGATAAAGAGGCGCCGATGCTCCAGATGGCGCCCGCACCGGAGAGCGCGACGGGCCAGCTGAAGCCGCCTTGTCCCATCGATGCGCTTAGCGACAGGCTCGGGTACATCTGCGCGGTTGCTACGCCCACATCGGCGGCCGCAGCTTTTAGCGCGGCGTCGGCAGCCTGAATGTCGGGCCGAGCCTGTAACAGTTCGCTCGGCACAACCACCGGCACCTGCTCGGGCAGATGCAAGCCCGCGAGTTCGAGATCGGCTGGCGCGGCGTCCGGGGTACGACCGAGCAGCACGGCCAATGCATGACGTGTGGTTTGCCATTGCTGCCGCAACCCCGGCAGGCTCGCGGACAAGCTCGCCGCACTCTGTTGCGCGCTCAACTGATCGGCGTGCGACACGGCCCCGAGCGCATAGCGTCGTTGTGTGTCGCGTGCCTGATCGTCGGCAAGCGTCACGAGCCGTTCGGTGGTGTCGATCTGCGCGCGCAACGCGGCGCTCGTAATCGCGGCGCTCACGATGTTCGCGGCGAGCGCGCGACGGGCAGCATCCAGCTGATACGCCTGCACGTTCACGCGTGCGGCCAGCGCGGCGTCGGCGAGGCGCGAGGCGCCGAACAGGTCGATCGTGTAATGCGCCTGCAATTGGCCTACGAAGATGTTGTACAGGAACGTGTTTGGACCAATTTCCGGAATCGCGAGCGCGCGATTGCGCGTCGCCTGGCCGCCTGCGTCGATGGTGGGCAGCATCGAGCTGCCAATCTGGCCGCGCAGCTGTTCGCGCGCGGCGGCGAGACTCTGCTCGGTCGCCGCGAGAGTCGGGCTGTTGCGCAGCCCTTCGTCGACGAGCGCATCCAGCGCGTCCGATCGATACAGCTTCCACCATTCGGGTACCGGCTTAGCGCCGACCACGAACTGCTGCGCGACGCCTTGCGCCAGGACCGTCTGCGCCGGTTGCGCTTCGCTGCCGTAGTGGACTGGCTGCGGCATCGCCGGCGGCTGGCCGTTAGGCCCGAACGAACAGGCCGCCAATACAAAAGCGGAGCCCGCGAGCGCAACGCTCGACGGCAGGTGTGCGGCCTTCAAACCGCCGAAGCATCGAACGACGCAGGAACGTGCGAAGTGGATCATGCTCAATTCCCCGTATGCGCCGTGCCGGACGCGGACGGCGTTTGCGGCTCGCGCTCGTCGTTGCGTACTCTGAACGACATGGCGTAAAGAGCCGGCAGATAGAACAAGGTGAGGACGGTCGCGCTCGTGATGCCGCCCATCAGCGCGGTCGCCATCGGACCAAAGAAGTTGGAGCGCAACAGCGGAATCAGCGCGAGGACGGCGGCCGCCGCGGTCAACGTGATCGGGCGGAAACGCCGCACCGTGGCGCCGACGATCGCATCGAAACGCTTATGCCCCGAAGCAATGTCCTGCTCGATCTGGTCCACCAGAATGACCGAGTTACGCATGATGATGCCGAACATCGCGATCACACCGAGCATTGCGACGAAGCCGAACGGCTGGCCGAACAGCAGCAGCGTGAACACGACGCCGATCAGGCCGAGCGGCGCGGTGAGCACCACCATCAGCACACGCGCGAAGCTCTGCAACTGGATCATCAGCAGCGTCAGCACGGCGATGATCATGATCGGCATCTGCGCATTGATCGAGGTCTGGCCCTTGCCGCTTTCCTCGACCGAGCCGCCTATCTGGATGCGGTAACCAACGGGCAAGTTCGCCCGGATCGGACCCAGCGCCTTGTCGACAGCATGCGTGACGTCGATGCCTTGCGCGCCCGGCGCCACATCTGACTGCACGGTGATAGTGGGCTGCCGGTCGCGTTCCCAGATCACGCCATACTCCAGATCGTTGCGCAGATGCCCGAGCGTACCGAGCGGCACCGCGCCGTTCGGCGTCGGCATGGCGAGCGTAAGCAGCTTCGCCGGGTCCACACGCTCAGCCTTCGGCGCACGCAGATCGACGCTGATCAGCTTGTCGCGCTCGCGATATTGGGTGACGGTGTAGCCCGACAGTGTCATCGCGAGGAAGCTCGAGATGTCGTCGGAACTCACGCCGAGTTCCCGGGCTTTCTTCTGGTCGACTTCAAAGCGCACCGAGCGCTCGGCCGGCTCGTCCCAATCGAACTGCACGTTGCGCGTGCCGTGGTCGCTGCGCAGCGTCGCGGCAACGCGTTCCGCGATCGAGCGGACCGTCGCGATGTCGTCGCCGCTCACGCGGAACTGCACCGGATAACCGACGGGCGGCCCGTTTTCGAGGCGCGACAGGCGCGTGCGAATGGCAGGGAAGTTGTTGCGCAACTCGGGTTCGAGCCATTGCGCGAGTTTCTCGCGGTCCTTCACGGATTTCGCCGTAATCACGAACTGCGCGAAATTGGGCTGGGTCAACTGCTGGTCGAGCGGCAGGTAAAAACGCGGCGCACCGGTGCCGACGAAATCTACCGTGTGATCGATTTCGGGCCGGCCCACCAGGACTTTTTCGAGCCGCTGCGCCTCGCGCAACGTGGCATTGAAGGAGGCGCCCTCAGGCAGCCGCACGTCAACCAGCAATTCGGGCCGATCGGAGCTCGGGAAGAACTGTTGCGGCACGAGCGTGAAACCCGCCATCGCGAGAACGAACAATACGACGGTGATGGCGAGCACGATAAAACGCCGTTCGATACACCAGCCGATCCAGCCACGCAGACGTGAGTAAAAACGCGTGTCGTAAATGTCGTGCTCATGGTCGTCGGCTTCATGCGCCGCACGCTTGCGCTCGGGCAGCAGGTGATAGCCGAGCAGCGGAATTAACACGACCGCTGCCAGCCACGACGCAATCAGCGCGATGGCGGAGACTTCGAAAATCGAGCGCGTGTACTCGCCTGTGCTCGACTTGGCCAATGCAATCGGCAGAAAGCCGGACACGGTGACGAGCGTACCGGTCAGCATCGGAAACGCGGTACTGGTGTAGGCAAACGCCGCGGCACGCGTGCGGCTCCAGCCTTGTTCCAGTTTCACCGCCATCATTTCCACAGCGATGATCGCGTCGTCGACGAGCAGCCCGAGCGCGAGCACGAGCGTGCCGAGCGACACCTTGTGCAGCCCGATGTCGAACAGGTACATGCACAGCGCGGTGACGGCGAGCACGACCGGAATCGAGATCACCACCACCATGCCGGTGCGCACGCCGAGCGACACGAGACTCACCACGAGCACGATGGCGACGGCTTCGGCCACGGCTTCCAGAAAGTCGTCGACGGAATGGGCGACCGCGTGCGGCATGCTCGACACTTCGGTCAGTTGCAAGCCAACGGGCATGGCTTTGCGCAGGCGGACCATTTCTGCGTCGAGCGCCTTGCCGAGGCGAATCACGTCGCCGCCCGGCTGCATCGTCACGCCAATGCCGAGCACCGCCTTGCCGCCCGCCCGCATCTGCGTGACGACCGGATCGTCGTAGCCGCGCTTGATCGTCGCGATGTCGCCGAGACGGAACGAACGGCCGTTGATGCGAACCAGCGTGTCGGCGAGCGCGGCCACGTCCTTGAACTGGCCGCTCGGGCGGACGAACACGCGGTCGTCGGTCGTGGTGAGCGTGCCCGCTTGCGACACCGCGTTCTGCGAGTTGATCGCCTGGCCGAGTTGCTGCGGCGAAATGCCGAGACGCGTCAACTGCGTATTCGTTATTTCGATGTAGATGTGCTGATCCGGATCGCCGAAATAATCGACCTTGGCGACGCCGGGCACGCGCAGCAGAACAGTGCGCAACTGATCCGCGTAATCGTGCAGTTGCGCGGGAGAAAAGCCGTCGCCTTCGAGCGTGTAGATGTTGGTGTAGACGTCGCCGAACTCGTCGTTGAAAAACGGCCCCTGGATACCTTGCGGCAAAGTCGCCGCAATGTCGCCGACTTTCTTGCGCACCTGATACCAGGTTTCGGGCACGTCCTTCACCGGCGCCGAGTCTTTCATCGTGAAGAACATCAGCGACTCGCCGGGGCGCGAGTAACTGCGCACGAAGTCGATTGCGGGCGTTTCCTGCAACTTGCGGCCGATGCGGTCCGTGACCTGTTCCTGCACCTGCCGCGCGGTCGCGCCGGGCCAGAACGTGCGGATCACCATGACGCGAAACGTGAAGGGCGGATCTTCGGATTGCGCAAGCCGCGTGTAGGCAAGGATGCCGAATGCGGTAGCAAGCGCGATCAGGAAGACGACCAGCGCCTGATGACGCAGCGCCCACGCGGACAGGTTGAAGCGTCCCTCTTCATGCGTCGTGCTCATGAAGCGAAGTCCTCGGGATGCAGCGGTGCGATTGCACGGACTTTCTCGCCGGCGCTCACGGTGTGCACGCCTTGCAGCACGACATGTTCGCCGTCTTTGAGGCCCTGGCTGATGACGATTGTGCGTTCGTTATAGCGCGCGACGGTGACCCGGCGCAGTTCGAGCATGCTGTCCGCAGCACGCACGACCCACACGGCCGGCTGCGTGCCGTCATGGAAGAGCGCAGTGGCCGGCAACACGATGAAGCCGTGCTCGCCTTGCGCGCCGCTTGCCGACGACGGCGCCGGCGCGGACAACGCGATGTCCGCGGTCATGCCGAGGCGCACGTCGGGGCCCGGATTGTCGAGTGTGAGTTTCGCGCGATAGGTGCGGCTTTGCGGATCGGCGGCGGGCGAGAGCTCGCGCACACGCGCCGTGAACTTGCGCCCCGGCAGCGCGCCGAGCGTGACGTTTGCCGTCTGCCCGACCGCAAGTCCGGCCAGCGCGCTTTCCGGCACGTCGCAGACTACGTCGACTTCGCCGCTCCACGCGAGGTTGTACACCGCCTGGCCTGCCGACACATTCTGACCCGTGTCGGCCTGCTCAGCGGTGATCACGCCGGCGTGATCGGCGACGAGGGTGGTGTATTGCAACTGGTCTTTCGATAAGGCCGCCTGCTGCGCCGCCTGATCGCGCTGCGCGGCAGCCGATGCATACGCATTCGTGGTCTGCTCGAGTTGCGCAGGTGCGATCAGATTCTCTTTTGCCTGCGCCTGATCGCGGTCCAGTTGCTGCTTCGCGTATTTATAGCTGTGCTCGGCGGCGGCGAGTTGGGCCTGCGCGCTGGCTGCGTTCTTCTGTGCATCCGCCGGGTCGAGCCGCGCGACGATCTGGCCGTTCCTGACCACGTCGCCAAGACGCACGCGCCGCTCGACGATCTTGCCGCCGACCCGAAACGACAGCGGCGTCGAATAGCGCGCCTGCACTTCACCGGGCAGCGACGTGACGGGCGCCGTGTTGCCGTCTGCATGAACCGCGACGGCCACCACCGGACGCGGCTCGGGCGCGCCTGCTTCTTTCTTCGAACATGCGTTCAACGCGACGACGCCTGCAAGAGCGAGAGCGAGCGCGGCGCGGCGCACAGACCTTGGCCGCGCGAGACGATGGGACTGCTCGCGCATCGCCGACGATGCGGGAAAACCGGGACGCTTCACAATTACCCCAACAGGAGACAGCGAACGAACACGGCAAGCCGCAGCGGCTCGCCAGCGAAGAGCGCATGCCGGTTCATGCATCTGGCATACGTGTCTGACTTCCAATGATGATTCGCATTCTAATACACACCTGTATTTGAATGTGGAGGCGAATTGGAATTCTTTTAGGTGCTAGACTCTTGCCCATGAAACGGCAACGATTGACACGCGAGCAAAGCAAAGACCAGACACGTCAGCGTCTGCTCGACGCTGCGCAAGCAATTTTTATGAAGAAGGGCTTTGTCGCGGCGAGTGTCGAAGACATTGCCGGGGCGGCAGGCTATACGCGCGGCGCGTTTTATTCGAATTTCCGCAGCAAGAACGAGCTGTTTCTCGAGCTACTGCGGCGCGACCACGAAACCATGCAGGCGGGTTTGCGGGCCATTTTCGAGAACGCGGCCACACGGGAAGTGATGGAAGAGCGCGTGATGCGCTACTACAGCAACCTGCATCGTGAGAACAAATGCTTTTTGCTGTGGGTGGAGGCGAAGCTTCTGGCTGCGCGAGACGGGCGCTTCAGGCTGCGTTTCAACGCGTTCCTGCACGAGAAGCTCGAACAACTGGCCGCCTACGTCCGCGAATTTTCGGCGCGGGTCGGCACGCCGCTGCTATTGCCGCCGGAGATGCTGGCCATGGGCCTGATGGGCTTGTGCGACGGTGTGCAGTTCTTCTATACCGTCGATCCGCAGAATGTGCCGAGTGAAATGGCAGAAGCGGTGCTGGCGGGATTCTTTTCGCGCGTGGTGTTCGGCCGCAGCGCATAACGCCGCGAGGCGGCCCGTGCGGCCGCCTTGCACGCGACGATGGCTCAATCAGTTAGTCGCGAGTTGCGTGCAGCTATCTGCAACCGGGCTCGCGCAGACGAACGAATATTCCCCGCTGGTGCGCAAAACTTCCTCGCCTGCATGCAGGACGACCTGGATATCCGGGCAGCGCTCATAAGCGATGAAAGCCGAGCAGGCCGCGGCGGACCAGCAGACCAGAGAAAATGCGATTTTTTCGAAAAGTTGGAAACGATGTGGCATGGCAGTTGGCGAACGGTATAGCGATGAATTTCTTCCGGTCGCCATCTTACCAGCGGCTAAGGGTTTATACCTAGCCAAAAACCGCAATAATGCTTGAAACAATGGTGCGTGCGCATCGGTAAAGCTGACGTGATTGTCATGTACAGGTCAGGGTTGGGACAGGTCGGGCCGATACAATCGATTCGTTGGGCAAATCCGCGCGAGCCTTGCCGCGCGGGGTGATACAGGCGGCAGCGCTGCGCCGGTCCGGCATCTCGAGGCAGGAGTCGTCCCATGAATCAATTGCAGTCGATGCGCGTGTTCGTCAAGGTGGCGGACCTCGGCAGTTTCGTCCGCGCGGCGGGCGCGCTGGATCTTTCCACCGCCGTTGTCACCCGCCATGTGGCGGATCTGGAAGCGCGTCTTGGCACCCGCCTGCTGAATCGCACCACTCGTCGTCTTTCGCTGACCGAATCGGGCACGACTTATCTGGAGCGCGTGCGCCACATTCTCGACGACCTCGACGGCGTCGAGCAGATGGTGGTCGCGCGTCATCACGAGCCCGTCGGCACGTTGCGCATCGTGGCGCCGGTCGTCTTCGGGTTGCAGAGCCTCGCGCCGGCGGTCCAGTCGTACACCGCGCGCTATCCCGAGGTGGTGCCCGACGTGACGCTCGCCGACCGTCACGCCGATCTGGTCGAAGAAGGCTTCGACGTGGGTATTCTGGCCGGGCGCCCGGCGCGCAGCGCGAGTATCGTCACGCGTCGGCTGACTACGTGTCAGCTGACCGTCTGCGCGACGCCTGCCTACCTGACGCAGCACGGCGCACCGACGCGGCCGGAAGATCTGCTGGATCATCCGTGCCTGAGCCGGCCGCCCGAGCAGGGCGGCGAGGAGCGTGTTTTCAGCGGGCCGGAAGGGCTCGTTCGCGTGAGGCCCGCGACCGCGATTGCCGCGAACAATAGCGAAATGCTGCGGCAATTCGCGCTGCTCGGCATGGGCGTGGCTATTCTGCCGAGCTATCTGATCGCGCGCGACCTCGCGTTTGGACGGCTCGTCGAACTGCTCGGCGACTACCGTCTGCCGGAGATCGAGATCACGATCGCCTATCCAAGCCGTCTGCACCTGCCCGCGAAGGTGCGCACTTTCGTCGATCACCTCGTCGAGCATTTCCAGTCGGACGCGACGGCGCCCGCGCGCGATTCTCGACGCGCGAAGCACGCGCGCCCAACTGCCGGCGCGGTCTGTCAGCCGTGGCCGCGCCCGCCTGCAAACGCGCCGCTATCGGCACCGTTACCTGCATAAGGGCTAGTCGCGCTCAGATCCACAGGTCGTTGGCGGCCGTGCGTTCGTTGGTTTCGTCGCCGGTATTTTTGACGCCGCGCGGCTCGATGAGCAGCAGCTTGACCTCGCGCTCGGCGAACGGCTTGTGCTCGGTGCCTTTCGGCACGACGAACATTTCGCCCGCGGACAGCATCACAAAGCCGTCGCGCATGTCGATGCGCAACTGGCCGTCCAGCACGATGAATGTTTCGTCCGTGTCCGCGTGCTGGTGCCACACGAAATCGCCCTCGATGCGCACGACCTTGAACTGGTAGTCGTTCATTTCCGCGACGACCCGCGCTTGCCATTGATCGCTGAACAGCGCGAGCTTGTCAGCGAAATTGATCGCGCGGTAGGTTTGCTGGGTTGCCTGAATGTCCGACATGCTGTGCTCCTTCTCCAAAGATGATTGACGTCTCTGGAACGAGCGTACTGCGCGAAGTGCCGGCGAGTCTTGAACGTTTGTGGGCGAGCGCCGCGCGCGACGCGCGGCATTTTCGCCCCTAGCGCGTGGCTGGCGATGTAGCCCCGAGCATGTTGAGCCACTGTGCGGGCGCCACGCCCCATGCGCGTTTGAAGTGCCGCGTCATGTGACTCTGGTCTGAGAAGCCGCTCGCGGCGGAGGCGTCGGCGAGCGGCATGCCGGCCAGCGCGAGTTGGCGCACGAGATCGAGACGCCGCATCGTGAGGTAACGGTGCGGGCTCGTGCCGAACAGCGCGCGGAAATCGTGCGACAGGCTCCATCGGTCGCGTCCCGCGGCCGCCGCGAGTTCATCGAGCGTCACCGTGTGTTCGAGCGACGCCAGCAAATACTCGCGGGCACGACGGGCAGCGGCGTAATCCACCGGGCGGCGCACGGGCCGGGTGCCCGCTGCCGCGTCGAGCGCCGTGGCCAGTTCGTAGAGCCCGTCGTCCTGTTCCAGCGGGTCCATCGCGCGATCCATGCTGCGCAGCAGGTTTTCCGTGGCCGCGAAAAGACGCGGGTCGTTCGACAAGCCGCCATGCACGAAGGGCAGGGGCTTGCCACCGAGCGCTTGCTGGAAGAGAGCCGGGTCGACATAGACCATGCGGTAACGGAAACCTTCGCCGGTGCCGGCCTGGCCGTCGTGCGGTTCGTCCGGATGAAGCACCATGGTGCCGCCGGGCAAACTGTGGCGCAGGCTGCCGCGATAGCGGAAGCTTTGCACGCCGGCCAGCGTGCGGCCGATCGCGTAGGTATCGTGACGGTGCATCGCGTAGCCGGCGCCGTGGAAAAACGCCTCGATTCTTTCGATGCCGCCTGCGCCATGTTTGTCGCCGCGCCCCGAGCCGCCGGGCGGCCCGCCGGTGCCGCCGGATTGCGGCGAGCGATAGATCCAGTCCGCGCCGCGCCGTTCCAGCGGTGCGGCGAGGCGCCGGGGCGCCTTTGCGGGTTCGCTCACGCGCTCAGACCCGGCCCGTAATTGCCGCCGATCAGTTTCGTGACCGACGCGACGTCGGCGTAATCCTGCTCGGGCAGGCCGTCGAGCATCGACAGCACCTCGTTGCTCGCGCCGGCTTCGCGGGCGGCATCGACCAGAGCGTCCTTGTTCGCCGGGAAGTGGACGTCGCTGAGCACGTCGGAGATCTGCAAGTCGATGGATTCCCCGGGGATGGACGATGTCGTCATGCAAGCTCCTGTTGGTACGGTTGGGAGGGATTGGCGGCGGTCGGGTGCCGGTTTGGTTGGCGTTCGATCGGCGTCTGTTGTTGCGTATTGTCGCCGGATTGGCGGGCGACTGCCGCTGCTTGCCAATCGAGGGCCCGAAATTTTCGCGTCGTATCGACGAGTCCGCTCGAACTCTTCGGGACGCTCGGAGGTTGTCAAAGCCGGTCGAGCGGGACGCTAGTTGAACCTTGGCGCGCCTGGTTCCGGTCAGTCCCGCTTAGCCGCGCCCAGCCACGCTTCTTCGCGGTTCAGCGCACAGCTCCAACGCCGCGCTCAGGTCTGCAGCCGCTCGCTGTGCGCCGCGAAGCCTCGCTCGGGATGTCGCGACTTCGGCAACACAATATGCTGCCATTCCTGTGGACGATTCTCGTCCGTGACCGCCACCTCCGGCGCCGGCGGGGCGACGGGTGCGGCGTTGGCAGTTTCGGCAAGGGCGTTCGCGGGCATGCCGTCCGGCGCCGTATGAACCGGCGCGGCAAAGCACGAAGCGGACAGCGTCACCATGGTCAACAGTGTCGAGGTTTTCATGCCCGACCTCCTAAGCTCATGCGGCGCTAACGGTTGAGCAAGTGCTGTGCCGTCCACGCACCAAAGAATGGCGCAAGCCGCGCATGGCCCGGGCTTGCAGGCCGCGCGCTTTCGTCATGCCCGACGCGCAAATCCTGCAACGCGCGCTTCGCGACCACTCATTGTAGATCGCCGATAATGGCGCGGGAATGGCAGCCCGATTGCGGATTCGCCCGAAGTTCCAACCCGCGCCGAAACTGGCGCCCCAGCTAGCGCAAAATCTCAAACCGGGTCCACGGCCATGACGGCCGGTCCCGCATATAGCCGTTCAGCCAGTTCCACTGCGGATGCCGTTTCATGAACGCCTGGGCGTCGAACGGCCGCCCGCACGGATGACCCCAGCGCGCGGCGAACGCCATTTCGCGCGCCATCTCGCTGTCGACGACCTTGCCGTCGTTCGCGCCCCAAGGGTTGAAAGGCCCGTGATCCGAGCCGCCAAAGCGCGCGTCATCCAGTTCGAGATGCCCGCAGATCGTGCGCGAGCAGGGGTTGTCGCTGCGATCCAGATAGACGTCGTGATGATCGGCGATCATCGCCTTGGCGAGTTCCGCGTCGATCTTGCCGCGGTGCATCTCCTCCAGCTGCATGAAGCGCAAACGTCGCGCGCCGTTTTTGCGCACGTCCGTATAGTCTTCGCCTTCGCCGATGCATTCCTGATTGCGGATCTTCAGATCGGTCGCCGTGTTGTAGCCGCTGTAAAAACCGTTCTTCGTGCTTTCGAAGCCGGAATAGTGCAGCCCCAGTTCGTAGCGCGCGATTTCGCCGGTCTTCGTGTCGCCCAGCAGCCAGCTGTTCGCGTAGCCGCCATTGTTCGCAATCGAGAACATCTCGCACCATTCGCCGATGCTGTTTGCGTACTGCGACGCCCGCCGCGAGCGGTAGAACTCGGGCGCACCCGCCGCGTTGTAGCCCACGAAGTTCGATATGGTGGTTTCGGTCACCATCAATCCGGCTTCCGTTACCCAGAAATCGGTGAGGCTCGAAATGCAGCCTGGCACGCCCTGCATCAGAATCCGGTTGCCCTGGTCCGGCACGATGTCGAACACGACATTGAATGCGTCGCCGGCGGCATAGCGGTCCCAGGAATTGTGCGCCATCACGATGCGGCCGTCGCGAGTCGCATTGCCCGTTGCGATGAACGCGCTGCAATGATGTCCGCGCCGGCCGCGCCACGGTTTGAGCCCGAGGCTCGGTTTCTGCTCGGCCGCGTGCGCGGGCCACCAGCTTTGAAGTAGATCCATGTAGCCGTTCCAGGCGAGCACTTCGGCGAACGGCAGCTTCGCGCCGTCGGCAATGCCCTGGATTTCATCGGCGAATTCGGTGTCGAGCTTGTTGGCGAACTGGGAGACGGCGGCTTCGACGAACGTGTCGAAATCTTCCCCTGTGTCCCACTTCGCGAGGTAGCGGGCGGTTCGGATAGCGTTGTGAATTTCCGCGGAAAGCAACTGGCCGTGCTGTTCGCCGCGATCGTACGGCTCGCCTTCGATATGCAGGAAAATCCAGCCCGCCTGGTCGCGGCGTACGGCGTCGAGGGACGGTTCGCTCATCTTCGCTCCGATCGAACGGCGGGCGTCCCGGCGCGCCCGTCTTCGCGTAACCGCACTGCGGCGCGTGACCGCAGCGTCTTCCCATTGTAGAGAATTTGTCGTGCTTTGCATGGCGCGGTCCGCGCGCCGCGCCCGCGCCTGGTCCCGCGCCGACCGGCGTCAGCGCGTCGGATTCATGCGGAAATAGGCGTCGAGCAGCGACGTCTTATAGACCACACCCGCGAGGCGCGGATGCGCGGCGCTTTCCACAACCGGCAGCCGCTCGCCCTGGAAAGCCATGAAGTGCTGAAGTGCCACGCCAAGCGGCATGTCGGGCGTGAGCACGTCGAAATGCGGCTGAAGATAGTCGGCGGCCGTTCGTGTCGAGGTGTCGCGCTTGTCGAGCAGGTCGGAGGTGATGTCCTTCAATGCGACTACGCCGAGAAACGCGCCCGATTCGTTCGCCACATACAGATACTTCACCGGATATTCGAGGAATACCCGCGTCATGTCGTGCACGGTCGCATTGGGCGGCACGACGGTTTGCGCGGGACGGATCAGCTCGCGCATCTGCGTGGCGCGCAGGCGAGTGCGCTCCATTTCTTCCTGATTGCGGCGCAGCGTGATTTCATACATCGAGGTCTTGCCGATCGCGCGCGACACGAAATAAGCAACCACGCACGACAGCATCAGCGGCAACACGACCTGGTAGCTGAGCGTCATCTCGAAGATCATCAGGATCGCCATGAGCGGCGCCTGCGTCGCGCCGGCGAGGAAGGCGCCCATGCCGACCATGGCATACGCGAACGGCGCCGAGGTGCCGTGCGGCCACAGCGCATGCATGGCGAGGCCGAATAGCGAACCGACCACCGCGCCGACGAAAAGCGTCGGCGTAAACACACCGCCTACGGCTCCGGAGCCCGCGGTGGCCGCCGTTGCCACCAGCTTGAACACCAGCACGACGACGAGCGCGGTCCACGTCCACGGCGAGTGCAGCACCGAGTTGACGACGCTGTAGCCATTGCCCCAGACCTCCGGCGTCCAGACCGACAGGATGCCGACGACGAGCCCGCCAAGCGCGAGCCGCGCGGGCAGCGGCAACGGCAGCTTGCGAAACAATTTCTTGGAGCCGTCGAGCAGTCGCAAAAACTGCGGCGCCGCCGCGCCGCACAGCAGACCGAGCGCGACGAACAGCAGCACTTCGATGCCCGCCACCGGCGGAAACACCGGCATTTCGTACGGCGGCTTGTAACCAGCGAACTCGCGCATGGTGATGTTGGCGACGACGGCGGCGACCACAACCGGCCCGAAGCTCTCCATTGCGATCGAGCCGAGCACGATTTCAGTGACGAAGAACGCGCCCGCGATCGGCGCGTTGTACGCCGACGTAATGCCCGCCGCCGCGCCGCACGCGACCAGCAGGCGCAGCCGCGGCGGATCGAAGTGGACCCAGCGTCCGATCAGCGAGGCGGCAAGCGCGGCAAGCTGGACCATCGGCCCTTCGCGGCCGATCGATCCGCCGCTCGAAATCGTGAACAGCGACGAGAGGCTGCGCCACAGGCTCAGCTTCACGGGCACCACGCCGTCGCCGATCGCCACCGCCTCCATGTAGTCGATGTGATTGCATTTGTCCGCGTGACGCTGCGCGATCAGCAGCAGGAAACCGGCGACGAGCCCGCCCGCCGCCGGCAGCCAGATCCGCACCGTCCACGGCAGGCTGCGCGCCATTTCCACAAAGCTGCCGGACTTGCCGGCCACCAGCAGTTGCAGCAACTCGATGCCCTGACGGAATGCGATCGTCGCAAAGGCGCCCGCGACGCCGACGACCACGGACCAGACCAGCATCGTATGGGCGTCCGAGAGACGGAAAAGGTCATGGGCGCGGGTGCGCAGCTTCAGCAGGAATGAGAGCACGTCGACGGTACGGGGCGTGATGAAAAGTTAGAAAAGCGCACACGACAACAGCAGCGCGCCCGCTGGACGAAGCGGGCGCGCTGCCGGGCATGAGCGGGGAATCGCGACGCGGGTCAAGCCGCCGCCTTGTCGAGTTCGGGATAGTGCCTGAAGATGCACGCCTCGTTATGTGCGAGCCGGCGCTCCGATTGCAGGTACGCGGCGATGTTCGGCCGCTCCCTCACCGCCGCGTGCAATGCGGCGAGCCGCGGGTAGTGCTCGCCGAAGCGCTTCAACGCGCGCGGGAACGCATACAGCAGCCCGTCGATCAGCTGGAACATGGACAGATCGACGTAGGTTAGCGAGTCGCCCACCATGAATGTATCGCCGGCGGGATTCTGCTTCAGCACGCGCTCGAAATACTTCATGAACTTGGGAATCCGGTTGTCGATAAAGTCATGCGCACGCACCTTCGCCGCGTCTTTCTGATCTTCGTAATAGAGGTTGCTTGCGAGCGGATGATGCGTGTCGTGCGCTTCCGTGACCACGTCGGCGATCGTCAATTGCAAGCCGTTTGCCACGTAACGCAGGCTCTCCACCGAGGGCGCCAGGTTCAGGCGTGGGCCCAGATAGAACAGGATGTTCGCGGTCTGCGAGATCACAAGGTCGCCGTCTTTCAGGAACGGCGGCGCAAACGGCGGGTATGGTTCGTCCTTGCTCTTCATCACTGCCATCATCGCGCCGGTGCCGAGACCTTCGGACGCGTCGCCGCGCGCTACTTCGACATAGTCGGCGCCGGCTTCTTCCAGCGCCAGCCGCACAAATTCGCCACGGCCTTGCAGGCCGTCCCAGTAGTAAAGTTCCAGGCTCATCGATTGGTCCTCATTCCGGTTGCATGAACGCTCGTTCAACGCAGCGCGCACGGCTCGTGCGCCGCTCGGGCAGCCAGTATGCCGCGCGAGCGCGCCGCATGCTCGCGCATAACGCACAAAACCCCGCGCGCGGCGGGGTTGGCTTCTGAGACGAGGGGCTTAGCCGAGGAAATGCTGGACAGTCCATGTGATTCCGAGTCCGCCCGCAATCAGCCACACGTAAAGGATGAAGCCGGTGGTCAGCGCGCGAGGGCCCGCTTGACGAATCTGCGAGAGCCGAGTTTCGATGCCGAGCGCGGTCATGGCCATGGTCAGTGCGAAGGTATCCAGCGTGTTCAGCGTCGTAGTGGCGGCTTGCGGCAGCACATGCAGCGAGTTGATCACGACGAAAGCCAGGAAGCCGAGTGCGAACCAGGGAATCGCAAGCTTGCCCTGATGAACGGCAGCGCCTTGCTGCGTACCTGCGGCTGACGCGTCGCGGCGCGCAGCGCGGTTCACCCACAGGCCTACCAGAAGCAACACCGGTACGAGCAGCATCACGCGAGTCATCTTGACGATGGTGGCAATATGCGTGGCTTCCGGGCTCACGTTGCTCGCCGCGCCGACCACCTGCGCGACTTCGTGAATCGTGCCGCCGAAAAAGAGCCCCGCGCCGACCGTGTCGAGGTGCAGCCAGCCCGCCTTGAACAGAACGGGGTAAAGGAACATGGAAAGCGTTCCGAACAGAACCACGCTGCCGACGGCCATCGCGCTCTTGTGCGGCTTGGACTGCAGCGTGGACTCGAACGCGAGCACGGCCGCCGCGCCGCAAATCGCACTGCCGGCAGCCGTAAGGAGCGCCGTGTCGCGGTCCAGCTTCATGATTTTCATGCCGGCCCAGGTGCCGATCAGCAGCGTGCTGACGACGATCAGTACCGATTCCGCAAGACCGGGCAGGCCAACCTGGGCGATCTCCTGAAGACTCACTCTGAGTCCGAAGAAAGCGACCGCAATGCGCAGCAGCTTGCGCGCAGAGAAATTGACGCCGGCGGCCCAGCTTGCCGGCATGCCGTCGCGCAACGCGTTGCCATAGATTGCTCCCGCAACGATGCCGACGATCAGCGGGCTCAGGCCCAGCCCCGCAACGGCCGGGATTTCGGCAATGCGCGTGACGGCTGCGGCGAACAGCGCGACGAACAGGATGCCGTTGAGTTGCCCGCGGGTTGACGACTGTTCGGAGGTAGCGGCGGTGAGTCGAGCGGTGGTCATGGTTGCAGCCTCTGGGACTGACTGGATCGGATAGGTCTAATCCTAATTTAGATATATGGATATGAAAAATCGTCATTTAGAATGACAAGTATCAGCCAGTCCGATATTTTCGTACGATGACCCCCGATCAGCTTATAACGTTTGCCGCAGTCGCCGAGCACCTGAACATCAGCCGCGCGGCGGTGGCTTTGCATCTGTCGCAGCCCGCGGTGTCCGGGCAGCTGCGCCAGCTTCAAGATGAGTTCGGCGAGCCGCTCTATCAGCGCGAAGGGCGCGGCGTGCGCTTGACCCCGGCCGGCGAGCAACTGGCGAGCTATGCCGCGCGGCTACGCGACACGTGGCGGCAGGCTCATGCTTATAGAGACGCGTTGCGCGGCCTGGAGCAGGGCACGCTGCGGATCGGCGCGACCACGACGCCTGCGAGCTACCTGCTGCCGTATCTGATCGCTGATTTTCACCGGCGATATCCGGAAGTGGCGCTGCATACGGCCGACGGCAATACGACCGACATCGTCGGCGCGCTGGGATCGGTGGATATTGCGTTGATCGAAGGTCCGGTCGGCGCGGATCTGCCGCCGGACACCGCAGTCCACGCGTGGCGCGAAGACGAGATCGTCGCGATCATGCCGCGCGCGCATCCGCTTGCAGCGTCCGCGTCGGGGGCTGGCGTCGATCTCGCGGCGCTCGGTGCCGAGCCGCTGATCGTGCGCGAGGCAGGGTCGGGCGTGCGCCAGATTGTCGAGCGTGCGTTCGCCCGCGCAGGCGTGCCGATGCGCGTGGCGCTGGAAATAGCGGGTGTTGAAGGCGTGAAGGAAGCAGTGCGAGCCGGTATGGGCATCGGCTTCGTTTCGGCGATGTCGATGCGGCACGAAGACGGCGCATTGCGGGTGTTTTCGCTCAGCCCCGAGCCGTTGACGCGGCGGCTGTCTATTGTCGTGCCGCACGCGAGCGCGCCGTCGCGCGTGGTCCAGCAGTTCCTTGCGCTTTGCCTGGCAGATGGCGCTTGAGTTATCGAACCGGTGGGCAGGCTCCAGGCGCCGCCGCCTGGGGATTTCCACTATGGTGCGCAGCGCGAGCCTCGGCGCAATATTCGGGCATCGCAAGCGCTTCGGCGCTTTTTTTTAAACCTGCTTTTGGAACCGGTTCCAAGACGCAGAAGCAGGGCAAATGACGGTATCCACAGATGACAGATGCAGTGGACATAACGATTGTCGCGAGCGCCTTTGGCGTCGACGCCGTGCGCACGGCGGGTCATCGCAAGTGGGCGGAGGCGAGCAAGCGCGCGGGCGCGGCCGGTTTCGAAGTGCGCCGGGAGTTGTTCGGTTACGAGGCCGACGCCTCGCTGTCGCGCCTTCGGGAACTGGGCAAGCAGATTGCGGAACTTGGCTTGTGGTCCGTGTATTCGACGCCGGCGTCGCTGTACGTGGAAGGCGGCCGGCTCGACGCCGCCGCGTTGCGCCTCGCGCTGGACGAAGCGCTCGCGCTCGGCGCGCGCCTCGTGAAACTGCAACTCGGCGGCTTTACTCACGAGGCGCACGGCGATGCAATCGCCGCGCAGTTGCAAGGCGCGGACGTGCGGCTCGTCGTCGAAAACGGGCAACTGGCGCAGGGCGGCTCGTTGTCGCAATTCGTGGGCTTGTTCGACGCACTGGAGCGTGAAGGCCGCGCAGATGTCCTCGGCATGACTTTCGACGTCGGCAACTGGGCGTGGTGCGGCGTGTCGTCCCTGAACGCAGCCGCGGCGCTGGCGCCTTACGTCGAGTACGTGCACTGCAAGGTCGCGGCGGGCGAGGGTGCACGGCGGTTTGCGGCGGCGCCCGCCGTCGACGACGCCCGCTTTGCCGAGGTGCTACATCGACTGCCGCGCGACGTACCGCGCGGAATCGAGTTTCCATTCGACGCCGCCTGTATCGACGAAGACGCGGCGCGCCGCGTCGCGTGGCTGGCTGCCGCGTGAGCGGCGAGTAGAACCTGAGAGAAGCAGCAACGAGCGCGGAAAGAAACCGGCAGCGGCGACAAGCCCGACGTACACGCAGGAGCGAAGCATGAGCAACACAAGCGCAGCACTGGACATCATCACCTACGGCGAAGCAATGGCCATGTTCGTGGCGACCGAGACCGGCCCGCTCGCGAGCGTCGGCCATTTCACGAAGCGCATTGCGGGCGCCGACCTGAACGTCGCGATCGGTCTTGCACGGCTTGGCTTCAAGGTCGGCTGGATGAGCCGCGTTGGCAACGATTCATTCGGCCAGTATGTGCGCGACACGCTGACGAAAGAAGGTATCGACCAGCGTTGCGTGAGCACCGACGAGCGCTACCCGACCGGTTTCCAGTTGAAGTCGAAGAACGATGACGGCAACGATCCCGCCGTCGAATACTTCCGACGAGGCTCGGCGGCGAGCCATCTTTCGGTCGCCGACTATGTGGCCGACTACGTATTGCCCGCGCGTCATCTTCATCTGACGGGCGTCGCGCCCGCGATCTCGGCTAGTTCGCGTGAACTCGCTTTTCATCTGGCACGTGAAATGCGCGCGGCCGGCAAAACCATCTCGTTCGATCCGAATTTGCGCCCGACGCTGTGGCCGTCGCGCGCTGCGATGGTGGAAGGTCTGAACGCGCTCGCCGCGCTCGCCGACTGGGTGCTGCCCGGCATCGGCGAGGGTGAGATTCTGACCGGCTATACGAAGCCCGACGACATCGCAAAGTTCTATCTGGAGCAGGGCGCGCGCGGCGTGATCGTCAAGCTCGGCGCGGAGGGCGCGTACTTTCGCACCGCCGATGATGCCGGCGTGATTGCCGGCCAGCCGGTCGCGAAGGTCGTCGATACGGTCGGCGCGGGCGACGGCTTCGCGGTCGGCGTGATCAGCGCGCTGCTCGAAGGCCGGACGCTGCCGCAGGCCGTCGCGCGCGGCAACCGCATCGGCGCGCTGGCGATCCAGGTGATAGGAGATTCAGAAGGGCTGCCGGTTCGCGCCGAACTCGATGCGCTCGAACGCGCCGATCTGTCGAACGCGAGCCTGACACGCGCGGCTTGAGGCACATGCACTAACGGGCGCTTGCAGATATCGGCAGGCCCCACTGCAAAAAAGCACTACGCAGCCCGGCAGCATATCGGTTCTGAACGGAGCCGCAAGCCGGGCTGCATCGATAACAGCAAGAGCGCTTGGCAAGCGCCGCACAAGCTCAGCTCATCATTGTTTCGGGAAGCCGTTAAGGAGACACCCATGACTTCATCTCTCGCCATTCGCCGTTGGTGGACGATCATGCCGATCGTATTCATCACCTACAGCCTCGCTTACCTCGATCGCGCAAACTACGGTTTCGCGGCAGCGGCCGGCATCAATCAGGACCTCGGCATCAGCAAGGGACTTTCTTCGCTGATCGGCGCGCTGTTCTTCCTCGGCTATTTCTTCTTTCAGATTCCGGGCGCGATCTACGCCGAGCGCCGCAGCGTCAAGAAGCTCGTGTTCTGGAGCCTCGTGCTGTGGGGCGGTTGCGCGGCGCTGACCGGCATGGTCAGCAATATTCCGTCGCTCATGGTGATCCGCTTCGTGCTCGGCGTGGTCGAAGCCGCGGTGATGCCGGCCATGCTGATCTTCATCAGCAACTGGTTCACGAAGAGCGAGCGCTCGCGCGCCAACACGTTTCTGATTCTCGGAAATCCGGTTACGGTGCTGTGGATGTCGGTGGTATCCGGCTATCTCGTGCATTCGTTCGGCTGGCGCAATATGTTCATCGCCGAAGGCATTCCCGCGATCCTGTGGGCGGTGTGCTGGTGGTTCATCGTGCAGGACAAGCCGCAGCAGGTGTCCTGGCTCACGCAGCAGCAGAAGGACGACCTTGCGCAAACGCTGCGCGCCGAGCAGGCCGCGATCAAACCGGTGCGCAATTACAGCGAGGCGTTCCGCTCGTCGGCTGTGATCAAACTGTGCGCGCAGTACTTCTGCTGGAGCATCGGCGTCTATGGTTTCGTGCTGTGGCTGCCGTCGATCCTGAAGAATGGATCCACGCTCGGCATGGTCGAAACCGGCTGGCTGTCGGCGCTGCCGTATCTCGCCGCGACCATCGCGATGCTTGCGGCGTCGTGGGCATCGGATAAACTCAACCGCCGTAAAGTGTTCGTCTGGCCGTTCCTGCTGATCGGCGCGATTGCGTTCGCGGCGTCGTATGCGCTTGGCTCCACGCATTTCTGGCTTTCGTATGCGTCGCTCGTGATTGCAGGCGCTGCGATGTACGCGCCATACGGTCCGTTCTTCGCGATCGTGCCGGAGCTGCTGCCGAAGAACGTCGCGGGCGGCGCGATGGCGTTGATCAACAGCATGGGCGCGCTCGGTTCGTTCGTCGGCTCGTATGTGGTCGGCTATCTGAACGGCGCGACAGGGTCGCCCGCGGCATCGTATGCATTCATGAGCGTGGCGCTGATCGCCGCGGTGATCCTTACGTTGATCGTCAAGCCGCAACAGCAGACCGTTGAAACGCCGCACAAGCTCGCCACACCGTTGCAAGGAAAATAAGTCGATGAAGAAGATCGTCGCCTGGAAGTCACTGCCTGAAGATGTGCTCGCGTACCTGCAACAGCACGTGGAAGTCGTGCAGGTGGATCCCGCCCAGCATGACGCGTTGGTCGCAGCTTTGCGCGACGCGGACGGCGGCATCGGCGCGAGCGTGAAAATCACGCCGGCGATGCTGGAAGGCGCGACGCGTTTAAAAGCGCTGTCGACGATCTCCGTCGGTTTCGACCAGTTCGACGTCGCCGATCTCACGCGGCGCGGCATCGTGCTCGCGCATACGCCGGACGTGTTGACGGAATCGACCGCCGACACGGTCTTTTCGCTGATTCTCGCGTCAGCGCGCCGCGTGGTCGAACTCGCCGCATGGGTGAAGGCAGGGCAGTGGCAGCAGAGCATTGGGCCCGCGCAATTCGGCGTGGACGTGCAGGGCAAGACGCTTGGCATCGTCGGGCTCGGGCGCATTGGCGGCGCGGTCGCGCGGCGCGCGGCGCTCGGCTTCAACATGAAGGTGCTCTACACGAACCGCAGCCCGAACCGCGAGGCGGAAGGGGCTTACGGCGCGCGGCGCGTCGAGTTGCCGGAACTGCTCGCCAACGCCGACTTCGTCTGCCTGCAGGTGCCGCTCACGCCGCAAACGCGGCACATGATCGGCGCGAAGGAACTCAACTCGATGAAGAAGAGCGCGATTCTTATCAATGCGTCGCGCGGTGCGACCGTCGACGAAACGGCGCTGATCGAGGCGCTGCAAAACGGCACGATTCACGGCGCGGGTCTCGATGTGTTCGAGACCGAGCCGCTGCCGGCCGATTCGCCGCTCCTCAAGCTGGCGAACGTGGTGGCGCTGCCGCATATCGGTTCGGCGACGCACGAGACGCGCCATGCGATGGCGCGCAACGCTGCAGAAAATCTCGTTGCCGCGCTGAACGGCACGCTCGCGACGAACATTGTCAATCGCGAAGTGCTGCAACAGTGAGGAGCGCCGTGAACAAGCGTTTGCCTGCCGGCGCATGCGTCTCGCGCTGCACTGCGTGGCTCCAATGAGCACTGCGCCGACACGCCAAGCCGCACCGCGCCGCGCAACGATCACCGATGTCGCGCGCGAAGCGGGCACCGGCAAAACCAGCATTTCGCGTTATCTGAACGGTGAGTTGAGTGTGTTGTCGCCGGAGTTGCGCGCGCGTATCGAGGCCGCTATCGAACGGCTCGACTATCAGCCCAACCAGATGGCGCGCGGGCTGAAGCGTGGCCGCAACCGGCTGATCGGCATGCTGCTCGCCGACCTCACCAATCCCTATACCGTCGAGGTGCTGCAAGGCGTCGAAGCCGCGTGCCACGCGCTCGGCCTGATGCCGCTCATCTGCCATGCGGCCAACGAAGTGGAAATGGAGCGGCGCTATCTGCAGTTGCTTACCACGTACCGCGTCGAAGGCGTGATCGTGAATGCGCTCGGCGTGCGCGAGGAAACGCTGCGTCCCGTGGGCGGCGGCGGAATTCCGGCGGTGCTGGTGGACCGCTCCGTCGAAGGACTCGTCGCCGATATCGTCGGGCTCGACAATCGGGCGGCGGCGGAACTCGGCACACGTCATCTGCTCGACGCCGGCTTTCGCGACATCTGGTTTGTCGTGCAACCGTTCGAGCAGGTCAGCTCGCGGCGGCTGCGCGAGGCGGCGTTCCGCGAAGCCATGGCCGCTCATGAAGCGACGGGCGCGCACGCTGCGCGCGGCCATACGCTCGTGCTCGATCTCGCGGACGCACAGCAGGGCGAGCAAAGCCTCGCAGTGCTGGACCGCGCAATCGACGCGTCGAGCGAGCACCCGGGCGTCGTCGGCAACGCGGAGCGCGTCGCAGTATTCGCGGCGAATGCGCCCGTCGCGTTGCGACTTGCGCTGCATCTGAAGGCGCGTTACGGCGCGGGCTGGCAGGCACGCGTCGCGCTGCTTTCCATCGACGACCCGGACTGGGCGGAATTGACGGGCGTCACGACCATCCGCCAGCCGACTTACGACATTGGCTACCGGGCGGTCGAGTTTCTGCATGAGCGCATCGAAGGCGTCGAGACCGGCGCGCGCGACTGCCTGTTGCCGGGCGAACTGATCGTCCGCGCGTCGACGTCGGGCTGACGTGACGGACTACGCCTGAGCCGACGTCCGCGCGAGCTTCCAGGCCGACTTTCCGCCGATCTGCGATGATTCGGGCTGCGGCGCGCAGCGGTTGCGCGCCTGTCATCGCAAGGAAACTCATGGTTGTTGCACCGCTTACCCTGTCGAGCCTCGTCCTCGCGACGCTGCTGGTCGCCGCTTTGCCCTTCGTCCTTTACCGCCGCCTGCGCCGGCGGCTCGCGCTCAAGCCGCGCGACGCGATCGCCGGCATCGCCGTGTTCGCATTGTTCGCCATGGTGATCGAACGCGCGTTGAACGACTACATGCTGCATCGGAACGAGGCGACGGCCACGTTCCTGTCGAATCCGCTCGCGTTCGTCGTGTACGGCGCGCTCGCGGCAGGCATTTGCGAGGAAGTGGGGCGCTTCATCGGCATGCGCCTGCTGATGAAACGTGCGGCGGCCAGTGCGGCGGCGAGTGCGTCCACGGTGGCTTCAACGCCGCAGGCCACGCGCACCGATGACGGCACCGCGCTCACCTACGGCCTCGGTCATGGCGGCGCGGAAGCGTGGCTTGTCGGCGTGCTGGTGCAGATTCAATGGATTCTGTTTGCGGTGCTGGAAAATCGCGGTGAACTCGACGGTTATCTGAGCAACCTGCCGACCGAATCGTTGATGCGCATCCATCTGATACTCGCCAGCCTGACGCCGCAAACAGCCGGTATTTTTGCGCTCGAACGCGTGGCCGCGCTGATTTTTCAGATCGGTTTGTCGGTGCTGATGTGGCGTGGCCTGCGGGCGGGCTGGCGCGGGATCCTGCCGCTCGCGATCGTATTGCATGCGCTCGTGGACGTGCCCGCCGCACTGTTCCAGGCGCAACTCGTGCCGCTCGCCGCGGTCGACGCCGTCTATGCATTGGGAGCGCTCGTCGTAGCAGGGTTGCTATTCCGCACGTTCAGGAAGCCGGGCGCCGAGCGCATGACGGAACTGCCTCGCTAGCGCTGCCGTGCTTCATAGCCTGTGCTCACAGCCGGTGCTCGCGGTCGCTGCTTTACAATCGGCCGCCTGCTACGGCTGATCACTCTCTTTCGGCACATCCATGGAAGCTTACCAATACGACTGCGCAAATCCCGAGTTCGAGGAACTGGCGCGCGTTATCAGCGATCTCTTTCCAGAGCAGACACAGTTTATCCAGCGGCCGGCCGAAGATGGCACGCCGACCCTCGCGATTCACTGGGTGGCGATGCGCTTCGGCGCGGCCGCACGGCGCATTGTGATGACGGTGGAAATCGCGCCGGCGGCGCTCGCGCGTTATCGCGCGTTGCCCGCGCGCTTGCGAGGCCGCAGTTTCGCGGTGTTGCGCGCGTATGTGGAGGCGAGCATCGGCTCGCTCGAGGAGCAGTATGCGAACGGGGAAGCGGTGCCGCGCGAAGTCACCGTGGATCTCGGCGACGAGTTCGCGTGACGGTTTCAGTCTGCGAAACGGTAGACCTTCGCGAAGCGCGCGGCCTGCACGACGCCGTAATCGCCCGGCGCGTACTGCATGATCCAGTCGCCGGCCGCGCCGCGCAGCACGTCGCCGCCGGTCGCCGAACGGGCTAGCGAGAACGCATCGTTCATCTGTTTTGCGAGCACGACAGCGGGGCGATTGCGATATGCGCCGGCCTCGCCATGCGTATGCGCTGCGTCGGCCGGAACATATTTGGCGTCGAAGCGCTCGCGCGAAACGACCCAGCGGTCGCCGGTCGATCCGGTGATCAAGGCGTCGCCGGGCAGGTAGCGATTGGGGCCTTCCAGGCTCATCAGTTCGCCGTGCGTGGCGGCGAATTCGACATTCACCGTTTCGTCTTTGACGACACGTCGGGCGGCGGGATCATCACGCAGGTCGAGGTTTTTCAGATCGTTCATGATGCAGGCAGAGGGTTGTTGATGGCGACGTCGCGACTTCGCGTCGGCTATCGCGGACCTGCATCATGCCAGACGCATCCAGTTGCCGGCCTTTTTTGGCACGTCGGGCACGGTGCGGCAAGAACCGCAACGCGCCCCGTGCCGAAGTTGCGCCAGGCGCGTGTGCCAGATGAGTTGCGTGGCCGCTTAGTTACGGCTTGACCGTGGCGTCGCTCGCCGCGGCCGGCGACGACTTGTCGCTCTTACCCTTGCCATGATGACGCGGCCGGCCGTCTGCGCCATGTTGACGGAACGTTACATCGGCGAGCTTCTTCTGTTCGGGCGAGAAGCTGTTGTAAAGCGGATCGAATGCGTCCACCAGCTTTTTCATGCCGTCTGCGTGCGCCTGTGCGATGGTCGCGTACTGCTTCATGTCGTCGAGTGCAGACACGCTCGTGGCGGCGCGGCGCTGCTTGAACAGCTCGCCCATTGTCTCGCCGTTGCCGCGCATGACGTCGGCAAACGCCTTCCACTGCGTTTCCTGCTCCGGCGTGATCTTCAATTGCGAATGCAGGTAGGCGATGCGGTCTTCGACATTGCGCTCATGACCGCCTTTCGCGACGGATGCGGAAGCCGCCGTGCCCGAAGACGCCGCAACCGGTGCGGAAGCTTGTGCGAATGCGCCGCTCATCGCGACTGCGGAGGCCAGCATGACCAGTGCTTTTTTCATCGAAACTCCTGATGTCTGTTCGAATTGGAAGTGGGACAAGGCGTGTGGCGAGCGGTCCCGGCAATGCGCCACATTGCGCGCGACAGCACTACGTGCGGATCGCTCAACCTGGCCGTGGGCGCTATTAGTAACACGTTATCCCTACAATGCGGCTCTTATGCGACAAACGCTTACAACCGAAACGAACAGGAAATAGCGGGTGGATAAATTCGTCAGCATGGAGATTTTCGTGGCCGTGGTCGAGGCGGGGAGCCTGACAGCGGCGGCAGAGCGCTTCGAGATTTCGTCGGCGATGGTCGGCAAACACATCCGCTCGCTCGAAGCCCGGCTCGGCACGCGCTTGCTCACGCGCACAACGCGCCGTCAAAGCCTCACGGAGATCGGGCGGCAATACTACGAGCAATGCAGGCGCATTCTCGCCGACGTGAAGGACGCCGAGTCGCTCGCGGAGTCCATGGCCGCCGCGCCGCGCGGCGTGCTCAAGGTCACAGTGCCGCTCACCTATGGCGTCGAGATATTTTCTCCCGCGATGACCGACTATCTGAGCGAGTGGCCCGAGGTCACGCTCGAGCTCGACCTGTCGAACCGCATGACCGATTTGGTGGAAGAGGGCTTCGACGCCGCCGTGCGCATCGGCCAGTTGCAGGATTCGAGCTTCGTTGCACGGCCGCTAAAACCCTATCGCATGCGCGCCTGTGCGTCGCCGGCGTATCTCGCGCGAGCGGGCATTCCACGTACACCGGCCGATCTCGCGGATCACGAATGCCTCGGTTTTCTCCATTGGGGCCGCGAGGGCGCGTGGCGCCTGGGCGGTGAAAGCGCCGCCGAAAACTCGCTGCGCGCAGGGCGCTTTCGCGCGAACAACGGTCAGGCGCTGAAGGTGGCCGCGTTGCGCGGCTTCGGTCTCGTGTTGCAGCCGGAGGCGCTGCTCGCACGCGAGATTGCGAGCGGAGAACTGGTGTCGGTGCTGGAAGAGCATTTGCCTGAAGGCGCGCCGGTGCATCTCGTCTATCCGCGCGACCGGCGGGCCACGCCGAAGCTCACCAGTTTCATCGAGTTCGTGATCGAGCGTTTCGGCGCATGATGCTTGCCGCCAGACACTGAAGACGCGCGATAATCCGCAGCACTGCGACCACTTTCTTCTCCCTCGATGAGACCTCCGCGCCTCGACCAACTCGACGATCTCGACCGCAACCTGGTAGCGCTGCTTCAGGCGAACGCGCGCGAGAGCGTCGCCAATCTCGCTCGCCAACTCGACGTGGCGCGCACCACCGTGATCGCGAGAATTGCGCGGCTCGAGCGCAGCAACGTGATTGCGGGCTACAGCGTGCGGCTCGGCCAGGACGTGCTCGATTCGAGCATCTACGCGTACGTGGGCATCATCATTGCGCCGAAGCATGGGCCGGCCGTGCAGAAGCGCCTCGGCAAGATGCCCGAGGTGCAACTGTTATGCGCGGTGAGCGGCGAGTTCGATTACGTGGCCTGGCTGCGCGCGGATTCGCCGGATCGTCTGAACGATCTGCTCGATCAGATCGGCGGGCTGGAAGGCGTGGAGCGGACTACGACCTCGATCATTCTCGCGCGCAAGATCGACCGCGGGATGGTGTGAAATGCTCCGTGTTTTTACGCCGTTTTGATGCGTTTTCGACGTTTCGTCGGCGTGGTTCGTCAAAACGTCGAACTTGGTAGTCATTGCGCAGCATTTTGCGTGTATGAACTGTTTTTGCTTCTCCCTAAACTGTCGCTCAAGGGTTCAGCCCGCCGCGCGCCGCGCCTTCATGGGCGGTGCATTCTGAAACTGGAGACAGCGCACAGAAAAGGCCGGACAGGCGCGGAAGCGCTGGCTCTGGTCGACCGCTGTGCATGGGATCAGAGTAAGTGCTTTGCATGGGACTGGAGTAACGCGCTAAAGCGCGAACTCCAGTCGACAGCTGAAGCGCCAACTCTGATCGACCGCTGTGCGTGGGATCAGAGTAAGTGCTGAAGCGCCAACTCTGATCGACCGCTGTGCGTGGGATCAGAGTAAGCGCTAAAGCGCCAACTCTGATCGACAATGGAGAAGAATATGAAAGTTGCCATCGTTGGTGCAGGTCTGATCGGTCACACCATCGCCCATATGCTGCGCGAAACCGGCGACTATGACGTCGTCGCGTTCGACCGCGATCAGCATGCGCTCGACAAACTAGCCGCGCAGGGAATTTCGACCCGCCGCGTGGATTCCGCCGATGCAGCCGCGCTGCGTGCCGCGGTTCATGGCTTCGACGCGCTCATCAACGCGCTGCCGTATTACCTCGCTGTGAACGTGGCCGCTGCCGCGAAGGGCGCAGGCGTCCATTACTTCGACCTGACCGAAGACGTGCGCGCCACTCACGCAATCCGCGCAATCGCCGACGACGCCGATCACGCGTTCATGCCGCAGTGCGGTCTCGCGCCGGGTTTCATCGGCATCGCCGCGCACGAACTCGCGAACCGCTTCACCGAAATTCGCGACGTCAAGATGCGCGTCGGCGCGCTGCCGCAGTTCCCGACCAATGCGCTGAAGTACAACCTCACGTGGAGCGTGGACGGCCTCATCAACGAATACTGCCAGCCCTGCGAAGCGATCCGCGACAGCCGCACGCAGTGGGTGCAGCCGCTCGAAGGTCTCGAACATTTTTCGCTCGACGGCACCGAGTACGAAGCGTTCAACACGTCGGGCGGTCTCGGCACGCTGTGCGAGACGCTGTCGGGCCGCGTCGAGTCGCTCGATTACAAGTCGGTACGCTATCCGGGCCACCGCAACCTGATGCAATTTCTGCTCGAGGACCTGCGTCTTTCGAGCGACCGCGACACGCTGAAAACGATCATGCGCCGCTCGGTGCCGTCGACAGCACAGGACGTGGTGCTCGTGTTCATCACGGTGAGCGGCATGCGTGATGGCCAACTCGTTCAGGAAGTGTTCACGCGCAAGATCTTCGCAAAGACGATTTGCGGCGTGCCGATGAGCGCGATTCAAATCACCACGGCGGGCGCAATGTGCGCAGTGCTGGATCTGTTCCGCGAAAAGAAGCTGCCGCAACGCGGTTTCGTGCGTCAGGAGCAGGTCTCGCTGCGCGAGTTCCTTGGTAACCGCTTCGGCCAGTTGTATGAAGGTCAGGCGTTGGAATCGCTGCAAAGCGCGGCGACCGTTTAACAAGCTGCGTCTGTCGACAGAAACGAACGCCCCGCATGCGGGGCGTTTTTTCGTTTGCTTCGCCACGCTGCGCTTGCCTGACGTTGCGCCTGCTTGACGTTGCGCCGCGGCACGGCCATCAGACAGGCAGCGGAGGCACCGTTGCCGACGCCACATGCGGTTCGCCGAGAATGCGCGCGAGCAGGGCGTCGTAATCCGCAGCGCTCGGCGCAGTGTTGTCGAACATCAGCAGATCGCGGCACATGTCGCCGGACGGCACGAAGCGCCGCTGACGGTACTCGTCCCAATGCGCGAGCTTATATGCGTCGTTCGGATTGGCGCGTGCCATGATCCGCTGATGCGCCGTCTCCTCCGGCACCTGCACCCATACGACTCGAACGCTGACTTCTTCGCCGATACCGAGCCAGGCGCGATCGAAAAGCCGCCGCTCGCGGACTTCCCGCGAGAGCGGCGCGACTACCAGCGCGCTCACGCCGAGTTCCAGATTGTCCCGTGCGGTTTCGACGAGACCCCGATACTCCGGCTCACGCAGATGCTCGAGGAACAGCGGGCTGTCTCGATCGTTCGCGTTGCCGGTCAGCATGTGCATTGCGGCTGCGCTATAGCTGCCGTACAACGTGTCTTTGTCGAGCAGACAGAACGGCGAACCCGTTGCTTTCATCAGCGGGCCGATCAGTTTCTTTGCGAGCGTGGTCTTGCCCGTGCCTGCGTGACCGCAAATAAAGATCAGACGGCTCACGAAAATTGACCCTGCGCTTCGATTGCCGTGCGTTGCGACTCGCGCGCAAACTTGCTATTAGCTTGCAGCAAGATTGCATTGGCGACGCCAACGCCCAACGCCGGATCCATGCCGGCAATCCAGCCGATGTAGCTCATTGCGGTCTCCTTGGGTTTCGCTGTTCGCAACGATCATGAAGAAGAACGCGGCGGCACGCAAGGTCGGATGCGCGCGCCCATGCACGGTATTTGCGGCGCTTAACAATTCGATACATGAGAGCCGCCGCCAGCCCTTAACATGGCGGCTATCGCACTCCATTCATGCAGATCGGGCTACGCATACGCAACGCGTTGCAAGGCCGTTCTGTTCGCTTTCAGGGTAATCAAAATGCTGATCAATTGTGCGGCCTATCAGGACGGCCGGAAGCTGGCAGACATCGACATCGATAGCATCAGCGACTATGTGGCCCGCCCCGAATGCTTCGTCTGGGTCGCGCTGAAAGACCCGGGCCCCGGCGAACTCGCGGTGATGAAGCACGAATTCGGCTTGCACGACCTCGCGATCGAAGACGCGCAGAACGGTCATCAGCGTCCGAAGATCGAAGAGTACGGCGAGTCGCTGTTCGCAGTGATGCATACCTTGGAGATGGACGAGGATTGCGAACTGCTGATCGGCGAAGTAGACGTATTCGTCGGAGCTAACTACGTGCTGTCGGTGCGACGCGGCACCCGCGCGGGCTTTCAGAATGTGCGCGCGCGCTGCGAGCGCGAGCCGCAGCTGCTTAAGGCGGGCGCGGCGTTCGTGCTGTATGCGCTCGCCGACGACATTGTCGACCGCTATTTTCCGATCGTCGAGGCGATGAACACCGAAATCGAAGCGATCGAAGACCGCATCTTCGAGCGTAACGACTCGGCGGGCTCGCGCGCGATCATCCAGGATCTGTATTCGTTGAAACGGCGCCTCGTGATTCTTCAGCATCACATCGCGCCGTTGCAGGAGGCGATCAGCAAGCTGACGGGCGGTCGCATTCCGAGCGTGTGTGAAGGCATGCAAGCTTACTTTCGCGATGTTTACGATCACCTTGACCGTATCGTGCGCATCATCGACGGACGGCGGGAAATGGTCGTGACCGCCGTGCAGGTGAACCTCGGCATGATCTCGCTGGCGGAGAACGAAGTGACTAAACGGCTCGGTTCGTTCGCCGCGCTGTTCGCCGTGCCGACCATGATCGCCGGTATCTACGGCATGAACTTCCAGAACATTCCGGAGCTGCATTTCCGCTACGGCTATCCGCTGTGCCTTGCGATCATGCTGACCGTCGACGTCATCCTTTACTTGCGTTTCCGTAAGGCCGGCTGGCTCTGATCCGACGCACGCCAATGTGCGGTCCCCGCTTGCATGCGGCGCAATAAAAGTCCAGCATAGGCGGCCCGCCGACTGCTGAAGTTGCAGCCGGCGGCAAAACCGTCACGCGCGGACCGAGCGAGGACCCTTTTGCTACACACCATCAGTACAGACGCACGGCTCACGCTTCGGCGCGAGGCGAGGGGCCGACTGCGTCTGGCTGGCAGCACACTGCAGTTTGTGCGTGCCGGTGCACTGCAACACTACGATTCGTTGACAATTCAGTCGCAGTGCGCTGAGAATGAGTCCCGCAAACGTTTGCGCGTAACTAAAAATACGGTTCGACCTTGAACCGACAAACCCAGGAGATATGCATGAGCAACCGCATTCGCCGCCGCATCGTCGCGGCCGCAATCCTCGCCACCGCTAGCACCGCCTTGCCGTTTTCGGCCGCCTACGCTCAGAACGCACCCGCTCATAAGCCGAAAGTCGCGCTGGTGATGAAGTCGCTCGCCAACGAGTTTTTCCTGACCATGGAAACCGGCGCGAAGGACTACCAGAAGCACAACTCGTCGCAGTTCGACCTGATCACGAACGGCATCAAGGACGAGACCGATACGGCGAACCAGATTCGCATCGTCGAACAGATGATCGTCTCGAAGGTGGACGCGATCGTGCTGGCTCCGGCCGATTCGAAGGCGCTCGTGCCGGTCGTCAAGAAGGCCGTGGACGCGGGCATCATCGTCGTGAATATCGACAACCGGCTGGACCCGGACGTGTTGAAGTCGAAGGACCTGAACGTGCCGTTCGTCGGACCGGATAACCGCAAGGGCGCGCAAAAGGTCGGCGACTACCTCGCGAAGAAGCTGAAGGCGGGCGACGAGGTCGGCATCATCGAGGGCGTCTCGACCACCACCAATGCGCAGCAGCGCACCGCTGGCTTCAAGGACGCGATGCAGACCGTCGGCGCGAAGGTCGTCTCGGTGCAGTCGGGCGAATGGGAAATCGACAAGGGCAATGCAGTTGCGTCGGCCATGCTCAACGAGTACCCGAACCTGAAGGCGCTGCTCGCGGGCAACGACAACATGGCGATCGGCGCGGTCTCCGCGGTGCGCGCGGCGGGTAAGCAAGGCAAGGTGATGGTAGTCGGTTACGACAACATCAACGCGATCAAGCCGATGCTGAAAGACGGCCGCGTGCTCGCCACCGCCGACCAGTACGCCGCGAAGCAGGCTGTGTTCGGTATCGATACCGCGCTGAAAGCCCTGAGCGAGCACAAGAAGCAATCGCAGTTGTCGGGCGTGGTGGAAACGCCGTGCGATCTGGTGACGAAGTAAGCGTCGCCGACCGCGACCCTGATCGACTGGCAAGGCGCGCGGAGTCGCGCTGACGAGGCGACGCGAACGCAGGTGGAATCTCGGCGTGAACGGGTCTGGTAGTGGCTGTAGTGGTGGCTGCGAATGACGACAGGGAATTCGGCTGCGGGTGTGCCAGGTCTTAGTGAAAGCCGAGGCGTAAGCAAAGCCGATGGCAGAGCAAGGCCGAGGCAAAGACCGCAGCCGCGCCACCACGAAGCTACATCCAGGCCACAGCCACAACCAGGCCAAACCACGCCACCAGCGCCGCCAAAAACAACGACTCCGCGCTTACTTTTCAATGGACGCTCAATAGCCGCTCAAGAAACCTGCCGGGCCGCCGTTAATTCAGAGGTAAGCGTCATGACGGCGGCTGCGCGGCGGAGGGAGCGCAGCCTTAGCGCCTGCGCATTCCGCGCACTGGGCCGGCATTGACCACACGGCGCCGGACGCGCCCTCGTCGAGCCAATCGTACGAGGCACGCCTGACGCGGTGAAACAGGATCGCGATGGATTCAACCGACCACGACGCCTTGCCTGCCATTCTGTCCGTTAGCGGCATTGGCAAGACTTACGCCGAACCCGTGCTCGCCGACGTGTCATTGTCGTTGCGCGCCGGCGAGGTATTGGCGCTCACCGGCGAGAACGGCGCCGGCAAGAGCACGCTGTCCAAGATTATCGGCGGTCTCGTCGAGCCGACCGCCGGCACCATGCGTCTCGCCGGCCAGCCTTACGCGCCGGCCAGCCGGACCGAAGCCGAAGCGCTCGGCGTGCGGATGGTGATGCAGGAGTTGAACCTGCTGCCCACGTTGTCGGTGGCGGAAAACCTGTTTTTGAACCGCTTGCCGCGCGCGGGCGCGTTCAGCTTCGGCTGGATCGACCGGCGCAAGCTGCGTGAGGACGCGCGGCACGCGATGGCGCAGGTCGGGCTCGACGCGATCCATCCGGATACGCTAGTGGGCGAGCTGGGTATCGGCCATCAGCAGATGGTGGAGATCGCCCGCAATCTGATCGACGATTGCCGCGTGCTGATCCTCGACGAGCCAACGGCGATGCTGACCGCGCGCGAAGTCGACCTGCTGTTCGAGCAGATCGACAGGCTCAAGGCGCGTGGCGTCGCGCTGGTCTATATCTCGCACCGGCTCGAAGAGCTGGCGCGAGTCGCCGAGCAGATCGCGGTGCTGCGCGACGGCCGCCTCGTGCACGTCGACGCGATGGCCAATCTGACGAGCGACGAAATCGTCACGTGGATGGTCGGCCGCGAACTGGGCGAGCAGATCGATCTCGGCGTGCGCAATATCGGCGCGCCGCTGCTGAAAGTGGATCGGCTCACGCGCGGCAAGGTCGTGCGCGACGTGTCGTTCGAAGTCCGCGCGGGCGAGATTTTCGGCGTCAGCGGTCTGATCGGCGCGGGCCGCACGGAGTTGATGCGGCTGATTTATGGCGCCGATCAGAAAGACAGCGGCACGGTGGCGCTGGCCGCCACGCCGGGTGCGCCGCCCACGCCGGTGCGGATCGATTCGCCGTCGGACGCGGTGCGCGCGGGGATCGCGCTCATCACCGAAGACCGCAAGGGCGAGGGCCTGCTGTTGCCGCAGCCGATTGCGGCCAATGTGTCGCTCGGCAATATCGGCAGCGTGGCGCGGCACGGCATCGTCGATGCGAAGCGCGAAAACGCGCTGGCGAAAAAGCAGATCGACGCAATGAGGATTCGCAGCTCCGGACCGGGGCAGATTGTCGGCGAGCTGTCGGGCGGCAATCAGCAGAAGGTCGTGATCGGCCGCTGGCTCGCGCGCGATTGCCGCGTGCTGTTATTCGACGAACCTACGCGCGGCATCGACGTCGGCGCGAAGTTCGATATTTATGGCTTGATGGGTGCGCTGGCTCGTGAAGGACGCGCGCTCGTCGTGGTGTCGAGCGACCTGCGTGAGCTGATGCTGATCTGCGACCGGATCGGCGTGATGTCCGCAGGAAGCCTGACGGGTGTGTTCGAACGCGATACATGGTCGCAGGACGCGTTGCTGGCGGCCGCTTTTGCCGGCTACCGCAGCCGCGAGGCGCTGTTGCACACACTCGATACCAATGAAGCAGGGAGTTTGTCATGACCGATCAATCGTTGCGCGAAACGTCGGGCGCAAAGCAGGGCGGAGCGGCTGCAAACGGCGACACCAATGCAAGCGGGAACGTGAACGCGGTCCCGGCCGATCCATCCGCGCCCCTCGCGAGCGGCAAGCCGGCCGGCACGCGGCTGGGATTTTCGAATTACCTCGGCCTTGCCGGCGCATTGCTCGGCATGATCGTGTTGTTCTCGTTGCTCAGTTCGCACTTTCTGACGTACGACACGTTCAGCACGATCGCCAATCAGATTCCGGATCTGGTCGTGATGTCGGTCGGCATGACCTTTGTGCTGATCATTGCGGGCATCGATCTGTCGGTCGGTTCCGTGCTCGCACTTGGCGCGTCGGTGGTGAGTGTGGCGGCGCTGAAGTGGGGCTGGGGCCCGTTGCCGTCGGCGCTGCTCGGCGTCGCCGCCGCGGCGCTGACCGGCACGATTACCGGCGCGGTCACGGTCGGCTGGCGGATTCCGTCGTTCATCGTGTCGCTCGGCGTGCTGGAAGCCGCGCGCGGCCTTGCCTATCAGATGACGAATTCGCGCACCGCGTACATCGGCGACGCGTTCGATTTCCTGTCGAACCCGATCGCGGTCGGCATCTCGCCGGCGTTTCTGATCGCGGTGGCGGTGATGGTGATCGCGCAACTCGTGCTGACGCGCACGGTGTTTGGCCGCTATCTGGTCGGCATCGGCACCAACGAAGAGGCCGTGCGGCTCGCGGGCGTCAATCCGCGGCCTTATAAGGTGATCGTGTTCGCCCTGATGGGCGCGCTCGCCGGCCTTGCGTCGCTATTCCAGATTTCGCGTCTGGAGGCGGCCGATCCGAACGCGGGTGTCGGCGTGGAACTCCAGGTGATCGCGGCGGTCGTGATTGGCGGAACCAGTCTGATGGGCGGGCGCGGTTCGGTTATCAGTACATTTTTTGGCGTGTTGATCATTTCGGTGCTGGCGGCCGGGCTCGCGCAGATCGGCGCGAACGAGCCGACCAAACGCATGATTACAGGCGCGGTGATCGTGGTGGCAGTGGTGCTGGACACATACCGCAGCCGCCGCAAGCGTGCCTGACGCCGGAAGATTAGCGCGTGTCGGGCGGTTGCAGGGCTGTTTGCAGTAAAGCGTAAGAATTGACGAGTGTGACGTGCCTTCGATAAGGGTGTCTTGCAGGTCGGCAGTAAGCATGACCGGCGGGAAAAACAGGCGGGAGAGCAACAGGTTATGGCGACGATCAAGGATGTAGCGGCCGTGGCGGGCGTGTCCTTCACCACGGTGTCCCACGTGGTGAACAACTCGCGTCCCGTGTCGGCAGACGTGCGCGCGAAGGTCGAGCACGCCATTCGCCAGCTTCACTATGTGCCGTCGGCGGTGGCCCGTTCGCTGAAGGCGCGCGCTACCGCGACCATCGGACTCGTCGTGCCGAACAGTACGAACCCGTATTTTGCGGAGCTCGCGCGCGGCATCGAGGACGGTTGCGCCCGCAACGGCTACTGCGTGTTCTTCTGCAATTCCGACGACGACCCAGCGAAGCAGCGCAATTATTTGCGCGTGCTGCAGGAAAAGCGGATCGACGGCCTGATCGTTGCGTCTGCCGGCGACGACGCGGTACTCGCGCAGACTCTCGCCGACGCGCGCGAGCCGCTCGTGATCGTCGACCGCAATATTGAAGGCGTCAACGCCGATCTTGTGCAGATCGACCATGAAAAGGGTGCGTATCTGGCTACCCGTCATCTGCTCGAACTTGGACATGTGCAGATCGGCTGCATCAGCGGGCCGGTCGAGACGGCGGTGAGCGCAATGCGGGTCCACGGCTTTATCCGCGCAATGACCGAACGCGGCATCGAAATTCCGCCCAATGCGATCGTCGAAAGCGATTTTTCGGGCACCGGCGGGCATCGCGCGGCCGCGCAACTGTTCGACACGCTCAAGCCGTCGGCTATTTTTGCGTGCAACGACATGATGGGCATCGGCGCGTTGCGCGCCGCGGCGGAGCGCAATATCAGCGTGCCGCGCGACTGTTCGATCATCGGTTTCGACGACATCGAACTCGGACGCTTCACGTATCCGGCGCTGTCGACCGTCGGGCAATCGGTGCGCGCGCTCGGCGACATGGCCGCTCAGACGCTGATCGAACGCATCGCGGGCAAGTCGTCGGCGAGCCCGCGGCCAGCCGGTCGTCGACGTGTGGTCTCGCCGCGCCTCATCGTGCGCGAATCGACGTCTGCATGGGCCGGCGCGGGAAAACGCGATCTCGCGGCTTGAGCGCGGGTGGCCGGCTTGGACGTGTGTCGAGCCGCCATGCACTTCGGCAGGTTTAGAAAGCTGGATTTCGGGAGAAACGAGTGTCAAGTAACGAAACGCGCGCACGCGTGGCAGTTGTCGGCAGTCTGAATATGGATCTGGTCGCGCGCGCGCCGCGTTTGCCGCATCCCGGCGAAACGCTGGCCGGCCGCACGTTCGCGCAGGTCGCGGGCGGCAAGGGCGGCAACCAGGCGGTGGCCGCGGCCAGACTCGGCGCGCAGGTGTCGATGCTCGGCTGTGTCGGCGCGGACGCGAACGGCGCCCAGTTGCGTGCGGGGCTCGAAGCGGAAGGCATCGACTGCGCGGCGGTCGAGACCGGCCGCGAGGCGACGGGCGTCGCGCTGATCGTCGTCGACGATGCGAGTCAGAACGCGATTGTGATCGTCGCCGGCAGCAATGGGGAAGTGACGCCTGAAACTATTGCGCGTCATGAAGCGGTTCTGGCCGCCGCTGACGTGGTGATCTGCCAGCTCGAAACACCACTCGACACGGTGCAAGCGGCGCTGGCCACGGCGCGGCGGCTCGGCAAGACGGTCATTCTGAATCCGGCGCCGGCCACAGGTCCGCTTCCCGCAGAGTGGCTGCCGCTCATCGACTATCTGATACCGAACGAACTGGAAGCGGCGACGTTGACCGGCTTGCCCGTCGGCTCGCCCGAAGAAGCGGCCACTGCGGCTGCCGTGTTGCGCGCGGCCGGCGCGCGCAACGTGCTGGTGACGCTCGGCCCGCGCGGTGTGCAGGCGGCGCTCGAAGGCGCGGCACCGGCCTTGTACGACGCGCCGAAGGTCAAAGCCGTCGATACGACGGCGGCCGGCGACACGTTCATCGGCGGTTTCGCCGCGCAACTCGCGCAGGGTGCGAGCGTGGATGCGGCGATCCGCTTCGCGCAGCGCGCGGCGGCGCTGTCGGTCACGCGCGCGGGCGCGCAGCCGTCGATTCCCACGTGGGCTGAAGTGGAAGGCTGAGTGTTGCGATCAAGGCGGCGCGAGGCGGTTGGCGTCGATCCTTGCATGCCATGCTGCGAAGTTCGGCGCGTGCGGCGCTTGTTGAGTATGCCGTGCACCCGCGCTTGGCACGCTTTCACGCCGCCCCGGTTTCTTGCTCGTGCGGATCTGCTAATCCGCCGAGCGGCTGAACCAGCGAGGGCCAAAAGCCGAGTGCCGAGCCCGTCGGCCGATTAAATAAATAGCAGCTAGCCAGTCACCACTTCATCATTCCCCGCTTCAACGCTAAACCCCAGCCTCAGTCAACCCGGCTGCACGCACCGCGTCTCATCTCCTGCACCACGCCCCCCGCGCGATCTTCCTTGCATTTCTTGCTAACTTCCGTCAACCGCCTTTCTTCATACTAGAAGCGCTTCAAGTATCCCGCTTACGTGCCGTAAACGAGGCTAATAGAGCAAGGCGTCTAAGCGCGCGCTCTCATCCGTCTACTACAGGAACAAGCATGTTGAACAAAGGAATTTCGATCAAGGCGCGGATCGGCCTGACGATGGCTTTTCTCGCGGCGCTGCTCGTCGGCATCGGCGCGTTCGGTCTATTCGGCATGGGCCGTTCTAACGACGCGTACAAGGATACCTTCACGAACTCGATGCCGAGCGCGGTCAACATCGGCAACGCCGAGTTGTTCGCGGCGCGCGAGCGTCTCGCGCTCGACCGCGCAGCGTTCATGATGGGTACGCCGGAAGTCACGGCGACGCTGGAGCGCGCGCGCGGCATGCGTGCCACGTCCGACATGTGGTGGAAAAAGTACATGGACCTGCCGCGTGAGCCGGAGGAAGAACGCCTCACGCAAGTCGTGGTCGGCAAGCGCGATGCACTGCATCAACAAGCCGAAGCGTTCTCAGCCATCGTTACGGCTGGCGATCAGAGCAAGTTGATCGACGGCGCGAAACGCATGCAGGTGGCCTACAACGAACTCGCGACTGCCGACGAGGCGCTCAGCAAATATCAGTTCGATCAGGCCCGGCAGGGTTTCGAATCCGCGCAGTCGAGCTTCGAGATGTTCCGCATGGTCAGCCTCGGCGCGCTCGTCGCCGGTGTCCTCGCGGCGCTGCTGTCGTATGTGGCGCTCAGCCGGGCAATCGCCCGCCCGCTCGCCGAGGCGCTAGGTCATTTCGACGCGATCGCCGCGGGCGATCTGCGCCGTCAGGTCGTCATCACGTCGCGTGACGAAATGGGGCAGGTGCTCGAAGGTATCGGGAAGATGCAGCGCAGTCTCACCGAAACGGTGCGCGCAGTGCGCGGCGGAAGCGAGTCGATTGCTACCGCGACGCGCGAGATCGCGGCCGGCAACATTGACCTGTCGTCGCGCACGGAAGAGCAGGCGTCCGCGTTGCAAGAAACGGCGTCGAGCATGGAACAATTGACCGGCACCGTGAAGCAGAACGCCGAGAACGCCCGCCAGGCAAGCTCGCTCGCGGCCAATGCATCGGAAATCGCCAACAAGGGCAGTGCGGTCGTCGGCCAGGTGGTCGGCACGATGGGCGAGATCAACCAGAGTTCCGCGAAGATCGCCGACATCATTTCGATCATCGAAGGAATCGCGTTCCAGACCAACATCCTCGCGCTGAATGCGGCCGTGGAAGCCGCCCGTGCCGGCGAAGACGGGCGCGGTTTCGCGGTCGTCGCAGGGGAAGTGCGCAGCCTTGCGCAACGCTCGTCGGCGGCGGCCAAGGAAATCAAGGAGCTGATCGATACGTCGGTGGACCGCGTGCAGTCGGGCTCGGCGCTCGTCGACGAAGCGGGTCGCACGATGACCGAGATCATCGGCGCGGTGCAGCGCGTGACCGACATCATGGGCGAAATCGCCGCGGCCTCTGAAGAGCAGAGCAGCGGTATCGACCAGGTGGCGCGCGCCGTCACCCAGATGGACGAAGTGACGCAGCAAAACGCCGCTCTCGTCGAAGAAGCGGCCGCAGCGGCGTCTTCTCTGGAAGACCAGGCCGGCAAGCTGCGCGGCGCGGTCGCCGTGTTCCAACTGCAAGACGGTGGCGCGCAGATGCCGGGCGGCTCGCTGTCCCGGCATCTGCCGACGCCGGCACGGGTTGCCCCAGCGGTGCCGCGGTCGGCGCCTCGTGCAGCCCCGCGCGCAAGCGCAGCGGCGCCGGTTCAGCATGTAAGCGCTGCTCCCGCGCCTTCGGCAGCAGCCGCGCCGGCAACCGCGCCTGCAGCACCGAAAGCCGCTCCCGCGCCGCGTGCGCCTGCCAAGGCTGCGGCCGTCGCCAGCGCAGGCAGCGATCAGGACTGGGAAACGTTCTGACCGGACGTCCAAGGTAGTGGCCTGTACGCCGCTCGGGCCGCCGGAACGTGCGCTGCAATGATCGTTCCCGACGCGTCGGCTGCGGAAGCCGTGGCGACTGAGCCGCCTGCAAAAAAAGACCGCGCTTGCTTATGTAAGCGCGGTTTTTTTATGGCGTGTGCATTAAGTCGCGTTTGTCGAGCGGCCGACGCCCTGGCGGGCTTCACGATCCGGTACATTGACGGGCGCGGCTACGGTAATTCGTGACCGGATCGCGGCTGTCGGCTGTCGGCGACGCTGCAGCTGTCCGGGCCCGAGGGGCGCTGCCGCGCAAACCGCCGCGTGGCTAAGTGCCGCTCAGCAACGTCTCGTCGCCGCTTTACTACTCTTGATCGCCGCGAACCATCGCGAACCATCGCTAACCACCGCGCTGCAGTAGCCGTTAAATGCGCCAGCCACAAAGGACCGACATGACGCCACACGACCTCGCGCACCGCCTCGTCGAAGCACGGCGGCAGCATCGCCCGATCGACGGGCTCGTGCCCGAACAGATGCCGCCGGACGCCGCCACCGCTTACGCGATCCAGCAGGCGGTCATCGAGGGTCTCGGCGACTCCACCGGTGCGTGGAAGATCGGCGCGAAGGTGCCCGGCGGGGCCGCCTCTGGCGCGCCGATCCCCGCTTCGCTGGTGCTGCCTTCGCCCGCGCGAGTCGCTCACGCGGGCTTCTTTCGCGTGCTGCTCGAACTCGAGATCGCGTTCCGCTTCTCCGAGGCGATCGAGCCCCGCGGCCGTGCCTACGCGCGCGACGAGGTTCTCGCGCTGGTCGGCGAAGTGCTGCCGGCCATTGAGATCGTCGATAGCCGCTTTGCGGAATGGCCCAACATCGCGCCTCTTGCACAACTCGCGGATGCCCAGAATAACGGAGCATTGATCACCGGCCACCCGGTGCCGTACGCGGGACTCGCGCGCGGCTTCGATTTTGTTTCGCCGGAACTGGAGCTGAGCTTCGACGGCAATTCGCTCGTGCCGGACGCGACCGGTAATCCCGCGGGCGACCCGCGCGAACTGCTAGTGTGGTTCGTCAACCATTGCGCCGCCATGGGCATCACGATCGAGCCGGAGTGGACGTTGACCACGGGCTCTTATGTCGGTGCGCACAATGTGGGCAAACCCGGCATTGTGCGCGGCCATATCGACGGACTCGGAGAGGTCGAGATCGAACTGACCTGAAGCCGTGACACTGTGTGATGTGACACGGTGCTCGGTTTCTATCCGATGTCGTTCTTGTAACGGCGCATTACAAACACCACGTTTAACGGCTGCCATGGGCGGCCGTTTTACATTTGATGCGTCTGCGCTTACTGCTTAGCCGTATACCCTATTGAACCGTTTGAATGCCGCGCCGTTATCCAGTTAACGGACAGCGAAGGGACAGCGAAGAGAGAGCGCACTGAGCGGCCGCGAGCGGTAAGAAACATACATGCGCGATACCGGTGGCGCACATTCTGCAAGAGTCTGAGTGAGTGTGAGCGATGCAGGCAACCATGTCGTCGACGCGGTTATGTCAAAGCGGCGAAGCAGGGAAAGCGTGGCTCGATAGCGAAGCATGGAGAGCGGCACAACGATTTCTGAGTCGATGTGAATCGCGATGGAACAAAAGCTCGCGTACATGGACGAACAGCATGGAAGTACGCCGGCGAGCCGCACATGCGACGGCGGTCGACAGACATGTAACAGATGCGAAGACATGTAGACCAAACGCATGTCCATGCGTTAGGAAGGAAAGTGCGATAGCAAAAAGAGCGGGGACGTAGCGCGAATTTTGCAAGGCGCTGGCTTCAAGGTACGCGGTGTGCGTGTGCAGCCATCGCGTGAATGCAAGTGTTGGGATGCACCTGGTGAGCGAGCTGTTCGATCGTTCGACGCGCAAGATTGTAGGTCGTCGAAACAAGCTTTCCAAGTGATGAATGTTGGGAGGCGAATGCGGCGCGATTTTCGCAACGTAGTTCGTGAAAAAAAATTTAAAAGGGTTTAGGATGAATTCGAGCGATGTCGTTTCCGAATAGCGCGCCGCGCACGACATCGGTCTAGACTTCGGCGAGGAGGTAGCATGGATATCTACAGCAGTTTCGCGACCCGCTTCGAGAAAACACGAGAGGACGAACTCTCGCTCGAGGAGTATCTCGCGCTCTGCAAAGACAATCCCGCCGCGTACGCCACGGCTGGCGAACGCATGTTGACGGCAATCGGAGAACCCGAACAGATCGATACTCGCAACGATCCGCGTCTGTCGCGTATCTTCGCGAACAAGGTCATCAAGGTATACCCCGCATTCCGTGAGTTCTACGGAATGGAAGAGGTGATCGAGCAGGTGGTCGCCTACTTCCGGCACTCGGCCCAGGGGCTCGAAGAGAAGAAGCAGATTCTGTATCTGTTAGGCCCGGTCGGCGGCGGTAAATCGTCGATCGCGGAACGCCTGAAGCAGCTCATGGAGCGCGTGCCGTTCTACGCGATCAAGGGCTCGCCCGTGAACGAATCGCCACTCGGTTTGTTCGACTACGACGAGGACGGTCCGATCCTCGAAGAGCAATACGGCATACCACGCCGCTACCTGAAAAGCATTCTGAGCCCGTGGGCGGTCAAGCGCCTGCACGAGTACAACGGCGACATCCGTAAATTCCGTGTGGTGCGGCGCTATCCGTCCATCCTGCGGCAAATCGGTATCGCCAAAACGGAGCCTGGCGACGAGAACAATCAGGACATCTCGTCGCTCGTCGGTAAGGTGGACATCCGCAAGCTCGAACAGTATGCGCAAGACGATGCTGACGCATACAGCTACTCGGGCGGCTTGTGTCTCGCGAATCAGGGCCTGCTCGAATTCGTCGAAATGTTCAAGGCGCCGATCAAGGTCTTGCACCCGCTGCTCACCGCAACCCAGGAAGGCAACTTCAAGGGCACGGAAGGCTTCGGCGCGATCCCTTTCGACGGCGTGATTCTCGCGCACTCGAACGAGTCGGAGTGGAAGGCATTCCGCAACAACCGCAACAACGAAGCATTGCTCGACCGGATCTTCGTCGTGAAGGTGCCGTATTGCCTGCGCTACTCGGAAGAGATCAAGATCTACGAGAAGCTGTTGCGCAATTCGTCGCTCGCCAATGCGGTATGCGCTCCCGGCACGTTGAAAATGATGGCGCAGATGTCGGTGCTCACGCGCTTGCAGGAGCCTGAAAATTCGAGCCTCTTCTCGAAGATGCAGGTCTACGACGGCGAGAATCTGAAGGACACCGATCCGAAGGCGAAGTCGTACCAGGAGTACCGCGACTTCGCGGGCGTGGATGAAGGGATGACCGGCGTGTCGACCCGCTTCGCGTTCAAGATTCTGTCGCGCGTGTTCAACTTCGATTCGACCGAAGTCGCGGCGAATCCGGTGCACCTGATGTACGTGCTCGAACAACAGATCGAGCGCGAGCAATTCCCACCGGAAACCGAGCAGAAGTATCTGTCGTTCATTAAAGACGTGCTTGCCTCGCGCTACGCGGAATTCATCGGTAAGGAGATTCAGACCGCTTATCTGGAGTCGTACTCTGAGTATGGGCAGAACATTTTCGATCGCTATGTGACGTATGCCGACTTCTGGATTCAGGATCAGGAGTTCCGCGATCACGACACTGGCGAGAGCTTCGACCGCGCGGCATTGAACGCCGAACTGGAGAAGATCGAGAAGCCCGCCGGCATCAGCAACCCGAAGGATTTCCGCAACGAGATCGTGAACTTCGTGTTGCGCGCGAGAGCTGCGAATGCAGGGAAGAATCCTGCATGGATCAGCTACGAGAAGCTGCGCGTGGTGATCGAAAAGAAGATGTTTTCGAACACGGAGGAGTTGCTGCCTGTCATCTCGTTCAACGCCAAAGGCTCGGCGGAAGAACAACGCAAGCACGAAGACTTCGTCAACCGGATGGTGGCGAAGGGCTATACGCCGAAGCAGGTGCGCTTGCTCTGTGACTGGTATTTGCGCGTGCGCAAGTCGTCATGATCCGCATTGCGTGCCGCCCGCGCGGTCCGACCGCGCGGGCACCCTGCGAGGCGCAAGCTGCATGGACATAGCACTGGACCATGCAGCGTACGTCTCGCGACGAGTCGACAAGGGAGACGAGGCGTGCTTCATCAAATCATCGACCGCAGGTTAGCAGGCAAGAACAAAAGCATTGCAAATCGCGAGCGTTTTTTGCGTCGCGTTAAGAACTATATTCGTCGCGCCGTTTCGGAAGCGGTGCGCGACCGCAGCATCAAAGACATACAGAACACGCAGAGCATTACGATTCCGCGCAAGGACATCGCAGAGCCGTCGTTCCGGCACGGGCCGGGCGGCCGGCGCGAAATGGTGCATCCGGGCAACTCAGACTACATCCGCGGCGACAAGATCCAGCGTCCGCAAGGCGGTGGCGGTGGCGGCGGTGGCGGCCAGGCCAGTAACGAAGGCGAAGGGCAGGATGACTTCGTGTTCGAACTGAGCCGTGAAGAGTTCATGCAGTATTTCTTCGACGACCTCGAATTGCCGCGGCTCGTCAAAACTCACCTGATGGCCGTGCCCACGTGGAAGAGCATTCGCGCCGGCTGGGCTGCCGAAGGCACGCCGAACAATATCGACGTGGTCCGTTCGTTGCGCAGCGCGCTGGGGCGCCGCATCGCACTCGGCGCGCCGCTCGTCAATCAGTTGCACGAGATGGAGCGGCAACTGGAGGTCATGAAAGCGGACCCCGACGACCGTCGCGAAGACATCAAACTGCTTGAAGAGGAAATCCACCACTTGCGCGGGCGCATCTGGCGCATTCCGTTTATCGATCCGTTCGATTTGCGCTACGTGAACCGCGTGAAGCAGCCCACACCGTCCAGCCAGGCTGTGATGTTCTGTCTGATGGATGTGTCGGGTTCGATGGATGAGCAGCGCAAAGATCTCGCGAAGCGCTTTTTCATCCTGCTGTACCTGTTTCTCAAGCGCAATTACGAAAAGATCGAGGTGGTGTTCATCCGCCACCACACGCGCGCGGAAGAGGTCGACGAAGACACTTTCTTCCATTCGACGGAAAGCGGCGGCACGGTCGTGTCGAGCGCGCTCGAACTGATGCAGAAGGTCATGGACGAGCGCTATTCGCCGACTGAATGGAACATTTACGGCGCGCAGGCGTCGGACGGCGACAACTGGACCGACGACTCGCCGAAGTGCCGCAAGATACTCTCGGATGACATCCTGGAGAAGGTGCGCTATTTTGCGTATATTCAGGTGACGCCCGAAGAGCAGAATTTGTGGCTCGAGTATGCGCAACTGGCGTTGAGCCAGCCGCATATGGCGATGAAGAAAGTCGAAACCGCGGCTGACATCTATCCGGTGTTTCGCGAGTTGTTCGAAAAGCAGGTGGCGTCGTCATGACGGACAAGCACTTGCACAACGAAGCGCGCGGCTATCAGCCGGAGCGTGGGAAAGGCGTGCCGCAGCGTCAGTCGGGGCATGCCGAGGCAGCGGCGGACGCGGTCCGACCCGTCGCAGCCGGAGCAGTCGACAACGCTGAAGCACGGGGACACACCGGAACGCCCACTGAGGGGCAAAGGGAAGTCCGTATGAACGTAGCCGATAGACGGCCTCTGCCGTGCCCGTCCGACTGGACCTTCGAGTTGATCGAAGAGTACGACTCGCATATTGCCCGTGTTGCAGAGCAATATGAGCTCGACGTGTATCCGATCCAGCTGGAACTCATCAGCGCTGAACAGATGATGGACGCTTATGCGTCCGTCGGCATGCCGGTGAATTACCGGCACTGGTCGTTCGGCAAGCACTTTCTCTCTACCGAAAAAAGCTACCGTCGCGGGCAGATGGGGCTCGCGTACGAGATCGTCATCAATTCAAACCCCTGCATCGCGTATCTGATGGAAGAGAACACGATGACGATGCAGGCGCTCGTCATCGCGCATGCGGCGTATGGGCATAACTCGTTCTTCAAGGGCAACTATCTGTTCCGGCTGTGGACGGATGCGCATGCCATCATCGATTACCTCGTCTACGCGAAGAACTACATTGCCGAGTGCGAGGAGCGCTTCGGGTTGGACCGTGTCGAAGAACTGCTCGATTCGTGTCATGCGCTGATGAACTACGGCGTCGATCGCTATAAGCGTCCACAGAAACTGTCGCTCGAAAAGGAGTTCGCCGCGCGGCGCGAGCGCGAGGCGTACCTGCAGTCGCAGGTCAACGAACTGTGGCGTACGCTGCCCACGCGCCATACGCCGTTGCCCGAGGAAATCGAGGAACGTTATCCGCCGGAGCCGCAGGAAAATCTGCTGTATTTCGCGGAGAAAAACGCGCCGTTGCTGGAGCCCTGGGAGCGCGAGGTGATCCGCATCGTGCGGAAGGTGGGACAGTACTTTTACCCGCAGCGGCAGACGCAGGTCATGAACGAAGGCTGGGCCACGTTCTGGCACTACACGCTGCTCAACACGATGTACAACCAGGGCAAGCTGGAAGACGGCTTCATGATGGAGTTTCTCCATTCGCACAGCAATGTGGTCTATCAGCCGCCCGTCACGAAGCCTTACTACAGCGGTATCAATCCGTACGCGCTAGGTTTTTCGATGATGAGCGATATTCGCCGCATCTGCGAAAACCCTACCGACGAAGACCGCAAGTGGTTCCCGGAACTGGCCGGCAGTCCGTGGCTTCCCGCCATGCACTACGCGATGCGCAATTTCAAGGACGAGAGTTTTGTCGCGCAGTACCTGTCGCCGCATCTGATCCGGGAAATGCGTCTGTTCTCGGTGCTCGACGACGACATGCGCGACGCGCTCGAAGTCTCCGCGATTCACGACGACAGCGGCTATCAATATGTTCGCCAGGCGTTGTCGCGGCAGTACGACATGCATCATCGCGAGCCGAATATCCAGGTGTGGTCGGTGAATACACGTGGCGACCGCAGTCTGACGCTGCGGCACTTCATGAGTGACAACCGCCATCTTTCATCCGATAGCGACGAAGTGCTCAAGCACATGGCGCGTTTGTGGCAGTTCGACGTGTATCTCGAAAGCGTCGATGAAAACGGCACGGTCAGGAAGCGTTACGAGTGCCGCTACGTGCCGCCGGCCGTGAGGGCGTAACGGGGCGCTTGGGGGCGCTTAGGGGCGCTTAGGGTTCTCTTGGGCGCGCCGGCCACTGTTGTGGCCGGCGCGCCTGTCTCTTTGTGAAGTCCGAAGTCGAGCCTGGCGTTCCCGACGGGTGAGTCGTGACCATCGGCGCGCGAATCTGGTTACGGGTTGGGTTACGCCTGGGCGCCCAGATCAGCCAGAAAATCCCGCGCGCGCTCCGACAAGCCCGGGGCGAGGTTCAACGCCTGAGTGGCCGCCGCTGCGACCCGAGTGCGCGCGTTCTCCTCCAGTTCGTCGGCGGCTGTCGTCAGCCAGTCCGGAAACTTTTCCGCGAGCGCGTCGATCAACACGGCGGCTTGCCGCCGGTCCTTATCTGCCTTCAGCGCACGCGACGGGTCGCGAAGCGTGCTGACTATAAGCTTGTGAAGCGCGAATCTGGCGGGATCGGGCAGCATCACCGGCACCACGTGTTCCTTGCCGAGGATAAAGCCGCGCGTAGGGTTCGATACCAGGTACCTGAAGTAGGGAAGCCCTGTCGCGTGGGCGCGCAAGTGCGGCAAGGCCTTCGTCTCGTAAGCCTCGGTACCCGGCACGAGTAAGTCCACCTTGAGGGGCTGTCCACGCGCCTTGAACGACGTGGACGGCTTTCGCGAGTCCAGTTCCGGCACCTCGAGAAACGGAATACCGCTATCACGAAGAATGTCGAGAAAGCTGCGCTCTTCGGGGATAGCCACCGAAATGCTCCCGGTGCTGCCAATGTCGATGTCTTCCGTCCTGTAATTCGCAGGCAGACGGACGCCCAGACTGTTCAGAAGCGCGCCGAAGGCGTGGGAGCCGACCAGCACTCCGCCGTGGCTGAAAATGCCCGCGTTGAAGAGCGTTGCCAGCGTGAGCGCCGAAGAGTTGTCCGCGGCGGCAAAGTTGGCCTTGCGCAGTATCTGGACCTCGGCGGCAAGCGCGCGCATCTCCGCGCTCTCGAGTAGTTTCGCCTCGAGCGCAGCCTCGGTAGCAGGCTCGCCGGCGCGGCCCAGCGACGTTTCCTTGTGCTTTCCCGATGCCAGATAGACGCGCCAGTAGGTGTACGTTTTCCCGTCGACGGTCTTCTGGGCGGCCGATCCCGGAGAGTGCAAGGGAATGTGGCCTTGTGCGCTGGCGCGCTCGGTCACGGACGAATACAGCGTTTGCAGTGCGTCGTTGTGAAAGCTGGCCATGGCTGGCGTCTCCTTATACCCTGTGATTAAACATTAAGGTATAAATAGATCGGCGTCAAATTTATACCTCGCGATCCAACCACGAGGGATAAATCGCAAAACTAACTCAGAACGGGCGGGACCGGACTGACGACGGTGCTTGCCGTAGCGCTTGCCAACAATCCCCCAACTTCCACTTGCGATTCTGTAAAATTCGCCCACGCTGAAAACTGCGTGCTGAAGGCGGCGCCATGACCGCCGCCTCCGTTCAAGAGACAAGGAAGACACAACATGACCGACCTCACAGACCACAGCGTGGCCTCCGCCCACGACACACGGCGCCGCATCTTCGCGATTGTCGGCGCGTCATCGGGCAATCTCGTCGAATGGTTCGACTTCTACGTCTATTCGTTCTGCGCGCTTTATTTCGCCCCCGCATTCTTTCCGAGCGGCAACACTACGACACAATTGCTCAACACGGCCGGCGTGTTCGCGGCGGGCTTCCTGATGCGCCCGATCGGCGGCTGGTTTTTCGGCCGTCTCGCCGACAAACATGGCCGCCGCATGGCGATGATGGTGTCGGTGTTCATGATGTGCGGCGGCTCGCTCGTGATCGCCGTGTTGCCCACGTACGCGCAGATCGGTGCGCTCGCGCCTGCGCTGCTGCTAGTGGCGCGTCTGTTCCAGGGACTGTCGGTGGGCGGCGAATACGGCACGAGTGCGACCTATATGAGTGAAGTCGCACTCAAGGGACGGCGCGGCTTCTTCGCGTCGTTCCAGTACGTGACGCTGATCGGCGGCCAGCTGTGCGCGCTGCTCGTGCTGGTCGTGCTGCAACAAACGCTCTCCACCGCGGAGCTCAAGGCATGGGGCTGGCGAGTGCCGTTCGTGATCGGCGCGGTAGCCGCGTTGATCGCGTTGTATCTGCGTAAATCGCTCGATGAAACCACCACCGCCGCGACGCGTCAGCGCAAGGAAGCGGGCACGCTGCGCGGCTTGTGGAAGCACCGCGTCGCGTTTATGACAGTGCTCGGTTTCACCGCGGGCGGCTCGCTGATTTTCTATACGTTCACCACGTACATGCAGAAGTATCTGGTGAACACGGCGGGCATGAGCGCCAAGACGGCAAGCAATGTGATGACCGCGGCGCTCTTCGTCTACATGGTGCTCCAGCCGGCCTTCGGCGCGTTGTCGGACCGCATTGGCCGCCGCAATTCGATGCTGTGCTTCGGCCTGTTCGCGACCATCGGCACGGTGCCGCTTCTGCACGCGCTCAAAGACGTGACGAGCCCCTATGCGGCGTTCGCGCTCGTCGTGCTGGCGCTCGCGATCGTGAGCTTCTATACGTCGATCAGCGGCCTGATCAAGGCGGAGATGTTCCCGCCGGAAGTGCGCGCGCTCGGCGTCGGTCTCTCGTATGCGGTGGCCAATGCGATTTTCGGCGGCTCGGCCGAATACGTGGCGCTGTGGCTCAAGTCGGTCGGCAGCGAGTCGATGTTCTACTGGTATGTCACCTTGCTGTGCGCCATTGCCGGGCTCGTCGCGTTGCGCATGCGCGATCCGTCGAAAGAAGGCTATCTGCGGCACGAACCGTAAGTCTCCCGACCCACGCGCGCGCTTTCCACAAGCGCGCCGCGCACCCGCTCAGGACACCACGATTTCGGTGCCGAGCACGTGCAGCAGATCGCGCAGCGCTTCGGCCTGCGCCATTTTCGCGTCGCTGCGCAAATGGATCCGCACGGCTCGCCCGGCAATTCCGTCAACGGGTTGGGCGAGCCACAACTCCACCGCAAGCCCTAAACCCTCCGGCTGATTGACGGCAACCGGCTCGATCACGCGCGGCTTGAAACAGGCACTGTCGGACATGGCGAATCACCTCGAAGCTGATGACGTGTCCGGCTCATCGTAATCAGCGGCGTGCGCGAGTCCAAGCAACAAATACGTGTTTGCTAAGCAGAGGATGCTTAGCAGAAAAAACGCTGACCGCGCATGCCGGCGAGCCGCGGACGATCAGCCGGGCTCGGTCGTATCGGCGGCCAATTCGGCGACGAAATCGCTCATTACTGCGCCGGTTTCGCCGCTCAAGCCCGCCGACGCGACAGGAGCGACCGGACTGACAAGAGCGGCCGAACCCACAGGCGCGACAGGCGCAGCAGAGGCGGCGATCGCCACGGCTCGATCGCGCGCGCTCATCGCGGCTCGCGACAGCATCAGCAGATGGTAGTAAAGCCGCGCGCTCAAGCCATAGTGGTACGCAAACAGATGAGCAAGCGCGATCTTGAAGCCGAGCCGCGCCTGACGGTTCCTCGCATGTACCGACACCACGATGGGAGCGAGCCGCCGCAGCGCGAGCTTGCGTGACGGCTCCAGTTGCGGCGGCAGCTTCAGCATCTTGACGAACGCGTAAGCACTGAGCGTGGCCGCCGACGACGTGCCGCGCGTGCTCTGCGAAATGGACGTCGCGGTTTTGCGATACACCGACACGTAATCGTGCAGATAAAACACCTCGCGCGCCGCGAGGCAAAGTTCGGTGCCGAACACGAAATCGCAGCACACGCCGTACTGTTCCTTGTAGCCGATGCGTTTGACGAGCCGCGCGTCGGCCATCCAGCCGTTGTTCGGGAACATCTGAATGAGGCCGGTCCTGCCGGGCAGCGGTTGCAACCCTTCGGCCTCCTTTGTACGGCGGAACGCCGCGTTGAGCCGCGCGCTCACCTCGACGTCGATCGCGCCGGAATGATCGGCCTCATACTGCGCGCCGAACGCGGCATCGAGCCGCGGATGCAGGTGCCAGAGCGACACCAGTTTCTCCACGCCGTCGGTGGCAAGCAGGTCGTCGTCGTGAATCAGCATAATCCTGTCGCCGCGCGCGCGCTGGAAGAGGCTCGCGACATTGCGCGCCTGACCGAGCGGCGGCTCGTTCCTCGTATAGCGGATGCGCCGCTCGTTCCTGTAACGCGACGCGATGAGTTGTTCGGTGCGCGCATCGGTCGAGTCGTCGCCGATCACGATTTCCACATTGCCGTAGGTCTGCGCAAGACACGAGTCGATGCACTCGACAACCAGCTCCGGCCGGTTGCACGTCGGCAGGCAGATCGACACTCTGGCGGACTGAATGGCGGACTGGAAAGAGGGCGAGGGGATGAACATGGGCGTCGCCTTTGTTATCTGTTGAAGGGGCGGCAGCCGGTCTGCCTGGTCGCATACGTCGCTGCAAGCAGAAAAATAGTTCATCACGCCGAAAAAATATTCGGTAAAAAAACGGAAAAAATGTCTGGCGTATGAAAGGCGGTGGAAGGGAAAAATTTATGCAGCTTTGCCGCGCAAATGCAGCAAAGCCGCTTGTAGACCCACGCTTAATTTCAACCCACTGACGGTTCGCCTTCGCCCGGCTTCTGGCCGGGGCGATCGGCTGGCGACTGATCGCGTCCTTCGTCGGCGCGCTCCGGCAGCTTGCTTTTCTCGTTGTCGCTATGCACTGCCGGCTGCGGATGGGCGATGTCGTCCGGCTTATCGCCGGTTTGCTGCTTGGTGTCGGCCATGGCTTTCTCCTTGTGAAGACTCACCATGTGGAGCAAAGCCCGGGCCTGCGCGCGTTCAGTCGGTCTGTCCGGCGCCCGTCAGCGAAATAATGAAGTCAAGGAATGCCCGCACCTTGGCCGGCGGATGGTGCCGTGACGGGTACAGCGCATACAGCGGATAAACCTCGTCGCCCCACTCGGGAAAGAGTTCGACGAGCTTTCCGCTCGTCACAAGCGACTCGGCGCCGAGCGAGAGAATCTGCGCGACCCCCTGGCCCGCGGTGCATACGCTGTGCAGCGTGCCGACGTCGTTCACGGTCAGCCGGCCCTGAGGCGTGACGACCATTTTCCTGCGGCCGCGATGAAACTCCCACGTGAACGGATAACCGGTGAGCGGATCGCGAAATTTGATGCACGCATGCGCGCCGCTCTCGAGTTCCGCGGGGTTGGACGGATGTCCGTGCTTCTTCAGATACGAAGGCGCGGCGACTGTGAGAATGCGCGTGTCGAGCACCTTGCGCGCGATCAGCGACGACACCGGCGGCTCGCCGAAACGGATCGCGACGTCGAAACCGTCGCTGACCATATCGCCCAACTGGTCGCGCGTGATCAGTTCGAGCTGCAGATCCGGGTGTTTGTCGACGAAACCGCCTAGTCTGGGTCCGAGCACCAGCCGCGAAAAGAACGGGTCCATGTTGACGCGCAGGCGGCCGCGCACCGCTGTCGCGCCTTGCGCGGCCGAGGCTGCCGCTTCTTCGAGACCGCTTAGCAGCGGCACGATCTGTTCGTAGAAGCGCCGGCCCTCGTCGGTGAGCGTAACCGAGCGGGTGGTGCGGTCGAACAGCCGGATACCCAGGCGCGCCTCGAGCCGTGCGACGGAGCGGCTCACACCCGACTGCGACATGTCGAGCGCCACGCCTGCCGCCGCGAAACTTCCGCAGTCGACGATCGCTGTCAGCACGCCCATGCCGTTCAGCATGCGCTCGTCAAATGGCATCTGTAAGTCCTTTCTTATTCGTGAACGGCGTCCATGCTAACGCGAAACGCCGTGCCGGAACCCGAGCGAGAACAGAGCGGAATCGGCTTATGCGTATCGCATCAGCAAGCGACAACGAAGTCACCAGGCAACACGGCCAGCAGACAGTGACGCTCGCTTCAACGCCCGACGCCCTGGCTGGCCGGCGCACGCACGCGGGGCGCGGTGTCGAGGTGACGGAACACCCATGCCGACATCAGCGTGATCGCGCCGACACACACGAAGCTCAGGCGGAAGCCGAGCGCGGCCGAGCCCCATTGCGCGGAAAAGAGTTTCACGAGGCCGCCGCCGATGGATACGCCGAGGCCGATTGCCAGCATCTGCACCATTGAAAACAGGCTGTTGCCGCTGCCGGCGTCTTCATGCGAGAGATCCTTGAGCGTGACGCTGTTCATCGCGGCGAACTGCATCGAGTTGGCCGCACCGAACACCGCCAGAATCACTATCTCGACGAAAAGCGGCGTACCGCGCGTGATCAAGGCGAAGGCAACAATGGACGAACCCACGACCAGCGTATTGACCAGCAGAAACAGGTCGTAGCCAAAGCGTCGCACGAGCGACGCGATCCAGCGTTTCACGATCGTGCCCGCGAGGGCCGCGGGCAGCATCATCAGACCGGAATGCAGCGGCGTATAGCCTAGTTCCAGTTGCAACAGCAGTGGCACGAGGAACGGCACGGCGCTCGAGCCGATGCGGCATACGAGATTGCCGATCAGACCCACGCTGAAGTTCGGCTCGCCGAAGAGCGAGAGCTTGAAGAGCGGGTTGCGCCGCCGTCTTGCGTGCGGGATATAAGCGAGCGCGCTCACTGCCGCCAGCGCGAACAATGCCGCCGACCACGCAGCCTGATGGGTCGGCGCGGGGGCGTCGACGGCCAGCGAAAAGGCGATCATGCACAGCGACAGCAACCCGCAGCCGATGAAATCGAACGGCGGCGCCTGTCTCTCACCGTGCGATGGAAGAAAGCGCTGCACCGCGTAGAGACCCGCGGCGCCGATCGGCACGTTGATCAGAAAGATCCAGTGCCATGTGATCGCCTCGACGAGCCAGCCGCCGAGCGTCGGCCCGGCGATCGGGCCCAGTTGTCCCGCGACCGAAATGAACGCGAGCGCGGAGACGTATTGTTCGCCGGAGACGCTGCGCAGCACGGCAAGGCGTCCGATAGGCAGCAGCATCGAGCCGCCCACGCCTTGCAGCACGCGCGCGATCACGAGTTGGCCGAGCGTATGCGCGCTCGCGCAACAGACCGAGCCGATCACGAAAATCAGGATTGCGGCGAAATAGACGCGCCGCGTGCCGAAGCGGTCGGCGAGCCAGCCGGATGCGGGCGTGAGCATCGCCATGGTCAACGTGTAGGCGACCACGATCGGCTGCATCGCAAGCGGCGCGACGTGCAGGCTGCGCGCGATGGACGGCAGCGCCGTATTGACGATCGTGGTGTCGAGCGACTGCATGAAGAAGCCGGCGGCGACGATCCACAGTAGCGCGGTATGCGACGAATCCCTGGTCATGTGATGGCGAATGGTCGGCGCACGGCGCCCTTGTCTGAGGTTTTGTCAGCAAACGCTTCAATGATATGGCCATCGCGACGGCGCGGGAAGTCCGGCGAGTTTTCCTGACGGCGGCGCGGCGCGTAAGGCGGGCAGTGTCGCGCCCACGCCACCCGTGTCGATTTTGTTTTTTGACGTGAACCCGCATCGTTATAATTTTCCATATACGGTACGTTGTTTCATAGACGGAACAAATGCCGCTTAGGAAAATAACGATCACCGGGGAAGAGACACACCGTCATGACCAGAAAGCTCACCATCAATCTACGCATCGCAATCACGATTGCATTCCTCGGCGCGCTGCTTGTTGTCATTGGCGCGCTTGGCATTTTCGGCATGGCCGAAAGCAACCAGGCACAGCGCGAGGCGTACAACGTACATTTCGCGTCGGTGGTGGCGCTCGGCAAGTCGGGCACGGCCATGTCGCGGGCGCGCTTCGGGCTCGACTGGGCAATGAGCAATCCACACTCGCCGCAACTGAACGCGCAACTCGAACGCGCGCGCATGTTGCTCGGCGAATCGGATACCTGGTGGCGCAGTTTCCGCGATCTGCCGAAGACGCCCGAACTGCAACGCCTCACCGACGACCTCGACGCAAAGCGTACCGCCGTGCGTCGCGACGGCATCGACCGGTTGATCGACGCAATCCGCACCGGCGACGCGAGCTGGATGGACGAGACGCGCGCAAATCGGCTAATCGCTTTGTACACCGCGATGAACGCGAGCCAGGGCGCATTGGAGGGCTATCTGAACCAGCAGGCCGCCGACGCCAACGAGCGCTCCGCCGCGCTCTTTCATGGATTGTTGAGTGCGAGCATCGGCAGCGTGCTGATCGGTCTCACAGTCGCATTTTTCAGTTGGCGCACGTTGCGCCGCGCGATCATGGACCCGCTGCACGCCGCGCTTCGCCAGTTCGATGCGATTGCCGCAGGCGAGCTGACGACGCGCGTCGCGATCCGTTCGAACGACGAAATGGCGACACTGCTGCGCGGACTCGCGTCGATGCAGGACAAGCTTCGAGCGACGGTGACGAGCGTGCGTGCCGGATCGCATTCTATTGCGTCGTCCACACAGCAGATCGCGGCGGGCAATCTCGATCTGTCGCAGCGCACGGAGGAGCAGGCGGCGTCGCTGGAACAAACCGCCGCGGCGATGGAAGAGTTGACCTCGACCGTCCAGCTAAATGCCGAGCATGCGCACCATGCGAGCGAGCTGGCCACCAGCGCGTCGGAAATGGCCATCCAGGGGCGCGATTCCGTGGGAGGCATGGTGGAGACGATGCACGCGATTCATGCCGGGGCCGCGAAGATGACGGGCATCATCGCCGCGATCGAAGGGATTGCGTTCCAGACCAACATTCTGGCATTGAACGCGGCAGTCGAAGCGGCGCGTGCCGGCGAAGAAGGACGCGGCTTCGCTGTCGTGGCCGGCGAAGTGCGCAGTCTCGCGCAACGTTCAGCGGCCGCCGCGAAGGAGATCGGCTCGCTGATCGCCGAGTCGAATTCGCGCGTAGAAAGCGGCGCGGCGCTTGTCGATCGCGCGGGCAGCACCATGCGGGAAATAGAAGCCGCGATCCAGCGCGTGGCGCGCATCGTCGGAGAAATCGCGGCGGCTTCCAAAGAACAGAGCGAAGGCATCAAACAGGTGAGTCTCGCCGTCACGCAGATGGACGAGGTGACCCAGCAAAACGCGGCGCTCGTTGAGGAAAGCGCGGCGACTGCGAACTCGCTCGCAGATCAGGCGCGGCAGTTGAGCGAGCTGACCGGGGCGTTCAAGGTCGCGCTCGCTTGAATTGCGTTGATTGCCTTGATGTGGTGCGAAGCGAGCGCATTGCAAACCGCTTGATACCGCTTGATGCCATTGATGCCACGGCTGCCCGCTCACGCTTCGCGTTGCGATTCACTGCTTTATTCACTGCTTCACTGAGCCAGATAAGAACGCGAAGCGCGGTGCAATGCATTCGCGCAACCGGTGCTCATGCAGGCATCTTGCGGAACGAAATGGCGAAGCGGTTCCACGCGTTGATCGCCGAAATAAGCAACGTGAGGTCGACCAGTTCTTCGTCGCCGAAATGCGGGCGCACCGCTTCCCACACGGCGTCGGGCACATGGTCGTGCGAGACGAGCGTGAGGGCTTCCGTCCATTCCAGCGCGGCGCGCTCGCGATCGGTGAAGAACGGCGTTTCGCGCCAGGTGACGACTGTGGCGAGGCGCCGGTCCGTTTCGCCGGCTTTGCGGGCGTCGGCAGTGTGCATGTCGACGCAGAAAGCACACCCGTTGATCTGCGATGCGCGCAGGCGAACCAGGTCCGCGAGCGACTTTTCTATCGACGATTTTCCGATACGTTCTTCAAGGCCCAGCATGGCCTTAATGGCGGCGGGACCGACTTTGTAGAAATCGAGACGTTGTTGCATGATTCACTCCTTGGCGTTTAGTGGAACGCATCAGTGATGCGATGAGTGAATACTAGTCGCGGCACTGGCTTTGCAAAATGGCCATTTTTGGCGATTTTCAGGTAACCACTTTTGCGTTGTGACAACCGGTGGGCGGCTCCCCGAGCGTCCTTGCTCACTGTAATGGCATCGTTGCCGCGCCTACGGCGATTCGGTATGGTGGGTCACTGGTCCCATCGAAGAGATACTGAATGACGTCCGCCGCCGAGCCTCCATCACTAAAGGGCTCAGAATCAGCTTTGCAGTCAAATCCGCAGCCAGTTTCACAGACTGCCTCCGAGCCGGTATCGGAGTCGCCCTCTGAATCCATCCGTTCCGATGTGCTGATCGTCGGAGCGGGCCCCGTTGGCCTCTTTGCCGCTTTCGAAGCCGGGGTGATCGGGTTGTCCTGCCAGATAGTCGATGCGCTCGGCAGGATTGGCGGCCAATGCACCGAGCTGTATCCGGACAAGCCGATCTACGATATTCCCGCGATTCCGTCCTGTACCGCGCGCGAACTGGTGGACCGACTGCTCGCGCAATGCAAGCCGTTCGATGTTCCCATTCATCTCGAACAGCGGGTCGAATCGGTCGAACAACGCAGCGACGGCCGTTGGACCGTACGGACCGATCGCGGTCTCGTGTTCGACGTCGCTGCAATTCTGCTTGCGGCCGGCAACGGCGCCTTCGTGCCGCAGAAGCTGCCGCTTGCGGAAGCCGCGCCGCTCGAATCGCGCTATGTGCATTACAGCGTGCAGCGTCTCGCAGATTTCGCCGACAAGACCGTTGTCGTGGCAGGCGGCGGTGATTCCGCGCTCGACTGGGCGCTTGCGTTGCGCAAGGTCGCGCGGCGCGTCACGCTCGTGCATCGTCGTAATGGCTTTAGCGCGGCCGACTCCAGCGTCGAGTTAATGCGGCGCGCAGTGGAAGCAGGGGAGATGGATTTTATCGTCGGCGCGATTTCGGGGCTTACTGTTGCAAGCGATGCGGAAGCCGATGCGCTCAAATCCATCACATTGCGACATATCGAGGGTGAGACCGAACTGCCAACCGAACAGCTCGTCGTGCTGTACGGACTGGTCGCCGATCTCGGTCCGATCGGTCAGTGGGGCTTGAGCATTCACGGCGGCCGTGTGGACGTGGATACATCCAACTACGAAAGCTCGCGACCAGGCATTTTTGCGGTCGGCGACATCGCCAATTATCCGAACAAGCAGAAACTCATTTTGTCGGGCTTTCACGAGGCGTCGCTCGCGCTGAGAAAGGCCTATTCATACGCGTATCCGGACAAGAAACGCGTGCATGTCCATTCGAGTTACGACGCAAAACTTGCGGAGAAGGTCAGCGCGGCAGGATAACGTCGCGCACACGCTTGCAGAAGACCCGGTTGCGATCGCTGGATCGCACCGGGTCTTTTTTACATCACGACGCGCTATTTTCCCGCAGGCTGACTTGCGGCAGCCGCGGCGCTTGCGGCCTTGTCTTTTTTCTTCGCTTCATGATGGCCTATCGCACAGCCTGCCGCTGCGCCGGCCACGCCGTGACCGCCCGCAACATGGCCACCGACGCCGCCGACAACCGCGCCCTTGGTGCAGCCTTCGGCGTGCGCTGCAGTGTGCATGAAAGCGAGTGAGGCTACGAGAGCCGTGGCAAGAGATGCGCGTTTCAATGGAAGCTCCTTGTGTTGTTGATCCAATCGTAAGTGGTCCAAGCAATTGCGGGACCTGACGAGTGACAGCGGTCCGAAAGCTTCGGGCAAAAGATTGGTGAACATCACGGCAGAGGCGCGATGCGTCGCGCGGCATCGCGATGCGACGCGTCCATCTCACGAACTGCGACGTTGCGAACGGCATGCGGTTTGCTGAACGCAGACATGCGCGGAGAAGTTGCCGATGCCGCCTGGCTTTACTCCCGTGCATTCAACTGTCTGATCGACGGGTTTGACGCAGCAGGCAACGTGCGCTCGACCCTCTCACGTGGCGTCGTCACCCGTTTCACAGAACACCTCAAAAAGACAGGCGGCGCGAGACCGCTACAAGGAGGACAAACAATGATGGACGCGATCTATCTGCTATTCGGGCAAGGCAGGGATCTCGACCCGCTGCAGATGAGCTTGCGCGCCTTCGTGGTGTTTCTCGTCACGCTTGTGCTGATCAGGATTTCAGGCCGGCGTTCGTTCGGAAAACGCTCGCCGTTCGATTCGGTCGTGGTGATTCTGCTCGGCGCGACGTTGGGCCGTGCGATCGTCGGCGCATCTCCGTTCGTCGCGACGGTTCTCGCGTCGTTGATGATCGTGGTGTGTCATCGCGTCCTTGCATGGGCGTGCGTGCGATCTTCCGCGATCGAGCGGCTCATCGGCGGCGTCGAGCGTGAGGTCTACCACAATGGTGCGTTCAACGAACGGGAAATGAAAGCCGCGCTGATGACACGGAACGATGTATGCGAAAGCGTGCGCCAGAAAACCGGCTCGCGGTCGATGGACAAAGTGGCGGCCGCCATTCTCGAACGCAATGGCGACGTGAGCGTGATCCATAAGGACCAGTGAGCAGGCGGGCCGATGCTCCGGTGTCAGCCGCGGCCGCCGCGCGAGATTTCCTCGCCGGCGCGAGGCGGCAGGCGCAGCGTAACGGGAATGGACGCGAAAGAGCACAGTCCGACTACAAGAAACGCGGGCCAGAAATCCGACCACATGATGGCATCATGGCCGTGCAGCAAACGCGAAATCTGCAACACGATGCCGCCGACCGTCACGCCGAGGCCGAGGGACATCTGCTGCACGACGCTGCCCAGGCTCGTTGCGCGTCCCACATCGCGGCTCGCGATTTCGGCATAGGTCAGTGAATTAAGACTCGTGAATTGCAGCGCGGGAAAGAAGCCGCCAAGCAGCACGACCACCCAGATGATCCACGTTGGCGTACCAGGAAAAAACAGTCCGCAGGCCGCGATCGAGACTCCTGATAGCGCGGCATTGATCACCAGCACAGAACGAAAGCCATAGCGATGCAGCACGCGCGACGCAACGGTGCGCATGAACATTCCGCCGAATGCGGACGCGCAGGTGATCAGCCCCGATTGAAACGCGCTCATGCCGTGACCTTCCTGCAGCATCAGCGGCAACAGGAACGGCAGTGCACCGAGGCCGATGCGGAACAACGACCCGCCGAGCACGCTTGCCTGAAACGTCGGCACCTTGAAGAAGCGCAAGTCGAGCAGGGGCAACCGTGCGCGCTGCGCATACGCGACATACAGTGCAAGCAGGACAGCGCCCACCGCGCACATGCCAAACGCGTCGAGGTTGGAAATCAGTTCGCCGCCAATCAGCGACAATCCCAGCAGAAGCAGCACCGCGCCCGCCGCCGACAGAAAAAAGCCGATCCAGTCGAGCGGGCCCGGGTGCGGCTCGCGCGTGTTCGCAATGTGTTTGTTCGTCAGATAGATGCCGAGAATCCCGATCGGCACGTTAATGAAAAAGATCAGACGCCAGTGCAGATAGGTCGTGATAAAGCCTCCGAGCAGTGGGCCGGCCGCGGGGCCGAGCATGGCGGGCACGCTCAGATAATTCATCGCGCGGATGAAATCGGTTTTGTGCACAACCCGGAAAATGATGATTCGCCCGACCGGCACCATCATCGCGCCGCCGACGCCTTGCACGAAACGCGCGAGGGTAAAGGTGGCAAGCGAGTTGGAGGCCGCGCACAACAGCGACCCCGTGACGAAGATGCCGATGGCGGTACGAAATACCGTGCGCGCGCCGAAGCGGTCGGCGAGCCAGCCGCACACCGGAATGAATACGCCGAGGCCGAGCACGTAGCTGGTCACCGCGATTTTGAGCGTGACGGGGTCGCGCCCAAAGTCGCGCGCCATGGCGGGCAGGGCGGTGACGATCACGTTTGCGTCGACGCTTTCCATGAACATCGCGCACGCGACGATCAGAGGCGCAATAAGGGCTTTCTCGGCGACGGTCATGGAGGAGGCCGCGGCGGGATGTCGCGGGCAAAAGGGTCATTATTGCACCTGTACGGTGCGGTTTGTTAATACTGCCCGCTGCCATTGCGCCCTTTTTTTGCCCCGGTCGGCTGTGCGAGACAGGTTCGCGTCCGTGACTCTTGCGCAACATGTTTGTTTTTTGTTGCGCTGCGCAATAAGAAGACTATAATCGGGTTATTCCCTAGGTATAAACCCTATACAGGAGCCCGACCATGAACACCGCCTCTAACACTGCATCCGCTCGCAACACCGTCGCCACCAACGGTAACTGGCTCGCAAAGCTGCGCGCACTCGCGCTGCACGCGCTGAATCTGCATCTGCAAAACTGCGCTGTGATCGCTGAAGCGCATCGCCGCCCGCAGTAAGGCTCGCGCGCTCGTGCCCGCGCCTCGAAAGGCCGGGTGCAAGCTTGCTTGCGCCGCGCTGACGCTTTCCGCCGATACGGCTCGGTAAAGCAAAAGACTTCGCAGGGCGATCAGAGAGAAGCAAGCGGAATCGAGCAGAAACAAGCAGAAACAAGCGGCGCATTTGCGCCGCTTGTGCTTTGTGCGTCTGCTAATTCGTAGTTTGTGTCCCGCTCATTCACCCGAGCGACGCGGTACTCGCGCAAGCGTTTGACGCACTTTCGTTGCTCGCGCAGACAAAGCGCTCATCACGAGCGCGGTCGACACCAGACCGACCAGATACAAGCCCGCCATCATCCAATCCTGTTCTGCCATCATCGTTCTCCAGTCAAGTGCCTCGTTCTTGCGGCTAATACGTCGCATCTCGTGAGGCTGATGCTTGCGATTACGGCAGATGCGGCGAAAAGCTTAACCGGCGCTATTCGCGCCCACGAAGTTTTCCCACTGAGATCCACCCGGCAGATATGCACGTTTAACCCACGCTAGTGCGCGCGCAAAGCCGCTACAGCAGCGTTCCGTTCCGGCAATTTGCGAATCTTCGTTCGCGGCGCCGAATAAGCGTTTAAACTTCAGCCCCCTGGATTCAACACCCGCCGACCGGGCGCCAGAACGCTCCGCGAAGCCCGCCCGTTGCACACAATCGGCCCAGGTTAAACCCCGGCGCCAAGGCCTGCACTGTCAACCTTTTAACCTGTCTGCCGTTATCCAGTTGTAATCGCCGAACTGGCGACCTTGCGGCAGACGGCCCGTCGCCGCGACAGCTCCACGCAAGGCCCGCATTGACCATGTTCCATCGATATAAGAATAATTTCGGCCGCATAGGCGCGATGTTCGTTCGTGCATCGAAGACCTCTCGCATCAGGGGATTACTCTCGCCCGTTTTCGCGCTTGCAATCTGCGCGCTGCTGCTCGTCGTGCTCCAGCATCTGTCGCAGGCCGTCGATTACCGCTCGGTCATGCACGAGCTGCGCCGGCTGACGGCCGGCGAGTGGACCGCCGCGCTCGCCGCCACCGCGCTGAGTTATGTGGCGCTGGTCGGTCGCGATGCAGTCGGCCTGCGCTATCTGGGCGCGGCTGTGCCTCGCGCAGCGCTCTGGATCGGCGCCACGGCGGGCTCCGCGCTCGGCAATGCCACCGGCTTCGGCGCATTGACTGGCGGCGCGGTGCGCGCCCGCGTGTACGGCGTGGCGAATATCACGCCCGCACAGATCGGCCGCATGACCGTTTTCACGAGTGTTTCGCTCGCGCTCGCACTTGTACTGATGACGGCGCTCGGCATGGTGTGCGTAGGCGGCAGGCTTGCCCCGATGCTGCATCTGTCGCCGGCCACCGTCCGCTGGGTGGGTGCGTTGCTGCTGGTTGCGCTCGGTCTGCTGTGCGCTGCATGCCGCGTCGAAACACGCTCGGTCCGCACACGCTGGCAGTGGCTGTCGTTCGACATTCCCGCTCGCCGCGATCTGCTCGAACAGGTGGGGCTCGCGGTGGTCGATGTAGTCGCCGCCGGCCTCGCGCTGTGGGCGCTGCTGCCGCACGCCGACGTGAGCTTCGTCACGTTCATCACCGTCTATGCCGCGGCCATGCTGCTCGGGATGATCGGCCATACACCTGGCGGCGTCGGCGTATTCGAAGCGGCCATGGTGTTCACGCTGAACGGCAGTGTGGCCACGCAGCAGATGGTCGCTGCGTTGCTCGCTTATCGTGCGATCTATTTTGGCGTGCCGCTTGTCGTTTCGGCTGCGCTGCTCGCCGGTTTCGAAGGCCGCGCGTTGAAAGGCCGCCTGCCGTTGCGGCACGCCGCGGGTGCGTCGAGACTTGCGCCGCTCTTCCTGAGCCTCGTCACGTTCGTGGTCGGCGGCATGCTGGTGATCTCCAGCGCAACGCCCGCGTTCTGGCAGCGTCTGCATATTCTGCGCGACGTGCTGCCGCTGTGGGTTCTGGAAAGCTCGCAGATGCTGTGCAGTGTGCTCGGCGTGCTGTTGCTGTTCGTCGCGCGCGGTCTGCTAAGGCGTCTGGACGCCGCCTGGTGGATGACCCTGGCTCTCGCCGTGGTGAGTCTCGCGCTGTCCTTGACCAAGGGTCTCGCATTCGTCGAAGCAGGTGTGCTGTGCACGCTGATCGTGCTGCTGCTCGCAACGCGCCGGCGTTTCAATCGTCACTCGTCGCTGTTTGCGGAGCGCTTCACGGCCGGCTGGCTCGTGTCGGTGGCGATGGTGCTGATGCTCGCCACGTGGGTCATGCTGTTCGCTTTTCGCGATGTTCCCTATACGGGCGACCTCTGGTGGCAATTCGCTTTCGACGAACGCGCGCCGCGTGCGCTGCGCGCGACGCTGGCCGCGAGTCTGTTTGCGGCGACGTTCTCGTTCTGGCAGTTGCTGCGCCCCGCGCCGGGCCACTTCGTGAAGCCGGCGCCCGAAGATTTGCACGACGCGGCGCGCATCGTGCGTGCGCAGGAGCGCAGCGACGCCGGTCTCGCGCTGATGGGCGACAAGAGTTTTCTGTTCTCGGAGTCGCGTGAAGCTTTCCTGATGTACGCCAAATATGGGCGCACGTGGGCCGCACTGCACGATCCGGTCGGGCCGCGCGAAGAGTGGGCGGGCCTCATCAGCAAGTTCGTCGCGCTCGCGCATGCGCATGGCGGACGCGCGGCGTTCTATCAGGTGCGCGCCAACGCTTTGCCGTTGTACCTCGACGCGGGCCTTTCGCTGATGAAGCTCGGCGAGGAAGCCCATGTGGTGCTCGACGATTTCGATCTGAAGGGTTCACACCGCGCGCATCTGCGCTACGCGCTCAAACGCGGCGAGCGCGACGGCTTCACCGTCGAAGTGATCGATCAGGCGAATGTACCGGCGTCGCTCGAAACGTTGCGCGGCATTTCCAACGGCTGGCTCAACAGCCGCGACGCGCGTGAGAAGAGCTTTTCGGTCGCAGCCTTCACGGACGAATACCTCGCCGCGCAGTCGGTCATGCTGGTGCGCCAGAACGGCGAGCCGGTTGCCTTCGTCACGTTCATGACGACCGACCTGAACACCGAGGCGACTGTCGGCGTCATGCGTCACGTGGAAAGTGCGTCGCCGTATGCAATGGAATATCTGTTCACGCAGCTGGCGTTGCATCTGAAACAGGCCGGATTCCGCTCGCTGAGTCTCGGCATCGCGCCGCTCTCGGGTATGCAGCCGACGCCGCTCGCGTCGCGCTGGCATCGGGTTGCGGGCATCGTGTGGCGCTTCGGCGGCCGCTTTTATAACTTCCGCGGACTGCGCGCTTTCAAGAGCAAGTTCCAGCCGCATTGGGAGCCGCGCTATCTCGCGGCGTCGGGTTCGGTAGGCGTGGTCTTCACGCTCGCCGACCTGTCATTGCTGGCAGGAGGCCGGCGTTCATGACCTTGCATTCGTTTTTCAGGCTTGCTGTCGTAGCAGGCCTCGTCAGTTGCAGCACGCTCGCCAATGCGGCGTCGACCACCATTCCCGGTGGCCGCTACGGCAACGTCACCGTCACGCAGCCGGTGGGTCCGTTGCGTGGCTTCGTGGTGCTTTACTCGCAGGCAAGCGGCTGGAGCGCGGCCGATCAGCAAAGCGCCGAGGCGCTCGCCAAGGCCGGCGCATTGACCGTGGGCGTGGATACGGCACGCTATGCGGCGAACCTCGCGACGGATCTGGCGCAGAAGAAGGAAACCTGCAATCAGCTCGTGGGCGACGCCGAAGCGTTGAGCCATCAACTCGAACGGCAATCGCAGTCGAGCCATTATTTCGCGCCGATCGTCGCGGGCACCGGGCAGGGCGCGACGCTCGCCATGCAGGTGCTCGAACAGGCGCCTTCGAACACGATTGCAGGTGCTGTTTCCGTGGATGCCGAACCCACGCTCGATCGGCGTTTCCGGCCTTGCCCGCCGGATGCAACCATCATTCGCGACAAGATTCCTGGCTTTGTAGAAAAAGCGTCGACGGGCAACGCCGATCGCGCGCGGCTCGTCACGTTGATTGCGCCGCATCTGCAAACCGTATCGACCCATGACGACGACGTCTCCGATCTGCCGTTGATCGAGTTGCCGGCGGCGCATCCCAACGGCTTGATGGCGATCGTGATATCCGGCGACGGCGGCTGGCGCGATCTCGACAAGACCATCGCGCAGGCGTTGCAGAAAGACGGCGTGTCGGTGATCGGCTGGGACAGCCTGCGCTATTTCTGGAGCGAGAAGCCGCCCGCGCAGACGAGCCGCGACCTCGCACGCGTGATGCAAACGTACGGCGCGCGCTGGCACGCGCAGCACGTCGCGCTTATCGGCTATTCGTTCGGCGCGGACGTAATGCCTTTCGCATACAACCGCTTGCCCGACGCGTTGCGCGCGAAGGTGTCGCTGATTTCGCTGCTCGGCTTCGCGCCGGACGCCGACTTCCAGATCCGCGTAGGCGGCTGGCTCGGCATGCCCGCAAGCGATAAGGCGTTGAAGGTGCGTCCCGAGTTGACTCGCGTGCCGCCCGCGATCGTGCAGTGCATTTACGGCGCAGACGAAGAAGACACGCTGTGCCCCGCGCTGACGAAGACGGGCATCGAAGTGATCCGTACGTCGGGCGATCACCACTTCGGCGGCGACTACAACGCGCTCGAACGACGCATTCTCGCCGCGTTCAGGAAGCAGAGCGGCGTGCAAGACTGATTGTTCAAACGGCGCGTCATGCGCCGTTGTTGCATGGGTGTTTCGTCGACGTTGCAGCGAGGTTTCATCAGCGTTGCGCTGCCTCGTCGTTCGAGCGTCCCGTTCTGGGCGTCCGCCTCACATATCCCCGCAGCCATCGCTGCTGGCTCTTCAAAAACGCGCGCGGTTCATCAGCGCGTTTTTCTCCTCAGCGCTCGCGCGCGACGTGCACCCAATCATCACCGCGTCCGCGTCCGCAGACAGCGCGACGCGCGTTCTCCCGCACGCTCGATCGCGGTGTGAGAGCGTTATCGTACATATACCGGCGCGGCCGGATTCTATGATCATTCCAAATCCTTCAGCGGCCGGCGGCACGAGTATTTGCTCGCGCAACTGACGTTGCAAGGCGCCGTTTTCGTTCATCCTGGTTACGACATTCTGCTGCGGTAACTCAGTGCGCCACCGCGCACTGCGTCCGTGCGGCAGTGTGTGCCCGACATGACGGAGAACCGCTTTCGCCCGGTTGCCGACCGTGCGCGGCGGGGCCGTGCATGTGCAACGCGAGGCCGTGAATGCTGGATTTCTTTTTCTTCGACACTGCCGCAAGCGAGCCCGAGCGGCCCGCGCTCTGGGTCGACGAACACCTGTATTGCTATGGCGAACTCGCTTCGCGTGCGAGCCGTATCGCGGCCGGACTGACATCGGCAATGCCCGCCGACGGCGTTCGCCGTTGTCTGCTTTTCGCACACCGCAGCGTCGCCGCCTATGCGGGTTTGCTCGGCATCATGAAGGCGGGCTTCGCCTACGTGCCGCTCAATCCGACGCTGCCCGCCGCCCGTATCGCGGCGGCCGTCGAGCAGTCGGAGGCGCCCGTGCTGCTGGTCGATCGCCGCTGCACGGCGTTGCTCGATGAAGTGCTCATGCTGATAGACGAGTGCCCCCAAATCTTTTTCATCGATGATGAGGAAGATCTCAGTGGCATAGATGACCCGCCAGCAGATCGCCGCGTGGCGGATCTGCCTCGCTTGCCGAATTCATTGTGCATCGACCCGTGCCGCCCCGTTGAACGCGCGCCGCACGATCACGCATACGTTCTCTTCACGTCGGGCTCCACCGGAGCGCCGAAAGGCGTGCCGATCTCGCACGCGAACGCCTGCGCCTACGTCGCTGCGCAACTTCAATTGCTCGGCCGGCTGCCTGATGCACGCTATGCACAATTTTGCGAACTGTCCTTCGATCCTTCGGTGCACGACATGTTCGTGTGCTGGGCGAACGCTGCCTGCCTGTACGTGCCGAAAACGGTCGAGCCGATCTACAACGCGGCTTTCATCCGCGAACATGCGATCACGCATTGGAACAGTGTGCCCTCGGTAGCTGCCTTCATGCGTCAGTTGCGCAAGCTCACGCCGAACCAATTCGCGTCTCTGCGCGTGACCTGCTTTGGCGGCGAACCGCTGCCCGTTTCGCTCGTGCAGGCATGGCAGCAGGCGGCGCCGCAGAGCCGCATTTTTAACCTCTACGGCCCGACGGAAACGACCGTCGCGTGCACCGCTTTCGAAGCCACGCCGCAATTTCTCGCCGATCCAACGCACGCCGTCATGCCGCTTGGCCAGGCCTTGCCCGGCATGGAACTGCTGATCGTCGACGCAGCTTTGCAGCCGGTCGCACAAGGCGAGAGCGGTGAATTGCTGATCGGCGGCCCACAGGTCGCGGCAGGCTACCTGCGCGCGGACGAACCCAACAATTGCCGGTTCGTTACAGGGCGTTATGCGGGCTTGCGCTCATCGCACTGGTACAGAAGCGGCGACGCCGCACGCGAGGTGCCGCAAGAGGGCATCGTCTTTCAAGGGCGTCTCGATACGCAAGTGAAGATTCGCGGCAACCGCATCGAGATCGAGGAAGTCGAGCAGGTGGTTCAGGCGAGTAGCCGCGCCGCGCTTTGCGCGGTGATCGCGTGGCCTGTCGATGAAGCAGGCCGCGCGCACGGCTTGCTTACGTTCGTGACGCACACGCCGGTCGACGTCGCGCAGATTCTGCATGCATGCCGTCAGCGCCTGCCGGCCTACGCGGTGCCGCAGCGAGTCATCGTGCTCGACGCAATGCCGCTGAACGCAAACGGCAAGATCGATAGAAAAGCGCTCGCGGCTCATTGCGCGAGCGGCGATGCGTTCACCTTACGGACACACAGCATCCGCGACGGCGACGTTCGAGTACCGCGCGAGAAATTCACGCAATCGGGGAAATGAATGAAACATCATGTGCGCCGCATTCTCGAGGAGACCGCCTGCCTCGATGTCGAAATCGATACGCTAGGCGATGACGACGATCTATACGCTGCCGGTTTGTCGTCGCTAGGCACCGTGCGAGTGATGCTGGCCGTCGAAGAAGCGTTCGGGATCGAGATTCCGGGCTCGCTCATCACCCACGACATGTTCGCGAGCATCGCCGCGCTGGCCGGCGTGATCGCGCAACTCGTGCCGGAGGAGTCGATTGCAACGCGAAGCTGAGGCTGTACTCCGGCAATCTCTCGCAACGGTCACGAGCACGATGAGACCGGTTGCATTCAACGGCTGTTCGGGATGGCTGCATGGGCCGGCCGCTTTGCAACCCGAGATGGGCGTGGTGCTGTGCAATCCGTTCGGCTATGAGGCGCTTTCCGTGTATCGCGGCTGGCGCGAACTCGCGGACGTGCTGGCCGCACGCGGTGCCGTCGCGTTGCGTTTCGACTATCCCGGCACGGGCGACTCGGGCGGCAACGAGGAAGACCCGCTGCGCTGGCGTGCATGGATCGACAGCATCAAGGCCGCGGTTGAATTTCTGCGTGCGGAAACCGGCGTGGAGCGTGTCACGCTGTGCGGTCTGCGCGTAGGCGCCACACTCGCCGCACTCGCTGCGCAAGAGCTGGGCGGTGTCGACAACCTCGTACTGTTGATGCCCGTGATTTCCGGCAAGGCATACATACGCGAACTGGAGCTTCAGCAGCATACGTGGCTCGCCGCCCAGACCGCGCTGGGATTGCATCTCGACGAAGAGTTGCCGCACACCGTCGGCGCGCACGGCTTCAGGCTCTATCCGGACACGCTCGAACTGCTTGCGAAAGTCGATCTCGAACGGGCTGCGGAGTGTGGCCCTCCGTGCGGCAGCGCGGCTGGCACCGGGCTTCCCGCGCGCCGTGTGCTGTTGCAGGATCTGGCCGGCAGCCCCCGTTTGAAGCGGCTCGCCGCTTGTTACGAGGCGCTCGGCGCGCAAGCGGACGTGCAACTCTTCGGCGAATACAGTAAGTTTCTGGCAGATCCGAGCTACAGCGAGCCGCCTCGCCGTGCGTTCGACAGCGTGCTGCAATGGCTCGGCGCCGGCACTGCGCCAGCGCCGCTTCCGAGGGTGGAAGTGCTGGACGCCGCGGCATCGGCGAGTATCGCTTTTGCGCACGGGCGCGAGACACCGGTCGTGTTCGGCGGCTACGTCGGTGTGCTGTGCGAACCGCAGCGCGCGCTCGACGCAGCGCCCGCTGTTCTGTTCGTCAACACGGGTGGTGTGCACCGGATCGGCGACAGCCGCTTCACCGTGCTGATGGCTCGGCGGCTCGCGGCGCAGGGCATCGCATCGCTTCGCATGGATCTGAGCGGTCTCGGCGACAGCCTGCGCCGCGACGCAACGCTGACGCTCGACGCGCTCTATTCGACCTACTCGATCGACGATGCCTGCGCGGGCGTCGACTGGTTGACAGCCGCTGGCTACCCAAAGGTCGTCATGGCCGGCGTCTGCAGTGGTGCTTATGTGAGCCTGCATACCGCGCTCGCGCATTCCGCCGTGGTCGGTTGCGCGTGCATCAATCTGCCGTTTTTCAAGTGGGGCGGCGCGCGCGTGCGGCCGGGTGCGCAGTACGTCGCGCCGAGCGAGGTGTATCGGCGGGCGATGCGCAATCCGCGCAAATGGCTGCGCTTGCTGAGCGGCCAGGCCAATACTCGCGCGATCACCGCCGAGCTCGCGCGCAGATGGTCGGCGCGCGTCGCCGCTCGCGTGGGTGCGGTGCTTGAGACGCTCGTCGGCGAGCGAACGCCGGGCAGCGCCATCCGCAGACTCGTGCTCGATCTGGAGCGCAAAGGCGTGCAAACCGCGCTGCTATACGGAATGCTCGACGACGGCCTCGACGAACTCGACATCCACTTTGGCCCTGACGGAAACCGGTTGCGCAAGCTGAAGAATCTCTCGGTGCAGAAGATCAGCAAGGTCGATCACGCGCTCTTTTCACGCTGCGCGCGCGAAGCGATGATGGCGCAGGTGGATGCGTTTTTGCGCGAGCGCATACTCGGCGCGCGTGCCGGATCAATGGCTTTTGCAGGCGGATTACGCGTTCCTCAGCGACGAGCAAAATCGCAACGGAACCTGAAACCGCAGCGTCCGTGAGAGATCGCAGCTTACGGCACCGGCATTGACAAACCTCGACAAGTCAACGATGATCGGCCACATGAACTGCCTCGACATCCGTATTGCGCTGATTATTAGCATCATTCATCGAATGGTGGGTTAGCGCGCGTCTGATAGCAGTCACACATAACCCGCCCCACGAGGCGGGTTTTTTTATGTCCGCCTGCTCCCGCCTCCTGGTCGCTTTTCGATGCTACGCGCTTGCCGCACAGGAGCTTGCCTTGCCGTCACACCATCTCGAACAGGTCGCCGAAAGGGCTGACAGCGTCGCGCTTCGACACGACTATCTGAAGAAAACCCTCACCGCACGCGTCTACGACGTGGCGCGCGAGACCGAACTCGAACGCGCGCCGCAACTGTCGGCGCGGCTGCGCAATCGGGTCTATCTGAAGCGCGAGGACAACCAGCCGGTGTTCTCGTTCAAGGTGCGCGGCGCGTACAACAAGATGGCGCACATTCCCGCCGAGGCGCTCACGCGCGGCGTGATTACCGCGTCAGCGGGCAATCATGCGCAGGGCGTGGCGCTCTCTGCCGCGCGCATGGGCGTGAAGGCGATCATCGTGGTGCCGGTCACCACGCCGCAGGTCAAGGTCGACGCGGTGCGCGCGCATGGCGGCCCGACCGTCGAAGTCGTGCAGTTCGGCGAGTCGTATAGCGACGCCTACGGCCACGCGGTGCAACTGCAGGAAGAGCGCGGGCTGACCTTCGTGCATCCGTTCGACGATCCGTATGTGATCGCCGGGCAAGGCACGGTTGCCATGGAAATCCTGAGCCAGCATCAGGGCCCGATTCACGCGATCTTCGTGCCGATCGGCGGCGGCGGACTCGCGGCGGGTGTCGCGGCGTATGTCAAATCGGTGCGTCCCGAGATCAAGGTGATCGGCGTGCAGACCGACGACTCGTGCGCGATGGCCGCATCGCTGAAAGCCGGCGAGCGCGTCACGCTAAACGAGGTCGGCCTGTTCTCCGACGGCACCGCGGTCAAGCTCGTCGGCGAAGAAACGTTCCGCCTGTGCAGCGAATATCTCGACGACGTGCTGCTCGTGAACACCGACGCGCTGTGCGCCGCGATCAAGGACGTCTTTCAGGACACCCGCAGCGTGCTCGAACCGGCGGGCTCGCTCGCTGTGGCGGGCGCCAAACAGTATGCGGAGCGCGAAGGCATCGAGAACCAGACGCTGATCGCGATTACGTCGGGCGCGAACATGAACTTTGACCGCATGCGTTTCGTGGCCGAGCGCGCGGAAGTGGGCGAGGCGCGCGAGGCGGTGTTCGCGGTGACGATTCCCGAAGAGCGCGGCAGCTTCAGGCGCTTTTGCGAACTGGTGGGCACGCGCAGCGTCACGGAATTCAACTACCGGATTGCGCAGGCGGAGTCCGCGCACATTTTCGTGGGCGTGCAGATCAGGAACCGCAGCGAATCGGCGCAGATTGCAGACGCGTTTGAGGCGCACAACTTTGCCACCGTCGATCTGACGTTCGATGAACTCTCGAAGCAGCACATTCGTTACATGGTCGGCGGCCGCTCGCCGCTCGCGCACGACGAACGCCTGTTTTGCTTCGAGTTTCCCGAACGGCCGGGCGCGCTGATGAAGTTTCTTTCGTCGATGGCGCCTGACTGGAATATCAGCCTTTTCCACTATCGTAATCAGGGCGCGGACTATAGCTCGATTCTCGTCGGCATTCAGGTGCCGCAGACGGACAACGCGGAGTTCGAGCGCTTCCTCGCCACGCTCGGTTATCCGTATTGGGAAGAGACGCACAATCCGGTGTATCGGCTGTTTCTTGCCTGAACTCTGCGACTGAAAGCGCTCGGGGTTTACCTTGAATGCCCGTTCAGTGCGGGCTCGGACCGCACGGCGAATGACCGCGCCGCGAGCGGCGTCAGTAGGGCGTCGCGCGGTATTTGCGCTATTCAGTAGCGGTTGAACCGCAAATGCCTTATCGCAAAAATGGATAGAGGGTATCTCGCATATCGCGTTGCGCGATAGCAGGGCCGATCGTCAAACTGGGCGCAAATCAAACTTGCACTCAGGAGACACATCATGCGCACCCAGGTTGGCATCATCGGCGCCGGGCCCGCGGGCCTGCTTCTTTCACATCTTCTTCACTTGCGCGGAATCGAATCGGTCGTGCTCGAGACGCGCACGCGAGAGCAAATCGAATCGACGATTCGTGCCGGCGTGCTCGAGCAGGGCACGATGGATCTTCTCAGCCAAGCCGGCGTCGGCGAGCGCATGAAGGCGGAAGGCACGCTGCACCATGGCTTCGAACTGGCGTTCGAGGGCAAGCGTCGGCGGATCGATCTCACCGGACTGACCGGTCATTCGATCACCGTCTACGCTCAGCACGAGGTGATCAAGGATCTCGTCGCGGCGCGCGTCGCCGCGGGCGGGGCGTTGCGCTTCGGCGTAACGGACACGTCGCTGCACGGCATCGATACCGACAAGCCGTCGATCCGCTATCGTCACGAAGGCGAAGCGTTCGAGTTGCAATGCGACTTCGTGATCGGTTGCGACGGATCGCAGGGCGTGTCGCGCGCGGCAATTCCGCAGGCATTGCGACGCGACTTCGAACGCGTGTACCCGTTTGGATGGTTCGGTATCCTGTGTGAAGGGCCGCCGTCGTCGGACGAACTCATTTACGCGCGCCACGACCGCGGCTTCGCATTGATCAGCACGCGCTCGGCCAACGTTCAGCGTATGTATTTTCAGTGCGACCCGAAGGACTCCGTCGACAACTGGTCGGACGATCGCATCTGGGCGGAACTGCACGCCCGGGTGGACTCGCACGACGGCCAGCACGTGGTGGACGGCAAGATCTTCCAGAAGAACATTGTCGGCATGCGCAGCTTCGTGTCGGCAACGATGCAGCATGGCCGGCTCTTTCTCGCGGGCGACGCCGCGCATATCGTGCCGCCAACCGGCGCGAAAGGGATGAACCTTGCCGTCGCCGATGTGCGTCTCCTCGCGAAAGCATTGGACGCGTTCTATGTCGAGAACCGCACCGACCTGCTCGACGGCTATAGCGAAACAGCGCTCAAGCGCATCTGGCGTGCGGAGCATTTCTCGTACTGGATGACGAGCATGATGCACCGTATTGAAGGCGCGTCGGCGTTCGAGCGCCAGCTTCAGGTGGCGGAACTCGAATACGTGACGACTTCTCGCTCGGCGGCTACCGTCATGGCAGAGAATTACGTCGGCGTGGCCGTGCCGCAGGACTGAACTCGACTCGACCGCTTCCGATTGTCGGCGCAACCGCAACACTGAATTCAGGATTAACGGATTTATCCTGTGTCGCCGCGCGCCTACACTGCCTTCATCGCTGCAGGCAAATCCCGTTTGCAGCATACGCAGAAGACATGACCGGAGGTGGTCAAAATGAAATCACTCATTCAGGCTGTTGCAATTGCTGCGGTGCTTGGCGCACCGATCGCTACGTTCGCGCAGCCGTCTGCGCAAGCTGCGACGCAGGACACGCAGGCTGTGCAAACCGAGGCCGCAGGTCAGCAGGGCTTCGCGCGAGCCGATAACAGCGGCTATGGTTCGGGCAGCCACGGCACCTGGCAAGCGGGCCGCGGCGGTGACGTTACGTTCAGTTCGTACTCGCCGCCGGTGTACAACGCGCGGTAAGCGGCTGAAAAGCGGTTGCGGAAAAGGTTTTGAAACAAGGCCCGCAACGCAAGTGGTAGAAACATGACCGGTGAGACGCCGGTCGGGAAGCGCGCAACGCATCGAGTGTTGCGCGCTTTTTTACTTCTGCGACGCATTTCCTTGCGGTGTGCGCAACAGGGTCATCTCGTTGCGTAGCAACGCGAGCAGGTCGTCGTCGGTGGGACGCGTGCCCCAATGCCGCGCGCCCGCCACCGACGCAATCGCGGTCCACGAGTGCGGTGGGAACCATTCGCGAACGAGTGTGCCGTCCTGGCGCAAACACAATTGGCCGGTCTGCTCGCTGTATTCCGCGCAGACGAGCATGCCGTCTACCTGCGCGGTGACTCGCCGTAGATCAGTGCGTAGCAAGCTGTCGCTCCTGCAAAGTGCTGACGCGCAAAACGATGCCGCGCGGCGCGATGTTTATCGACCATAACGCCGCGCAGCAAGCGTCAATCATCGCCGCCGTGGCCGTGCCACTCACCATGGCCGTGGCCGTGCCCACGCCAGTCGCCGTGCGGACCGCGCGCGTCACGCCATTCACGTTCGCGATGACGTTCTTCCCACTCGCGTCGCTCCCAGTAGCGGTGGCCGTCGTAGTAACGCTCGCCATACCAGCCCGGGCTCACGACCACGACCGGTGGCGCCGGCGCGTAGACGGGCGGCGGAGGCGGCGCATAGACCGGCTCGGGCGCATACGCGACACCGGGCACGCCGATGTTCACGCCGACGTCGACGTGAGCAAGCGCGGCGGTAGACGCGCCGATACCAAGACCCGCGACGATTGCAATGGACAGCAAACGGTTTTGTGTTCGATTCATGTGGGGGTTCCCGCGTTTTTATGATTGAGCGTGGACGGTCCGTGTGTGCCGCGATCAGTAACGATCGTGGTAACGGTAATGGTCGTGATAACCGCCGCCGTCCGGGACCACGATGCAACCGCTCAGTGCAGTGCCGAGCGTTACCGCCAGAATGGCCAGCGCGAAAATTCGTTTCATGAGAGTTGCTCCTTTTCCTGTTGATCCGAACTCTACTGAGAGGCGGAATTACCGTTGTGTTCGTGTGTAACAGGACGTGTCGATAACATTGCGCGAAAGCAATGCACGGCACGTGGGCAGGCGAGGGCGAGCAAGAGCGTTGAAATGAACTGCGATGTGGTGCGCGCGACAGGCAAGCCGTTGAGCGTGTTGCGAAAACGCCGGGTGATTGCGGATTCAACCAGTTGCGGCGCGTTGAAGCTTCGCTGCCGCCGACACCGGCAAGCGGCCATCATGACGTGGAACCGCGCGTATGCCCCGCGGATACATTCGGTTGCAGACTGGCGTTTCGTGTCGAGCCTTGGCGTCGTTCACGCCTGAGCGGAAATGGCGCGCGGCGCGACATCAGCTTTTCTTAAGATTCGCGCCGTAGCATACTGGCTCCCATGCGGCCGCGAAACGCGGCTCCCCACGACGCTTTCAAAACGGCCCCTCTCATGCGCATGCAATCTGTCGATACCCGTTCGCACCTTTATGCGACCGGCTATGATGGCGTCGCCAAGTTCCTTCACTGGCTCGTGGTCGTGCTAATTACGGCGCAATTCATAATCGGCTGGACCATGCCTGATATTCACAAGGGCACCCGGCCCGATGGACTAATCGCGTGGCACCTGGGAGTGGGTGCGACCCTGGTCGCGGCCGTGGTTCTGAGAATCGTCTGGCGACTCACGCATCGGCCTGGGCCCGCACCTGTGTCGCCATTGCTTCGCACCGTTTCGCATGTCACGCATGGTCTGCTGTACCTTGCGCTCGTCATCGTGCCCGTGCTGGGATGGGCGAATGCGTCGTCGCGTGGCTGGTCGGTAAAGCTCGCCGGTCTGCTGCCTTATCCGTCGATTTCGCCTGTGGGCTCGAGCGTCGGTCATGAAATGGGCGACATACACGGTTATCTTGCGTGGGCGTTGCTGGCCCTGATCGGTTTGCATGTCGCCGGCGCGCTTTATCATCGCTTCGTTCTCAAGGATCTGGTTTTGCAGCGAATGCTGCCTTGAGCGACACATGCGCCTGCGTATCGGCGCAGCCTTAACGTTATTGATGTGGCGCGGTGTGCCGACATGCCGACCATTTTGCGCAACGCGACCGCGACCGCGCGTGGCGATTGCCGCCTCGTGCTTGATAAGCACATGAGCAACAGGTTCCCGCCGAACAGCCATCAGCAGACTTCCCGCAGCATGCAAGTTCGAGCCCGCGTCGTTGCGCAACGTGCTCGATTTCATCTGCGAGTGCAGCCGCGCGCTGCACTCGCATCCGCATCCGCTTAGCCGGGCTGCACGGCCGCGTGCTCGGGCGCGGCCTCCTCACGATAGCCGAGCCGCGCCGAAATCGCCTGGCCCGATTGCTTCAGCAGCGCGACGTAGTGCGACTTGGTATCGGCGCCGCAGCGCATCGTCGGAAACGAAACGGACAGTCCCGCGATCACTCGGCCGAAACGGTCGAAGACAGGCACCGCGAGACATTGCAAGCCTTCCTCCTGTTCTTCGTTGTCCTCGCCGTAGCCTTGCTCGCGAACGCGCGGCAGAATGCTCAGCACGGCCTCGGCCGACGACAACGTCTTCTGTGTCGACTTACGGAATTCGACGTGAGAAAGCACGTCACGCGCGTCGGCGGGGTCCATCCATGCGAGCAGCACTTTGCCGATTGCCGTGCTATGCAACGGATTGCGCCTGCCGATGCGCGACTGCATGCGCAGTCCGTAGTCGGCGTCGATCTTGTGGATGTAGATGATCGCGTCTTCGTCGAATGCGCCCAGGTGCACCGCCTCGCGAGTCACCGCGCCGATGCGGCGCATTTCCACATCGGCTTCGCGCACCAGATCCACGCTTTCGAGCGCCTTCGCGCCCAGCTCGAATAGCCGGATGGTCAGGCGATAGCGCTCGGTCTCGACTTCCTGCGTGACGTAGCCGAGTGCCTTCAGCGTCTGAACCACGCGGTGCACGGTGGTCTTCGACATGCCGAGACGTTGCGACAACTCGCTGATGCCGATCTGTCCGCTGTCGCCGATCGCGGCGAGAAGTGCGAACACGCGGCCAATGGACGAAGCCGATTCGCCTTTGTCGTTGCCGCACTCGACGCTCTCTACGTCGTGCGCGAGGGCTGCGGGGTCGCCCTTGCGCTGTTTGCCGGTTGCTGCCATTTCCGTGATTCCCTGATCGAACTCTTTTCTGTACTGCGTGTTGACGAACGCCAGGAGCATACCGTCTCGCGCGCTTTTTGCGGAGTCAGCGCGCGAGCCATCCGCCGTCTACTGCCAGTGTATGCCCGTGCACGTAGTCCGACGCGGACGATGCGAGGAACACCACCGGTCCGGCGAGATCGTCCGGCGCGCCCCAGCGTCCGGCCGGGATGCGGCTCAGGATTTCATCGTTGCGCTGCGCGTCTTCGCGCAACGCTGCCGTGTTCGCCGTCGCCATGTAGCCCGGCGCGATTGCGTTCACGTTGATGCGCTTTGCGGCCCATTCGTTTGCGAGAAGACGCGTAAGACCGAGCACGCCGCTTTTGGACGCCGTGTAGGACGCGACGCGTATGCCGCCCTGGAACGACAGCATCGACGCGATGTTGATGATCTTGCCGCCGCTTTGTTGTTTGACGAACTGCCGGGCGGCGGCCTGGGCGAGAAAGAAGAGGCTTTTCAGGTTGAGGTCTATAACCGCGTCCCAATCGTCCTCGGTGAAATCGAGCGCGTCCTGGCGGCGAATTATGCCCGCGTTGTTGACGAGGACGTCGATGCGTCCGAACGCTTCAATGGCAGCACGCACGATGTCCTCGACCGGCGCGGTGGACGACAGATCGGCGCGCACGTCCGCGAATCTTCGGCCGGTCGCTTCGACACGCGCCGGCGTGTCGCCCGCATCGGCCCGCGATACGCCGACGATATCGCAGCCCGCCTGGGCAAGCGCGAGCGCCATGCCGGCGCCGAGGCCGGTGTTGCTTCCGGTGACGATGGCCACCTTGCCGCCGAGGTCGAACGGATTTGCCGCAGAGCGGTTGATTGCCGGGATAGTCACAATGTCAGAGCCCATGTCGTGTGTTGCATATGCGAAGGTTTCGATCGCCGCCGTGGCCGGTACGCGCGAAGCACATGCTCAACGCAGATCGCGCACAGCGATGTGGTCCATGTCGCTGAATACCTGATTCTCGCCGACCATGCCCCAGATGAACGTGTAAGCCTGCGTGCCGACGCCCGAGTGAATCGACCAGCTCGGCGAGATCACAGCCTGTTCGTTATGAACGACGATGTGCCGCGTCTCATTCGGTTCGCCCATCATGTGAAAGACGGCGGCGTCGTCGGCGACATTGAAATAGAAGTACACCTCCATGCGCCGCTCGTGCGTATGGCAGGGCATCGTATTCCACAAACTGCCGGGTTCGAGCTTGGTCATGCCCATCGAAAGCTGGCACGTGGGCAGCACCTCCGGCACGATGAACTTGTAGATCGTGCGGCGGTTGCTCGTGGCTGCGTCGCCGAGCGTTTGCGGCGACGCCTCACCAAGCGAGATTGTGCGGGTCGGGTGCGATTCGTGGGCGGGCGCGCAGTTCAGGTAGAACCTGGCCGGCAGCGACGCGTCGCTGCTGCCGAATGCAACCGACTGCGCGCCGCGCCCGACGTAGATCGCTTCCTCATTGCGCACGGTGTAGCGCGTGCCGTCCACATCGACCCAGCCATCGCCGCCAATGTTGATCGCGCCGAGCTCGCGCCGCTCCAGCAGATAGTTGACGCCGATCGACTTGCCGAGCGAACCGGGCACTTCGACCGCTCGCGCGACTGGCCATGCGCCGCCCACGATGATCCGGTCGATGTGGCTATACGTGAGCCGCAGCGCGTCGCGCTCGAACACCTGGTCCACGAGGAACTCCTTGCGCAATCCGGCGGTATCCAGCGTCCTGGCGTATTCGCTGTTTATGGCCTGCCTCACTTGCATGCTCGCTTCCACGATCTGTCTCCGATGATTGGTTCGACCTCGCGCATTGCTGCGCGGGCGACGTGTGTGGCATCGACTGTAGCGCGTTATTCGCGATTTCGGAACAGTGGTCCACAAATTTCAGTGACTCGCTGGCTGGTCTACTGGACTAACTGTCATAGAGGCGGGTAAACGATTACCTTCGCCATCGAAATAATCGGAACGACGTTCCTTTCGCGATGCTATAGTGCGCCGAAAGGGAGCAGTCGGCGCAAGACCGGTTCTTATCCTGATTCACCCGAAAACTGGACGCGAAGTCCACGGAGGAGACAATGAAGCTCAAGAAAGCCATCGACCGTATTCCTGGCGGGCTGATGCTGGTACCGCTGCTGCTTGGCGCCTGCGTTCATACATTCGCGCCGGGCGCGGGCAAATATTTCGGGTCGTTCACCAACGGATTGATCGCCGGCACCGTGCCGATTCTCGCGGTGTGGTTCTTCTGCATGGGTGCGACGATCGACTTGCGGGCCACCGGCACCGTGCTGCGCAAGTCGGGCACGCTGCTCGTCACCAAGATGGTGGTCGCGTGGATCGCGACGCTCGTGGCGTCGCATTTCATTCCTATCGACGGAATCAAAGGAGGGCTCTTTGCCGGGCTTTCCGTGCTGGCCATCACCACGTCGATGGATATGACCAACGGCGGTCTCTACGCGGCCGTGATGCAGCAATACGGTACGAAAGAGGAAGCGGGCGCGTTCGTGCTGATGTCGGTCGAGTCGGGGCCGCTCGTGAGCATGATCATTCTGGGCGCGACGGGTGTCGCTTTCTTCGAGCCGCGGCTCTTCGTCGGCGCGGTGCTGCCGTTTCTGATCGGCTTTGCGCTCGGCAATATCGACAGCGACCTGCGCGAGTTCTTCGGCCGCTGCGTGCATCCGCTGATTCCGTTTTTCGGCTTTGCGCTCGGCAACGGCATCGACCTCAACGTGATTGCGAAGAGCGGCATGGCAGGCGTGTTGCTGGGTCTCGCGGTGATCGTCGTGACGGGCATTCCGCTGATTCTCGCGGACCGCTGGATCGCGGGCGGCAATGGCGCGGCGGGACTCGCGGCGTCGTCGACGGCGGGCGCGGCAGTGGCGAACCCGGCGATCATCGGCGAGATGATTCCGAGTTTCAAGCCGCTCGTGCCGGCCGCGACCGCAATGGTTGCGACCGCATGCCTCGTCACCGCGATTCTGGTGCCGATGCTGACCGCGCTATGGGTGCGCAGGCATCACGCGCGCGACACGCTGCGCGAAGAGTTGCTGGCGCCGGCTGCGCCGCCGCTGAAGGAGAGCGATATGCATGTGTGAGGGGCGCTGACGGGCATGATGTAAAGCGCGGTGCATGCGCGCGCTTTACATCGCTTCGACTGCGTGCCGCAGCAGCAGATATTTCGCCTGTGTATTGGCCGCCGAGTGTCGAGCCGATGCGTCTGCCGCTGCATCGATCAGCAATGGAAATAAAAAAGTCCGCGAGCGTAACCTCGCGGACCCTGTACGTCTAGCAACGCTCGGGCGCAGCTTGCCCGACCAGATGCCTTAGGACGACATCACCGTCACGGACTTCGTGACCAAATACGCTTCCATTGCTTCCGGACCACCTTCGGAGCCGTAGCCCGAATCCTTGACGCCGCCAAACGGCATTTCCGGCGTGGGCGTGGCGGGCTGGTTGATCCACAGCATGCCGACTTCGAGCTGCTGCGACAGCAAATGCACGTTGCTGAACGACTTCGTGAACGCGTAACCGGCGAGGCCGAACGGCAGACGGTTGGCTTCCGCGATCGCTTCTTCGAGTTTGTCGAAACCGCGGATGGCCGCGATCGGGCCAAACGGCTCGTTGTTGAACACATCGGCTTCGAGCGACACGTTGGTCAGCACGGTCGGCGCGAAGAAGTTGCCTTCGGAGCCGACGCGCTCGCCACCTGTCTCGATCTTCGCACCGGTCTTGCGCGCGTCGTCGAGCACCTTGCTCATGGCCGTCAGACGGCGTGCATTGGCGAGCGGGCCGAGCGTCGTGCCTTCCGCGAGACCGTCGCCGAGCTTGAGGCTTTCGGCGTGCTTGACGAGCGCCGCGGCGAACTCTTCGCGAATGCTGTTGTGCACGAGAAAGCGGGTGGGCGAGATGCAGACCTGGCCCGCATTGCGGAACTTCGCGCCGCCCGCTGCCTTGACGGCAAGCGCCACATCGGCGTCTTCAGCGACGATCACCGGCGCGTGACCGCCCAGTTCCATCGTGGCGCGCTTCATGTGCGCGCCGGCCAGCGAGGCCAGTTGCTTGCCGACCGGCGTGGAGCCGGTGAACGTGACTTTGCGGATGACCGGATGCGGAATCAGGTAGCTCGAGATTTCGGCGGGATCGCCGAACACCAGACCCACCGTGCCCGCCGGCACGCCTGCTTCGACGAAAGCCTGCAGCAGGCCAGCCGGCGACGCAGGGGTTTCCTCCGGCGCCTTCACGAGGAACGAACAGCCGCTCGCGAGCGCCGCGCTCAGCTTGCGCACGATCTGGTTGACCGGGAAGTTCCACGGCGTAAAGGCGGCGACCGGACCGATCGGCTCCTTCAATACGAGTTGCTGCGCGGCGAGATTGCGCGAGGGCACGACGCGGCCATAAAGGCGGCGGCCTTCGTCGGCGAACCACTCGATGATGTCCGCCGCGGCGAGCACTTCGATTTTCGCTTCGGCGAACGGCTTGCCCTGTTCCTGCGTCATGAGACGGCCAATGTCCGACGCGCGCTCGCGCACGAGCGCGGCTGCCTTACGCATCACTGCGGCGCGCTCATGAGCAGGCACCTTGCGCCATGCTTCGAAGCCGCGTTGCGCCGCTTCCAGCGCGCGATCGAGGTCGGCGATGCCTGCGTGCGCCACCTTGCCGATCACCTGGCCGGTGGCGGGGTTCACGACGTCGATCGTCTTGCCGCTGGCGGCATCGCACCATTCGCCGTTGATCAGAAGTCGGGTATCGGTATAGCTCGAAATTGCCATGCTGGTTCCTGTAAATGGGAAAACGACAGGCTGCGCGGCGTTCGGAGAATGAGCCGAACCCGCGCTGCCGAGAATGGACTGCCGATAATGAACATCTTAGCTGATTGTTTCCAAACGCACCGGCGGCGGGCGCATTCGAACGGGCGAGGCACGCCTCTTGCTCAGCATGTTTCGGGGACCATGGAACTTCGCTGCCTGACAAGGGGGAAGGTTCGTGGAGCAAGCGCAGCCGCTGCGACACCGCGCAAACAGGCGTACAGTCGAGCGGCAGTCCCCGCCCGAGAATTGCCAGTTTAGTCAACCAGATGCACATGAGGAATCGACATGCCTACCGGTACAGTGAAGTGGTTCAACGACGCGAAGGGCTTCGGCTTCATCACACCCGACGACGGAGGTGAAGACCTGTTTGCCCATTTCTCCGAGATTCGCTCGGAGGGCTTCAAGTCGTTGCAGGAAAACCAGAAGGTCAGCTTCGAAGTGAAGCAGGGGCCCAAGGGCAAGCAGGCAGCGGATATCAAGCCCATCTAGAGTCAAGCCCAGCACGCGAGACGATAGCGAAGCGGCGGCGGCCGGCCTGCGCGCCCGGCGCATGGCCGGCACGTCGATCGGCGCCGCGCGCAGGCGAGGTTCGTGTGGACAGACAATCCGCTTATCAGGAAATCGACGCCAACGGCGGCGAAGCGTATGCGAAGTTCTTCGCTGCGCAAAATCCGGAGGCACCGCTCACACCGTTTTGTCATCGCTATCTGTTTGAAAAGGAACAGGCGCGGGCCAATGACGAGCGCGGCTTCGCCCTGAAGTCGCTCGCGCAAATGGAGTCCTCGTCCCATGTGGCGCAGGTGGCGGCCAGCGCGTCGCGCGACGCCGCCAATGCCGCGCATACCTCCGCAACGGCCGCACGGCGCTCCGCATTCTGGACGATGATCGCGGCCATTGCGTCGGCCCTCGGCGTCGCCGTGAACGCCGCGCTCAATCTTGGCTGGCTCGATTGGGCACGACACCTCGCGCGTTGACCCGGCTTTCGTTTCCGGTAGTTCGCAGGTCATTAGTAAGCATGCCGAAACCTCCTGTTCATGCGAGCGCGACAACGTCCGCTCGCGTCATTCTGCTTAAGGTTTCCTTCAGCTTTGCTCCGTAGCATCTGCGCGAATACATGTCTCTGCTCGCCCGCGGCGAGCGCCCCTCCGACAGTTGTTCGACAGAAAACAGAAAGCGCCTGTTCAAGGTTGCTGGAGCATCCATGAAAACTCTGTTCTTGCAGGCGCCGTCATATGACGGCTTCGATGGTGGCGCCGGTTCGCGTTATCAGGCAAAGCGTGAAGTCCGCTCGTTCTGGTATCCGACGTGGCTTGCGCAACCGGCGGCACTGGTTCCCGGCAGTCGCGTGCTCGACGCACCCGCCGATGGGTTGTCAGTCGACGCCACGCTTCACATTGCGCAGCAATACGATCTGGTGATCATTCACACCAGCACGCCGTCTTTCCCGACCGACGCGCTTTTCGCAGAAGACCTGAAAAAGCGTAAGCCGTCGCTGCTGATCGGCATGGTGGGCGCAAAGGTCGCCGTAGATCCGCACAACTCGCTCACGGCGAGCGAGGCGATCGACTTCGTCTGCCGCGAGGAATTCGACTTCACCTGCGCGGACATTGCCGCGGGCAAGCCATTCGCGGAGATTCTCGGCCTCAGCTATCGCGCGCGGGACGGCTCGATCGAGCACAATGCAGCGCGCCCGATCCTCGAGAACATGGACGAGTTGCCGTTCGTCGCACCCGTCTACAAACGCGATCTGACGATCGACAACTACTTCATCGGCTATCTGAAGCACCCGTACGTGTCGATCTACACGGGGCGCGGCTGCCGCTCGAAATGCACGTTCTGCCTGTGGCCGCAGACAGTGGGCGGGCATCGCTATCGCACGCGCTCGGTCGAGAACGTGCTTGAAGAAGTGAAGTGGATTCGCGACAACATGCCCGAAGTAAAAGAGATCATGTTCGACGACGACACCTTCACCGACTTCAAGCCGCGCGTCGAGGAGATTGCTCGTGGTCTCGGCAAGCTCGGCGTGACATGGTCGTGTAACGCGAAAGCGAACGTGCCGTACGCCACGCTCAAGATCATGAAGGAAAACGGCCTTCGGCTGCTGCTCGTCGGCTACGAATCCGGCGACGATCAGATTCTGCTCAACATCAAGAAGGGTCTGCGTACCGACATCGCGCGGCGCTTCAGCGACGACTGCCGCAAGCTCGGCATCAAGATTCACGGCACGTTCATTCTGGGTTTGCCCGGCGAGACTCAGGAGACCATCCAGAAGACGATCGAATACGCGAAGCAGATCAATCCGCACACCATCCAGGTGTCGCTTGCCGCGCCGTATCCAGGTACTCGCCTTTATGAGCAGGCGGTTGAAAACGGCTGGCTCGAACAGAACAAGGTGATCAACCTCGTCAGCAAAGAAGGCGTTCAGCTCGCCGCTATCGGCTATCCGCATCTGTCGCGCGAAGAGATTTATCACCAGCTCGAAAACTTCTACAAGCGCTTCTATTTCCGTCCGTCGAAAATCTGGGAAATCGTGCGCGAAATGCTGACCAGTTGGGACATGATGAAACGGCGCTTGCGCGAAGGCGTCGAGTTCTTCCGATTCCTGCGCGCACACGAGGCGTGAACGCCGCGCATTGGATCGCGGCCGCGATTGCTTATGCATGCGCCGCGTGCGCGGTTTCCGGCGTCGGCTACACGCTCGTGGCGAGCGTGCTGATCGGGCGGTTTTTTGCGCGTGCGGTGGCCGAACCCGGCAGCTTCCCGGATATAACGGTCGTGAAGCCGCTGCACGGCAGCGAAGGTGCGCTGCTGCGCAATCTGTCGAGTTTCTGCGAGCAGAACTACGGCGGCGCCGTGCAGTTCGTTTTCGGCGTGCACGACCCGGCGGACCCGGCATTGCAGGCCGTCCACGAATTGCAACGCCTGTATCCACAGGCCGACATCACGGTCATTTCCGACAGCGGCCTGTACGGCCCGAATCGCAAGATCAGCAACATCGTCAATATGCTGCCGCACGCGCGGCACGACGTGCTTGTGTTTGCCGATAGCGATGTCGGCGTCGGGCCCGACTATCTGCGTCACATCGTCGGTGAACTGGAGAAACCCGGCGTTGGACTGGTGACGTGCGCGTATCGCGGCGAGCCCGAGCCCGGCTTCTGGCCGCGCCTGTCGGCCGCCGCGACGCACTACCAGTTTTTGCCAGGAGTCGTCACCGGCATCGCGCTCGGCCTTGCGCGACCCTGCTTTGGACAGACGATTGCGATGCGGCGCGCCACGCTCGACAACATCGGCGGCATGCTGCCGTTTGCACGTCATCTCGCGGAAGACCACGCCATTGGCGAAGCGGTACGCGCAATTGGCGAAAAAGTGGCGATTCCGCCGTTCACCATCTCGCATGCCTGCGTGGAGGCGAGCGCGGCGCAACTCGTCTCGCACGAGTTGCGCTGGAGCCGGACGATCCGCAGCGTCGATCCGCTCGGCCATCTCGGCTCCGCGTTGATGCATCCGCTCGCGTTCGCAGTGCTCGCGGTGGTGTTCTCGGGTGGCGCTTCATGGAGTTGGGGGATCGTGGCGCTCGCGCTGTTTGCGCGCTTCGCATTGAAGCTTTGCACCGACCGCGCATTGCAGCAGGCGCATGGCGGGCTGTGGCTGCTGCCGATATGGGATATCGTGTTGTTTGCGATTTTCGTGGCGAGCTTCGGCTCTTCGCGCGTGATCTGGCGGGGCTTCAGCTTCGAGGTGGACGGTGACGGCCTGCTGTCGCCCGCGCGGGACGAGTCGCGCTGAATCACAATGAGCCGCGAACAGACGGCGGAAGTAGAGGAGGTTAGGGCAGCAATGACGCGCAGGTCTTCCGAATCGAACGATGAGCGGCGAGTCCCTTGCATGCGCGAGGTCGTCGCATGATGAAGCATTTAGGCCGCGTCGCCGCGCTCGCGGGGCTCATCGCGTCGCTGTGGCTCGTCTGGCAGGACAACCCGGGTGCGGTGCTCGGCGCATTGCGGGCGGCCGGCGCGGGTCTCGTGCTCGCGGCGCTCGCGCACGTACTGCCGATGCTCGCCAATGCCTGCGACTGGCGTTCGCTGATTCGTGGCGCAAACCGGCCGCACATTGCGAACATGTTGCACCTCGTGTGGGTGCGCGAATCCGTCAATAGCATGCTGCCGGTCGCGCGCATCGGCGGAGAAGTGGTGTCTTTTCGCATGCTCAGGCGTTGGGGCGTGCGGCCGTCGACGGCGGTGGGGAGCATCATCGTCGACATGCAGCTGACCGTGATCAGCCAGTTGCTCTTTACGATGGTCGGCATCGGCTTTCTTTTCGTACATGCCCATTCCGACACGCTGCGGTTCGCCGGGCAACTCGCGTGGGGTGTGGTCGTGCTGACGCCGCTGCTCGTGTTGTTCGCGCTCGTGCAGCACGCCAGTCCGTTCGAGCGCATGACGCGCGCGCTCAATCACATGACGAGCGGCAAGCTCGCCGCACTCGTGGGGCAGTCGGCGCAGATCGATCGGGCAATCAAGCTGATCTGGCGACGCCGCGGCGTAGTGCTGCGTTACCTGTTTTTCTGGCAGCCGCTGCAGTGCTTTTTGACGTCGCTCGAAATCTGGCTCGCGCTGTATTTTCTCGGCGCGCAAGTGACGCTTGTCGAAGCCGTGGTAATCGAGTCGTTGATCCAGGCAATCAGCAGCGCAGCGTTCTTCGTGCCGGGCGGTCTCGGCGTGCAGGAGGGCGGCTTCGTCCTGATCGGCGGCGCGTTGGGTCTCGATCCGTCGACCTGTCTGGCGCTTGCGGGCGCACGCCGGATTCGCGATCTGCTGATCTTCGTGCCGGGGTTGATCGCCTGGCAGTTTGCCGAGACGTCAAAACGCGATCGCGCGCACACTTCGACGCTGCGGGCGAACCGGGCAGAGCATCGTCGCGAGCGCGGCGGCGCCGTTCACAGCCGGCAGCAGGCACCCCTCGCCGAAGGCAGCGTCGCGGGGGACACGAACCGCCGCTAGCCGGCTGGCTTCAGAGGTCTGACAGAGGCCGCCGTGTAAGCGGGGAACGATACGTCGACGGCAAGCCCGCGGCCGTCGAGCCCAGTGCCGAATCGCACGGTGGCGCCGAAGTGTTGCGCGATGCGCGCGACAATCGACAGGCCGAGGCCGCTGCCGGTCGCCTGGTTGCCGGTTGCGCGGAAGAAGCGGTCCGTGAGACGCGCCAGATCTGCTGGCGCAACGCCTGGGCCGTCGTCGCGCACGCTCACTAGAATGCGTTCGGATAGCGGCTCTCTCGCCGGCTCTTTCGCTGGTTCTTGCAGCGGCTCTTTCAGCGGCTCCTTCAGTGGCGCCAGAACCTGCTGTTTCTCACGCCGCACCGCGATCTCGATCGTGCCGCCGTCGCTCCCGTATTTGATCGCGTTATCCAGCAGATTGTCGAAGAGAATGCCGATCAGCACGGGCTCCGCATTGATCTCCGCGCGCATGTCGCAGTTCAGCGTCACGCGAATGTTTTTCTGCTGCGCATTGCCCGCGTTCGCCAGCAATGCGCTCTTCGCGACGGCGCCAGGCGCGAGCGGTGCCGTTGCCATTTTCTCCTGCATGTCTAGGCGCGCGAGCAACAGCAATTGTTCGGCGAGCCGAGCGCTTCGATCCACGCCTTGCACGACGCGCTCCATGGCGAGCCGCTGACGTGCGGGGTCCGGTTCGGCCAGCGCGACTTGTGCCTGAACCTTGATCGCGGCGAGCGGCGTTTTGAGTTCATGTGCAGCGTCGGCAGTGAACGCGCGTTCCCGTTCGAGCGAATGCAACAGGCGCGAGAGCAGCAGATTGATCGCGTCGACGAGCGGCCGCACCTCGATTGGCACATGGCCGATATCGACAGGCTCGAGGCGATTGATGTCCCGCGAACGGATCGCATCGGAGAGCATACGCAGCGGCGCGAGACTCCAGCCGATGCTCCACCACACGAGCAGTGCGAGCACCGGCAACGCGATCAAGGCAGGGCGCGCAATGCGGCTTGCGACGCCGCTCACCAGATCGCTGCGGGTGTTGGCCTGTTCGAATACGCGCACCGTGTGCCCGAGCGGCGTGTCCCGCAGCGTGAACGAGTGGTATGTCTGGCCACCGAGCACGACGTCCTGCACGCCGGTGACAGGCGGTACCGGCAAATCCCACGCATTGAGCGCGCGCAAGGGCGGGCTGCCGGCAATCACGTCGCCATTGCGCGCGCGCACCTGGAACAGTGCGTCGCGCGGCAGCGAATCGTCGTCGTCGGTGTCGTTCGCACTTGTCTCTCCGCCTCGTTCTTCCTCGCGCACGTCGATGTGCGCATTGGCGAGCGTGGCGAGATTCGACTGGTCGAGCAATGCGAGCATCTGTGCGACTTCCGCGAGCCGGGCTTCCTCCCACTCTGCGACTTCGCGTGTGGCCTGGCGATAGCTGGACGCGAGAGCGATCGCCCAGACGAGCCCGATGCTGGCGAGCACGAGCAGCATGAGCCGCCGGCGAATGGATGCGCTCATCTACTGTTTCTCCACCACGTAGCCAATATTGCGCACGGTTCGTATGAGGTTTGCGCCCAGCTTCTTGCGCAGATTCGACACGTGTACCTCGATCGCATTGCTTTCAATCTCCTCCTGCCATCCATACAGGCTTTCTTCGAGACGCGAGCGCGATTGCGGGATGCCCTGATTCGTCAGCAACTGGATCAGGATCGCCCATTCGCGCGACGTAAGCGATACGCGTTTGCCGGCCACCTCCACAGTTTGCGACGCGGGGTTCACCGTGAGCTCCCGATAGCGGATCAGCTCGACACTGCGGCCCTGCGCGCGTCGCAGCAGCGCACGGCAACGCGCGATGAGTTCGGTGAGGTCGAAGGGCTTGCCGAGATAATCGTCCGCGCCTGCTTCGAGACCGCCCACGCGGTCCACCACCGTGCCGCGCGCGGTCAGCACGAGCACCGGCACGTCATTGCCGGCGTCACGCAGCCGTCTGAGCAGGTCCATGCCAGACACGCGCGGCAGGCCGAGATCGAGCACGACGAGCGCATAGCTCGTGGTGTCGAGCGCGAGACTGGCCTTGTGGCCGTCTCGCGCCCAGTCGACAGTGAAACCTGCTTGACGCAAACCTGCTTCGATCCCGCAGCCGATCAGATCGTCGTCTTCAACGAGAAGTACACGCATAGGGCAGAAATTCCGTAGATGTTTTTATGGTGGGACGGTACGCATCGAATGAACCCGGCGAATGAACCCAGTGGCTGCAGCTTCCAGCGTCAGCCATGCGGTCCGCTAGCAGCGTTATACCGCGTTTTGCTTAAGGTTTCCTTCAGCTTGAATCGATACCATCGCTCATCAACGGCTTACCGTTGTATTGGCAACATGAATTCGCCAAATGAACATCTGACATGAGCACGCTGCATTGCCCTCTGTTGTCGGAATACCGAAACGAAATCGTAAGTACATCGACGGAATTCACGGCAGATGCCTCGCCATGGTGACCGTTATTCTTCTTGCGGACGATTGCGTCGAAGAGTGGGCGCTGCTGGCTTGCGAGAAGCCGCACGATGCGTTCATCAGGCCACGATACGAAGCCATGAAGCCAGCTACCGTCGATATGCTGCGAGCCCATCTCATGGTGGCCTCGCTCACGGCTCTCGCAGCCGACGTGCTCGCCTGTGTGACGGTAGCGGCGCTGCCGGGCGCGCAACATCTGTTTGTCTCCGCGGCTTTCCGGTTCGCCGCGCTCGCCATGGTCGCGGGCGGCGTGATCGTGGCCCGCCAGGTTGCCCAAGCCGCATTCCACCTTGCCGTTGCAGATCGCTACGCGAACGTTGCGGGCCTCTACGCGAGGCCAGTCGCCATCGCCCCGGATTGTCCGCGGCTTTGGCTCGTCATCTTGCATCTTCGCCTTACCGGGACACCGTTCGTCTTGCGCGGACACTGACGGAATCCGCCAATGGTTGCGCACGCATTCACTGCAGGCGAATGGATTCTGTTCGCCGTTTGCATCGCGGCGTCGCTGTATACGCTGGTTGCGACGGTCGCAATGCCATTCTCTACCGTTCGTGGCCGCGCCGCGTTGGACCGCGACGACCTTTCGCCGGCCGCTCCCGCAGTCGATCCGAGAAGCCTCGTGCACGGTGCGAAGTTCGGCGCGCGCGCCTCGTGCCGAACCGATCCGTTGCCGCATGCGGGCGTGAGTGTGCTCAAGCCGCTGTGCGGCGCCGAGCCGCGCCTCTATGAGAACCTGCGGACGTTTTGCGAGCAGCGTTACACGAATTTTCAGCTTGTTCTTGGCGTGTGTTCTCCCGACGACCCCGCGATTGCCGTCGCGCGTCGTTTGCAGGCTGCGTATCCGTTGCTCGACATCGAGCTTGCGATCGACACGCGCGTGCATGGCAGCAACCTGAAAGTCAGCAATCTGATGAACATGGTCGAGCGCGCGCGTCACGACGTGATCGTGATTGCCGATAGCGACATCGCCGTGCGGGACGATTATCTGGAGAGCGTGGCAGCGCCGCTTGCTGACCCACGCATCGGCGTTCTCACCTGTCTTTATGCCGCGCAAGGTGTAGGCGGTTTCTGGCCGCGCGTGGGCGCGCTATTCGTCAACGAATGGTTTGCGCCATCGGTACGCGTTGCGCACATGGCGGGTTCGCGGCGCTTCGGTTTCGGCGCCACGCTTGCGTTGCGACGCGCCACGCTCGAACGGATCGGCGGTTTCGAGGCCCTTAAGAACTGTCTTGCCGACGACTACTGGCTAGCCGAACACGTGCGCGCGCTGGGCTTGCAAACGGTGCTCTCGCGCGTGATGGTGGCCACCGATGTGACCGAACCCACGTTTGCAGAACTATGGCAACGCGAGACGCGCTGGTTGCGCACGATACGTTCGGTGAATCCGCTCGGTTTCGCTTTTCTGTTCATCACTTTTCCGACTCCCTGGCTCGTCGCCGGCGCGTGTCTGAGCGCTGGGTTCGGGATCGGCGCGAACGGTGGCGCGCCTGGCTGGAGCGCGCTCGTCGGCGCGGCCGCCACAATGGCGGGAGTGGCCGCGCGTTTGATGCTGCATCTGCGCGCCGCGCGCCATGAAATCGCATTGCGGTGCCCATTTCCCGGTGAAACAGCGGACTCGCTCGGGCGTGCGTTCTGGCGCGATCTTCCGCTTCTGCCGTTGCGCGATACGTTGCTGCTGTTTCAATGGCTTGCTGCTGCTTTCGGTTCACATGTCACGTGGCGTGGCACGCGCGTTCGGGTCGGAAGCTCCCGTTCGACCGCGCGCACGAGGCCATTGCGCTCGATGGACGTGATGGAGGCATCCGATGGCCGCTGAGGTGGATGTACCACAGCCGCAAGCATTAAAGCCGCAAGCATTAAAGCCGCATGCTTCCGGACCGCAAGCATTCGAGCCGTGCACCGAAAGGCCCCGAGCGTTGATCGTCACCGCCGACGACTTCGGCTTGCATTCTCGTGTGAATCTGGCCGTCGAACAGGCGCACCGACACGGCGTGCTCACCGCCGCCAGCCTCATGATCGGTGCGCCCGCCGCAAACGATGCAGTCGAGCGCGCGCACGCAATGCCGGACTTGCGCGTGGGCCTTCATCTCGTTCTCGCCGACGGCGACGCTGTATTGCCGCGCACCTGCATTGGGGCATTGCTCGATAAGCATGGCCGCTTCGGCGACAACATGGTTCGCGACGGCGTGCGGTTCTTCTTTCTGCCGCATGTACGCGAGCAGTTGGCGCGCGAAATTCGCGCGCAGTTCCAGGCGTTTGCCAGGACCGGACTCGCGCTCGATCACGTGAACACGCACAAGCATTTTCATTTGCATCCGACCGTGCTTGGCTTGATCCTCGAGATTGGCCGGGAATTCGGCATGAAGGCGATGCGTTTGCCGTTCGAGTCGAATGCGCCGCTGTGGCTCAGGCCGTGGATCGCGCTGGTCAAAGCGCGGCTCGACCGTGCAGGCATCTTTCACAACGACTATGTCGTCGGCATCGCCGGCAGCGGCCGCATGGACGAGGCCGCGTGGCTCACGGCGCTCGCTTCGTTAAATGGCGGCGTCGCAGAAATATACTGCCATCCTGCCATTGCGGGCGAGCGAGCATTGACCGACGGCATGCGCGATTACCGCCACGCCGACGAACTGCAGGCACTGCTTTCACCGGACGTCGCCCGCGCCATTCGGGCCCTTGGCGCAAGGCTTGGCGGCTTCGCCGATGTGTCCGAATAATTGAAGGTTCGCGCCTCGCGTGGTTATTCGATCGAGGCCTCCATCTCCGACGCGCTCGACACCTTGCGCAACTCATCGGCGATTACCGACACGAGCGCATCCGCCGCCGCATTCAAGGGCCGCCGCGGATGCGTTACGCACACAATGTGCCGCACGATGCGCGGCGCGAGAATCGGATACGCGCGCAGACTGCCCTGACTCACCGCGCGCTGCACCGCGATGCGCGGCAGGATAGTCGCAAAGCGCGTACTCTCTACGAGCTTCACGATCGTGCTCAACACGTCGATTTCGAAGCGCGGTGCGAGCAGCACGTCCTCGTGCTGGGCGGCCGTATCTAGCACGCCGCGCAGGCCGTGGCGCTTCGTCGGCAGCACGAGTTCCAGTTCGGGAAGCTGTGCGAGTTCGATCGCGTGAGGCAACTCGGGGCCGTTCGCGGCGCTCGTCACGAGCACCATCTCTTCATCGAGCAGCGGCTGTGCGTCGAGCGAGAGACGCGCGCGCGGTTTGTTGATGAGCGCCGCGTCGAGCTGACCACCCGCCACCCAGTCGATGAACGTCGCGCTGTAGCCGTCTGCCACCGTTACTTCGACATGCGGATAGCGCGCATGAAAGCGCGACAACGCATCGGCGAGCACGCTCTCGGTCACCGACGCAATCAGCCCGATCGACACATGCCCGGTCACCACTTCGTCGCGCTGTACGAGTTGCTGACGTGCATGCGCGAGGTCGCGCATGATCGGCAGAAAGAGGCGATACATCAGCCGCCCGGCCGCGGTCGGCGCCATGCCATGCGCGTTGCGCTCGAACAGTTGTTGATGCAGTTCCTCTTCGAGTTTGCCGATTTGCATGCTGAGCGCGGGCTGCACGATATTCAGCCGTTTAGCGGCGCGGGTGACGGAGCCGTCCTCGAACAGCGCGATGAAATATTGGATTTGCCGGAGGTCCATGTTGATATGAGTAAAACATCAGCAAACCTAATGAGCGGGGCGCGGCTTATCAGAACACGCGCAGCGGACCGGACGGCACGCCATCAACAAGGGTGAACAGACTCGTGCATATGCCCTTGCATACGGATGGTTGATTGATAACCCGCCTACAAACTGCTGTCATTGGTGCTAACACTCATATCATCGGGAATGATTCGAAGCATCAATATTCCATATTAGAAGTTATACGCGGATCTCGTTACGCTTTCATCATCAACTGGCGCTCCATTCCGGCATGAAGCGGAATTCAAGCGGGGCATGAAGCCAGTCATCGATGGAGACGCAGATGAATACACGTGATGCCGCCCCGCACGAAACCTTAGACCCGAGCTGGGCCCGCAAAGGCGGAGCCCTTGCTTTGCGCGACTGGCTCGCGCATCTCGCGTGCAGCGGACGCCTCGCGACGATCGACCAGGCCGTCGCGCTGAAACACGAACTGGCGGCGATTGCCAAGCGCCTGGACGGCACGCAGGCGGCATTTTTCACGCGACCAGGCGGTCATCGCGTGCCGGTGGTGAGCGGCTTCATGTCCCGGCGCGCATGGATCGCGGAAGCGCTCGGGGTGGACGAAAGTCAATTGCTCGCGCGCTTTAGCGATGCTGCGGAGCATCCGCTCGCATCGCGACTCGTGCGGCGCGACGAAGCGCCGTGCCAACAGGTCGTACATACGAAGAATATCGATCTTCACGCGCTATTGCCGATTCCTACACATAGCGAACACGACAACGGCCCGTACATTACCGCCGGCCTCGTGATTGCGCGCAATCCCCGTACTGGCGTGCAGAACGTGTCGATCAACCGGATTCAGGTGCACGCTGCGGACCGCATGGCGATTCTGCTGTTGCCGCGTCATCTTCACGCATTCCAGAAAGCGGCAGAAGCGGCCGGCGACGCGCTCGACGTGGCGGTTGCGATAGGCGTCGATCCGCTCACGATGCTCGCGTCGCAAGCTATTTCTCCAATCGACTCCGACGAACTGGAGATCGCAGGCGCGTTGCATGGCGCACCGCTGCCGGTCGCAAAATGCGTGAGCAACGGAGTACATGTGCCGGCTTTCGCTGAAATCGTGATCGAGGGCCGCATCTTGCCGAACGTGCGCGAGATGGAAGGGCCGTTCGGCGAGTTCCCGAAGTACTACAGCGCACAGGAAGCGCGCGAGGTGATCGAGGTCACCGCCGTTACGCATCGCACGGACCCCATCTTTCATACGATCGTGCCCGCCGAGATGGAGCATTTGCTGCTCGGCGCAATTCCACGCGAGGCGACGCTGCTCGCGCATCTGCAACGCAGCCATCCGAACGTGAAGGACGTGCACCTGTCGGTAGGCGGAGTGTGCCGTTATCACCTGTGGGTGCAGTTCGAGAAGAAGCGTGAGGGCGAGGCGAAGAACGTGATTCTGTGCGCATTCGGCGCGCATTACGACATCAAGCAGGTGGTCGTGGTCGATACAGACGTGGACGTGCACGATCCCGCCGAAATCGAATGGGCAATCGCCACGCGCTTCCAGGCGGATCGAGACCTCGTCGTGATCGAAGGCGCGCAAGGCTCGCCACTCGATCCGTCGACTACCGTCGGCCAGCCCGAGGACGCACCGGCGTATCTGCAGGGCATCAGCGCGAAGATGGGACTCGACGCGACGCGTCCTGTTGCCTATGCGTCGCACGTGTTCACGCGCGTGCGGATTCCCGGTGAGGACACAGTGGATCTGAACGCACTCGTCGCGGCGGATAACGCCGCGTTCGACGCTTATCTCGGTGACGGTCATGTCTGAAGCGACGCTCGACACTAACCGGCACGATCTGCGCGCGGCTCGGACGCAGCGCATCGTCGTCGGCATTTCAGGCGCTAGCGGCGCGCTGATCGGCGCGCGCCTGCTTGCTGCATTGCGCCGTCTCGGCACACACGAAACGCATCTGATCGTGTCGGCATCGGGCGCGGTCACGGCTGCACAAGAACTCGGCATGACCCGTGGCGACCTCGATAGTCTGGCCGACGTGGTCTACAACGTGCGCGATATCGGCGCGGCGGTGGCGAGCGGATCGTTCATCACGGCCGGCATGGTGATCGCACCGTGCTCGATGAAAACGCTCGCCGCCGTGGCGAACGGTTTCGCCGACAACCTGCTGACGCGCGCCGCCGACGTGATGCTCAAGGAGCGTCGCCGCCTCGTCATGGTCGCGCGCGAAACGCCGTTGAATCTCGCGCATCTTCGCAATATGACTCACGCGACCGAGATGGGCGCGATCGTGATGCCGCCGGTGCCCGCGTTTTACGCGCATCCAAAAACAATCGAAGACGTAGTCGATCACACCGTCGGGCGCATTCTCGATCTGTTCGGTATCGAGCACGGCGAGATCGCCCAACGCTGGAGCGGCCTCGCCGACGAATTCGCGCAACGGCAAGCGGGAGGCGAGCAATGAACCAGCGCGATCTGGTAAGTACCGCCGATGCGGCCACACAGGACCGCGAGGCCGACGCCGCGCAAGGCGTACTGCGTCACGTAGGGCGTCCGATGCAGCGTCTCGAAGATCCCGCGATTCTCACGGGCCGGGGCCGCTATGGCGACGACATCGGCGTGCGTCCCGGCACGCTGCACGCGGCGGTCTTGCGCTCGCCGCACGCGCATGCGGAACTGCTTGCAATCGATACGCAAGCGGCGGCACAACTGCAAGGCGTGCGCGCGATTCTCACGCGTGACGATCTGCGCGCATGGTCGCGCCCGTTCGTGGTCGGCGTCAAATCGCCAATGGAGCAGTGGGCGCTCGCAATGGACCGCGTACGGTATGTCGGCGAACCGGTGGCGGTCGTGCTGGCCGAAACGCGCGCTCTCGCTGAAGACGCACTCGATCTCATCAAGGTCGAATACGCGACGCTGGAACCTGTTACGTCGATCGAGAAAGCTGTCGAGGATAACTCCGCGGTGCTGCACGAGAAGGTGGGCAGCAACGTGATCAGCGACCGGCATTTCCGCTACGGCGAGCCGGAGGCGGCGTTCGAAAAGGCACCGCATCGCGTGAAACTGGTCGCGCATTATCCGCGCAATACGTGTGCGCCGATCGAATGCGGCGTGGTGATTGCCGAGTATCTTGCTGGCGACGAAGGCTATGACGTCACGTCGAATTTTATGGGCCCGTTCTCGCTGCACGCGGTCATGGCGATGGCCTTGAACGTGCCGGCGAATCGTCTGCGTCACAAGGCGCCGCGCGATTCGGGCGGAAGCTTCGGCGTGAAGCAGGCGGTGTTTCCGTATGTGGTGCTGATGTGCCTCGCGTCGCGCAAGGCCGGCGCGCCGGTCAAATGGGTCGAGGATCGGCTCGAGCATTTGAGTGCGGCGACGTCCGCCACGGCGCGCCTTTCCACCCTCGAAGCGGCGGTCGAAAACGACGGGCGCATCATCGCGCTGTCCTACGATCAACTCGAAGACTGCGGCGCATATGTGCGTGCGCCGGAGCCCGCCACCTTCTATCGCATGCATGGGTGTCTCACCGGCGCCTACGCGATCGACAATCTGCTCGTGCGCAACCGCGTCGTGCTGACCAGCAAGACGCCCACCGGACTCGTGCGAGGGTTTGGCGGACCGCAGGTGTATTTCGCGCTCGAACGGCTCATGCAGCGGATCGCCGTCGAACTCGGGCTCGATGTGCTCGACGTGTATCGCCGCAACTTCGTGCGCGCCGATGCGTTCCCCTATCGCGCTGCGGCAGGCGCGCTGCTCGATTCCGGCAACTATCAGGAAGCGTTGCGCCGTGCACTCGACGAAGGCGGCTACGACGAACTGCGTGCCCGCCGCGAGGCCGCACGTAGCGAAGGGCGCCTGTACGGCATCGGCTTCTCGGCGATCGTCGAGCCGTCGATCTCGAACATGGGCTACATCACGACCGTGATGCCCGCTGAAGCGCGTCGCAAGGCCGGTCCAAAAAGCGGCGCGATTGCCAGCGCGACGGTCAGCGTGGATCTCCTCGGGGGCGTCGTCGTGACAATCGCATCGACGCCTGCGGGCCAGGGCCACATGACGGTATGCGCGCAGGTGGTGGCCAATGTGCTCGGCATTGCACCGCACGAGGTGGCCGTCAACGTCGAATTCGATACGCACAAGGACGCGTGGTCGGTCGCCGCGGGCAATTATTCGAGCCGCTTTGCCGGCGCGGTCGCGGGCACTGTGCATCTCGCGGCCATGCGTGTGCGCGACAAGATCGCGCGCATCGTGTCGAAGCAACTGAACTGTGCGCCGCAAGATGTCCGCTTCGAGGGCGGCCGCATCTTCGCGCAAGGCGCGGAGGATCGTGCACAGCCGTTTGGCCGGGTCGCCGCGAATGCGCCGCATTGGGCGCCCGCGTTGCTGCCCGAGGGCGAAGAGCCCGGATTGCGCGAGACGGTGTTCTGGAATCCGCCGAACATGGCGGCGCCCGATGAGAACGATCGCGTCAATACGTCGGCAGCCTATGGTTTTGCGTTCGACATGTGCGGGGTCGAAGTGGATCGCGCAACGGGCCGCGTGCGCATCGACCGTTATGTGACCGCACACGACGCTGGCACGTTGCTCAATCCCGCGCTCGCCGACGGCCAGATTCGCGGCGCGTTCGCGCAAGGACTCGGCGCGGCGCTGATGGAAGAGTTCCGTTATGGCGCGGACGGCAGCTTCCAGTCGGGCACGCTTGCCGACTATCTGATGCCGACCGCGTGCGAAGTGCCCGATCCGGTGATCGTGCATCTGGAAACACCGTCGCCGTTCACGCCGCTCGGAGCGAAGGGACTCGGCGAGGGAAACAACATGAGCACGCCGCCATGCATCGCGAATGCGGTGGCCGATGCGCTCGGCGTCGACGACATCCGTTTGCCGCTTACGCCTTCGAAAGTCATGGCGCTGATCGGCATCGACGACCCCGAACCCTCGCGCCCTGAGTTGCGCGAAGCGCCCGCGCCGAAGAACCCGGCGATGTCCGGCAGCGGCAAGGCGCTGACCGCGCAAGGCAGTGTGGATCTGCCCGCGACGCCCGAAGCCGTGTTTGCCGTGCTGCTCGATCCGAACGCGCTCGCGAAGGTGATTCCCGGCTGTCACGCACTCGAAACCGAAGGTCCGAACCAGTATCGCGCGGACGTGACGGTGGGTGTCGGCATGATCAAGGCGCGGTTCGAGGCAAAGATCGGTTTGTCGGAGATCGACGCACCGCACCGTTTGCGCCTCGCGGGCGCGGGCATTTCGTCGCTTGGCAGCGCACGCGGCAGCGGTCTTGTCGAACTGACGCCTATCGCGACCGGCACGCGTCTTTCGTACGACTACGAGGCGCAGGTCTCGGGCAAGGTCGCGGCGGTCGGCGCGCGCATGCTGGAAGGCGCGGCGAAAGTTGTGTTGCGTCAACTGTTCGAATCGCTGGGACGCCAGGCCGCGGGCAAGCCGCTCGACGCGTCTGCCCACAGTTCTGGTGAGGGCGGCGGTTCGTGGCTGTCGCGCTTGTTGGCCCGCTTCAGGAGACAACGATGAAACCCGCGCCGTTCGATTACCTGCGCGCAATGAACGCGCAACATGCGCTCGACGCACTGGCGCAACACGGCGAAGACGCACGCGTGCTCGCGGGCGGCCAATCGCTGATGGCCGTGCTGAACATGCGGCTCGCGCAACCGCGCATGCTGATCGACATTTCGCGCACCGGCGAACTGGACTCGGTGCGCGTCGACCGCAAGGCCGGTTCTTTGACGGTGGGCGCGGCGGCGACGCAAGGCAGCGTCGAATGGCGCGCGTCGCTACGCGATGAAGTGCCGTTGCTCGCAATGGCCTTTCCGCACATCTCGCACTTTCAGATTCGCAATCGCGGCACCGTGTGCGGCTCGATCGCGCATGCGGACCCGAGTGCCGAACTGCCGCTCGTGCTGAGCGCGCTCGGCGGCGACGTGATGCTGCGCTCGAAAAAGAAGCCACGCGTGCTTTCGGCGGACGCGTTTTTTCAGGGCATGTTGATGACTGCGCGCGAGCCCGACGAACTCGTCGAAGCGGTGCGGTTTCCGCTAAAGCGCGAAGGCGAGCGTTATGGCTTCGCGGAATTCTCGGCACGTCATGGCGATTTCGCGATTGTCGCGTGCGCCGCAGTGGTCACCGACGATGCCATCCGTCTCGCCGTGGGCGGCGTGGCGGACCGGCCAGTGGTCGAGCAATGGCCGCGTCTGTCCGGCGACGATTTGCGCGGGGCGTTGAACGATTTGAGCTGGAAGCTGGGCGCGCAGGACAACGCGCATATCAGTGCGAGCTATCGCCGGCATCTGGTCCGGCAACTCGGATGGCGCGTGATAGAGGAGGCAAAGTGAGCAACACATCCAATGGAAAAATGGCAGACGGCCTGCCGCAAGTCGTGCGGCGAGACGAACGGCAGTGCGTGACGCTGACGTTCAACGGCCGGGAACGGAGCGCGTATTGCGAGCCGCGCGATCTGCTGTCCGACTTCATTCGCCACGAACTGGGGGCGACTGGCACGCACGTAGGCTGCGAGCACGGCGTCTGCGGTGCGTGCACCGTTCACGTAGGCGGCGTTGCCGCGCGGTCCTGTCTGATGCTGGCCGTGCAGGCGCAAGGGCAGCGCATCGACACTGTCGAAGGTCTTGCGCCAGACATGGTGCTCGGCGATCTGCAGGAAGCGTTTCAACGCCATCACGCATTGCAATGCGGGTTTTGCACGGCGGGCATCCTGATGTCGTGCGCCGACTATCTGCAGCGCGTGCCCGATCCGAGCGAAGCGCAGGTGCGTGACATGCTGTCCGGCCACTTGTGCCGCTGTACCGGCTATACGCCGATCGTCGCGGCCGTGCTCGATGTGGCCGCGCGCCGTCGGCAACGCAACGTGACGGGCGACGCGCTGGAGGCGAGCCATGCTTGATCTCGGGCGTACATTTTTGCAAAGCGTCGAGCGCAGTCCGAACGCGTTGGCACTCGTGGACGGCGAGCTTTCGCTCACGTATGCGCAGTGGCACGACATCATCGTCGATGTGGCCGACGGTCTGCGCGGACTTGGCCTCGCGCACGGCGACCGCTTGCTTGTAGTGCTGCAAAACCGCTGGGAAATGGCGACGCTGCACTGGGCGTGTCAGTTTGCGGGCATTGTGATCGTGCCGTTGAACTGGCGGGCAAAACCCGAGGAGCTCGATTACTGCGTGAGCGACGCGGGCGCGAAGGCAATCGTCTACGAGCCGGTGTCGGCCGAGGCGGTGATGCAAAGTCCTGCAGCGCAACAGGTGCCGCGTATCGGACTCGACGTTGCGCCCGGGCGCAGCGCGGGCTTCGACAGCCTGCTCACAAAGGTTGCCGGCCGCGCGAACTCCGACGCGGATGCACATGCCGTCGCGGACGATTATTCGCTGATCCTCTATACGTCGGGTACGACGGGCAAGGCGAAGGGGGTGCCGCGGCGTCATCGGCAGGAACGCGCGGCAGCGCTCGCGCATGTGGCGCAAAACCTCTACCGTCATGGCGAATGCACGCTCGGCGTGATGCCGCTTTATCACACGATGGGCGTTCGCTCGCTTCTCGCCATGGCACTCGTGGACGGCACGTTCGTTTGCGCGCGTCGCTGGAATGCGGGTTTCGCGCTCGAGGCTATCGCGCGTCAGAAGGTCACGTGCCTCTATCTCGTGCCGACGCTGTATCACGATCTGCTTGGCGACCCTGCGTTCGCGTCGACGGATACGTCCACGGTGACGAAGCTCGGCTTCGCCGGCGCGCCGATGAACGATGGCTTGCTCAAACGGCTCTCGGCGGCGTTCGAACCGCAACTGTTCGTCAATCACTATGGCTCGTCCGAGGTCTACACATTCAGTATCGACCAGGACGCGACGAAAAAACCGGGCAGCGCGGGGCGCGCGGGCATCAACACACGTCTGCGGGTCGTGAAGCTCGAGGCCGGTACGCCCGACGATTTCGCGGACGTCGGCGAAGAAGGCCAGATCATCGTCGACCTGCTGGGCGACGAAGCGTTTGAAGGCTACTGGAACCGGCCGGACGCGAACGCGAAATCGTTGCGCGACGGCTGGTACTTCACGGGCGACACAGGCTATATCGACTGCGACGGCGATCTGTATGTGTCCGGCCGCGTCGACGACATGATCATCAGCGGCGGCGAGAACATTTCCCCGGTCGATATCGAGTCGGTGCTCTCGCTGCATCCGGCCGTGGACGACGTTGCGGTGGCCGGCGTGAAGGACGAACGCTGGGGCCAGCGCGTGGTGGCCTTCATCAAACGGCGTGAATACGTCGACGCCGAAACGCTCGATGCGTATTGCCGCACGTCGGACCTCGTCAACTTCAAGCGCCCGCGCGAATACGTGTTCGTGGACGACATACCGAAGTCGCCGGTCGGCAAGATTTTGCGCCGCAAGCTGTCCGCGGGCGAATACCTGACAGACGAGAGCAACGGCGAGAGCGATCGCCAGCGCGGCAACGAAACCATTCAGAAGCAAACCGAAATCAACAAGGAGTGATTCTCATGACCGAGCTTACCCACAGCGGCCAGAGCCTGCTGCAAGACCTCGACGGCTTTTCGATCGAGATCGACCCCGAACGCGAGCGCGCCGACATCGTTCTGCACCGGCCGCCGTTCAACGTGATTTCGATGCATGCGCGGGATCAGTTGCGCGCAGCCTTCGAGGCACTCGACGAAGACGAGCGCGTTCGCGTGATCGTGGTGCGCGCGAAGGGCGAGCATTTTTCGAGCGGCGGCGATATCAAGGGCTTCCTGGAAGCGTCCCCGGAACACGTGTCGAAGCTTGCCTGGAATATCGCGGCGCCGGCGCGCTGCTCGAAGCCGGTGATTGCCGCCAATCGTGGCTTCTGCTTCGGCGTGGGCTTCGAATTGTCGCTCGCCTGCGACTTCCGGATTGCGACCGACACCACTTTCTATGCGCTGCCTGAACAGAAGCTCGGACAGATTCCCGGCTCCGGCGGATCGGCGCGCTTGCAGCAAATGGTCGGCATAGGCCGCACCAAGGACATCGTGATGCGTTCGCGCCGCATTCCGGGCAAGCAGGCATACGAGTGGGGCATCGCGGTCGAGTGCGTGGCCGACGCGCAACTCGAAGCGGCCACCGATGCGCTCGTCGACGAACTGCGTGCGTTCTCGCCGCTCGCGCAGCGAACCGCGAAGAAACTGCTCAACGATACCGAGGACGCGCCGCTGTCCATCGCAATCGAACTCGAAGGACATTGTTATAGCCGCTTGCGCACGTCCGACGATTTCCGCGAAGGCGTCGAGGCGTTCCATGGCAAGCGCAAGCCGGTGTTTCGCGGCAGTTGAACAACCGCGGTGCCGTAGCACATAAAACGATTCAGGAGACACGCAGATGGAATACTTCGATTACGTGATTGTCGGTGGCGGATCAGCGGGGTGCGTGCTCGCGCAGCGCCTCTCCGCGGTGCCGTCGCTGCGCGTCGCGCTGATCGAAGCCGGTGCGGACACGCCGCCGGGCCGCGTGCCCCCGGAGATTCTCGACAGTTATCCACTGCCGGTGTTTTGCGGCGACACGTACATCTGGCCTGAATTGACGGCGCGAGCCACGCGCGATTCGGCGCCGCGAGTCTATGAACAGGGCCGCGTCATGGGCGGCGGCTCCAGCATCAATGTGCAGTCGGCCAATCGCGGTTTGCCGCGTGACTACGACGCGTGGGCGGCGAACGGCGCGAGCGGCTGGGGCTGGCAAGACGTGTTGCCGTATTTTCGCAAGCTCGAACGCGACGTCGATTTCCCGGACGGCGAGTTGCACGGCAAAGAAGGACCCGTGCCGATCAGGCGCATCATGCCCGCCGACTGGCCGCCTTTTTGCAACGCGTTCGCCACCGGCTTGCGCAAGAACGGTGTCGCGCCGCTGCACGATCAGAATACCGAATTCGGCGACGGCTTTTTTCCCGCCGCATTCTCGAATTTCGATGACCGCCGTGTGTCCACGGCAATCGCGTATCTAGACGAGTCCACGCGCAAGCGCTCCAATCTGCATATCCATGCCGATCTGCGAGTGGAGCGCATCGTGATGGAAGGGCGCGTGGCGCGCGGCGTGGTCGCGCTCGCACGCAACGGCGAGCGCGTTCGTTTCAACGCGAACGAAGTCGTGTTGTGCGCGGGTGCGCTGCAGTCGCCCGCGATGCTGATGCACGCAGGCATCGGCCCCAAGGAGGAGCTGAATGCACTCGGCATCGACTGTGTCATCGATCTGCCGGGCGTGGGACGTAATCTGCAGGATCATCCGTCGCTCACGTTCTGCCATTTTCTCGCGCCGCAATTGCGCATGCCGTTGTCGCGGCGACGCGCGAGCATGATGGCCGCACGTCTGAGTTCGGGCATTGCGGGCGGCGAAGCGTCGGACCTGTATCTGTCGAGTGCGACCCGCGCCGCCTGGCATGAACTTGGCAACCGGCTAGGCCTCTTCTTTCTCTGGTGCAACCGACCCCACTCGCGTGGCCGCGTGCAACTCGTTAGCGCCGATCCCGCAGCGCCGCCGCGCGTCGATCTGAATCTGCTCGACGACCCGCGCGATATCGCGCGGCTTGCCTGTGGCGTGCGGACGCTCGCGAAAATCGTCGCGGCCTCGGGGCTCGGAGAGAACTCCCGCGACTTCTTTCCCGCTGCGTTTTCCGCACGGGTAAAAGCGCTGAGCCGCGTCGGCGCGGGCAATGCGCTGCTGACGTCGCTGCTCGGCCGTCTGCTCGACGGCCCCGCGCCGCTGCGGCGCATGTTGATCGAACGCTTCTTCACGCGTGGTCAGCGGCTCGGGGATCTGCTCGCCGATCAGGCCGCGCTCGAGGATTTCATTCGCGCGAACGTGTTCGGTGTCTGGCATGCGAGCGGCACCTGCCGCATGGGCGACGCCAGCGATCCGGCGGCCGTCACCGATACGGCGGGCAGCGTGCGCGGCGCACAGGGCTTGCGGGTCGTGGACGCGTCGTTGATGCCGCGACTGCCGTCTGCGAATACCAACATCCCGACCATCATGATGGCTGAGAAGATCGCCGACGCAATACTCGCGCGGCGCCTTCCCGGGCATGCGGACATTGCGAGCCGCGCCGATTATCGCCACGCATTCCTCAAGGTTTCTTAACACCACCCAAGCACGCGAAAGAACGTGCGCCAAATCGCGGACGATCGAGAGACGTCCGCAGACAGTCAAGGAGATGACGATGTCCTTAGCAGCGCAAAATAGCGCCGCCTTGCCCGCGATAGATCAGCGGCAAGTGATGGGTGCAGTATTCGCCTCGTGCCTCGGTTGGGCACTGGATCTATTCGACCTGTTCGTGTTGCTGTTCGTCGCGCCAGTGGTCGGGCGGCTGTTCTTTCCATCCGATCACGCGATGCTGTCGCTCGCCGCGGTTTACGCGTCGTTTGCGGTGACGTTGCTGATGCGCCCGCTCGGTTCGGCCTGGTTCGGCTCGTATGCGGACCGCCACGGACGCAAGGGTGCGATGATCATCGCCGTGGTCGGCGTAGGCCTTTCCACTGCGGCATTCGGCGCACTGCCGACCGTCGCGCAGGTCGGTCTCGCTGCGCCGATCATCTTTCTCGTGCTGCGTCTCGTGCAGGGCGTGTTCGTGGGCGGCGTGGTGGCGTCGACTCATACGATCGGCACCGAATCCGTCGCACCGAAATATCGCGGCGCGGTATCGGGACTGATCGGCGGTGGCGGAGCAGGGCTCGGCGCGTTGCTCGCGTCGCTCACGTATCTCGCGATGTCCACGCTGTTTCCCGGCCAACTCTTTGAAGTCTGGGGCTGGCGCTGCATGTTCTTCACCGGCATCGTCAGTTCGGTGCTCGGGTTGTTCGTGTTCAGCAGCCTCGAAGAATCGCCGCTGTGGAAAAAGCTCGCGGCCGAAAAAGCAGCGAAGGCCGCGGCTGCCTCCACGTCGGCGGTGAAGGCGCCAGTCGAAGTGGTGCGCTCGCCGGTGCGCACGCTGTTTTCGCGCGACTACCGCTCGATCCTCTTGGTCAATCTGCTGCTGACGGTAGGCGGCGGCAGCGGTTATTACCTCACGTCGGGTTATCTGCCGACTTTCCTGAAAGTGGTGACCCACGCGCCGAACGGCGCCGCCGCGGCGATCCTGATGCTGTGCAGCGTAGCGGTGGTGATCGCATCGGTCGCCGCTGGACACCTGAGCACGTTTATCGGCCGCAAGACAGCGTTCGTGTGGCTCGGGCTGATTCGTCTCTTCGCGTTGCCCGCGCTGTTCCTGCTGTTGCCGGGCGCATCCAGCATCACGATGGTCGGCGTCTATGCGGTGATTCTCAGCGCGCTCGGCAGTGCCGGTTACGCGCCGATTCTGATCTTCCTGAACGAGCGCTTTCCCACCGCGATTCGCGCGACCGGAACCGGATTGTCGTGGAATATCGGCTTCGCTATCGGCGGGATGATGCCGACGGCGGTCTCGCTCGTCGCAAAAGATGCGAGCCAGTTGCCATTGACGCTCGCGATCTTTGTCGGCGCGATCAGCGTGATCTTTCTGATCGGCGCGTTCATCGTGCCGGAAACGCTCGGCAAGCTCGATCAGGGTGCGGTTCGCGAACCGGTATGAAGCACCGGCAGCACGTTAGCGTTTCGTTTGCTGCGAAGACCACGGCGCTCAGGCGAGCGCCGTGCCGGTCGTCACCCGGCGGATCTCTTCGGTGATGATGTCAATGAGCGCCAGCGCGGCCGGGCCGAGCGGGCGCTTCGGATGACTCACGAGGATAATGTGCCGCACGATGGGCGGCGAAGTGATTGCACGCACGCACAGCACCCCTTGATCGACTTTGCGCTGCACGACGACGCGCGGCAGGATCGTCGCCACGCTGCTTTGTTCGACGAACTGCACGATCGTGTTCAGCAGGTCGATCTCGAACTTCGGCTTGATTACCACATTGGCTGCGAGGAGCGCGGCGTCGAGCACGCCGCGCAAGCCGTTGCGCCGTGTGGGCAGCACCAGTTCCACGTCGGCGAGCGCGGCAAGCTCGAGTGTCGGCGGCAGCTGCGGACCGAGCGCGGCGCTCGTCACGAGCACCATCTCTTCGTCGAGCAGCGGCACGACGTCGAGTGTCAGGCGTCCGCGCGGCTTGTTGATGACGGCTGCGTCGAGCCGACCCGCTTCGACCGCGTCGATCAGTTGCGCGCTGAAGCCGTCCGCGACCGATACCTCGACTTGCGGGAACATCGCGTTGAATCTTGCGAGGGACTCCGGCAGCACGCTTTCCGCCTCCGACGACACCATGCCGAGCGCGACGCGGCCAGTGACGATCGCATCGCGCCGGCTCAACTGCTCACGCGCGCGCTCGATGTCGCGCATGATCGGCGTGTAGAGGCGATACATCTGGCGGGCGGCGTCGGTCGGCGTCATGCCGTGCGGCCCGCGTTCGAACAGCTTCTGATGCAGCTCGGCTTCCAGCTTCGAAATCTGCATGCTGAGCGCCGGCTGCACGATATTGAGCCGCTTGGCTGCCCGCGTGACCGAGCCGTCCTCGAAAAGTGCGATGAAGTACTGGATTTGCCTGAGGTCCATGAAGCGCGAGTGCCAGCCGGAAAAATATGCCTGAAATGTCGAGTGTAATCGCAAGCCGGTGCAAAGCTCGCGGCGGCGGCCCGGACAGCGTTGCAACGCCGTCACGAAGGTCTTACCGAGCGCTGCTACAATCTCGTCTTTCTCGATTGGTTGTGCGCTATGGGTTTCGAACAACTTGCTGAACTGAAGAAGCAACTGGCCGCGGCACGCGCCCAGTCTGCGCCTGCCGCAAAGGCCGAGGCCCGGTCCGGCGCAAAGGCCGAGGGCAGGTCCGACGCACGGCGCGATGCCAGGAATGACGGCAAGCCTGGTGCGAAGCCCGCCAAGCCTTCCAATGCGGCGCACTCCGCGAACTCCGGCACAGCGCCGGGCGCGAAGGCGGACCGGCGGCCTGGCGGCAAGCCGTCGCATCAGCGCCGTGGCGGCGGTCCCGGCGCTGGCGCCGGCGCGGCAAGGCCCGCAGCGGCGCCAGCGGCAGACGCCAAACCGGTCGATCCGGTGGTGAAGTCCATCGGGCGTCTGCAAAAGCGTTTCCCCAATGCGTTCCCGAAGAACCCGGCGCCGAAGCTACCGCTGAAGGTCGGCATCTTCGAAGACCTCGTGGTGCACGCGAAGGACCTGTCGCTGAGCGAAGCTGAACTGCGCGACGCGATCAAGACCTGGTGCCGTGGCAGCCGCTACTGGAAGTCGCTGGTCGAAGGCGCGGCCCGCGTGGATCTAACGGGCGCGGAGGCCGGCAAGGTCACGGCGCAGGAAGCAGCGGGCGCGCAACGTTTGCAGGCCCATCGCGCTGCGAAGAGCGCGAAGGCGGCGGCTGCGTCGGCCGATTCGCAGAAAGAAACGCCTGCCGCAGGTCCCGTCGATGCTGCCGCGCCGGTTCAGGAAGCCGCTGAGGACGCTCCGAAGGACGCTTCACTCGAAGCTTCACAGCCAGGCGACCAGGAGAATGCGCAACCCGGTTCTCCGGATGCGTCGCGTGACGACAAAGTTGCTGCGCAATCCGCCAACGGGTCGGAGACCACTCCGGCCGACCTGAAGCCTGAATGATGTAGAAGCGGCCACCTGAAATCGCACGGTGGCCGCTTATCACCGTGGCCACTTACTCAGTGCGCCGCAGCCGCAAGTCTCGCGCGCACGAATCCGACGTGTTCGCGCAGTACATAGAATGCGTCCGCATACGCTAACGGCATGCGCAGCCGATTCAGCGATTCCTCGATCTGGTCTAGTTCAGCGAAGAGCCGCTTGCGCTCCTCGTCGGTTGTCTGCGCGAGCGCGCCGCGCTCGATCGCAATCAGCGAACCGTAATAGCGGTAGATGCGCGAACGCACTCGCCACGCATAGAGCGCCGGGATCAGCCGCATCGCGGGAAACAGCAATACGGCCACCGGCAACAGCAACACGAGCGTGCGGTCGCCGATGCTCGCGAGCCAGAACGGCAGCGTCCGGTACAGAAAGCTCTTGCCCGTGCGGTAGTAGCGTTGCGCGTCTTCGCTGATCTGATACTCATGCGCGATCGGGCTTGGGAATTGGCCCGCACGCTGTAACAGGCCCGGCATGCCGTGCACTTCCTGCGCCGCTTCGATCAGCAGATCGGAGATTGCCGGATGCAGATCGGTCCGCGCCACCAGCTCGACCGTCGGGCTGATCAGATGCACCGTCTCAGGCGGGATTTTGTGCCGCAGATCGAGCACGCCTGGCGGCAGATCGATCTGATCCAGATACGGAAAGAGCCGCGTGTAGGCGCTGGCTTCGTCGAAATTCAGCACCGAAATGCCCGGCACGCGAAGCAGGCGCAGCATCAGCCCGCGCGTGGCGGAATCGCCGCTCAGGATAGCCGCGTCCACCTCGCCCTTGACGAGTTGCGTGGCCGCTTGCAGACCGTCGCTCGGCATGAGCGTTGTGTCGCCGCCGGGTTCGATGCCGTTTGCATCGAGCAGTTTGAGCGCGAGCAGCCGCGTGCCGCTGCCTTCGCGGCCCACCGCGATGCGTTTGCCTTCGAGTTGGGACAGCTGCGTCACGCCCGTGCCGCGATAAAACACGACCACGGGGACATAGAAGACACTGCCAAGCGACATCAGCGACGACGTATCGAGCCCGTCCGCCACGCCGCCCTGGACGAGCGCGAGGTCGACGTGCTGCTTCGGGTCGAGCAGGCGCTTCAGGTTCTGCACGGAGCCGTCGGACTCGAGCACCTTCAGCGTCACGCCGTTTTGCGCGAGGATCTTTTTATATTGATCGGCGGCGATGACAAACGAACTGTCGTGCGGGCCGGCGCTCAGCGTGATCGTCTTCGGCGGAGCGGGGTCGACGATCCACACGATCAGCGAAACCATGAGCAGGATCACCGCCGCCACGACGATATAAGGCAGCGTGTGGTCGCGCCACTCGGCGTGCGGAGCATCGCGAGGGAACTGCGGAGGACGATGCGGACGCTGCGCTTTCATAGGCGTTTCGTGCGATTGCCGGGATAGGGCATTGTCCACCGCAGCAGGCAGGGTTGTCGTCGGCAGTTTGCTCTATTGACGACGCGGTGCGACAGTTGCCGAATTTCCGCAAAAGTCCTTTAATCGGTCAGGTAGCCAATCGTTCCTCAAGCAGTGACTACGCTAGCAAGGAGACGATCGTGTTGTCTGCGGCATTGGATACTCTGGGTGCGTTAGCGGTGCTGTTGAGCATCGCCATGCATATCGTGCTCGGGCGCAAACGCTGAAGCCGCGCCGTCAGGCCGGCAAACCATCCCCTTACAGTCCGCTTGCCGTTCGTTCGGCGTTCGTTCGGCGATTGCTCGGCGTTTGTTCGGCGATTGTTCGGCTGTCCCGACGTATCTTTTCGCCGCGAGCCGCTTTATCCCCATGGTCGCCTTGCTTACATTGTGACCAGTGCCAGCGCCGCAGCAGTTCTGCTGAAACAGCGTGAATGCCGCGAATCGTCGCGGCAGCACTCAGGCGCTACTCCAACTCAAGGACATACGATCATGAGCAAGCTCGCAGGCAAGGTTGCAGTTGTAACGGGTGCATCGAAAGGTATTGGCGCGGCGATCGCAAAGAGTCTGGCCGCGCACGGCGCGTCGGTGGTGGTGAACTACGCGTCGAGCAAGGCCGGCGCCGACGACGTGGTCGCCGCCATCACCGCCGCTGGCGGCAAAGCGGTAGCGGTGGCAGGCGACGTGTCGAAAGCCGCGGATGCGAAAGGCATTGTCGACGCAGCGGTGGAGACGTATGGCCGCCTCGATATTCTCGTCAACAACTCCGGCGTGTACGGGTTCTCGACGATCGAAGAGATCACCGAAGAGCATTTCCATAAGCACTTCAATGTGAACGTTCTGGGTCTGCTGCTGGTCACGCAGGCAGCGGTCAAGCATCTGGGCGAAGGCGGCAGCATCGTCAACGTGAGTTCGGTTGTGAGCCGCATCACGCCGCCGGGAAGCGCTGTTTATACGGCGACGAAGGGCGCGGTGGACGGCATCACCGGCGTGCTTGCGAAAGAACTCGGGCCGCGCAAGATTCGCGTGAACTCGGTGAATCCGGGCATGGTTGCGACCGAAGGCACGCATAGCGCGGGCTTCATCGGTTCCGACCTGGAAACGTGGGCGGTGAGCACGACGCCGCTCGGCCGCATCGGTCAGCCGGACGACATCGCCGAGGTCGTCGCGTTCCTCGCCTCCGACGAAGCACGCTGGCTCACCGGCGAAAGCCTGATCGCAAGCGGCGGATCACGTTAAGAAAAACAGCGCGCGCTTTAACGTGGCGCGCGCCGTTGATTCGGACACCGATTCGAATGCGTCGTATAGATTGAATAGAAGCAGCACGAAGGAAAGCGGCGCAGAAGGTCGCTGAAAACGTCGCTAATGAAGCGCCGCTAATAAAACGCCGCTTGCCGCTGTCACACAGTCATTGCTTCGATGCCCGGCAACTGCACAGCAAACAACGCATCGAGCAGATTCGACCCCGGCCGCTCCGCGAGCCGCGTGAGCGATTCGATCATCCGCACCTGGCAATCGTCGAGCGGGATCATCCGGATACGCCGCGACTGGTTGAATTCCGCCCGGGCAATCACGCCGACGCCCATGCCCTGGGCCACCGCTTCTTCGAGCGCCTCGCGGCCGTCCACGTACATGACCGGCTCCACTTGCAGCGACTCGCGCACCAGTTCGATCTCCAGCAGTTGCTGCGTGACCGATTGCGGCTCGCGAAAGATCATCGGCTGCTGCACGAGTTCGCGATAGCTCAGCTTGCGTTTTTTCGCGACCGAATAGCGCACCGGCACCATGGCTACCAGCGGATCGCGCCGCAGCACGCGCGATTCGAGCCGGCTGTGCACCTGCGGCGCGGCGGTAATGGCCGCGTCCACCGCGCTCGACAGCACTCGCTGCATGCAGTCCGCCGCGTTGGCGATGGACAGCGTCACCACAATGCCCGGATGCAGCTTGCGAAACGCGCTGATTAGCGCGACTGCGAGATCCGGTGCGTCTGCCGCAAGCGACAGCGAACCTGACTCCAGCCCGCCGGCCGATTCGAGCAATTGTCGCGCGTCGCGCTCGCAACTGAGCATATGCCGCGTCACGCTGAAGAGGCGCAGCCCGAGTTCGGTGGTTTCGACACCGCGCGGTCCGCGCTCGAACAGTTTCACGCCGTAATCCTGCTCCAGTCTGCGCACGTGATCCGACACCGCCGGTTGCGAAAGCGACAGCGCCTGTGCCGCCCGTGAAAATCCGCCGTGTTCGGCCACCGCATGAAACGCCCGCAGTTGCGCGTATTGCACGTAAGCCTCCGTGGCATTGGAATGGGCTAGGTATAAGTATTTGCGATATGGGCATCGATTATATCGATTTTACCGATGCATGGCGTTTCGGTACTGTAGGCGCTATCCAAACCAGCAAGACTGGAGTTCCGGCATGGAAAGCGCGACTGGCAGTTCCCCGGCGAAAGCGCAAACAGGCGCCACAGGCGCGCCGTCACGGGGCAACCCCGCGATGGACCAACCGTCACAGGGTGAACCGTATCTGCTGACGCCAGGCCCGTTGACCACCGCTTTGTCGACGAAGCAGGCAATGCTGCGCGACTGGGGCTCGTGGGACGGCGATTTCCGCGCGATGACCGCTCACCTGCGCGGCCGGCTGCTCGACATCGCCGGCGACGAAGCCGGCGAATACGATTGCGTACCGTTGCAAGGCAGCGGCAGTTATTGCGTCGAAGCCATGCTGGGCAGCCTGGTTCCGCGCGACGGCCATGCACTCGTGCTGGCCAACGGCGCGTACGGCAAGCGCATTGCGACCACGCTGCGCTACCTCGGCCGCGCGCACACGGTGCTCGACAAGGGCGATTATTTGCCGCCGCGCGCCGCGGAAGTCGAACGCATGCTCGACGCGGACGCGAGCATTACGCATGTCGTCGCTGTGCACTGCGAAACGAGCTCGGGCATTCTCAATCCAATCGAGGAAATCGCCGCGGTCACGGCGGCCAAAGGCCGCAAGCTGCTGATCGACTCGATGAGCGCATTCGGCGCCGTGCCGCTCGACGTGCGCAACATTGCCTGCGAGGCGTTTGTGTCGTCGGCGAACAAGTGTATCGAGGGCGTGCCGGGCTTCGGTTTCGTGATCGCGCGCAAGAGCGCGCTAGAGGATGCGCGCGGACGCAGTCATTCGCTCGCGCTCGACGTGCACGATCAGTGGGACGTGATGAACCGCACGGGCCAGTGGCGCTTCACACCGCCGACTCATACGGTGGCCGCGTTTATCGAGGCGCTGCGTCTACATGAACTCGAAGGCGGGCAGCCGGCGCGTCTCGCGCGCTATGCGAACAATCGCGACGTGCTGGTCGCGGGCATGCACGAACTCGGCTTCGAGCCGCTTCTGAACGCGCGCTGGCGCTCGCCGATCATCGTGACGTTTTTCTCGCCGGCGCATCCTTCGTTCAGCTTCGAGCGGTTTTATGAATTGATGAAGCAGCAGGGTTTCATCATCTATCCGGGCAAGCTGACGGTGGTGGAGAGCTTTCGCATCGGCTGTATCGGGCAGGTCGACGAGCATGTGATGCGCCGCGTTGTAAGAGCGTGCGCAAGTTCTCTGCGAACGATGGGCGTCAATCACGCCGCGCCGCCCGCGGCTGCGCTCGAAGAGCGCAAGGTGCTCGCCGAAGCCGCCTGAACAACCTGCAGCGACCTGACCATAACCTGGCCGCAACGTAGTCCCACCAACGCGGCAATACGAAACGGAAGTCAATGAAACACGTTAAAGCAGTGATCTTCGACTGGGCCGGCACGGTGGTCGACTATGGTTCGCTTGCGCCGATGGGCGCGTTCGTCGAAACGTTCGAGCAGTTCGGCGTATCGATCACGATCGACGAAGCGCGCGGACCGATGGGCATGGCCAAGCGGCCGCACATCGCGGCGCTGATGGCGCTGCCACGCGTCTCGCGGGCATGGGCGGACAAGTATGGGCATGCGCCTCGCGAAGAGGATATCGACGCGGTCTACAACGTCTTCGTGCCGAAAAACATTGCGGTGGCCGCGAGCTATAGCTCGGTGATTCCGGGCGTTGCCGAAGTGGCGAGCGCATTGCGCCGCGACGACATCCGCATCGGCACGACGACCGGCTACACGCGCGAGATCATGGCGGAAATCGTGCCGGGCGCGGCGGCGCAGGGCTTTTCGCCGGACAGCATCGTCTGCACGGGCGACACGCCGGAAGGGCGACCGTCACCTTACATGATCTACAAGACGCTGCCGGAACTCGGCGTGTGGCGCGCGAAAGAGGCGATCAAGGTCGACGATACCGAGGTCGGCATCGAGGAAGGAATCAACGGCGGCACGTGGGCCGTTGGCGTGGCCGTGAGCGGCAACGCGTTCGGGATGGCCGAAGACGATGTGAAGGCGCTCGCGCCCGCTGACTTTGCGCGGCGCCGGGACGCGGCGGTCGAAAGATTGCGCGCTGCGGGCGCGCATTATGTGATCGACAGCGTCGCGGATCTGATGCCGGTCGTTCACGAGATCGACGCGCGGCTCGCGCGAGGCGAGCGGCCCTGAGCGCCGTTAGTTCGAGATCAGTTTCAGTCCCGCCGGCAACGACTCGCCGAACACGCGGCCTTCGTCGGCGTTATCCAGTTCGACGTTTTCACTGACCATTGTGATCCACGCGCGCGGCGCGCTCGCCGCCTCGAGTCTGCGCAGCACGGCGTGGCGCATCTCATCCGGCAGATCGCGCGAACGGTCGCCCGTCATGCGCGCAATCTGGACCGCGGCAAAGGCGGCCGGGTCCACCTTTTTCCAGTCGAGCGCGAGAATCGTATCGAGCCACTGACTCGCGACGTCGGCCGGCACGACGCTGTGCGCGCTGCCATAGAACGGCCGGCGCGCGCCGATGCGCCCGACCGCCCACCAGCCTTGATGATTCTCCGAAGGCTTCTGCAAACGCGCGAGCACCGATTCGCCGAGTTCGATCTTGCGCGCGACGGGAATGCGTTCGAGCGACGCGCTCAGGCGAAGCATATCGGCGGTGCCTGTTTTCGACACGTCGAACGGCAGCTTGTGACGCGATTGCGCGGCCGTTTGCAGATAGTGCATCGCATCCAGCACGCGCAGTTGCGCGCCTTCGTCGAGGCCGCCCGCGGCGCGGCGCCAGAGCGTCCACCATTCGGACCACACCTGGCTTTCCTGGACGTACTGAATGCCGTCGTCGAATAACGACCACAGTTGCTCGACGCACCATTCGTCGAGTGGATAGCCAAAGCCCGGGCGTACGCAGTAGCCGGCCAGATTGAGCCACAGCCGCTCGTGATCCGCCGAGCGGCGGCGCCTGCGCGCGCGTTCCCAAAGGGCACCGAACAGTTCACGCAGCAGCGCGCTGTTCCAGCTTTCCCGCGGGCCCAGCAACTGTTCGAGTTGCGAGCGCAAGCGCTTCACTTCCTTTTTGTCGACGTTTTGCGAGCGTGAACCGAAGCAGCGGTCGATCTGCTCGATAGCTTCGTCAAGCCGTGGATGCCGTGCCTGCGCGGGATCGTCGGAGAGATTCACCTGCGCGTCTTCGCGGCGCAGCTGGAATTCGAGCAGCCAGCGCTCGGCGGGATTGTCGCGGTCGATGCAGTGAACTTCGAGCGTGCCGACCTCGGTGAGCGACGTGGCGATCCGCACGGCGGTCTCGCGCGCGCTGCCGGCGCCGCGCGGCGGCACGATGGTCGCGATGGGCGGCAAGCGGACGAAGTCGGCGCCTGAGAGATCGGCCAGCTCGCCGGGCGCATAGACAGTGTCCGCACTCGACGACACGAGGTGAAAGCGCACCGGATGCCCGAGGCGCAGCGCGAACGTTCGCTCGGCGATCAGGATTTCGTGGCCTTCTTCGGTGCCGCGCGGCAGCAGACAGATACCGCGTTGCGCAGGCTGCGAATCCGGCTTGGCGCCGGCGGGTTCGTCGAGTACGAGGAAGTAGCTGCGCGGCGAGCCGCCGCCGATTTTGGGCGCGCCGCCCGCCCGCGCAAGGCTATAGGCGACCGCGCCGCGCGCGACGGCGACATCGGGATTGTCGTTATGCAGCACGTTAAGCGGCTCGCCGCGCCACGTGCCCAGCGTGGTCGCGAGGCGCTGCGTCAATGCGTGCGCACGGAACACTCCGCCGTTCAGCAGCAGGGTGTCGGGCACTGGGAGTGGCGGCGGCCCGCTGGCAATGGATGCGGGTTCGACGTCCGAGACACCCTGTGAGGCGGCAGCGGGGCCGGCGCCTGCATCGTTCTGAACCCGCCCCAAAGCCTTGCGCGACTGAGCCTCGAAGCGGCTCAGAAAAGCGGCGATATGGCGCGTGACGGCCGCATCGGTCGCATAGGGCAAACCGAACTCGACGATCGCGCCGCGTGGCCGACCCGGCCGCTCGTGCGACCCAACCACCGGAAAGAATCCGTCGACGATCACGCGCTCCACTTCATCGCGCGTGATCTGAGCCGTGCGCGCGCCGCCGACAAGCTTCGAGCCCGCGCCGAGCAGCGTGATGGACGCCGTGTCGGGCGCTTGCGGTCCCAGTAGTAGCTCTTTAGCACCGCGGCAACGCTCGACGAGTTGCGAGAGACTCGCTGCCGACAAACGTGTGCGCTCGCCGCCGCCCGCGAGGCGCGCTTCGACCAGATGCGCGAGCGCGAGGTCCATGTTGTCGCCGCCGAGCATCAGATGGTTGCCCACGCCAATGCGCGTGAGTTGCGGTTCGCCGTCCACCATGCCGACTTCGATCAGCGTGAGATCGGTGGTGCCGCCGCCCACGTCGCAGATCAACACGAGCCGCGTATGCGCGAGTTCTGCCCCGAGCCGTTCACGATGATGGAACAGCCAGTCGTAAAACGCCGCTTGCGGTTCTTCGAGCAGGCGCAGCGAAGGCAGGCCGGCCATGCGCGCCGCCTCTACGGTCAGCGCGCGGGCGCCTTCGTCGAACGAGGCCGGAACCGTGAGCACCACGTCCTGGCGTTCGAGCGGCGCGTCGGGAAAGCGTTGATTCCACGCCGCGCGCACGTGCGCCAGATAGCTCGCGCTGGCTTCGACCGGCGAGACCTTGTGGACGTCGTCGGCGGCGCCCCAAGGCAGGATTGGCGCAACGCGGTCGACCGATGCATGCGACAGCCAGCTTTTCGCGCTCGTGACGAGCCGCCCCGGAACCTGAGCGCCGAGCAGCCGCGCGAGCCGGCCGATTACGACGCGCTGCGCGTGGTCGCCATCGCTCGGCAGCTTGCCGGTGTTGTTCGCGTGTTGACTTGCGCTTCGACCCGCGCGCCCATCCGCATCTCGCGACGAAGCCGATTCGCCGTCGCTCCACGGCAATTGCAGATCGCCCGCGCTCAACTCGCCTTGCGCGGGGTGATACCGGACCGACGGCAGCAGCGGACGCGCGGCGACTTCGCCGGGACTCACAAGCTGTTCGATCTCGAACACGCGAATCTCGTCGGATCCGGCTTCTGCATAAGCCAGCACCGTGTTGCTCGTGCCGAGATCGATGCCGACGCTGTACCGCTTCATCTCACTCATGCATTCGCGTTGCCGCGCACGTCGAACTCGACTTTCCAGCGCTCGTCGGTGCCGCGCGGCACGGCTTCGAGTTCGAGCGTGCCGGCTTCCGTCACGCGCGCGTGCAGCTTGACCGGCACCACTTCACCGGCTGTGCGGCCCGCGGCGGGCAGCGTGGCCTGGATCTCCTCGAGTTCCTGCAACTCGTCGGGACCCCAGAAGTCGAGCAGCGTTCCAACCTGATCCTGACGACGCACCGACGACCCGAAGAACCGGAAGTGCACCGGCTCGCCGACGACGAGCCCGAACTCCTGCGCGGGCAGTTCGGCGTCGGTCCCTTCCTCCATGCCGAAGGGGGCGACGCACAGCGCCTGGATCGGCGGCTCCAGTCCTGGCACGGCTGGCATCGCCGACTCGATTGCGATGTAGTAAGCCCGCGCCGTGCCGCCGCGAATCCGCACGCCCTGACCGCGTCGCACGTAGCCGTAGTAGGCCGCGCCCCGCGCAACGGCCAGATCGAGATCGGCGCCTTCGAGGAGTCGCGCAGCCGCAGCGCCCTCAGCCGCGAGCCAGCCGTTGAGCGTGCCCATGATGCGTTCGACGAGCAGCGCCGACTTGAACACGCCGCCGTTGAACAGCACCGCCGTGGGATGCAGGAAGCTCGCGCTTTGCGCGGCGTCGTGCGATGCCGTCTCGCCCAGACCCTGGAGTTCCGCGAGCGCGCCGACCTGGCGGGCGAGGAACGCGGCCAGGTGCCGCGTGATGCCCGCGTCCTGCGCATACGGCAAACCGAGTTGCGTGAGACCGGCTCGGGCGCGGCTCACCGGCCGGGCGCCGCTGTCCACCTGCGGGAAAAAGCCGTCGAGAATGGTCTGCGTCAACTCCGCGCGCGTGAGCTCGGTGCGGATCGATCCGCCGATCAGCTTCGAGCCGCGGCTCGGCACGACGAGCGGCACCGTGTCCGCAGCCGGATCGCTCAGCAGCGTTTCCTTGGCCGAGCGGCATGCATAGGTGAGGGCGCGCAACTGCCACGCGTCGGCCTGAGTGCCCTGAGTTGCGAGTTTGCGGGCGACCACGTGCGCAAGCGCGAGGTCCATGTTGTCGCCGCCCAGCAGAATGTGTTCGCCGACCGCCACGCGATGCAGTTCGAGATTGCCGTCGCGCTCGATGACCGCGATCAGCGACAGGTCGGTGGTGCCACCGCCCACATCGACCACCAGAATAATGTCGCCGACCTTGACCTGCTTGCGCCACTGGCCGCCGCTCTTCTGAATCCAGCTATACAGCGCGGCCTGCGGTTCCTCGAGCAGCGTCATGCGGCCGTAGCCGGCGGCCTCGGCGGCTTCGGCGGTCAATTCGCGCGCGGCCGGGTCGAACGATGCGGGAATCGTGACCGTGATGTCCTGCTCGCGAAACGGCGCGTCGGGGTGCAGATGGTCCCAGGCTTCGCGCAAATGCGTCAGATACCGCACCGAGCTCTCGAGCGGCGACACGCGTGCGACTTCGGGCGGCGCATCGTTGGGCAGGATCGCCGCGCGGCGATCGACGCCTGGGTGGCACAGCCAGCTTTTCGCGCTCGACACGAGCCGGATCGGCGTGGCCGCGCCGCGGCTGCGCGCGAATTCGCCGACGGCGAACTGGCGCTCGCCGGTCCACGGCAGGTGCAGGTCGCCGGGAGCCAGTTCATCCGGGTGCGGCAGATACAGAAACGAGGGCAACAGATCGAGGTCGGCAATCGCGCCGGGCCCGGTCAGCTGGGCAATGGGCAGCACCGTCAGCGCGGTCTTCTCGCCGTCGCTTGCGCTCGTGTCCACATACGAGAGTGCGCAGTGCGTCGTGCCCAGGTCGATGCCGATGGAGTAGCGTGCGCCGCTCATAGCTCCACCTCGGCCGGCGCGATCACCTTCGCGTTGTGGCTTTCCGCGAGCTTCGGCAGACGCACTTCTTCGACGCGCCAGCCGCGATGGCTGATGTTGCCGCTAAACGGCGCCTTGCCGACGACGTTGCCGGTCAGGCGAATCGCGCTTGCGTCGAAACCTTCCTGAAGCGTGACGCGGCTGCCTTCGGCTTCGTCGCGCACCGGGCGGATCGTAAAGTGCTCGCGCAGCGTCGCGCGGCAACCTTCGTGGACGAGGCGTGCGGCGGCGCCGATATCGGCGTCGCTGAAACGCTTGATGTCTTCCTCGACGAAGTCGATGAAACGGGCGTCGCGTTGCAGCAGGCCGAGCAGTTGCAGCGCAGCGTCGGGGTTGGCTTCCTTCAGCGACGGCGCCGGCTGCGCAGCGGGCGCGCTCGCCTGCGCCCGTGTCGGGGCAGCCGTGTCGCCATCACGCACGCGCAGCACGCCGGCGGCGAATTCGCCGTCGCCGAGAATGCGGAAAAACGCGCTGACGGCCAGTGAAATCCTGCCGAGGAAGGACGGGTTCGAATCGGTCATAAATGCTCCTGAGATGCTCTGTTAAAGGACGAGCTGTCCCGAGTGCGCCACACGCGACGTGCCGGCATGGCCGTCGTCGCGCGATGTCTGGAAGGCGCGCCGCGCGGCGGCGGCCGGTGCGCAATGGCTTCCCGTCTCGCCGCGCTTTGCGCGCGCAAAACCCGTATTTTGCCTTGTGCGGCGCCCAACGCGGGCAAAGCCGGGGATTCTCGCGGGCAATGCAGCGAGATTGGCGGCTTTCCGGGGCGCGTTGGGGTGCCGCATGGCGCCTGCACTGAAGGCCCGTTTAGCGGGTATTTGCAAGGCGACGTGCAGACTTGGGTTCCCGGGATTCGATATGAGGCCCGGTGAGAGGCCACCGTTAGAGCCCATTGCGCCTCGGTGGGTTCTCCGCACGCTTCGGGTTCTCAAGCGGCAGGAGGCCCAAACTCCGCAACCACCTGGTCGATGAACGTGCGCAGCTTCGGCGTCACGCGGCTCGCCGGAAACACCACGTGCATGGGCCGCGGGTGCGCTTCATAGCCGTTCAGAAGGCGCACCAGACGGCCCGCCGCAAGGTCGTCCCGCACGGCAACTTCGGGCGCGAGCATGATCCCCGCGCCGTTGAGCGCGGCCGCGACCAGCGCTTTCACGTCGTTGGCCTCGAAGCGGCCTGCAACCGGCACGACGTGCTCACGCCCGGCATCGTCGATAAAACGCCATTCAGTGGCGGCCGGCATGCTCGTGAAGGCGAATGCGAGACACTCGTGCGCGGCGAGCGCCTCGGGCGTCACGGGCTCACCACGCTTCGCGAGATAAGCCGGCGATGCGCACGCGACCAGCCGGTACGGCATCAACGGCCGCGCGATCAGCGTCGAATCGGACAGCGTGCCGAGCCGGATCGCGGCCTCATACGCCTCGTCGATCAGATCGACGAAGCGGTCGGTCAGCGTCAACTCCACCCGCACGTCGGGATGCGCTTCCAGGTAACGGGTGATCATCGGGGCGAGGCAGCAGGCGCCGAACGTGACAGGCGCGGTGATCCGCAGGCGTCCGCGCGGCGAGGCCGACAATTCCTGCGCGACCGACTCCGCCGCTTGCGCATCCGCGAGCAGCGCCTTACAGCGTTCGTAAAAAATCTGGCCAATCTCGGTGAGACTCTGACGGCGCGTCGTGCGATTCAGCAGTCGCGCGCCGACGCGCTCTTCGAGCATGCCGACATGCTTGCCGGCCATCTGCGACGAGATGCCGAACGCGAGCGCGGCTGCCGCGAACGAGCCGCTCTCGGCGGTTTTGACGAACACAGCCATGCTGGTGAGCCGATCCATGCACACTCCCCACTGTTGATTTCGACACTCGTCATTATTTGCGCATTTATCACGCATGAGTTTTGAATCATAGTGCCTGTCACCGATGAGCGGGTGTTCACCGGAGCGATTCTCAGACATGCATGGAGTGTGGAACATGAAGATAGGCATTCTCGGCGCGGGCTTTCTCGGCCGCGCGCTGGCGACCGTCGCACAGCGTCACGGCCACGAAGTGATGATCGCCAACTCGCGCGATCCGAACACCTTGATCAGCACGGCCGCGGCGCTCGGCTGCGCGACGGGCACCGCACAGGAGGCGGCGAAGTTCGGCGACGTCGTCGTGGTGTCCGTGCCGTTCGGCCAGATCGGTCATCTGCCGGTTGCGGCACTCGACGGCAAGATCGTGATCGACACCTGCAATCACTATCCGGACCGCGACGGTCCGATCGAAGCACTGCAAAACGGTGTGACGACGACGAGCCAGATGCTCGCCGCCGCGTTGCCCGGCGCGAGAGTCGTGAAGGCGTTCAATGCGATTCTCGCGAAAGATCTCGAAACGGCCGGCACGGCGCCCGGCACGCCGAACCGCCGCGCGTTGCCGCTAGCCGCCGACGATCAGCAAGCGCGGCACGTGGTGAGCGAACTGGTCGATCAGTTCGGCTTCGATCCCGTCGATGCAGGCCCGCTCGCGGACAGCTGGCGCTTCGAGCGCGCCAAACCGGTGTACTGCATCGCGCACGACCGGGCGGGCATGGTCGCGGGCCTCGCGGCCGCCCGGCGAGATGTGGAATTGCCGCATGGGTCGTGGCGGCATTGATGTTCCGTGGAATCGATCAGCCAGGCTATGCCTGCAGCGGTGCAGGCACGACCCGATCCGCATGCTGCGTCACCTGATCGCCCAACCTTGCGGACGATCACGTGGCGCGCTGACCGCAGTTCATCCGCAAGCCGGCTTGGCCTTCTTGCACGCGTCCGCGAGTTGCGGCGGCGGGTCTTTCTTGAAGACCGTCTTGTAGGCTTCGAGCACCGTCGATTGAACCACCGGCAAAGACTGCACGCCGATCCATGCGGGCGGCGTCTGTCCGATCAGCGCTTTCATCATCGCCATGGCTTCGGCCACGCCCTGATCGTACGGACGCTGCGAGCCGGTCGCCTTCAGCGGTCCGCCCTTGGCGATCTCGATTGCCGACTGAAGACCCAGATCGACGGTGGTAACGGGAATGTTCACGCCTTGCGCGCGCATCGAAGTCAGTGTGTCGAGCGCCGGTTGATCCCACACGGCGAAGAGCCCCTTGACGTCCGGATTTCCGGTCAAAAAGTCGCCCGCAATCTGGCCGACCTTCGACGGGTCCGTGAAGTCGACCTGCTTGATCTTGATGTCCGGGCGGTTCTTCTTCATCCACTCGTTGACTGCCTTCGTGCGCTCCTTCGTGCTGAAGTAGTCGACGCCGAAATTGACGAGCCCGATGGTCGCGCCCTGCGGCACGCACGAGGCGAGCACTTTGGCCGCGATCTGGCCGTTGCCTTCGCTGTCGGCGGAAATCATCGACGCGTATTGCTCAGGATGCTTGAGCCCGGTCGGCACGTTGTCCATGAACACGAGCTTGATGCCGGCTGCGGAGACCTTCTTGTACGTCGCAGCGGTCGCGGTGCCGTCGACCGGAATCGAGATGATGCCGTCGGGATGACGCTGGATCGTGTTCTCGATATCCGCAATCTGCTTGTCGACCTGATACTCGGCCGACGCAGTGCCGATCACGTCGACGTCGTACTTTTTCAGCGTGTCGGTAATGCCTTGCACCTGCAGTTGCGACCAGTCGAGGTTCATCGTCTGCATCGAAATGCCGACCTTGAATTTGCCCGCTTTCACTTTGGCCGCCTCGGCGGCGGTGAGCTGGACGGCGTCGACCGAAGCGGCTTTCTCGCCGTTCGGTCCCTGGCCGACAATCGACTTCGGTCCGATCGATCCCGCTTGAAGACTGCTCACGCATTGCGCGCCGGCGCTGGCGCAAGCCAGTGCGGCGGCCAGTGCGGCGCTCACAGTCACGACGGCCGCCACTGACGAACTCACGCCACGTGCCGCCCGGCTTGTCGAGCCATGACAATGTTTCATGTTCTCCTCCGTTGGTCTTTACGTCTGTATTGAGTCGGGGTTAAGTCTCCTGCCGGTCGGGCAACCTCACGCGCGGTTCGCGCCGGGGTCCGCGTTTCACGAGTGATCGGCGTGCCTCGTCACTTCTTCGTAAATGCGACTGCTGCAACGATGATGATTCCCTTGATGACAAGCTGTAGCGACGAACTCACGCCCAGCAGCACGAGTCCGTTGTTCAGCGTGCCGATGATGAGACTGCCGAGCAGCGTGCCGAGCACGAAACCGCGTCCGCCGAACAGGCTGCATCCGCCGAGCGTGACGGAGGCGATCACGTCGAGCTCGAGTCCTTGCACCACGTCGGGCCGCGCCGCATGCGAGCGCGCGGACAACACCAGCGCCGCGAGTCCTGCCAGAACGCCTGTGAGAATGAACGCGAGGGTCGTCACGCGGCGGATGTCGATGCCCGAGTAGCGCGCGGCCGTCGGATTGCCGCCTGCCGCATAGACCTGGCGGCCAAACACGCTGTAATGCAGCAGCAGAATGCCTGCGATGACCGCGAGTACCGTCCAGATGATGGGCACCGGCACGCCCGCGATATCGCCTTCGCCGAAGATCGCGATGAACGAGTCGTTGGTGATGATGACCGGCTTCGTGGTCGTGACGAGCAGTGCAAGTCCGCGTGCGGCGCTCAACGAACCCAGCGTCACGAGAAAGGACGGAATGTTCAGGCGCGTGGTCACGAGTCCGTTGATCGCGCCGACGAGCGCGCCCGTGCCGATGCCGGCCACCGCACCGATCAACCAGTGATCGCCGATGTACGCCATCGCGAGCGCGGCGGACATGCCGGATAACGCGAGCGACGACCCGACCGACAAGTCGATCTGCCGCGCGATGATCACGAACGTCATGCCGATGGCGATGATCGACACCAGCGCGGTCTGCCGGCCGATGTTCAGGAAGTTGTCGATCGAGAGAAACCACGGCGACGCGAAACTGAACACCACCAGCAGCACGGCGAATGCGATATAGAGCGCGTACGGCCGATCGCCTTGCAGCAGCAGTTGCGCGATGCGTCGCGCGCGGCTGCGCGGCGCCGAAGCGGCCTGCCGTTCAGCCGTCAACGGCGAAGCGGAGTCGTTCATGTTGCGTGAGCCCCGTGGGGAGTCCCTTCGCGAGACTCGGTGGATGAGCGGGAAAGTTGCAGCAGGTGATGCAGCGCCTCGGCGTTCGCGAGCGAAGCGCGCGCGACGGTCTTGACGATGCGGCCGTCTGCGACGATCGAAATGCGGTCGCACAAGCGCAGTAGTTCATCCAGATCCGAGGACACGACGAGTACGCCCGTGCCGTCGCGCGCCGCCTGATGAATCACGTCGTAGATTTCCTCTCTCGCGCCGACGTCGACACCGACCGTCGGTTCGTCCAGCAGAAGGAGCCTCGGCCGCGGATGGTTCCATTTGGCGAAGACCACTTTCTGCTGATTGCCGCCCGACAGGAGCCTGACGGGCGTCGAAGCACCGGGCGCCTTGACGGAGAACGCCTGCATCGCGGTCTTTGCCTGCGATACCGCGGCCTGGCTGCGCAACCAGCCCCAGCGCGAAAACTGCGGCAGGCGCGGCAACGTGAGATTGCGTTCGATCGAATGATCGAGAACCAGCCCTTCAAGATGGCGGTCCTCGGGCACAAGGGCAACGCCGAGCCTGATCGCCTCGGCGGGCTTCAGTTGGGAACACGCTTTACCGTCGATCGCGATGGTGCCGCTCCCGATCGCGCGAAGCCCGAAGATCGTTTCCAGAATCTCGGTGCGTCCGCTGCCGATCAGCCCCGCGAGGCCGTGTATCTCGCCTTGTTCGACGTTCAGATCGACGTCTTGCAGACGGTCGTTACAGACGCAGGACATGTTCAGCGCCGGTGTAGTCGAAGCACTGGCCGCCGCTGAAGCTGGTAGAGAAGTTGCCGTGCCGGCCGGCCCACCGGTGCCTTCAACGGCGTTTGCCTTTGCCTGCAAAGCGGCATGCTTCGGCCCGACGATTGCCGCCACGAGGCGTTTCATGTCGGTTTCCGCGACCGGGAACATGCCGGCATTTGCGCCGTCGCGAAACACCGTGACACGCTGCGCGATACGGAACACTTCATTCAGCCGATGTGTGACATAGATCACGCCCACACCGCGCGCCGTGACCGTGCGAATCGCGTCGAAGAGAATCTGTTCCTCACCGCCGCTCAGCGCCGAAGTGGGTTCATCAAGAATCAGCACGCGCACGTCGCCCATCAGGGCTTTGCAGATTTCGGTCATCTGCCGGTACGCAAAGGGCAGGGCGCCGACCGGTGTGCGCGGATCGAGCGGAATGCCGTGTGACGTGAGAAACGCGCTGACCGTCGCCATCAACTGGCGATTTTTGACGAAGCCGAGGCGGGTGCGAGGTTCGCGCCCGAGCATGAGATTTGCGCCGACCGACAGCGATTCAACGAGGCTCAGGTCCTGATAGACGACTGCCACTCCAGCCTCACGCGACTGCGCGGGCGAGTCGAACACGACCTGCTCCCCGGCAATTTCAATGACGCCTTCGTCGTACGCATGGACGCCGCTGAGTATCTTGATCAGCGTGGATTTGCCCGCTCCGTTTTCGCCCAGCAGCGCGTGGACTTCTCCGGGCAGGACTTCGAGATCGACGCGGCGCAGTGCCTGTACGCCGCCAAACCGCTTGGTGACGCCGGCCACGCGGATCAATGGCGTGCGGGGCGATGAAGCGAGCGCGACCGGTTCACTCATCTGGCTTGTCTCCTTCGTCGGCGCAACGAAATTCTATTTGTGTCTGCCGCGATGCGCCCTAGGTGTGTTGTGATCTTCGCATCATGGATTTGGTGCGTCAATAACATTTACGGCGTCACACCCCGTTAGATCGTTAAAATGTGATGATCGACGCGTAACGCTTGTGATAATCCTGTCATGCGAGGTAGCATATACACGAGTCATTCGCCGGCGCCTCGTTGTGCCGTGCACCAAAATTCCGGACGCCTCATGCCTGATCCTTCTTTCTCGTCGTCGTCTTCGGTCGTCGCATTGCGCGGCGGGCCGCTCGTTCATCCGGTACGCAACCCGGGCATGCCGTTCGACGCGTCATGGCTCGACGGTCTGCGCATCAACCAGTCGGCGGTCGAGCGCCGCACGGCGACACTCGCGACTCGCCGCACCGTCAAGAAAGACGCGCAGGCCGCCTGGCTGCTCAAAGCCGTCACCTGCATCGATCTCACGACACTCAGCGGCGACGACACCGAAGGCCGCGTGCGGCGCCTCTGTGCGAAAGCACGCCAGCCCGTTCGTGCCGACCTTCTCGAAGCGCTCGGCATGACGCCGCAGCGCATCACGACGGGCGCTGTGTGCGTCTATCACCGCTTTGTCGGCGCGGCCGTGGATGCGCTCAAGGGCAGCGGCATTCCTGTCGCGGCGGTGTCGACCGGCTTTCCGGCCGGACTGATTCCGCATCCGCTGAAGCTGAAGGAGATCGAGGCCTCGGTTGCGGACGGCGCGGCCGAGATCGACATCGTCGTCACGCGTGAATATGTTCTCACCGGCAACTGGCAGGCGCTTTACGACGAAGTTCGCGAATTCCGCGCGGCCTGCGGTCCCGCGCATCTGAAAGCCATTCTCGCGACCGGCGACATTCGCACGCTGTCGAACATCGCGCGCGCGTCGATGGTCTGCATGATGGCCGGCGCCGACTTCATCAAGACATCCACTGGCAAGGAAGGCGTGAATGCGACGCTCGACGTGTCACTCGTCATGGTGCGCATGATCCGCGAATATCACGAGCGCACCGGCGTGCCGATCGGCTTCAAGCCGGCAGGCGGCGTGTCGAGCGCGAAGTCGGTGCTGTCCTATCAGATTCTGATGAAGGAAGAACTCGGCCGCGCCTGGCTCGAGCCGGAGCTCTTTCGCATCGGCGCGTCGAGCCTGCTTGCCGACATCGAGCGGCAGCTCGAACATCACGTGAGCGGCCGTTATTCCGCTTTCAACCGTCACCCAGTAGCCTGAAGCAGACCACCATGAGCGTAGCGGAGTATTTTTCTTCGATGGATTACGGTCCCGCACCCGAGGACGATCAGCCCGCGCGCCAATGGCTCGCGCAACATGAAGCGCGTTTCGGGCATTTCATCGGCGGCGCGTGGCATGCGCCGGCGAGCGGCGCGCAGTTCGTCTCTCATGCGCCCGCAAGCGGCGAGCGACTCGCCGATATTGCGCAAGGCGACGCGGCCGATATCGACGCCGCAGTAGCCGCCGCGCGCGCGGCGCAGCCGGGCTGGCTGGCGCTCGGCGGCAAGGGGCGAGCCCGGCATCTGTATGCGCTCGCTCGCATGGTGCAGCGGCATAGCCGGCTCTTTGCGGTGCTCGAAGCGCTCGATAACGGCAAGCCGATACGCGAGACGCGCGACCTCGACGTGCCGCTCGTCGCGCGTCACTTTTTGCATCACGCGGGTTGGGCGCAGTTGCAGGACAGCGAGTTCGCGGATCATGCGCCGCTTGGCGTGATCGGCCAGATCGTGCCGTGGAATTTTCCGCTGCTGATGCTCGCATGGAAGATCGCACCCGCTATTGCAACGGGCAATTGCGTCGTGTTGAAGCCGGCTGAATACACGCCGCTGACCGCGCTCCTGTTCGCCGAACTCGCGCATCAGGCCGGCCTGCCGGCAGGCGTGCTGAACGTCGTCACCGGCGACGGGTCGACGGGCGCAGCGTTAGTCGAGCATCCGCAAGTCGACAAGATTGCGTTCACCGGTTCGACTGAGGTTGGCAAGCTGATCCGCTCGGTCACGGCGGGCTCGGGCAAATCGCTGACGCTCGAACTCGGCGGCAAATCGCCATTCATCGTATTCGACGACGCCGACCTCGACGGTGCGGTCGAAGGCGTGGTCGACGCCATCTGGTTCAACCAGGGGCAAGTGTGCTGCGCGGGCTCGCGGCTGCTGGTACAGGAAGGCATCGAGGCACGCTTCATCGCAAAGCTCAAGCGCCGCATGGAGACACTGCGTGTGGGTCCGTCGCTCGACAAGAGCATCGACATCGGCGCGATCGTCGATCCGGTGCAACTGGAGCGGATTCACTCGCTCGTCGAAACCGGGCGGCGCGAAGGCTGCGCGATCTGGCAGGCAGCGGATACCGCGTTGCCCGCCAACGGCTGCTTTTATCCGCCAACGCTCGTCACTAACGTTGCGCCCGCATCCACTCTTGCACAGGAAGAGATCTTCGGTCCCGTGCTCGTCACGATGAGCTTTCGCACGCCCGACGAAGCGATCGCGCTCGCGAACAATTCACGCTATGGGCTCGCCGCCAGCGTGTGGAGCGAAACGATCGGCCGCGCGCTCGACGTCGCGCCGCGGCTTGCGGCGGGCGTCGTCTGGGTCAACGCGACGAACCTGTTCGACGCGGCCGTCGGTTTTGGCGGGTATCGCGAATCGGGCTATGGCCGCGAGGGCGGACGTGAGGGCATTCACGAATATCTGAAACCGCGTGCGTGGCTCAATCTTCCGAAGCGCCAGCCGGTTAGCGCGGCGACGAATGCGAGCGACGATCGTCAGGTTTCGAACCTTGCGTTGATCGACCGCACGGCCAAGCTCTTTATTGGCGGCAAGCAGGTGCGTCCGGACAGCGGCTATTCGTTGCCGGTTCATGCGCCCGATGGAACGCGGGTTGGCGAAGTGGGCGAGGGCAACCGCAAGGACATTCGCAACGCGGTGCAAGCGGCGCGCGCGGCGCAAAAGTGGTCGCAGGCGAGCACGCATAACCGTGCGCAGGTGCTGTTCTATCTTGCGGAGAATCTGGCGGTGCGGGCAGACGAATTCGCGCATCAACTGACGGTGCGAAACGGCGCGACGGATGCCGCGGCGCACGCGGAGGTGGAAGCCTCGGTCACGCGTCTGTTCACGTACGCGGCGTGGGCCGACAAGTTCGATGGCGCAGTGCATACGCCGCCGCTGCGAGGTGTTGCGCTGGCCATGTACGAGCCGCTCGGCGTGATCGGCATCGCATGTCCGGACGAGGCGCCGTTGCTTGCTTTCGTTTCGCTCGCGGCGCCGGCGCTGGCAATGGGCAATCGCATGGTGGTGCTGCCGGGCGAGGCGTGTCCGCTCGCGGTGACGGACTTTTATCAGGTGGTCGAGACGTCCGACGTGCCCGGCGGCGTAGTGAACATCGTCACGGGCAAACGGGAAGCGCTGCTGCCGGCGCTCGCCCGGCACGACGACGTGGACGCGGTATGGTGCTTCGGCAGCGCGGCGGATGCGACGCTGATCGAGCGTGAGTCGGTCGGCAACCTGAAGCGCACCTTCACCGACTACGGCCGCCAGTTCGACTGGTTCGACCGTGCAAGCGAAGGCCTGCCGTTTCTGCGTCAGGCCGTGCAGGTGAAGAACATCTGGATACCGTACGGAGACTGACCGCGCAGCCAATGCACGCCAACCAGAAAATGGAGGAGACAACGTGCTGAACACTCATTACCTGCTGTTGAAGAACGAGATGGTGCGGCACGCGCCGCATCGCGCTGCGATGAACACCCTGCAAGGAGGGCTGCGTTCATGAGCTCGCAGCCACAACAGAGCGGACGTGTCGTCATTCTCGGCATCTACGTGACCGATCTGACGTTTCGTGCGGCGCGCATGCCGCTCGTCGGCGAGACTATTGCGGGCTCCGCATTTGCGATGGGGCCAGGCGGCAAGGGCTCGAACCAGGCAGTCGCCGCGGCACGCGCGGGCGCGGAGGTCGTGTTCTGCACGCGCATCGGCAACGACGCATTCGGCTCCATTGCACAAGCAACATGGGCGCGCGAAGGCATTACGGCGCGCGCCTCGGTGGTCGAAGGCGTCTCCACGGGCGCCGCGCATATTTTCGTCGACGACACCACCGGCATGAACGCCATTATCGTTGCTGCGGGCGCGGCGGGGACGCTGAGCGCGGCCGACGTCGATGCCATCGAAGCCGATATAGCGGGCTCGCGCGTCTTCGTCACGCAACTCGAACAGCCGCTGGCGGCCGCGCGGCGCGGCCTGGAAGTGGCACGCAAGCATGGCGTCACGACCGTCTTCAATCCTGCGCCTGCATTGCCGCTCGACGACGACATCTTCCCGTTGTGCGACTACATCACGCCGAACGAAACCGAAGCCGCCGCGCTGACGGGCGTGCCGATCGCGAACGTCGACGATGCGCGGCGTGCAGCCGACGTGTTGCTCGCGAAAGGCGTCGGCACCGTGATCGTGACGCTCGGCGAGGGCGGCGCGTTGCTGCATGATGCAACCCAATCGATATGGTTGCCTGCGTTCCGGTGCGGTGCGGTGGTCGAAACCGCCGGCGCGGGCGACGGCTTCACAGGCGGCTTTGCGGCCGCTATCGCGCGCGGCGAGGATGCGATTTCCGCCATGCGTTTCGGCTGCGCGCTCGCGGGCATATCCGTCACGCGCGCGGGCACGGCGCCTTCAATGCCGACGCTCGCCGAAGTGAACCGTGTATTGAGCGAGTCGGCTCAGGCAGCGCAGGCTTCGTAATCATTCGTGCAGTGTCAGGGAGATCGTCAGCGCCATGAAGTCTTCGTTTGCTGCGGGAAAACTGTTCGCCGACCGGCAACTGAATTTTCTGCTGATCGTCAACGTGCTCGTCGTGCTGGTCGCGACGTGGCTCTCGCGCGGCCAGTTCGTCGACATCGACAACCTTCAGTCGATGGGCGGGCAACTGCCGGAACTCGGCTTGCTCGCGCTCGGCATCATGCTCTCGATGGTGTCGGGCAACGGCGGCATCGACCTGTCCGGTGTCGGGCTCGCGAACCTGTCGGGCATGGTCGCTGCGATGCTCGTGCCGCGCCTCGTCAACGGTGACGATTCGCCGGTGCTGTACACGTCGCTCTTCTGCGCGATCGTGCTCATGATGGGGTTGCTGGGCGGCCTGCTCAACGGCGTGGTGATCGCGCGCCTCAGACTCACGCCGATTCTTTGCACGCTCGGCACGCAATTGCTATTCACCGGCTTTGCGGTTGTGATCAGCAACGGCGCGTCGGTGCATGTCGATTATGTCGAGCCCTTGTCGGACATCGGCAACGGCACAGTGTTGCAGGTGCCGATTGCGTTCTGCATCTTTCTTGCCGGAGTGATCGTTCTCGGGTGGCTGCTCAAGCGCAGTCCATTCGGCTTGCGACTCTATCTGATGGGCACGAATCCGAAGGCCGCGTTCTACGCGGGCATTCCGCGCGCGCGCATGCTGATCACCACTTACGCGATGTGCGGCGTGCTGGCTTCGCTCGCCGGCCTGATCAGCGCGACGCATACGTCCAGCGCGAAGTGGGATTACGGCAACTCGTATCTGCTGATCGCCATCCTGATTGCGGTGATGGGCGGCGTGAATCCGGCAGGCGGCCATGGCCGCATTATCTGCGTGTTCTTCGCGGCGACGGTGCTGCAGTTTCTGTCGAGCCTCTTCAATCTGCTGGGCGTGTCGCAGTTTTTCGGCGACTGCGCCTGGGGCTTCTTGCTGCTGCTGTCGCTGGCGTTCGCCGGCGGTGAACGCGTGCGGGCGATCTTCGGTCTGGGCGGTGGAGGAGGCTCCACCCAGCCCGCGAAGACCCCGGCTTCCGGCAGTGCGGGCGCGACGCAGAGGCGGTAGCGCATAGCGGGTTTTCGGTAAAGGCGGACAGGTTGCCCTGCCTGTTCGCGACGGCTGACACGGCCAGCACGGGCGACATCGAACGATAAAGGAGACTTTGCATGAAATTGACTCGACTGGGCGCCGCGCTCGCAGCAGCCGCTCTTACGGTGGGCGTGATCGCCGCGGCGCAGGCCGCGACCAACGAGACGATTGTCACGGTCGTCAAGGTGACGGGTATCAACTGGTTCAACCGGATGGACGAAGGCGTCAAGGAGTTCGCGAAGGACAACCCCGGCGTGACCGCGTATCAGACGGGCCCAGGCCGGGCGGACGCGGCACAGCAACTGAAGATCATCGAAGACCTGATCGCGAAGAAAGTGAACGCGATCGCCGTCGTCCCCTACGATCCGCCGACGCTCGAACCGGCGCTGAAGAAGGCGATGGATCGCGGCATCAAGGTGGTCACGCATGAAGCGGACAACGCGAAGAACACGATGGTCGACATCGAGGCCTTCGACAACACCGCTTATGGCGCCGGTCTGAATGAACGCCTTGCTTCGTGCATGCACAACGAGGGCAAGTGGGCCGTGCTGGTCGGCTCGCTCGGTAGCCGCTCGCAGGTCCAATGGGCCGACGGCGGCATCGGCAACGCAAAGGCCAAATACGCGAAGATGAATCTGGTCGAGCCGAAACTCGAAACGAACAACGACGGCGAGCGCGCCTATGAAGTCGCAAAAGAAGTACTGCGCAAGCATCCGGACCTGAAGGGCTTCCAGGGGTCGTCGTCGCTGGATGTGATCGGCATTGGCCGTGCGGTCGAAGAAGCGGGCATGCAGGGCAAGATCTGCGTGTACGGTACGGGTCTGCCGACCGAGGCCGGCAAGTTCCTCGAAAGCGGCGCGATCAACGGCATTGCGTTCTGGGATCCGAAGCTCGCCGGCATTGCGATGAACAAGGTCGCGAAGATGCTGGTGGACGGCAAGACCGTGGAGAACGGCGCGGATCTCGGCATTCCCGGCTACACGAAGGTGACGGTCGCGAAGGGTCCGGGCAAGGGCATCATCGTGCGCGGCCAGGGCTGGGTGAATGTCGACAAGTCGAACTACAAGCAGTATCCGTTCTGATTCCGTTGTTCACTTCGGGGCGCGTCCGGTGGGCGCGCCCCGGCACCGCGACCGATCATCATGAATCAACAAGACGTATCTTCCGCGCCGTTGTCGCAACCTTTCCTGGAAGTGGTCGGCGTGCATAAGCGCTTTACCGGCGTACATGCATTGCGTGGCGTGAGTCTCTCTTTCCAGCGCGGGCAGATCTATCACCTGCTCGGCGAAAACGGCTGCGGCAAGAGCACGCTGATCAAGATCATTTCCGGCGCGCAACCGCCGGACGAGGGCCAACTGGTTATCGAAGGCGTGCCGCACGCGCGGCTGTCCGCGCTCGAAGCGCTCGCCGCCGGCATCGAAACCGTATATCAGGATCTCTCGCTGCTGCCCAACATGAGCGTCGCCGAAAACGTCGCGCTCACGTCGGAGCTTGCGACACACGAAGGACGGCTCGCGCGTACCTTCGATCGCCGCGTACTCGCCGCCACCGCCGCACGCGCGCTCGAAGCCGTGGGCCTGCCCGGCAACAGCGAGTTTCAATCGACGCTGATCGAGCAATTGCCGCTTGCGACGCGCCAGCTAGTCGCCATTGCCCGCGCGATTGCGAGCGAGGCGAAGTTCGTCATCATGGACGAGCCCACTACGTCGCTCACGCAAAAAGAAGTCGACAATCTGATTGCAGTGCTCGCGAACCTCCGCGCGCAAGGCGTGACGGTGCTGTTCGTCAGTCACAAGCTCGACGAGTGCTACGCGATCGGCGGCGAAGTGATCGTGCTGCGCGACGGGCAGAAAATGGCGCAAGGGCCCATTGCCGAGTTCACCAAGGCGCAGATCAGCGAACTGATGACGGGCCGCCATCTGTCGAATGAACGTTACCGCGAGAGCGCGCATGCGCAGGACATCGTGCTCGACGTGCGCGGCTTCACGCGCGCGGGGCAGTTCAGCGACGTCTCGTTCAAGCTGCACGGCGGCGAGATTCTCGGCGTGACCGGGCTGCTCGATTCCGGGCGCAACGAGCTTGCGCGCGCGCTGGCGGGCGTCGCACCGGCGCAATCGGGCGACGTGCTGCTCGACGGGCAGCAGATCGCGCTGCGCACGCCTTCCGACGCGAAGCGCCATCGCATCGGCTATGTGCCCGAAGACCGCTTGAACGAGGGCCTTTTTCTCGACAAGCCGATTCGCGACAACGTGATCACCGCGATGATTTCGAGCCTGCGCGACCGCTTCGGCCAGATCGACCGCACGCGCGCTCAAGCACTCGCCGAACAGACCGTGAAGGAGTTGCAGATCGCAACGCCTGGCGTCGACAAACCGGTGCAGTCACTATCGGGCGGCAACCAGCAACGCGTGCTGATCGGCCGCTGGCTCGCCATCGACCCGCGCGTGCTGATTCTCCATGGACCGACTGTGGGCGTGGACGTGGGCTCCAAGGACATCATTTACCGGATCATGCAGCGGCTGTCGCACCGCGGTATAGGCATCATTCTGATCAGCGACGACTTGCCCGAACTACTTCAGAACTGCGACCGCATTCTGATGATGAAGAAGGGCCGTGTGGCCGCAGAATATCGCGCCGACGAACTAAGCGAAGCCGATCTGTATCACGCGCTGCTTTCCGAAGCGGCATAGAGGACGTCAACCGCCATGAACTCGCGCATCCCGTCGCGCATCGATCCGCGCACCGATCCGCGCACCGACCCGCCCAGCGCATCGCCAATGAAGCAGACCATGACCACTCCCACCGTCGTCGAAATCGCGCCGAGCGTCGAAGCGCCAGGGTTGCGCACGCGGCTCGCGCGCAACCCCGAGTGGTTTACCGTTGCGCTGATCGTGGTGACGTGCCTGATCGTCGGCGCAATCAATCCACGATTTTTCCAGTTCGCAACGCTGTTCGACCTGCTGCATTCGGCGACCACGATGTCGCTGTTCGCGCTCGGCACGCTCGTCGTGCTCGCATCTGGCGGCATCGACGTGTCGTTCACCGCGATCGCCGCACTGACCATGTACGGCATCACGAAAGCCGTGTTCGCCTGGTGGCCGGACGCGCCGTTCGCACTGATCCTCGTCACGGGCGCGCTCGGCGGCGTCGTGCTCGGCATGGTGAACGGACTGCTCGTGCATCGGCTGAAAGCGCCTTCGCTGATCGTCACGATCGGCACGCAATATCTGTATCGCGGGCTTTTGCTGACGTTCATCGGCACGACGTTCTTCATGAACATTCCGCACAGCATGGATCGATTCGGACGCATTCCGCTATTTTTCTATCACACCGCGGACGGCTTGCGCGCAGTGCTGCCCGTGTCGGTCCTCGCGCTGGTCGCGGCCGCGGTCGTCACATGGTGGCTGCTGAATCGCACGATGATGGGCCGCGCCGTCTATGCGATGGGCGGCTCGCTCGCGATTGCTGAGCGGCTCGGCTACAACCTGCGCGCGATCCATCTGTTCGTGTTCGGTTATACAGGCATGCTCGCGGGCATCGCGGGCATTCTGCACGTGTCGAACAACCGCCTCGCGAATCCGTTCGATCTGGTGGGCTCCGAACTCGACGTGATCGCCGCAGTCATTCTCGGCGGCGCCCGCATTACGGGCGGCACGGGTACGGTGGTGGGAACGCTGCTAGGTGTGGTGCTGGTCACGCTCATCAAGAGCGTGCTGATTCTCGTCGGCGTACCGAGCACCTGGCAAAAGGTGATTATCGGCGCGTTTATTCTGCTTGCCGGAACGCTTTTCGCGCTGCAACGCAAGCGCTGAGCGTCTTTTTGGCTGGACACGCGCTGCGCTTCTCATGTATCGAAGCGCAGCGCTGTAAATGAGAACGCAGCGGACGCATAACGAGACGTAACGTGTGCGCTATCTGCGCTTGCGGTGCTCCTGGCCGCGCTCGGTGATGATCGAATCGAAGTCGTCCACCTGCGAGAACCGCACGGCCTTGACGACGCCGAACTTGCTCATGTCCACCACCAGGTGCCGTTCGACAGCGCTCGCCATTGCGGCCTGCTTCAACGCGACTTCGTGAAAATTCCAGCAGGTCACGCCGCGCGCGGGGTCCACTCCGCCTGCTGAAATAAACGCCTTGTTGATGCCCATGCGGCGCAGCATCTCCAGGCTTTCCTCGCCCGCAAACGAATCCGACGAAGGCACGTACACGCCGCCTAGCAGGATCATCCGCACATTCGGTTTGCGCCGCAAAATCTCGGCCACGTTCAACGAATAGCACACCACTGTGACATGCCGCTCGGGCGGAATGAGCCGCGCGAGCGTGGTGAGCGTCGTGCCGCAGTCGATAAAAAGCGTTTCGTTGTTGCCGATAAGCCCCGCGGCGATTGACGACGCCTCCGCCTTGGCCTGCGCGAAGTGGTCCTTTTCCTGTTCGAGCGAATAGCCGGCGTTGTTCGGCACGTCGGTCGCGCTGACGATGTAGCCGCCGAGATACGTGAAGCGATCCGAGTTGGCCGCGATGTCGCGGCGCACCGTCATTTCGGACACGCCCAGCAAAGCCGCGGCGTCGCGCAGACGCATCACGTTTTGCCTCGTCAAGGCATCGGCGAGAGCGCGAAGACGATCGGGTTTCGGCATGGGAATCCTGGCGCGTGGGCAGTGTGAGCGGCGTTATATTTGAATCAGAACTGCTGAAAGAATTATAACAACTGGCCGGTGCTACGGCGAGCGCGCAAGCGCGCGAGTCGGTGTGAATCCTGGCAAGTGCTTGCGAGCATCTGCGACTCGCGGCGTCGAACCTCACCGTTTAACACATGGGAACGTGCTTTGCTGCGTCACGGGCGCGGCCGCCGCGTGGCGCGCGTGGGTGGACTCACAACCCCGACTCACAACCCCGACTCACAACCGCGACTCACAACCCGTATGGAGATTGCAATGTCAGGCTTACCGGTCGAACCGACAGTAGAGGACCGAATTCGCAAGCGCGCGTATGAGTTGTGGGAGAGCGACGGCTCGCCCGAAGGACGGCCCGACGATTACTGGCTGCGCGCGCAGGCACAGATCGAAGCGGAAGGCGACGCGGGCGACGCCGAGCCGCCGGTTGCGGCGGAACAGTCGGGCAAGGGCCGACGCGCGGCGGAAGCAATCGACGACGAGAGCGCGGAAGCATTGGACACCGCGCAGCCCTCCACCTCCGCGAAGACGCGCGGCAACGGCAGCGCGAAGCGCGGCTAGCGCGGCACAACCACTACACGCGGGAGAAGACATCATGGACTTTGAATATGGAGGCTGCATCGTTCACGTCACGGCAGGCGTCGACGACGGCGCGATTGTCGCGCAGGCGAGGATCGAAGTGACGGAAGGCGCCGTGAGTTCGAGCGACGATACGCACGATATGGAGTTTCATCGCGATTTCGTCGACGAGCATGAGGCGATCGAGTTCGCGCGCGAACGGGCGACGGACTGGATCGACGAGCATGTCGAGCGAGTGGAGCCCGCGTCGCCCGCCGACGGCTACAGCGGCCCGATCGCCTAGCTGCCCGTAACCCGCCACAACGTTTAAATTTCATCGTCGACCGGTACATTTTTCCAACGACGACGATCTTCCAACGACGACAATCGCGGCGGCTCACACGCGACATTGCCGGGCATGCGCGATGCGGCGCGCTACGCATCGGTTCGTCGAGCGGAGCAACGCATGCGCATCGCCCAGGTGTCACCGTTGTACGAGCGGGTGCCGCCCGTCGCTTATGGCGGCGTGGAAAGGGTGGTGGCATGGCTAGTGGACGGCCTTGTCTCCCTGGGCCACGACGTCACGCTGTTTGCAACCGGCGATTCCCGCACCCGGGCACGACTCGTCTCGGGCAGCGATTGTGCGATTCGCCTGATTGAAGATACGGCCGACGCGCAGGCGTTTCACTTCGCGATGCTCGAGGAAGTGGTACGGCGCGCGGATGACTTCGACCTCGTCCATTTTCACACCGACTACACGAGCTTTCCATTCGCGCGGCGATTGGGATGCGCGTCGCTAACCACCTTGCACTGGCGACTCGACGTACCCGGCTTGAGCGCGCTATACCACCAGTTCGCCGACATGCCGGTGGTGTCGATTTCCGAGGCCCAGCGCGCGCCGCTTCCATGGCTCGACTGGCGCGCGACCGTCCATCATGGCTTGCCCGCCGATCTGCTGCGCTTTCATGAAGAGCCAGGCGATTACGTGGCGTTTCTCGGTCGCATCTCGCCGGCCAAGCGGCCCGACCGCGCAATAGAAATCGCGCGGCGCGCGGGCCTGCCGTTACGCATCGCCGCCAAAATCGCCCACGATGACCGCGAGTATTTCGAGCAGGAGATTGCGAGCCTCTTCGAGTTGCCGCACGTCGAGTACTGCGGGGAAGTCGACGACGCGCGCAAAAACGACTTTCTCGGGCAGGCACGCGCGTTACTGTTCCCCATCGACTGGCCCGAGCCATTCGGCCTCGTGATGATCGAAGCGCTCGCCTGCGGCACGCCCGTGATCGCGTTCAACAACGGCGCCGCGCCGGAAATAGTCGAACACGGCGTGACCGGTTTCCTCGTCGATTCCGTCGACGAAGCAGTGGCCGCGCTCGCGGAGATCGACACGATCGACCGCGCTGCATGCCGGGCGGCATTCGAGCGCCGCTTCACCGTCGAGCGGATGGTCGATCAGTACTCGCGCATTTACGAAGCGATGCTGCGCGGCACTCGCGGCGCGCAATCCGGGCAGAACGACTGAAGCAAGCCGGAACGAAACAGCGAAACAGCGAAACAGGACTACGGAGCGTCTTTCATGCGATTTCTTGCCATTGCGACCGACTACGACAACACCCTCGCACCCGACGGACGCGTCGCCGACGCAACGTGGGACGCGCTCGAGCGCCTGCGCGCCTCGGGCCGCCAGGCGATCCTCGTGAGCGGCAGGGAGATGGACGACCTGCTCGCCGTCTGCCCGCGGCTCGACATGTTCTCGCGGGTGGTCGCGGAAAACGGCGGTGTGTTGTATACGCCGTCGACGGGTACACGGCGGCTCCTGGCGCCGCCACCGCCGCCCGTTTTCGTCGATGAACTGAGGCGTCGCGGCCTGCATCATTTCAGCGTCAGCGAAACGCTCATTGCGACGATGAAGCCCGCCGAGCAGATCGCGCTCGCCGCGATTCGGGACCTGGGGCTCGGCTTGCAGATCATCTTCAACGGCGAGGCGGTCATGATCGTCTCGCCGGACATATCGAAAGCAAGCGGCTTGCAGGAGGCGTTAAGCGAACTGGCGCTGTCGGCGTTCAATGTGACGGGAGTAGGCGACGCCGAGAACGATCATGCGCTGCTCGACGCGTGCGGTTTTTCGGTGGCGGTTGCCAATGCTCTGCCGGCCCTGAAGGAGCGCGCCGATATGGTCACGAGCCAGGCGGCGGGCGCGGGTGTCGCCGAACTGGTCGACGCGCTGGTAAAGGACGACTTGCGTGAACGGGCGAGCATGACGCCGCGCAGTCGCGTCCTTGTTGGACATGCGCGCGACGGCGGCGAGCCGGCCGACCAGTATTGCGCGGCGCATGGCACGGTAGCGCTGCTCGCCGGTGAATCGGGGTGCGGCAAGTCGACGGCCTGCGCGGGGCTGCTCGAACGGTTGGCGGGCATGCACCAGCAGTTGTGCATCATCGATCCGGAAGGCGACTACCAGAACGACGAAGACACGATCGTGGTCGGCGATGCGCACACCGCCCCGCTGATCGAGGAAGTCGTGCAGTTGCTGCTGCGTCCTCCGCGCGCTGCGGTGGCCGTCAATCTGCTGCGCGTGCCGCTGCCCGAGCGGCCCGCGTTCTGCGCGTCGTTACTGCTCGAAGTGCAGCAGTTGCGCGTGCGAACCGGGCGGCCGCATTGGCTCGTGTTCGACGAGGCGCATCATCTGTTTCCCGCTGGATGGGCAGGGGCCAGCCAGACCATTCCGCAGACGCTTGAGACCGCGCTTGCGATCACGGTGTCTCCGCAGCAACTCGACGGCGCGTTCCTGCGCCAGGTGAATCTGATGCTCGCAATGGGTCCGAGCGCGGCCAAGGCCGTGCAGGAACTCGCAAAGGCGACGGATCGCACTGTGCCGAACGTCGACGACATGCTGGGGCAAACGCAGCTGCAACCCGGCGAGGCGTTGCTATGGCGTCTCACCGAGCCGGCGCCCGAAGGTGTGATCCGGCTGGAACCGGGCACGAAGCACCGGCTCAGGCATCGGCGAAAATACGCGGAAGGGCTGTTGATTCCCGAGCGCAGTTTCTATTTTCGCGGGCCCGAACGTGCATTGAATCTGCGCGCGCATAACCTGGTGCTGTTCGTGGAGATCGCGGAGGGCGTCGACGCCGCCACCTGGCAGTATCACCGCGAGCAGGGCGACTATTCGCGGTGGTTCGAAAAGGAAATCGGCGACCCGGATCTCGCGGCGCAGGCGCGGCAGATCGAGCAGGACACTTCGCTCGATGCAGCCGGGAGCCTCGCACGAATCAAGGCTGCAGTGCAGGAACGCTATACGCAGCCGGAGAATCCGTCGATGCCCGCCGTGCTGACCACGAAGCGCGATGCTGCGGCGGCCGACGCATCCGCGCCCGACGATTTGAAGCCCGAAACCTCGGCTCAAAAGGATGGCGCGGCGTAATGGCAGATGTTACGGATACCGTAATAAACCGGCATCTGCCACGCATCGGCTAGTCCACGCGTGCAAGGCTCCCGCCCGTCTTGCGCGCGCCTCGCCTGGGCGAATCGGTCGGCGCGGAATTCACCGCGACCACTGGCGCAGTATTCTTGTGTTTCGTGCCGCGCATCGTTGCGAGCGTATCGAACAGTCGCTGCACGTCGGTTGCGTTCGACGGTGCATCGAAATACAGCGCCATGCGTTCGAGCATCTGCAGTGCTTCGGGAGCGCGACCGTCTTCCTGCCGTAAGCCGGCCAGTGCCAGCGACGCGCGCAGTTCCCACATTCTTGCGCCCTGTGAACGCGCCATGTCGATCGCCTTGACGAAGCACGATTCGGCGTCGGCGAGCTTGCGCTGCGCGTGCGCGGCGACTCCGAGCACGCGCCACAGTTCGGGCGCGAACACCATCTCGCCGTTGGCCTCGCAAAACTGCAGCGTATCGGTGAGCCGGCGCGACGCTTCGTCGATACGTCCGGCGGCCACGAGCGCCTCGGCATAGGCGCTGATGAAGAGCGTGATGAGGCGCCGGAAACCACGCTCGATGAGCGCATTGAGCGAAGTTTCCAGCAGCGCGATGCCGCGCTGCTGGTCGCCGCCGAGAATGTCGCGATACGCGCACAGACAGTTGCAGTAGTCGCGCCAGACATCGAGGCCATGCAGCGCCGCCTGCGAGCGCATGATCTCCAGATATACCGCGCCGCGCTTGAGGTCGCCGCACATCAGCGCGAGCGGCGCAGCCGAGGCGCCGAGCGTGTGCGTGAGCAACGGCTCCATGATGTCGGGGCGCACGAGGCCGACGAGCGTATCGACGAGCTTCATCGCCTCGCCACAATGTCCTTCGAGCCACGCAATGCGCGCGAGCGTCCCGTTGCAGTAGACAAGCGGATGGACGGCGATCGTGTTGTCGCGCTGCCCGCTGTATTCGAGTTCTGCAAAGCGGTCGCGCGTGCGCAGCAGTTCTGCTTTCGCCTCGGCATGTCGGCCGAGGCAATGCAGCGAAATCGCGACAATCTGATCGGCCAGCGTTTCCTGCCACGGGTTCGCGCGAGCGTGCGCGAGCTGCCGCAAGCGCTTCGCGAACTGCATCGACTCGTGGATGTTGCCGCTCGAAATCATGGTGGTCCACAAGCCCCAGAGCGAGCGTGCCTGAAATGCTGCGTCACCGTGTTCGGTCGCGAGCTTGAGAACATTGCGCCACAACTGCTCAGACGTCGACACAGCGCCGCGCACGTGCGGCAGCGCGGAAGCCAACGCCGCGCGTACGCGCATCTCGCCGAGCGCATCGACGCTGCCGGCGGGCAGCGTGTCCAATGCATCGACCGCGCGGCTTGCGCGCTCACAGCATTCCGCGATCATTCCATTGTCGAGCAGCGCACCCGTGAGATTCGATGCGAGTTCGATGCCCAGGTGCACATCGCCGTCGGCGGAAAACGCCCAGTCGTCCGCGGTGCGTGCGTCGTCGAACGTGTGCCTGAGGACCGCGGCGCTATCCGCGTTGCCACCCACCGTTTGCGCCGTGTGTGCCATGAAACATTGCGACAGATAGCGCGCGTGGCGCAAGGCCATGTCCTGCCGCTCGCCTTCGGCCTGCAGCTTTTCGAGCGCATACGCACGCGTCGATTCCAGCAGACGGTAGCGCGCCACGGGGCCGTCGAACTCAACATTCACGAGCGACTTGGCAAGCAGTTCGCTGATCGCGCTGATCGCATCGGCCACCGTCAGCGACGCGTCGCATGCGACCGCGCACATTGCTTCAAAGCTGAAGACGCCGCCGAATACCGCGGTTCGTCTGAAAAGCGCTTGCGAATCCGAATCGAGCAGCGCAAAGCTCCAGTCGAACGTCGCGCGCAAGGTCTGGTGGCGCGGCAACGCCGTACGATAGCCGCCCGCGAGTATCGCCATGCGGTCGTCGAGCCGTTGATGCACACCAACCACGCCGAGCGTCACCACGCGCGCCGCCGCCAGTTCGAGCGCAAGCGGAATGCCGTCCAGACGCCGGCATATTTCGCCGACGAGCCGCAGCTCCGCGCTATCCGCGGCGACTTCGCGCTGCAGCGAGTTGGCGCGCAGCAAAAACAGGCTGACAGCGGATTGCTGCAGAATCTGCGCGTCAAGGCAGCCAGGCTGCGGGACGTCGAGCGGCTCGACCCGCAGAATCGCTTCGGCCATGATGCGCAACGGCTCGCGGCTCGTTACGAGCACTCGCAAATTCGCGTTGGCAGCGACCAATGCCTCGACCATTTCAGCGACGTGCTCGACCACGTGTTCGGCGTTATCGAGCACGAGCAGACGGCGCTGGTCTGCCAGCACCAAGGCGATTTGCGCGAGGCCCGGCGTCCCGTGTTCGACGGGCAACCCGCAGCCTTGCGCGGTGGCGGCCAGCACTTCGTCGCGCGTGCCGAGCGTGGCCAGTTCAACGAACCACACGGGCTCCGCGAAATCTGCGGCGGCATGACGGGCTGCTTCAATAGCGAGGCTCGTCTTGCCGATGCCGCCGGCGCCGGCTAGCGTCAGCACGCGCGTGTGTTCGAGCATCGAGCGGATTTGAGCGATGGCCGTGTCGCGCCCGACGAGTGGCATGCGCGGAGGCGGAAGAGGGCGCCCGGCGGGCAAAGGCATTGGCGGCGTCGCGGTGCTGGCGGCTCGATGCCGTTGCACGAGTTGATAGCCGCGGCCAGGCACGGTCAGAATCAGATCGCGGTCCGCGCCGAGAATCTTGCGCAGTGCAGACAAATGCACCTGAATATTATTTTCTTCGACGATGGTATCCGGCCATACGGCGTCCATCAACTCGTCTTTCGTGACGAGGCGTCCGCCGGCCTTGACGACCATTGCGAGAATCTCGAAGGCGCGCGAGCCGAGCGGCACACGTTCGCCGTCACGCCATAAGGTGCGCAGTTCCAGATCGATTTGAAAGCGGCCTAGTTCAATCATGTCGTTTTCAACTTCCGGGACAACGTGCTTGGTGAGAAGAACCTGCAGTACGACAAGACGGAAGTTACCGTATCAAATCGTGCGAGTCTTGTCGGTTAGTGCGATGCTTTGTACGAAAGTCCATTTGCATGGGCTGCGCACCGTGAAAAATGGGTGGTGTCGAAATCGCTGACCGTCTATCGGCAAGCCTCACGACGCCAATGTCCTGGCGGCATGCCGACGAGCTGCGAGAACGTGCGCGTGAAATGACTCTGATCGGAAAAGCCGCAAGCCATGCCGATCTCCGAAAGCGAATGGTTCGAGTGCTTGAGAAGCTCGCGAGCCTGGTCGATACGCCGCTCCAGCAACCATTGATGCGGCGTGCGCTGCGTGGTCTCGCGAAATGCTTGAATGAAGTAACTGCGCGACAGATTGCACGCACTCGCGATCTCTTCAATAGACACATTGCCCTGAGATCTGGCGAGCAGCATCTCTTTTGCGCGGGCTTCCTGCAACGCGGACAGGCCCCGGTTGTTGCGGTTCGACCGACGCGAGGCCTCGCCGTAGCGATCAAGCAGATGCGTGCCGATGGTCACGCCGAGTTGTTCGATGAAAAGCGGACTTGCTTCGCTTTGCGCATCGAGCGTGAGCGCGAGCACCTGCGCGAGATGTCCGAGCACCGGGTCTTTGCGGCCCGCAACCGTTGCGATGCGCGCAAGGCCGCTGCCGCCGCGCTCGTGGCAGGCGTCGCTGACAAAATTGCGCGACAGTTCGATCAGTACGAAGTCGAAGCCGCCAAGCAGTTCGGCGCGGTAGTCGTCGGCGAAATCGCGGACGTAGACGCAGTCGCGCTCGAACTCGTGCGTGACCCAGCGATGTTGCGAATAGATGCGCCGGCGGTGTCCTGTTTGCAGCGATACGCCAATCAGAAAACCACGGCCCGAGCCGTCCATTGTGACGGGACTCGTGTCGCTGCCCAACGTGCATTTGCGGTAAAACTTGAACTCGCCGGTGTCGAGTTCGAGGTCCTCGCGCAGCTGACTCGACAGACACCCGAGGGAGTCTTTAGGACGTGCGGCCGTGGCGGCGGATGCATGAATATCGTTGAACATGTTCGTCACCTCGGGTCGTCGCAGCGCCTCAACTGCCGTTAGTCGTTACTCAAAACTTATCATTTGTAAGTTATTTGTCATTATGCCGGGTTTTCCCGAGGTTGGGAAACGTCGATAAAATAATGTGCGCTCAAATAATAAGCACCAAACATCATAAGAATTACGTGAGCCCCGGCCTTCGGAGCTTTGCTGCTTATCACAAATGATCGACGCTCAAAAAGCAACGCGATTTATTTTTGTGATCGACATATTGCCGTAACGGATTTTCGCTCGGAGGTTTCGCGTCGCGGCATTCATGTATTCGTGACGCTTCTATTAATCGGCCTCGCAATTCGGAGCCGATCGCATCGGCGCTTCGCGCGGCGGCAATCTGCGTCAAAAGAATGCAGACGCGAAGGGAAAAGCAGGGGCGGCGCCGCTGGAACGCGGCGCGCCCGCCAGGTTTAGCTCTGCAGGAATTCGAGCAGATCGGCGTTGACCTTGTCCGCTTGCGTCGTGCACATGCCGTGCGGTGCGCCGGCATAGACCTTCAGCGTCGCATTCTTCACGAGCTTGGCCGACAGACGGGCCGAGTCGTCGATTGGCACGATCTGGTCGTCGTCGCCGTGAAGGATCAGCGTGGGCACGTCGATCTTCTTCAGGTCCGCGGTGTAGTCGACCTCGGAGAACTGCTTGATGCACTCATACTGGCCTTTGATCGAGCCGAGCATGCCTTCGCGCCAGAATTCGTCGATCGTGCCTTGCGAAATTTTCGCGTTCGGACGATTGAAGCCGTAGAACGGCACCGCCAGGTCCTTGTAGAACTGCGAGCGGTTCGCCGCCACGTTCGCGCGAATGCCGTCGAACACGGACATCGGCAAGCCGTTCGGATTGGCTTCCGTCTTGACCATGATCGGCGGCACGGCGCCGATCAGCACGGCCTTGGCAACGCGCGACGTGCCGTGGCGGCCAATGTAGTGAGCGACCTCGCCACCGCCCGTCGAATGGCCGACGAGCGTGGCTTCCTTCAGGTCGAGCGCCTCGATCACGGCGGCCAGATCGTCCGCGTAGGTGTCCATGTCGTTGCCGTGCGACGGCTGGTCTGAGCGGCCATGGCCACGGCGGTCATGAGCGATCACACGGTAGCCTTTCTGCACGAGGAACAGCATCTGCGCGTCCCATGCGTCCGCATCGAGCGGCCAGCCGTGCGAAAAGACGACCGGCTTACCCGAACCCCAGTCCTTGAAGAAAATGCGCGTGCCGTCCCTGGTCGTGACCGTGTTCATGGTGTGTCGCTCTCCGTGCTTTGAGTGAGAAGAATTGCCCGCATGGCTGCTGCCGCCGGCCGTTGCCGCTAGCGCGACGCCCGGCGCTGCGATAGCGGCAACGGCCGCACCTGCGCCTGCTGCGAGCAGCTGGCGGCGGTTCGCCGATGGAATTGCGGATGAGTTGGCCAAATTTTTTCTCCGTGCCTGTGACGTTGTGATGTGCGTGCCGGCGCAACGTGACGCGGCATCGCAGAGTTGCGAATCCTACGGGCGCGAATATTCCCCGTACTTTCAGATTGCTTAATTGTTGTTAAGGCGGGTGACTGAACGTGTGCCGCCAGTGGCGCGCGCTGGAGAGGCCAGTGCGCTATCAGTCGTGGCGTCCCGACTCGAACAGGAACCACACGCGCTGCTCCGCTTCGTCGATCCAGTTTTCGAGCAGGCTCGCAGTCGCGACGTCGCCGTATTCATCGCACAACGAATGCGTTTCGCGCATATAGCCGGCGAGCGCCAGGTTGTCCTCGCGCAGTTCCGCGAGCATGTCGCCGGGCGTGACGAAGTCGGCGTCGTTATCGGCGATACGTTGCAGCTTCGTGATGTGGCCGGCCGAGCGCAGCGTTTTGCCGCCGATCTTGCGGGCGCGCTCCGCGATCGGATCGGTCGTCGCGTAGATCTGGTTCGCCTGGTCGTCGAGCAGCAGGTGATAGTCGCGGAAGTACGGCCCGGACATATGCCAGTGAAAGTTCTTTGTCTTCAGATACAGCGCGAATACATCGGCGAGCAGGGTGGTCAATGCGGCGGCGATGTCACGAGTCGCGTCTTCGGTAAGGCGGGTCGGCGTCCTGAGCGATGCCGCGCGATGCGCCGCTGCCTGCTTTAGGTCTTTCATGGCGAGTCCTTGATCGAGGGTGGTGAGTGGCGCTGCGAGCGTGCCCGTTCATATGCCCATTGAGCGCACAGCCAGTGTAGGAAGAGCACGTGCATAAAGTCCTGCAAAAATAATGAAAACTTCTGAGGCGCATGCGCCACTCGCCGCGATTGTTTTCGCGGACGCGACAGGAACCGTTTTGAGAACCGGCAGCAGGAACCAGCTCACCAACCAGCATTAAGAACTTGCATTAAGAACTATTAAGGGCTTCGACAAGGACCTGGCAAAGCGCCGTCGATAGACTGCCTCCCAGTTCGACTCGCCATCCAGGCGAGCGCGGCACGTCTCATCAGCCTGCCTGTCCTTTCTCTCACGGAGCCCGCCATGTCCAAAGACCTGTCACCCGGATTCACCCCGGCCGAGGTCGTCTTCTTCAACGGCAAGATCGCGACGCAGGACGAGAAGCGCTCGTTCGCCGATTCGCTCGCCGTCGCGAATGGCCGCGTTATCGCCGCTGGCTCGCGCGATGCCGTGATGCGTCACGTGAACGACGCCACTCGCCATGTCGACCTGAAAGGCCGCACGGTCATTCCGGGTCTGAACGACTCGCATCTGCACATCATTCGCGGCGGTCTGAACTTCAACATGGAGTTGCGCTGGGACGGCGTGCCGTCGCTCGCGGACGCGCTCGACATGTTGCGCAAGCAGGTGGCCCGCACGCCCGCGCCGCAGTGGGTTCGCGTGGTGGGCGGGTGGAACGAATTCCAGTTCGCCGAGCGGCGCGGCCCGACGCTCGAAGAGATCAACGCGATCGCGCCGGATACACCGGTCTTCATCCTGCATCTGTACGACAGCGCGCTTCTGAATGCGGCGGCGCTGCGTGCGGTCGGCTATACGAAAGACACGCCCAATCCGCCGGGCGGCGAGATCCAGCGCGACAAGCGCGGCAATCCGACCGGCATGCTGATCGCGCGGCCCAACGCCGGTCTGCTTTACGCGACGCTCGCCAAAGGCCCGAAGCTCGCGCTGGAAGACCAGCGCAATTCGACGCGTCACTTCATGCGCGAGTTGAACCGGCTCGGCGTGACTAGCGCAATCGACGCGGGCGGCGGCTACCAGGCTTATCCGGACGACTACGCGGTCATCATGGAAATGGCGAAGCACAATGAGTTGACCGTGCGAATCGCCTATAACCTTTTCACGCAGAACGCGAAGAAGGAAATCGAAGACTTCGCGAAGTGGGTGAAGATGACGAAGCCCGGCGAAGGCGACGACTTCCTGCGCGTGAACGGCGCGGGCGAGATGCTCGTCTTTTCCGCCGCGGACTTCGAAGACTTCCTGGAACCGCGGCCCGATCTGCCCGACACGCTCGAAGCCGAACTCGAGGCCGTGGTCCGGTTGCTCGTCGCGAACCGCTGGCCGTTCCGTCTGCATGCCACTTACAACGAGTCGATCGAGCGCTTTCTCAACGTGTTCGAGCGCGTGAACGCGGACATTCCGTTCGACGGCCTGCGCTGGTTCTTCGACCATTGCGAGACCATCACGCAGAAGAACATCGAGCGGGTGCGCGCGCTCGGCGGCGGCATCGCGATCCAGCACCGGATGGCGTATCAGGGCGAGTACTTCATCCAGCAATACGGCGAAGAGGCAGTCAAGCACACGCCGCCGATCCGCCAGATGCTCGACGCGGGTCTGCCGGTCGGCGCGGGCACGGACGCCACGCGCGTCGCCAGTTTCAATCCGTTCGTCTCGCTGTACTGGATGGTGTCGGGCAAGACGGTTGGCGGCACGGCAATGTATTCGAGCGCGAACAAGCTCGATCGCATGGAAGCGCTGCGCCGCTATACGGTCGGCAGCGCCTGGTTCTCGAATGAAGACGACCGCAAGGGCGCGCTCATGCCGGGCCACTTCGCCGACTTCGCCGTGCTGAGCGACGACTACTTCAGCGTCGAGGAAACCAGCATCAAATACCTCGAATCGGTAATGACGGTGGTGGGCGGCAAGGTCGTCTATGCGGCCGACGAGTTCGCGCCGCTCGCACCGCCCGATCTGCCAGTGAGCCCATCGTGGTCGCCGGTGGCGGAGTTCGGCGGCTATAGCCGCTATAAGCCGACCGCCGTCGCCTGCGTGGACGGCTGCGTGAATCTGTGCGGCGTGCATGCACATGCGCATGGCTGGGCATGGCGCAAGAACGTGCCCGTCAGCGATTCGAATGGCTTCTGGGGTGCGCTCGGCTGCAGCTGCTTCGCGTTCTGACGCGCGGCGCGCTGCTCTACTTGCCTGATCTTCATCGTGCCTTGCCGTAAGCGGGAATCACTATGCCGACTCTGACCGATGGCGTGCTCTATGGGCTCGGTATTCTGGTTCTCGACTTCCTCGCTTGGCGCTTCATGGGCCGCCGCAACGCGAACGCGCGGCTCGCGTTGCGCGTGATCATGTTTGGCCTGTCGAGCTATGTGCTCTTCACGCACGGCATGAATCCGCTGCGCGAGGCGCCGTGGGGCGCGGAGCCCGTGCGCCATCTGCTCGCGCAGATTCTCGAAGTGATCTGGTGGCTGCAGGGAGCGCGGCTCGTGACCGTCGTGCTCGATCGAATGGTGCTGCCCGAGACCTGGCACAAGGAGCGTCTGTTTCAGGACGTGCTCGGTGCTCTCGTGTTTCTGGCCGCCACGGTCGGCGCGATCGCGTTCGTGTTGCAGTTGCCGGTGCGCGGGCTGCTCGCGACTTCGGGAGCGGTTGCGGTGGTGCTGGGTCTCGCGATCCAGAGCACGCTGAACGATGTGTTTTCCGGGGTGGTGCTCAACGCGACGCAGCCGTTCCGCATAGGCGACTGGATCACCATCGGCGAAGTGGAAGGCAAGGTGGTGGAAAGCAACTGGCGCGCGACAAGCCTGTTGAACGGGCAGGGCAACATCGTCGTGATCCCGAACAGCGTGGCGGCACGCACGAACATCGTCAATGCGAACCAGCCGATGGATACGCATGGCGTAAGCGTGCTGCTGCCGGTGAAACCGTCGATTCGTCCGGCGACCGTCCTGCAGGCGCTGATGCACGCCGCCGCCAGTTCGCCCGAGGTGCTCGCCGAGCCGAAGCCGCTCGTGAGCGTGAAGCGCGCCACCAACGACGCGATCGAGTACGAGATCGTCTGCTACGTCGACGCATGGAACAAGAAGATCGGCGTGCGCAACGACCTGTATGACCTCGCGCACCGGCATCTGCTGTCGCGCGGCGTGGTGTTGCGGCCATTGTCGGTAGCGGAGCCCATGGGTGAGCCCACGGACGAAAAGCAGCGGCTGTTGCACAACGTCCTGATCTTCCAGACGCTCGACGACGCGGAGATCGCCGAGCTCGCCGGTCAACTGACGCTGCACGAGTTCGATGTCGACGACACGATCTATACCGCCGCCGACGAAGGCGGGCATGAGCTGCACATTCTCGCGCGCGGCGTTGCCAAGGCCGTCGTGCAGAAAGACGGCGGCGAGGTCGAATTGCGCAGGCTCGCGCCAGGCGACTCGGTTGGCCAGTCGGGAATACTCGCCGGCGTGAGAACCGGGGTAGTCGTGCGCGCGGTCACACGCGCCACGGTGTTCCGGCTCGACAAAAGCGCGCTTACTCCGATCCTCGCGCGGCGCCCCGAAGTCGCGCGGGAAATGTGCCGGTTGCTCTCGGTCCATCACGAAAGCGAAAAGATGCTGCTTGCGACATCGGCCACCGCTGATGAGGGCAGCGGCGGGCTGCTGCAATGGATCCGCGATGGCGTGCGGCGCTTTCACGAGCTTGCACTGTGAGGCGGCGGCCATTCGAATTCAGCTTTCGCTTAAGGCTTTTTAAGGTCGCGCCAAGGCTTTTATCGACGGCAATCGGTACGCTGAATGGGATCGCAAGGCGGCCCGTTCCGAGCCGCCATGCGCTGCATCGTGCGCAAACGAGGGCCCTCTGGCGACGAGGCCCGCGCAGATCGCCGGCGATCGGCATATGGAGGAGGTGACATGAGGAAAACCATTGCGGGCATCGACATGCCCGACAGTGCGATGGCCCGTGGGGCAACCGAACGGATTCGCGCGACCGAGTCTGCGTTGATGTTCCATCACGCGCAGCGGGCGTTTCTGTTCGGTGCGCTGACTGGCTATCGCGAGAACATGGTTTTCGACATGGAACTGCTTTATGTGGGCGCGATGTTTCACAACGTGGGCCTGAATAGCGCGCATCGGCGTTCGTCGTGCCGCTACGAAGTGGATAGCGCGAACGCCGCGCGCGATTTCATGCGCGAGCATCGGGCGGCGGCAAGCGCGATCGACGAAGTATGGATGGCGATTGCATTGCACACGACGCCGGGCATTCCCGAGCATCTCGCGCCGCTCGTCGCGTTGCTCGCCGCGGGCGTGCAGATGGACGTGCGCGGTGCGCGCTACGACGAATACGCCGTCGACGAGCGTGACGAAATCGTGCAGGCGTGTCCGCGCGAAGTGGGTTTCAAGAAGCGGATTCTCGAGGAATACGCGCGCGGCATGGAACATCGTCCGCAAACGACGTTCGGCACGGTCAACGCCGACGTGCTCGACCGATGGGATCCGAATTACCGGCGTCTGAATTTTTGCGGGCTGGTGCTCGGTTCGGAATGGCCGAACTGACCCGGCCTCGATAGGAGATTGGCATGGGCTACATCATTTCACTGGGAGTCGGCTTCGGCGTCGGACTTCTCTACTGGCTGCTCAAGGTGCAGTCGCCGGCGCCGCCGCTGATCGCGCTCGCCGGCCTGCTCGGCATGGTGCTCGGCGAACACGCGATACCTGTGGTGAAGGCACAGCTCTTTCCACAGAGCGCGGCCGTAGAGGCAGCATCGCCTTCGTCGACATTGCCGGTTGCCGCGCCGATGCCTGACAGTTCCGCGCAAAAGCCGGGCGCACCCGGCGCCACGAAACAGGGCGGTTGATTGCAGGTCGAGGCGCAGGTTCTGATCTGAAGCCATGACTCAAAGCCTTGGCTCAACCGCTGGCCCGCTCCCAGGTGCAACCCGTATCCGCCGGATCCGGATTGCACTCGAATTCTTCCAACATCATCAGGTAGATCACATGATCCATTTGCTTCAGCGTTTTCGTCCTCTCGCGGCCGTTTCCGCCGCGTTGCTCATCGGCCTCGCGCCGCTCACCTCCGCTCACGCCGATGCCGGCCCGCCCGAAGTCGCGACCGCCAACACCGCGCTCACCGCGCGCCAGCCGGATGTGTCGGTCGGTCCGCAATACGACACGACGCACGTGTATGTTGCGTCAGCGGATCTGGACGCGTTCGTCAACAGCTTTATCGCGACGTTCGGCGGCAAGGCGTCGCCACGCGCGGTGTTCACCGTCACGCCGACGCCCAGCAAGACCGCGTCGCAATATGTACAGACGCCGGTCGGCATGCTGTCGGTGTTCGGCTTCGAAACGCCGGTTCCGTATCCGTTCGGCAATGAGCGCACGGGTTATCTGGTTACGAACATCGATCAGGCGGTGAAGGCCGCACGCGCGGCGGGCGCGGATGTGCTCGTGGACAGCTTCGACGACCCCATCGGCAAGGACGCGATCATCCAGTGGCCGGGCGGTCTGACAATGCAACTCTACTGGCACACGAAGGCGCCGAACTATGCGCCGCTGCAGAGCGTGCCGGATAACCGCGTGTATGTGTCGCGCTACGAGGCGAACAACTTCGTGCGCCGCTGGCTGCACTTTTCGCACGGCAAGATCGTCTCGGACAACCCGCGCGCCGACGCCGGCGTGATCGGCCGCCCCGGCGAAACGATCCGCGAGATTCGCATCGCCTCGGGCTTTGGCCGCATGGTGGTCTTCGTCACCGACGGCAAGCTGCCGTTCCCGTTTGGCCGCGAGACGACCGGCTATGGTGTCGACGATCTTGCACAGACGCTGCAGCGCGCGCAGGCGGCTGGCGCGAAGGTGGTTTATGCGCCGTATAACAGCGCAACGGGCAAGACGGCAGTGCTCGAATTCCCGGGCGGATATATCGCCGAAGTGCACGATGGCCGATAAAGCGCGCGCAATCAGAGCGCTGCTGACAGTGGGGCCGCGTCGGCCGCGTTCGTCAGAGCGAGCCGCGCGAGCGCGGCTTGGGCGGGGCGCTGCGCTGGGTGCTTGGCTGCTCGGCAAGCGGCCCGCAGCGAGCCTCAAGGCCAGCCTCAGCGCACGGCTCACCGCTGCAGGGCTGACTGTGGGGCTCACGGCGGGCCTCACAGTGTCACTGCCGGCAATGGCAGCCGACACCGCGCTCGGCAGCGCCGACGACACCGCGGCCGTGAGCGCTCCGGCGGCAAGCACCTCGTGCGCGCGCCCCACGGTGATGTTCAACCGCTGGCAGGAAAATTGGTCGGCGCTCGCAAATCCTTGCGTACCCAAGCGCCCGTTCGACTCGCTCAAGTACATTCCGCTGTTCGGCAATCCCGACGCGTACGTGTCGCTCGGCGTCGTGCTGCGCGAGCGGCTCGAAATGAACGACGCGCCGCTCTTCGGTCTCGGCGCGGGGCACGACGATACATATCTGCTGCAACGCCTCGAAGTGCATGCGGACGTGCACCTCGGTCCTCACGTGCAGATCTTCACCCAGTTCGAGGACGCCCGTCCGTACGGCAAGGACAATGTCACAACGGTCGACAAGAATCCGCTCGACTTGCGCCAGGCTTTTGTCGCTATCGTCGAGCCGCTCGGCCCGGGCGTCGTGAAGTTCCGGCTCGGCCGTCAGGAGATGGCGTTCGACTTGCAGCGCTTCATCTCCGTGCGCGACGGCCCGAATGTGCGCCAGGCCTTCGACGCGATCTGGGCCGACTACGAGACGGGTCTCTGGCGTTGGATCGCGTATGCGACGCAGCCGGTGCAATACCGCGACAACAGCGATTTCGACGACGTGTCGAACCGGCATCTGACGTTCAGCGGTGTGCGCGTCGAGCGCAAAGCGGTCGGTCCCGGCGACGTATCCGCGTATTACTCGCGCTACAACCGCAGCAACGCGCGTTTTCTCGACGCGACCGGCGACGAACACCGCGATGTATTCGATGCACGCTATTCCGGCACGCTGAACCACGTCGACTGGGACATTGAGACGATGTATCAGTCGGGGCATGTCGGCGCGAAAACGATCGGCGCGTGGGCAGTCGGCTCGCTCGCGGGGTATACGTTCGCGTCGACGCCATGGACACCGCGCGTCGGTATTCAGGTGGATGCGGCTTCCGGCGACACCCATCCTGGCGATGACCGCGTCGGCACCTTCAATCCGCTCTTTCCGAACGGCTACTACTTCGCGCTTGCGGGTTACACCGGCTATACGAACCTGATTCACGTGAAGCCGTCGCTGATCGTCAAGCCGACGAGCAAGCTCTCGCTGCTCGCCGGCGTTGGTCTGCAATGGCGTGAGACCACCGCCGACGCTGTCTATCAGCAAGGCTCGGCGGTCGTGCCGGGCACGGCGGGACACGGCTCGCGCTGGACCGGTTTCTATACCCAGTTGCGCGCCGACTGGGCAGTCACCGCGAATCTCGCGGCGGCGCTCGAAGCCGTGCATTTCCAGGTGGGACCGTCGCTGCGCGAACTCGGCGCGCGCAACGCCGACTACATCGGCGCGGAACTGAAGTTCGGGTGGTAGCGGGTAGGTAGGTAGCGGCCGATATCGGATCGATTGAGGCCGTCACGAAAACAAAGGTCATCGTTATGAGCACTTCCGGTTTATCGCCCGATGTGGCGCAACCGTCCGAGCTGGAGTTCCCGTATTCGTCGCTCGAATACCGGCAACATCAGATGTTCCCGCGTCTGTCGCCTGCGGAAATTCAAAGCCTGCGCCGCTTCGCGCGGCCGATGAACTTCAAGGCAGGCGATCTGATCTTCGAGACCGGGCAGGTCGCGCTGGGGCTTTTCGTGTTGCTGCATGGCCGCGTGCGGATCTTTTCGCGCGACAGCTTCGGCCGCTCGACGCTCGTGACCGAGCACGACGACGGCCATTTCATGGCGGAGATGGCGCAGCTTTCCGGCAAGCCCGCGCTGATCGACGGCCTCGCGCTGACCGATGTCGAGACGCTCGTGATCGAGCCCGAGCGTCTGCGAGCGCTGATCGTCGCCGATGCGCAACTCGGCGAGCACATCATGCGCGCGCTGATTCTGCGCCGGCTCGGACTGATCGAGCAGGGGCTCGGGCCGATTATCGTCGGTAATGGCGACGACGCACGCCTCGTGGGATTGCAAGGCTTCCTGCGGCGCAATGCGTATCCGGCGACGGTGATCGACGCGCGTTCCGATCCCGAAGCCGTGACCCTGCTCGGCGGCATGACGACCGGGCCCGGCGACTTTCCGCTCGTGTTCTGCCCGAACGGGCATGTGCTGCGCGCGCCGGACGAGGCGCAACTCGCGTCGTGCCTCGGACTCGTGCCGACCTTCGAGCAGTCGCACAGGTACGACGTCGCGATCGTCGGCGCGGGTCCGGCCGGACTGGCGGCGTCGGTCTATGCAGCTACCGAGGGGCTCTCGGTGGCCGTGTTCGATCAGCGCGCGCCAGGCGGCCAGGCCGGCGCGAGTTCGCGCATCGAAAACTATCTGGGCTTTCCGACCGGCATCTCCGGGCAGGCGCTCGCCGCGCGCGCGTTCCAGCAGGCGCTGAAGTTCGGCGCGCACCTCGCGATTCCAGGCAAGGTCACCGAAGTAACGCGGCAAGACGGGATGTTCGTGCTGACGCTCGTCGACGGCCAGCGCATCAGCGCGCGCACGGTCGTAGTGGCGAGCGGTGCCGCATACCGCAAGCCGACCGTGCCGGGCTTCGAACGTTTCGAGGGGCGCGGCACGTATTACTGGGCGTCGACCATCGAAGCGAAGCTCGTCAAAGGCCAGGACATCGTGCTGATGGGAGGCGGCAACTCGGCGGGCCAGGCCGTGGTGTTTCTCGCGAACTTCGCGCGCAGCATTCGCATGCTGATTCGCGGCCAGGACCTCAACACGAGCATGTCGAAGTATCTGATCGACCGCATCGGCTCGCTGCCGAATGTGTCGTTGTGTACGGGCTGCACGCTGCGCGGGCTCGAAGGCGATGAAGCAGGGCTCACGCATCTACGCGTGCGTCACGAAACGAGCGGCGGAGAGGAAGTCCTGGCTTCGCGGCATCTCTTTCTCTTTATCGGCGCGGAGCCCAAAACAGATTGGCTCGCCGCAAGCGGCGTCGAGCTAGACAATCGCGGCTTTCTCCTGACCGGCATGGCGAGAAGCGGGCAGGGCGCGTCGGCGGCCAGTGCGCACTATCCGCTCGAAACCAGCGTGCCGGGCATGTTCGCGGTCGGCGACGTGCGCTCGGATTCCGCGAAACGTGTCGCCGCCGCGGTCGGCGACGGCGCGGCCGTCGTCGCCCAGATTCATGCGTACCTGAGCCAGTCCACGAAGCTCGCGGCCAACCCCTGACGGAGCAGACGATGAAGTCGATTCAACGTAGCGCAACCCTGCATGCGGCGGCCTGCTGCGTGCTGCTATTGAGCGTCGTCACGAGCCTGTGGAGCGGCGTGGCGTATGGCGCCGCGCCTCAGGTCAGGACTCAGGGCCCGGGCTTTTACCGGATCATGCTCGGCGGCTTCGAAGTGACGGCGCTGCTTGACGGCACGCATCCGTTTCCAATCGATACCGTGATCCAAGATGTTCCGAAGGCGGAGATCGCGCGCGACCTGGATCGCGATTTCCTGCAGGCGCCGGTGCAAGGCTCGATCAACGCGTTCCTGATCAACACAGGCTCGAAGCTGATTCTCGTCGACTCCGGCGCGGGCGTGCTGTATGGCGATTGTTGCGGCAAGCTGCTCGCCAATCTGCGGGCGGCCGGCTATCGGCCCGAGCAGATCGACGAGGTGCTGCTGACGCATCTGCACAAGGACCATGTGGGAGGCATCGCGACGAGCGGCGCGATGGCCTTTCCGCATGCCGTCGTGCGCGTGAGTCAGACCGAAGCCGACTACTGGTTGAACCCGGCCAGCAAGTCCAAAGCCCCGGCCTTTCTCAGCACTTTCTTCGACGCGGCCAGTGCGAGCGTCGCCCCGTATATCGCGGCGGGCCGCTTCAAACCTTTTCAGGGCGATGTCGAGCTCGACCCAGGCATTCGCGCCGTCGCGCTCGATGGACACACGCCCGGCCACACCGGCTATCTGGTGCAAAGCGGCGCGCATCGCCTGCTCGTGTGGGGCGACATCGTGCATGTGGCGGCGATCCAGTTGCAGAACCCGATGGCATCGGTCGAATACGACACCGATGCCGCCGCGGCCCAACGTTCGCGACGCAGCGCGCTCGAACTCGCTGCGAGCGAGCGCTATCTGATCGGCGCCGCGCATATCGCCTTTCCGGGCCTCGGGCACATCAGGCAGAACGGCAACACGTACGACTGGGTGCCGGTCAATTACGAAGCGGCGCCGGCTCAGTGACGCAACGTGGCCGGGCGACGCTGCCAGCCACTTCTGTTATGAGCGCTGCGCCAACTTTCGAGGAGAATCACGATGCACATCGAATCCCCGGCCAGGCAATGCAAGACTGCAGCGAGGCACGAAGCGGACGTGCATCATGACGCTTGCCGCTTGGCGCACGACGATCACGCGGCCACGCAGGAGGAGAGCCTTGCGCCGGTATGGAGTCACGTGATCAAGCGGCTCCTTGCCGGCTATTGCGGCGAAGCGGAAGGCGAAGCCTATCTTGCACCGCCGCTGACGCGCGAGGCTGCCAATGAACCGTCGCTGCACCGGCAGGTCGAGGTGATCGAGCGTCTGTCCGAGACGTCGATCGCGGTCCTCTGGCAGGACGCCACGCTATGCCGTTACGCGGACCAGGTATGGATCAGTTGCCGCGCGAGACTAAAGGGACGCTGTGCGGTGAGCGGAGCGACGATCCGCCGTAACGATCTGATCTACAAACCGAGGGTGCGCAGCGCAGTCCCGGTCAACGCGGCCGCGATGATTCTGGCGTCGGTCGTCGACCTGCAGCATCCGCTGGTTCAATACAAAAATTTTGAACGATAGCTTCAGTTTTTTCCGCGCATGCGAAGTTGCGGTTGGTCTAGACTTCGGGGACTCATCGCCGGGCCGCTGTTGCCCGGCAGCTTCTCCACCGGTTGCGTCCTGGATACCGCCTCATGATTCGCATCGGACCTCTTCAAGTGGACCTTGCCAGTCGGGAACTGCTTCTCGACGGACAACCCGTGCGCATCGGCAGCCGCGCATTCGACATGCTGGCCGTGCTGATCGCCGCGAAGGGCGAACTCGTGTCGAAGAACGACATGTTGAAAGAGGTGTGGCCCGACACCATCGTTGAAGAGAACAATCTTCAGGTTCATATGTCCGCGCTGCGCAAGGTGCTCGGCGAAAGCCGCGGACTCATCCAGACCGTGTCGGGCAGGGGCTACAGGCTCGTCGCAAGGCAGTCGCCGCTGCCGCCCGCCAACGGCGTCAATCAACCCGATTCCCGAGTAGCCGATGACCGGCAGGTTCGTTCCGCCGGTCAGGTGCCACACAATCTACCCGCGAGTTTTTCGCCGCTGATCGGCCGCGACGGGGCGCTGCGCGACGTCGCGTGCACGCTCGCGTCGGCGCGGCATGTCACGCTTCTCGGCGCGGGCGGCATCGGCAAGACACGCCTCGCGGTCGAAGTCGCGCGAGTTCTGCTCGACCAATACCCGGACGGCGTCTATCTGGTCTCGCTGGCGTCCACGTCGGACGCAAACAGCGTACTCGCGATGTTCGCTGCGAGCGTGGGCGTGAGCAAGGCGAGCGGGCCGCTCACGCTTACGCGGGTCAGCCGCGAATGGGGCGAACGGCGCGTGCTGTGCGTGCTCGATAACTGCGAGCATGTGCTCGGCCCCGCTGCGGAACTCGCCGAGGCGCTGCTCAATGCAGGCCCTGGCGTGCGTGTTCTCGCAACGAGCCGTGAGCCGCTGCGCGTCACCGAAGAGCATTTGTATTGGGTCGCCTCGCTCGACGTTCCTTCGCACGACGATCAAGGTGAGCACGTGCTTCAGTGCAGCGCCGTGCAGCTATTCATGTCGCGCGCCCGAGCAATGGACGCGCGCTTGTCGTCCGACGAGCGAAGCATCCAGCTGACCGGCACAGTGTGCCGCCGGCTTGACGGCATACCGCTCGCAATCGAACTGGCGGCGGCCCGCGCGGCGATACTCGGCATAGAAACGCTCGCGGATCATCTCGACGATCGCTTCAATATGCTCACGGGCGGCAATCGTACGGCGCTGCCCCGGCATCAGACGTTGAAGGCCACGCTCGACTGGAGCCACGGGCTGCTCGACGACGCGGAACGCGCAACGCTGCGCAGGCTCGGCATTTTCGTCAACAGCTTTTCGATGGACGCGGCCATCAGCGTCGTGACGGACATCGGCTTGCGCGAGCAGGAGGTGATTGCGGCGCTGTCGGGCCTCGTCGAAAAATCGCTGGTCGTCGCCAACGTGGAACGCGGCCGGGCGAGCTACCGGCTGCTCGAAACCACTCGCGCGTACGCACTGCAAAAGCTCGACGACAACGGCGAGCGGCGCGCCGTCACGCTCAATCACGCGCGCTATTTCACCGGCTTGCTGGAGCGCTACATGTCGGCCGAAGCACGCTCCGAGGAGGCCGACGCCGACCGCTGGCATTCGCGTATGCGTGAATGGCTCGACGATCTGCGCGCGGCGCTCGGCTGGGCGCTTTCATCGAAGGGCGACGATGCGCTCGCAGAGAAACTCGCGGTCAAAGTGGTCGCGCTGCTGTACGAACTGTCGCTTGTCGACGAATGCTGCGCGTGGGCGCGGCGCGCACTCGACAGCGTTGCGCGAACCCATGGCGGATCGGGCTCCACGCGGCATCTGCGAGTTCGCATGCAACTGCTCGCCGCGCTCGGTGCGGCGCTCGTCTACGTGAATGGACCGAACCGCGAAACGCTCGCGATCTGGGCCGAGGTGCTGGCGCTGGCCATCGCGCTCGGTGACCACGCATTCGAAGCGCGCGCGTTGTGGGGTATGTGGAACGCGAGCCAGTCTTCTGGCGCGGCGCGAAATGCGCTTGCGTTCGCGCATCGATTCGCTTCACTCGCGGCGCAGACGGGCGACGCAAGCAACGACATTCTTGCTTCGCGCCTCCTCGGCATCGCGTCGCACTACGCGGGCGACCAGCAACAGGCGCGCGCGTCACTCGAACGGTTTCTCCAGCACACCGACACGCTCCAGCACGGCTTGCCACTCGGGCAGTCGATCGATCAGGGCGTGGTGGGACGCGCCACGCTTGCGCGTCTGCTGTGGTTTCAGGGCTCGCGTGACGAGGCGCTCGATCTGGCCGAAGCCTGTGTCGCGAGCGCGTGCGCGCAAGACCAGGCTATCGTCACCTGCTACGTGCTGGTCGAAGCGGAGATCCCGCTTGCGCTGCTGTCGGGCAAACGCGAGCGCGCGGCAGACGCAATTGCATTGCTGCGCGATGTGTCGGCTCGTACGGGTCTCGGTGTATCGCAGGCATGCGCCCGCGCTTTCGACGAGTATCTGCGCTCGCTCGACGACGTGAGCCCCGAGCGGCTGAATGCGTTTCGCGCCGCCTTGGACGAACTCGACTCACTCGAGTACGGTGCTCAACGCGCGATGCTCGTCGCGCGGTACGGTCTTGCATTGGGGCGCGCCGGGCGACGCGACGAGGCAATCGCAGCGGTGACGCGAGCCTTGGCGCAGTGCGACGAAAGCGGCGATCACTGGTATGTGGTCGAACTGCGGCGCGCGTACGGCGAGCTGCTTTTGCTCGGCGCGGCGGGCTCGCCGCCCGGTGGCGATGTCGTCACGGATGCCGAGGCGTGCCTGACCGCCGCGATGGAGGAATCGCTCGCGCAAGGTTGCCGCTCGTTGCAATTGCGCGCCGCGACGAGTCTCGGCCAGTTGTGGTGGGCGCAAGGGCGCGCCGCCGATGCGGTGCGTCTCGTCGAATCCGCGTGTGCGAGGCTAAGCCAGGGGCGCGATCTCGAGGACTTCGCGGCCGCGCAACAACTGCTCGATGCCGCGAGAGTTGCGTCCCAGGTCGTGTTGCCGCGCGTGGACAGGCAGGGCGATGTGGACCTGCGTCTGGATCCGCATCTCAATCCGCACCTCAATCCGCATCTCAATCCGCATCTGAGCCCGCATTTGAACTCGCGTCTGCCGAAGCGTACGCGGCAGAAAGTCAGCGAAGGCCGCTAGCCTGCGCCGAGCGGTTGGATCGCACTGCGTGGCATGGCTTTCGCCATGTCACGCGTTCACTTGCGTCTGCTGCATCTGCTGTTGCACGGCTTTGTCGATCAGATCCGGCTGGTCCAGCCGATCGACCCACCAGCGCAGTGCCTTACCCGTCTCGTCGTCGCGCCACGCCAGATAAAAGTGCGTGACGTCACGCATGCCGAGCACTTCTTTCTGGACGAGTTCACCGCGCCTGAGCGCGTCGATCGCGAGGCACTCGGGAATCGTGCCCGCAGCGAGCCCGCGCAATTGCGCAGCGAGCTTCGTTTCGAGCGTGGGCACGGTCAGCACTTCCTGATTGACTGCAAGCGCAATGGTGCGCGGTGCGAGATCGCGCGACGTATCGCCGATCGCAACCGCGCGATGCCGTGCGACAACATCGAGCGTAAGCGGCCCGGGCAACGACGCAAGCGGGTGCTGCGGCGCCACCACGAACACGTGCCGCAGCGAGCCGATAGGCTTTGCGATGAGATTCGGGATTGCCGGCGGATCGCCCGCGGCGCCGACAATCAGATCGGCACGGCGTGTGAGCAGCGCATCCCAGGAACCGCCCAGTACTTCTTTGGACAGATGCAGGCGAGTGTCGAGCTTCAGCCCGTAAAACTCGTCGACGTGATCCCACAGCAGCGCGAACGGAATGATTTCGTCGACGGCCACGTACACATCGGACTCCCAGCCTTGCTCAATGCGCTTCGCCTTGGATTCCAGGTCTTCCGCCGCCGCGAGAAGCCGGCGGCCTTCCTCGACGACCACGCGTCCCGCATGCGTGAGGGTGGCGCGCCGGCCGCTGCGGTCGAACAGCTTGACGCCAAGATCCAGTTCGAGCTTCTGCACGAGATAGGTTAGCGACGAAGGCACCTTATGCAACGTTTCGGCAGCGCTCGCGAACGTGCCGGTTCGATCGACGGCGTCGAGTACCTGGAGAACTTCAAAGGAAAGGTTCATGGCGAAGAGTGAAATCCATCTGGGCCGGACGGCTGAAGCGCCCAGCATACTGGATTTCATTGCGCTCGCGACGGCCTCGTCGTTGCGTTTCATGTCGCCCCGTGCGATTTTTCCAACGCTCAAGACAGCGCGTCGACGACGCGGTACATTTGAAGTCCGTACAAAAAATCACGGAGACAAATGTGGGACGCTATTCAGAGGATCAGCTTGACGAGTTTGCCGCGGCGTTCGAACGCGACGGAATGGTCGTATTGAGAAACCATTTTCCGGCGGAAAAGCTTCGCGCATGGGCCGAGGCTTTCAAACCGTTGCTCGACGAGCGGCTTGCATCGAAAGCGACGGCCGTGCGCGGCGAAAACCGGCACTACATCACGCTGCCGTTTACCGGCGTGTTTGCCGACGAAACCATCTTTTGCGATGCGGACGTGCTCGCGATAGTCGAGCGCGTGGCGGGCGACGATCCTGTCATGTGCCAGCTCGCCACCGACACGCCGCTCAACGGCTCCGCCTATCAGGACGTGCACCGCGACACGCCGGCGTTGTTCGACGGCGAGCCCGAAACGCCTTCGTTCCAGCTGGCAGTGAACTTCCCGTTATGCGATGTCACGCTGGAAAACGGTCCGTTCGAAACCACGCTCGGCACGCATCGTATGCGCTCGGAGGAGGCGTTGCAGGCATGGCGCGAAGGGCGTGTGCCATTGCAGGCGATTCCAATGAAGCTGGGCGATGTAATGATCCGCGACGTGCGGGCGCTGCATCGCGGCACACCGAACAAAACCGACGTGCCGCGTCCTATGGTGGTGATCGGCTACAGCAGAAGCTGGTACTTTCGGCCCGAAGTGCATATCGACGTACCTGCGGCTGTCTACGACCAGTTGAGCGCGCGGGGCAAACGGTTGTTGCGATACATGCCGCGGGTCGAGGAACTGGACACCGCACCGGGTGCCGAGCACTATCGGAAGTTTGCTTATTGACGGATGTCTTTGCGTTTCGTGTGATGCGTTGGGAGGCGCGGATGCCGGACCGGAAAATCAGCCTCGCGCCTTCCGCGCAAAGTACTCCGCCGCCATTAGCCGGAAAGCAATGACGGCCGGATTGTCCTGATCCGCTCGCCAGGCCATGCTCATCTCCGCCTGGATCGAATGCTGCGCAATGAACCGGAATTCCACATTGTCGTAATGGAACCGCTGCGCCGACGCGGGCAAAATCGCAACGCCTAGCCCCGCGCGCACGAGCGACAGAATGGTGGGCGTCTGATCGATGTACTGCGCAATGTTCAGATTCACGCCTTCGGTCGCGAGCATCCCCATGATGCGGTCGTGAAAGTACTTCCCTTGCGTGGGCGAATGCATGATGAACGGCTGCTCGTCGAGTTGCCTCAATGCAATCTGCTCGAATTGACACAACATGTGCCGCTTCGGCAGCGCGACGATCAACGGCTCTTCGTCGACGAGAAGGAACTCGAGCTTCTGCCTGGATGGCAAAGGCCGGAGAAAGCCGAGATCGATCGTGTTCGCGGCAAAGGCTTCGATCTGCGCGGCCGAGACCAGTTCGAGCAATACCACGTCGATTTCGGGCAGCACGTCAGCTGCCGCTACCAGCAATTCGGGAATCAGTTCATAACCTGCCGCGCCGGTGAAGCCAAGACGCACGCGCCCGGTTTTGCCCTTGCTCGCGCGCCGTACCGTGCTTTCCGCCTGCTCGGCGAGATTGAGCAGACGCGTGGCGTCCGCGAGAAAGACGCGGCCTTCCGTCGTCAGCTTGACCGTGCGGCCAATGCGTTCGAAGAGCATGACGCCCAGGTTGTCTTCGAGTAACTGGATCTGTCTGCTGAGCGGCGGCTGCGTCATGTTCAGCAGCGCAGCCGCACGCCTGAAGTTCAGTTCTGTTGCCGCCGCAACGAAGCAACGCACTTGTCCGAGATCGAGCATTCTTGTATCGACATGAATGGGGAAGTCGACGGTCATTATAGGTGCGCGCGCTCTCACTCGATCCGGGCATGGCAGAACAGCCGCCGCTTCAGGTCGTGAGGCTGCCCTCGGGACGTTGCCCGGCGAGTGCCTGCGCGAGACTTGCGAGCACCATTTCACCCATCGCCGTGCGCGATTCGACCGTGGCGCTTGCACGATGCGCCTGCAGCACGACGCGGTCCATCTCGAAGAGCGCGGACGGCACATTCGGTTCGTCGACGAACACGTCGAGACCCGCGCCCGCGATCACGCCGCCACGCAACGCGTCGACCAGATCGCTTTCGACCACCAGCTTGCCGCGCGCCACGTTGATCAGGTAACCGTGCTTGCCCAACGCGTCGAGTACCGCAGCATTCACGATGCCTTGCGCCTTGTCGGCGGCGGCCGCCAGCACCAGAAAATCGCAGCCGCGCGCGAGCGACAGCAAGTCGGTAACGAACGGATACGCGACATCGTCCATGCGTCGCAAGTCGGTGTACGTGACGGGGCAATTGAACGCAGCAGCGCGTTGTGCAATTGCGCGACCGACTTTACCCATCCCGACGATGCCTACTCGTTTTCCGCTCAGACGGTGCGACAACGGCAATGCGCCCGGATGCGGATTCTTCTGCCAGTTGCCCGATTTGACAAACTCGTTGCCCGCGCAGATCTCGCGGCACACCGCGAGCATCAAACCGATGGCGAGGTCGGCGACATCTTCGGTCAAGGCGCCGAACGTTGCCGTGACCGGAATGCCACGCGAACGCGCGAATTCGAGGTCCACCGCATCGGTGCCCACGCCGTTCACCGCAATCACCTCCAACGCGGGCAACCGTTGAATCATGTCGTTTGCGATGCCGGTATGCCCGCCGGTGATCACGCCTCTAATCGACTGCCCGTGCTCGCGGATATACGCGTCCTTATCGCTCTGTTCGAAGAGGCGATGCACGGTGTAGAGCGAGGCGAGCGTGTCGTTGATCGCGGGAATCAGAATCGGGTTCAGTTGCAGAATGTTCGGTTTCATTCCGTGCGCTCCTTTGTTGTAGTTGGCGGTCGTCGCGACGCCGTATCCGGCGCACGCATCCAGTCGCAATGTCGGCGGATGATGGGCTTTTTCATTCGCCGCGTCCAATCCCAAAACGCTATCAGTTGATCCACGGATCGACACGTGAAGGGCGAGCGCTATCGATTCAATTCCGGCATCAATCAATAGCGAGAAAAGATTGGACGGCGTATGGCACGGCGGCCAGAATCAAAACCGTCAGAAGGAGCGTTCCTTCACCCACTTCCCAGCAGGGAAGGGAAATAAGTTTCAAGCACATTGGAGACAAACGTGAAAACGTGCCGCCGTATCGCGCCCATTGCTTTTACGCCCACTTTCCCGCGCAACATCGCGAGGGGACCGGTATGAACAATGCGGAGGGTGTCGTCGCGGGCGCGAAAGCGCAGCCGGTCGGGGAGAAGCGTACCGGCCACCGTTGGATCGTGATGGGGCTGATCTTCTGCATCTGGGCCATTGCCTGCGCCGATCGCGCCAATTTCGGCATTGCATTGCCGTACCTGAAGAAGGAATACGGCATTACGAATACGCAGGCCGGACTGATCGTGAGTCTCTTTTCTTTTGCGTACGGATTCGTGCAGATACCGGTCGGGCTGCTTTATAAACGGCTCAGCGAAAAGACCACCGGCTTTCTGTTTTCGATCTTCATGATACTTACGTCGGTGTTTACCGGCCTCATGGGCACTACGTCGTCGGTGTTCCTGTTGCAGGCATACCGCGTGGGTCTGGGTCTATCGGAAGGCCCGCTGGGTATCGGCTGCACGAACGTGATCAACCGCTGGTTCCCCGCAAAAGAGAAGGGCACGGCGACGGGACTCTGGATTGCGGCGTCGAAGCTCGGTCCGCTGATCGTGCCGTCGGTTTGCATCGTCGTGATCCAGTTGTGGGGATGGCGAGAAATCTTCTATGTATTCGCGGTGCCTGGCATTCTGCTCGCCATAGTCTGGATGTTCACGGTGACGAACTCGCCGAGCGAGAACCGTTTCTGTTCCGAGGCCGAACAACGCTACATCGCCGACGATACGCCGCGCCAGGCCCACGGCGCGCACGCATCGCGGCGCAACGAGGTCGCGCATATTCCGTATCTGGATGCGTTCAATCGTACAAGGCGTGTTGCTCAACTCGAGACGATCCGGCAGGTGTTCGGTTCATGGAATATCCTGGGCGTCGCGATCGGCTACGGTTGCATGATCGGGATCAGCAACATCTTCATGTCGTGGATGCCGACGTATCTCGTGACCGTCAAGGGTTTTGCGTCTGTAAAAATGGGCTTCCTCGCATCGGCGCCATTCATTGGTGCGGTGGCCGGCAACATGCTGGGCGGCGTGATCTCCGACCGTGTGCTGGGCGGCCGCCGCAAGCCGATGATGATGCTCGGCGCGCTTGGCACCATGCTGATGATGCTTCTGCTAATCGACGCGCCCGACAGCGTCGCGTATCTCGGCGTCGCGCTGATACTGGCGGGCCTGATGCTCGGCATCGGCTTCGCAGGCTATTCCGCGTATCCGATGGGACTCGCGACGAAGTCCACGTATCCGGCAGCCTTCGGTATCGTGAACTGCGTGGGCCAGATTGGCGGCGCATGCGCGCCGCTGGTCGTCGGTATTCTGCTCGACAAGTACAGCTGGACGAGCGTGTTTCTCTACATGGTCGGCACCGCGCTGTTATGCCTGCTGCTGCTCTTCAGCGTGATCGAGCCGATTGCCGCGGGGCGTGGGGACGGCGCCGAGGGGAAGGCGAAATAGGAGCGCGGGTAGTGGCCGCACGCCGCCTACGCGGCCACTACGTCGGAGCCATGCTCGCAAGAACCTGGTGAACGCTTAGTCGAAATCGAACACGTCGAAAATCGAACGCTTCTTCTTTTGCGTTCGATAACCCGAGCGATGATCGTCGTACCGGCGGTCACTGTCGTAAGCGCGGTCATGCTCCCGGTGGTCATGGCGGCTTGCGCTCGCCCCACTGCGCAGGCCGGTCTCCGCGGTGTCTTGCGCGATCAGCTTGTCGAGCTCGCCGCGATCCAGCCACACGCCGCGGCAGTTGGGGCAATAGTCGACCTCGATCGAGCGACGCTCGGTCATGAGCAGATCAGTTGTCTTGCAAGCAGGGCATTTCATGGTGTCGCTCCTTATAGTACAAGTACAAAGACGCCGGGTGCCCGATCGGACACGCTACTTGATCGGGCGGGAAAACGCCGGTCCGGTTATTCAACGGTACCGATTGCGCGCCTGGTTTTCGCGCGGCGCACCAGCATGTTCACCGCCTCGACGAACGCGGAGAACGCCATCGCCACATAGATGTAGGCCTTCGGCACATGCGTTCCAAAGCCCTCAGCAATCAGCGTCATGCCGATTACGAGCAGGAAGCTCAATGCGAGCGTCACAATGGTCGGATTGCGCTCGATAAACTGCGACAGCGGACGAGCAGCGAACAGCATCGCCATAACGGCGCTAATGACCGCTAGAAACATGATCGGCAAATGCTCGGTCATGCCGACAGCCGTGATGATGCTGTCTACCGAAAACACGATATCTAGCACCAGAATCTGGCCGATTGCGCCAGCGACGGTCAACTGGACAGTGCTGCCCGCGCTGCTGCGTTCCTCTTCCGCGTGAACCACGTGGTGGTGCATTTCACGCGTTGCCTTCCACACGAGAAAGAGACCGCCGCCGAGCAGAATAAGATCGCGCCACGAGAACGCGTGGCCGAGCAGGGTAATGGCGGGCGCGGTCAACTGCGCGATCCAGGCAACCGTACCGAGTAGCCCGAGTCGCAGCCCTAGCGCGAGCATGATGCCAAGGCGCTGCGTGCGTGCGCGCTGCGCCTCGGGCAGCTTGTTGCTGAGGATCGAAATGAAGATGAGGTTGTCGATGCCGAGCACGATCTCCATCACGACCAGCGTGAGGAGCGCAACCCACGCGGCAGGGTCGGCAGCGAGTGTGAGCAGGGTGTCCATGGTGTACGTCCGCATATGAATGGATGACGGTGGAATAACGATCATGATCGCCGCACTCGGTGATCGGATAAACCAGTGTTAATCTGAGCGATAGATCGGTTTTTCAGAAGTTCATCGTCGCGGACCACCTACATGCTCAACTACCGTCACTTGTACTATTTCTGGATCGTCGTGAAAGAGGGCGGCTTTGCGCGCGCGGCAGAGCGGCTCGATATGGCCGTTCAGACCATCAGCGCGCAGGTGCGTGAACTCGAGAAGTCCATCGGGCGCCAGTTGCTCAAGCCCGCTGGCCGAGGCGTCGTGATGACAGAAGCCGGCGAGAGCGCGTTTAGTCGCGCCGAGCAGATCTTTCAGCTCGGTGAGGCGTTGCTCGATGACATGCGCGAGGCGGGCGGCGAGGGCGTCGCCCGGTTGGCGGTCGGTCTGTCCGACGGTATTTCGAAGCTGGCGGCGCACGCGCTGCTCGCTCCGGTGCTCGGCACGCCGTCGCTCCGGCTCTTGTGTCATGAAGGGGAGCACGCGCAGTTGTTATCCGAACTCGCACTGCACCGGCTCGATCTCGTGCTCGCATGTCAACCGGCGCCGCATAATTCTGATCTGCGTGTGGTGAGCCAGCGGCTCGCCGGTTCGCCGGTGGACTGGTACGGTCCGGCTGATATCGCGCGCAAATCGGCGCGCGCTGGGTTTCCGCAGTGCCTGGCCGACTTGCCAGTGCTCCTGCCGACGCACCACGGCGCATTGCGTGGGCGGCTAGACCGCTGGTTTGACTCTCAGGGCATCCGGCCGCGCGTCGTCGGCGAATTCGAGGACAGCGCGCTGATGGCGGTGTTCGCCGCGCGCGGCCTAGGCGTATTTCCGCTCGCTGAACTGGGTGCGGAAGATTTGTCGCTACTGCGCGGCCTGCGCTGGCTCGGCCGCGCGGACGGAGTGATCGATGAGATCCACGCCATCCGCTCGCGCCGCGGCCAGCATCATGCGCTGGCTTCTCAGGTGGTGGCCACTGCGCGTCCATAAGCGCGCGACGCGGACCACTTAAGCCCCGCGCGGCCCACGGCCGGTTTCAGGTCGTGTCCCCAAGCGTTGAAGACCGCAGCGAGCAGCGCAATTTCGCCATCGGCGAGATAGTCGTCCGCGACCGTTACCGCAACACATAGACGAATGATCTTACGGCGCAAGACGGGATCGTCGATTTCGTCGATGAGCGTTGTCAGCATGGCCGCGTCCAGGCGGCCCATTGGAGGCGCGGACGATATCTGCGCAATCGAGCGGTCCTCGCAGAGCGTCTGCACGATGTGGGCGAACTGGGCCGGCGCGAGACCGAGTTCGCCCGCGATGTCCAGCTTTTCCAGCACGCGTTCTTCCGAACTGCATACGTGGCCGTCCGAAGTGAGGGCCAGCGCGACGATACGTGCTGCTGCCTGGGGGCTGTTACGCGGATAGGTTCGCATGATGGGGTCCTTTGAAGGCGATGTCGTGTTGAAGTGAACCCAGTCTGCAGTAATACTCAAGCCGGATAAACCTGTTAATAGCGAAGTTATGGTTCGGAAAAACCGATGCTTCATGTTGCTGTTAATCGCGGCGCGGGTTGCCTCCAGTTGCATACAGGTAAGACTCGTGTCAAGAGACGCCGAGTTGCGTTGCAGTCGCGTCGATCGCGTTCTTCGCCTTCGAAACAAGCTCGTCGATCTCCTGTTTGCTGATGACGAGAGGCGGCGACAGCAGCATACGGTCCCCACTCGCGCGCATGATCAGATTGCCGTTGAAGCAGAAGTCCCGGCAAACGCCGCCCACATCACCGCCATTAGCAAAGCGTTTGCGCGATGCGGGCTCTTCCGCAAGCTGCAATCCCGCCACCAGTCCGGCACCGGCAATCTCACCGACAATCGGATGGCGCGCGAAGGTGTCGCGCAGTTTCTTCTGGAAGTAGGGTCCCGTATCGGTTTTGACGCGCTCGACAATTTTTTCGTCGCGCAGCAGTTTGAGATTTGCTACCGCAACGGCGGCGGCCACCGGATGGCCCGAGGATGTCAGCCCATGATTGAACTCGCCGTTCTCGATAATCGCTTTGGCAATGCGGTCGTTCAGGCCGACCGCGCCCATCGGTACATAACCGCTCGTCAGCCCTTTCGCCATTGTGATCAGATCGGGCTGGAAACCGAAATGTTGATGAGCGAACCATTCGCCGGTACGGCCAAAACCACCAATCACTTCGTCCGCGACTAGCAGGACGTCGTACTTGCGGCAGATGCGCTCAATTTCCGGCCAGTATGTCGACGCCGGCAAGATGACGCCGCCCGCCCCCTGGAAAGGCTCGCCGATAAATGCAGCCACGTTGTGCGCGCCTATTTCAAGGATCTTCATTTCGAGTTGTTGCGCCCGGGCAAGCGCGAACTCTTCCGGTGTCTGACTGCTATTTGCTTCGCCGAAAAAATAAGGTTGATCGATATGCACGATGTTCTCGACTTTCGACGGCATCTGCTCGTGCATGTAGCCCATGCCGCCAAGCGTACCGCCTGCGATCGTCGAGCCGTGGTAGCCGTTCCTGCGCGAAATCACGACCTTTTTCGAGTGCTTGCCCTGCGTCGCCCAATATCGATGAACGATACGCAGCACCGTATCGTTGGCTTCCGACCCACTATTGCAGTAGAAGAAGTGATTGAACGGCTCCGGCGCGAGTTCCGCGAGCAACGCCGACAACTCGATTACCGGCGGGTGAGTGGTTTTGAAGAACGTGTTGTAGTAGGGCAGTTCTTCCATTTGCCTGTACGCCGCATTGGCCAGTTCCTTGCGGCCATAACCGACATTAACGCACCACAGGCCCGCCATGCCGTCGATGATCTTGTTACCCTCCGAATCCCACAAGTACACGCCGTGGGCTTTCACGATCACGCGGCTGCCGCTGCGATTGAGCGCACCCATGTCGGAGAACGGATGAATGTGGTGCGCGGCATCCAGCGCACGGTACTCCGCGGTGGTGCGTTGCTGCGCGGTGCGTGCGTCTGCGGCAGGTTCGGCAGGTTGCACGTAGGCGATTTCTTCTGTTCTGTAGCTCATACTGCCTCCGGTTTTTCTCACGTCTGCGTTTGCGTTTGCGTCTGCGTTTGCGTTCGGGCTCGGGTTCGGGCTCGCGTTTGATTCACACGTGCAATAGCAGATGCCGGCGTTCCCATGAACTGATCACGCGAAAGAACGCTTCGTATTCGGTCTCTTTTAGCGCAAGGTACGCCTGCACGAACTTGTCGCCGAGTACCTCGGCAATGGGCTCGCAGGCGCCCATTAATGTCAGGCCTTCTTCGAGGTTGCGCGGTAGCTGGTAGGGCAACTCATATCCGTCGCTCAGCAGCGGCTCGGTAGCGTCGAGCTTTTGTGTCATGCCGAGATAACCGGCCGCAAGCGTCGCCGCTATTGCGAGGTACGGGTTGCAGTCCACGCCGGGAATCCGGTTTTCAATGCGGCGCGCAGCCGGCCCCGAATGCGGAATGCGAAAGCCCACCGTGCGATTGTCGTAGCCCCAGGCGACGTTTATCGGCGCGGCCATGAAGCGCGAGAGACGCCGATATGAATTGATGTATGGGGCAAAGATCGGCATCAACGCGGGCGTGTATTTTTGCAAGCCCGCTATGTAGCTGGTGAAAAGCGACGTGGGCTTGCCGTCGGCGCCGGTAAAAAGATTGTGGCCGGTTTCCCCGTCGACGAGGCTTTGATGCATATGCATGGCCGAGCCAGGTTCGCCTTCCATCGGCTTGGCCATGAAAGTGGCGTACATCTTGTGCCGCAATGCCGCTTCGCGCACCGTGCGCTTGAAGAGGAACACACTGTCCGCGAGTTTGAGCGGGTCGCCATGCATGAAGTTGATCTCCATCTGCGCGGCGCCCACCTCATGAATCAGCGTGTCGACTTCCAGTTCCTGAACGTCGCAATACTCGTAGATGTCTTCGAAAAGCGGGTCGAATTCGTTGACCGCTTCTATCGAGTACGCCTGACGTCCGGTCTCGGCGCGCCCGGTGCGGCCAATGGGCGGCTGCAGCGGCAGGTCGGGGTCCTTGTTCATATCGACCAGATAGAACTCCAGCTCGGGTGCAATGACCGGCTTCCAGCCCTTCGCCTTGTACAGTTCGAGCACACGGCGCAGCACGCGGCGGGGCGAGATGGCGACAGGCGTGCCGTCGAAGTGAACGCAATCGTGAATCACCTGAGCGGTCGGATCGACGGCCCATGGAATCATTCGTATCGTGCTGGAGTCAGGCACGCATACCATGTCGGGGTCGGTGACGCCCGTGAGCGTGCCGCCGTCCGGATAGTCTCCGGTGACGGTCTGGATCATCACGGCCTGCGGCAAGCGCATGGATTCGCCTGACTCGAACTTGCTGCGCGGAATGATCTTGCCGCGAGCAATGCCCGCCATATCCGGAATGATCGCTTCGATTTCAGTGACGTGATTCTTCTTTAGAAATTCGTCGATGTCATGCATGATTTTCTCTCTGTGTGTTGCGCTATCGCGCAAGCCTGCCTGGCGTCGGCAAGCTGAGTTTCATAGCCAGTTCTCTCGTTTGGCACGCATGCGTTCGCGGCACGCATTGCCGAACGCACGAAAGATCGCAGTGGAGAGGAGGTCGCTCGCATGCTTCCACTCCGGGTGCCACTGAACGCCCAGCGCGAAAGCGCGTGCACCGCTCACGCTCACCGCTTCGATCAGTCCGTCCGGCGCAGTGGCTTCGACCACGAGACCCATGCCCAGCTGCTCGATACCCTGGTCATGCAACGAGTTCACGCGCACTTCGTTTGCACCGTCCGCGAGACGCTGCAACAAGCCACCATGCGTCAGCAAGACCGTGTGAGACGGCGCGTATTGCAGGTCGAGGCGATCCTCCTTGTTCTCGCGATGGTCGCTAAAGCCCGCGACCGCATGAACGCTTTGATGCAACGTCCCGCCGAACACCACGTTCATTTCCTGCAAGCCACGGCATACGGCGAGCACTGGCACGTCCGTCGCAATCGCGGCGCGCATCAGCGGCAACGTCGTCGCATCGCGGGCTGCATCGCGCAGCGTGTCAGGCGCACAAGGCTTGCCGCCGTAACGGTGCGGCTCAAGATTCGAATAACTGCCGGTGAAAAACAGACCGTCGACAGCGGCCAGTACATCTTCCGTGGACTGACGCTCGCCCAGCGCAGGCACCAGCAATGCGAGCGCCTGCGACCCGTCGACGATTGCCGCGATGTATTTCTCACCAACCACATGCGAAGGATGATGTCCTGTCGTCGTTCTATCGGCGGTAATGCCAATCAACGGTTTATTTCGCATAACGAATTGACGTGTGTATTCAACCGCGTGACGCAGCAGATGCGAAACGCAGCGTGCGCACCGTGAATGTCGGCGCGGCACCAGTCCTCAGCCGGACGCTATGCGTCAAGCCGCCGGAGTAGGGCAGTCGGTCGTCGTCAACGAAACGCGCCGCGCGTGACGATCAGGTTTGCCGTTCGATAGGGGCCGGTGCGGTGCATATCCGGGCCGACACGTGCAAAACACATGGACGGCATTGAGCACCGCATATGCGCAAACGCGCGGTTTGAGCAAACGCGCCCACGCAGACGAACGAATCCAACGGCGAAAAAGAGGGAGGCGCTAGGGCAACAGCGAGGCGACTTCGTCCGTACGCACGGCAATGAAGGCGCGGGCGGAGATAGAGTTGTGACGTCGAACTGAACGACGCGAAAGGATTGTGAAGACGGAGACGAAGCGGCGGAACGCAAGGCTGCCGCTGCTGCCGTCGGCGATGGCGCCGTCAGCGCGAGGACAACTCGCCTGGCTGCGGTTCCATTTCACCAAAGGGCCACGGACTCTCACGATTACACTCGACTGGCAACGTTGAAAGTATTGAACGGCCTGCTCATCCGCACGGGGCGTTTAAAGAAACAGGACGTTGGGATGATCGCCTAGAACCACCGTGAAGCGATTTCGCTGCATCGCAAAACACAAGCGAGTGTCTCGCGACGCGCGAACGGCGACCGCCTATAAGTCAGGATATACGAGCCAATAACGCCGTCAAACCATTTCTGAAAAAACGCGCTCGGTGCTTTCCCGAGGCGGCCCGCAAATTCGTCACTGAAAAGAAGGACTGTTGCGTATTGGGTATTTCGCATCATTCACGCTTTGCTGCCGCGAAGTGGAATTGGAAAAGCGTGGGTGCGGTGGTGTCGACATCGAATGCAGATGTTTTGCTCGAACACAGTCCCCAATCCTGCCGCGTCGTCCGCTCGACCAGCCAGTATTGCGGCAACATGGCACGTTGCTCGCCGGCCACTTTCACCAGACCCTGCCCCTCGGTCTCCTCTGAAGTTGGTCTCTCCACGGTTAATCGGGCAGGACGGCGACGGCCTTGATTTCGACGATATAGCCGGCCGTGCCCCCGAGCATGTGCGCGCCGACGGCCGTCCATGCGGGCATTGGATGCGTCGTGAGATAGCGGTCGCGTATCTCCAGGAATAAAGGTAAGTCGCGCATATCGGTGTGAAACGTGGTGAGATCCACCACGTCGCTCAGCGAAGCGCCTGCAGCCTCGAGTACTTTCTTCAGGTTCTCGAACGCTTGAACTGTCTGCGCTTCGCGACCTTCGACGAGTTGCATCTTCTCATCGCGACCCACCTGTCCGGACACGTATATGGTGTTCCCGACCTTGACCGCGGGGGCGTAGCGGATTCTTTCGTACACCGCCTCCATTCCGGCGGGCACAACGGCTTTGCGTTCCTTCATTGCTGCGTCTCCAGACTGAGTTGGCGCTAGCCGTTGTCGCCGCCGGCAACCGGCAACACGGCGCCCGTGATGTAGCCAGCTTCGTCGGATGCAAGAAAGAGAATCGGCGCGACCTGTTCTTCAAGCGTTCCATAGCGCTTGAAGAAGGTGGACTCGGCCACCTGCTTCACGGCTTCGTTCATCCAGGTCCTCTCCGCTTCGTTATCTCCGGCTTCGTTGCGAGGCACGCGTCGCGGAGGGGCCTCTGTCCCGCCAGGTGCGGCAGCAACCACGCGGATGTTGCATTCGCCGTATTCCATCGCGAGCGACTGCGTGAGGGCATTGACGCCGCCCTTGGCAGCCGAGTAGGGAACGCGGCGAATGCCTCGCGTTGCATTCGATGAGACGTTGACGATCGTTCCACGGCCTTGCGTTAGCATCTGAGGCAGAACAGCGTGGCACGCGTAGAGGGTTGGCATCAGGGAACGGCGGATTTCAGCATCAATCTGGGCCGGTTCGAACTCCGCGAAAGGCCGCATGCGAATGGCGCCGCCGACACCATTCACCAGGATGTCGATCCGGCCGAACTTTTGCGCGGCAAAAGCCATTGCCGAAGCCGCACCTTCGTATGTCTCGAGGTCGGCGACGAAGCCGGCTGTCTCGGCGCCGATCGCCTCGGCGGCGACATCGTGAACAAACTCAGCGCGGTCCACAAGCAGTACTTGCGCACCCTCCGATGCTGCACGCAGAGCAACGCCACGCCCGATTCCCTGCGCCGCTCCCGTGACCACCACTACCTTGCCTTCGAACCGTTGCGCGTTCATGCGTCCACCGGGGCAGCGTTGGGGGTAAATTTTTCGTAGTGAAAGCTGGCTGGCTCTACGCCGTTTTCGTCGAAGTATTGGCGTACGGCGTCCACCATCGGCGGCGGGCCGCACAGGTACACGTCGACATCTCCGTCGTTCAAACATTCTGCGGGCATGTGCTGTGTCACCCAGCCCTTGCGCGGGTGCACGGATTCGGTTGCGGCCACAACGGTGCTGAACGTGAAATTCGGAAGCCTCAACGTGTATGCCTGAATGTCTTCGACCAGAACCAGGTCGAGGTCTCGCGTCACACCGTAGATGAGGTGCACCTTCTGCTGGGAGTTCACGCGGGCCAACACTTCCAGCATCGACAGGAATGGGGCCAGCCCAGTACCTCCGGCGAGGAACAACAAGGGCCGTTCGACTACACGCAAATAGAAGGTGCCCATCGGTCCAGTCAACTGAACCTTGTTGCCCGGCTGGGCCGATTCGAGCCATGTGCTCATGACGCCGCCGGAAATCTTCTTGATCAAAAAGCAGATTTTCGATTCGCCGGGCAACGAGGAGAACGAGTAGGAGCGATGCTGGCCGCTGCCGGGTATATCGATGTTGACGTACTGACCGGCAAGAAAAACGGGCGGAGCGCCGTCAACATCCATCTCAAGCACGACGGCTGCGTCGTTGTGCTTTTCGACCTTTGTGACCGTCGCGGCGAACTTGCTCTGCTCAGTCTTGCAGGCCGTCGACGACGCGGGGACGGCAATGACACAATCGCTTTCCGGAACCATCTGACATGTGAGGACGAGACCGCTTTGCTTCTCGTCGTCGGTCAACGCGTCTTCTATATAGTCGTCGCCCATATCGTAGCGGCCACTCTCCGCCCGGCATTTGCAGGTACCGCATACGCCGTCAGAACAGTCCATCGGCAAGTTGATTCTGGCGCGAAAGGCGGCGTCGAGAACTTTCTCGCCGGCCTTGCATTCGACGAAGCGGGTTACTCCGTCTTCGAAGTTCAGTGCAATGTTGTAGCTGGACATGTTGTCTCCTACTTCCTTGTCTCTATTCGACCGGTCGCATCAAACGTGATAGACGTCGAGTACCTGTCGGATATAGTCGTTCTTCAGTGCAATCTTCTTGCTGGCAATCAGCAGGCGGTCGTCGACCTTGCGCAAGGTGACGTACATCGTGCCGAAGAACTGGTCGGTAATCCTGTAGCGATGAATGAGCGTGTTGAAGTTGTACCGAAGGTCCACCTCGTTATCACGTTCAGCCAGCACTTCCACATTGGTCACGTTATGGCTCGTGCGCGGTTCCGGCATCGAAGCACCGCTACGTTCGGTCTTGATGCGGAACACTCGGTCTTCGAGGCCGCCGCGATCCGGGTAGTACATCAACGAAATCTGCGTCTGCGGGTCTTCTGTCAGCCTGTCATCGTCGTCCCACGCCGGCATCCAGTAAGTGACGTCCTCGGTGTAGCAGGCGAGCCACTCATCCCATTGACGGTCATCCAGGAAACGGGCTTCCTGATAGAGCGCGCGACATACTTTTTGATAGTCGAAGCTCATACCGTCGCCTCCGCCCGTTCTTTTCGCAACGCTTCGCGCATGACCTGCAGCCAGTACTCGTGCTGAACGACAAAGAGGCCCTCGTCTTCGCTCCGCTCTCCGGAGATGAGCGGATTCAAGCCCATGCTTTTGGCGTTTTCGTCGGGTCCGTGAATCCACAGCGGAGCACCGCGCGAGAGGTCGTTCCACATCGTCGTTGAACCGGCGTAACCGGATTGGCACGCGCGAAATTCTTCGAGGTCGTCGCTGGTCCCCATGCCAGATACGTTGAAGAAATCTTCGTATTGGCGAATGCGGGTCGCGCGGTCTTCGGCACTCTCGCCCTTGGGGGCGAAACAGAAGATGCTGACTTCGGTCCGGTCTACGCTAATCGGACGAACCACACGAATCTGCGTGCTGAACTGATCCATCAGAAAGACATTGGGATAAAGGCACAGATTGCGAGTCTGGTTGATGACGAATTTGCCCTTGTCTTCGCCCACACGCGCCGTGATTTCGTCGCGGTGCCGATAAACCGGTCTCACTTCCGGGTTCATCGTATTCGTCCACAGCAGGATATGACCATGCTCGAAGCCGTACACGCCGGCAATCGACTTGCTCCAACTGTTCGCATCCACTGCCTTGGTGCCTTCTTCTTTGCGCCGGCCCATCGTCGCGGCATAGTTCCAGTGGACGGTGCTGACGTGATAACCGTCGCAACCGTTTTCCATCTGCATCTTCCAGTTGCCGTCGTAGATATACGAGGAGTTTCCGCGCAACACCTCCAGGCCGTCGGGTGCTTGCGCAACGATCTGATCGATGATGACCTTCGTCTCGCCGAGGTAATCCTCAAGCGGCATCACGTCGGAATTAAGACTGCCGAACAGAAAGCCGCGATAGCTCTCGAAGCGCGCAACCTTCTTCAGGTCGTGAGAACCTTGCTTGTTGAATTGCACTGGATATTCGGTGGTCTTCTCATCCTTCACTTTCAGAAGCTTCCCCGCATTCGAGAAAGTCCAACCGTGAAAAGGGCAGGTGAAACTGCTCTTGTTGCCGTGCTTGCGGCGACACAGCATTGCACCTTTGTGCGCGCAAGCATTGATGACCGCGTGCAATTCGCCGGCCTTGTCACGGGTAATGACGATCGGCTGACGACCAATCGACGTGGTGTAGTAGTCGTTGTTATCAGGAATCTGGCTTTCGTGTGCGAGATAAACCCAGTTGCTCTCGAAGATGTGCTTCATCTCGAGTTCGTACAAATCGGCGTTGGTGAAGATGTCACGGCGGCAGCGGAAAACACCGTTTTCTTTGTCGTCTTGCACTGCGTTACTCAGCAGGTCTTCCAGCTTCAACGCCTTGTCGATAATTGCAGACATGTTTGCTCTCCCTATGCGGGCTCCATGGCGGAGCCCTTGCATCGGTTCAGTGATTTATGTGGAGAATCAGGCGGCGAGTCGGTCAGAAAGCCGCCGTGTCGAGCGGTTAAACCGCGGCTGACGCCCTCGGGCGATTGACCAACTGAGTGTCCTTACCCTCGATCAATGGGCTCAGCGCAATGTCGAACTGGATCTCTTTGTACGCATCCGCCTTGAGACCCAACGCAGTGCCGCCGGTCTTCTCGACCACGTGAGGTACGAGTTCCTCGCGGGTCGCATAGGCGAAGTCGTCCCAGATCAGCGGGTCGCCTTCGATGTTGATTTGCGTCGTCAGCTTGCGTGTTTTATCGCTGGTGACGAAGAAGTGCACATGCGCCGGACGATTACCGTGTCGAGCAAGCATGTTCAGCAGTTGCTGGGTCGCGCCGTGCGGCGGGCAGCCGTAGCCAACCGGCATGAGTGTGCGGAATTCGTATTTACCGTCGGCACCGGTTCGCACTGCGCCGCGAAGGTTGAACTCGCTTTGTGCACCGGTCGGGTCGAAGTGCGAATAGAAGCCCTTCGAGTTGGCATGCCAGCACTCGACCACCGCGCCCGCCACGGGCTTGCGATCAGGTCCGGTCACGGTGCCATGAATGATGAGCGGGCCGGCGTCTTCGTCGGGATTGATATCGATTTTCGACACACCGTCGCGAACCGGCGCGCCGGCGACATACAACGGTCCTTCAATGGTTCGCGGCGTGCCGCCATGGATGTCTGCCTCGAGGTCCTGCGCATCCATGCGAATGTCGAGATACTTTTCCAGCCCAAGACCTGCAGCCAGAAGCGCCGCTTCGCCGTCTTGTCCGAGCTTATTGAAGTAGGTCACGCCCGCCCAGATTTCATCGGGGGTCATGTCGAGGTCGTCGATAGCCTTGAACAGGTCGCTCAACAGGCGATGGGTGATCTCCTTGGCGCGGGCATTGCCGTCCTCGCGACCAAGGTTGGCGGCGGCCGCGAGAAGGTTCTGCACTTCGTTCGTTTCAAACACTTTGGCGTTCATTGTCTGCTCCTGACTCTCTATTTTTCGATGGGGTTAACCCTTGTTTCTGCGCAGTTCAAGTATGCTCAGAAGGTATAATCGGGTTGTGAAACTCGGTATGAATGCAGGATAGTTGAGGCCAAACCGACCGGTCCAACACCGATTTAGTATCGGGCTATATCTGAGAGGTATTAAATGGAGCTACGACACCTCCGGTACTTCGTGGCGGTTGCCGAGGAGCGGAACTTCACGCGTGCCGCGCAACGGCTTCACATCGCCCAGCCCCCGCTCAGTCGGCAGATACAGCAACTGGAAGAGACGTTGGGCGTGCAACTCTTCGAAAGAAACTCGCGCCCGCTGAAACTGACGGAGACAGGTAAGTTCTTTTACGGCCACGCGGTGCAATTGCTGGCACAGACTTCAGAACTCGAATCGATGACGCGCAGAGTCGGCAACATCGAGCGCAGCATGTCCGTCGGCTTTGTCGCATCCACGCTCTACGGGTTGCTGCCAAAAATAATCCGTCGCTTTCGCGACGAAAACCCGACCGTCGAACTCAGCCTTCACGAAATGTCGACTACCGACCAGATCAGGGCGCTCAAGGACGGCCGCATCGACATCGGCTTTGGCCGCATCCGGCTAGAAGATCCGAACATAAGGCGAGTGGTTCTGCGAGAAGAGAAGATGATTGTCGCGTTCCCTCTCGGCCACCCGCTTTCGATTTCCAGGCCTGTGTCGGCCTTGCGCGACCTCGTAAACGAAACGCTCATCATCTACCCGAAAACGCCCCGTCCGAGCTACGCGGACCAGGTCCTCGCTGCTTTCCAGGATCGCGGATTGAAGCCCCGAAAGATCTATGAAGTCCGCGAAATACAGATTGCGTTGGGGCTAGTCGCCGCAGGCGAGGGGATTTCCATTGTCCCGAGCAGCGTCTATGGTTTGAAGCGCGACGACGTGAGCTACAAGGAACTGGACGACCCGACTCTGGTGTCGCCAATCATCATGAGTGTGCGTGCGATGGACGAGTCGCGCGACATCAGCGAGATGCTCGATCTGATTTATCGGCTGTACGAGGAAGAGCAGGTGGCATCCGTCGCCCGCACGGACGGGGGTCGGTAAGCCTGTCATACCTCGCGGGTATGGCACTAGACGTCGATGGTCTTGGACAGGGGAAGATTGCGCGCGCAATACTTCTGCAACCCATCCACCTCGTCATCCCAGGTATGAATCCCCAAATCACCTCTGTCGAAGCGATTCTGGTTGACCTTCCAACCATTCGCGCGCATCAGCTCTCCATGGCGACGATGCAGCAACAAACCATGGTCATCATCCGCCTTCGCGCGAGCGACGACATCGAGGGCATAGGGGAGGCGACCACTATCGGCGGTCTCTCTTACGGCGAAGAAAGTCCCGAAGGCATCAAACTGACCATCGACACATATCTGGCGCCAGTGTTGGTGGGACAAGACGCGACGAACATCAACGGCGTCATGCTCAAGCTGAACAAGGCGGCCCGCGGCAACCGGTTCGCCAAGTCCGGCATTGAAACGGCGCTGCTGGACGCACAGGGCAAACGTCTTGGTGTGCCGCTGTCGGCACTGCTAGGCGGATCTGTTCGCAAGACGCTTCCGGTGCTTTGGACGCTCGCGAGCGGCGATACCCATCGCGACATCGAAGAAGCCGAAATGCTTCTTGCCGAACGTCGGCACGATACGTTCAAGCTGAAGATTGGACGGCGTAGCGTTCGCGACGACGTAGCGCACGTGTCCAAAATCAAGGCCGCCCTCGGGGACCGCGCAAGAATCACCGTGGACGTGAATCAGGCATGGAACGAAATCGATGCTGCGCTGGGAATTGCCGCGCTGGAAGCGGCCGGCATCGACCTTATCGAGCAACCCACGCCGCGCGAGCAACGCGGCGCGCTTGCCCGCCTCGCTGCTCGCTTCATCGTGCCGATCATGGCGGACGAGGGCGTTACAGGTCCCGAAGACGCTCTCGATCTTGTACGTGGCTCGTGCGCTGACGTTTTCGCGCTGAAGATTGCGAAGTCCGGCGGTATCTACGCGATGATGCGGACCGCTGCCGTCGCCGACGCCGCCGGCGTGGCGCTATACGGCGGCACCATGCTCGAAGGCAGCATCGGCTCGATTGCTTCCGCGCACGGATTCAGTGCACTTCCGCAATTGTCATGGGGTACTGAGCTTTTTGGGCCACTCCTGCTAAAGGATGACGTGGTGACGGCTCGCCCCCGGTATCACGACTTCGACTTGCATCTTCCTGAAGGGCCGGGGCTCGGACTTCAGATCGATGAAGAAAAGCTCGCTTTTTACCGCCGTGATAAACAGGCCTGAGCACACCGGGCCGTTCCACATTCTTTATGACGCAATCGCCAGCAATGGAGAAGGGCGTCGCGCAAGGAGGAGAACATGCTGTATCTCGCAAGAATGGATGTACACCTGCCGCAAGATATGCCGGTCGTTCAGGCCAATGAGATCAAGGCCCGCGAAAAGGAATATTCGCAAGAATTACAGCGACAGGGGAAATGGCAGCAATTGCACCGGGTCGTCGGACAGTATGCGAACTACAGTATCTTCGACGTCGACTCGCACGACGAGCTACACGAGATTCTTTCTGGCCTACCGCTATTTCCGTACATGTCGATCGAGGTGACAGCGCTTGCACGTCACCCTTCGTCGATACGATAGAAGCCCGGACCGATAGGTCGAGGCAGTGCCGCCAGCCCTACAGCTTGAAAAAGCGGACGGTGGAATTGAGCTCGTGGCCCTGCGACTTGAGCGAATCCGAAGCCGCGGCTATTTCCTCGACAAGTGCGGCATTCTGCTGGGTCGATTGGTCCATCAAGGCGACTGCCTGATTCACTTCATCGATCGCGCGGCTCTGTTCGCGAGCCGACGTGGCAATCTCGCCCGTGATCGTCGCGACATGCGAAATAGCGGTGGCCAACTCGGCAATGGTCTTTCCGGCGAGGTTGACCTGTTCGGCACCCGCCTCGACATTCACGACCGATGACTCCAGCAGTCCCTTGATCTCTTTGGCTGCGGTCGTTGAGCGTTGGGCAAGGTTGCGAACTTCGGCGGCGACGACGGCAAAGCCGCGTCCGCTTTCGCCCGCACGGGCGGACTCAACCGCTGCGTTCAAAGCGAGGATGTTCGTCTGGAATGCGATGCCTTCTATCATGCCGACGATCCCTACAATCTTGCTGGATTGCTCGACCGCGGCGTTCATCGTGTTCGCGGCCTTCAAAACCGCTTCATTCCCGCGATGCGCTGTCTCTACTGCGCCGCTCGCCACGCTATTGGCGCTCTTCGCCTGTTCGGCCGTACCGCGTACCGTTCCGGCAAGCTCCTCCATACTCGCAGCCGTCTGCTGCAGCGAAGCCGCCTGCTGCTCAGTCCGCGATGACAGGTCCAGATTGCCTGACGATACTTCGCCCGCCGCGAGTTCGAGATGGCCGCTGCTGCTCACGAACTTCTGCATCACGCCGTGGAGCTTCGCGACAAACGCATTGAACTGACGCGCGAGAAGTCCAACTTCATCTTCGCTATCGAGCGGCAGCCGCCGGGTCAGGTCACCGTCGCCGGCCGCGATCTCATGCATCGAGCTGGCGAGGCTGCGGATCGGACCGGTCATCTTCCGCCCGAGCAGGATCGTCATGCCAAGTCCTGCGGCCAGCACGAGAAGACCCGTCGCGATCAGCGTCAAAGTCAGCTTGTTGGCGGCCGCCATCATTTCCGGCCCTGGCACCAGGGCGAAGTATTTCCAGCCGTTCTTCGGCGACGTATAGACGAAGGATTCGTATGAAACGCCGTCCATCTGCACAGTGGTCAGCCCATCGGACGACGCGGCCAGTTGCGCGTAGCCGCCGCCAAGGCTTTTCAGATCCTTGAACTCGTGTTCCTTGGCCCTGGGGTCGATCAGGATCTTTCCGTTGTTGTCCGCGACGAGCAGGTAACCCGTCTTGCCGAACTTGATACCGCTGGTCAGTCGAGCGAAGTCAGCAAGCGAGATGTCGCCCTCGAGCACGCCGAGGATTTCTCCCTTGCTGTCTTTCACGACACGAGCAAACGAAATGATCGCACCGCCCGAACCCGCTGCGCTCAGATAGGGAGCAGGGCGCACGACGCGATCGGGCGCCGTCAACGCTAACTGATACCACGGCCTCACGCGAGGATCGTAGTGATCGCCATTCATGCTCTCGATTGGCCACTGGACGTAGCCGCCCCAGCGCGTACCGATATCGAGGTATCGCATGTTCGGGTGACTGTCGCCGAACTGCTTGAGCAGGGCGAAAATGGTTTTTTCAGTTTCGCCGTTAGCATCCGGCGTCATCTGCCCGCCGTGGCTCAGATAATCGGTGATGCTCTCGTCAGCCGCTCTTAGTTGCGTTGTCTGCACCAGGTAGCTGATGTTTTGCTCGACCTCGCGGAAATTGGTGTCGAGCGATTCATCGGCCTGAAGAATGCGCTCATGGCTGGATCGCTCGAACTGGTCGACAGCCTGCTGCCGCACATTGCGCGCGCCGACCGTGGTGAGAAGAAGAACCGCAACCGCGAGTGCAGCACCGGCCACAGCGCTGAACTTGAAGGCGATCGAACTCGTAAGCTTCACAAATGACCTCTGAGCAGTATCTGAATCTGAACCGTAATGTTTTGTTGAGCGCAACGGCCACAGAGCGGGCCGTTATGATGGTTGTCGGCCTGGTTTCTGGGTGCTTGAGCGGAGTTGGTGCCAAACTTCGAAATATTTCTGCGGCATGCGCGCGTGTCGTGTTGGCGTTGGGGATTGTTTGCGCTGAGGGGGGGCCGTGGGCTCGGGCGCATTCAGGAACAATTTTCCCACCGCAGTTGGCGCGCAAAATTGTTCCTTTAGGCAGTATGTCAGTCGAGGGCCGCCGTAGCAGGCCTGACTGCGCCACCGGAGATGCACCAGCGGGCAAAGCCGCCGTTACGCCACTTCTGCCAGTATCCCGCTGACCTCGGCCAGCGCTTGCCGTCGCAGCTCGCCGAGATCGACATTCGCCACGGCATCGTCCTTCACCACGCAGCGCCCCGCCGAGAATAGTGCCGCGACCGTCGGCCGTCCGCCCGACACCACCGGTCCGATCGCTGGATCGTGCAGACCGAAGTAGCGGGGATCGTCGAGCCGGTACACGGCGATATCGGCGGAGTAGCCCGGCGCGATCCGCCCGACGCCTTCGAGTCCAAGCACGCGCGCGCCACCCGCCGTCCCCCAGTGCACGACTTCTTCCACCGAAGCAGCGTCGGCGCCGCCTTCGAACGTGCCGCCCCGATAGACAGGTTGCGCCGCCATGCCGCGCCGCGCGCGCTGCGCGAGCCACGCCATGTGGACCTCGGAGATCATGTCGGCGGCTTCGTTGGACGCCGCGCCATCGACGCCGATCGACACTCGCACGCCCGCGTCCGCCATCTGGCGCACCGGCGCGATGCCGCTGCCGAGCCGCCCGTTCGATTGCGGACAATGCGCGACCCCGGTCCCAGTCTCGGCGAGCAGCGCGATCTCGTGTGCGTCGAGCTTGACGAGATGCGCGAACCAGACGTCGTCGCCGAGCCAGTCGTATTCGCCGCAGAACTCGACCGGCGTCGCGCCATGCATCGCCTTCGCGCTGTCCTGATAGCCAACCGTCTCCGATAGGTGACTGTGCATCCTCAAGCCGAGCCTGCGCGCGACGCTGGCCGTCTCGCGCATCTCGTGCGGCGAAATCGAATAGAACACGGTGGTCGGCGCCATCGCGACACGACGCATCGCGCGCGGTGAGGCATCGTGATAAGTCGACGCCAGCCGCTCGATATCGGCGAGATAGGCATCGAGCGACTCGGGCCGAAGCGCGGTCGGCAACTCGGCTTCGAGCTGGCGCGTGCGCGTCGCGCCGCCGCGCAGCAGCACGAAGCGCAGGCCGAGCTTGTCCGCTTCGTCGAAGAGGATCGCCGAACTGTCGAACGGCATGCCCGGGTAGTACAGGTAGTTGTGGTCCGCGACCGTCGTGCAACCCGAGCGCATCAGTTCGATCAACCCGATGCGGGCAGCGAGGCGGAAGCGCTTCTCATCGAAGAGTACGCGAAAGCGATACGGCGTCGCGGCGAGCCACGGTGTGAGGGAGGCGTTGAGTCCCGCAGGATCGCCCTTGAGCAGCGACTGGAAAAGATGATGATGCGTGTTGACCCACGCCGGATAGACCACGCAATCGGAGGCATCGACGATCGTCTCGCCCTCGCGCGGCGCGAGCCTGCCAATCGCTGCGATCGCCTCGCCTTCGATGCGGATGTCCGGTCCGTCCGCGCGCGCGGGTTCTTCGGCGCTGCCGTTGCCGCCGGTCACGATGGCCGCTGCATTGCGAATCAGTATGCTCATATCGATGGTCTCAGAGTTCGCTTTCGTGCCAGCCGCGCAAGCCGATGCGCGCGGCCCACACGGTGATGCCGAACAGCACCACGCCCGTGAGCGTGATCAGAAAGAGCGCCGCAAAAAGGCGCGGAATGTTCAACTGGAATCCCGCCTGCAGAATCTGATAAGCCAGACCCGAACCGCTGCCGCCGGTTCCCGCGACGAACTCCGCGACGACCGCACCGATCAGCGAAAGTCCGCTCGAAATCCGCAAGCCGCCGAAGAAATACGGCAGCGCGCTCGGGATGCGCAGACGCACAAGCGTCTGCCAGCGTGTCGCGCGATTGATGCGAAACAGGCTGACAAGGCCCGGGTTGACGCTGCGCAAGCCGAGTGCGGTGTTCGAGATGATGGGGAACAACGCGACGAGCGTCGCGCAGATCACGAGCGCGAACGTCGTGTCCTTCACCCAGATGATGATGAGCGGCGCAATCGCGACGACTGGCGTGACCTGCAGCAAGATTGCATAAGGGAATAAGCTCGCCTCTATCAGCGGACTCTGCGCGAAGAGCAATGCGACCGCCACGCCCAGGATTGTTGCGAGTGCGAAGGCGAGCAGCGTGATCTTGAGCGTCGCGAGAAGACTCATGACGAGCATCGGGCCATCGGCGACCAATTGCAGCGCGATGTCATGCGGCGCGGGCACGAGATACACCGGCACTTTGAAGAGCGCGCACCAGCCTTCCCAGACCAGCAGCATCAATATGCCGACGACACAGGGCGCCATCGCCTTCGCTACGCCGGGCCGCTGTAACAGCGGCGGGCTACGCCGGCGCGCGGCTGTCGGCTGCATCGCAGGCTTCGTTGCAAGCGTCTGACTACTCATGATTGCGCTCCTTCGGTATCGACCTGCCTGTCTTCACTCGATGCCAGATGCGCGTCGGTGATCAGGTCCGACAGCGTCTTGCAATGTTGTATGAAGGGTGCCGACACGCGATACGCTTCGTCGCGTTCGGCCGGCCCGCCGATCGGCACGTCGGCGATGATGCGCCCTGGACGCGCCTGCATCACAACCACGCGTCCCGACAGATACACCGCCTCGTAGACGCTGTGCGTGACGAACACCACGGTCATGCCGCGCTTCCTCCAGAGCGCGCGAAGATCGGCATCGAGCTTGTTGCGCGTGAATTCGTCGAGCGCCCCGAATGGCTCGTCGAGCAGCAGCAGGTCGGGTTCCGTGACGAGCGCCCGTGCCAGCGACGCACGCATCTGCATCCCGCCCGACAGCTCGCGCGGACGCGCTGTGCCGAAGCCGCCAAGACCGACGTTCGCGAGCGCCGTGGCGACACGCGCGTCGGCTTCGCGTCGCGGTACGTGCGCGAGGTCGAGCGGCAGGCGCACGTTGTCGGCAATCGACGCCCAGGGCATCAGCGTGGCTTCCTGGAACACCATCGACATGCGCCGTCCGACCGATCCGACGACGCTGAACGGCTGGCCCCACCACCGCATGTGACCGTGCGTGGGCGTCTCGATGCCCGCGAACATCTTGAGCAGCGTGCTCTTGCCACAACCCGACGGTCCGAGCAGCGAGACGAATTCTCCCGCGCCGATGGTGAGGCGTACATCGTCCAGTGCGATCGTGCCGTTCGGATAGACCTTGTCGACACGCTGGACGGCGAGGGCCGTGTCTTTGCTGTCATCGCTCATGGCCTCATGCCTCCTCTGTATCGATGCGGAACACTTCGCGCTCGCCGTGCTTTTCGAGCAGCTCGAGCAGCATGCGGCGCATCAGCAGTCCGGGCTGATCGGATGCCATGTGGCATTCCTGCTGGCGGCGCACGTCGATGCACGCGTCGTAGTCGGTGGCTTCGAGAATCTCGCGGTCTTCATCGGTGATCGGCCGGTCCCAGTCGATCAGCTCCTGGGTCGAGCATTGCTCTTCGGTGTCGTTGCGATAGAGCCATTGCACGAGCATCATCGTCCGGTCGTCGATCGGCGTTGCGCAGTTGTAGATGATGTGATGCACACCGCTTGCCGGATACATGCAGCCGAAGCGCCGCGCGAACGGCAAGTACCATCGGTTCATCAGATGGCGCTCGGTGATGTCGTCGGTGGTGCCCGTGATGCGGAAGCTCGCTTGCGGGTTACGGATCGGCACGCGCGTCTCGGCCTCAAAGCCCCATTCGTTCGGACGGAACTCGTACTTCGATGGCTTCGGATTGTCGAAGAGACCGAAGTTCGACTTGTGCACGAAGCTGAAGTGCGAATTGTCGAACGAATTCTCCATCATGCGCAGCGGGCTCGTATTCCACTGTTCGTAGAACTGCAGGATGCGCCGGTAGCCCGGTGCGGTTTCCTCGGCAAATTCGGGAATAGGCTGCAGCGGATCGTCGAGCGCAACCCACGCGTAACCGTAGCGCTCCTCGCAGCGATACGACTGCACGATCGCGCGCGACGGAATCTCGCCGCCCGCGTTTTGCGGAATGCGTACGCACTTGCCGCTGCAGTCGTAGGTCCAGCCGTGATAGCCGCAGGCGATGTTGCCATCGGCATCGACGAATCCCTTCGAGAGCTTCGCCGTGCGATGGCAACAGCGGTCGCGCAGCGCATGCGGCTTGCCGCCCGCGCCTTTCCACAGGACGATCGGTTCGTCAAGCAGCGTGAACGGCTGCGGACCTGCGTCGAGTTGCGAGATCGGCATGACCGCGTACCAGAAGCGGCGCAAAACTTTCTGACGTGTAACCAGCATGATCGGACTCCTTGATTCCGTGAAGCCGCTCAGGGCATGACCTTCGCGTTCTGGATGTACTGCAGCGTATAGGCGCTCTTATAGTCGGTGCTCGCTTTGAGCAGCTTCGCGCCGACCATGTAGTCGTAGGTCTGCTTCCAGCGCGTGTCGGTCATCGCGCCGATGCCGAGCGTCGAGGCGTCTCCGCCCGTCACGAGCTTCAGCTTCTTCAGTTGCGCCACGCCGAACGCGAGCTGCGCATCGGTCATCTCGGGATTGTCCTTCTTGATGAGCGCGTTGCCCGGCGCCGGATCGGCGAGATAGCTTTTCCAGCCTTCCATCGACGCCTTCACGAAGCGCGCGACCACATCGGGCTTCCCGGCAAGAGTCTTCTTCATGCCGACGATGGTGGTGTTGTAGGGCGGATAGCCGGCGTCGGCAAAAAGGAAAAAGTGCGTTTTCACGTTCGCGCGTTCGGCCTGGAACGTCTCGGATGACGGATACGCCTGCATCGCGACGTTCGCATCGGCGAAGAACGGCTGGATGTTGAACGTATAGGGACGCGTCTGACCGTCGCTATAGCCATACTTCTCCTTGAGCCAGGGCCACCACGACGTGCGGCCCGAGCCCGCGACGAGGATCGTCTTGCCTTTGAGGTCCGCGAGGCTCTTCACGTCGTCGTGCGTGAGCATGCCTTGCGGGTCGAACTGGAACGAGGCGGCGACCGTCGTCACCGGAATCCCCGCCTCGACGCTCGACAGCACCTGGAAGTCGTAGCCGAGAATGAAATCAGCCTGGCCGCCGACGAGCAACTGCATACCGTTGACCTGCGGGCCGCCCATCCTGATCGTGACGTCGAGCCCGGCTTTCTTGTAGAGGCCCGTGGCCTGCGCCTGATAGAAGCCGCCGTGCTCGGCCTGCGCATACCAGCTTGTCAGGATGGTGATGTGATCGTCGGCGCGCGCCGATGTCGTCGAACAGATACTCGCGGCTAGAACGATGCTGCTCAAGATGCGATTCAATACACGCATGAAAAGGGCTCCCCTGTTGGAACGTAGGAAGACCATGCGGACGTAAGAACGTGTCGGGCGCAATGCGCTCGGCGTGCCGGATGACGATCGAGGAAGATTCGGGGCGATTCACGCAACGCTTCCTGTCGACGGAATCCGGACGATTCCGTTCGAACGTCGAGGCTGGTCGACGTAGGCGCGCGATGCGCCCCAAGAGCAATGCCCCACGCCGGTCAAGATACACCGACGCTAGCCGCTTATACTCTGCAACGCTTTAAGCGATATCCATGCCAGAGATTCGTTGCCGGGACTGGCGTGCCTCGGGTTGTTGCAAGCCTGTCCGAGAGGGCGATACAGGGGCAACGGCGCCCAATCATGAGGCATGGACGCACTGTGAAGGAACGCATTCCTCACAGAGAGACGTTGTACGGTTTTATAAAGGTAGGTGAAAACCCAACCCTTTTTCTGACGGACGCTCTTCAATCAGACGCAAACGATTTTAAAGAGATCGAATACAGATGGGGCTCGCCGCGAGCACATGAATGGGCGCTCGCTGTTCGCAGGGCGCCGTTCACGGGCCCCGCCAAGCGTCGAGTTCTGCGCGAAGCGCAGCCACTACGCCAGTCCAGTCGCCTCGTGTCGTTTGTCGAAACAAGTGCGCCTGTGCGTACCATGGACTATCACTTCTGTCGAGTTGCCATCTCCAGTCCGGCATGAACGGCACAGCAATCCATACGGGCTTTCCGAGCGCCCCCGCCAGATGCGCTACGGCCGTGTCGACGCTGATCACGAGGTCGAGGCGAGCGATCAGCGCAGCCGTCTCAGCGAACGTAGTAAGCTGCGCGGAAACATCGCGCAGCAGCGCGCGCTGCTCAAGCTGCGCGAGGCACGTCCGATCACTGTCACGTACATCATGTTGCAACGCGAAGAAGTCCGCGTCGGCATCGAATAACGGCGTCAGTTGTTCGAGCGATATAGACCGGTTGTGGTCATTCACATGTGTCCGGCTTCCCGACCATACGATCCCAACCTTCCGCCGTCGAGCAGAGGCGGTAAACAGATCGTCCCATTGACGGACAAGCGCGTCGTCTGCGTGAACATATGGACCGGTCACCGCGAGATCGGGTGCGCGAACCTTGAGCGCAAACGGCAGACTCAGGGTCGGAATGTGATAATCGAAATGGGGCACTTCTCCCGTCTCGCCGATGACTTCGGCCGCGCCCCGATAATTCTTCAGAAGCGGCAGCAGTGCATCCTGAACGCGCAACACGACGCGAGCTCCAGCCGCACTGAGCCGATCCACGAAGCGCACAAATTGCAGCGTGTCGCCAAACCCCTGCTCGTGATGAACGAGTATTGTCCTGTCACGTATCGGTTGGCCGCCGGTCCACAGAGTGCTCTGCGGAAAGCCGTGGCTACCGGTGCCATCGCGCCAACGCCATTCGTATTCGCGCCAGCCGTGTTCGAATTCGCCGAGCAGCAAATTCGTCTGAGCCCGATTGGTGCGGGCACCGACGTCGTTCGGATCGATCGAAAGGGCCTTCTTGAATTGAAGCAACGCCTCATCGAAGCGTCGCAGATCTCGCAATGCGACACCGAGATTGACGTATGCGCGCACGAAACGCGGCTTGAGCGCGATCGCCTGCCGGTAAGCATCCAGTTCGTCCTCATAGCGCTCCAACTTACCGAGCAGCGAGCCCCGGTTGTAATGCGCTTCGGCTGACTGCGGCTGGATTTTGCACAGATGCACCAGGATTTCGAGTGCACGCTGCAATTCGCCAAGCTGTATCAGCTCCATTGCGACGCCATGCAATGAAGCGGCATGGTCTGGAAACCGGGCCAGGCAGCGCTCGAACAGCGCTATTGCATCGTCGTGACGTTGCGCCAACTGACACACCCGCGCGGCGAAATTCAGTTGTTCAAACGACACGGACATGTGCGCCGATGCCTGTATCAGAAACTCTGCAGCGCGTGCATGATCGCCTTGTTCGGCGGCGATGTAACCGAGGCCCGAAAGCGCTTCACTGTGGTCGGGGACGCTTGCGAGAATACCGTGCAGCAGACTTGCGGCATCGTCGAGTTGACCGGCCATGAGGCTCTTTTGGGCGGCGGCGAGAGCGTGTTCAATGTCGTGACTCATGGCGATATGGGACCGCGCAAAATGCGATCTGTCGACGGTTGCATACGCCTCATTGTACGGGGGCGCGTAACGCGTACGCGCATCCGGGACGACACCCGACATCACGGCCGAGCAAAAGGCAACGCGACCCGGAGGCGACACTCACAATCCCCCCACAGCGGCCACTCAGATTGGCGACAAAGTACGCCCTGTACGGTTTGAGCAGAGCCCGATTGGCCCCCACTCGTTCCGCGAGATGGCCAATACTGTCGTGGTGCACTCGTGGCCCTTGAAGCGTCGATCATTGACGCGTTCTGATTCAACACGCTTTCCAACCGTTTTGCAGAGCCTTATCGCCGCCTTGCTCTCCGACGTCTCCGCAATGATTCGCTGAACTGCGAATTCAAGGAAGCCAAATTCCAGCGAGGCGACCATTAAGCGATTGTGCTTATCTCGCCGTAATGCATTGTCACGGGATCTGCTGAACCCATTGACTCCGCCAACCCGGCGCTTCAAAGGGATCGGAAAAGTACTGGGTCTCGTGAATGACCTTCCCCTTGCGGAACTCCATAATGCTTACCGTGTAAGCCGGCCGCCCGTCATAGGTGATGGAGTATTCCGTGATCCATAGATTACCTTCTCCTTGAATTCGCCTGACATCGAAACCTGCTGGCTTGCCTGGATGATGACTCCGCAGTGCCTGCAAATTCATTCGTCCGAGGATTCGTTCACCTGACTGGGGATAGTCACAGATGGCATCGTCATCGTAAATATCGTGTTCTGCGTCGAGATCGCCGGCCGCTGACGCTTGCCAGTGCGCATTCAGGGCTTCAATTATTTTCTCTTCCTGCATGGAGTGCCTCCGGCTACCTTACGTTCACCTATTGCGTGCGTCGTGGGATAAACCCGGGCGCCCGTTCAGACGACTTCGAGACTCCACGAAGCATGTGCTCAATGTGTGCTCTTGCCGAGGTCTAAACTTCATCGTGATGGGCAGTTGCTAGCAAGGGGACGACTTCACGAATTGTCTACGATATCTTCGAGCCAGTGTCGAACGACCGTTCCTGGCCCTATCAAGCCGGAAAACATAGATGCATGGCTCAACCCCGACCCAAAGGACCTCGAGGCAATGTACGCGATACTTGATGACAGGGACCGGCCGTACTACGGGTATCGTATGGCCGCGTGAAGACACCGCTGGCTCGTTTCCGAGCCTTTCGGGGCCGGCATCGCGAATGCCACGCGCCGAGAGGGCGAACCGACTCAGCCAAGCAGTGCAAGCTCCGGCATGGAAAACCCGGGAAGGAGGGAGACATGAGTCAATACAGCACGCGGGTTCCCCGCCTCGGCGTGGTCGCTGCGGTTATCCTGGCCGGCCCGATGCTATTCCAGCCGGCCTTTTCCCAGGACGCGAGCATCCAGAGGTCAAACCAACCAGCCGGTGCGGGAGTGCTACGACATATTCAGGCACGCATCACGGGTATAGACCTGTCACACAACAGTGTGACCTTGCGCGACACGCGCGGCGAAATGGCAGTGATAGAAGTCAGCCCGGACGTCACAGAATTAAAAGAATTTGACGTGGGGGACACGGTGAAAATCGCATATAGAAACGCAATTCTGATGCACCTCACCAAGTCCGCATCCAGTGGCATCCGCGAGCGAATCGAAACCGAGGTTGTGCAGCCAACACAGGATGGCGAAGCCAGTTCAACCCAGAGCGTGGAGTTGCTGGCGACAGTACTGAAAATCGACCGGAAGAAACGGTTGGTCACATTGCGCGGCCCGACCCTAACTGAGGAATTCGACGTTGCCCCAGATTGTTCTATTGACGGTCTGAAAATCGGAGATTCGGTCCGCGCGAAATTCGTCTCTGCCCGAGCAACTTCGGTTGAGCGGGTCGGGACTGCTCCGCAGTGATAGAAGTGTCGCCCGTCGCCACTTGTCATTGCGACGCAAAACCGTTGCGCGATGTGCATGCATCTCCAACGGACAGCGTGTGCTGGAAAAACGCGCTGCCGCCAAATAGCCGGAGCGGGCAAGAATGGCACCCGCCTATAATCACTATCAAAAGGTGGGCAGCGCCGTAGCGGGAAACTGCTGGAACGTAAGCGGAGGGCGGATGCGATGCGACGGTTGCAGAAGTTGTAGTGGGCTGGAGCAGCAGTTCGCTCCGCAGTTACATGCTTTGAGGCTCAACAATGAGGCGGCGTCGTGACTACAGACTCCAATAAAAATAGCATGGCTGCGCTGACGCTGGCTGCCATCGGAATTGTGTACGGCGATATTGGAACCAGTCCGCTCTACACAATGAAGGAGGTATTCGCGAAACATCACGGTCTTTCGCCTGTCCCCGTCAATGTGCTGGGGGTGGTCTCGCTGATTTTGTGGGGCCTAATAATCGTAATTTCGCTCAAGTACGTAACTCTTGTTTTGCGGGCGGACAACCGAGGGGAGGGCGGCATTATGGCGATGACCGCGTTAGCGCTATCGTCGGTCACTCAGAAATCCCGTTGGTACTACCCGGTGATGCTGCTTGGCATGGTCGGCGCAGGGCTGTTTTTCGGCGACGGTGTAATTACGCCAGCCATTTCAGTCCTGTCGGCCATTGAAGGGTTGGAAGTGGCCGCACCTGCTCTTAAGCCGTATGTTATCCCTGTGACATTGGCCGTTCTGGTTGCACTGTACTTGTTGCAGCGCAGGGGCACAGCCGGTATCGGAAAATGGTTCGGCCCGATTGTGCTGGTCTGGTTCATTACGCTTGCTGCGATGGGCGTTGCTAATATCGCCAAGAACCCGTTCATTCTGATTGCCTTTAATCCGCTCCACGCCCTCGGCTTTCTCATCCACAACGGGTGGTTGGCCTTCGTCGCCCTCGGTGCGGTTGTCCTGGCGCTCACTGGTGCGGAAGCGCTGTATGCCGATATGGGCCACTTTGGCAAGAAGACAGTTCGCCTGGCCTGGTTCTCTATCGTCGCTCCCGCGCTGGCACTCAATTACCTCGGGCAAGGCGCCTTGTTGTTATCGAATCCGGCAGCGGTTTCGAATCCTTTCTTTCTGCAGCTTGGCCCCTGGAGCGTCTATCCGCTCGTAGTGCTCTCGACGATGGCGACCGTTATCGCATCGCAGGCGACAATCTCTGGTGCATTTTCAGTGACCCAGCAAGCTATTGCACTGGGCTTCCTGCCCCGGATGCGCATCCGCCAGACCTCTGAAAGTCACAAGGGGCAAATCTACATCCCACTCGTCAATTGGCTTCAGCTCACGGCTGTCATATTGGCCGTTGTGGGATTCGGCTCGTCTTCCAATCTGGCTTCGGCCTATGGCATTGCTGCGACCGCTACGATGTTGACGACGACGCTGCTGACATTCTTCGTTGTTCGTTTCGGCTGGAAGTTTCCGCTGTTGCTGTCGGTCGCAGCAACCGGATTCTTCTTGACGATTGACGTCGCTTTGTTCTCTTCCACGAGTTTGAAAATCATTAGCGGCGGCTGGTTTACGCTAACAATCAGTGCGCTGATGGTCATGCTCATGCTGACGTGGCGAAGGGGGCGCGAACTGGTATTCCAAAGCCTCCAACGCCAACTCATCCCTCTCGACGACTTCCTCCAGTCGCTCTTCATCAATCCACCACTGCGCGTACCTGGTACAGCCGTCTTCTTCCGTGCAGAAGGTGACGGCGTACCCCATGCGCTGTTGCATAACCTACTGCATAACCAGGTGCTGCATGAACGAACGATATTCCTGACTGTGTACGCCACCGACATCCCCAGAGTACCGGATAGGGAACGCATCAAGGTGGTCCCGCATGGACACAACTGCTATCAAGTGAACGTCTACTATGGGTTCTCGGATGAGCGCGACATACCGCGCGCTTTGCAAGAAGGTCGGCATGCTGGGCTCTCGATTGACCCGATGCAAACCTCCTTCTTTATCGCTCGCCAGACAGTCCTCGCCACGCCGAAAGCCGGCATGGCGCTATGGCGGGAGGCCTTGTATTCCGCGATGTCTCGCAACGCTCGCGACGCGGCTGATTACTTCAAGATTCCGCCCAATCGGGTCATCGAACTGGGAGCGCAGGTGGAGATTTGAAGGGTAGTGCCAACTCGAGCGAAGAGTTTCGGGTCCGTCCTTGGCATGACGGCCTGTCGGCGCTTATCGTGGAAACCGCGATCACGCCGAACGTATATTTGCGCAAAAGCACAACTTCTAGGGCTGGGGGTGCGGTATTCGAGCCGTGCCTTGAATGAGTGCAGGACGGGCTTCGAGATGTCTGGCCGCGTCCAATCGTTCAATAGGACGTTTTTTTCCGCGGCGGCGCGACCGGCTTGCGGAAGGTTTCCAGGACCGTTGCTGCCTCGAAGGATTTCGTAGCTGAGCGTGTGCTCTTCATCAGCGCCTCAATGCGTTCCGCGGTATCCGTGGAGGGTGCGGGGGTGTACACCATGATGCGAGTACCCGGAGCATCGGGCACCTCGAGCGACAGTGCATCCAGCTCGAGTACGCCCGCAACGGGATGCTCGATCACCTTTCGCCAGTCGCTGCGCTTGAGCACGTCGTGCTCCGCCCACCATTTGCAAAACTCCGAGTCGGTGTCGTTCAGTTCCTCAACGAGATCTCGAAGGAATACTTCGCCGGAGGGACGGAGAATGTAGTCTCCGCGGAACTGTGCGAGAACGCATTTCGCATAGGCGTCCCACTCTCGGAACAGCTTTCGGGCACCTTCCGCATGAAACGTGAACCACAGGAGATTGCAACGGCCTGCCGGCAGGTTTCTGAAGTCGGTGAACACTTTAGTTGCGGCCTCGTTCCACGTGACATAGTTCCAGTTGCCGTCGACCACATAAGCCGGCATGTTGCCTAATTGCTTCAGCATCCGGCGCACGGTGTCAGTCACGTTTTGCGCGATTGGATAAGGCCCGGGCGGCGTGTAATGGTTCGCAAGTTCAAAGAGGTGTGTCCGTTCGTGCGGAGAGAGTTTCAATGCATTAGCTATGCTCTCCACGGTTCGAAACGACACGTTGACTTCGCGGCCCTGTTCGAGCCAAGCGTACCACGTGACGCTGATGCCCGCCTTCTCCGCAACCTCTTCACGACGAAGCCCAGGGGTCTTCCGGCGTGGTCCGGATGGGAAATCGATGTCTTCCGGACGCAGACGAGCTCGGCGAGTGCGCAAGAAATCGGCCAGTTCATTTAACCGCTGCTGCTTTTCCACCGATTCGTCTCCTTGAGTTTTCCTATTCCTGTTACTGCCATTACTAGTAATAGCAGTTGCTAGTTTAGCGAAACGAACCGTGTCACTCTGAGCCCGTCGCTGGCGTTCACCATCCGGTGTTCGGTGAAACGATTATATGTCGTGATCCGAATGAAGATGAAAGGCCCGTGCATGAACGACCGGCAGGACGACAAAAACATTCACGGAGACATAAATGCATCTTTCGTTTCGCCTGATCCGCGCAACCGGGCTTGCTCTCGCTGCCGCGTTGATGATTCCGTCCATGAGCGCGCGCGCCGACTACGCAGGAGCCGCGCGAACCTTCCTTTTCAACCCCGCCGTTCAGATCCCTTTCTCCGATACCGCTAAATTCAAAAAGAAGCCGCCCTACGTGATCGGCTTCGCCAACGCGGGGCTTGGCGACAGTTGGCGCGTAGTCATGCAGCACTCGCTGATGAAGGCGGCGGCGGAGCACGCCGATGTCATCAAGCAGCTCATCGTCACTAACGGCAACATGGACGACGCGAAGCAGGCCGCCGACATCCAGGACCTGATATCGCGCGGCGTCGACTTGCTGATCGTCAGCGCGAACACCCAGAGGGCGCTCGATCCTGTCGTCTCGCGCGCGATGAAGCAGGGCATTCCCGTCGTGATGGTCGACCGCCGGATCTCTTCGGATAACTTTGTCTCCTTCGTGACGGGCTCGGATGCCATGATGGGGCGCGTGTGGGCCCAATGGATCGTCGAGAAGCTGCACGGCAAGGGCAACGTCGTCATGCTTGCAGGACAGGCGGGTTCGAGCGTCAGTGCCGACCGCGAGGCCGCGGCCAGGCAGGTGTTCTCGCAGTATCCCGACATCAAGGTGCTCGATACGGTCTACTCGGACTGGAGCCCTGTCAAGGCCAAGCAGCAGATGCAGGCGATGATCGCCAAGTACGGGCATACCATCAACGCGGTCTGGTGCGCTCATGGCTTGCCCGTCGCCGGGTCCATCGACGCGTTCATCGCCGCGGGCTTCAAGGCCGGCGAAATCCCGCCTCATACCACGGCGGACCTCAACGGTCCGCTGCAGCTTGCGTTGAAGTACAAGATTCCAATGCTGGAGATCGGCTATCCGCCGACCATGGGCCGCACTTCCATCGAGGTTGCGCTCAAGGTCCTCGGCGGTCAGACCGTGCCTAAGATCTACGAGATCAGTCCGCAGATTGCGCTGACGCGCGGGGACGAGACGGCGTCGGTGCCGCACCCGGACCAGTACATCGATCAGATCGTCGACAGCAAGGGGCCGCCCGATGTAATCATCGACGGCGGAATGGGCCCGGGTTACAACCCGGCGACCTTCAAGGTCAAGCTGCCGGGTGAGAAATGAACGGGCACGCTGACATCAGCGCCGGGGATCTGCTAGAGGTGATTCGGATCACGAAGGAATTCCCCGGCGTGAAAAGCCTCGATCAGGTGTCGCTCGGTGTGCGCGCCGGTGAGATTCATGCGCTGGTGGGCGAGAACGGCGCGGGTAAATCGACGCTCACCAAGATCATGGCCGGCGTCTATGCGCCGGATTCGGGCGAGCTACGTTTCGCCGGCCAGCCGTTGCAATGGAAATCGGCCGCAGACGCGAAACGCCATGGCATCCATGTCATCCATCAGGAGCTGGTGCTGTTTCCGCAATCTACGGTCGCGGAGAACATTTTCGCGGGCGCCGAGCCGCGCACGCGGATCGGGCTACTCGATCATGGCCGGATGAATCGGGATGCACAGGCGTTGCTGGGCGAACTGGGCGTGCGGCTCGATTCCCGCGAGCGCGTCGGCAACCTCTCCGTCGCCGATCAGCAGATGGTCGAGATCGCCAAGGCCATGGCTGGCGAGACGCGCGTGTTGATCCTCGACGAGCCCACTGCGGTCATCGCGGGCAAGGAAGTGCAATTGCTGTTTGCGCGCGTGCGGGCGCTGCGGGCAAAGGGCGTCGCGATCGTCTATATCTCGCATCGGCTCGACGAGATATTCGAGCTGTGCGATCGGGTGACCGTGATGAAGGACGGCCGCAAGGTCGCGACGCAAAGTGTCGCGAACACCACGCGCGATCAACTGGTACGTCTGATGGTGGGCCGCGAGATGAAGGACATCTATCCGGACAAGCCGATCCTCGCGCCCGGCGTTCCGAACGTGCTGGAGGTGAACGGTCTGTGCGTGGGCAATCGCGTAGTCGACGCGTCGCTTACCGTGCGTGCCGGCGAGATCGTGGGCATCGCGGGCATGGTGGGATCGGGCCGCACGGAACTCGCCGCAGGAATCTTCGGTGCGCTGAGAGCGCATCGCGGCACCGTCGACATAGGCGGTACCCGGCGCACCCGCATGACGCCGCGAACCGCCATCCGGCTCGGGCTGGGTTTTGTCACCGAGGATCGCAAGTCCCAGGGGCTGCTCATGCTGCTCGATGTCGCGCAGAACGTCACGGCCACCACCCTTGCGCAGGTGTCGCGCTTTGGCCTGATGCGCCCGGCGCTGGAGCGCGCAGCGGCACAGGCAGCGATCAACGAATACAGGATTGCAGGCGCCCATCCCGCCGGCGGCGTCGCCACGCTCTCCGGAGGGAACCAGCAGAAGGTGCTGATAAGCCGCTGGGTGCGCGTGTGCAAGCGCGTGCTCATTCTCGACGAGCCGACCCGTGGCGTCGATGTCGGTGCGAAAGCCGAGATCTACCGCGTCATGCGCGAATTGACCTCGAGAGGTCTTGGAATCCTGATGATCAGTTCGGAGTTGCAGGAGGTGATCGGCATGTCGGATCGCGTGCTGGTCATGCGGGAAGGCCGTATCAACGGCGAAGTGAGCGGCGAACAGATGACCGAGCACGACATCATGCGCCTTGCCACGACCGAAACGTCACAAACCACAGGAGACGCGCATGAGCACGCTTATTGATCGAACCGGCGGCAGGGCAACCGGCATGCGGCGCCACGTGGCGCATAACGCCGCTCCGTTGGCAGGGTTCTGTCTGCTGGTTTTGCTCCTGATCGCAGGCGCCTATGCCAGCGACCGCTTCGCGACCGTCGGCAACCTGCTGAATGTTCATCAGCAAGCCACGGGACTCGCCCTTGTGGCCCTCGGGCAGACGCTGGCTATCCTGACCGGCGGCATCGACCTCTCGGTAGGTTCGCTCATCAGCGCGAGCGCGACTCTCACGTCCGGCCTCGCGGACAACCCTCATGGCGGATGGACGAGCGCCATCGTTGTCGTGCTGCTGCTTTCAGCAGTAGTCGGCCTGATTAATGGCGCCCTCGTGCTGCGGCTCAAGGTCCATCCGCTGATCGTGACGCTCGGCATGGGCGCCGTTTTGCAGGGCGCGATTCTGTACTACTCGCTCGGGCCGGCAGGCAATGTTCCGGACGGCTTCGATTCGATTGCCTACGGCCGCTTCCTGAACATACCGGTGACGGCGACGATCGTAGTACTGCTTTACTTTGCGCTGTCGTTTTTCATGCGCCACACCCGCCTCGGACACTACATCTACATGGTCGGCGACGACGAACATGCGGCCAGCCTCACTGGCGTTCCCAAGGCGCGCGTAATCCTGTTCGTCTACGTCTTCTCCGCAATCTGCGCGGGCGTGACTGGTATCTATCTGGCTGCGCAATTCGGTTCCGGACAGCCCTATCTCGGCGTGAACTACACGCTGGCGTCGATCACGCCCGTGGTGGTGGGCGGCACCGTGCTGACCGGCGGCCGGGGTGGCGTGATCGGCACGCTGATCGCCGTCTACCTGCTGAGCCTTCTCAACAACCTGATCAACTTCGCCGGGATCGCGTCGCAGTACCAACTGATTGTCCAGGGGTTAGCCGTCATCATCGCGGTGTCGGTCAATGCGCAGCGCAAACGGGTGACAGCATGAGTTCTGTTCTCTCCAAACGTCCGTCGCTTGCACGCTATCTCTCGATAGATACAGCGCGCCGCTACGGCATCTATGTCTTCTTCGCGGTCCTGGTCATTGCCTCCGGTGTGTTTTCGCCTACCTTCCTGCGGCGCGACAATGTCGTGAACATGCTGATGCAGTTCGCGCCGCTTGGCATCGTCGTCATTGGGCAGGTGTTCGTGATCCTCGTAGGCGGGCTCGATCTCTCCGTCGCTTCCGTGATGGCGACGGCTGCAGTCATAGCTACGGGCTTCGACGGCACGAACGCATCGGCGCCCGCGATCTTCGGCGCGACCGTCGGCATGTGCATGTGCTCCGGCCTCTTGAACGGACTACTTGTCACGAAACGGCAGGTCTCGCCGTTTCTCGCGACGTTCGCTACGGCCGTCGTACTCGAAGGTCTTCGCTTCGCCTACACACAAGGCGCGCCCTCAGGCAACGTCCCGCCCGTTTTTCACGAGATGGGTACCGGCTTTGCCGCGGGACTGCCGGTCAACATACTGATCCTGGCCGCGTGCGCCACGTTGTTCGGCGTGTTGCTGCATCGGTCCACGTTCGGGCGGCGCGTCTTCATGGTGGGCGGCAATTCGGAATCGGCGCGTCTGGTGGGCGTACGACCGGATCTCGTGCGCATCGTCTGCTATGTACTCAGTTCGCTGTTGGCTGGACTGGCGGGGCTCATCCTGTCGGGCTTTGTCGGCATCGTCGACAACTGGGTCGGCAAAGGCTTTGAACTCGATTCGATCGTTGCGGCGGTCATGGGCGGCGTCGCGCTGTCAGGCGGGCGCGGTACCTTGCCGGGCGGACTGATGGGCGCCGCGATTCTCATCATCGTATTCAACATCGTGTTGCTGATCGGCATGCCGGTTCAGGCGCAGACCATCGTCAAGGGCGTGATCATCATCGGCGCATCGGCCTGCTATGTGACCCGGCGGCGCCGCTAGCAGACCGGATTTCAGGAACGACGCTAGCGCGGGCGAGCGTCCAGCAGAGGAGGAGCAGGCATGAGAGCAGTCAGGTTTCATTGTGCACACGACATTCGCGTGGAGAACGTGCCGGACCCGAGCGGCATCGGCGCAGATCAGATGATCGTTAAACCGATGTGGTGCGGCATCTGCGGTACCGACCTGCATGAATACCAGGCGGGTCCGATCGTCGTCCCGACCGAGCCGCATCCGCTGACGGGGGCCAAGGCGCCGCAAGTGCTCGGCCACGAGTTCAGCGCCGAAGTGCTCGAAGTGGGGCGGGACGTGAAGAACGTGCGGCCGGGCGACCGCATATCGGTCATGCCGCTGGCATCTTGCGGGCAGTGCTATTACTGCGTGCGGGGCATGCGTCACCTTTGCACGAAGATGGGGTGCGTCGGCTTGAGCTGGGACGGTGGGGGCATGGCGGAATATACCGTTCTCAATGACTATCACGCGAACAGGCTGCCGGATAACGTCAGCGACAAGCAGGGCGCCCTGATCGAGCCCGCGGCGGTCGCCCTCTATGCAGTGGATCGCGGCGGCGTGACGGTCGGCTCGTCTGTCCTGATCACGGGCGCGGGGCCGATCGGCGTGCTGGCGGCGCTCGCGTGCCATGCGGCCGGCGCCAGCCAGATCTTCGTGAGCGAACCGAACCCCGCCCGTGCCGCAAAGATGTCCGAGTTCGGCGTGACCACGCAGATCTTCGATCCCACGGAGGGCGAGTTGCCGGAGAGGATTCGCGATCTGACCGAAGGCGTGGGAGTAGACGTGGCGATCGAATGTTCGGGCAACCAGCATGCACTGAACGCATGCGTCGACGCCGTGCGATCAGCAGGTGCAGTCGTTCAGGCCGGCTTGCACGTGGGGACCGCCACCGTCGATCCGATGAAGTGGTCGCTCAAGGACATTCACATAGAGGGCACGTGGTGTTATCCGGTCACCATCTGGCCGCGCATCATCGGCATGATCGCGAACGGAAAATTCCCGGTGGAGAAACTCATTCACGACCTGATCGACGCGGACGACGTCGTGGCCAAGGGCTTCGACGCCCTGAGCGACAAAGGTGGCGACAAGATGAAGATCCTGATCAACCCGCAGACGACCTGACAAGCGAGCACGCACGAATGACTGATCAAAACAAGGTGAAAAAGCCTTCGATAGGCTGGATTGGCCTCGGCAAGATGGGCACACCCATTGTCCTCAACCTGCTCAAAGCGGGTTACGACGTGGTCGTGTACGACGTCGATCCGGGACGCCTCGGCGAACTCGCTACGCACGGCGTGAGGCCGGCGCCCGATATCGCGGCGCTCGCGGCATCGGCGCAACTCGTCTTTTCCATCATCCCCGATGACGCGGTTCTGTTGAAGGTCGCGCTCGGGTCGCAAGGTGTGTTCGCGAACCTGCCGGCGGGCGCCGTGTATGTCGACATGAGCACAGTGTCGCCGGCAGCATCTGCAGCCGTTCGCGACGCTGCGAAAGAGCGGGGTATCGGCTATATCGCGGCGCCGGTCTCGGGCAGCACCGTCCTCGCGGAGAAGGCCCAGCTCACCGTGTTCGCGTCGGGCCCCAAGGATGCGTTCGACGCGGCGCGCGGTGTATTCGAAGCGATCTCGGCACGCCAGTATTACGTTGGTGAAGACCAGCAGGCGCGCTATCTGAAGCTTGCCATCAATCATCTGGTGGGGTCGACGGCGGTGCTGCTCGCGGAAGCACTCACGCTCGGCAAGAAGGGTGGCCTCGACTGGACCGAGATGCTGACCGTGATCGGCGATAGCGTCGCGGCTTCGCCGCTCATCAAGTACAAGCTCGATCCGCTCAAGCAGCGCGATTTCAAGCCGGCGTTTTCAGCGCGGCAGATGCTCAAGGACATGTCGCTGGTGGTGGATGCCGGCGAAGCCGCAGGCGTGCCAATGGCGGCCGCCGCCCTGGTGCGCAAGCAGTTCGCCGAGTATGTGGACGCGGACGGCGCGGAACTCGATTTCTTCTCGATCGTGCGCGCGGTTGAATTGAGCTCCGGCTTGCACAATTGAGCGCCGCTCGCATCACAACTATCAGGAGTCGCATATGCATTACACCGTTTATTGCCTTGACCATGACGGCATGGTCGAACGCCGCCTGTCCCACTACGACGCCCACAAAGCCTATCTCGCGACGGCGCCGGTCAAAATGGTGATGTCCGGCCCGCTGCTTGCGGCGGACGAGGAGACGATGATCGGCAGCTTCTTCCTCTATGAAGCCGACGACATCGGCCAGGTTGTCCGCTTTAATACGAACGATCCGTTCAACGAGGCCGGCATCTGGAAGAGCGTCGACATCCGCCCGTTTCTCAAGCGCGTCGACAACCGCTGATCCATGCTTCACAACCGATAAATCGCCATGCGTAATCTCGACGAAAACACCATCACTGATGCGGTACTCAAGCGCCACGAAGGGGCGTCCAATGTCCGTCTGAGGGCGGTTATGACGAGTCTCGTCCGGCATCTTCATGATTTCGCACGCGAGGTGCAGCTGACCGAAGAGGAGTGGGAAGCGGGTATCCGCTTCCTGACTGAGGTCGGTCATATCACGGACGGCAATCGTCAGGAGTTCATTCTGCTTTCCGACACGCTCGGACTCTCGATGCTCGTCACTGCGATGGCGAACAGGAAGCCCGTCGGATGCACCGAGGCCACGGTCTTTGGGCCGTTTTTCGTCGGCGGAGCGCCAGTGCATCGCAATGGCGACGACATTGCCAACGGTGCCGGCGGCGAGCCATGCTTCGTCTCAGGCCGCATCATGGGGCTCGAGGGCGAAGCTGTGCCGAATGCGCGGATCGAGGTCTGGCAGGCAGATTCGGCTGGCTTCTACGATGTTCAGTACGAAGGCGATACGCACCGGGCGCGGGCAGTGCTGCACAGCTTGCCCGATGGTTCCTATCACTTTCGCTCGATCGTGGCAGAGCCTTATCCGATTCCGCACGACGGACCCGTAGGCAAGCTCCTGGCCGCGCTTGGGCGCCACCCGTGGCGGCCCGCTCATCTGCACTTCATGATCACCGCGCCCGGCTATGAGCGGCTCGTGACCCATGTGTTTCGCGATGGTGACCGCTACCTCGATTCCGACGCCGTGTTCGGCGTGCGCTCGTCGCTAATTGCAGACTGGATTCACCATGAAGAGGGCGTGGCGCCCGACGGCACGCGCATGCAGTCGCCGTTCAGCACGCTCGCTTTTGACTTTGTCCTGAACCGTTCATCATGACACCGAGCATCGCGACGCCATTCATCTATTCCACCCGCGCGACCCGCATTGTTTTCGGCGCGGGCTCGCTCGCGCGGCTCAGTGACGAACTCGACGAACTCGGCATCCGGCGCGCGCTCGTGCTTTCGACGCCGGAGCAATGCGCGCTGGCCGAGCGCGTGCGCGAGCTGGGCGGAGGACGCTGCCATGCGATATTCGATCGGGCAGTCATGCACGTGCCGGTCGAAACCGCCGAAGCCGGTGTCGAGGTGGCTCGCGATGCCGGAGCCGATGGACTGGTCGCGGCAGGAGGCGGCTCCACACTGGGCTTGGCGAAGGCAATCGCGCTGGAGACGAGCTTGCCGATCGTCGCGATCCCCACGACTTACGCGGGCTCCGAGGTCACTCCCATCTACGGGCTGACCGCGAGCAGCGAAAAGAAGACCGGCAAGAGTCACCGCGTTTTGCCGCGCACGGTGATCTATGACGCCACGCTCACGCTGAGCTTGCCGGTGGGGCTGACCGCCACCAGCGGACTGAACGCCATCGCCCATGCGGCTGAGGGCTTGTACGCGCAGGACATCAATCCGGTCATGTCGATGTTCGCGGAAGAGGGCGTGCGCAGTCTTGCGCGAGGCCTGGTATCGGCATGCGAACGTCCCGACGATCTGGCTGCTCGAGAAATCACGCAATACGGTGCATGGCTTTGCGGCACTGTGCTGGGCAATGTGGGCATGGCCTTGCATCACAAGCTGTGCCATACGCTTGGCGGCACCTTCAATTTGCCGCACGCGGAGACGCATGCCGTGGTCCTGCCCTACGCCATGGCGTTCAACCTGCCGTCGGCGCCCGATGCCGCTCAGCGCCTGCGCCGGGCACTCGATATGAGCGATCCAGTGGCTGCGCTCTTTGATCTCGGCCGGGCCTTGGGAACGCCCCGTTCGCTTGCCGAGCTCGGCATTCAGGAGCGCGATCTCGACCGTGCCGCGGAAATCGCCATGCGCTCGCCGTATTTCAATCCCCGCGCACTTTCCCAAAGTGGCATCAGGCAGGTATTGCAGATGGCGTTCGAAGGCGTCCGCCCGACCATGGCGTCGTTTGGTCCTCCGTAAAGTCCGGCTTGAATAGCCGACGGATACACCGTTTCACGCACGCGGCTGCAAAAGCACGAAGCAGGGCAGTCGTGTCCCAGATATCTCAACGAATAACGTTCATTTCATGAAAAATCGCGCTCTTATCATCGGGGCCAGCGGCATCGCAGGCAGCAATCTGGCCGATCGGCTGATCGAGGCCGGCTGGGGAGTCTACGGGCTATCTCGCGGCCGCACGCAAGTGTCGCCAGCAGTTCAGCCGATCATTGCCGACCTGGCATCGGCGGAGTCGGTGCGGGCCGCGCTTCACTCGCTCGACGTAACTCACGTGTTCTTCACCGCCTGGGCGAGGCAGGCGACCGAGCTCGAGAACATCCGTGTGAACGGCGCCATGGTCAGCAACGTACTCGATGCGCTCGAAGCCGGGCCGTCGAAACTCGAGCATGTTGCCTTGGTGACCGGACTCAAGCACTATCTCGGCCCCTTCGAGGCTTATGCGACGGGCGCCGTTCCGCAGACACCGTTTCGCGAAGAGCAAGGCCGCCAGAACGTCGACAACTTTTACTACGAGCAGGAAGACCGCGTATTCGCCGCGGCACAGCGTCAGGGTTTCACATGGAGCGTTCATCGGCCGCACACGATCATCGGATTCGCGGTTGGCAACGCGATGAACATGGGCACGACGCTCGCAGTCTATGCGACGCTTTGCAAGCAAGCGGGACTGCCTTTTGTTTTCCCTGGCTCGGCGACGCAATGGAACAGCCTGACCGACATGACCGATGCGCGTCTTCTCGCCCGGCATCTCGAATGGGCCTCGACGTCGGAAGCGGGTCGCAATCAGGATTTCAATATCGTCAACGGCGATGTCTTCCGCTGGAAATGGATGTGGTCCCGTATCGCAGACTATTTTGGCGTCGAGGCGGTCGCGTTTGACGGAGAAGTGCGCCCTCTAGAAAGCCGCATGCGCGACGCGGGCACACAATGGAGGCAGATTGCCGCGCGCTTCGATCTCGTGGAGGCCGACATCGACAGGCTTGCATCGTGGTGGCATTCGGACGCCGACCTCGGCCGTCCGATGGAAGTGCTTACCGATATGTCGAAGAGCCGCAAGGCCGGTTTCCTGGACTTTCAGGCGACCGATGAGGCGTTCTTCGATCTGTTTGGCCGCCTGAAAGCGCAGCGGATAATCCCTGCGTGATAACTGACGGGACGCACATGTGGCCCGCTTGTCGTCCGTCGTCCGAAGTATTCGACCGGTCCGGAAGCGCCGCCGCAATGAGACCTTTTGAAAGCCGACCAGTCTCTTTGGCGGCTCGCCCTTCGAGAGAGGCAGACTTATGCATGCGTACTGGCCGTTCGCGGCACGCAAGGGCAGGGCCGCTATCTGCTTCGGGCTTTTGTCTGGGTTAACCAGCTTGAGGCAGCGGCGCAGCGGCTTACATCAAAGGACTGCGTAGACGATGCGGGTGATGTAGCATCTCTGCCGTGACCTGCAGTGCCTGTCGACAACCCTCGCGATCTTGCGGGCCACCCAGACACACGCGGATCGTATTCGGCGGATTGCCGTCCGTCGAAAAAGCCGCCCCCGCCACCGCCCCGACGCCCTGATTGCGCAATTGCAGCGCAAGCTCCGACGCACTCCAGTCACACTGCGGCGGAATCGGCAACCACAAATGAAAGCCATCCGACTGCGCTTCGTAATGCCAGTCGGCCAGTTCCTGTGAGGCAATGGTCTGACGCACGTTCGCTTCCTTGCGGATCGCGTCAAGCATCTCGTGCGCGGTGCCGTCGTTGACCCATTGCGTCGCCAGCAGCACCGTGAAAGGACTCGGCATGACGGTCGTCGCGCGCAACGCGCCCGCGACGCGCTGCGTCTGCCTCGCTGTCGGCGCGCGCAGATACGCAACGCGTAGCCCTGCGCCGAACGTCTTCGAAAACCCCGTCACATACCACGTCAGTTCCGGCGCAAGTGATGCCAGCGCAACCGGCCTGTTCGCCGGCAGCCAGCCGTATGCGTCGTCTTCGATGATGGGAACGCTGTAGCGCAACGCGACATCGGCGAGCGCTTCACGCCGCTGCGTGGAAAGCGTCAGCGTGCTCGGATTCTGCAAGGTGGGATTGCAGTAGAACGCACCGGGCTTTCCGGTCTTGCACAGCGCTTCGAATGCATGCGGCAACGGTCCTTCTTCATCGCGCGGCAGTGGTTGCAAACGTACGCCGAGTTGCGATGCGATCGCCTTGATGCCGGGATACGCAAGCGTGTCGAGACATATCGTTTCGCCGGGCCGCGCGAGTTGCGATACCAGCGCCACGAGTGCGCTATGGATGCCGGGGCACACCAGCACCATATCGTCTTCGCATTCGGGCAGACGCTCTTTCAACCACGCACGTCCAGCCGCGCGATCGTCGGCCGTGCCGCCAAAATCCTGATAGCGCAGCAGCCGGTAAGGATCGGTGTGGGCGAGCAGATGCGCGGACGATTCACGCAGCCGTGCCGCAAGCTCGGGCGGCTCGGGCGGCATGTTCATCGACATCTCGACGCTGCTGCCGCCCGCGAGCGGCAAAGTCTGCGTGCGTCCGCGCACGAACGTGCCGCTGCCCGCGCGTGCATCGAGCAGGCCGCGCTTGCGTGCTTCCGCATAGGCGCGCGCGACGGTCGTGTAATTCAACTGCAATGCACCTGCCAGATCACGTAGACCGGGCAAACGGTCGCGAGGACGCAAACGGCCGCTCGCCAGATCTTCTTCGATCAGATCCGGTATCACGAGATATGCCGGTTTGCGGCTTTCAGTGAGCCGCTTGAGCCAATGATGCGTGAGACTGTCCATGCTGTATTCCCGGTGCGAAAGCGTATGCGTGAGCGTGAATGTCTTATTCAAAGTACCACGTGAATCGCGCAAAAAAATATCGGTTTTCATTCAATCAGAAACTTGATCGCATTGATTGGATGAATGCACGCTTGCGGGGTATCGCGCACCATCCGCACGCAAAAGGCGCTGCGTCGTTGTGCGAAACCGATGCATGCGCATCTGTCGCCGATACCCAAAACCCCTGCCGGACAAGGCTAGCAAAGATTTTTTCGGATCGCTCGAACAGTCGCGGTTTGATTGATTGGAAGTTGATCGCATGAACCGGGCCGGAAATTGGCATATCCGTTGCGTTAAGTGCTTCGCCAATCGGGATATTTCCGGTTGAGCAATCCGATCAATTACGCGACTTATTGGAGAGCGATATGCCTGCCGTCAACAAACCTCTGCATCAGAAGGGCGACTACCTCGTTGACTACGAAGAAAAAGTCTTTCCTGACGTCAAGGCCGAACCCGGCGAGAAAGCGCTCGTCACTTTTCATACCGTCGCATTCGAAGGCTCGATCGGCTTCGTGAATCTGCTGCAGGCAACGCGTCTGCAGCGTAAGGGCTTCGATACGTCCGTGCTGCTGTACGGTCCTGGCGTCACGCTCGGTCTGCAACGCGGCTTCCCGACACTCGGCGACGAAGCGTTCCCCGGTCATCTGAACTTCAACAAGCAGCTCGTCAAGTTCATGGAAGAAGGCGGCAAGGTGTACGCATGCCGCTTCGCGTTGCAGGCGCTGTACGGTCACGGCGAGGCTTCGCTGATCGAAGGCATTCGCCCGATCAACCCGCTCGACGTGCTGGACCTGCAGCTTCTCCATCGCAAGGAGAACGCGCTGATCATCCATACGTGGACTGTCTGAGCGAGCCGGGTGCCGATCATGTCCGAGCAGCGAATCATCCGTGCAGCGGCGGTGCAGATTGCGCCCGACTTCGAGCGTCCCGGCGGCACGCTCGAGCGGGTTTGTACCGCGATCGACGAAGCCGCGGCGAAAGGCGTGCAACTGATCGTCTTTCCCGAGACTTTTGTGCCGTACTACCCGTACTTTTCGTTCGTGCGTCCGCCTGTCGCGTCGGGCGCCGAGCATATGCGGCTCTACGAGCAGGCCGTGGTCGTGCCCGGTCCCGTCACGAAAGCCGTGAGCGAGCGCGCGCGCCGTCATTCGATGGTGGTCGTGCTCGGCGTGAACGAGCGCGATCACGGCAGCCTGTACAACACGCAGCTCGTGTTCGACGTCGACGGGAGGCTCGTGCTGAAGCGCCGCAAGATCACGCCGACGTTTCATGAACGGATGATCTGGGGGCAAGGCGATGCAGCGGGGCTGAAAGTCGCGCATACGGGCATCGCGCGAGTCGGCGCGCTTGCGTGCTGGGAGCACTACAACCCGCTCGCGCGCTATGCGCTGATGACGCAGCACGAAGAGATCCATTGCAGCCAGTTCCCGGGCTCGCTGGTCGGTCCGATTTTCGCCGAGCAGATCGAGGTCACGATCCGTCATCACGCGCTCGAATCGGGCTGCTTCGTCGTCAATTCGACGGGTTGGCTGAGCGAAGCGCAGGTCGAATCCGTCACCACGGACCCGAAGCTTCAAAAGGCGCTGCGCGGCGGCTGCATGACGGCCATCGTGTCGCCAGAAGGCCAGCATCTCGCCGAGCCGCTGCGCGAAGGCGAGGGCATGGTCGTCGCGGATCTCGACATGTCGCTGATCACGAAGCGCAAACGCATGATGGATTCCGTCGGCCATTATGCGCGGCCCGAACTGCTGAGTCTTGCCATCAACGATCGCCCGGCGATGCCTGTCGCGCCGATGGCGACGTCGTTCGAACGCGCGGACGCCGCGCCTGAAATCACGAGTGGAGGTCAGGATGAATGCCAGCATGAACCTGTCGCCGGCTGAGCCGCGTACGCAGCGTCAGATGATGGAGCTGCGCACGGAGTTGCAATCGGCGGGGCTGCGCCTCGTCGATCCGAATGCGGGTGCGGCGAGCCGTCGTGGTGGCGCGGGCCCGTCCGACCACAAGGCCGTGACCGTGGATGGTGTCACGATCATGGTGCCCGTGCACACCAGTTCCGCGTGGAATTCGCCGTTCGTCGCGGGCGCGCCGGATGAAGCGGGCGCGAGCGCGTTGATGCGCGGTACGATTCCGATCGCCAGCATCAGCTTTCCGAAAGCGCCGCGCTTCACGCAACTGCAAACGCTCGACGGCGTGCCGTACTCGCACATCGCGACGCTGCACGGCACCGATGTGCTCGCAACCACCGTGCTGCAAACCTGCATCCGTTACGAGAGCCGCAAGAAGACCTGCAAGTTCTGCGCGATCGGCCAGTCGCTTGCAGCGGGCCGCACGATTGCGCGCAAGACGCCGGAGCAGCTTGCGGAAGTGGCGCGCGCTGCGGTGCTTCTCGACGGCGTCAAGCATATGGTGCTCACTACCGGCACGCCGCCCACGTCCGACCGCGGCGCACAGATTCTGTGCGAAAGCGCATTCGCGATCAAGGCTGCCGTCGATCTGCCGATCCAGGCGCAGTGCGAACCGCCTGACGATGACGCATGGTTCGAGCGTATGAAAGCGAGCGGTATCGACACGCTCGGCATGCATCTCGAACTAGTGACGCCGGAAGTGCGCGCGCGCGTGATGCCGGGGAAAGCCAGTGTGCCGATCTCGCGCTATCTGGAAGCGTTCAAGGCAGCCGTTGCCGTGTTCGGTACGGGGCAGGTCAGCACGTACATTCTCGCGGGTCTCGGCGATACACCCGAAGCGATCCTGTCGATCTCGCGCGAACTGATCGATATCGGCGTGTATCCGTTCGTCGTGCCGTTCGTGCCTATCAGCGGCACGCCGCTCGAAGATCATCCCGCGCCTTCGCCTGAATTCATGAAGTCGATCCTGGCGCCGCTCGGCGCAATGCTGCGCGACGCGCAGATGCGTTCCGCCGATATCAAGGCCGGTTGCGGTAAATGCGGCGCGTGTTCGTCGCTGGCATCGTACGAGGATTGATCATGTTCTGCGAGACATTCGACGAACTCGATGCACTGCCGCTCGCCTTCACGCCTGCCGAGTACCGCGTGAAATGGGCGACGCTGCCGTGGGAGAGCAAGGAAGCGTATGCGTTGCGGCGCGCGGTGTTCTGCGTCGAACAAGGCATTTTCGTCGGCGACGATCGCGACGAGATCGACCGTGATGCGAAGCTGCTGGTTGCGCTGAGCTGCATTGCCGGCGTGCCGGAACAGGTGGTCGGCACGGTGCGGATTCACGAAACGCAGCCGCGCACGTGGCTTGGTTCGCGTCTCGCGGTGCATGCGGCGTTCCGTTCGCATGGCAAGCTCGGCTCGACGCTGATTCGTCTCGCTGTGAGCAGCGCCCACGCACTGGGATGCGATACGTTTTTCGCGCACGTGCAGAGCCAGAATGTGCCGTTGTTCAGGCGGTTGCACTGGCAGACGGTTGCGGAAGAAACGTTGTTTGGGCGGTCGCATCATCTGATGCAAGCGGACCTCACGCACTATCCACCGTGTTTTTCGCCGGAAAGTGGCTTCGTCACGTCATCGCGAGGCCGCTCATGAGTTTGCACGGGCTCGTTGAACGTCTGCGTGAAAGCCGTGGCTTTCGCCATAAGACGGATATCGCAGGCGTAGTGGCGTCGCTGGCGTCGCGTCTTCCGAACGGCACACGTGATCTCGCGCAAGCCGTTGCAGTCGGCGACGATTGCGCGGCCATCGCCGACGGTGATGGCTATCTGCTGTTGGCGATCGAAGGCCTTGTCAGCGATTTCGTCGAGACGATGCCGTGGTTCGCGGGCTACAGCAGCGTGATGGTCAATATCAGCGACGTGTATGCGATGGGCGGCCGTCCGCTTGCCGTCGTCGATGCGTTGTGGAGCGATGGGCTCGAATCGGCGGAACAGATTCTGGCGGGCATGGCGGCGGCATCGAGCGCGTATGGTGTGCCTGTCGTTGGCGGGCATAGCAATACGCGTAGTGCGGAGCCGCAGCTGGCGGTATCGATACTCGGCCGTGCGCGCGCATTGCTGTCGAGCTTCAATGCGCGGCCGGGCGACAGCCTCGTGATGGCCGTCGATCTGCGCGGCCGTTTCGAAGATCCGTATCCGTTCTGGAACGCTTCCGTGGGCGCACCAGCTGAGCGCCTGCGCGATGATCTCGAACTGCTGCCGCAGCTTGCTGAACGCGGCCTCTGCGAGGCGGCGAAAGATATCAGCATGGCGGGCGCACTCGGCACATCGCTGATGCTGCTGGAATGCTCGGGTGTTGGCGCGCGTATCGATCTCGATGCGATCCCGCGTCCAGACGGCGTGGATTTCGAGCGCTGGCTGAGCGCATTTCCGAGCTACGGCTTTCTGCTCTCTGTGCGCGATGAACATGTGGATGAGGTGCACGCTTGCTTTGCGCAACGCGGCCTTGCATGCGCGACGATCGGGAGCGTGGATGCGTCGCGTGAAGTGGTGCTCACGCAGCAAGGTGATTCGGCGTTGCTGTGGAACTTCAGGGAGAGCGCATTCATCGGCGCGCCGGTGGGAGAGCCGAAATGAACGGCACGGCAATGCGCATTGCGCTGTTCACGCATTCCGTGAATCCTCGCGGCGGCGTGGTACATACGCTTGAACTTGGGCGGGCGCTGCATGAAGCCGGGCAGGACGTCACGATCTTCGCGCCGTCCGTGGGCGGGGCGCCGATGTTCCGCGCATCGCCTTGCCGTGTGGTACTCGCGCCAGCCGCTGCGCACGGCAACGATACGGTGATGATGGTACAGACGCGGATCGACGCGTTGAAAGCAGCGTTGCTCGAAGAGGGCGCATCGGGCTTTGACGTACTGCATGCACAGGACGGCATCGGCGGCAATGCGCTCGCGGACTTGCGCGAAGCGGGCTCGATTCGCGGCTTCGTGCGCACGGTTCATCACCTCGACGCATTCGCTAATCCGCGCCTGAGTGCGTGGCAACAACGTGCCTATGCGGATGCCGACACGGTCCTGTGCGTCAGTGACACGTGGACGCGCAAGATGCGCGACGAGTTTGGCGTGACGGCATCAACGGTCAATAACGGCGTGGACGTAGCGCGCTTTCGTGACGTCGGCAGCACGGATGTTTGCACTGAGTTCGGCCTGAGCGGCAAACCGATGGTGCTAGCGGTAGGCGGCATCGAAGAACGAAAGAACACATTGCAACTGCTGGAAGCGTTCGCGTTGCTCCGGCAAACGCATGCCGAAGCGCAGCTTGTGCTCGCAGGCGGCGCGAGCCTGCTCGATCACGATACCTACACGCAGCTCTTTATCGCGCGTGCGGCGCAGGTAGGGCTTCGTATCGGCAAACATGAGCCAATCGTAGTCACAGGCCCGCTCGAAGACGCAGCGATTCCGGCGCTGTTGCAACGCGCGGACGTCGTATCGATGATGTCTTTACGCGAAGGTTTCGGGCTGGTCGTGCTCGAAGCGCTGGCAGCGGGCACGCCCGTCGTCGTCTCGCAGATCGAACCGTTCACCGGCTATCTCGACGAACGCGTCTGCTGCTGGGCGCGACCCGATGACGCGACAAGTATCGGCGACGCGCTGCGCCGCGCGTTGCACGAACGCGGCGGCGTCGACTTCGAACGCGCGGTGCCCGAACTTCTCGCGCGCTTTAGCTGGCGCGAAAGCGCGCGTCGTCATATCGCGCTGTACGCGAATCACGTGCAGCGCATCATGCAGCCGCTCGGTGCGTGAATCTCTCACTCAAAGGATATGTGATGCCAGTCATGCACTTCAAGGTCCAGTGGCCGGACGGCAGCGAGGCCAACTGTTATTCGCCTTCGACGGTGGTCGGCGAGTTCTTCGTCGCCGGTCAACGCTATGCGCTGGGCGATTTTGTCGAACGGGCGCGCGAGGCGTTGCATATCGGCTCCGAACGCGTACGCGAGAAGTACGGCTTCGCATGCTCGGCGGCGATGGATCAGCTCGCGCAGATCGAAGAACTTGCGCAGCGCTTTGCCACCGACCCGCACGCGGAAGTCAAGGTCGTCGAACTAATTTGAATCCCGAACGCAGGAACGAATCATGTCGAACGCAAACATTGTCGCATCCGATGCGCTTACCGATGTCCCGCACCACACGGTGATCGTGGTGGGCGGCGGGCAAGCTGGTTTGTCGATCAGCTACTACCTCAAAGAGGCCGGCATCGATCATCTTGTGATCGAAAAGCATACGGTCACGCATACGTGGCGCTCGCAGCGCTGGGATGCATTCTGCCTCGTCACGCCGAACTGGCAATGCGCGCTGCCGGGCCATCCGTATCGCGGCGACGATCCGCACGGCTTCATGAAGAAGGACGAGATCATCGCTTATCTGGACGGTTTCATTGCGATGGTCGATGCACCCGTGCTCGAACACACGGAAGTCCGCAAGGTCCGGCGCCTGCCGTCGGGCGGCTACTTCGTGTCGACGTCGAACGGCGACTTCACGGCCGATCAGGTCGTCGTTGCGTCGGGTGGCTATCACACGCCCATCGTGCCGCGCATGGCGGAGCGCCTGCCCGCCGGCATCGTGCAACTGCAGTCGTCGCATTACCGCAATCCGCAGGCGTTGCCGGAAGGCGCCGTGCTCGTGGTGGGTTCGGGGCAATCGGGTGCGCAGATCGCCGAAGACCTGCATCTGGCGGGCCGCAAGGTGTTTCTCGCGGTTGGGGAAGCACCGCGTTGCGCGCGTTTCTATCGTGGCCGCGACGTGGTGGACTGGCTCGCGGACATGCGCTACTACGACATGCCCGTCGACCAGCATCCGCTGCGTGAAGGCGTGCGCGACAACACGAACCATTATGTGACGGGCCGCGATGGCGGGAGAGACATCGATCTGCGACGCTTCGCGCTTGAAGGTATGGAACTGTACGGCAGGCTCGACGATCTCCGCGACGGCTGCCTGCATTTCGCACCGAACCTGAGGGGCAATCTTGATAGCGCCGACGACACTTACAATCGTATCAACGCGAGCATCGACGCGTTCATCGACAAGCAGGGTATCGACGCTCCACCTGGCGCTCCCTATGAACCGGTATGGCGCCCGGAAGGCGAGCGCACGTCGCTGGATCTCGCGCAGAGCGGCATTACGTCGATCATCTGGTGCATTGGCTTTACGCCCGATTTCAGCTGGATCGATGCGCCCGTGTTCAATGGACGTGGATATCCTGCACACAATCGCGGCATCACGCCCCAAGCGGGCTTGTATTTCATCGGACTGCCGTGGCTGCATACATGGGGATCGGGGCGCTTCTCCGGCATCGCACGCGATGCCGGGCATGTCGTCGGCGCGATCCGGGTGGCGCTCGACCAGGCGTCGACGAGCCTCGCGGCGTGAGCATGATCCAACCTTACCGGGCGGGCATGCCGCAACTGAGCTACACGGGACTGTCGGAGAACTGGTTGCTTAAGGAGTGCGGCCATCGACATTGGGAAGCGCTCGCCGCTCACGCGGGCCGCGCGCAGCCCGACTTCTGCGACGACAACGGCGGCCGCTCTTATGCAGCCTTTACGGCGATCCGCTTGCAGACCAGCGGTCTCGATTCGATTGCCGAAAACGATACGTTCGAGATCCGCAGCACGCTTTGCAGAACAGGGCCTGTGCGCCATTTCAGTACGCACCATGTCGTTCGCGACGAACTGACAGTCGCGGAGATCGGGATGTCCTCTGCGTTCGTTACACGAGGCGAGGCGCGCACCAATCGTTCGGCGGCGCGGGCGGCACTTGCTTCACTGGCGGGTGAAATCGTGCCGATGCCCGAAGAGGCATTGGACATGACGCAGATTGGCAAACGACTTCGAGCAGACGACCGTGACGCAGTTCCCGGCCTCGGGCCTGCCACGCGCGAGCCGATCGAGTTCTTCCCGTGCCCGAATAGCGATTTCAACGGCGCTGACTTCCTGTACTTCGCGAGCTTTCAGGCCTTTATCGATCGCGCCGAGTGGCAATGGGGGCGCTTCGGCGAGCCGCCTGTCGTCTCGAGCCGTTCGCTGTTCTATTACGGCAACCTCGACGTGGGCGATACGTTGACCGTGCATATGGTCGGACAGGCGGAAGACGGGCAGGGCATCCGGCACTGGACGGACGTGCGGCGCAGCAGCGACGGCGCGAAGATCGCCGACGTCACGACGGAAAAACGCTGGAGGCATCGATGAACACGCAACGGCGCCGTCGGTCAGATCGCGTGAAGCTCAAGCGCGTCTATACGCGCGCGGATATTGAAGGCATCGCGCATATCGACAGCATGCCCGGCGAGGCGCCGTTCGTGCGCGGTCCATTCGCGTCGATGTATACGCAAAAACCGTGGACGATACGCCAATACGCGGGGTACGCGCAGGCCTCCGATACGAACCTCGCGTTTCGCACCGCGCTGGCGGAAGGCGCACAGGGGCTCTCGGTCGCCTTTGATCTGCCGACCCAGCGCGGCTACGATTCAGACGACCCGGCTGTGAGCGCGGACGTCGGCATGACGGGTGTCGCAATCGATACAGTGGAGGACATGACTCGCCTCTTCGAAGACATTGCACTCGACCGCGTATCTGTATCGATGACAATGAACGGGGCGGTCCTTCCTGTGCTGGCTGCTTTCATCGTCGCGGCAGAGGAAAGCGGCGTTGGCGCCTCGCAACTGAGGGGAACGACTCAGAACGACATCCTGAAAGAGTTTATGGTGCGGAACACGAGCATCTTCGCACCTGAGCCTTCATTGCGCATCGCCGCCGACGTTGTCGAGTATCTCGGCAAAAACGTGCCGCGATTCAATGCACTTTCGGTGTCGGGATATCACTTTCAGGAAGCAGGTGCGGACCCTGTGCTTGAACTTGCGCTGACCATGGCGAATGCGCGCAAGTACATAACGGCCCTCGCAGGTCGCGGGATGCAGGCCGATGATGTCTGTCAACGGATGAGCTTCTTCTTCGGCGTCGGTATGGACTTCTACGTCGAAATCGCGAAGCTGAGAGCGGCACGAATTCTGTGGGCGGATATTGCCTCGGCAAGCGGCGCAACGTCGGATAGGGCGCGTGCACTGCGGATGCACTGTCAGACATCGGGATGGTCGCTAACGGCGCATAAACCGATGAACAACGTCGTGCGCACGACAGTCGAGGCGTTGGCTGCCGTGTTCGGCGGAACGCAATCGCTGCACACTAACGGCTACGACGAAGCGCTTTCGCTTCCCCGTGCAGAAGCGTCGAGGCTCGCTCGCGACACACAACTGGTGCTGCAGCACGAAACCGGCGTATGCGATGTCGTCGATCCGTGGGCCGGTTCGTACATGATGGAGAACCTTACGGCGGAGATCTGTCAAAAGGCGCTAACGGTGATGGCAGAAATCGAACGCCGTGGTGGCGTGGTTGATGTCGTCGAATCGGGGTGGGTTCGGGACCAGATCCACAGATCGGCTCTGAATACACAGGCGGAAATCGAGTCGGGAAAACGCACGGTTGTGGGCGTCAACGATTTCATGACGGGATGCGATGAAGACCTTGGAGAGCTACAGACTGTCGATGGCCGGCGGGTGCGCGTGCTGCAAACGCAAAGGCTTGCTCACATCAAGGCGAGGCGTGATCCAACGAGAGTACGCAACACGCTGGATGCGCTGACGCGGGCCGCCCGGGGCAGAGACGGAAATCTTCTTGAACTGACGGTGGCATGCATGCGAGCGCGTGCCACCGTCGGCGAGTGCACGCAGGCACTGGAAGCCGTATGGCCCAGATATCAAATCGGCTTGCCGCTACTGCGTGACCACTACGGCGCAAACCTCGAAAGCGACAAGGACTGGCAGGACACATGCCGCGCGGTGGCCGACGCAACGAAGCGCCTGGGCCGTGCGCCACGTGTGTTGATTGCAAAGCTGGGACAAGACGGACATGACCGGGGAGCGCGCATTATCGCAGCGGCATTAAGCGATGCGGGCTTCGCGGTTTCCACGGGATCGATGTTCGCATCACCTTCCGATACCGTCCAATTGGCTGAAGGCGAGCGGGTTGACGTTATCGGCGTGTCCTCTCTCGCGGGCGCACAAAACGATCTGATTACCGCCTTGCGTGATCAACTGACTGTACGCGGTCTGCGGATACCCATCGTGGTGGGCGGGATCATCGACCAGGCGAGTCAACTGGTCCTTCGACGCTCCGGAGTGGCGGCCTGCTTTCCGGCGGGCACGCCGATCAAAAAAATCGTAACGCTATTGGCTGCGATAGCTGTAGCGTCTGCAGAAAAATGCGTCGAAGGTGACCATCCGTTACACGAGAGTGCTTAACGAGTCGCGAACTGCTGTTCGGGAGCGATGGTTACAGCACCCGGATCGCCGCGCAGTGCGCGAAGTCTGGTGGTAGAGGACAACCTTGGTCCAATCCTGCGCGCGCACGTCGAAGGGTAAGTCGGCGTGAGGCGCGCCGTCGACTTCGCGCACGTTAGAAGAACGAGCGATGGCTTTGCGGGGCAACGAAGACGGTGATTCTCGCTGCGGTCGTATGTGGTGCTGGAAGAGGTAGGTTACCTTCAGGTTGTTGTCCCACCAGAGGTTCACATATTCAACGGCAACCCCGCGATGGCAGTATTGCGGGCTGTCTTGCTGCACAGTCGATGGCTCTAGCTATGAGCATCGACCCATGCGCGAGCCCAATCCAACCCTGCGAGCTCAGCGTCCACCTCACTGTCAAAGTGGCCAAGGACACCTGAAGCATGGACAAGCTTGCCGCGAAGGGTGATGGTTCCGCTCGCCGCATAACGTTCCGTCTGCAACTGGCCCTCGAGCTCGACGATTGAGTGTCCCCACACTTGATACCCGTGGTAGCTCTGCGACTGCATTAGCGGACGACGCGAGCGGATAGTGCGTGGCCTCTCACGCGAAGGACGTTGCCTTCCGGTGTGACCTGCCGCGGAATTTCAGACATGTCCGGTGCGTCTTTAGGCAAAGTCCTTTGCACATTGCCCTGTTTCGCGACGAGCTTTGATGCAGGCGCCGATGTGGTCCTTGAATTCACCTTCTTCGGATGCAAAGCCACGTGCCGCCGCACGGCGAGCTTGTGCAGGGCAGTCGCCCTATGTGGCGCAGTCCCGCGCGCCTCCGGCGGATTCCAGACTTCCGAATATGTGCCGGCTCCGAAAGCAGTCGGCGCGAGCGCCGCCGTCAACAACGCAAGTCCAAGTCTTCGCACGCTTTCCCCCTTGCCTAGTGGCCTCCAGAATGGTTTCGCTAACGCGCCCCAAGCATTCGAAGGCAGCGGACTCACTGGCCCAACGACGCGAGCTCGCCCAGCGCCGACTAACCCTTCGCCTCAAACGTCGCAATTTCCAGCATGGAAAGGCTCGCCGCTTGGTCCACACCCCAACGACTGCTTCATTGCTCCGGAAAACTTGGCGGTTCGCCGTCACGAAATACCCGCCCGACACTGTACATCCATACAGGTTTTCGCGCAATGACGTCTGCCATGCGTTGCGACATCCAGTGGCAAGGAGCTCGGAACGTCGTTTGCTGTGCGTAGTGTCTCTACCATCACATAAGCATTCACGATGGCAGGCGACAATTCCTACAAGCCGGGCGAAATAGTGAAAATCTCAGGCGTCTAAGAAGCTCGAAGTTTGCTGCGCTCACCCTGGCAACCCGACGTCGAACATGCGGTCAGTCGCGGGCTTTCGCGTCGGGTACATCCCCGCGCGAGATGCAGTGTGCGCCCGACAGGGTAGTCGGGCATCGTCCATAACGCGGCTCCTGATTACACTGCTCAATGGCTACAGCACGCGGTTCGCAATCTCCGGCCCTAAGCCGTTACAGGAAGATGCGAGACTTCGGGCATACGCCCGAACCGGCGCCTGCGAAGCGGGCAACGCGCCAGCCAGCGCGTCCAAGCTTCGTCGTGCAGAAGCATTGGGCTAGCCGCCTTCACTATGACTTCCGTCTCGAGCTTGACGGTGTGCTGCTATCCTGGGCGGTACCCAAGGGGCCGTGCTACGACCCGAAAGAGAAGAGAATGGCCGTCCACGTGGAGGACCATCCGGTCGAATATGCAACATTCGAAGGGACAATCCCGCCCAGGCAGTACGGAGCCGGTACGGTGATTGTGTGGGACCGTGGGACGTGGGAGCCTGTCGGGGACCCTCGAAAGGCAATGAAGGCCGGCAAGCTGGTCTTCCGCCTCCATGGCGAAAAGCTGGCCGGCTTATGGGAGCTTGTGCGCATATCCAAGCCGGAGGACAGCCAGGACCAGTGGATGCTGTTCAAGAAGCGCGACGAGTGGGCTCAACCGTTAGCTGAGTATGACGTCATTAAGGCGCTGCCCGACAGCGTCACGACAAAACCGCTAGGCCTCATCGAAGAGCGTGAGCCAAAAGTATCCCGGCCCGCGCCGGTCACTCCGCCGGCGATAGACCTGTCGGCCGCAGTTCGCGCGCCGCTACCCGCAAAACTCGAACCGCAGCGCGCGACCCTGGCCTCGTCGCTACCTGCAACCGGCGACTGGATAATCGAATCCAAGCTGGATGGTTACCGGATGCTCGCCCGGGTCGACAAGGGGCGGGTACGGTTATTCACAAGCGGCGGCCACGACTGGACGAAGAAACTCGCGACGCTGGCGACTGAAGTCGCGAAGCTCCCCCTCTCCAGTGGATGGCTGGACGGGGAGATAGTCGTACTCAGGGACGGGCTGCCGGATTTCGGCGCTTTACAGACTGCGATAGATGGCGCAGGGAATGACGAAATCGTCTATTTCCTGTTCGACCTGCCGTACTGTGACGGCAATGACCTGATGGGCGTCCCGTTATGGGCGAGGCGCGCGCGACTGGCACAGCTTCTTGAGAAGGATAGCGACCGTATCCGCTTCAGCCAGGATTTTGACGCACCAATCGTGCAGATGTTTGAAGCCGCAGCGGGACTCGGACTCGAGGGCTTGATGCTGAAGCGTCGCGACGCCCGATATGAGTCCGGACGGACCGAAACCTGGCTGAAAGCGAAATGCCGATTGAGGCAGGAGTTCGTTGTGTGTGGCTTCACCGCCAGGGGCGGTAAGGAGGGCGAAGTCGGCAGTTTGCTGCTTGGCTACTACGCAGGCAAAAAGCTTCACGACGCGGGTAGCGTGGGCACTGGCTGGAACGCTCGAACAGGCCGGGACCTCTGGCAGCGACTGCTTCCTCTGGAACGGGAGACGAGCCCGTTCGACGTCGCCGTATCAAAGCCAGGCCGCTGGTCCAGGCGTGCCGCCGGCGCTGAACGTTGGGTACATCCAGAGCTGGTTGCCGAAGTCGAGTTTGCGGAGTGGACAGGCGAAGGCGTTGTCCGGCAGGCTTCCTTCAAGGGCTTGCGTGTCGATAAGCCCGCGCACCGCGTAGTGCGTGAAACCGGCGAACCGCTGAAGCCTGCTCCTGTCTCGCAGGTAAAGGTCACGCATCCCGAGCGGGTCGTTGACCTTGCGAGTGGCGTCAGCAAACTCGAACTCGTCAGGTACTACGAAAGCGTCGCCGAGTGGATGCTGCCGCACCTTGTAGACCGGCCGATTGCAATGGTTCGCGCGCCGGCGGGTATAGCCGGTCAGATGTTTTTCCAGAAGCACGCGGAAAAGACCGCTATGCCCGGACTAAAGGCGCACGACCGCAATCTGTGGATGAATCATCCGCCCGTGCTCACGGTCGATACGGCAGACGCGCTCCTGTCGGCAGCGCAGATGAATGTCGTTGAATTTCACACGTGGAATTCAACGACCCAGCACATTGATACACCGGACAGGGTCATCTTCGACCTCGACCCTGGTGAGGGAGTGAAGTGGAAGCAGGTTCAGGAGGCCGCGCTTCTTACGCGGGCGTTGCTTGAGGAGCTTGACCTGCAGGCGTGGTTGAAGACGAGCGGCGGTAAAGGGCTGCACGTCGTCGTTCCGCTCGCGCCCAGACTCGACTACAAATCCGTCAAGTCGTTCTCGCAGGCGTTCGTCAGACATCTGGCAAAAACGATTCCTGACCGCTTCTCAGCAACATCAGGGGCAGCCAACCGAATCGGCAAAATCTTTGTCGATTACCTGCGCAATGGCAAGGCGCAAACCACTGCCGCTGCCTTCTCCGCGCGGGCGCGGCCAGGAATGGGCGTTTCGATGCCCGTGTCATGGGAACAACTGTCCGACCTTAAAAGCGGTGCACAGTGGACGGTGCAAACGGCGAGGGAGTATCTTAGCTTTCAGACGCGAGACCCTTGGGAAGCTTACTGGTCGGCGAGACAGTCGCTGGCGTCGGCGATAAAGCGCCTGCGATGAATTGCCTGGGATGCAAAACGGCTGGCGCTGGCAGGAATAGGGGCTACAGGCGAGAGATTCGTTCATGCGCGGCAGGGCGCTGACGTGCCCGTGAGGCGGTCTCCCAATGCGGACCTGTCACTCACCGGCACAAGACCTGCTCTGTCGCGTGCAATCGGTCCTGCGGACTTTGAATCATTGCAGCGCCGATAAATTACCGCGTCCGCTCACAGGAGGCTCACATGGCGGCTCGTTCCATCGCATCGCTGACACTGTCCTTCGGTCTTGTGTCCATTCCGGTGAAACTGTATTCGGCGACGGATAGCGCCGCGGGTGTGGGCTTCAATCTTCTGACGCCGGAGGGCGGCCGCGTAAAGCAGCAGTACATCTCTGAGGCCACGGGCGCCGTGGTGGCGCGAGCGGACATGAAGAAGGGATACGAGTTCGAGAAGGGGCAGTTCGTCGTCTTCGCTCCGGAAGAACTGAAAGCGCTGGAAGAAGGCGCGAGTCACGTCGTGGAGATTGTGTCGTTCGTTCCTGAGAAGTCAGTGGACCCCTTGTACTACGACAAGGCGTACTTCATCGCGCCTGACAAACGCGGTGGCAAACCGTACAGCCTGCTTCAGCTTGCGATGCGAAAAAGCGGACGCTGCGCGCTGGCAAAATGGTCGTACAAGGGCAAGACCCGAATTGTTCAGATACGGCCTGCCGAAGACGGCATGGTATTCCAGCAGCTGCTGTTCGCCGATGAGGTGCGCGCGCTGAGCGATCTGCATATCGAACAGGTGACTGTCAGCGATACCGAGCTCAAACTTGCGCTGCAAATCATCGACCAGGTGTCAGAGGACGCCTATGACCCGACGGCTTACGAAGACGAAGAGAAGAAGCGGATACTGGAAGCCATTGACCGGAAGATAGCAGGCAAACAGATTGTTTCGCCTGAGGCACCGGCCGAAGAGTCGGGCGGTCAGGTGATTGACCTGATGGAAGCGCTTCGCGCCAGTCTCAGCGCCAATAAGGATAAGCGTGAGGCACCTGTGAAGACAGCGGCGCCAAAGACGCCGGCCACGAAAAAGACTCCGCCCGCTGAGGTCGAGGTACTCGCCGCCAAACCGCGCCGGCCTGTCAAGCGCGCGACACCGAAACCGGACGTCAAAGAGGCGCCACCAGCAAAGGTCCGGGCACGCAAGTGACAAGACGGAACCAGTCTAACGACTACTCGTTGCGCAGCCTTCAATCGCTGCTGGGCGTGTCGCGTCGGGTCCTTTCCGGGCTAATTGACGCCGGATTTGTCCACCCGTCGCGTGGCCGACGCAACGAGCTTCGATTCTCCTTCCAGGACGTTGTGCTGCTGCGCACTGCGTTCCAGCTGCAATCTGCCAAAGTCTCCGCACGAAAAATTCTGAGGGCGCTTGCCAAGCTGAAAGCCGAACTTCCTGACGAGCTTCCCTTGTCCGGGATTCGAATCACGTCTGTCGGTGAGACCGTGGCCGTGAGGTCGGGACAGGCGCAGTGGGACGCTGATTCGGGCCAGCATCTGCTCGACTTCGAGGTCGCGCCTATCCGGGGGGACGTGGCGTTTCTCGACTCGGTGCCACGAAACCAGGAAAGCCGTGAAGAACAGGCGGAGGAATGGTTCGCACTGGCCGAACAGCTGACCGAGACCGACGCTGTCGGTGCAGAGCAGGCCTACCGGAAAGTGCTTGAGCTCTCGCCATCACCGCACTACGACGCATACACCAACCTGGGCGTATTGCTATGCGAGGCAGAGACGCGCTGCGATGAAGCATTGTCCATTTTTGAAGATGCGCTTGAGCACTTTCCCGAGGACGCGTTGCTGCACTTCAATCGCGCGGTCGTACTCGAAGAGCTTAAACGCTACGATGCTGCCGAAGCGGCTTATCAGCGTTGCATAGAACTCGACCCGACGCATGCCGATGCTCATTTCAACCTCGCACGGCTGAGCGAGATTCGTGGCGACAAGCAAGGCCTCGTCCGGCATCTCAGCGCTTATCGTCGGCTCGTCGGCTGAACAGGCTTCGATCGCGCGTCCTATTCGTGGCTGTCAATTCAGGCGCGCGACCATGCCAGTCCCGCTTCTTCTGCGTTCTGCACGTTGTCAAATAGACCAGAACACCTGAGGCTTCGACGAACTTTGTGTCGCGAGTTCAATTCGTTGGTGGCATTGGGCTCCCGACACCGGGCAAAAAAAAGCGGACTCTCGAAGGCAAATGCGAGACCCGCGCGTAAGCACCTCCCGCTTGAGATGCCCAGAAATATTTGTTGCGCTTCTCTTTTTTGTCGATCTAAAGTCAACCGTCGAACGCTTACTGATTGTTCGTGAGCACCTCACAGAAATATTTGTTGCACACTTCGTTGAGGAAATAAATCGACAAAGCGGTTCACACCGACATTCTTAGTAATCCGACATAAACCATTCACCGAAACGGGAATCTGAAATGCGCAAGATGGCTTTGGCTTGTTCTGCAGCACTCGTTGCACTCGGCACCGTGACAGTGACGCCGGCCCGGGCCGAGGTCACGCTGTACGGCATTCTCGATACGTACCTGGGTTATACGAACGCAGGCGGCAAGGGCGCGCAGACCGCGATGCAGAGCGGCGGTCTGTCGGCAAGCCGCGTAGGGATCAGAGGAAGCGAAGATCTCGGCGGCGGCCTGCGTGCAACCTTCGATCTCGAGAACGGCATTCTCACGAACTCCGGCGCGGCGACGGATTCCACGCTCGCTTTCAGCCGCAGTGCGTGGGTGGGTCTCGGCACGCCATATGGTGAATTCCGTTTCGGCCGTCAGAACTCGGTGCTGCTGCTGATGCACAGCAAGTTCGACGCATTCTCCGGCGGTACGTATGGCTCGTTTCTTCACAACGCGTCGACGTTCGTGTTTCGCTACGACAACATGATGACGTACTGGTCGCCGAACATCGCAGGATTCACGTTCTCCGCGGGTGCGAGCCTGGGTGGTCAGACGTCGCCGCATGACGCGTTGAATGCCTACGTGGGATCGATCGATTATCAGCGTGGCCCGCTTTATCTCGGCGTCAGCCACGCGGAACAGAATGGCGCGAACGGAACAGTGAATACGAAGACGACGTTCGCCGGCGGCAGTTATCAGTTCGGCAGTGTGACGGGCTACTTCGGCTATTACCGCGGCAACAACCTCGGCTCGAATATTTCAACCAATGTCCAAGGCAAATATCACAGCGTCTATTCGCTATCGGCGACCTACAACGTCACACCGGCGCTACGGCTCGCGGCCGGCGTCGGCTACGCGAAGGATAGTTCAGGCCAGGATAACAACGCGGGAGAAGTGAGCGTTGGCGCGTTCTACAGTTTCAGCAAGCGGACGCTGGTCTATGGAACGTTTGAACGGCTCGTGAACCGCCACGGCGCGACCTATGCGCTGATCGCCAACGGGCCCATCACGCCGAATACGCCGACGCGAGGAGAAGGCGTGACTGGCGCGCAGCTCGGCATACTGCATTCGTTCTGACGGCACGAAGGCGCAGCGAACGCCATGCAGATATGTCGTGCGGGAGAGGACCGGGAGCGCCGTGACATATCGCTGAACAGCTCAGAAGTCCCGTTTTTTTTACGTGCATTTTTTTAATGGCTGTTCTAAGTTAACTCATCACCTGCCCACGCGGGTCCTTGTGAGCAGCCTACGAGACGAAGGAGAGGTGTCGTGGAAGATCCTGCAGCTCCGACGGTGGAATTGATCGACTGTTCGAACGAAGCAAAGCTGCTCAGTGAGCGGGCGTGTTCGGCGATCCGTCAGGACATTCTGTCCTGCGTAATCGAACCGGCCGCCACGCTGACGGAAAGCGCACTAACCGCACGCTACGGCATCGGCAAGGCAACCTGCAGGGTGGCGCTGCAGCGTCTCGCGCAGGAAGGCTTTGTGCGCATCGTGCCGCGTCAGGGCTACGTGGTAACGCCGATTACGTTGAAGGATGTGGAAGAAGTGTTTGCGCTTCGCCTTGAGCTTGAGCCGCTATCGGCGCGCCTCGCTGCGGGCAAGGCGGATATCGACCTGTTGAACCGGCTGGAGCGCGCGTGCCGCAACGACGATACGTCGCTTGGCATCGGCAGCCGGATTGGCATCTTCATGGACGCGAATGCGGCTTTCCACATGGCGATCGCCGAATGTTCGGGCAACAGCCGGCTGGTTCGCATGCTGGGTGGCCTGCTCAACGATATGGCGCGACTCGTGTCGCTCGGCTTCGGCGTGCAGAACACCAAGCCGGAGATCCGCCATGACCACACCGCGATGATCAGCGCCCTCGCGAGCGGCGACTGCAAGCGCGCCGAGCAGATCGCGCACCGGCATGTGGCGACGTTCCGCGACATGACGATGGAAAAGGTAATGGCGAGCCTGCGCGACACGCATGCAGGTGCACCGATCGTCCCACTGCGAGGCGCACGATGAACGCTGTGACTACTCAAGCCATGTTCGAGAAGGCAACCACGGTACGCAACGCGGTGGAAGTGGAGCATGTTTCGAAGCACTACGGCAAGCTGGCGGTGCTCGAAGACATCAGTCTGACCGCGCCTTCGGGTTCGGTACTGGCGATCGTCGGCGCGTCCGGATGCGGCAAGAGCACGTTGCTCAACATCATCGCAGGATTGGCACAGGCGGATCAGGGCGACGTGCGGATCGACGGAGTGGCCGACGAGCCGACTCACGATACCCGCGTCGTCAGCTACATGTTCCAGGAGGACCGCCTGCTGCCCTGGCGCACGATCGTGGCGAACACGGAATTCGGTCTCGAAGCGGGTTCGCTCAACGCGGAACGGCGGCGCGAACGCGCGCTGGCTGCGCTGAAGATGACCGGCCTTGAAGGATTCGAGCACGCCTACCCGCACGAACTCTCGGGCGGCATGCGCAGCCGGGTGGCGCTTGCGCGCAGCCTGGTGGTGAAGCCGTACATCCTGTTGATGGACGAACCGTTTTCCAAGCTCGACCCGCAGATGCGCTCGCAGATGCACGCGGAACTGCTGCGAATCCGCGAGCAGCTGAAGATGACCGTCGTATTCGTCACACACGACGTGGAAGAAGCCATCGTGCTCGCGGATAAGGTGGTTGTCCTGCGTCCACGGCCGGGACGCGTGCGCGATGCGCTGATGATCGACCTGCCGCGACCGCGTGACCCGCTCGCCGCCGAAGTCGCGGAAACGGTGCGCCGCGTGCGCGCCCTCATTTAAGGACGTTGCGATGTCTTCTGTTTCGACCGCCAGTTCTGTTTTTCCCGCACGGTTCGGCCGACTGACGCGTTTCGCAAGAGTCGCCGGTCAGCGTCTTTCGCTGCTCGCCATTTTCCTGATCCTGTGGTGGGTGGCGGCGCAACGCGTGCCGGCCTTCATTCTGCCCGGTCCGGGGAAAACCTGGAATGCGCTGCTTGACCTGATCGCCACCGGTACCTTTGCCGAAGATCTCGGCATTACGCTGTACCGCGTCGTCGCGGGCTTCCTTCTGGCCGCGCTAGTGGGCACGCCGCTCGGCATCCTGCTTGGTGCGAACCGGCGCCTCGGCAGTTTCTGCGAGCCGGTGCTGTCGGTCGTCAACACGGTATCCGCCGCGATCTGGGCCATCTTCGCGTTGATCTGGTTCGGCATCTCGAATGGTACGACCATCTTCGTCGTGTTCATGGAAGCGATGCCGCTGATTCTCACGAACGTGTGGCAGGGCGCGCAAAGCGTCAACGCCGAATACGTCGAGCTTGCCCGCAGCTTTCAGATGTCGCGCAGCAAGGTGATGACCAAGATTTATCTGCCCACCGTGCTGCCGTATTTCTTCTCCGGTGCGCGCCTCGCGTTCGGTTTCGGCTGGCGGGTGTCGCTGGTGGCGGAGACGATTGGGTCTTCGAACGGCGTCGGCTACCGGCTGCGTCAGGCGGCGGATCTTGTTCAAACCGATCAGGTGTTCGCATGGACACTCACTATGGTCGTGCTGATGGTGGTGCTCGAGTACGGCGTTCTCAAGCCGCTTGAAAACCACCTGTTCCGCTGGAAGAAGCGGGCATAGGGAACGGGCTCGCGGTGCACTGCTGCCGCGCCGCGAGCCGAAGTGGCTGAAATAGTCGAACATTTACGAAGAAGCAGCGCGTTTGCATTCTATAAATAGGAGTACATATGAGCAGTACGATGAAGGCTTTGATTCTCTCTGAACACGGTGACGTCGACAAACTCCATGTCGGCGAGATGCCGATACCGAAGGCGGTGCCGGGTCACGTGGTCATCCGTGTGCGCGCGTCCTCCTTCAATTATCACGACGTCTTCACGGTGAAGGGTATGCCGGGCATCAAGGTGCCGCTGCCTGTGGTCATCGGTCTGGATATGGCGGGGGAGATCACGGAGGTCGGCGGCAACGTCGAAAACTGGTCGGTCGGCGCGCGGGTACTCGTCAATCCGCTCAACAAGAAGAAAGGCCTGATGGGCGAAATGCTCGACGGCGGCATGGCGCAATACTGTCTCGTCAGCGCAGACCAGCTGATCGCAATGCCCGAAGGCGTGACGTTCGAAGAAGCGGCGTCGCTGCCGGTCGCCTATGGTACGGCGCACCGGATGCTCGTTACGCACAAGACCATCAAGCCGGGTGATCGTGTAGTCATTCTGGGGGCGAGCGGCGGCGTTGGAACCGGCTGCGTGACGCTTGCCAAAATGCTCGGCGCCGAAGTGATCGCGGCCGCCGGCAGTGCGGACAAGGCTGAACGGCTCAAGGCGATGGGCGCCGATCACGTCATCAACTATCGCGACACCGATTTCTCGAAGTGGGTCATCGAGAAGTACGGCAAGCCGCAACGCCGCAGCTATGAAGGCGGTGCGGACGTCGTGATCAATTTCACCGGCGGCGATACGTGGGTGCCGTCGCTCAAATGCATCAAACGCGGCGGCAGCCTGCTCGTCTGCGGTGCGACTGCGGGCCACGATCCCAAGGAAGACCTTCGCTACATCTGGAGCTTCGAGATTCGCGTGATCGGTTCAAACAGTTTCTATGACGACAACCTCGCGGCGCTGATGGAATTGATCCGTACGAAGAAGATTGCCGTGCAGATCGACAAGGTGTTGCCGCTCGAACAGGCAGCCGAAGGCCTACGCATGATTCGCGATCGGGAAGTGCTCGGCAAGATCGTCGTTACCCCATAAAAGCATGGAGACTCGAATGGCTGATAACCAGCAACTTACCGCGGAGCAGGTTCAGACAATGCTTACGCGTGGTCCTTACCACCAGTGGCTCGGTCTGCGCGTGCTCGAAGTCGGCGACGGCTCGATCGAAATCGCCGCGACGTGGCGCGAAGAGTGGGTCGTGAACCCCGAACGCCGGTACACGCACGGCGGCATTCTTGCCGCGCTGGTCGACCTCACGGCCGACTGGGCGCTGGTGTCGAAAACGGGCCGCGGCGTACCGACGATCGATCTGCGCGTCGACTATCACCGCGCGGCGATGCCCGGCGATCTCATCGCGCGCGGTAAGGTGGTGAAGTTCGGTAGCGCGATTTCGGTTGCGGAGGCGCATATTTATGACCAGTCCGGCGCGCTGCTCGCAAGCGGCCGGGGCGTCTATTCGACCGCGCCCGCACCCGCGCCGAAGGCATGATGAACACGGCGACATCGACGCTCGACCATGTCGTCGTGAACGCGATGTTCGAAACCGACGCCGCGGCGTCGTGTTTCGAAGCGCTTGGCTTCGCGTTGACCCCGCGCGGCTATCACTCGCTTGGCTCGGTCAATCACCTGATGATGTTCGATGGACATTATCTCGAACTGGTCGGCCTGCCGCCCGGCGCCACCACGTTGCGGCGCGAGATTCTCGAAAGCCGTCTGGGTATAGACGGTCTCGTATTCAAGACGGACGACGCGCAGGAAACCTATGCGCGATTGATCGACGCCGGCGTGCGTGCCAGTGAACCGCAGTCGTTCACGCGGCCCGTAGACATAGAAGGCGTCGAGCAGATCGCCCGTTTCCGGACAACCCGGCTCGCAGCCGAAGAACTGTCCGCCGGGCGCGTCTATTTCTGCGAGCACCTCACGCCGGAATGGGTCTTCCGTGCCGAATGGACGAAGCATCCGAACGGCGCGCAACGCCTGAAGGAATGCGTGATCGTGAGTGACGACCCGCAACTCGAAGCGCGCCGCTATGCGCTGATTGCCGGCGAGTCGGTTCTCACATCGCCGTCCTTCCACCAGTCGCGCATTGCGTTGCGTGATTTCGATCTGGACTTTATCGATGGCGCGGCATATCGCACGCGCTATGGCGACCTCGTATGTCACGCAGCAGGGCGCGACAGCTATTTTGGCGTGGTCGTCGTCGAGGTAAGCGACCTTGCGGCGATGCGCGCACGTCTGGACGCGCTCACGTCCCACGTCGACGAGAGCGTCCTGCGGCTGATGGCGCCGGTCCATGCGCAGAGCGGCGCGTCGTCCGTTGTCGTGCTGTTAGGCGAACTCAATACTGTCATTGAATTTATCGGAGCAGTTGAACATGCCCACGCCTGAGAATCTCGGCGATCTGATCGACGCCGACGGCGATCCGTGCAAGCTTGCAGTGATCGCGCTTGGGGAGCCGGACGAAACAGGTTGCGCGTGGCACGACACGCGCATGACCTACGGGAAACTGGACGCGCTGGCTGACGGCGTCGCGCATGCACTGGTACGGCGCGGTCTGAAAGTCGGCGAGCGCGTTGCCATTCTTGCGGCGAATCGCGCCGAATATGTCGCGGCGCTGCTCGGCATCATGCGCGCGGGAATGGTCGCTGTGCCCGTCAACTTCAGATTTCCACCCGCGCTCTCCACTTTTGTGATTCGCGATAGTGGTGCACGTCTGGTGTTTTGCGACGCCGCGCGACTTGCCGACTGCCCGGACGATCTGCCAACAGTCGTATTCGATTCGACGGGCGAGGAAAGTTTCGCTTCGTTCGTCGAACCTGGCCCGTTCGAGACTTTCGTGCCCACGCCCGATATGCCGGCGATGTTTCTCTATACGTCCGGCTCGACCGGCAAGCCGAAGGGCGTGATGCTGTCGCACGGCAGCCATCTGTGGGTGGCGCGTACGCGAGCGCGTGCGCAGCCGCCGGCGGCGCATCGCTTTCTGGTGGCGGCGCCGATGTATCACATGAACGCGCTGACGCTCGTGCTGATGTCGTTGTACGGGCACGGCACGGTCATACTGCTTCCGCAATTCACCGCGCGCATGTACATCACGGCGATCGAGCGCTATCGAGTCACGTGGCTCACCTCAGTGCCGCCGATGATTGCGATGATGCTGCGCGAAAAGGAGTTGCTCGCGCGCACGGATCTCTCATCGGTGCGCTTCATCCGGATGGGCTCGGCGCCCGTCAGCGAAAGTCTGCTTGCGCAGATCGGCGAGGTACTGCCGAATGCGAAGCTCACTAACGTCTATGGCACGACCGAGGGCGGGCCGATCGTGTTCGGACCACATCCGCAAGGGATCGAACCGCCGTTGCTGTCGGTCGGATATCCGCGTTCGGAAGTCAGCGTCAAGTTGCTCGACGCATCGCCGACAGGTGTGGCAACCGGCGTGCTGGCCGTCAAAAGCCCCGCCGTCATGCTCGGTTACCACAACCGGCCGGACCTGCCTCTGCCGGTGACAGCAGATGGCTTTTATATAACGGGCGACATATTTCACCGCGACGACCAGGGTTTTTATGCGTTCGTCGGCCGTGCGGACGACATGTTCGTGTCCGGCGGCGAGAACATTTTTCCCGGTGAAGTCGAGCAGATGCTCGAGACGCACCCGGATATCGTCCAGGCATGCGTGGTGCCGGTCGCTGACGACATCAAGGGAACCAAGCCGGTGGCATTCGTGGTGCGGCGCGCAGGCGCGTCGCTTACCGAAGAGGAAGCCAAACAGTTCGCGTTGACGCACGCCCCCGCTTATCAGCACCCACGGCGCGTATGGTTCGTGGACACGTTGCCGCTTGCGTCCACAAACAAGATCGATCGCGCAGTATTGAAAGCCACAGCGCTTGCGTCGCTACAGGATAGCGAAACCGCGTAAGTGAAAGCGACACGACATTCAACATCATGGAGTTCAGTATGAACGAGAATTTTCGCGAGTTCCTGGAACGGCTGCGCGCGGCACAGCAACTGGTAGATATCCGGCAGCCTGTTGATATCCGCCATGTGGGAACGCTGGTCGACCAGAGCGACAAGGCGCTGCTGTTTCATAACGTGATCGGCTACGATATGCCTCTGCTGTCGGGCATTATCCGCACGCAGGAACGCGCGATGATGGCGATGGGTTGCGACAACTACTCCGACATCGAGAAGATGCTGGCGCATGGCATCCAGAACCCGATTGCGCCCAAATATGTCGCCACCTCGGCCACGAAAGAAGTGATCTACAAGGGCGACGATGTCGATCTGTTCCGCCTGCCTGTGCCCATGTCGTCGATCTTCGACGGCGGGCCGATGATTACCGCGGGTATCGTGATCTCGCGCGATCCGGAGTACGGCCTGAACAGCGGCATTTACCGCTTCATGGTCAAGGAAAAGGCACTGAGCGGTATCGACATCGTGACGCCGAACAATATGCGGATGTTCGCACAGCGTGCCTATGAACAGGGACGTCCGTGCCCGATCTCCATTTCGATCGGCAACCACCCGATGGAAATCATGGGCGCCGGCTATCGCGCACCGATCGGCGTCGACGAAATGGCGATCGCCGGCGGCATCCGCGGCGCAGCGGTCGAATTGGCCCCGTGTGAAACGGTCGACTTGCCGTACATCGCCGATTCGGAGATCGTCATCGAAGCGGAAATTCTGCCGACGGGATGGACCCAGCCGGAAGGCCGCTTCGGGGAGTTCACCGCATTGATGGGCGGCCTGCACTGGAACCCTGACGTACGCATCAAGGCGATCATGCATCGGCGCGATGCAATGTATTACTCGTTGCACATGCCTTGGGAGAACACGTGGCTCGCGGCGCCGACGCGCTATCAGGCCATTCGTAGCGCGCTGCGCACGGCCGGCGTGCAGGTAAAGGACATCAACGTGACGTTGGGCGGCCGCGCGTTCTGGCACGCCGTCATTTCGATCAGGAAGCAGGCGGGTGAGGGCAAGAACGCGCTGCTGGCGGCGCTTTCGGTGATGGATCTGAAGCACGTGGTGGTCGTTGACGACGACATCGACGTGTTCAACGGCGAGGAGGTCGAATGGGCCATCGCGACGCGCGTGCAGGGCGACCGCGATCTGATCGTCATCCCTGGCGCGCGCGCAAAGCCGCTGGACCCGAGCTTGCCGGTCATGCCGCCGGGCATGGTGCCGACAGGTGCCAAGGTCGGCGTGGATGCAACGATCTCGGAAGGCATTCCGCACGAACGCTACGAACGTATTTCATATGCTTATGCGGATACGGCGAAGATCGCGGACTACGTGGACGGGAAGGCCGACTCCGTGCATGTGTCGGAGCCGGAACAACTGGAAGACGCCGCAACCGAAGCCCTCGCACTCCTCGGCGCCGCGCCGCTTTACTACACCGAACTCGCCGAACGGCTGTCGAAATACGACTTCCGCACGCTGGCCCGCGCGCTCGGCGAACTGCATGAACGCAAGCAGTTGTGGAAAACGGCGGAAGGGAAGCTTTGCGTGCGCGGTTCGCGCTTCGACGCCGTGCAGCCGACGCGGCGCTGATTGCCGCGATGTCGTTCGGTGCGCTGCATGAGCCGCAAGCGTTCCCTTCACTCCATTAATGAGCTGATCTGATGCAACCCTACCTGCTTGCAAAGCGTGTGCTGTTTGCCGCCGTGATGTTCCTGCTCGCACTTTCTGCGCAGGCCGCGCCGCTGCGCATCGGTTACTGGACGAGCGGCGTGAGCCTCGGCCTCGGCGCCGTACTGGAAACGGGCGATTTCCTGAAGAAGGCCGGTATCGACGACGCGCATTTCGTGCACTTCGCCGAGGTCAACGCACCTGCGAGCGGGCTCGCCGCCAATGTGATCGACATAAGCTTCAGCGTGCCCGGCGCTAGCGCGTTCAGCATCGCGGCAAGCGGCGTGCCGATCAGGATTTTCGGTGCGACAGCGCCTGCCGATGTCACATTCGTCACGCCCGCCGACTCGCGGATCGAGTCGATCGCGCAATTGCGTGGGAAGAAAATCGGCATGTCGCCGTCGGGTAGTTCGGTTTCGTTGATGACGGCCGCGGTGTTGAAAGCAAATTATGGCTTCAATGCCAGCGAATATTCGCTGGTGCCCGGCAACGAGGCACGCCTTGCGCAGTTTCTCATGCAGCACCAGGTCGACGCCGCAGCGCTGCGCTCCGTTACGGTCGCGCAGTTGACGGAAGTGAAGACCCGGCGTCTCGGCACGCTGGTGGACGAATGGCACAAACTGACGAAATCCAATGCGATGCCGTATCTGGGCGTGGCCGCGGCACGCACGGAGTTGATCCAGCGCGACCCGCAATCCGTCGCCAGGCTGATCGTCGCGATTCACAATGCAATCGTGTGGGGCAACGCGCATCCGAACCAGGTCGCGGCGATCCTGCAAAAAGTCGCGAATCTGCCCGCAGACGATGCGCGAATTTATGCGGCGCATTGGGCCGAACTGAATAGCATTTCCTTCGAACCGATTGATATCGACACGCTCAAGCGCGAGCAGCAGATTTTCGCGGCTAGCGGTGCGATTAAAGGAACGCTTCCCAGCGACGTATTCGTTACCGGACCGTACGAGGCGGCAAAGAAGATCATCACGGGTCAGAAGCCATGATGACGCATGCACGCCGGCCATGCTCGTTTGCGCTCGATAGAGGAGGGATCGCATGAAATCCACATCCGCAGCGCGGCGACGCCTCGTGGTCGGTATCAGCGGCGCGTCGGGCGTCATTTACGGTGTGCGGCTGCTTCGGCTGTTACGCGACCTGGAGGTGGAGTCGCACCTGGTGGTCAGCCGTTCGGCGCAGGTGACGCTGGCGCAGGAGACGCAGATGCGGCTTGCCGATCTTCAGGCGCTCGCGGACGTCAACTACCCGAACACTGACATCGGCGCGGCGATTTCGAGCGGCTCGTTTCGCGTCGACGGCATGGTCGTTGCGCCCTGTTCGATCAAGACGCTCTCGGAAGTTGCCACTGGATGCACCAGTTCGCTGCTTTCGCGAGCGGCGGACGTGATGCTCAAGGAACGTCGCCGTCTTGTGCTGATGGTGCGCGAAACGCCGTTGCATGCGGGTCATATTCGCAGTCTCGCTGCCGTCACGGACGCCGGCGCGATTGTCTATCCGCCAGTGCCGGCGTTCTACGCGCGGCCGGAAACGCTCGAGCAGATGGTCGATCATACGCTCGGGCGCGTGCTTGACCTGTTCGATATCGAATCACGAACCGTACGCCGGTGGAGCGGCACTGCTGGCTGATAGATGGTGCGACAGGGTGTGCTTTTTTTGTGTTCAGTTTACTTCCCTATATGCATCTCCTAGAATGATTTGAGGTTGGTGAGGTGCCTACAGAATGACGTAAGCATAATACGCAGCCATTCCTGGATAGAGCGCACGGGGGCAACATGGTAGGGAAATTAGTTTCTGGGGGCAACGCCGCGGCCGAGGGCAAGTTGCTGGGAGAGTCGACTTATCTGGCCATGCGGCAGGCGATACTGTCCTGCTCGCTGAAACCTGGCAGCATGCTGACCGAGGCTGCGCTGATGGAGCAATATGGCGTCGGCAAGTCGACGTGCCGGCTGGCACTTGCGCGTCTCACGCACGAAGGGCTGGTGCGTTCGGTGCCGCGACACGGCTACGTCGTCGTGCCGGTCACGCTGAAGGATGTCGAGGAGGTGTTCGCGCTGCGGCTCATTCTCGAACCCGAGGCGGCGCGGCTCGCGGCCGGCAAGGTGGACGCAAAGGCGTTGATGCGGATCGATCGCGCCGCGCGCGGCAATACGGCGTCGAAGAATCACGGTAATCGGATCGGGTTTTTCCTCGATGCGAACCGGGAGTTTCATCTGGTGATCGCAATGGCATCGGGCAACGACCGTCTGGTGCGCAGCATCTCGGTGCTGTTCGACGAAATGGCGCGGCTGGTGGCGCTCGGTTTCAGCGACGAAGACGACAGCCCGGAAATCGCCGACGATCACCGCCAACTGGTCGAGGTACTGTCGGCAGGCGACGGCAAGGCGGGCGCGCGCATTACGCGCCGGCACATCGAAAAGTTTCGCGACATGACGATGGAGCGTGTGCTACGCAGCATGAAGCAGGACTTCGAGCACGCGCCGCTGGTAGCGATCGGCAAGTAATACGGAGGATTCCGCCTTTGCTTCAGGCGGAATCTCTCGATGAATGGTTGCACCGTACTTTATGTTTTGATAAGGACATTTAGTAATCCTTCAAAGACGACGCTGGGGATACCGGCTGCGTTGCTACTTCAGGCAAAGCACCATGAAATCATTTCGTTCCGTTCTAAAGGCAGCATGCGCACTCGTAATAGCCGGCGCGTGCCTTACCAGTGCGTATGCGGCGCCGCTGCGCGTGGGCTACTGGACCAGCGGCACCAGTCTTGGTTTCGGTGCCGTGCTCGAAGCGCAAAAGTTCTTCGAGAAACAGGGACTGCAGGTGCAGTTCCTCCATTTTCCGGACGTGAACGGACCGACTACCGCGCTGGCTTCGAACGCGATCGACCTGGCATTCGGCACCAGCCTCGCGGGAGCATTCAGCCTGAGCCAGCAGGGTGTGCCGGTCAGGATGGTGGCCGCTACGCAGATTGTCGATGCGGAAATCGTCGTGCTCGCGGATTCGCCGATCCGCTCCGCGGGTGAACTGCGCGGCAAGAAAGTCGGCATGTCGCCCATCGGCAGTGCGACCACTGGCGTCGGCACCGCCGTGCTCGACGGCAATTACGGGCTCAAGCTTGCCGACTATCGCCTGGTTGCGGGCGACGAGCCGCGTCTTGCGCAGTTCCTCGTTCAGAAGAACGTCGACGCCGCCGTCATGCGTCCCACCACGGTGGCGCAGGTGCCGGACAGTGCGCAGAAAGTCCGCGTCATCACGACTTTGTCCGATCAATGGAAACAGATGACGAAAGCGAGCACACCGCCCTATATCGGTGTCGCCGTGATGCGCAGCGAGTGGCTCAAGGACAACCCGGCTGATGCTGCGAAGGTGCTCGCGGCGATGCGCGAGGCGCTGGCCTTCGGCGCGACCAATCCCGACGCTGTCGTGGCGATACTCAAGAAGGCCGGCAACATGAGCGACGAGGGCGCGCGTTTTTACGGCGACCACTGGACGACGATGAATACGGTCTCGTTCAAATCGGGCGACATCGACACACTGAAACGCACATTCGAAGTTTTCAGGGCCGCCGGCACGCTGAAGGGCGAGCTTCCCGCGGATCTCTTCTATCAGAAGCCCTATCTCGACTCGGAAGCAGTCAAATGAGCGGATATCGGGAGTCGGCCAATGGCCGCAGCCGCCGCCGTGGTGTACGGGCCTTCATCAACGGAGCAGCAATATGACGGAAAAGTGCGACGGTGCGGTCGCGACCATTGGATTTCCCACTAGCCGGATCCGCTGGCCGGAAGAGGGCATTACACGTGTGCCGCTACGTGTGTTCTCCGACGCGGCAACCTACGAGCGCGAACAGGAGGCCGTGTTTCGCGGGCCCACATGGAGTTTCCTCTGCCTCGACATCGAGATTCCAGACGCGGGTGATTACATCACGACCAAGGTCGGCCATACGTCGGTAATTGTCGTGCGCCAGCAGGACGGCATCATTGGTGCGCTCGTGAACAAGTGCGTGCACAAGGGCTCGGTGCTTTGCTACGAAGCGCAAGGGCACCGCAAGCGTCCGAACTTCGTTTGCCCTTATCACAACTGGGTTTACAACTTCGACGGCGAACTGACGAGCGTCGCATTCGAGAAGGGCGTGCAAGGCAAAGGCGGTATGCCCGAGGATTTCGACAAGTCGAAGTTCCGTCTGACGAAGCTGCGCGTGGAGAGCATCCGCGGTCTCGTGTTCGGTTCGTTTTCCGAAAAAGCCCCTGCATTGAAGGACTATCTCGGACCGACAATGGTGCGGCACATGGAGCGCACGCTATATGGGCGGGTAAAGATACTTGGCCGCTATAGTCAGGTGATGCACAACAACTGGAAGCTCTACGTCGAGAATAGCCGCGACAACTATCACCCGAGCCTGCTGCATGCGTTTTTCTCGACCTTCAAAATCAACCGGCTGTCCGCGGAAGGCGGTACGTTGCAGGATGAAGATAGCCGGCATCACATCACCTTTACGAAGCGCTATACCGACATTGGCGATCAGGCATACGACTCCGGCGTGATTCGTGCAATGCGCGACGATTTCGGCCTGAAGGATCCTTCGTTGATCGATCAGTGGATGGAGTATCCCGATCAGATCACCAATGCGATCCAGAGCATTTTTCCGGGCTTCGTGCTGCATCAGATCATGAATTCCATCGGCGTGCGGCAGGTGGTTCCGCTCGGCGTCGATCGATGCGAACTGATCTGGACCGTGCTCGGCTTCGAGGAAGACACGCCGGAGCGGACGCTCATCCGGCGCAAGCAGAGCAATCTCGTCGGGCCCGCGGGTTTTGTGTCGATGGAAGACGGCACGATTGGCGCGTTCGTCGAAAAGGGTATTCGCGGCGATCTTGACGACGCTGCCGTGATCGAGATGGGCGGCAAGGGCACAGGCCCGATGGCGACCCGGGCGACCGAAACCTCGGTACGCGGTTTCTGGAAATTCTATAGAGAACTGATGGATGTCTAGCACGACGCGCTACCCTGACCTGGAGGTCGGCACCCAGACGGGCGCGAGTATCGCGCGCCTGATGGCCCACTATTGCAGTTCGATCGACAATGGCGATCTCGACCGCTGGCCGGAGTTCTTCACCGAAGATTGTACTTACCGCATTCTCACGCGCACCGATTTCGAAGCGGGCCGCGATTTCGGCATCTGGTTCTGCAACACGCGCGGCATGCTGCTGGATCGCGTCAGTTCGATCCAGTCGGTTAATGTGTTCGAGCCACATGTCTACCGTCATGTACTTGGACCGACCGAAGTCGTCAGCGTCGAAGAAGGGCTGATCGGTTGCGAAACCAGCTACATGGTCGTGCGAACCGGCTATGAAGGCGGCATGGTTGTGTTCAGCGTCGGACGTTATATCGATCAGATCGTTGTCGAGGGCGGCCGCGCGTTGCTGCGTGAGCGCACGGTCGTCACGGATTCGTGCCGCTACGACACGCTCGTTGCGCTCCCTCTGTAAGGATGCTGCCCGGATGACCGAACCTGCCCGCCGTTACCGGCTGCACCTCGAAAGCCAGCGGCGTCAGTCGTCAGCCTTTCATCTTCACGAAGCCGTGTGGCAGGTCGCCTGCGCGCGGCATCCCGATCTCGCACAGCAAATCGACGTGACGTTCGGCTGGGACGGCGAGCGGTTCGCGCGTCCGCTCGACGGAGTCGACTTCCTGCTGGCGTCGAGATTCCCGCATGAGGTGGTGAACGACGCGCCACGTCTGCGCTGGATTCACACGACAGGTGCCGGCGTCGATCAGTTGATGCCGCTCGATCGTCTGCGCCGCGACCTGGTCCTGACGAACAGTAGCGGCATTCATAGCGACAAGGCGGCCGAATACACGCAAATGGCGTTGCTGATGCTGAATGCGCAAATGCCGGCCGTGTTGCAGGCGCAGCGGGAGCATCGCTGGGACGCCCGGCTGACCTCATCCATTCGAGGCAAGACGGCGCTGATAATCGGCTTCGGCGATCTGGGCAGGGCAGCGAGCCGCGCGGCGCGCGCGCTCGGCTTGCGAGTCATTGCACTGAACCGGAGTGGCGCGGCACCGGCGCAGGCGGTGGAAGCAGTCGATGTACTCGCAACGATCTCCGCACTCGACGACTGGCTGCCTCAGGCCGACTTCGTCGTTATGACGGCGCCGCTCACGCCGGAGACACGCGAGTTGCTTTCCGCCGCGCGCCTCGCGCGCATGCGGCCCGGTGCGGGCGTCGTCAACCTTTCGCGCGCGGCGCTGATCGACCATGCGGCGTTGTTCGAGCGATTGCGTTCCGGAGGGTGCGGCGGCGCGCTGCTCGACGTATTCGATCCCGAACCGTTACCGGCTGACCATGTGGCGTGGGACGTGCCGGGACTCATCGTCACGCCGCACATTTCGTGCGACGCGCCCGATTACAACCTGCGGGTGCTCGAACTCTGGTTTGACAATTTCGCGCGCTTCCTGCGCGGGGAACCGCTCGCGAATATCGTCGATCGTACCCGCGGTTATTGAGCCGGCAGATGGGACGCGATCAAGGGTGACAGACCCAGCTGAGCGAGGCTCCGGTGCAAATAGGGTCGGCGAATCGGTCAAAGTTGTCGGAGCAAAACGGACGGATGACCCGCGATGACCAGGCTGAAGAGTCTCGAGACGTTCGCTGGTACCTGCGCTACAAGCTCAGCCTACGGGATCTGACCAGCCCGCGAACGTGACAACGCCCCCGCGTCAGCTGATGGCATCGAAACAACGGCCCGACAACAACCGCATCACGAACGATCGCGCGGCATCGCCTGCAACGTATCGACGATTTCGCGCATCAGCGCTTTTCTGTCATCCGAAGCTCGCTGCACCATGCCGACCGTGCGCAGCGTCGGCGGGCTCGAAATCGGGATCACGCGCAGCAGCGGGTCGTTCAGCCAGTTGCCGCGTATCAGCAGCGGCAGCACCGCGACGCCTACTTTCTCGCGCACCAGCGCGGCAATCGTCTCGATCGAATTCAGTTCGAGATACTCGTTGACCATCAAGCCCGCTTTCTCCAGCGCCTGCTCGACCACCTGCCCCGTGCGCACGCGCCGGTCGAAGCGCAGAAAGCCGTGCGCGCGCAAGATGCGCTGCGGGTCGTTATCGGCGATGTCGCGGTTCACTACCAGCACCATCGGTTCGGTGTAGAGCGTGGTCCATTTGAGCGTGTCGGGCAGCGTCTCGTCCGCGCGCGCGACCACGGCCGCGACGTCCACGTCGCCCGCTTCGACCATGCCCGCCAGTTCGTCCGAGCGCGCCGACAGCAACCGCACGTCGAGCCGCGGGTGCGTCGCCTTCAGCCGCGCGACGGCGAGCGACAGCGCGCCGATCACCGACACCACCGCGCCGATCGTGACGGGGCCTTCCATCGCGTCGGTGGGCTTCGCTTCGAGGTCGGCGAGCAGGTCGAGGATCTGCTCGACCTTCGGCCAGATAGTCATCCCGTGCTGTGTCAGCGTGATCTGTCGCCCGCGGCGGTCGAACAACTGGCGGCCCAGCGCTTCCTCCAGCCCGCGCATCTGCAGGCTAACGGCCGCCTGCGTCAGCGCGACCTTTTCGGCAGCCGTCGAGAACGAGCCGGTGCGGGCAACGGCCCTGAAAGTCTTCAGCATGCGTAGCGTCGGCATTCGTTCGATCCATGAGAAAAACTTAAGTGTCGAAAAGAAAGTTTAATATTTTTTGTACGTTGGCAGCCAGATAATCGATTTCATAGCGATCTGGAAGGACGAGCCACGCAATGCGGAGTAAACAGGCATGACCGCAGCAGAACGCCGGCCGGTTCTCGATGTACAAGGCTTCTCGCTGAATTTTTCGAATTTGCCCGACGCGCCGAACGTCGTCGACCGGGTGTCCTTTCTCGTCCACGCGGGCGAGACGCTGTGCGTGGTCGGCGAGTCCGGCTGCGGCAAGAGCGTGACGTCGCTCGCGCTGATGGGGCTGCTCGCCAGCCCGCCCGCACGTCGCGTCGCGGGCACGGCGCATTTCGAGGGCGTGGATCTGTTCGGGCTGTCTGAGCGCGAACTCGCCGACATTCGCGGCAACCGCATGTCGATGATCTTTCAGGAGCCCATGACCTCGCTGAATCCCGCCTACACGGTCGGCGAGCAGATCGGCGAGAGCATCCGGCGGCATCGCGGCGTCAGCCGCGCAGCGGCGCGCGAAGAGGCGCTCAAGATGCTGCGGCTCGTTCATATTCCCGCGCCCGAAACGCGGCTCGATGCGTTCGCGCATCAGCTGTCGGGCGGCATGCGCCAGCGCGTGATGATTGCGATGGCGCTCGCGAACAGCCCGCGCCTGTTGATCGCCGACGAACCCACTACCGCGCTCGACGTGACCATTCAGGCGCAGGTTCTGGCGCTCGTGCGCAATCTGCAGAAAGAGACGGGCACGGCGATGCTGCTGATTACGCACGATCTCGGCGTGGTCGCCGAAGTGGCGGATCACGTGGCGGTGATGTATGCGGGCAAGATCATCGAGTACGGCACGGTGTCCGATCTGTTCGACGATCCGCAGCATCCATACACGATCGGGCTGATGGGCGCGATTCCGTCCGTCGGCAAGCGAGAAGGGTCGCTCGTCACGATACGCGGCTCCGTGCCGACGCCCGAGCAGATGCCGCGCGGCTGCCGCTTTGCGCCGCGCTGTCCGTTTGCCGAACAGCGTTGCATCGACGCCGCACCGCCCGAGCGAACGCTCGAAGGCGAGCATCGCGTCGCCTGCTGGCTCGCGCCTGTCGAGCAGCTCGTGAAGCCCGCGCAGCAAACGGAGCTGACATGAGGCCCGCGAATCTGTCACACCCCGCGTCACACCCCGCGTCGCACCCCGCGTCACACATCGCGACGCCCATCATCGAAGCCAGCGCGCTCACCAAACGCTTCGGCGGCGAGCGGCAGATGTTCACGCGCACGCCCACGGTTCATGCCGTCAACGAAGTCTCGTTCGCCGTGCACACGGGCGAGACGTTCGCGATCGTCGGCGAATCGGGCTGCGGCAAGTCGACGCTCGGGCGCATGCTGCTGCGTTTGATCGACGCGACGCAAGGACGCGTGCTGTATCAGGGCGAGGACATCACGCATTGGCAGGGCGCGAAGCTGCGCCGCTTGCGCCGCGACATGCAGATCATCTTTCAGGACCCGTTCGCGTCGCTGAATCCGGGCATGACGGTCGGGCAGATCATCGGCGAGCCGGTTGCGTTTCATGGTCTCGCGAGCAGCGGCAGCGAGCGCCGCGAACGCGTCGCGCAACTGCTGACCAAAGTCGGCCTGCAGCCGGCGTATGCGCAGCGCTATCCGCATGAGTTCTCCGGCGGCCAGCGGCAGCGCATCGGTATCGCGCGGGCACTGGCGGGCGAGCCGAAATTGATCGTCGGCGACGAGCCCGTGTCGGCGCTCGATGTCTCCGTGCAGGCGCAGGTGATCAACCTTCTCGAATCGCTGAAGGCCGAACTCGGGCTCACGCTGCTCATGGTCGCGCACGATCTCGCCGTGATCCGTCACATGAGCGACCGCGTCGCGGTGATGTATCTGGGTGAAATCGTCGAACTGGCGCAGGTCGACGAACTGTTCGACGCGCCGCTGCATCCGTACACGCAGGCGCTGCTGCGCGCGATTCCCGCCAGCAGTCCACACGAGCGCCGCACGAAGCCCGCGCTGCAAGGCGATCTGCCCAGCCCGACGGCGCCGCCGCCCGGCTGCCGCTTTCATACGCGTTGCCCGCACGCGAAACCGCGCTGCGTGCAGGAGCGCCCGCTGTCCGAAACGCTGCCGGGCGGACGGCAGGTCGCGTGTCATTTCTGGCGCGACGTGCAGAACGCGGGCGGCGGCACGCCGCTCCTCGCGAGCGTCAGCGCGAAGCTCAACGAGCGCCTGGCGATCTATCGCGAGAAGCAGAATCAGACGCAGGCCGCACCGAGCGCCGAAGCGAACCGCTAACGATCACCTATGGCAACCCGAACCGCAACAAGGACACGACGCATGCGAAGAATGTTGATTGCCGCCGCGCTCGCATTGAGCGCTTCCGCCGCGATGGCGCAGACCACCATCCGCATCGGCCTGCAGGACGATATCGGCTCGCTCGACCCGGCGCGCAGCGTGCAGTTTGTCGACCGGATCGTGTTCGCGTCGCTGTGCAATTCGCTCGTCGATGTCGCGCCCGATCTGAAGATCGTGCCGATGCTCGCCACGTCGTGGACCACGGGCGACGACGGAAAATCGCTGACGTTCAAGCTGCGCCAGGGGGTCAAGTTCCAGGACGACGAGCCGTTCAACGCCGCCGCCGTGAAGGCGAACCTCGACCGCTACCGCACGCTGCCGACCAGCAACCGCAAGAGCGAATTGTCGTCGGTCGATCATGTGGATGTGATCGACGACAGCACCGTGAAAATCGTGCTGAAGCAGCCGGACGCCGCGCTGCTCGCCACGCTGTCGGACCGCGCGGGCATGATGCTCGCGCCGAAAACGCTGAGCGACGCGGCAGGCGTCGCGTCGCATCCCGTGTGCTCGGGGCCGTACAAGTTCGTGCAGCGCGTGCAGAACGATCGCGTGGTGCTCGAGAAGTTCGCCGGTTACTGGGACGCGGACAAGTATCCCGTCCAGCGCGTGGTGTTCCAGCCGATTCCCGACAGCACCGTGCGTCTCGCGAATCTGCGCTCGGGCTCGCTGGATATGCTGGAGCGTCTCGCGCCGTCCGACGTCGCCGCCGTCAAGAGCGATGCGAACCTGCAGTTCAAGCCGGTGACGGGTCTCGGCTTCTACTACGTGACGTTCAACATCAACAACGGCCCGCGCGGCAACGGTCCGCTGAAGGACAAGCGCGTGCGGCAGGCGTTCGAGCTGTCGATCGACCGCGATGCGATCGACCAGGTGATCGGTGCGGGCATCTTCACGCCCGCGAACCAGGGCATTCCGAAATCGAGCCCGTACTACAACGCGTCGCTGCCGACCTCGAAGCGCGACGTCGCGAAGGCGAAGGCGCTGCTGAAAGCGGCGGGCCAGGAGCATCCGACCATTGAATTCGCGTATCCGAACAACACGGTCGCGAGCCAGATCACGCAGATGCTGCAGGCCATGCTCAGCGAAACGGGCATCACGCTGAAGCTGCGTCCGAGCGACTACGCGACGGAACTGAACGCAGGCCACACCGGCGACTTCGAAGCGATGTACACGGGCTGGTCGGGGCGCCTCGATCCCGACGGCAACCTGCATCAGTTCAACACCTGCGCGGGCAACCTGAACTACGCGCACTACTGCAACCAGCAGGTCGATTCGCTGCTCGATTCGGCGCGCACCAGGCAGACCCAGGCAGAGCGCAAGTCCGACTACGACGCCGCGGGTAAGATCCTCGCCGACGACGATCCCATCGTCTACATCTACGCGCAGCCCTGGCCGTTCGTGCTGTCGAAGAAAGTGCAGGGCTTCACGCCTTACGCCGACGGTCTGGTGCGCCTGCGCGGCGTGTCGATCAAGGGCTGATCGTCATGCTGCCGATCATTGCGAATCGCCTGCTCGTGGCCGTGCCGACCCTGATCCTGGTGTCGATGCTGATTTTCGGCTTGCAGAAGCTGCTGCCGGGTGACCCGGTCCGCGCGATGGCGGGCGAGGATCAGGACCCGCAGCTGATCGCGACGCTGCGGGTCAAGTATCACCTCGATCAGTCCGTGCCGACGCAGTACGCGCTATGGATGCGCGATGTCGCGCACGGCGATCTCGGTTCGTCTTTGCGCACTGACGTGCCCGTGCGCGCGTTGATCGCGCAAAAGCTGCCCGTCACGATCCAGCTCGCGGTGATGGCGATGATTCTCGCCATTGGCATCGGCATTCCGGCGGGCGTGATTTCGGCGGCGAGCAGGGGAGGGCCGCTCGACTACGCGGCAAACATCTTCGCGCTGTCGGGCATGTCGATACCGAATTTCTGGCTCGGCATCATGCTGATATTCATCGTGTCGGTGCGCTGGCATCTTTTGCCGTCGTCGGGTTATGTGTCACCGGGCGAGGACTTCTGGCTCAGCATCAAGACGATGCTGATGCCCGCGTTCGTGCTGGGCGCCGCGCTCGGCGCGCAACTGATGCGCCATACGCGCAGCGCAATGCTCGGCGTCTTGCGCACCGACTACATTCGCACGGCGCGCGCGAAAGGCTTGCTGCGCGGCGCCGTGGTCGTCAAGCACGCGTTCCGCAATGCGCTGATTCCCATCGTCACCGTGCTCGCGCTGCTGTTCGGCGAACTGCTCGCGGGCGCCGTGCTGACGGAGCAGGTGTTCACGATTCCCGGCTTCGGCAAGCTCGTCGTCGATGCGGTGTTCAATCGCGATTACCCCGTCGTGCAAGGCGTCGTGCTCGTCACGGCGGTCGCGTTCATCGTCGTGAACCTGTGCGCGGATGTGCTCTATATCCTGCTCAATCCCCGACTGAGGCGCAGTTGATGGCTACTTCAATCGATGCCCGATCCGCGCCGGCGGCCGCCGCGTTGCCGCGTCGCAAACGCCGGGGGCTCACGCGCTTCATGCGCAATCGCGCGGCCGTGTTCGGTGCGTTTCTGGTGGCGCTGATCGTGATCATGGCGCTGTTCGCGCCGTGGCTCACGCACTACGACCCCGTGCAGGCGAGCTTCATGACCGTGCGCCAGGCGCCGTCGGCAGCGCACTGGTTCGGCACTGACGAACTCGGCCGTGACGTGCTGAGCCGCCTGCTGTACGGCGCGCGTGCGTCGTTGCTGGCGGGCGTCGTGTCGGTCGGCATTGCCGTCGTGCTCGGCGTGCCGCTGGGGTTGATCGCCGGTTACTTCGGCAGGTTCGTCGACGGCGTGATCTCACGCATCGCCGATGCGCTGCTGTCGATCCCGTTCCTGATTCTCGCGATCGCGTTGAGCGCGTTTCTCGGCCCGAGCCTGACGAACGCGATGGCCGCGATCGGCATTTCGGCGATGCCGCGCTTCATTCGCCTCACGCGCGGCCAGGCCATCAGCGTGAAGGCCGAAGAATACGTGGAAGGCGCGCGCGCGATCGGCCTCGATCACGCGCGGATCATGCTGCGTTACATTCTGCCGAACGTGCTGCCGCCCATCATCGTGCAGGCGAGCCTGACGGTGGCGAGCGCGATCATCGCCGAAGCGAGCCTGTCGTTTCTCGGGCTCGGACAATTGCCTCCCGCGCCGTCGTGGGGCTCGATGCTTAACACGGCAAAAGACTTCGTGAGCCAGGCGCCGTGGATGTCGATCTTTCCCGGCGTCGCGATTTTCCTGGCCGTGCTTGGCTTCAACCTGCTCGGCGACGGCCTGCGCGACGCGCTCGATCCGCGCGAATCGTGATGTTTTTCGCGCGCTACGGCTTTCGATGGCGCGCGGTCGAACCAGCAAAACCACCAGAGTGACAACATGACAAGCTTCAACTGGCAGAACCCTTATCCGACGCTGCGCATGCCCGTGTTCGCGCGCAACATCGTGTCGACGTCGCAGCCACTCGCCGCGCAGGCCGGGCTGCGCATGCTGTGGAAAGGCGGCAATGCCGTCGACGCGGCCATCGCGGCAGCAGCGGCGATCACCGTCGTCGAGCCGGTGTCGAATGGACTCGGCAGCGACGCGTTCGCGCTCGTGTGGGACGGCAGCAAGCTGCACGGGTTGAACGCGTCGGGCGTCGCGCCCGCTGCGTGGAACGTCGACTATTTCAGGCGCAAATACGGCGAAAACAACGGCGTCGCCGCGCAGCCCGTGCGGGGCTGGGACACGGTGACGGTGCCGGGCGCGATCGCGGGCTGGGAAGCGCTGCATCGGAAGTTTGGCTCGCTGCCGTTCGCCGATCTGATGGAGCCCGCCATCGAGATCGCCGAGCGCGGCCATGCCGTGGCAAACGTCGTCGCGCGCAAGTGGGCGGCCGCCGTGCCCGAACTGAAGAACCAGCCGGGCTACGCCGATACGTTCATGCCGCGGGGCCGCGCGCCCGAAGTCAGCGAACTGGTGAAGATGCCGGGCCACGCCAAGACCTTGCGCATGCTGGCCGAACACGGGCCGCGCGCCTTCTACGAAGGTGAAATTGCCGAACGCATCGCGGCGTTTTCCCGCGAATGCGGCGCGGCAATGACGCTCGACGATCTGCGCAACTACCAGCCCGATTGGGTCGATCCGATCGGCAAGAACTATCGCGGCTACACGGTGCACGAGATTCCGCCGAACGGGCAGGGCATCGCCGCGCTGATCGCGCTCGGCATTCTCGAACAGTTCGACGTGGCCGCGCTGAAGCTCGACGGCATCGAATCGCAGCATCTGCAGATCGAAGCGATGAAGCTCGCGTTCGCGGATGTGTACCGCTACGTCGCCGATCCGCGCTCGATGGAAGTGACGCCTGCGCAAATGCTCGACGACGCCTATCTGAAATCGCGTGCGAAGCTGATCGATCCGAAGCGCGCGACGCACTTCGGCTTCGGCATGCCGAAGGCGGGCGGCACGATTTACCTGTCGACGGCCGACGAGCGCGGCATGATGGTCAGCTTCATCCAGTCGAACTATATGGGCTTCGGCTCGGGCTGCGTCGTGCCTGAGATGGGCATTTCGCTGCAAAACCGTGGCTGCGGTTTCTCGATGGACCCGAAGTCGCCGAATGTGGTCGAGGGCGGCAAGCGGCCGTTCCACACGATCATCCCGGCGTTCCTCACGCAGCAGGTGGACGGCAAGCAGGAAGCGGTCATGAGCTTCGGCGTGATGGGCGGCGACATGCAGCCGCAAGGGCACCTGCAAACCGTGGTGCGCATGCTCGATTACAGCCAGCAGCCGCAGGCGGCATGCGATGCGCCGCGCTGGAAGGTCAACCGCGATTTCTCCATAGATATCGAATCGACGCTCGATCCGCAGACCTCACGCGCGCTTGAAGGCCTGGGCCACACGATCAAGTCGATCGATGATCCGTATATGGATTTCGGTTCGGGCCAGTTCATCTGGAAGCTCGATCGCAACGAGCCTGAGCGCGGCTATGTCGCTGCAAGCGACAGCCGTCGCGATGGGCTGGCCGCAGGGTTCTGAAGGTCGCGTCGCGCGCCGACCGTTCCTGCGGCGAACCGCGAAGGCGTCAGCGGACGCCTTCGCCACCTTTACATACACACAGAAGCTCCGTGAGATTTGACATAATATAAATTATCAACGGAATGGATGTAGCGGCAATATGAGATGTCGTGTTTCGCTGCTGATGCCGCGGACCGGCCATACCGCCGACCTTCCTATGTCGCGTGTTCGAACCTCTTGAGCGCGGTCCGGGCGCTGAAACGCGGCCGGACTCAGAGGACAGCCTCGGTCTGGGCCTCTACATTGCAAGAGAAATCGCCCAGGCTCACGGCGGCGATGTGGCCGCACGGTCTGACGAATCGGAAACGATTTTCACCGTTCGACTACCCCGTGGAGCTCCCGACGTCTGAAAAGACCCACCACACCATCGCTAACACTTTCGACTGGAGCGCCGATTGCGCTGATCCGCGCTGACGAGCCTCTCCAGTCATGTCTATGCGGCGACCCGAACCAGTTGACGAATGTCGCTCAGCGACGACCGACGTGGGGTGCATGCACTTTGCCGTCAGCGAGAGGCAGTCCGTCGAGTTCCGATGGCTGCATCAATTACTTAATGTGCGGCTTCGATGACGCTCCAGATTCGTTCATTGGAGTCGCCCGTGAATCGTCTGGCGATGACAGCATGGCACTTGGTGCACCGATAGTGCTCGAGAGCGAGCGTACCGTTACACTCAGCAATGCCTATCAATGTGAGGCTGTCTTGCCGTTGAACATCGACGGGGCGGCCGTCAATGTTGGCGCATATATCGCAGACTTCCAAAGTGCCTCCTCATCTCGTCGTTGATGTTATCCAGTATTCAAACTGCCATTTATGTAGCTACCCCGGCTGTCCCTTTTTGGACATCACTGACAGCACTGGATCGACACCACTCGACGCCTTCTGCCTCCGAGTGGAACGCTGGCCCGCAAAAAGCGATTGCCCTTTTCCCCGCTCCCAGCGTTCGCTCTACGGTGAGCGCCCAGTGCCAACCGCCGCCTTGTTCAAATACGTGAAGCGTTAAGCCGTGCGCATCCCTTGATTCCGTCATGTGCGCGTCCGCCGACGGAAACCGGATCGACGAAAAATGTCTTACCGTTTTCCGCTTGAGCATAGGCGCAAAATTGCTGCGTCACAACAATTTCGTTCACCCTCAGTTCGCTGCTGTGCGGCCTGGCGTGGTCGGCTGATGCATTGATCGGCTTCCGTCTGTTGCAGGGCCGACCAGCGCCAGACGTTACGACACGCTGTTGGCTACGCCGCGATGCACCGTGCATCGGTCAACCTCACCGATCCCTGAAGCCCACCGCGACGGCGCAAAAGAAGTGAATGCCGTCGCGAAATGCTGAAAGTTTGTTGTTAGTTAAGTGGTCCACTTATGTCTATGCTTTTGAGGCCACGCCCTGAACAGACCGCCGGGCCGAGTGGCATGCCAATCCTTCTAAAGGAAAGGAAGCGATGTCGCCCAATACATTGTCAATGCGTGCGCCCCACTGTGCGCGCAGGCTACATGCTGTGTCTGTCATCGCCTCCCTTCTGGGTCTCTCGTGCGCCGCGCCGGTGGTCGCGGCTGGCATCCTGCCGCAAGGCGGCGCCTATGTGAGCGGCAACGGCTCCATTGCCACGTCCGGCGATACGCTCACTGTCACCCAGCCGGGCTCAACGCGCGGAGTGATCGACTGGAACCGCTTTTCGATTGGCCGGAACAACACCCTCAACATCAACAACGGCAACGGCGCGACGCTCAATCGCGTGACAGGCGGCACGCCGTCGATGATCCTCGGCAAGCTGAACGCAACCGGCAGCGTCTACCTGATCAATCCGCAAGGCATAGTGGTCGGACCGCAAGGCGTGGTCACGACGGGCGGTCGCTTCGTTGCCTCCACACTCGACACCGACAACGCGTCGTTCATGGCCGGCGGCCCGCTGACGTTTTCCGGCCAGTCGACGCAACGCGTGGTGAACCTCGGCAACATCGGCTCGACGAACGGCGACGTACTGCTGATCGCCGCGAGCGAAGTCGACAACTACGGCAACATCAGCGCGCCGAACGGCACCGCCGAGATCGCGGTGGGCAACAAGGTACTGTTGCAGGACTCGTCCAGCTCGCAGCAGATGTTCGTGCAGACCGCGAGCGGTGGCGCGATCGTCAACACGGGCGCGATTGAAGCGGCGCAGGTGAACTTGCAGGCCGTCGACGGCAATATCTATGCGTTGGCCGGCAACGCCGACGTGCTACGCGCGACCGGCACCGCGGTGCGTGACGGTCACGTGTGGCTCGTCGCGGGTCCGAAAGGACAGGTGATTCTCGCGGGCAACATCGCCGCGAAAAACGCCGACGGCAAAGGGGGCACCGTCGATATGGACACGGGTCTCTTCACGTTCTGGGGCGACTTTGCGAAAGTGGTCGCGGGTCAGTGGAACGTCACCCTGCCCGCGTACACGTTCGACAACGGCGCGTCGCGTTCTTTCACGCGAAGCCTCAACGACGGCACATCCATTTCACTGACGACGACCGGCGCCAACGGCCAGAGCGGCGACCTCATCGCAGATCAAAGCATTCAATGGACGGGCGGCACATCGCTCTCGCTGAACGCGGCACATAGCCTGACGGTGAGCCCGGGCGTCACGTTGAGCAACCAGGGCAGCGGCGCGCTGACACTGCGCGCGGACGCAGCGAGCGTGAACAACGGCGGCAGCATCACGAACAACGGCACCATTGACTGGTCGCAGAGCACCGGCACGGTTAGCGCGCTGTATGACATGAACGGCAGTTACACGCCCGGCACGTTACTCGCAAATTGCGCGTGGGTCGCGCCTGATTACAGTGGGCTCGTTACGCAAATCACAGGCTACAAGCTGGTCAATACGGTGCAGGATCTGCAGAACATCGAGAGCGATATGAGCGGCAACTACGCGCTCGGCCACGACATCGACGCGACGGGTTATGCGTTCAAGACGCTCGGCTACGCGAGCAACACTTCTTTCACAGGACAGTTTGACGGCATGTGGCATAGCGTGTCGTATCTGAAACCTGACATCTCGTTCATGAGCGATATTGCCGCGAACGCGGTCGTTAGGGACGTCAATCTCCTCAATGCGTCAGCGGGTTTTGCACTGCGCTCCGGAGGGTTCGCCGGCATTCTTGCGATGGGCAATCACGGCACAATCATGAATACGTTCACGTCGGGCTACATCGGCCCGCAGTCTAATTTTTCGACGACGGATATGGGCGGCCTCGTTGGCACCAACTATGGAATGATCGGCCGTTCCGGCAGCAGTGCAAGGGTCGAGCACGGCAGCGGCGGTGGCGGTCTGGTCTATGACAATCAGGGGACGATATTGCAGTCGTATGCTACCGGCACCGTGTACGCGGTTGCGTCGCGCGGCAGTTCCGGAGGGCTTGTACATAACAACAGTGGAACGATATCGGAAGCGTTCGCAACAGGCGCAGTCTATGCAACCCGGCGAGGCACCGTCTGCGTATCTTGCACTGGACTTGGCAGCGACGTGTACTGGAACACCGAATCGACACCGCAGACGGAAAATGGTGGCAATCTACCCACGTCGAACGGGCTGACCACTGCGCAGATGAGTGACCCCAAGAGCTTCGTGGGCTGGAACTTCGGCAGCGATGGCGCGTGGGTGATGCCGGCTGGCGCCACGCATCCGGTGCTGCGCTGGCAGGTGGAACATTGAGCGGAACACGTTGCTGCGGGACTGGATCAGTACGCGAAATCGTCGTCACCCCTTCCCCACTCGACCCAACTGAGCCCGAAGACGACGGCTCTGATCGACCCGAAGCGGTCATTCAACGCCACAGTGGAACGTCCTGACTCCACCGGATAGCGGACCCCGCCCTGGAGATGGACGATATTCCCGAGAAGCGACATTGTAAGAAAGACTTTGTGGTCGATGCCAGCGAGCTAGCCTGGCGCGCCGAGGTGCACGTCTCACGAGCGATATCGGTCAATGATCTCGAAGAGTCGCTGACAGGACGTGGCGAGATGCTGCTGAGGCGCCGTCGCAACCCCGAGCAAAAGGCCGGGTAAGGTCCACGACGGAGTCGCGAACCACACGGACAGCGGCGATGGCGCCATGCCAACGGCCATCGCTTCCCGAACGATCCGCACGTCGGGTGCGCCGTCGGGGAGTCGGAGAAGTACTGCCAGGCCGGCATTGACCCACTGCGCGTCGCGCATTCGCAACTGCTCACATAGCGCGTCGCGCTGGGCGGAATATAGACGCTTAAGCCGGCGCACGCGTCGGACATAGTGGCCGTCACGCATGAATTGAGCTGTGGCGAGTTGAACGACCGGCGATGGTGCCGGGGCGAGCGTTGCGGCAACTTCGGCGAATGCGTTGGCCAATTCGTTTGGCGCGACGACAAATCCAAGCCGCAGCCCCGGGCTAATCGTCTTGCTGAACGAACCGATGTGAACGACCCGTTTGCCCTCATCCAGCGACGCCAGCGCAGGTGCCGGCCTCCCTTGCAGTTGCAGCTCGCTGAGGTAGTCGTCCTCGATGATCCAGGCGTGGCGCGAGGCTGCCCATTCGAGCAACTGAAGCCGTCGCCTCAGCGACAGCGTCGAGCCCAGTGGTGCTTGTTGACCAGGCGTCACAACAGCTAACGCGGCGTCCGCAGCGTTCTCGATGCCATAGCCTACGTTGAGGCCTTCTGCGTCCACCGGTACCGGCACCATATTCAAGCGCGCGAGCTCCAGGCCTTTGCGGGTGACCATGAAACCGGGCTCTTCCATCCAGACCTTCCTGCCTTCCAAACCTAACACCCGCAGTGCAAGGCCTAAGCCGGAACTGTATCCGGAAGTGATAAAGATCTGCTCCGGATGGCAGTGGACGTTTCTGGCGATGGAGAGATAGCCCGCGATCTCCCTGCGCAGTTCGAATTCCCCCCTCGGATCGGGATAAAGCAGTGACGACAAGCATCCGGTCTTCAGCAGATTGGAAGAACGCGCGCGTGCAAAAAGCTGTTCCGGCAAACCCTCAAAGGCGGGAATGCCGAGCTGGAAGATCGCCGGCCCGGCATTCATCTCCTCGTAGGCCCTCATAAAGGCGCCGAGCTGCGGCGCTTGCGCCCGGGCCGTCACCGCGCGGGGCCGTGGAGCGACGCGGCTGCCGCCCGCCCCGAATGTTTCGATCATCTGGGCGTCGCATAACCGTTCATATGCCGCTTGAACCGTACCGCGAGCCACCCCAAGCTGCGCCGCCAGGTCCTGCCAAGAGGGCAGCCGCGTGCCGGGTGGGAGCAGCCCGGCCTCTATGGTCCTGCCAATGCTCGCACGAATCTGTTCTGCCAGGGACAGCTTCGCTGTCCGGTCGAGCTGAATCTGAAGGTCTGGATGCATGTTCTTGGTACACACGAAATTGGTAAGTCTTGGTTCTTCTATTCGTACCGTCGATGGTACAGAATGTTCCCACCATAGCAGGTAGAAATGTGAGCCCAACAGGGAGATACCACGCCATGATCGACCGACCAATTCGAATGGTCAACCATTCGTACTTCGAACTATTCCTTCACTCATAGGATTAACCATGACCAACGCAGTCATCGAATGTATCCTGAGCCGCAGCGCCTCAAAGTACTACGACACTGCCGCGACGTTGAGCGACGACCAGATCCGCAAACTGGTGCGAATCGGCACCTCCGCGCCGACATCGTTCCACTTGCAGAATTGGCGCTTCATCGCTGTACGCACGCCCGAGGCCAAGGCCCGGCTAAGCCCTATCGCCTGGAACCAGCCCCCGATCAGGGATGCGGCGGTTACGTTCATCGTATGCGGCCAACTTGTTGATACTAGCGTCATACCCGAGCGCCTGGCTCCGCTAGTGGAAGCGGGTGTCATGCCCGCTGCGATGGTGCCGGAATGGGAAAACCCGGCACGCGACCTGTACATGGCGCACCCGCAGCGCCGGCGCGACGAGGCCGTGCGCACGGCCACGTTCGGCGCGTCCGCGATGATCTATGCGGGTCGCTCACTGGGCCTGGGTTCCACGCCGATGATCGGTTTCGATGCCGAAGCCGTGCACCGCGAGTTCGGACTCACCGAGGACGAAGTGCCGGTCATGTTGTTGTCGATAGGCGCGGAACGTCCGGGAAACTGGGCCCAGAAGCCGCGCCGTCCCGTGGCCGATGTGCTGACGCTCGTCTAGTGATTAGTAGGACCGCCGGTGATGTGTGGGGCGCACGCGGCGGCACACACGCTCGATTCCGCTATTGCCTTTCCGAAGCTGCCGGAGAAACCCGCATGAATATTCTGCACATCGATTGCAGTCCGCGACGCGAGTCGCACAGTCGACAGCTATCGTCGGCAGTCGTCGACAAGCTCCTCGCGATACTCCCCGACGTCCGTATTAGCCGCCGCGATCTGGGACATGAACCGATACCTCACGCCGGCGCCGACTATGCCGCCGCGCTCGCGACGCCCGCGTCGCTGGCTGCAGCAGGGCGTTCCGCCGACGTGCTACTTTTCGCCGAGCAGCTCATTCAGGAAGTGGAGCATTCCGATGTCGTTGTCATCGGCACGCCGATGAACAACTTCACGGTGCCGTCCGTTCTGAAGGCGTGGATCGATCAGATACTCCGTGTCGGCCGCACGATGAAGTCGATACCAGCTGGTAAGGTCGGAATGCTTCAGGACCGTCCCGTATTCGTCGCGATCGCTTCGGGTGGCGTGTTTGCTGGTGAGCGAGCTAATCAGCCGGATTTCCTCACACCCTACCTCACCGCCGTACTCGGCTGCATCGGTCTAAATACAGTCCATTACCTGCCTTTGCAAGGCACGGCCTTTATCGATGAGGCTCGCGCAAAGGAGCTTCGCCGCTCGCTCGTCGCGACGATCGAACCGGCGATGGTCAGCCTCGTGCAGAGCCTCGCCTGAACAAGCGTCGAGCCGGTAACTTATCAGGAACGTTCGTCCTTGCGCGTCTCAATCGTGGAAAAGCTGTCGTCGACAACGATCAGCGTATGCTGGAGCGATCCTTGTTCGGGTCATTGCGCGGCTCAGGTCTGGGGCATCTGCGTCGCGCGTGGGGACGCCGTTTGCGTGCTGTCCGGTAAGCCGATACGCCGCGGCGATTCGATCTTTCGTCCGCGTGTCTATCGATCACAAGTGCCACTCAATCGCCATCGCATGATCCTCGCTTCAGCGGTAGCGGGATTCCCCGAGAAACCATCCTTTTAAAAGTACTAAAGTATGAGCACACGTATGAGCACATCGAGAAAGGTTGTTGTCGTTACCGGCGCCTCGCGCGGGATGGGTGCCGCTATCGTTCGGGCATTTCGCGAACTCGATTGTGCGGTCGTTGCTACCTCACGCTCGATCGGGCCGTCGGACGACGCGAACCTGCTTACAGTAGCCGGCGACATCGGCGACCCCGCAACCGCGCGACGTCTCATCGCCGAGGGCGTCGCACGATTTGGCAGGATCGACACGCTGGTGAACAACGCCGGCATCTACATCGGCAAGCCTTTTACCGAACACACCGCGGAAGACTATGCGGCCGTGATGAACGTGAACATGGCGGGCTTCTATCACATCACGCAGCTTGCGATCGCCGAGATGGAAAAGCATTCGAGTGGTCATGTGGTGAGTATCACGGCCAGCATCGATCAGGTCGCAATCAGCGGGGTCTACTCGGTCCTCGCGGCGCTGACGAAGGGCGGCATCAACGCGGCCACGAAGTCGCTGGCGATCGAATACGCGAAGAAGGGAATCCGCGTGAATGCCGTCGCGCCTGGAAACATGGACACGCCGATGCACGCGCCTGAAATCCATGAAGCGCTGCGAGCGTTCAATCCCATCGGACGCCTGGGTGAAACACGCGATATCGCCGACGCCGTGGTCTTTCTCGATTCGGCACCGTTCATTACTGGAGAGATCCTGCACGTCGACGGCGGGCAAAGCGCTGGCCACTGAACCGCCCTTTTCCATGCCGAGGCCTAACGGAGCCCTATGTCCCAAGTCGATTGGCTGAGCCACCTGCTGCAAATGATCACCATCACCGGTCGGCTGGAAGTCCGTTGCGCGTATGGCGCGCCGTGGCGCGTGGCCTGGCCGCGGTCCAGTGCGCATGAAGTTCCCTATCACGTCGTGCTCAAGGGCCGGGCCATCATCGAGGACCCCGAGACAGACACGGCGCGGGAACTGGTAGCCGGCGATGTCGTGCTGCTGCCTCACGGGTCGGCGCACGTGCTGCACGACGGCAGCGGACATGCACCCGGGCCTACATGCGAACGCCGTGATTCCGCCGGATTGACGTTCAGCGAGAACGACGGCCAGGGCGAGCGCCTGGACATGCTATGCGGGCGATTTCTCATCGGACCGCCTCATGATCGGCTGATTCGCAATTACCTGCCTACGAATGTAGTAGTCCGGACTATGAAAGGTCGGGGTGAAAAGGATGCGGGGACTGCTCCAAACCACCTGGCCAGTTTCGTGGGGATGATGCGCGAGGAGTCCACGGGCGACAAGGTCGGTGGATACGCGATCGTCAATGCCCTCTCCTCGGCGCTCTTCACGCTGGTGTTGCGCGAGGCGAGCGAATCCGAGGAAGCCCCGGCAGGCCTGTTGGCACTGGCCGGCAATCCACGACTCGCGCCCGCCATCTCAGCCATGTTCGCCGATCCCGCGCGGCCCTGGAACCTGCCTGAGCTAGCCGACTTATGCAGCATGTCGCGCGCCACCTTCATGCGGCACTTCCAGGACACGCTCGGATGCTCGGCCGTGGATCTGTTGACCGATATCCGGATGAGCCTCGCTGCCAACGAGTTGAAGAAACCAATGATGACCACCGAGGCCGTGGCCGAGTCGGTCGGATATCAATCGGTGTCGTCGTTCCGGCGCGTGTTCACCGAGAGGATGGGCATGACGCCGGGGCAATGGCGGCGTCTCGCGCGCAACGGCCAATAGCGGTCCCAGTGCCGGCCGCGAAACATCGCTTCGCTTTCGGTGTGCGGGTCGAAGGAGGCACCAGAGGTTCGGGTCGTCTCGTCGACTTGATCCTTTTGGATACTTTATTGAGCAAATCCAATCTCGAAAGCCGCGTCGACGAGGCCTAAAGTGGAGGCTCCTAACCGCCTGACACCTCATCGACGCAACGCACGCTGATACGAGAGAGACCGACTTATGAGCGCACAAGCCTTTGAATTCGACGGACCGCACGGCTACCGGCTCGCCGGCAGACTGGAATTGCCGGACGGCCAGTCGCGTGGCTGGGCGATCCTCGCCCACTGCTTTACGTGCGGCAAGGACAGCCTCGCCGCCAGTCGCGTCGCACGGGCACTCGCCGCTCACGGCATTGGCGTGTTGCGCTTCGACTTTGCCGGATTGGGCAACAGCGGCGGAAACTTTGCCGACACGACTTTCGCCGCGGACGTAGACGATCTGGTAGCGGCCGGCAACGCGATGACCAGAGACGGCAAGCCGCCATCGATTCTGGTCGGCCATAGCCTCGGCGGCGCAGCCGTCCTGATCGAGACGCACGGCGAAGCGGAAGTATTGCTGGCTGGCAGGCCGTTCGTCGTGCGCAAAAGTTTCGTCGATGACCTCGCGTGTCACAACCTCGAGTCGCGGATCGCCGGGTTGCGCACTCCATTGCTGGTGCTGCATTCGCCACTGGATTCAACGGTGGGCATCGAGAACGCCGCGCGCATTTTTGCGGCTGCGAAGCACCCGAAGAGCTTTATTTCGCTGGACGACGCCGACCACCTGCTGACGCGCCGGGCCGACGCGGATTATGCGGCCGCAATGATCTCGACTTGGGCCAGCCGGTATCTGATTTCCCAATTTGAGTGACATGTGCTCCGCAAGGAGCCGAAGCAATCGTACGCCTGAATCCACCCCTCTACACACAGGAATCCTTATGAAAAGCGAAATCACCATGACCAACCCCGTTATCGAATGCATTCTGAGCCGCAGCGCGGCCAAGTACTACGATCCAGCCGCGACCTTGAGCGACGAACAGATCCGCGAGCTCGTGCGAATCGGCACGAGTGCGCCGACATCGTTCCACTTGCAGAACTGGCGCTTTATCGCGGTACGCACGCCCGAAGCCAAGGCGCGACTAAGCCCGATTGCGTGGAACCAGCCCGCGGTCAGAGATGCAGCCGTCACTTTCATCGTTTGCGGCCAACTGGTCGAAACGAGTGTGATACCGGAGCGTCTCGCACCGTTGGTCGAAGCGGGCGTCATGCCCGCAACCATGGTGCCAGAGTGGGAAATCCCCGCACGCAATCTGTATATGGCGCACCCGCAGCGCCGTCGTGACGAGGCCGTGCGCACCGCAACTTTCGGCGCGGCGGCAATGATCTATGCGGCCCGCTCGATGGGCCTGGGTTCAACGCCGATGATCGGTTTCGATGACGAAGCCGTACACCGCGAGTTCGGACTGGCCGCGGACGAAGTACCGGTTCTTCTGTTGTCCGTAGGCGTGGAGCGAGCCGGAAACTGGGCGCAGAAGCCGCGCCGTCCCGTGGCCGAGGTGCTGGACCTGGTGTGAAGTGAAGGACAAGCACAAGGCGTCTGCTGCTTAAAGGGCAAACCCGCTTCGACCCATAGCCTGGGAGCGAAGCAAACCAACGGATGGTCTCCCAATGACCGTTCTCAATCTGTAAGACCAGTAAATTAAGGATGACTACGATGGCAAGGACTACTACTCTAACGCCGAGTCAGGTGCCGGCCGATTCGAAGCCGACGCTCGATGCGTTCACCAAAAATATCGGCTTCACGCCGAACATGATGGCGAGCTTCGCGCAAAGCCCGATCGCCTTCAACGCATGGGCCACGCTGCTCGGTTCGCTGAGCAAAGCACTCGACGTGAAGACCCGTGACAGCATCGGCCTCATTGTCTCGGAAGTGAACGGCTGCAACTACTGCCTGACGGTGCACAGCTTTACCGCCGAGCATATGGCGAAGCTGCCGGCCGATGAAATCATTCTCGCCCGCAAGGGACATGCTGCCGACCCGAAGCGCGACGCCGCGGTTGTGTTTGCGCGCAAGGTCATCGAGACCCGCGGGCAAGTCAGCGACGCCGATCTGAAAGCGGTCCGCGATGCCGGCTACACGGATGCAAACGTGATGGAGATTGTCGCGCTGGTGGCCATGTACTCGCTGACGAACTTTTTCAATAACGTGTTCGATCCCGAGAAGGACTTTCCCCCGGTCACGCCGGCCGGCTCGATCTGAACTTTGTTCCCTCATCTGCGAGGGAATAGGGAAACGAGGCGGAAGAGCCGGTCATACCCCGGCTCCGCCCCGCTCGCTTACTCAGGAGAACAGGCATGACACTCGATCATCCGATTTTCGCGCGCTGGCCGGCGCGGCACCCTGATCGGCTCCAGCTCTTTTCGTTACCGACGCCCAATGGCGTGAAGGTCGGCATCATGCTGGAGGAAGCGGGTCTTGCGTATGAGGCGCACCGCATCGACATCATGGCAAACGAGCACCATGATCCGGCCTTTCTCGCCCTCAATCCGAATGGGAAGATTCCGGCGATCTTCGACCCGGACGGTCCCGGTGGACGGCCGCTCGCATTGTTCGAATCGGGAGCGATCCTGATCTATCTCGCCGAGAAGACCGGACAACTCCTCTCCACCGATCCCGTTACTCGCTTCGAGACCATCCAGTGGCTGATGTGGCAGATGAGCGGTGTCGGGCCAATGTTCGGCCAGGTTGGCTTCTTCAACAAATTCGCCGGCAAAGCGTATGAGGACAAGCGCCCGCGCGACCGCTATGTCGCCGAATCAGCGCGGCTGCTGACTGTTCTCGACGAACGGCTCGCGGGTCGCGACTGGGTAATGGGCGCTGACTACAGCATCGCCGATATTTCATTGCTCGGCTGGGTGCGCAACCTGATCGGCTTTTATGAAGCGCGTGAGCTTGTCGGCTTCGACCGCTTCTCGCATGTCGGGCGCTGGTTCGAGCGCGGTCTTGCGCGTCCGGCGGTGCAGCGCGGGTTGGCAGTGACTGCGGCCTGAAGCAAGGCCGTTGAAACGTTTTGCGTAGCGCAAGCATAAAGCCGCTCAAATTCTTTTCAAGCGAGGATATCCGTGATCGAAATCAACGCCGACGCAGAGGCGATCATCAAGCGGGCGATATTGTCATTCGTCGCGACAGTCAACGAGGACGGAACGCCGAATCTTTCGCCGAAGGCATCGTTGACGGTCAGGAACGGTGTTCTGTACTTCGCCGATATCGCCTCCCCTTCGACGATACGAAACCTGAAGCGCAATCCCGCCGTGGAGATCAACGTAATCGACATCTTTGAGAGGCGCGGTTATCGATTCAAAGGTCATGCGTCGATCCTGCCGCCAGGCGATGACGGGCACTCGATGATCGCGGACTGGGTCCGCGCGACCAACGGCCTCGAGTATCCCGTTGATCACGTCGTCAGGATCGAAACCATTTCGATCACTCCGCTGCTGTCACCGGCGCATGTATTCGCCGAGCCTGCTCGAAGTCAGGATGAAATCAGGAACACTTACTATCAAAAGTATGGTGTGGAACGCATCGGCGAATAGGCAGAAGTACTCGTCCCAAGCCAGGAGAAATCTATGCTATCGGTTCAGATCAAAGCCATTGAAAAGAACGACTTTGATATTTGGCTTCCTCTGTGGAAAGCCTATCAGCGATTTTACGAAGTGGATATCCCCGAGTCGGTGACACTCGAAACATGGGCGCGTTTCGTGGACCCGATGGAGCCGATGCATGCGGCGCTCGCCATGATGGGCGAACACGCGTTCGGACTGGCGCATTCGATCTACCATCGATCCACCTGGACAACAGCCAGCTACTGTTATCTGCAAGACCTGTTTGTGGCGGCCGATGCGCGTGGCGGCGGCATCGGCCGCGCACTGATCGAGCATGTTTATGCGGACGCGAAACGCCGCGGGGCAGCGCGTGTGCACTGGCTGACACACCAGACCAACGCTGCCGCCATGCGGCTTTACGAAAGCGTCGGCGATCGCTCGGGTTTCGTTCAGTACCGAAAACTGTTCACCTGAAAATTTCCATGCGGAGAGGTTCTCAGGACTCCTGCGACACATCAAGCAGCCGCGCGTTTATTTGATCGTTTTGAGCATTTTATAGAGCGATCGCAGTCTCGAAACCGGCATCGGGCAAGCCTAAAGTGAATGCTGTTAATGACCGACCCACAACCTGAATTGGAAACCCAAAATGTCTATTCGCACAGATCAGCTCCGTTTTCAAATCGCCGAGAGAAGCGCAGGATCGCTCTCCAGTCTGGCTCTGCTCAGATGGGCGCTTGTCATCGTCTTTCTTTGGTTCGGTGCAATGAAATTCACCGCCTACGAAGCCAACGGCATCGCTCCATTCATCACCCACAGCCCGATCATGAGCTGGTTGCACTCCGTATTCGGAGTTCGAGGGGCAAGCGACGTTATCGGCGTACTCGAACTGTCGACTGCAGCAGCGCTGACTATCGGGGCCTTCCTGCCCATTTTCTCGGCGTTGGGTGCAGCCATGTCGGCCGCGACCTATTTCATCACGCTCACCTTCTTCCTGAGCACGCCAGGCGTGGCAGAAGCGACAGCGGGTGGGTTTCCGGCCATTTCAGCCTTGCCTGGGCAGTTCCTTCTTAAAGATGTCGTTCTACTGGCTGCATCGCTTTCTCTCCTTGTGGCGTCCATCCAGGCCTCGCGGGCTAACGCTCACAAGTCGTGACGTGGATGAACTTTCAATAACGCGATTGCCGACACCGCGAGAAGCATCCCACCCATGAAGATGAAGAGGAAAGCAAACGTGAAAGAGTCCGCTGAGATCGGCGAAAGAATCGCCGACAAATCTTCACAGCCCGACGAGCGCACTATCCGCGACTGGATGGGGCCAGAGGCGTTCGAGCATTGGGTCGAACTGCGGACCTGGATCGAGGCCTCCTATCCCGGTGTTTTTGCGCCAGACTGGTTGTATGGTGGCAAGAAACGCGGTTGGTCACTGCGATACAGAAAGACCAAGGCGCTCTGCACTCTGTTGCCGGCATACGGGCTGTTGTCGGTTCTGGTTGTCCTGGGACGAGCTGAACGGGAGAAATTCGAGGCGCGGCGTTATTCGTGGAGCCCACGGTTGGTGAAGCTCTACGATGAAGCCCGCGCCTACCCTGACGGGAAATGGCTGACTGTTCCGATTTCATCCGCGGACGATCGGCATGAGGTGACCGAGCTGATCCGTATGAAGCGCCCTACGCTGTCACGCGGGTGAACGTCGGGGAAGTCTTGCAACCCACGACACGCGGACGGTATCGTGAACAGCCGTATCGTGCAGCTGCGGGTAGAGCGTTTGCCTCGCGCCAGGTCTGACGTCTGCACGGCGATGAGCAAGCGTCCGCTGTGACTCTGACAGCCGCCGTTGACGCTGTCCTCGCGAATGACTAAAAGTGGCCGATAAGGTGAGGTCGCCAACGCTAGGCCGTCTCGTTGAAACCAAGGGTCTTCGTTTCGGACGGCGGGAAAAAATGCGGTATAGCGGGGCTGTTCATCGCAAAAATATTTAACTGCGCGCCGTACAGGACGTGGCCGGAGTTTGAGGTGAAGCTAAAGGTCCCGTTCGCCGAAGCCTGAGCACTTTTATTAAACGCAAGAAATCCTGCAGCGGTAGTCGGGTCCTGGGCCAGATTGATCGGTGAGCCGTCAGATGTTGTGTAGATACCGTCCTTCATTTGATACTGTTGAGCGTCGCTGCCCAAACTCTTAAAAAGGTCCAGGAAGCCAACCAGGCCGTCTGCCTCTTTGCTTACGTCGTCTAACTGTGCCTGCGTAAGGGGCGAACCATCCGCGTCTGCCCAAGATGCATAGCCGGCGACAGCATCATCGTGGAATGCCCTAACGGCTTGGACAAGGTCCGCGTTGCTGTTCAGTTTCCCCTGAACCCAGCTTTTATCATCTGCGCTAAGGCTCTTCGATACGACCTGGATCGAACCGTTACTCGACTGGAAGTCGAAATGTGCATTAGCGAGGTCCGGGCGCTGTGACAACACTGATTGCATCGTGGAAACCAGGGCGTTTGCGATGTCTCGCGCGTCACTACCCATCTTCAACGGTGCGCCGATCGCATCCATATATTTCGCCAGGCGAGCTGAAATAACCGAGGAGTCAAGGGCAGTCACCGTTAGCGGTGCTGCCGCTGTTCCATCGCTTGACGTGGCCTGTTTCTGGTTCAGTGCAATCGAATTTGGATCGGTGCTGGTCGCGGTCGCCGCTGTCGCATTTGTCGAAATAATAGAGACGCTCACTTTCCCCTCGCAAAGGTTTATTTCGTAAACGTGCTTACGGCCGCAGCTGCTGGAACTTGATGGACCGCTGATTTCCGGCTCTGGCTTTCATCGACCCGCACAGTGTTGCAAAACTCCTAATTTATGCCATGCCTGCGGCTAACCGCTGACGCGACGGCGGTATTGCCTGACAGGTGTTACGGCTCTAACAGACCCACTCCGGTCATACGATCCTATCGAAACCGGTCAGTCCGCCGAATCAGGGTATCCCGGACTGGAGCACCGCAAAGCGGACGTTGATGACCTCACCCAATCGGCCAACAGCGGTCGTTCGACACGAGGGCGTAGATTGACGACAATTCGTGGTTTGACGGCCCGTCAAAGTTGACCTACGCCGACCATGTCTGACTACCAAAAAAACATATGCCAGCGATTCGGCGCAGAATACATGCCGCCCGAGGCGAGCCAGAAGGTAGGGATTTCGCTTGGTTCCCTTGAAAATTTGCCGCTTCACGCAGTTCGACTGTCGCCGGAAAACGGTACCAGCGGTTGGTATGTTTACGGTGGCGAGTACTCAACCGACGCTGACTTCTATCAGTCGCTTCATGTCGCCCACCTGGTCGAGCGGTGTCCGAACATCGTCCCTTACTTGGCACTACCACCCGGGTGGCGTGTATTGCTTGCGCCGGACTATGAGGATGTCTGGTTCGACGGAGAACTGCTGAAGGATGTCACTGAAGGCCTGGAGCGGCCAGGAGGGGACATTCGACGCGGGGAGCTAAATCGATGACAATCGCCGTTTCAACACGCCCGCTACCGCGAATCAGTTAATGTCCCGACCGCCTCGTCCGCCCGACTTGATTGTGAACTTCTCCCTAACAGAACACCAATCAGACGGTTCGTTGAAGGAGGTCATTTCAGGCTATCGTCCGGTCTACAAGGTGCGCACTGACCACTGGTCATCTGCACATCACGAATTCGTGGCGCCACGGGCGTCTGCACGGGGCAGCAATGTGAGGCGGAGGTTTGGCTTTTATCGCCCGAGGCATACCCACCCACGTTTTGGCCGGGTCGACGCGTTGAAGTAGCAGAGGGTTCAAGAGTTGTAGGCGTTGCAGACGTCCTGAAGATAGTCAATCCGCTGCTCGAATCGAGCGCAAATGGCTGAGTGCTTCGGTGACGAGAGGCACGCTCCCCAAACGGCTTCAGTTGATCGCATCGGGCGCCAGTTGGCCAGTTTCTGTCGATCGGCGGAGGTGGTCAAATCGCCGCGGGAACGGCGACTTTGGAGCATCGATGTGGAATACGCCGAGCAGCCATCGCTTACCGACAAAGCCAAATATCAAATGACAGCCAGTTTTCGCCTTATAGCGATATATGCCGAAGCTGAAATGTGCTCGCTTGCTCGGCGATACGTAGCAGATTGCGCCGTTACGGTGCTCGTCCCTGAGCTACCCCGGCCGTGGTTCCTGGTCAAAACAAGAACAGATGCGGAGCGCGACTTGCTTAACGGAAACGATGCGCTCCTGAAGGAATTCAAGGCGGTTTTCCAGGAACGCGAGTGTCCCGATGAAATCGTCCAGGGTCTCACATTCACTTTCCAGTCACAGGAAACTGTAGAGCGAGACTACGCGGGCAACTGGCATTGCGCGCTGAAGTAATCATCCTTTTGAATGTCCGCTATCGGATGCATCGGCTGACCGCAACGGCTCGTGAAGAGTCGGTCACCCACCCGCAGCGGCTGGCCAGGCCCGCTATTACGCTTGCTCCCGAACGGGCAATCGCGGCCAACCGCATGGGTTGACGACCAGGGGGCTGCAACATTGCCAAGCTACGGACGTTCAAATTTCGGGTTGGCAGGAGCTCAATGGCGCTGCTTGGCGACACGGCTCCATTCCTGAGAAGCCTGCCGGCGATCGGCGCATCCCTTATTAAACCGTGGCTAGCGACGTCCGCTGCGGCCCCATACATAGCGCACCCACCGCTGCCACCGGCCCTGCGGCGGAGCGGATGAGCGGTGCGCAGCCTGCGCTTCGCGGTCGCGCTCAACGCTCTTCTGCACCTGCTCGTGGATCTGCCGCAACGTCATGCCGCCGGGGCCTTTCAGCTTGTCAGGATCGGAATCAGGATCGAGATTGGGATCGTCTGTCATGGGAGTCGCCTGTTCCTCGTGAGGCGACTTGATTTTGAACCTGGTAACGATAATTGCAAAATTGCACTTTCAATGGTGAACGCGCGAATAGCCGAATTAAAAAATGGTCCGAGGCGGGTTTCAACCGGTCGAGGCGGGTGCGCGAATGGCCGTTCCAGTTTGCAACCAACGTGCCGTAGCGCTCGCATCGGGCCGGATGGCCGATGACAGTCGACAAGCGTCTTGCGCGACATCGTCCGTCGAGCATTCGATTCCTTTCGTCGCGCTGCGGCGCTGCGCGGCGTTATGCCTGACCATCCGTGGCAACCCGCACCCCTACCCTGTTCCGGCGCCATTTGTTGAAGTTCGTAATTTCCGCTAATGGTGTCCGTTGGAGCGCTAATGGCGTCCGTCAATTTTGCTAGCGCGGCTTTTCCACCGGAACACGAACGCTCCGCGCGGAACGACTAAGAAGGCGCAGCACGATACTTCGGTTGTTGACGCCAAAAACACTCGATTGATGAGGAATCCCACTCAAATCACGAAATCCCTCCCCATTGCTGCAGGCGTTCCATCGTGCTAACTAAACGCTGTCAGCCGGGATAACACGGATATCAGCGTCGATGATCCAAGGCATCAAAAAACAGTATTAGATGTTATAGGTCGATCTCGCTATGTTTGTGTTCACACACCAGGCTGCGCCCGAGGTCGGATCAGCAGCCACACCTGGAAGGAGACATGGATGAAATACGACGAAGACGTTCGCACGCGCTCATACCGGTTTCGCGACGAATATGTCGCGGCTACACCGGCGTGGTACAGGGGTGAGATGCACCTGGGCTTCACGCTGTTGTTCACGGGCGGCGTGATTGCGTACTGTATCGCGCAATTGCATGCGCCGACGTTTTCTGAATGGCTCGCCGTCGTTCCGCTTTTCCTGTTCGGCAACTGGGCCGAGTGGGCTGCACATCGTTACGTACTGCATCGGCCCACCAAATATTTCAGCATGATCTACAAGCGGCACTGTGCCGTTCATCATCGGTTCTTCACGCACGTCACGCTCGAGTACAAGGGGCAGAGGCACTGGCGCGCGCTGCTCTTTCCGCCGTTCGCACCTGTGGCGTTCGTGCTTGCCGCCGTGCCGTTTGCGCTTCTAATCGGCTATGTGTTCTCGCGCAATGCTGGGTACATCGCGCTGCTTACCATGGCTTCGTATTATCTAATGTACGAAGGCCTGCACACGCTTTCGCATGTCACCGATAGCCCCTTGCTCGACCGTATGCCGTTCGTCAACACCGTGCGCCGGCTTCACGTGACGTATCACGATCCGGAACTGATGGCGACGCAAAACTTCAATCTCACGTTTCCCATCTGCGACATGTTGTTCGGAACGCGCAGCGACGTTGCGGACACCGCGCGCGAGCCGCTCCAACGCAGTCGCTAGCGCTAGTAGCTACCGTCAGTGCTTGCTGAGACTTCTCGCGATGAAACGCGTAGGCTCGCCTACGCTCCTGAGGATCTGGCGCGGCCCCACGTCGACAGGGGGCGCCTCGGCTGCGTGCTGTAGGTCTTATATTGCGAGGTCGTAGAATTGATCAGCGTCCGACCGATGCGGTCCGCGAGGACCCTGCATCTGTTCAAGATGGCGCAGACTCAACGGATAAGCTACGTACCACCGGACACACCGCACATCATGGCGGACCGCGCTATTGCGACAGAGCCCGAGAATCTCGATCATCCTGTTGCGCCGCCACGGTCCGAGCCTGTCTATCGACGAACGCCGCGCTTAGAATGCGGTTCCCGTGGCCATCTCGAAGATGAAGTCCTTGAGCAGGACCTTGGCTTCGTCGGTGCGCGCGCCGAACTCTGCACCGACCAGCACGCCGTCCTTTTTGCGCCTGACGTTTCTGGCGACGCAATTCCATAGCACAGCGTGCGTCTTGCCATCTGTCGGTAAACGCAATGCGAGCTTGAAGTGCTCCCCGGGCATCAGTGCGGTATCGCGCAATGACAATTGAAGACCATCGATGCTGACGTTGACGACAGTCGCATCGTATCCCGCGGCGACGGCATCGTTGCGAATGACGCGGGCGGCCACCCTGGTCTCGACGCGTCGATGGCGCCTCACCCTGTGTTTGACCACCTTCTCCGGATGCGCGAGCACGACGAGATCGGAGGGAGCCGCGTGCCGTGCGGTCACCCGTGTGCCGAACGTGTACACGTCTCGCCCGAATATCATTTTTGCCTGGACGACGACCCCAGGTTGCAGCAGCTCATCATCCTTTGGCGCTGTGACGATCAGCGCACTCCCCTTGACGGTGCCGACATACGCAGTTTGCACCGAACGTTTGTCCGCGCCCTCCACTGTGAGCTGCAAGCAATCGAGTGCCTGGGTCAGCGCGGGAAAGTCCACGGTGATTGCAGTAGCGGCGCTCGGCGCTGGACGATGGTTCGCGCTCGAAATCAGTATGCTGCGCGCGGACCCGCTCCCGTTTCGTGCCCCCGGCCCGCTGTCGTCGCGATATGCGCCGACATCGAAAAGGCGCTCGAGCTGCGCCTCGGAACTGATGCAGCAGCCCCGGTTCAGGAGCAATCTGCCGTTAGCCGTGTAAATCGGAAATCTGATGGGTGCACCCAGCTGGACGTCCCCTCTGCAGACTTGGACAAAGGCCATTGTGATCGACGGTATGAGTTGGACAAGTGGACTTCGCGCCGTTGCTTCGCGGCGGCTCGAATCATCGCGAGTCACCGGACTGTATCGCGGCACTTGAATCACAAACGTGCGCCAACGCTCTTCCGTCACACAAATTCCACGGACCCCGCGCCCTTTCTGAAGTCGATCCGCCCGCCCCCCTCCGCAATAATGTCCGGGCTCGATCAGAAGTTGGCGCTTCGTGAGCGAGCCACGCGCATCCTTGTGGAGCACAAAAATTGCGGTACAGGGCCGCACCTGCTCGGTGCCCGTTCACCGCAACCCCAGATCCTGCTACTCGAGAGACGCTTCGTTCGAGGCAGGCGGCTAAGATGAACTTCCGCCTGCCAGCGTGGCCAACCTCGATCGGGAGGGAGCAAAGAAGGTCGTACCGGTATGTGCCGTGGAGAAGTCCAGAAGCCTGTCATATGCGCCCGCCGGTTCGCCAACGAACATCCGCTGCAGCATCTTCTCGATCACCCACAAATGCCGGGTGTATCCGATGAAGTAGGTGCAAAACTCGCCGTGGCCGGCGCGACCGAAAGGCATGTTGTCGCGCAAGATATCGTGCTCGTTGCCATCCTCATCGACGATGGTAGCCAGCGTCTTGTGCGACTTGCGCGGGGCATCGTCGTCATCGAGTTCGATATTGTCGATCTTGGTTCGGCCGAGGATTTTCTCCTGCAAGTCGGTCGAGGTTTCGCCCCAAGCCGCAAGATCGTGCAGATATTTCTGCACCACGACATAGCTGCCACCAACAAAGTCGGAATCTTCGTCGCCGACAAGCGCGGACTGACCGATCTCGTGTCCGACCGGGTTGGCAGTGCCGTCCACGAAGCCAAGCAGGTCACGAGCATCGAAGTATCTGAAACCCGAAACCTCGTCGATCATCGTCACCGCCGACCCGAGGGTTCGGAGCAGGATTCGCTCGAACTCAAAGCAGAAATCTGGCCGTTCGGCACGAATGTGAAAGAGGAGATCGCCCGGCGTAGCCGGCGCCTTGTGCCGCGTGCCTTCAATCGCGGCGAACGGCTTCAGTTCGCGAGGCTTCATGGGCGCACCCATGCGATCCCACAGCTCGCTACCGATCCCGACGATGCAGGACAGCCGGGCGGAGAGGTCGCGAAATCCCACGGATTTCACGAGGTCGTCGATCCCACCGAGCAAATCGCGAACCTTGGCGAGGGCGTCGGCCCCCTCGTTCACGCCGACCACAAGAAAGATCGCGGCCTGCGAAAGCGGTGCCTCGATACTCTGGGCGTCGATTGGCACCCGATCCCAAGCATGTCCTGTCATATCCACTCCGTTGTTGTGACGCCGCGGCCGTGTCGACCACGGGCCGCGTGCTTCTAACCCTCTACCCCAGAAAGCAGACCATCCGACGCAATGCATCGCGATTTCGAGCTTCACCCGCCAGACGCTCAAACGCAGACGTCCGGCGCGGCGATATCGCGCTGGCAGACGATCTAACGCGGCCGCGTTTGCCATTACGTGTATTGGGGCAAACCGTAGAGGTTAGCGATATTGGCGTCAAGTAGGACGGTCGGTGGCCCTTACGGCGGTCTGCTGGCTTGCGCCAAAAATCTCCTTACACCAGCTTCCATATCCAAACAAAACGTGAACGCGCGAACGCCCTTCTCCGCTGCACTGAAAACGCCATGCATGCCCCATGCAACGTGCATTTTGACCTCCACGCGCGCCATACGAAGCGGCGTCTTTCAGGCGCGGGTTGTAACGGCTCCGTAAAACATGATCTTTCGTGGATTGGTAACTTCCCCACTGACACGCGGCGTCGCAGTTCCGCTTGCAGGCCGCAGCGCCGCGTGACCGTAGATCCATTGAAGGAGGAAGTATGAAGAAGCTGTTGGCAATCGCGGCGCTGGCCGCCCTGAGCGCAACCCTGAGCGGATGCTGGTGGGGGCCGCCTCCGGGTGGCGGCGGCGGTCCCGGTGGCGGTGGCCCCGGCGGCGGCCATGGCGACGGTCCGCATGGCGCAATCGTGGTCCCGGGACATGTCGCACAGGGCTGACGCGAACCGGCGCACAGTGTGAGTCGAAGAAGGACGGTCAGAAGCATGACCGCCCTTTTTGCGTCAGGCGGGGAAAGTCATCGACACGACGAACCCGCCGTCGGCTGCATTGTCCGCATGAAAAACGCCGCCGTTGTATCGCACGAGTCGCCGCACGATCGCGAGACCGAGGCCGCAATGTGCGTCGCCGCTGCGGGCTTCGTCCAGTCGTACGAACGGTTGCAATGCGCGCTCCAGTTGCCCGCCCGGAATGCCGCCGCCGTGATCGCGAACCGTCAGCGTGTAGTGTCCATTGTGCCGCGACGTCGAGATCTCGACCGGTGGTTCGCCATACGTCAGCGCGTTCTCGATCAGATTAGTGAGTATCCGGTCGAGATCGACGAGCGGCAAGCCAAAGCCGTCGCCCGCCTGCAGGTCGAGACGCACCAGGGCGTCGTCTTCGAGACTGTCGCCGTAATGGCGGCGGCAATGCGCGTCCACGCTCGTGGGCGGTGACCTGTCCGCGCTCTCGCGCGCGAAATCGAGAAACTGCGTGACGATGCGCGACAACGACTCCGCGTCGCGCAGAAAGCCGCTGCGGTTTGCTTCGTCCGGCAGCAGATCCGCGCGCACCTGCATCCGCGTGATGGGCGCACGCAAATCATGCGCGACGCCCGCCAGCATCACCGCCCTCTCCTGTTCGGCCCGTGCAAGCTCATGCACCATCTGGTTGAAATCGTCGATGAGTCCCTTCACTTCGCGCGGACCGCTCGCCGGCACCACCGGCGCGCGATGCCCAAGCCGAAACTCACGCGCCGCAATCGCGAGGCGATGCAACGGCCGTTGCAAATACCATGCACCGATCAGCGCAAGGATCACAGCGAACACCAGCATCATCGCGGACGCGCTGATAAAACGGCGCGCGGGCAGCATCGAGCTCTCGAGTTTGAGCCAGCCTGCGTTGCCGGCATAGCGCACCCAGACATTGCCGCTTTCCGGGTCCGCGACCACTGCGCTGCCTGGCGGCAGCTTCGCGCGCAACGCGTTCTGGAACGGGCCTGTCGTGTCCTGGCAAGGTGCGGGGCAGCCATACTGAATCGCATCGTCTGCGTTGATGACCGACACGCCGAGCGCCGCCGAGACCTGCGAAGCGGTAACCGCGCCGTCGCGCTGCGACTGAACGGCGAGCAGCAGCGCGCGCTGCGCGTGCCCCGTATCGATCTGGCCGCGATCACGGTCCACGAGCACGAGCGAGGTGAGATGGACAATGACGATCAGACCGACCGTCATCAACGCGAGCTGGCCGAACAGCGTATTAAAGGGATTTTTCATCGTCGCTGCTGCCGGGCACGAACATATAGCCGATGCCACGTACGGTCTGGATGCGTCTTGGGTTGGCGGGGTCGTCTTCGAGCAGGCGGCGCAGCCGCCACACCGGCACGTCGATACCGCGCTCGGTCACTGCCGAGTGCGGGCCATGCAACAGGTCGACGAGTTTCGATCGCGACAGCGTTTCCATTGGATGCTGTGCGAGCACTTCAAGCAACGCATATTCGCTGCCGGTCAGCTTGAGCGGCTCGTCCTTGCGAAACAGCGTACGGCTCGCAAAGTCGAGGCGAAAGCTGCCGAAGCGCAGCGCTTCGCGCTTCTCCACCGGCGTGGTGGCCGGCGCTGCCGGTTGTGCGTGCCGCCGCAGCACCGCATGAATGCGCGCGAGCAATTCCTGCGGCATGAAGGGCTTGCCGAGATAATCGTCGGCGCCAAGCTCGAGACCGATCACCCGGTCTACGCCCTCCGCGCGCGCCGTCAGCATGATCACGGGGATCGTGTCGCCGCTCGCGCGTAGCTGCCGCAACGCGCTGAGACCGTCCACGCCCGGCATCATCAGATCGAGCACGACGATGGACGGCCGTTCGCGCTCCAGCCGCCGCGCCAGTTGATTGGCGTCGTGCAATACCGAGATTTCAATGCCGCGTTGCTGAAAGAAGGTTCGCAGCAGGTCGCGAAGGTCGGCGTCGTCGTCGACCAGTAACACCTGGATGGGCGTGTCTGACATGGCTGGGCCCTGATCGATGATTACGTTGGCGGACAGCGCAGCGCGCTCGCCCGTCGTAGCGAAATATAGCGAATCGCGCAACGCCGGCGGTTTCGGATTCTTCTGCAAGCTTACAGTCTATTACTGCGCTGCTCGCCATTTGGCGGCCATCCCCAATCAAGCGAGCGTTTGTGCGCGTTGCGTTACAGCTCGTAATGCATGCCTAAGCCACCGTAAGACGCCTCTCATTACTCTCTGGGCCATCCCTTGCCGCTGGTGCGGCGTTGCGTGGCTCCTATCGAACCGGCGACGCATGCCAGACGGTCCTTTGTCGAATTCAGCCGAAGGATGCCCAGAGCATGCCAACATTGTTCCACCCGTATGCATCGGCGGTGCGCGCACCCCGCTTCGCGCTTCTTGCCGCGACGGTTGCCGCCGCGACGCTGATGCTGGCGGCTTGCGGCGACAACGCGCCGCACGGTCCGCCGCAAACGACACCCGAGGTCGGTGTCGAAACCATCAAGCCGCATACCGTTGTCTCGAACACCGAACTGTCGGGCCGGCTCTCGGCCATTCGTGTCGCCGAAGTGAGGCCGCAGGTCGAAGGCATCATCAGAAAGCGCCTGTTCACCGAGGGTTCGCAGGTCGCGGCCGGAGCAGTGCTTTATCAGATCGACGCAACCAGCTATCAGGCCACCTACGATCAGGCGATCGGCACGCTGGCAAAAGCCGTCGCGACCGCCAACGCCGCGCAAACCAAAGCCACGCGCTACGCCGAGCTATCGAAGATCCAGGGCGTGAGCCGTCAGGACTACGACGACGCCGTGGCCGCGCTCGAAGAGGCCAGGGCCGACGTGCTTGCAGACCGCGCCGCATTGAAAACCGCCGCGATCAACCTTGGCTACACCAAGGTCGTCGCGCCCATCTCGGGGCGCATCGGCAAATCGAATGTGACCGAAGGCGCGCTCGTCACCGCGGAACAAACCACCGCGCTCGCCACCGTGCAGGCGACGAGCGAGATGTATCTCGACGTCACGCGTTCTTCCGCCGACTGGCTGCGCTTGCAGAAGGAATTCGCGAGCGGCCAGTTGCAGCCGTCGGGCGCCGACGGCGCCGTGGTCCATCTCGTGATGGAAGACGGCAGCACCTATGCGCGCGCGGGCAAGCTTCTGTTCTCCGACATCACCGTCGACGCTACGACCGGCTCCGTCACGCTGCGCTGCGTGTTTCCGAACCCGGACGGCGTGCTGCTGCCCGGCATGTTCGTGCGTGCGCGGCTCGAGGAAGGCGTGAACCACCAGGCGATCACAGTCCCGCAAATCGCGGTCTCGCGTGCGTCCGACGGCTCGGCGAGCGTGCTCACGGTCGGCGCGGACAACAAGGTCGCGCAAACGCCCGTTACCGCGGATACCGCGTCGGGCTCGGACTGGATCGTCACGAACGGCCTGAAGGCAGGCGACCGCGTAATCGTGAGCGGCTCGCAGCAGGCGCGCACCGGCGCGGTCGTGAAGCCGGTCGAGATGCCGGTCGAGACGCCGGTCGAGATGCCGGCGACGCCCGGCGCGCCCGCCACCGCGGGCAACGCAGCCGCCGCGTCCGCCGCCCACAGCTAAAGCGAGAATCTCATGGCAGGTTTCTTTATCAACCGACCGATCCTCGCGTGGGTCATCGCCATTGTCATCATGATGATTGGCGGCGCTTCCATCGAGACCCTACCGGTCGAGCAATATCCGAGCGTTGCGCCGGCTTCCGTGCAGATCACGGCGACGTATCCGGGTGCGTCCGCCGAGACCGTCGCGACGACCGTAACGCAGGTGATCGAGCAGAAACTGAGCGGCATCGACCATCTGCTCTATATGTCGTCGACGAGCAGTTCGGTCGGCCAGGCGCGCATCACGTTGACGTTCCAGCAAGGCACCAACGCGGACATCGCGCAGGTCCAGGTGCAGAACAAGGTCGAGCAAGCGACCTCGTCGCTGCCCGAGACCGTCCAGGAGCAAGGCGTTCAGGTCGCGAAGGCGGCCAACTCGTTCCTGATGATCGTGTCGCTCTCGTCGAGCGACAACAGCATGAGCTCCATCGACCTCGGCAACGTCATCGCGACGCAGATCGAAGACCCGCTCACGCAGATCGACGGCGTCGGCGACGTCACGCTCTTCGGCGCGCAACACGCCATGCGCATCTGGCTCGATCCGGTGAAACTGCAGGCAGTCGGCCTCGCCACCAGCGACGTCACCACCGCAATCACGAATCAGAACGTGCAGCTTTCCGTCGGCCAGATCGGCGGCTCGCCGTCGACTAAAACGCAGGCATTGAACGCGACGATTTCCGCGTCGAGCCTGCTGACCACGCCTGAGCAATTCGGCGCGATCCTTCTGCGCGTGAATAGCGACGGTTCGAAAGTAATGTTGAAGGACGTCGCGCGGATCGAGGTCGGGGCCGACGACTACAGCACCGACTCGCGTCTGAACGGCAAGCCTGCCGCATCGCTCGCGGTCAAGCTAGCAAGCGGCGCGAACGCCATGAGCGTGGCCAAGGCCGTGCGCGCGAAGCTCAACGAACTGAGTCCGCAACTGCCGCGCAATGTCGTCGTCGACTACCCGTACGACACCACGCCGTTCGTGCGCATCTCGATTGAAGAAGTGGTCAAGACGCTGATCGAAGCGGTGCTGCTTGTCTTCGTCGTGATGTACGTGTTCCTGCAGAATCTGCGCGCCACACTGATACCGACGATCGTGGTGCCCGTCGCGTTGCTCGGCACATTCGGCGTCATGTCGGCGGTGGGCTTCTCGATCAACGTGTTGTCCATGTTCGGAATGGTGCTGGCAATCGGTTTGCTGGTGGACGACGCGATCGTGGTGGTGGAAAACGTCGAGCGTCTGATCGCGGAAGAAGGCCTCTCGCCGATCGAGGCCACGCGCCGTGCAATGGAGCAGATCACCGGCGCGCTGATCGGCATCACGACCGTGCTGATCGCCGTGTTCATTCCAATGGCGTTCTTCTCCGGAACGACGGGCGCGATTTACCGGCAGTTCTCGATCACGATCGTTGCGGCGATGCTGCTCTCCGTGTTTCTTGCGTTGACACTCACGCCCGCACTGTGCGCGACGCTGCTCAAGCGCTCCGACGTCGAGCATCACGCGAAGCGCGGCTTGCTCGGGTGGTTCAACCGCGTGCTCTCGCGCGGCACGGACCGCTACGATTCGGCGGTCGCGCACGTAATCGGCAAGCCGATGCGCTACATGGTGATCTACGCGTTGATCGCGGGGGTGGTCGCGCTGCTGTTCATGAAGCTGCCGTCGTCGTATCTGCCTGACGAAGACCAGGGAACCATCATCACGTCGGTCTCCGCACCGGTCGGCACGCCCGCCTCGCAGACGCTCGAAGTGGTGAAGAAGGTCGAGGCTTACTATCGCAGCCAGCCGGAAGTGGACCAGCTCATCACGCTGACGGGCTTCAGTTTCAACGGCTCGGGACAGAACAATGCGCTCGCCTTCGTCAAGTTGAAGGACTGGAGCGCGCGGCGCGGCAGCAACGGGTCGGCGGCTGCGGTGATCCAGCGCGCGAACATGCACTTCGCAGCGTCGCACGAAGCGCAGGTTTTTGCGGTCAATCCGCCGGCTATTCAGGAGCTCGGCACGCAGAGCGGCCTCGACTTCGAACTGGAGGACCGTGCGGGCCAGGGCCACGACAAGCTGATGGCCGCGCGCCAGCAATTGATGGCACTCGCGGCCAAAGACAGCGCGTTGTCCGGGATGCGGCCAGGCGGTCTGGAAGACACCCCGCAGTTCCATGTCGACATCGACCGTGAAAAGGCGAGCGCGCTCGGGCTTTCCATCGCCGATGTCAACGACACGCTGCAGACGGCGTTCGGCTCGTCGTACGTGAACAACTATGTCGATACCGGGCGCATCCAGAAGGTGTATGTGCAGGCCGATGCGCCGTACAGGATGATGCCGTCCGACGTGGGACGCTGGTATGTGAAATCGGGTACGAGCAGCACATCCAGCAGCAGTTCCGCAAGCAGCACCACAAGCACCAGCACGACCAGCGGCTACGACGGCCAGATGGTGCCGTTCTCCGCATTTGCGACGGGCAAGTGGACGTTCGGGCCGCCGCAGATCGAACGCTTCAACCGCACGCTTGCAATGGAAATGACGGCTCAGACCGGCGCGAATGCCAGCACCGGGGAGGCGATGACGGCCGTGGATGCGCTCGTGAAAAAACTGCCGGCGGGCTATGGCATTGACTGGACGGGTCAGTCATATCAGGAGCGCATGGCCGGTTCGCAGGCCATCTACCTGTATGCGATTTCGTTGATCGTCGTGTTCCTCTGTCTTGCGGGCTTATATGAGAGCTGGTCCATTCCGATTGCGGTGATTCTCGTGGTGCCGCTCGGCGTGCTGGGCGCGGTGCTCGGCGCGCATATTCGCGGCCTGTCGGACGACATCTATTTCAAGGTCGGTCTTCTCGCGACGATCGGGCTCTCCACGAAAAACGCGATCCTGATCGTCGAATTCGCGAAAGACCTGCAAGCGCAAGGTCGCAGCCTGATCGAGGCGACCATCGAAGCCGCGCGTTTGCGTCTGCGTCCGATTCTGATGACGTCGCTCGCCTTCGTGTTCGGCGTGTTGCCGCTTGTCATCAGCACGGGCGCCGGGTCGGCGAGCCGGCATGCGATCGGCACCGGTGTGATGGGCGGCATGATCGCCGCCACGGTTCTCGCGATCTTTTTCGTGCCGGTGTTCTTTGTGGTCGTGCGCCGCCTGTTCGGCGAACACGGCGACGCCCAGCAACAGGAAGGTGTTGAATGATTAAACTCAAAGTCGGTGCGTGCGCGGTTGCATGCGTGGTCGCGCTGCTGACGGGCTGCACGCTCGATCCGCACTATGTTCGGCCCGCCGCGCCTATTCCGGCAGCCTATCCGGAAGGCGACGCATATGAGAGCACGACCGCAGCGAAAGCCGCAGCCGATGCGGGCGCGAGCGGGTCCCTGGCAGCCTCTGCAGCGACGCCGAGCACGGCACCGCTCGCCGTCGACACCGCATGGCGCAGCTTCTTTCGCGACGAGCGTCTGCAACGATTGATCGAAATCGCGCTCGCCAACAATCGCGATCTGCGCGTCGCGGCGCTGAACGTGGCGGAGTACGAAGCCCAATACCGGATCACGCGCGCTGCCCTTGCGCCGTCCATTACGGCAAGCGGCAACATGACTCGCGAGCGCACGCAAGGCGCCATTGCAAGTTCGAGCGATGTCAGCGTCGGCACGACGTCGTGGGAAATCGACTTCTTTGGGCGCCTGCGCAGCCTGAAGCGCCAGGCGCTGGAAAACTATCTCGCAACAGATGCATCGCGGCAAAGCACGCAAATCAGCTTGATCGCGACGGTGGCGACCGACTATCTGACATTGCTCGCTGACGAGCGCCTGCTGCAATTGACAGAAGACACCGTGAAGTCGGATCAGGCCACCTACGATGTCACGAGGCGCGTGCAGGAACTCGGCAATGCATCGCTGCTCGACGTGCAGCAGGCGCAGAACTCGCTGGCGAGCGCAAAGGCGAATCTCGCGTCGTACCGGCGCGCTGTCGCGCAAGACCGCAACAACCTCTCGGCCGTGCTCGGCGCGCCGATTCCCGACAACCTGCCTCCCGCGCGCAAGTTCGACGACGAGTCCATGTTCGCAGACATCGGTGCAGGCGTTCCGTCGCTGCTGCTCACCCGTCGGCCGGACATCGTGCAGGCAGAGCATGCGTTGAAGGCGGCGAACGCAAACATCGGTGCGGCGCGCGCAGCGTTTTTCCCGAAGATCGAACTGACGGCGACCGCAGGTACGTCGAGTTCGACGCTGTCGAATCTGTTCAAGGCGGGCACCGGCGCGTGGGCGTTCGCGCCGAGCGTATCGGTGCCAATCTTCGATTACGGCAGCAACAAGGCATCGCTCGATGTCGCCAGAATCGAAAAGCAGATCGAGGTCGCGGACTACGAAAGCGCGATCCAGACGGCGTTCAAAGAGGTGTCGAATGCGCTGACGGCGCGGGCCACTTATGTGGATCAAATCAAGGCGGACCGCGAGTACGTCGCTTCGGCGCAGAACTACTACACGCTTGCAGAGGCACGCTACAAGACGGGCACGGACAGCTTCCTCACCTTCCTCGACGCGCAGCGCACGCTCTACACTGCGCAGCAGCAACTCGCCACCGATATTCTCTCGCGGCAGTCCAATCTCGTGACGTTATACAAGGTGTTGGGCGGTGGCTGGGAGGGCTGACCCCGCGCATGTGCACGAATGGCTGCGAGCAGAAAGCCTGGACGGGTTTTTCAGAGCGGCAACTTTCTGCGCGCTGACGATGCCACCCTGCGCCGCTGGCATTTTGCCGCCACGGCTTCACGGTGGCGGCGCGACTGCGGGCGTCATTCTCGTGTCACTGCGACCGCACTGCCTCAGAAGCGCGCGCGGTAGATAGAACTACCGTCCCGGCGGATTGGGAAGGTGCTTGGAATGTGAGGCCGCAGCCTTCGCAGGCCCCTTGAGCAGACGGCGGGACGGCTAAGGCAGCCGCGGGAGGATCCGATGTACGGGGAGCGGCAATCAGAAATCCACTCGACGTCAAAAAGATTGCGAGTAACAGGACAAATTCCATGAGCTTGCTCCTGTTGCACAACTGCCAGGTCGTTGGTCGATCGCTTCCTAAAAGTTAGCCCACAGAATGTATCGGGCCAATAGGTCTTTGGCCTTATGGCAGAACCTGCTGCACCGCGACTTGCAGTTTCGGTCCGTTCAGATCGGAACATGCGATGTTAAGGTAACCGCTGAGGTAGCTCTCGCAGCTTAGACCCAGAAAAGCGCAACCAAACGTTAAGCCGCGTCGCTCTTCTAGTCCGCGTGCGCGCGATCGAACGCCCACACCTCGGGGAACCCCATCAACTCGCACATATCGGAAAACGGATACATCGAGTCAGTGGCGGCTTCCGTGCTCCGGTGCGCAAGAATCTGCCCATAGACATCTCTGAGCGCCTTCGCAACGGATAAGAAACCCGAAGCTGGATAGATGGCCAGAGAAAAGCCGAGCTTTTGCAACTCAGAGGGCGCAAGCTGCGGCGTCCGCCCACCTTCAACCACATTCGCGAGCAACGGCATATCGAACGTGCGCCCGATCGTTTCGAGTTCCTCAATACTCTCCGGCGATTCGATGAACAGCACATCTGCACCGGCCTTCGCATACGCCTCGCCACGACGCAGCGCTTCATCGAGACCGAGCGACGTCCGCGCATCAGTGCGCGCGACGATCTGGAAATTGCTATCGCTGCGGCTCTCCACGGCGACCTGAATCTTGCGCACCATGTCCTCGACCGGGATCACCCGCCGTCCCGGCGTATGGCCGCACTTCTTCGGGAATTCCTGATCCTCCAGCTGTATGCCTGCCGCCCCCGCGTGCTCATAACCCCGCACGGTATGCGCGACGTTTAGCAATCCGCCATAACCGGTGTCGCCGTCGCAGATCATCGGCGTGTTCGTGCCGCCGCAGAACGCCGCGACGCGATTGACCATGTCCGTGTACGTGGCGAGCCCCGCATCCGGCAGACCGAGGTACGACGCTACTGTGCCGAAGCCCGTCATATAGAGGCAGTCGAAGCCCATCGAGTCGGCCATCTTCGCGGAGATCATGTCGAAGATGCCAGGCGCAGTGACAATCTCCTTGCGTGCAAACCGCGCTTTCAACGCTTGACGCCTGCTTTGCTGTGTGACGCTCATACGTGTCCTGTTTAACGAAGGAAGTGGAAATTTGAACGTTGCGATTCATTGTGAAAGCGATGAGGCCGGCAGCGGATCGTTCGTGTCGATCGAAGGCGCAATGTCCTCGAGCGAGCGTCGATTCGTCTCGATACCGAACGCTGCAAGGACGACCGCCAACACGACCAGCGTGCCGATGATCATCGTCAGCACGTCCTTCACGCCGCCCGCCGCATACATCATGACGACGAGTTGCGGCGCGCAGATGCCCGTGATGCGCCCGGCGCAACCCGCGATGCCGTTTGCGCGCATGCGATTCTCCGTGGCGAAGAGTTCCGGGATGTATGTCGCAATACCGAGCGCGACCATCAGGTACGTGAGCGTGAAGAGCAGAAAGCCGAGCAGCGTCGCCATTTCGATGCCGGTCGAATGCCCGTATAACCAGCCGATAACTGCCGTGAGCACCGACACCGCGATGAGCCCTTTCCTGCGTCCGATCCTGTCGGCGAGCAGTACGCCCAGCAGCGCCCCTGCCGGTCCGCCGAGCGCCATCAGTGCGGTATAGCCGAGCGACGATGCCATGCCGAGCCCCTGTTTCATCAGAAACGTCGGCACCCACACGATAAAGCCGTAGATCACCATGTTGACGGCAACCTGCACCACGATGGAAAGGAACGTGCGGCGAATTTGCGCCGGCCCAAAGAGTTCGAGCAGCGTGGTTTTCCTCGTGACGGTGCGCGGCGCATCGACGACGGGCGGCAGCGTCCCATTGCGCGCCGACTCCTCTTCTGCTTCGCGCAGGATCGCTTCGGCTTCGGCGTAACGGCCTTTCGATTCGAGCCAGCGCGGTGACTCGGGCATCTTCTTGCGAAGCACCCACACGATCATCGCGCCGACCCCGACGATTGCGAACATTGCGCGCCAGCCGATCGACGGGATGATCAGATACCCGAGAAACGTTGAAAAGAACAGTGCGGAGTTCGTGATGAGCGACAGATACGCGGACCACTTGCCACGCACGGCAGGCGGCATGAATTCGCCGACCGATCCATAACCGACGACGATCTCCGCGCCGAGGCCCAGTCCCATGAAGAAGCGGCACACGATCAGCCACGTCATATTCGGCGCAAACGCGCCCGCGAGCGACGCGAGGCCGAACACTGCGAGATTGAACTGGTACGTGAATTTGCGGCCTTTCGCGTCTCCGAGCACACCGGCGGTGAACGCGCCGATCAGCATGCCGATGAACGTCGAAGACAGGAACGCCGCGTTCAGATGCATCGTCGACCAGCCGGTTTTGGCGAGCGCGCCGAGCACGCCGCCGGCAAGATAAATGTCGAACGAATCCAGGAACATGCCCGCGCCGATCAGCCACAGCACGCGCGTGTGGAAGCGCGAGATCGGCAGCCGATCGAGGCGTGCACCAGCGCTTGCGGTGCTCAAGGTATATCTATGGGTGCTCGGCATGTCTCGTCTCCAGTATTGTCGTCGTCGCGACTATTGAATGACTGCTCGTGATGCTGGTGCCTTGCTGCTCCTGGCGCGCGGGTTCAGGACGTGGGGCGCTCCCCCTCGCGACGGTCGAGCACCGCACTTTCAGCGGCGAGAATGTGGCAGCGCATGGCGGCTTCCGTCCACGCGGCGTTGCGCTGCTCGAGCGCGCGAACGATTTCGAAATGCTGGCGTGCGCTGCGGACGCGATCTTCGTCGCTATAGGTGCCAAACGTCCACTTGATGAGCGGCGTTTCCTTCATCGACCTGAGCGAGCGGTCGAGGCGCGCGTTGTTCCCGGCGGCTGTGATGATTGCGTGGAACTCGCTGTTCGCCGTGAACCAGGCTTCGCTGGATTCGGGCGTCGATGGCTGCTGCGTAATTGCGAGCATCGCATCCGCTAGCGTTCGGAGGCGCTCTATGTCGGAAGCACCGATGGATAAGGACGCGCGCCCCGCGAGATAGGGCTCGACCAGAAGACGCGCCTCGAAGATCTCGCGGGCGTCGTGCAGCGTCCACATCTTCACGCGAACGCCGTAATTCGGACGCGTTTCCACCCACCCATCCGCGTCGAGACGCCGCAAGGCCTCGCGTACCGGCGTGCGACTCACGCCGAGGCTCTTCGCAAGCTGTTCCTCACGCAGATATTGACCCGGGCCGTATTGGCCGCTGGTCACTGCGTCCTTGATTGCGGTGTAGACGTCGTCCGCAGAACGAGGCGGCTCAGGCGGAATTGTATGCAATGATGCTTCGTGGTGAGCCATTTTGTTCCTTGGATCGGCTTGCGTTGACACATTGTATGCAATGATGGTGGCGCCGAAACGTCGGGATTTCCCGCAGGACGCCGCGCTCACGCCATCAGAGATGGAAAGCAAGCGGGCAGCGAAGATTGCCGGTGTCGTAGACGCGAAACGATTGGCCAGTAAGCTGGGCGCTGCTGGCAACGTCTATTGGCGGCTGGAGGCACGAGCCACACCCATCTCACTCCTTGTCCGGCATCGCCGACGAGTGATGACTGGTAATCAGCCATTGGGTGCCGTCCCAACGATAGGTGTACGTATAACGCGCCTTCACAACGACACCGGTTCTCGCGAACGTGAACGTGTAAAGCCCCGCGTCGACAGCCGAATTGCAGCCTGAGTCGACGAAACGCATGTCGATTTTTCCGGAGGGACGATCCTGGAGGAAGTGCTGGAAATAGTCCTCCTTGTCCGCAACCGTCAGGCGCGGCTTGCTGGATACCGTTGCAAGAAGAATGGACCGCGGCGCGTAGTTGGCGACCACCTTGTGCGGATCGCCGGTCTGCAGAGATTGATTCCATCGGTCGAATAACGACGCGATCTCGGCCTCCGTCGCGACCTTGCAACTGCCGGGCTGCGCCGACGACGCATTATTCGAGGATGTGTGATCGGAGGCGCATCCGGCGAGCGTCAGCGTCAGCGCGAGGACAGCACCAGTGAGCGACCTCATGGCGGCACCTCTTCCTTCAGGAGCAGGAAGAAGTTGCGTGCGCGCTGACTCTTCCCGGCAAGTCCGAGGGCGACGCGGAGATAACCTGTGACCGATCTAATGCTGCGTCCGCAGAAGGACGCACCGTCGCCAGTTCAGGCAGACCGTATCGGACAAAACAAGCCAAGTTGAACAAGCACTACGGGGCCGGTCTGTGCGCTAGCGAACACTTTCTGCTACTCGTCTGCACTGCAAGCCGTATTGCGCGGCAATGCAAACATGCGCGACGCAGAACCCGCCCGGCGCCTCGCAATCGTCGTGGCGCACATCACAGACACTACGCTCGCGACCTTCGACACAAAATAACGGCACAGGCGCTGTAGCTGTGGCGAATAACGCGTGGTCTCTGTACTAGAACTTCGGATGACATTCGAAGTTGACCGACGACCCATGCGTCGTCAGCATCTCCACCCCGCTCACCGTTTCCACATTGATGCTGCTCTGCATGCCGCGCCGCTCGCAATACTCGCGCGCCTCGTTCAGTGCCTCGCCGTGCGCGCGCGCCCATGCCATGCGTCCGCCCGTCGCGCTTGCCGCGACTGTGTAGGTGCCGGGTTTATCGGTTGCGACGACGTGCGTCGAGGACGCGCAGCCGGCAAGCGCGCCTCCTGTCGCGAGCGCCGCAATGGCGACGCGAGACCAATCGCGAAGCTTGTTCAACATGATGCACCTGGATTGTCTGATCGTTTCATGACCGCGCATGGAGTCGTTACGGCGCGGTCGGTGGGTTGTATCGCAGCCGCAATTATCCGGAAATACGCGTGCGAGATCAGCCTCACGGCTCGAAAACACTGTTGCCCTCACCTGAACAATCTGTGCAGGCGCAGCATCGACGCATTGGCGCGCTGGAACTGTTTAAAGCGCTTCCCGAATCGCGGCCGAGCGATTAGTCTTTAACGAAATCTTCAAACCATCCGGACAATGAACTGGAGGAGACATCGATGGAACTCGAAGCACGTACCATGAAACGTGTGACGGTTCGGCTCGTGCCGTTCCTGATCGTCTGCTATTTCATCGCCTATCTGGACCGCGTCAATGTCGGCTTCGCCGCGCTCCAGATGAACAAGGCGCTCGGTCTTTCCGCAAGTGCATTCGGCTTCGGCGCGGGGATTTTCTTTATTGCGTACTTCTTCTTCGAAGTGCCGTCCAATCTTCTGCTCGAAAAATTCGGCGCGCGCCGCTGGATCGCGAGAATCATGTTCACGTGGGGTTTGCTTGCCGGTGCGATGGCGTATATCCCACATATCGCGCAATACACCGGGTTGTCCGCGGCTCATGTGTTCTACGGCTTGCGCATTCTGCTCGGCGTGGCCGAAGCGGGATTCTTCCCAGGCGTCATCTTCCTGCTCACATTGTGGTTTCCCGCCGCGTATCGAGGCCGCGTGGTCGGCTATTTCATGGCGGCGATTCCGCTGTCGACGGTGATCGGCGGACCGATCTCGGGCGCCCTGCTTACCATGGATGGCTTCGCCGGTCTCGCCGGCTGGCAATGGGTTTATCTGATCGAAGCCCTGCCCGCTTTGATTCTGGCGTTCGCGGTGTGGTTCTACCTGACCGACAAACCGGCCGACGCAACCTGGCTAGCCGCCGATGAGCGCGACTGGCTGGTCGCACGTCAGAAGCAGGAACGCGAGCATCGCGAAGCCGTGCATGCGTTTAGTGTGAAAGAAGCGCTTCTGAACCGGCGCGTACTCGCCATCGCGCTCATCTATTTCGGCGCCAATGCAACGAATTACGGCTTGAGCTTTTTTCTGCCGCAGATCGTCAAGGCCTTCGGTCTGACTAACTTGCAGACGGGCTTTGTGACGTCGCTGCCGTATATCGTCGGCGTCATCAGCATGGTTTACTGGGGACGTCATTCGGACCGCAAGCTGGAACGCAAACGCCATGTGGCGATCGCGCTGACGGTCGCGGCGCTCGGCATCGCGGCGTCGGCCGGGCTCGACAATCCCGTGCAGAAAATGATTGCGCTGTCGATTGCGGGCTTCGGTATCTTCGGCTGTCTGCCGGTTATCTGGACTTTACCGGCTGCGTTCCTGTCGGGCGCCGCGGCTGCCGGCGGCATCGCGGCGATCAATTCGCTCGGCAACCTAGCCGGATTCTTCGGACCTTACGCGATGGGCTGGATCAAGGACAGCACCGGCGGTTTCGGAGCGGGACTGCTCTGCCTCGCAGGCGCGGGCCTCGTCGGGGCGGCGGCCGCTTTGCTGCTGCATCACGACCCGGCGCTGGAAGCGTCGGCGGGCACCGCGCGACGCGACGCGTCCGCGGGGCCCCCAGTCGCGGAATACTAGCTAACGGGACGCGGCGACACGGCGCCGGGTCGTCCCTAGCCTGGTCGCGCTCAAGGCGAGCCGTTCGCCGCGCCAGATTGACTTCCGGCGCCCACCGCGTCGGGCGGCACGACGTCGTCCGGCGTGGGCGTAGGCGCCAACGCCGCGGCGCCGGCGCCCTGCGCGTCGCCGTGGACGGGCTCGCTGCCGAACACCGAAGTCGCTGATGAACCGGAAGCCGTGGCGTCGCCGGGCGTGGAAAGAAGCGGCGGTAACGCCCGCGATTCCGCGCTGGCGCCCGCTGCTGCACTGGCGGCAGCCTCGGCGCTCACACCTTCAGTCGCCGCCCCCGGCGAAGCCGTCGCCACAGGCGCACGTCGCGTCGTGTTGCGAGCGGTCACCGCCGTCTGAGACTTCACCGTCGACGACGGAAAGAGATGCTGGAACCATTCCCGCAGCCGCTCGGAACGCTCGGCGAACCAGCCCGGCTGCTGCTCGGTGGCGAACCTCACGCGTGTGTCGACCAGCTTCGAGCGCTGCGCGCGCTGGAAGAAGTCGCCGACGATCGGCAACGCGCTATGCGCGCCCTGTCCCCAGTAGTCGCTGCGCAACGTCACGCGGCTGTCGTTGAAACCGACCCACGCGCCGGCCACGAGTTGCGGATGAATCAGGATGAACCAGCCGTCTGCGTTGCCCTGCGTCGTGCCGGTCTTGCCGGCTACGTCGCCGCGCACGCCGAAGCGTCCGCGTATCGCCGACCCCGTGCCGCGGTTCACGACGTCGCGCATCACGTCGACGAGCGTGCGGGCGGCGTCCGCAGGCAGTTCCTGTTGCGGCTGCACCGGCGCGAAGTCGGCGAGCACTTCGCCGTTGCGGTCCTCGATGCGCGTGACCATCACCGGCTCCACGTATCCGCCGAGGTTGGCAATCGTTCCGTACGCCGACACCATCTCCTTCAGCGTGACGGGGCTCGTGCCGAGCGCGAGCGACGGCACGGCGTCGAGCGGGCTGTCGCGCACGCCCATGGCGCGGGCGAGCCGCGCGACCTTGTTCGGGCCGACCGTTTGCATCAGTTGCGCGGTGATGCGGTTGCGCGAATAGGCGAGCCCGTCGCGCAGCGTGATTGCCCGCTCGCTCGGCTCGTCTTCGTCGCTCGGACGCCAGACTTCTCCGCCCGCGAGCTGTATTTCGACCGGCTGATCGACGAGCGTGTCGGTCGGCTTCGCACCCGCCTCGAAGGCGGCCGCGTAGACAAACGGCTTGAACGTCGAGCCAGGCTGACGGCGCGCCTGCTGCACGTGGTCGAACGGATCCTGACTGAAGTCGCGGCTGCCGACCCACGCCCTGATCTGGCCGTTGCGCGGGTCCATCGCGAGAAAATCCGCCTGCACGCGGGTCTTGGATTCGCAGAGCGATTGCACAAGGTTGCGGTCGGACGACACGCGCTTGAGCGCATCGTCGTCGGTCAGGCCCATGTCTTTCGCGGCCCGAAAGTCCGGCGTTTCGCGCAGGAAGGTTGCGAGCAGTTCCTTGCCGTTCGAACAACCGGCGCGGCTGCCCCACGCCGCATTGGCGATGCCTTGCAACTGGTTGCCCTGCAGGATCACCGCCTGGGTGGCCATGGTCTGCAGGCGCGAATCGATCGTGGTGCGCACCACGAGGCCGTCAGAATAAATGTTGTAGTCGTTGCGGTCCGCCCACGCCGCGAGCCACTTGCGCAGTTGCTGCGCAAAGTGCGGCGCGGGTCCCGGCGGCTCGGTCTGCCGCTCGAAGTCGATGCGCAGCGGGCGTTTTCTGAGCGTCTCGAACGCGGCGGGCGTGAGCTTGCCGAACTTCACCATCTGCGCGAGCACGGTATTGCGCCGCTGCAATGCGCGCTCCGGGTTGAGCACCGGGTTGTAGTAGCTGTTGCCCTTCAGCATGCCCGCGAGCGTCGAGCTTTCGAGCACGTTCAGGTCCGACGCCGACTTGTCGAAATACGTGCGCGCCGCCATCTCGATGCCGTACGCGTTGTAGAGAAACGGCACCGTGTTGAGGTACGTTTCGAGGATCTCGTCCTTCGTGTAGAGCGCCTCGATCTTGAAGGCGGTGATCGCCTCCTTCAGCTTGCGGTTTAGCGTCGGCGCACGGCCGATTTCGTCCGGATAAAGATTGCGCGCGAGTTGCTGCGTGATCGTCGAGCCGCCCTGCCGGTCGCCGGAAAACGTATGCAGCGCAGCCGATGCGGTGCGCCGCCAGTCCAGCCCGAAATGCTCATAGAAGCGATGATCTTCGGTGGCGATCAGCGCATTGACCACATTCGGCGAGATGTCCTTGAGCTTGACCCACTCGCGGTTGGACGGCTTGAACTCGGCGAGCAGCTTGCCGTCGGCCGAGAGAATGCGCGCGGGCTGCTCGATCTTGGCCTTGCGAATATCGCCGATGCCCGGCGTGAACGGAATCAGCAGCAGCACATACAGCACGAACAACAGCGGAAGCGCCGCGCAGGCCCTCAGCACGCCGCGGCGGGTCGGATGGCGCAGGTGCCGCAACGCCCCGGTCACGAGCGGGTTCGCGCGGGTCAGACCTCGTTCGAGGGTCTCCAGAATCAGGGAAATAAAACGCTTCACACCGGTTACCGTCTGCTCGAAAAGGCTGAATCCTACCAAGATGTGCGAAGCCGTCCGATTTCCGGCTTGCATGGCGGCCCGCCCGGCGCCCCCCGTGACCGATCCCGCGCGCCACGCCAGGAGCCGCGCGGGCCACTATAATGTCGCCAATTCCGACAAGAGGTGCTTCATGATCATCAAACCGCGCGTGCGTGGATTCATCTGCGTCACCACCCATCCGACGGGCTGCGAGGCCAACGTCAAGGAACAGATCGAATACGTCAAGGCACGCGGTCCCATCGCCAACGGTCCCAAAAAGGTCCTCGTGATCGGCGCATCGACCGGCTACGGACTTGCCGCGCGCATCACCGCGGCGTTCGGCAGCGGCGCGGACACGCTCGGCGTGTTCTTCGAGCGCGGCGGCAGCGAAACCAAGGCGGGCACAGCCGGCTGGTACAACAGCGCGGCATTCGAGAAATTCGCGACCGCAGAAGGCCTGTACGCAACGAGCATCAACGGCGACGCATTTTCGGACGAAGTAAAGGCACGCACGATCGAGGTGATCAAGCGCGATCTCGGCCAGGTCGATCTCGTCGTGTACAGCCTCGCCGCGCCCAAGCGCACGCATCCGAAAACAGGCGAAGTGTTCAACTCGACGTTGAAGCCGGTCGGCAAGGCGGTCAAGCTGCGCGGCATCGACACGGACAAGGAAGTCATCAAGGAAACCGTGCTCGAACCCGCCACGCAAACCGAAATCGACCACACGGTCGCGGTCATGGGCGGCGAAGACTGGCAAATGTGGATCGACGCGCTGCTGGAAGCCGGCGTGCTCGCAGACGGCGCGAAGACGACCGCGTTCACCTACCTCGGCGAAAAAATCACGCACGACATCTACTGGAACGGCTCGATTGGCGCGGCCAAGAAAGACCTCGACCAGAAAGTGCTCGGCATTCGCGAGAAGCTCTCGGCCAAAGGCGGCGACGCGCGCGTCTCGGTGCTGAAGGCGGTCGTCACGCAAGCGAGTTCCGCGATTCCAATGATGCCGCTCTACCTGTCGCTGCTCTTCAAGGTGATGAAGGCAAAAGGCACGCACGAGGGCTGCATCGAGCAGGTCTACGGCCTCTACAAGGAGAGTCTGTACGGTTCGGCGCCGCACATCGACGACGAAGGACGCTTGCGCGCGGACTACAAGGAACTGGCCTCCGACGTGCAAAACGAGGTTCAGGCGCTGTGGGACAAGGTCACGAACGACAACATCTACGAACTTACCGATTTCAGCGGCTACAAGACGGATTTTCTGCGTCTTTTCGGATTCGAGATCGCAGGTGTCGACTACGAGGCCGACGTCAATCCGGACGTGCAGATTCCGCGACTCGTGCAGGTTTGAGCGGTCGCGGTAGCGACCGTGTCTGCGTCTGTGTTTGTGTTGCGGGGCCGTTGTGGCCCCGCGTCGTTTGTCCGGTTGGTCTTCTTCCTCTTTTCTTCTTCTGTTCCTCTTCTCTGCTCGCGAGCGCGTCTACGGCGTGCCGTTGCGGCAGTATTCGCGATAACCGTCTCGTTCCGCGAGGCGCGTCATATAAGCGGCGACGGCGGGTAGGTCGTCGTGCTGAATCGGCGTTTCGAGCCAACGGTTGATCGACAGCGCGATCGGAATGTCCGCGAGCGAGAACGCATTGCCCGCGATGAATGCGCCGGTTCGCTGCAACTGCCTTCGACGATCGCCATGTGCTTCGCCCAGTTCGCCCGCGACGACTCGATCTGCTGCGCGTCGCGATGCGCGGGCGACTGCCGCACGAGCGCGAGGAACGCGTAACTCCACGAGCGGTTCAGTTCGCTCGCCTGCCAGTCGATCCACTGGTCGCATCGCGCGCGCTCGCACGGGTCGGCCGGATAGAGCGACTCGCCGCGATCCCGGTAGCGGCCGGCGAGGTAGCGGATGATCGAGTTGGATTCCCACAGTACGAAGTCGCCGTCCTTGATGACGGGAACCATTGCGTTCGGATTGAGCGCGAGAAACTGCGGGTCGCTGGTCGGGCGAAATCCCGCGCCCCAGTCTTCCTGCTCGAACGCGAGGTCGAGTTCGGCGCAGGTCCACAGCACCTTGCGCACGTTGATGGATGAAGTCTTGCCGAGGATTTGCAGCATAGGACGTCGGATGCGGTAGTCGGGAAAAAAGGCTACGTTAGCGCGTCGCGGGATTTTCCGCTGCTCGTGCAGCGCCGGCGGCGCCGTGCAGCGTGCGCCAGGGTACGCCCGGGAATTGCCGCTGGTGAATTCTGCGTGATATTGTTAATAAATGCGGAGGACGGCCGCACGCCGCCTCCCCCGGAAAGCACTTTACCGCAGCGAGCGTCGCCATGAGTGATGTACGCCACCATCTGAGTCCGCGAGACCGCCTGGAGCTGTTGTGCTGGCTCACATGCGGCAGCCTCGGCGCTTATTACCTCAACGAGGACTGGCCCGACGCGGCGTTCCACGTACAGGCCGCCCACAAATGGCTCGACCGGCGCGCGCGCGAGGCCGACTGGCTTTCCATTGCGAAGTTGTCGGCGACCGCGCTGGAGATTGCGCGACGCCACGCGCGCTTTGTCGACACCGACTGGGCGCGCGACGCCGTCGAAGAAATCCTGGACACCGACGAACTCGACCCGCAAGCCCGGCTCGTACGGCAGGTTCTCGCGGACTGCGAGAAGGCGCTGGCGGACCGGCGGACGGCGGATTAACTTTTCCAGTAAAACCCGGGTTGACGTGACCGCTTAACGATTCGACCACAACGGTTGGACGAATCCTCCGCGCACCGGCCGGGCTCCGCGCTCAGCCGGGAAGCAGAGAAAACGGAAACCGGCTCAAAACCCTCATGCGGCGTGCATCGCTTCGCGCACCCAAACGCTAGAATGCCGGGCATAGCGCGCACTCGCGCGCCTTCTTCTCCGGTCGAACACCTTGAAACGCAAAATGCCCGCGCTGAATGCGCTCAAAGCCTTTGAAGTGGCTGGCCGCACGGGCAGCTTCACACGCGCCGCAGAATTGTTGAACGTCACGCAAAGCGCGGTGAGCCGGCAAGTGCGCCAACTGGAGGCGCAGATCGGCGAGACGTTGCTGCAACGCCATCATCACCATCTCGAGCTTTCGGCCGCCGGCCGCGTGCTGTTGCAAGCGCTGCAGCAGTCGTTCGATCGTATCGAACTCACCGTACGCAGCCTGCAGGAGAAAACGCATCGCAACCGCCTGCGCATCAACGCGCCGCCCACCTTCACGAGCCGCTGGCTGATGCCGCGCCTCGGCCGTCTGCGCGACGCGCACCCGCACCTCGAATTGAGCCTGTCCACGCGCCTCGACGACAAACTCGCGGAGTCAGGCGTGCTCGACTGCGCAATCCGCTTCGGCAACGGCGAGTGGGAAGGTTTCGACAATCGTCTGTTGATGAACGAACGGCATGTCGCTGTCTGCGCGCCGGCACTGCTCGCGCGGCAGGCCGGCCGCGCCGCTATCGACCTCAACGAGTTCACGCTGCTGCATGTGCTCGCCAGCGCGGATCAGCGTTACCTGACCTGGCAACACTGGCTGAAGGCCGCCGGAATCGAGAACGTGGATACGCGCGGCGGTTATGAATTCGATCTGCTCGACCACGCGATTCGGGCGGCCATCGACGGGCTCGGCGTGACGATTGCAGACCGCAACATGATCGCGCGCGAACTCGCCGAAGGCCGGCTGGTGCAAGTGTTGAACGTGCACGTCGACGGCCACCAGTCGTACTGGCTCGTCACCCGTGCCGGGCAGGACGAACTGCCGCACGTCACACTGTTTCGCAACTGGCTGCAGCAGGAGATCTGGCTGGGTGAACGGGCTTTCGAATCGTCCGAGGCGGTGCCGTTGGGCGACGTATCGTGACAGCCGCGCCGTGGATGGTGGCGACGGCGTCGACATTGCGGATATGAAAAAGCCGCGCCGATCGACTGACCGGCGCGGCGTTTGCAGCACCTTCTGAAGGTGCCAACGAGCATCATGCGGCGGTGGCGAACTCCGCCACATGAGGCTCGTGCGCGGCGCGCGCGGCCGCGTCCTCGAGAATCATGTCGGCGCCCTTCTCCGCGACCATCATTGTGGGCGCATTGATGTTGCCGGAAGTGATGTTCGGAAAGACCGACGCGTCGACCACGCGCAATCCGGCAACGCCATGCACGCGCAAACGCGCATCCACCACGGACGTGCGCGGATCATTGCCCATCGCGCAAGAGCCGCACAAATGATAGATCGAGCCGGACTGCTCGCGAAAGTACTGCAGGAAGCTTTCGCGGCTCGCCACCTGCGGCCCAGGCGAGATTTCCTCGACCGTAATTTCCTTTAACGCGGGCGATGCCATCACCTTGCGCACGAGCTCGCAGCCCTGAATCACCTCGTCGATATCCTTTTGCGTAGTCAGCGCGTTCAGGCGGATTTTCGCGGCGTCTTCCGGACGGTTCGACGCGATTTCGATCGAGCCGCGGCTCGTCGGCCGGCAAGGATTGAATGCAAGCAGGAAACCCGAATACGGTTCCGGTTCCAGATTCGCCTTGTTGCTCTTCGGAATGCGGTACGACAGCGGATTGAAGTAAAGCTGCAGGTTAGGCTGGGCCTCGCGCTCGCTGCCTCTGAAGAAACCGCCCGACTGATTCACGCTCATCGCAAGCGGTCCCTTGCGCGTGAGCAGATACTGCAACCCGAGCTTCAGCTTGCCGATCAGCGGCCGCAGTTCGTCGTTCAGCGTCTTCACGTTCGCGCGGTAATAGAAGCTAACGCACAGGTGGTCCTGCAGATTCTGGCCAACCGCGGGCAATTCCTTGATCGTCGTAATGCCGTGTTTCGCGAGCAGTGCGCTATCGCCGAGGCCGGACAGTTGCAGCAGCTTTGGCGAATCGACAGCGCCGGCAGCGAGAATCACCTCGCGCTTCGCCATGAAACGCCGGGCGACGCCGTTCTGCGTGACGCTCACGCCAATAGCGCGGTGCTTACCCTCGAACAGAACGCGATTGGCCAACACGTTGTGTTCGACCGTGAGATTCTTGCGCGCGAGCGCCGGATGCAGATACTCGAAACTGCTCGACGAGCGTTGGCCGTTGCGTGTGTTGACATCGTAAATACCGGCACCTTCAAACTGTGCGCCGTTGAAGTCGCCGCTGCGCCGGTAGCCTGCCTGATCGCAGCCCTTCAGGAACACATGACAGATCGGATGCACGGCGTCTTTCATCGGCGAAATGCGGATCGGGCCGTCAGCGCCGTGATATTCCGTGTCGCCGAGCGGATGCGATTCGAGCTTGCGAAAATACGGCAGGACATCGCGAAATGCCCAGCCTGGATTTCCGGCTGCCGCCCAATCGTCGAAATCGTGCGACTGGCCGCGCACGTAGATCATCGCGTTGATCGAACCGGAGCCGCCCTGCACCTTGCCGCGCGGACAATAGATAGGCCGATTGTCGAGTTCCTTTTCCGGCTCGCTGTAGTACATCCAGTTGTAGGTTTCGTTGTAATACGTCTTCGTGAAACCCACCGGAACCTTGAACCAGAACGAGCTGTCCTTGCCGCCCGCCTCCAGCAGCAGCACCGAGTATTCGCCCGACGCCGACAGGCGATTGGCGAGAATGCAGCCCGCCGACCCGGCGCCGACGATGATGTAGTCGTAGTTCATGCTATATCGCCAGAGTGGCGCTCAATCCATTGAATGCTTGTAGAAGGCCGCGCGGCGTTCAGCCCTTGGCCGGCGCGAGATCTTTCACGTCGACGGGTTGCGCGGCCATTTGCAGGTGCAGACGCTCGCCCGTATATGGCGTGTGCTGCGCGACCACTTCCATGTTCAGTTCGACGCCGAGGCCAGGCTCGCGCGACGGAATGATGTAGCCGTCTTCCCACCGAAGCGGCTTCTTCAGCACGGCCGCGTGAAAACCGTCCCATGTGCCGATGCTTTCCTGAATCAGGAAGTTCGGCGTGCATGCGGCCAGCTGAATGCTCGCCGCCGCGCCAATCGGACCGTTGTACAAATGCGGCGCGATCTGCGCGTAGTACACCTCGGCCAGTGCAGCAACCTTTTTCGCTTCGAGCAGGCCGCCCACGCGCGCCACGTTCAATTGCAGAATAGACGCAGCACCCGCTTGCAGCAGCTTGAAGAACTCGTATTTCGTAGTAAGGCGCTCGCCCGCTGCGACTGGAATGCTCGTGTGCCGCGCGACTTGCGCCATCGCGTCTTCCTGACCCGGCGGCACCGGCTCTTCGAACCAGAGCGGATCGTATTTTTCGAGGCGCTTCGCAAGCCGGATCGCCGACGAAGGCACCATCTGCCCATGCGTGCCGAATAGCAGATCGGCCTTGCTGCCCACCGCTTCACGCACGCGGCGGCAGAACGTCTCGCAACGGTCGAGCACTTCCATGGACAGTTGATGCCCCGAGTAAGCCGTGTACGGCCCCGCCGGATCGAACTTCACCGCCGTGAAGCCGCGCTTCACGTTCTCGGCGGCGCATTCGGCGGCGAGGTCGGGATCGTCGTAATCGTATTCGCCGCGGCTGTTCTTCGGGTACAGGTATGTGTACGAACGCAGGCGCGGATTGACCATGCCGCCGAGCAACTCGTACACCGGCTTGCCGGCAGCCTTGCCGATGATGTCCCAGCACGCCATTTCGAGGCCGCTCACCACGCCCATCATCGTCAGGTCGGGACGTTGCGTGAAACCGCTCGAATACGCTTCGCGCCAGAACCGCTCGACATGATGCGGATCGTGATCGAGCAGGTAGCGGGAAAAGACATCGTCCACGATATGCGTCATTGCTTTCGGATGGAACGTGGCCGAATAGATTTCTCCGACGCCTTCAATGCCGCAATCGGTCTTCAGTTTGACAAAGATCCAGTACATGCCGCCGACGTGCGGCGGCGGTACGGCAACGACATGCGTTTCGAGCGAGACAACTTTCATTTACGCAACCTCTTTCCTGTTGAGCATGTTTCTTAGCGCGAGTCCGGCGAAACCGCCGAGCGCCGCCATCGCGGCCACATAACCGAAGTACAGCTGATAGCCGAATACGCCCGGGAACGTCTGCGTCAGATAACCGTTGATGAGCGGCAGAAACACATCGGGCGAATAGCCAAGTACGGAGATGAGGCCGATTGCAAGGCCCATCGTGGAAACCGGAATGTTGCAGCGATCCAGCAGCGACCAGTAAAGCCCGCGAATCGCGTAGGTCAGAATGCCGATGAACAGCACGAGAAAGACGAGCAGCACATGGCTCGAAATACGCGGTGCGGCCATCAGTCCGACGAGCGACAGCGCAGCGAGGAAGAGCGCGATAACCAGCACGGACACCTTCGAGTAACGGTCGCCGAGAAAGCCGCCGCCAATGCCGCCGATGGGCCGCATCCACAATTTCAGGGTGGTGATCGTGCCGGCCATTACGACCGTGAGTCCGATATCGCCTTCGTGCAGATAGGCAGAAAAGCTGTAGGTTGCCCAGAACACCTGGTAGCCGCAGAACACAATGGCTGCGACGAGCCACAGTTCGGGAATTTTCGCGAGCGTTGCGAGATCGGCGAGCACGTTGCTGCGCTGACGCGCTGCGCGATTCGCGGCGTCGGCGCGGGCGCCCTGCTCGCCTTGCGGATCCTTCACGAGCACGAGCACGACGCCGAGCGCGATGCACAGGAACGCGTACAGGTAGACGACCATCCGGAAGCCGGCTGCAGCCGTCTCTCCTTTCGTCTGCGTCGCCCACGCGAACAGCGTGATCGCGATCGTGGCGAGCATCGCTTCGATGAGACCGCGCCCGCCGTCGAGCAGACCGAAGAAGCGGCCTTGCTCGTTCGTACCGGCAATCATCGTGACGCGCTTGATGACTGCCGCCCAGAACGTGAGGCCGGTCGACAGGCCCCAGCCGCCGAAGATCAACATCAGCATGGGGAACGACGGCGCGCTCGAATACCACAGCCCTAGCGCACCCGTTGCGATCAGCGAGAAACAGATCAGCATGCGTGGCGCGATGCGATCCGCGAGCCAGCCGCTCGGCAGATAGCTCAGCAAGAAGATGGTACCGAGCGACGAGTACAGATAGCCGAGCTGGCTATCGGTGATATGGAACACTTCCAGCATGGTCGGCTGATAGACCTGCCGCAGATACAGAATCGGATAGATCGCGCCGGCGGCGAGCACCAGCAACATCAGCTGCGTATAGCGGCGCCCCTTTGTTTGTTGCAGCGCGGCTTGCGCGTCGGCTTTCATGCCGGCTTCCATCTCGCCTAATGCGAGCGCAGCCGGGGTCGAAGACGATTGAACGGGTTGAGATGACACGTGAGCCTCCTGACAGGCACAGCGCCGACTGAACGGCCTGTGCGTCTCCAATATGTTTTGTTATGAGAGGCAGCGCTTCGCTGTCTCTGGACGAAGCAAGGCAAACGCACGCCGTGCCTTGCGGACTGCTATGCACGGCGCGGCGCGCGCCGGTTCGGCCTTAGTACTTCATGACGACGAGACGGGTCTGCGTAAATTCGAGCATGCCGTGCTTGCCGTCGTCGCCGCCGAGCCCCGAGCGTTTCCAGCCCGCATGGAAGCCCTGATACGGATCGGCCGGCGTGCGGTTCACATAGAGTTCGCCGGCCTCGATACCGTTGGCGACTTTCATCGCGTTGCGGTAGTTCTCCGTATAGAGCACTGACGACAAGCCGAACTGGTGATCGTTGGCCATGTCGAGCGCTTCGTCGAGCGTCCGGTATTTGACGACCGGCATGACCGGACCGAACGTCTCTTCCTGCACGATCTCCATGTCCTGACGGCAGTTCGACAGCAGCGTGGCCGGATAGAAAAAGCCTTTGCCCTCGGCCGACGCAGGCAGCTTGCCGCCCGTTTCCAGCGTGGCGCCCGCTGCAATCGCCCGCTCGACCATCGCGTGGATCGACTGACGCGACGCTTCATTGACGAGCGGACCCATCAGCGAAGGCTGCTCGCTGCGGTCGCCGAATTCGACCGCGCTCATGTGGCGCTTGAGCAGCGCGACGAAGCGGTCGTGCACGCTTTCGTGCACGTAGACACGTTCGATCGCCGTGCAAAGCTGTCCGCAATGCGTGGTCTTCGAGGCGACCAGTTCACGCGCGGCTCTTTCGAGATCGGCATCGGCCTCGATGATGGCGGGCGTCTTGCCGCCCAGTTCGAGCGATGGCTTGGCGATGTTCTCCTTGCAGTACTCGAGCACCTTGCGACCCGCGCCGACGCTGCCCGTCAGCGTGATCATGCCGATCCTGGGATGCGTGCAAAGCGCCTCGGCAGTCGCATGGTTCATGGCCAGGATATTGACGACGCCCGCGGGCAGGCCGGCCTTCTCGACTGCCTTCGCGATTTCGAATGCGGAGGTCGGCGTGTTGTTGCTCGGGCGAACAACCACCGTGTTGCCGGCGATCAGCGCAGGCGCCACCTTACGCATGAACGTATAGACCGGATAGTTGAACGGAATCAGGCACGCGACCACGCCGATGGGCTCCCGATGCAGCACGAGGTTTTCATCGGGCGAATCGCTTGGAATCACCTCGCCTTCGATGCGGCGCGCCCACTCTGCGTGGTAACGCGTGATCTGGCCGGCGTAGACGGCTTCGCTGGTTGCGTCGGCGACGCTCTTGCCCGACTCCAGCGCAAGCGCGGCGCCAATGTCCGGCGCGCATTCGGTCAACGCGTCGGCGAGCTTATGCAGATACGCGCCCCGCTCCGCGGAAGGCAGCTTGCGCCACGCCTTCTGGGCGACCGCCGCGGCGTCGACTGCTGCAATGACGTCGGCGTGGCTCGCGGCCGTGACGTGCGCAATCAGCGCTTCGGTGGCGGGGTTGTAGACGGCGATCAATTCGTGATCGGCAGAACCGGCGGCGGGTTCGAGGAAACGGCCATTGGCAAAGTTCCGGTCGAGTCGCATGTTTGTCTCCTTCTTCTTGCTGTGCTGGAAGCGCATGGCCAGTCGTATCCGGCTACATGCGAAAGTGCATGGACGGAATTTTTGTCTGGGTCAGGACCGGCCACAAGCGAATAATTCGCGGGACAAACATTCGAAAAAATCACGTTTATCCAGGGATGTGCCTCATTCGAGAACCGGTTCACGAATTACAGAATCCGGGCTTCGCCAAAAAGCAGCGGCCGCGCCGAGCCTCGGCCACACGCCGCTCATTACCAACGTCTGGAGCTCTCGATGATAAAAAAGACCTTGTCCGCCACCGCTACCCTCAGTGCGCTCGCAGCCCTTGCGTCACTGGCCGCTCCGTGCGCGTTCGCACAAAGCAGCGTGACGCTCTATGGCGTGCTCGACGAAGGCCTCGACTACACGAACAACGCCGGACATGGCGCAGTGTGGGAAATGGCAAGCGGCTACGCGCAGGGCAGCCGTTGGGGCCTGAAGGGTTCCGAGGATCTGGGCGGCGGCATGAAAGCCGTGTTTCAGCTGGAAAACGGCTTCGACGTGAACTCCGGGCGGCTCGGCCAGGGTGGCCGCATGTTCGGCCGGCAGGCATACGTGGGATTGAGCGACAGCCGCTTCGGCACGCTCACGTTCGGCCGCCAGTACGATTCGGTGGTGGACTACCTCGCGCAGACCACGGCTAACGGAAACTGGGCCGGCTACCTGTTCGCGCATCCGTACGACAACGACAACACCGACAACTCGTTCCGGCTCGGCAACAGCGTGAAGTACACGAGCCCCGAAATAGAGGGCCTGCAGTTCGGGGGCGTCTACAGCTTCAGCAACGACACCAACTTCGCCAATAACCGCGCGTACAGCTTTGGCGCCCAGTATGCAACCGGCGGTCTGCTGATCGCGGCGGCCTATTTGCAGGCGAACAATCCCGGCATGGGAGCAACTGGCGCGATCACCGCGAACGACGCGAGCTTCATCGCCGCACGCATGCGCGTTTTCGGCGGCGGCATTAACTACACGTTCGGCCCGGCTACCGTCGGCTTCGCTTATACGAACTCCACGTACAAGAGCCCGACCGGCAACGGCTATATCGGCATTCCGCTCGCCGCGCCGGGCGTCGAATTGAACACGCTCAAGTATCAGAACTTCGAAGTGAACGGCAAATATCAGTTCACGCCCGCATTTTTCGTCGGTGCTCAGTACGTGTACACGATCGAGAACTACGATGCATCGTCAGGCAGCGTGAAGCCGAAAATCCACTCGGTCGGACTGATGGCGGACTACAACGTGTCCAAACGCACAGACGTCTATGTGCAGGGCGAGTACCAGAAGGTCACGGGAAACTCGACCCATTCGATTCTCGACAATGCGTTTATTCCCGGTGTGCAGGCGCCTTCGTCGACGGGCACGCAGGTCGCCGTGCGCGTTGCGCTGAGGCACAAGTTCTAACGCACGGTCTCGCTATTTGCTGTCGGGCATGTTGCCTTTCACAAGGCGTGCGCTCGACAGGATCAGCAACGCAATCACCACGCTGAGGATCGCCGTGGCCTCGCGTCCGAGGCCCGCGGCCACACCGACACCGGCGCTGAGCCAAAGGCTTGCCGCCGTCGTCAGGCCGCGCACCTCGCGCTGCGCACTGAGCTTCATGATGGCGCCCGCGCCGAGAAAGCCGATGCCGGACACGAGTCCCTGCAGCACGCGGCTCATGTTGTCTTGTGAGAAGCCGGCTTGCAGCGGCACGACGACGAACAGGGCCGCGCCCACCGCCACCATCATGTGCGTTCGCATACCGGCGTCGCGCTGCGACATTTCCCGCTCGAAACCGAGCACGCCGCCCAGTATCAACGCGAGCCCGAGACGCATCAGCACCTGCGTTACATCGGCTGGATCCCCGAGATCTGAGAATTCTGCCTTGGCCGTTGCCCACACGGCCTGCCATCCACTGTTCATGTAATTGCCCCGACGTTTGAGAAAACGCCAAGCATAGCCGGGATGAGCACGCGTGGGCAGGTGGGCCGAGATCAGCGATCAGTGTTGAAGCGCTGCGCGTTGCGCGAACTACGTAGCACGCATGACGTATCAGGCGCCCGAGACTTTCTTCACGAATGCGCTGACCACTGCCTCGAGTTCCTTCGTGATCGAAGTCATGACACCGGCCACGACCGCGAACTCGCGACCGGTCACGTTCGTGCGGCTGGCCACGATCTGACCGTTGAAGGACACGATATGCGCTTCTTTCGCGATCGACTTGATGCGATCGATCAACTGCTGTTGCTCATTCTTCTGGGCACGCGCAATACGGCGGCTTTCCTGTTCGTAGACCGCCGTGACGCCATGTAAGTCGCCGAGCAATGGGTCCGCCGACGCGATCAGGACTTCTAGAGCACTTTCGGCGTTCGAAGCCTCGCGCGCTATGGCGTCGAGCGCCGCGTGCGCCAGGGCGATGAAGTTCGTGATCCTCTTCTCCACGTGTCCGCTGCTGCTACCGTTGCCGCTCCCATGAAAAGCCTCGCGCAGAGCGGGCGAAAAGAGTCCCGGCAGACCATCGCGGCCTTGCACCAGTGGGGCATGACTGTCCGCGAAGGTGCGCAACGTCTCCTGTGCGATGGCGAGCGCGCCGTCGCTACGACGCAGCGCGAGCATCGCCTTGAAGACGATGCGCTGCGAAAGCATCCGTTGACGTCCTGCCATGTTGATCAACGAACTCAACACTTCGCTGGACACGTCCACTTGCGGCGGGAGCCGTTCTATCGTTGTGAGCATATCTACTTCGGAAGATCCAGATCGGCGGGTCGCGTCGGCGCGCTGTAGCTTGCACGCCGACGCCCCGTTGATGCGCCCGTTGATGCGCTGAGTGACTGCTTTCCGTCAGCCAGTTGCGTTACTCGGTTGCATGAGCGTGCATCACACCCGATTGCATCGACCACGCCATCCACGGCCGGCGCAGCGCGACGATTGCGACAAACGCACACGCGGCCAGCGCGCCGAAAGTGGCAAAGCCCATCTGATACGAGCCGGTGCTTTCCTTCGCCATGCCCATCACGACCGGCAGATAGAAACCGCCGATGCCGCCCGCCGCGCCGACGATGCCCGACATCAGGCCGGTGCGGCCGGCCCAGCGATGCGGCACGAGCTGGAACGTCGCGCCATTGCCGAGGCCAAAGGCCAGATACAGGCACAGCAGCAGCGCAATGCCGCCCGCGAGCGTCGGCATGACCGCGGCAAACACGAAGTCGCACACCGAGATGATGGCGAGCAGCACGGTCAGTGCGCGCACGCCGGAGACCTTGTCGGCGATCAGGCCGCCAAGCGGACGCACGAGCGCACCGGTCGCGGCGAGAAGCGCCATGAAAAGACCCGCGTCGATCTTCGACAGTTGATAGAGATTGGTGAGCAGCAGCGACACATACGAGGACATGCCCACGAAACCCCCGAACGTGATGCTATAGACGAGCATGATGACCCACGTGTCGCGCTCCGCCAGCACCGCACGATAGCGCTTGGGCAGCACCGCAATGGCAAGCAGCGCGCCGATCACCGGCAACAGCAGCACACCCGTTTTGCCCGAACCGAAGATGCCCGCTTCGACCAGCAGCACGAGCACGATCAGGCCGACAAGCGTCACCACGAAGCTGCCGAATGCGCGCAGCACGCTGCCCGTTTTCACACCGGAGTCGTTTGCCCAGAAATACAGCGTGATGCCTGCGATAGCGAGCAGAGGCAACGCACCGCCCGTTGCAGTCTGCCAGCCGTAGTGAGTCGCGAGTTGCGGGAACAGGAAACCGTCGAGCACCGCGCCGATGTTGCCCGCGGCGGCGAGTCCCAGCACGAGACCCTGTACCTTCGGCGGATAGTTGCTGCCTGCCATCGGCAATGCAACAGCGAAGCTCGCACCGCCGACGCCGAGGAACACGCCCAGCACCAGCAGCAGCGTGTACGACGGAACGGACGGCAGCAACGGCAACACGATGGTCGGCACCGCCGACAGCAGCACGCCGAGCAACGCAATGCGCTTGCCATGCGCCGACTGATAGAGGTTGCCGAGCGTCACGCGCAAGATCGCCGCCGACAGCACAGGCACCGCGACGAGCAAGCCTTGCTGCGCCGGAGTCATCGCAATGCTCTTGCTGATGAACGGCGCGAGCGGGCCATACAGAACCCAGACCGTGAAGCCGGTATCGAAATAGAGGAAACACGCTACCAGCGCGCGCCAGTCTCCACTCTTAAGGGAGCTCATCACGTTTTTCATCAGACATCCTCACTAAACTGATTTTCGACCATCCGGCTCACTGCATGCTTCGCCACGCACCGGAATGATCACTATGTTGAAACCCGCACTATTCATGCAACGTCCATGCCATGCGGGCCTGCTTTTCGATGCAGAACTACGTGCTCCTTGAAGCTTGAATCTGATACGCGCCAGCGAGTACGCGAGCCATGTCGCCAATGAATCAAACGGTTTCCACTACGACCGGAATGGCGGCAAGCTTCGATTGACGTTCATCGTGTGTCGCCGGGCGGATCTGCCCGCGTTCCTCGACGAAGCGCACTGTGCTGTCGGACTCGTCGCTATTGACGAAATGACGGAAGCGCTTGCGCGTTTCGGGATCGGTCACCGCCTTCTTCCACTCGCATTCGTAGGTGTCGATCACGTGCTGCATGTCCGCTTCGAGTTCTTCGGCCACGCCCAGGTGGTCGTCGACAACCACGTTGATCAGATACTGGAGGCCGCCTTCGAGGTTCTCGCGCCACACGCTGGTGCGTTGCAGACGGTCGGCGGTGCGCACGTAGAACATCAGAAAGCGGTCGATGTAGCGCACGAGCGTTTCGCGGTCGAGGTCGGAGGCAAGCAGTTCCGCGTGACGCGGCTTCATGCCGCCGTTGCCGCACACGTACAGGTTCCAGCCCTTGTCCGTCGCGATGATGCCGACGTCCTTGCCCTGCGCTTCCGCGCACTCGCGTGTGCAGCCCGAGACGCCGAACTTGATCTTGTGCGGCGTGCGCAGGCCCTTATAGCGGTTCTCGAGTTCGACTGCGAGGCCCACCGAATCGCCCACGCCATAGCGGCACCATGTCGAGCCGACGCACGACTTCACGGTGCGCAGCGATTTGCCGTACGCATGGCCCGACTCGAAGCCCGCCGCGATAAGCTCTTCCCAGATGAACGGCAGTTGCTCGACGCGCGCACCGAACAGGTCGACGCGCTGGCCGCCGGTGATCTTCGTATAGAGGCCGTATTTCTTCGCAACCTGCGCAACGGCGATCAGACCGTCGGGCGTGACTTCGCCGCCCGCCATGCGCGGCACGACCGAATATGTGCCGTCGCGCTGAATGTTGGCGAGGTAGTAGTCGTTCGTGTCCTGCAACGACGCGTGCTCTTTCTTCAACACGAATTCGTTCCAGCACGACGCAAGAATGCTGGCGACCACCGGCTTGCAGATATCGCAGCCGAGACCATGGCCATGTTTCGCGAGCAGTTCGCCGAAGCTGCGAACGCCTTCCACGCGCACGATGTGATACAGCTCCTGGCGCGAATACGCGAAGTGCTCGCACACATGGTTGTTCACCGCGAGGCCCTGCTTCTTCATCTCGGCCTTCATCACCTGCGTGACGAGCGGCACGCAACCGCCGCAGGAAGTGCCCGCACTAGTCGCGCATTTGAGCGCGCCGATGTCGGTCGCGCCCGCGCAAACGGCGGCGCACAGGTCGCCTTTCGACACGTTGTTGCACGAGCAGATCTGCGCGGCGTCCGGCAGCGCGTCGACGCCGAGTCCCGGCTTCGCCTTGCCGTCGCTTTGCGGCAGGATCAGAAATTCGGGCGACTCGGGTAGCTCGATGCGGTTGAGCATCATCTGCAGCAGCGTGCCGTACTCGGTTGCATCGCCGACCATTACGCCGCCCAGCAGATACTTGCCGCATTCCGAGACCACGAGCTTCTTGTAGATCTGCTTGCGTTCGTCGCTGAACTGATACGCGCGGCTGCCCGGCGTATTGCCATGCGCATCGCCGATGCTCGCGACGTCCACGCCCATCAGTTTGAGTTTGGTGCTCATGTCGGCGCCCACGAATTCGGCGGGCTCGCCCAGCAGTTGCCTCGCGACCGTGCGCGCCATGTCGTAGCCGGGCGCGACGAGGCCGAACAACTGGCCGTTCCACAGCGCGCACTCGCCGATTGCATAGATGTGCGGATCGCTCGTGCGGCATGCGTCGTCGATCACGATGCCGCCGCGCGCACCGAGCGTCAGGCCGCTGTCGCGCGCAAGGTCGTCGCGCGGACGAATGCCTGCGGAGAACACGATCATGTCAGTGTCGAGATACGTGCCGTCCGCGAATTGCATGCGGTGCGTGCCCGCTTCGCCGTCGACGATCGCCGTAGTGTTCTTCTGCGTGTGCACCGTCACGCCGAGTTCTTCGATCTTCGTGCGCAGCACGCGGCCGCCGCCTTCATCGACCTGAACCGCCATCAGGCGCGGCGCGAATTCGACCACATGTGTCTGCAGGCCCATGTCGCGCAGCGCCTTTGCGCATTCGAGGCCCAGCAGTCCGCCGCCGACCACCGTGCCGGTCTTCGAGCGCGCGCCGCATTCCTGCATCGCCTCCAGATCGTCGATGGTTCGATAGACGAAGCAATCGCTGCGCTCGCGTCCCTGCACCGGCGGCACGAACGGATAGGAGCCGGTCGCGAACACGAGCTTGTCGTACGGCAACGTCTCGCCAGTGGAAACAGTCACGGTGCGCGCGGCGCGGTCGATCGAGACAGCCTTCGCGTTGAGCTTGAGCAACACGTTCTGGCGTTCGAAGAAGCCCGGTTCCACGAGCGAAAGATCGTCCGCAGTCTTGCCGGAGAAGAATTCGGAGAGGTGCACGCGGTCATACGCCGGACGCGATTCTTCGCACAGCACCGTGATGTCGAGGCCGTGCGCGGCGTCTTGCGCCAGACACTCGACCAGTTTGTGACCGACCATCCCGTGACCGATAACGATGATTTTCATGACCGCGGCTTCCTCAATGTGCTGGGCATCGGTCGCCGCCATGCCGTCATCGGCAATGCGGCGCCGGAAATAAAAACGGCGTCCCGCGAACCCAGTCGATGACTGAATTCGGGGGACGCCGTTGTCCTGACCTGGTACTGCGGCAAGTGCCTCGTGTGGCGCTCGCGGCGGATCCACGTTGATCCGATGGCGGGACTAAATGCAAGGGCTGTGCCAATCGCATGCGATGTGCGCGTGCGCTCCGCCGCACGGGGCTTCGCGCAGCATTGCGCGGGTCGTCGGCGAACCGCGCCCGCGACGCATTTCGATGCAGGCCAGCACAGCGATGGTGCGACGCAGCACTTTGGGCGTGCCAAAAGCGGGCGCGTGGGGGGTGCGGAAGAGCGCCGCACGAGGAGCGCCGTGACGGCGTCGCGCTCTTAGAGTCAGCGGGTGGCAGGCCGTCTGCGACGTGTTTTAACGCGCATCGCCGAAGCTTCGACTCGACCGAATGCTTGCCGCCAGCGTCGCGCCTTCGCATGTTGGCCTGCTCCTTGCATCGGCATTGGGCGTATGAATGCCGCTCCGGCGACGCAGCCGGCGCACATTTACGGCATCACCTGGCAGACACAACGCAGTGCCTCGCCAGATTGCGAATCGAAGAGCGGCAAATCAGCAGCATCGGACAACGGCGTCCCCTCGTGATCATCACGGGCGGACGCCGTTTTTTGTTTGGCGCCGGCGGAACCCTACCCGCCGGCCACAGAGAGAAGCTAAGGACATCACGATGAACACGAACTCCGGCAAGGTCACGTTATTGAGCGCGGGTCCGGGAGAACTGGATCTGCTCACCATGCGAGCCGCGAAAGCCCTCGCCGCTGCAGACGTCGTCCTGCTCGACGACCTGGCGAATCCCGAGATCGTCACGCTCGCTCCGCAAGCGCGCGTGATCCGGGTCGGCAAGCGCGGTGGCTGCCGTTCGACACCACAAGCATTTATCGAGCGCCTGATGCGGCGCTACGCGCAAAAGGGGCTGCACGTGGTCCGCGTGAAAGGCGGCGAAGCGCTGCTATTCGGCCGCGCCGGTGAAGAGCTCGCGACCTTGCGCGACGCGGGGATTCCCGTTGAGATCGTCAATGGCATCTCGTCGGGATTCGCTGCCGCGGCGGGGCTCGGCATTTCGCTCACGCATCGCCGTCATTGTCACGGCGTCACGTTCGTTACCGCGCACACGGAAGATCACGGCGAACCGGATTGGGCCGCGCTGGCGGCAACGCGAACGACGCTCGCGATCTATATGGGGATGCGGCGTATTGGCAGCCTCGCCAGCGCGTTGCTCGCGAGCCTGCCTGCCGAGACGCCGGCTGCGGTCGTTCAATGGGCTGGCGGCGCTAATGAGCGGCGCTTGCTGACGCGCCTCGATCGCCTCGCGGCCGACGCCACAGACGCGGGCTTCGGCAGCCCTGCAGTGATTCTGATCGGCAACGCGATCGGTGAAAGTATGGAGACGGAGTGGGCGCAACATGCGTCATCGCACGGTGACGCGGCGCATGCTCGCGCCGCGTGAATGTGATGCAAGCGGTCGCACGACTCACTAGTCGCCAAAGCTCAACTCTGCTTCGACTGCCTGGCCGACGCGCAGCCACGCGCCCGCCCCGCTCGTCACTAACGCGTTGTTGCCGAACGTGACCGCGCCGTTTCGCTGCGGGTTTGCACGATAAACGCTCATCGTGTCGGTCGGTTCGTTCGGCCAGTTGGGATCGCGCTCACCCTTTGCCTGATCGATGGTCGGCATCGGGCAGCGTGCACACAGTTTGACGAGGCGCAGTTCGACGCCTTCCGCGCTATCCGAATTCGCGTCGTCCACCCTCAGCGTTTCCAGATAGTCTTCCTCGTAAGCATCGAGCCCGCTTAACACCACGTTTGGACGAAATCGATCGATCGGAATGGACGGCGCGCCCTTCGCATTGAGGCGCGTGTTCAGGTCGTCGAGCGACGCCTGGCCGATCACGAGAACCGGGAAGCCGTCGGCGAAATGCGTGGTAGCGCGACCCACACTCTCCGTATAAGCCGGATCGACAATGCGCTCGCGCTCGGGATCGGAGCGCAACAGCCGCACCGGCATGCCGAGAAATTCGGAGAACCACTTTGCGCATTCGTCGCCAGTGTCGAGTCCATAGGCTGCGTCGCGCCATACGGTGGTCTCGACGCTGGCCGCCGTACCGAGTCGCGCGGCGTCGAGCGGCGTACGCAATTCGCTCATGCCGGGCGCGCGAATCACCAGGTCCTGCGCGGCGATCTCGACCCTGATCAGCGCCATGCGTGGATACGCGCGCTGCGTGAGCATTGCGCCATTCGAATCGACGGCCATCCAGCCGCGATCGTATTCGAGACCTGTGGACAACACCCGCGCTTCGTTTAGCGCGATGCCCGCGCAGGATTTGATCGGATAGACAAAGAGCTCGCTAATGGTCGGCATGATGTGGGGCGTGGACGTTGGATTCGCGAGCGCCGGATCACGCACTCGCTCGTTTTTTATGGCAACTCCTGAATCAACGCACGATTGTAGATCGGTTCGGCACTGTGACCGTGTTGCAACGGCGCTGCCGTGCGTCGGAATTGGGCCGTTTTGCGTCGGGTAATCCCGCATGGCGCTCTGCCGATGCGCCGCTCGACGCCGGTAATGACAGACGATCCCCGAAGACGCCGCCAATGGCGCCGCTGAACGATGGCGTTTCTTCGCATCGCGCTTGGACGTAGAATCCCCAATCAAGCTGATTCGCGAGGGACCCGCCGCAAACGATCGCCTTTCACGGTCCCTGCACGTCGCACCCTACAATGAACGAGAGAGGAAATTGATTATGCTGAGCAAACCCGTGTTGACCGTAGCCGAAACGACCCGGATCCTCGAAGCCGCACGCGCGGAAGCCGAGAAAAACAAGTGGGCCGTCGCAATCGTCGTGGTCGACGACGGCGGCCACCCGCTCGGCATGCTGCGCCTCGACGGCAGTGCACCCTCGAGCTCGTATATCGCGACTGAAAAAGCCCGCACTGCGGCGATTGGACGGCGCGAAACCAAGGTGTACGAGGACATGATCAACAATGGCCGCACCGCGTTTCTCAGCGCGCCGCTGCTCGGCACACTCGAAGGCGGCGTGCCGGTGATCGTCGAAGGCCAGGTGGTCGGCGCGGTCGGCGTATCGGGCGTGAAGTCCGACCAGGATGCGCAGATCGCCAAGGCCGGCATTCAGGCGCTTGGCGTCTGAGTCAGGCACGGCGATGGCTTCGCCCATCGTTCACGCCAGCGCCGTCACGAATGCCGCCGTGATGGCCTTTCCTCTGAAGCGCAACAATCCGAAAGCAGGATCGTCCCAGCAGTAGCCCCAACGCGGGCCGATGTCCCCACGTCGGCCCCACTCAGACAGATGGAGCAGTCGATGACTCAGATGAACCCGCGCGGCGGATTGCAGGTCGCCGCCAATCTCGACCAGTTCGTCGAAACCGAAGCCCTGCCCGGCACCGGAATTGACAGCGCCGCATTCTGGTCAGGTTTCGACGCACTCGTGCACGAGTTGGCGCCTAAAAACCATGCGCTGCTCGCCGAGCGCGACCGCCTGCAAACGGAACTGGACAACTGGCATCGCGCCAATCCCGGGCCGGTGCGCGACTTACGAGCCTATCGTGCGTTTCTCGAAGGCATCGGCTATATCGTGCCGGCGCCTGCGAGCGTGAAAGCGACGACCGACCAGGTCGACACCGAAATCGCCGAACAGGCGGGCCCGCAACTCGTGGTGCCTCTGTCGAATCAGCGCTATGCGCTGAATGCGGCGAACGCGCGCTGGGGCAGCCTCTACGACGCACTCTACGGCACTGACGCGATTCCCGAGACCAACGGCGCCGACAGACAGAAAACCTTCAACCCGGTGCGCGGCGCTGCGGTGATCGCCTATGCCCGCAAGTTTCTCGACGAAGCCGCGCCGCTCGCGAACGGCTCGCATGCCGAGGCGACTCGCTACAGCGTGGAAGGCGGCAAGCTGGTCATCGCGCTGAAGAACGGAACGAGCGAACTCAAAACGCCCGCGCAATTCGTCGGCTATCAGGGCGACGCAAGCGCGCCGTCGGCAGTGCTGCTCAAACATAACGGGCTGCACTTCGAGATTCAGATCGACGCGAACGACTCGATCGGCAAGACCGACGCCGCGCATGTGAAGGACGTGGTGGTCGAAGCGGCGGTGAGCACGATCATCGACTGCGAAGACTCCGTTGCGGCCGTCGATGCAGATGACAAGGTTCAGCTCTATCGCAACTGGCTCGGCCTGATGAACGGCGATCTGACCGAAGAGGTCACGAAGAACGGCAAGACGTTCACACGCCGGCTGAATGACGACCGCGTGTACGTCGCCGCGAACGGCACGGCGCCCGTCGTACTGCATGGCCGCTCGCTGCTGTTCATCCGCAACGTCGGTCATTTGATGACCAATCCGGCTGTGTTGACGAAGGACGGCGCCGAGATTCCCGAAGGCATACTCGACGCCGTGATGACGACGCTGTGCGCGCTGCACGACCGCAAACACAAGTTGAATTCGCGCACCGGATCGATCTATATCGTGAAGCCGAAAATGCACGGCCCCGCCGAAGTCGCGTTTGCGAGCGAACTGTTCGCGCGCGTCGAAGATTTGCTGAAGCTGCCGCGTAACACGATCAAGATGGGGATCATGGACGAGGAGCGCCGCACGAGCGTGAATCTGCTCGCGTGTATCGCCCAGGCGTCGGAACGCGTGGCGTTCATCAACACGGGCTTTCTCGACCGTACCGGCGACGAAATGCACAGCGCAATGGAAGCCGGCCCGATGATGCGCAAGGGCGACATGAAGTCGAGCGCATGGATCGCCGCATACGAACGTAGCAACGTGCTCGTCGGTTTGCACGCGGGCCTGCGCGGCCGCTCGCAGATCGGCAAGGGCATGTGGGCCATGCCCGATCTGATGCACGCGATGCTCGAACAGAAGATCGCGCATCCCAAGGCCGGCGCGAACACCGCATGGGTGCCCTCGCCGACCGCGGCAACGCTGCATGCGCTGCACTATCATCAGATCGACGTGCAGGCGGTCCAGCAGCAGCTGGAGCGCACCGACTATGCGAGCGTCCGCGACGAACTGCTGGACGGCCTGCTGACGATTCCCGTCGTCGAAACGGCCAGCTGGAGCGCCGACGAAATCCGCGCTGAGCTCGACAACAACGCGCAAGGCATTCTGGGCTACGTGGTGCGCTGGATCGATCAGGGCGTGGGCTGTTCGAAGGTGCCCGATATTCACAACATCGGCCTGATGGAAGACCGCGCGACGCTGCGTATCTCGAGCCAGCACATTGCGAACTGGCTGTATCACGGCGTGGTGACGCGCGAACAGATCGAGGAGACGTTTAAACGCATGGCGCAAGTGGTCGATCAGCAGAACGCCGGCGATCCGAATTACAGGCCCATGGCGCCCTCGTTCGACACCATCGCGTTCAAGGCCGCGCAAGCACTGGTATTCGAAGGACGCCAGCAGCCGAGCGGCTACACGGAACCGTTGCTGCACAAGTTCCGTCTGCAAGTGAAGAACGGCTGAGCTTGATATCGTGCCGCGGCTCGAAGAGGTTTCAGATTCGAGCGCGGCAAAAAGGACGGGCGCCCGCGTGATTCGGGGCGCCCGTTTTCAATGCGCGCGATGTTTCGCGCGCTTCTGCGTGATGCTTCGACGTGATACCTGATGCAACCTCGCGCTAATGCGCCGATGACACCGATCACGCGAATTACACGAATCGCGCGATCAGGATGTCCCGGCCTGGATCAAGCCGCTTCGGCCGTGTACTGAGGCTCCAGGCTTTCCGGGTTCGCCTGTCCATTTGCGCGCATGTATGCGTGCAGATACGCTTCGAATTCCTCTTTCACCTCCGGATGGCGCAGCGCGAACTCCACCGTCGCCTTCAGATAGCCGAGCTTGCTGCCGCAATCGAAACGCGTGCCGAAGTAGCGGTATGCGAGCACCTGCTCCTCGGTGAGCAGCGACTGCACTGCATCGGTCAATTGCAGTTCACCGCCGGCACCCGGCTTGAGCGCGCGAATATGCTTGAAGATGGTCGGCATCAGCACGTAGCGGCCCACCACGCCGAGGTTCGACGGCGCATTGTCCGGCGCCGGCTTTTCCACGATACCCGAGAGCTTGATCACGTTGTCTTCCCACTCGCGGCCGTCCACGACACCGTACGAGCGGCTGTCTTCGCGCGCGATGGTTTCGACGCCGATCACCGAACTGTGATAGTGATTGAACGTATCGACAAGCTGGCTCATGACGGGCTTCGAGCTGTGCAGCAGGTCGTCGGCGAGAATGACCGCGAACGGGCTTTCGCCCACCAGCTTTTCGGCGCACAAGACCGCGTGGCCCAGGCCGAGTGCTTCGGCCTGGCGCACATAAAAGCAGTCGACGTTGGCGGGTTTGATGCTGCGCACGAGGTCGAGCAGCTTCTGCTTGTTGCGTGCCTCGAGTTCGGCTTCGATCTCATACGACTTGTCGAAATGATCTTCAATCGCGCGCTTGCTGCGCCCCGTCACGAAGATCATTTCGGTGATACCGGCGGCAATCGCTTCTTCAACCGCGTACTGAATCAGCGGCTTGTCGACGATAGGCAGCATTTCCTTTGGACTTGCCTTGGTAGCCGGCAGGAATCGTGTCCCGAGGCCCGCTACGGGAAACACGGCTTTAGTGACTTTCAGCATGGTAGGCATTCCCAGATCGGTTAGAAATTGGTGTTCGCGGGCCGCTTGGGCCCTCGACGTCGCCAGAAAGGCTAACAAAAAATCTGCGCTAGATCACGCGTGAATTTCACAAATAATGCTTAATGCGCCCGACTCACAACTATTTGCGCCATTTGTCACGGGCACAGGAAACATTTACTTTCGGAAACCGAATTATCTGCGGACGATTCCGAAAAAATTACTCACGCCAGAGGACCCTGCGCGGACTCCGTTAGCAGGCGCGCTGGCATTTACCGGCGTGCTTCCTCGTTTTCGTCGAGTTGCGGCAGCTTGCCCGGACTGATGCGGAAACGGCGGATCGGCTCATTGCGCAGCGCCTCGCGATAAGCTGAAGCGGCGACGAGGATCAGTAGCACGGCAATGCCGGCAAGCAAATGCAGGTTCATGACTTCACCTCTCATCAGGAGAATCCGTGCTGTAAATTAGCACGACAAAATCGATAAATAATTGATCGTCCGTGTCTGCTTATGCGCAATTACATTTAGTCACAAAGGCCGCTCAAATAGAAATTGTCTGTCATTTTTTATTCATTTTTTTATAGACGCGGTGAACTAGCATGTGATGCACCGCGTGCGGAAGTCGCGCGCGGATCCGCATTGCATGACTTCAAATAAAAGGACCGCGCATGAGCGACCCAGCACTGGATGCCGCCGGCTCATCCCTGCCCCTCTCTCCACCTGTGAAGGCTGCCGCACCGCGCGTGCAAAGCGACGCACGTGCCGACAGTGCCGGCAAAGAACATGTGATCGACGCAATGCGAGGCTTTGCCGCGCTGCTCGTCGCGTATTTCCATTGCCGTCAGATCGAATGGGTCGGCATGCAGGCATTTCATCAGAATGCCGGGCATTCGTTGAGTTTGAAAACAATTGCGGCTTATCTGACTTTCCCTATTGCATGGGGATCGGCAGGCGTGCCGATCTTTTTCGTAATCAGCGGCTACTGCATTCACCGCAGCGGCGCCTTACGCCTTGCCAACAACCCGGCTTACCGGCTCGACGCAGGCAATTTCTGGGTGCGCCGCTTTACGCGCATCTATCCGGTGCTGCTCGCCGCGTTGCTGCTGACGCTCGCGCTCGACTGGTTCAGTCTTCAATTGCCGCCTGTTAGTCACAAGATTCGCGAGATCGGCGTACAGGCGTTTCTCGTCAATCTGTTCTCGTTGCAAGGCGTGGCCGGCAAGACGTATGGATCGAACGGCGCGCTGTGGACTCTTTCGCTGGAAGTGCAGTTCTACGCGATCTATCCGTTGCTGTTCGCGCTGCGTCGACGCATCGGCATGACCTCCGTGCTCGCGATCGTCGCCCTAGTCAACGTCGTTTCTGCGTATGTGCTGGAACGGCATGACATCCAGTTCTTCACGTCGTACTGGTTTTCGTGGACCCTCGGCGCATGGATTGCCGACGCGAAAGCCCGCACCTCCGCGCAGACTGGTTCGCCGCGGTGGCTCTATGCGCTCGCCGCTGCATTCATAGCGCTTGGTTGCGCCGCATTTCACTACGGTCAATTCGGCGCGTTCCAGCTCTGGGCAATCGGCTTCGCGTTCTATCTTTACAAGGCTCTGGAGCGCGGCAACGCCAACCAGCGCGACGGTTGGGGCTTGCGGCTTCTGTCGCGCTTTGGCGACTTCAGCTTTTCGTTGTATCTGATTCATCTGCCGATCTTCGTGCTGCTTTCGTCGGTCCTCTTCCGCTCTTCGTTGCAGACGTCGATCTGGCCGTCGTTCGGCTATATGCTGGTCGCCGTGCCGGCCGCATACGTGTTCTACCGGCTCGTCGAATTACCGGCGATGAACTGGTCCGCCAGTTTCAAGCCGAAGTCCGCTAAAGGCGCGTTCGTGAAGTCGTAAAAAAAGCGGGGCGAATGTCAGTGACGTTCGCCCCGTTGCGCCAAATGACAGGAACCGGCCAAGTCCCTGCCTACCCCGCGTCAATCGTTCCTTCAGCAGATGTTCCCGACAGTGCCTCTGGCCTGGATGTCTGTCGCACGGCGGCGGTCTCGGGCGCGATTCATCAAGCCACGCCCTTTACCGCCTTCGTGCTTCATGCAGATCGTGCTGCTCGTGCAGATCATGCGCCGGCAGCCTTGCCCGGCTGTGCCACACGCCTCAGGATCCGCTCCACACTTTCGACATAGCTGGACGTACCAAAGCGGTTCAGCGCCGTCATGTAGCCGTTTTTGACGAGCTTGTCGCGCAGTTCGTCGTTCGAGCGCAGTTCTGCCAGCACGTCGGCCAATGCATGAGCATCGCCCGGTGTGCACAGCACGCCGTTCTCGTAGTCGTCGATAATTTCAAGTACCCCGCCCGCACGCGCGGCCACGACCGGCCGTTGCGCGAGCATGCCCTCTACGATCACCCGGCCGAACGGCTCGGGCGTGATGGACGTGTGCACCACCGCATCCACCGCGCACATGCAGGCAGGAATATCGTGCTGAAAGCCGAGAAAATGCACGCGACCGCCAAGATCGTGCGCAGCGACGAACGCGCGCAATTCGATCTCGTACTGATCTTCGCCGAATAGCGCCGCACCAACCAGCACCGCGTGCATGTGCGGATTGAGCACCAGCGCCTGGAGCAGTACATGCTGCCCTTTCCAGCGTGCAAGGCGGCTGAACGAACCCACCAGGAAGGCATCTTTCGGCAGGTTCAGCTTCTCGCGCAGCGTGGCTTGCGGCACGTTGCGCAATGCGTCGAAGGGTCCCGCCGAAATGCCGTTGAACACCACGTCGATGCGTTTGTCGTCGAAATGCGTGAGGTCGGCGAATGCGCGCGCCGACGCCGCCGAATTGGCGATCACATGCGTGAGGCCGAGGCGTGCGCACCATTTGATGATCGCGAGCTGTTTGGACCCGAAATGCTCCGGACTTACGATGTCGCGCAGATGCCAGACCACCGGCCGCCTCGCGAGCTTGCCGGCGACCGCGCCGATCACCATCGCGCGCTGCGTGTTCGCATAGATCACCTGCGCGCTGCGCGCGCGTTTGGCCGTCGCGCGAACGAGCGACATCAGGCCCATCAGTGCCTGCCCCTTCGGCAACGAGCCGCCCTGCTTGCGCACGTTGCGCAGCGCGCCCGCATCGAGCACCTCGACACTGGCGCCCACTTTATCGAGCGCGGTACGGAATGGGCCGTCGTCGAACAGCACCACTTGCATGCGCGAGCGCAGCGCCTTGACGATTTCGAGCAGCGACAACTCGGCGCCGCCTAGCACGCCGCTTTGATCCACAGCGAGAATATGCGGCGCGTTCGCGGCCGGCTCCGCGTTGTACGGCACGTACGGTGGCAGCGTCGCGTTGCGCAGCGCGGGCACGGAAGCCCGCACGTGGGCGAAAAAGCGTTCGCGGAAGTTGGCTGCGGAAAAACGCTCGGCATTCGCGCGGCAATCGGTTGGCGAAAAACGCTTCACGTGCCCATCGAAACGCTCGACCGCGGCGATGATCGACTCCGCGCTCTGCTCGTCGAAGAACATGCCGGTCGGGCGCGGCTCCGACAGATCACGCACCGTTTCGAGCGCACCGCCCTTGCCATACGCGATGACAGGCGTCCCGCACGCCTGCGCCTCGACCACCGAAATGCCGAAGTCTTCCTCGGCAGCAAAGACGAAAGCCTTGGCGCGGCTCATCCGGTCCTTCAGCACTTTGAACGGCTGGTAACCCATGATCTCGACATTGGGCCCCGCCTTCGCGCGGATCTTCTGCATGTCGGGACCGTCGCCGATGACGACGAGTTTTCTCTCGGGCATGCGCGCAAACGCCTCGACAATCAGGTCGATTTTCTTGTACGGCACCATCCGCGAGGCAGTCAGATAGAAGTCTTCCTTCTGCGTGCACAGCGTGAACGCTTCGACGTCGACAGGCGGAAAGATCACCTGCGCATCGCGCTGATAAACCTTTTTAATGCGCCGCGCGATGAAATCGGAGTTCGCAATAAAGCCGTCCACCGAGTTCGACGTGCGGATGTCCCAGTTGCGGATGTAATGCAAAATGAGGCGCGCCATTGCCGACTTCGGCCCGCTCGTCAATTTCGACTGCTGCAGGTACTGGTGCTGCAAGTCCCACGCATAGCGGATCGGCGAATGCACGTAGCTGATATGCACCTGATCCGGACCGGTGAGAATGCCCTTGGCCACCGCGTGGCTGCTCGATATCACCACGTCGTAGGCGGATACATCGAGTTGCTCGATCGCGAGCGGCATCAACGGCAGATACGTGCGGTACTTGCTGCGCGCGAGCGGGAGCTTCTGAATGAACGATGTGGTCACCGGCTTGCCGCGCAAAAAGCTGCGGTCGTCGAGAAAGTCGACGAGGCTGAACAGGTCCGCGTCCGGAAAGCACGCCACGATCTGCTCGAGCACCTTCTCCGCACCCGCATACGTAACGAGCCAGTCGTGCACGATCGCCACCCGCACGGCTTTGTCGCCGCGCAATGCGGCACGCCGCGGCGGCGCGTCAGCCGCAGGAACGGTGGTCAGTTCGGCCAGCGCACTGCGCGTCGGAGCTTGCAGCACGGCTTCTTCAAGGACTTCGTGGTTCATGCGCTTTTCCTCGGATTCAGTCGCAACAGCAGTGAACGCGCTAGATCGCGCAAGGCGGGGGTCATCGTGATGGACCAGGCGATGTTCGCGCCCACCATCGACAGGCCGGCGACGATCGCCATGGCGAGGCCCGGCAGGAAGCTGGAAAGCCAGAGGCTGGCCAGCAGGAAAGCGAGATGAGCAAGCATGTCGAGCGCGATTTGCCGCGCACGGATCGCCGAAAGCCGCAACAGCACCGCGTAATCGAACAGCGCGCGGCCCGCCACCGCGATCGCCGCGCCGGTCAATCCGAAATGCGTGATGCCGAACCACAAAGCCCCTGCAAACAAGGGCAATTCGAACAGACCGACGCGCGCGGCCGTGGCCGGATTAACCTGCGACTGGATCAGGATGCGCGTCACGTTCGCCTGGCCCACGAGCCACACCGCAACGATCATGATGCGTCCCACGGGCGCCGCAACGCTTGCAATTTCATTGCCGACCCAAAGGTGCAGGAACGGTTCGAGCACGAGCATCGCGATCAATGCGACCGGCGTGAACACGCCGTTGAGAAACTCGAGCGACTGCTGCGTGATGGTGTCGGCGTCCGCGCGGCCCACCGCGGAAAGCCGTGGAAAGAGCGTGCGCACCATGGCGGTGGGCACGATGTTCAAGCGCGTCACGAGGTTTTGCGGCACCGTGTAATACGTGACGAAGCGCGCACCGAGGCTCGTGCCGAGCATCACGCGGTCGAGCGATTCGGCGATCATGTTGGTGACGCTCGCAATCAGCATCCAGCCGCCGAAGTTGAAAAGCCCCTTTGCCACACCAAGCTGCGGCGGCAGAATACTGCGTATTTCAAGCACTTTTAGCGCAGACCGGCCGAGCAGAATCGCGGCGAGAATGCGTGCAAACACGGCGGCGGCCAGTACGTTCTGCAAGCTCGCACCGAGCCAGAGCGCCGCGCCGAGCGGCAGCAACTGAAACAGGAACGTGCCAATGGTCTGATTCGTGTTGTAGATGCCGAAGCGTTCGGCGCCGTTGATCGCACCGGCGAACACCCACGACACGTTCGCAATCGGAATCGCCACCGCGAGCCACGGTAGCGCCATATACACCTCGTGCTGCAGTTCCGGCGACACCTTCGTGAAATACGCGGTGTAGAGGAACGCACCGAAATAGATGATCAACCCGCCGATCACGCCCGTCGCGAGATTGAGCCACGTCGCACTCCAGAACACGCGCGCGCTTTCGTCCTTGTTGCCCGACGCGCGCGCCTTCGAAATGTGATTCTGCGCGGCCATGCTCATGCCCAGATCGAGAATCCCGAAGTAGCCGATCAGCGTCCACACGAGGCTGATTACGCCGTAGCGCTCGACGCCGAGCAGCCTGATATACGACGGCACGGTGACGAGCGAGACGAAAGTCGGCAGCACGAGTCCGAAGAAATTGATCGCTACGTTCTTGAGAATGCCTTTGTCCATCGGATGCCCTGGGTTCGACTACGATTGCCTGTTTTTTTCGTCATGCGTGGTGTTGCCGACGCGTCGTCAAGGTTTCCAGCGGTACATCAGCACCTTGCCGCGTGCGTCTTCCTCGACGAATACGAGGTACTCGCCGTCGGCTCGCTTCGCCGCGCTGATGCCGTTGGGTACGTCGACCCAGCCGGACGCCCGGCCCACTTCGGGGCCGGGCCGGATTACGCCGAGTTCACGGCCGCTGTCCTTGTCCCACACATGCACCGCGCCCACCGGTTCCACGCCGAAGATGTATTGCCCCTCGACCGTGAGGCCGATGATCGTCGCGATGGGCTTGCTCTGTGTCTGCCACGGCAGCGCGATGGAATAGCGCTGCACCGGCTTGCCGCTCGACCATTTGTCGTAGCGCACCAGCACGCGGCCCACTTCCTTCCAGAAGCCGCGATCGACCGGCGTGTCGGGCGTATAGCCGCTCACGTACATCGTGTCGGTGTCGGGCTCGTAAATCGCGCGATGCAATTCCGTGAACGGTTGCGGCACCGGGTACTGCGTGAGGTCCGAATACGAATAGACGGGGTTGCCCTTCGCATCCAGGCCGCCGAAGCGAAAGCGATAAATGCCCTTGGTGTCACGCGTTCGCCAGATGTCGCCCGCGCTATCCACCCACCAGCCCCAACCGCCCGCGAGCTTCGTGCCGCTCGTGTTCGGGGCGAATTCGTCGCTATTGAATTTGCCGTCGCCGTTCGCGTCGCGCCAGATCCAGTCGCCGCCCGGCGGCGCGTTCGGTACCTTGGCGACCGCGCGCTCGCGGCCCGCGACAAAGCCGGACGGAATCGCCGTTTCGCCATCGCGTTGCGGATCGAAGCGATAGATCTTCAGATGGTCCGCATACATGTCGGTCAGGTATAGAAAGGTGTGGCCCTTCAGCTTGCGGGCAATCGGCAGGCCCGGATATTGATCGGTGTGAAAGACCGGATCGTCCGGGTATCTGAAGCGGTTAGACAGGAATCCGACATATTTCCAGTCTTGCCCCGCAGGCTTCGACAAATCGAGTTCGAAACGCTTGTTGCCCGTGTACACGCTGTCTGGTCGCGACGGATCGACCCATGCGCCATCGACGAAAAGCAGTCCCTGCACGAGCCAGTTCTGCTTGCCGTCAGACGCGTAGCTTTCGAGGGTCGCGCCGAGGCCCGCGCCGATCGGCTCATAACGCGGGCCGATGCCGTTGGTCGATACATAGACGTTTCCGCTTGCATCCACGCCTACGCCTGTTAGTCCGTTGAAACGTCGGGGACCCGGTCTTCCCGCGACGCCACTAAAAATTCCGCCGCGCTCGCCCAGGGAGCCCGACTGCGCGTATTGGCCATTGCTCTTGCTGAAGAACAGCACCTGCTGTCGCGGACCGTTGTCGGCGATCAGAATGCGGCCTTTCGCATCGACGGCGATATCGACGGCGAGCGTATCGGCGGGCAGTTCGAACGTCTCGTCGATTCGCTTGCCGCCCGGCGTGTAATGCTCGACATGCGGCGCACGATCGTTGCGCGTACCGCTCAGCGCCCATAGCGTGCCGTCCGGCGCGAGCGCGATCCGGCCGGGTTCGTGCACGCTCCACGTGGCCTTCTGCTGCATCGACTCGGCGTCGTACACCTCGATGCGGTCTCGCGCCGTGTTGGCCGCATAGAGCGTAGTGTCGCTAGCCGCGAGTCCGCCGATCTCGGCGCTCGTGCCCGTCGGCACTTCGTTCATCATCAGAAAGCCGGCCGCGAGTTGTGCATGCGGATCAGCGGCTTTCGCCGCGGGCTGAAACGGCGCGACACGCTTTGGATCGGCAATCAGCCGGCGCGAGATGCCGAACCACTGCTTGCCTTTTACCGGCCACACGCCCTGTTCGACCAGCCGGCCTTTTTCGTTGCCGACCGCAATAGCAACAAAGGCGTACTTGCGGTTGATCGCGATCGCGTTGCCGCCGCTGTTACCCCACCCATGCGTTCCGCCCGCGAAGCCGAGCATTTTGCCGTTCTGGTAGACGCTCGCTTCTGCGCCGCTTTCGTCCCATGGCGCATTCGTATAGACCTTGCCGTTGGGCGCGACCGCGATCGCCGTGATGTTGATCTGTGCCCACGTGCCGTCACCGAAACCAAACGTGTTGCCGATCCATGACGTCTTCGCGTTCAACGCAGTTTCCGCGCGAACCGTCGAAGTGGCCGATGCAGCAGCCAGTCCGACAGCGCACGCAAATACCGCGAGCCAGCTTTTGAACGTGAAACGGGGCAAGGTATGTCCTCCAGTCGATGCAAACCGATGCTTTGACAGAACTGTGATCCGGGTACGCGACCATGCGAGCGTGCTAACGCGAGCGCCATTGGCAACAGCGTTGCAGGAGTGATGGCAAGCGCCATTCATGAACGCGCGCGGCTATCGGCACATAGACGACTCAGTGAAAGATGAAGGCGCAGCGCGAAGCTTGCTGTCGCGAGCGGCGTCAGCACACGCACGCGCTCTTCCGCTTCGAAGATGCAGGCCGCGCCACGCTGCAGTACGCCACATCGAACTAACGCGGTGCGCGGCGCACGCGCAGTCCCAGGACGCCCAATGCGCAAGGCTCACATTACGCGTAAAAAACTCCGCGACGAAAATCGAAAATAATTCAAAAATATTCGACACTTTAAAACGATGCGAAAGAAATCATTTTAAAAATGGATTAAGAGAAAATATGTCCGTGCAGCGTGCGAATGAGGCATGCGCGCACCGCTGCTGTTCGTCTTTTGTTCCTCTTTTCGCCTAACAGGGCAGTGCGGACGGTCACTTCATCACGCGATTTTCACCCGACGTCATGAGCGCGACACAAGCATGGAAACGTCGCGCAAATGCATAACGAAACAACCTGTTTCAATCTGGTTCATTTATCCATTTCATTCGCGTTTTTTCACGATTTTCTTTTGCCTAGAATCAAATGCACTGACGTCGCGGCCGCAGCGGGCGCGACTGGATATCTGCCCCGGCTCGCGGCTCCTCGCGGATCCTTGCGGCTCTTCGGCTTCCACACCATGGACGGTTCATGACTGTTAGCGCACTGCCCACAGCGCCTTCCCATTCACGCCGCATCGTGCAGCTCGACGGCTTGCGCGCGATCGCCGTGCTCGCGGTGTTCGCGCAGCACGCGTTGAAAGCGCCGCTGTGGATGGGCGTCGATCTGTTCTTTGTACTGAGCGGCTTTCTGATTACCGGCATCCTGCTCGAACGCAAGGCACGTGAGCAGTCGTACTTCGGCTACTTCTACGCACGCCGTGCGCGGCGCATTCTGCCGCCGTATCTGCTGCTGATGGCGGTCTCCTCGATCCTGTTCGGCTTCGGCTGGGCGCAGCACTGGCAGTGGTACGCATTCTTCGCAACGAACATTGGCGATGCGCTGAATCAGAGCGGACACGACAGCCTGAATGTGTTGTGGTCGCTTGCCGTCGAAGAGCAGTTTTATATCGTCTGGCCGTTCGTGATTCTGTTCGTCCCCGAGCGTGCGCTCGCGTGGGTGGCCGCCGCGCTGGTCCTGCTCGTGCCAGTGCTTCGCGCAGTGGCCACGCCATGGTTCGATTCGTTCTGGCCAATCTATTACCTGACGCCCTTTCGCATGGATCTGCTCGCGGCCGGCGCGCTGCTCGCCGTCGCCGTGCGGCGCGATCGTCATGCACTCGAGCCGTTCAAGGGCGTTGCGGTGCTGGGCGTGATCGCTGCCCTCGCCGCGCTCGCCTGGCTGCATCTGCACTTTCCGCGTTTTCGCGCGGCGAATACACCGCTGTCCAATGCGGGGCTCTACAGCATTTCGTTGGTGCTTTGCACATCCGTCGTGGTCATCGCCCTGCAAAGCAAGGGCATCGTCAAACGGCTGCTGTGCAATCCGGTGCTCGTGTATATCGGCACGATCAGCTACACGATCTATCTGATTCATCTGAGCGTGCTGTATGCGCTCTGGCCGCTGCAGATGAACCGCTATGTGACCGCCGCGCTCGCGCTCGTTATCACAATTGCATATGCAAGTCTCACCTGGTTCGGATTTGAGAAGCGCCTGATCTTTGGTTCCCGGGGCAACGTGCATGCGACGGCGGGCACCAGTGCGGGCGTGGCGAGCGCTGCGCCGCAAGTACCGCAAAGCCGCGCATGAGATGCCCGCCATGGCTTCGGGCCGCCGCGATATGCGCGTCGCTTGCGGCACTGTCTCTGTGTTCGCCAGGCGCGAGTGCTCAAGCCACTCAAGTGGAGCGGATGCAAGCGCACACGCAGGTCGTGATCGACGCATACGGCGATTCCACGACGCTCGGTATTTCATGCAGCGAAGGCCATTGCGCGCCGCAAGCGCAGAACGCCGTGGCTTATCTGCAGGACGAATTGCAGACGCATCACGGCGACCGCGTGCGCGTAGCCAACTACGGCGTGGGCGGCACGATGGCCATGCAATTGCTCGACGGCACGGGTAATCGGCGCGCCGGGCCGACCGCCGGTTTGCCATGGCGCGAGCGGCTCGCGGCGTCACCCGCGCGAATCGTGTTGATCAACTACGGCATCAACGAAGTGATGCAGAACCAGACGCCCGAGCAGTTCTACACGGCGCAAACCGCGCTCGTCAAAACCGCTCGCGCGCTCGGCAAGGAGCCGGTGCTGGAGACATCGAATCCGATGCCCGATAACCGGCTCAACGCGCGGCTCGCCTCGATGGTCGCGATGACGCGCCGCGTAGCCGACGAACAGCATGTGCCGCTCGTCGATCAGTTCGCGTACATCAGCAGTCTGCCGGACTGGAAGACGTTGATGTCCGACGGCGCGCATCCGAAGCCGGGCTTGTACAGGCTCAAGGCCGAGCAGGATTTTCAGGTCGTCGAACCGCTGGTGCGGCGGCTTCTCAATGGCACGCTCTGAGGTGCTCTTTTTTCTTTTACCAATATTGAAGGCAAGCTATGAGCCAACCACGCAAAGCGATCATCACCGGTGTGTCGGGACAAGACGGCGCCTACCTGACCCGATTGTTGCTCGACAAGGGCTATCAGGTCACCGGCACCTATCGGCGCACGAGTTCCGTGAATTTCTGGCGCATGCGCGAGTTGGGCGTGCTCGACCATCCGAATCTGCGTCTCGTCGAACACGATCTGACCGACCTCGGCTCGACGTTGCGTCTGCTCGAAGGCGCGCAGGCCGACGAGTTGTATAACCTCGCCGCGCAGAGTTTCGTGGGCGTATCGTTCGACCAGCCGGTGACGACCGCCGAGGTAACCGGCATCGGCGCGCTGAATCTGCTCGAAGGCATCCGCATTCTCAACCCGAAGATGCGCTACTACCAGGCATCGACATCGGAAATGTTCGGGCTCGTGCAGGCGGTGCCGCAACGCGAGGACACGCCCTTCTATCCGCGCAGCCCCTATGGCGTCGCGAAACTGTTCGCGCATTGGTCGACGATCAACTATCGCGAGTCGTATGGTCTTTTTGCGAGCAGCGGCATTCTGTTCAATCACGAATCGCCGCTGCGTGGCCGCGAATTCGTGACGCGCAAGATCACCGACACGGTCGCAAAGATCAAGCTCGGCAAACAGGATGTGCTGGAACTCGGCAACCTCGGCGCGAAACGCGACTGGGGTTTCGCGCTCGAATACGTGGAAGGCATGTGGCGCATGCTGCAAGCCGACGAGCCGGACACCTTCGTGCTCGCTACCGGCCGCACCGAAACGGTTCGCGACTTCGTGCGCATGGCGTTCGCCGCAGCGGATTATCAGATCGAGTGGTCAGGCAAGGAAGAGCGCGAAACGGGCATCGACGTGGCGACTGGCAAGACGCTCGTGCGCGTGAATCCGAAGTTCTACCGGCCGGCTGAAGTCGATCTGCTGATCGGCTGCGCGGACAAGGCGCGCGAGAAACTCGGCTGGCAGGCGCAGACCACGCTCGAACAACTGTGCCACATGATGGTTCATGCGGACATTGGGCGCAATCAGCAACACGAGACGTTTTAATCAGCGACCCTCAGCAACCGCCCCGCACGCCCGCATTGGGGTGATGCAGTGGCGGCAGCACAAAAGCATGCATATGAAAAAGGCGCCGGCTCTCTTCTACAGGAGCGGGCGCCTTCTTTATTTCGTCCCGCAAAATTCAATGCCCGATCAATGCACTCCACCCGAAGCAATAGCCTCGCTGTACACCGACGCCACCCGTTTCGCGATCACCGAGTTATCGAAGTTTTCACGCGCATAGCGCCGGCACGCATCGGCATCGGGCAACTTCAGCGAGCCGCTTAGCGCGCCGGCAAGTCCCGCCGCAATCGCCTTTGCGCCGGTCTCCGGCAGCACCAGATCGGGCGACAGCCCCGCAACCGCCTCGGGCAAGCCGCCAACCGGCGTAACCAGCACCGGCGTGCCCGACGCGAGCGATTCGACCGTGATGAGGCCGAAGCCTTCGAGCGCGACTGTCGGCACCACGCTGATATTCGCCGCGCGATAAAGCGCCGCCAGATGCTGATCCGGCACGAAGCCGAGAAGCTTCACGTTGTCCTGCAAGCCGGCCTCGTCGATGCGCGCTTGCAATTCGTCCGCGAGACGCCCCTTGCCTGCAATCAGAAGCAGCACATCGGGGTGGCTCGGCTTGAGCAGCCTGATCGCATCGATCAGATCTTCGAGACCCATGCGCCGCACGAGACGCCGCACCGCGAGCACGATCGGTCTGTCCTGCGGCAATTGCAGTTTCAGACGCGCCTCTGCAGGTGTGATGGGCAGATTGAACTGTTCGACGTCGACGCAACCCGGCACCACGCGCACACGCTCCGGCGAGATGCGATAACGCGAAGTCAGAATCTTGCCGAACGCCTCGGACAACACGATGAGGCGCGACGAGCGCGTATAGACCGATTGTTCGAGATAACGCTTCGCGCGCTGACCGAGCGAATCCGCGCCTTCAACATGGCTTTCGTCGGCCCACGGTCCCTGAAAATGCGAGACCTGCGGAATGCCGCGCGTCACGTCGAGGCCCGGAAACGTATAAAGCGCGAAGTGCGACGAGATCACGTCGGGACGCGAGGTACTGATTTCCTGGCGCAGCGCGCGACGCGCGGCCATCAGCCGCAAAGGCAGCGACTGGCCGGCGGAGCCGAAACCGTTGATCGCACCGCCGGTGTCGGCGGCAACCTTCGGCGAGCCTGCTACGACGCCGCGCACCGCGACGCCCGCGCCCGGCAGCGCGCCGACCAGCGAGTAATACATGCGGTCGAGGCCGCCCGCGCGCTCCGGGAACCAGTGCATGCCGATCTGCAGCGATTTGATTGAGCTTGTCGTCATTGTCGTTGCCTTTTGAGCTTTTTTGTATCCGGTGAGTAGTGTTGAACGCTAGCGCGTAGCGTCATTCGACGCGCTTGGGTCCGGCCAGCGTGTTCAGCGTGAGCGCGTCGGTCTTCGCGACCACCGCCGCCTCGGCCTCCTTGCGCCGGCGATTCTTCTGCTGCCCCTCGATCTGCCGATACAGCGCGATATATTGCGCGGCCATGCGCGCCCAGCCGAAACCGGTCGCGAGTTCGTTGGCGGCGACGCCCATCTTGCGACGCGCGTCGTCATCGACGGCGAGGCGTGCGACCGCCCCTGCGAGCGCCTTCGGATCGTCCGGATCGTCGAGCACGATCCCGCATTCCGGCGTGATGATTTCAGCGCCGCCCGCGGTGCGCGCGGTCACGACCGGCAACCCGGCCGCCATCGCCTCGAGCAGCGACAGGCTCATGGCTTCGTAACGCGACGGAAACACGAACGCATCGACCGAATGCATCAACACCGGCATCTCTTTGACGAGCCCGAGAAAGTGCACGCGATGCGCGATGCCGAGCGCCTTTGCCTCGTCCGGATACGGACTGCCCGGCAGAAAACCGGCGACTGCGATATGCACGTGTTCGGGCAAATGCTTGAGCGCAGCCAGCACCGTGCCGAGGTTCTTGCGCGGCGTACGCAGATCGCCGACGAACAGCAGCAAGAATGCGTCTTGCGGCAAGCCGAATTTCGCGCGATCGCCGGTGGCCGCAGCGAAGCCTTGCGTATCGACGCCGTTGTAGATCACGTCCACACGGTTATCCGGCGTGAGGCCGATCGCGCGGATTTCATCGGCGACCTTTTGCGAGACCGCCGTAATGACCTTCGAGCGCCGGTAGGCCCAGCGCTCGAGCAACGCATTGCAGCGCGTATATACCGACTGATACGCGGACCACGCGCCCTTCGTCAGACCGAACGGGTAGTACTTGCTGCCGAGCCACCCGCTATGCACGAAGTGCGACGTGTTGACGTCGGCGGGCATCCACGTGATGAAGCCGTTCACATGGAGCACGTCGTATTCGCGGCGATGGGAGCGCAGCCACATCGCACTCTTGAACGCGAACACCTGCTGGCGCAGCAGATTGGTCGGCCACCAGCGGCCGATTTTCATCGGCACCCAGCGGACATTCGGATGAACGAGCAGATCGGGCGCGACGTGCGAGGCAATCAGCGTGACGCCGATATTCTCGTCGAGCGCCGCGCGCGCGATCTCGTGGTTGACGCGCCCCTGGCCGTCGTTATGGCGCACAACGTGCGTGACAATGGCGACTCTCAATCAGTGCCTCCGTGGAAAAGTTGCGTGCGGAATAACGTACCGGCGCGGTTGATTTTTTCGTAATGCACCGCGGAAAGAATCGAAAAAACGCTCATGAAAAGCAGCAGCCCGCCAGTGCCGACCAGCGAATTGGTGAACACCAGCATCGCGAAAGTCGCGAGGCACAGGCTCAGACATGCGGACACGTACTTGTCGTTGCGCAGCCTGAACGACGCAAGCACGGCGCGCGTCAATAGCCACACGATGCCGGACATGTAAAGCAGCGTGCCGGGCCAGCCGAGCACGAACGGGATGTTCATCACGCCGCTGTCGAAGTTGCCGTACTGACCGAGCTGGCCGCCGTCGTTCGAGAGCTTGGTCGAGGTGCCGGTCGCGCCCATGCCTTCGCCGGAGACATCGGTAAAGGCGGTTTTCGCAAAGGTCGCATAGAACTCGTTGCGGGCCGCGTAGCTCTGGTCGTCGTTCAGATTGACGATGGTGGACAAGCGCGCCTGCATCCGCTCGGCCACCGGACCGACGGCGAGGAGCGGCACGCACAGTCCCGCTAGCAACACCGCGCTCGCGACGATGCGCACCCGCACCTTGTTGTTGGACTTGATCAGCTGGATCAGCAGCGCGATGATCCAGCCGCCCCATGTGGACCGCACGAGGCTCAACGCGAACGAAAAGAAACCGAGCGCCGCGGCGACCCAGCGCACGCGATGCGTGGCCGCCATCACGTACACCATCGCGCCCATCATTGCGAACGCGAACGGCCCTGACGAATTCATCGTGCTGAAGACGCGCACGCCCATCGGCACAGGGTCGCCTTGCGAGTTCATCTGCGAGCCGAGCATCCACAGGGCGTCCCACTGCGGCATGATGAAAAACTGGATCAGCCCGTAGCCGCCCATCACGAGCATGCCCCAGATGAACGTGTTCACGATGGTGTCGCGGTACTGCGGATACTGGCGCGTGTTCGCCATGATGTGAAAGCCGATCAGAATCGGATACAGCCAGTTCGCGAGGTCGTAGGTGGCCGCGAGCGGGCCGCTCGACACTACGCCGACAAGATAGGCGTAGACGAGTCCGAGCAGAATCAGCAGCACCGGAAGTCCGCGCCGTTGTCCAAGCAGCCTGTAGTAGCGTACGAGCGACAACGCGCTGATCATCGTGACGGCGAGCGGCGCGACCTGGATCAGGCTCGTCGGCGTGAACGAGCCTTTGGACCAGTCGGCGAGGCGGCGCACTTCAGGGCTCAGGAACCATAACCACCACATGAAGCCGATATAGCGCGCCGGGCTCTTGAAGTAGAGCCACAGGCCCGTCGCGATTGCGAGGACGGGAAACGCGAGCGTGAGCACCGTCCCCTGCCGCGCGACGATCAGTACGGCCGTGACGAGCCACAGCATGGCTGCGGGCAGCCACTCGCGACGTTTGCGCGACGCGGTGCGCGACGCACCTACGCTGCCTGGCATGCCGGGTGTGGGCGAAAGGTCGGCTCGCGGAAGCGTCGACATCGCTTAGAGGCCCCCGCGCGATTCTTGCGCCGTGCTGCGTTGACCATGAGCACCCACCGCCTTGTCCGCGTCGGCAGAAGGCGCCGCGCGGCCGCGTGCCGCGGCGCCGCGAGCGCGCAGCATTTCCTGCGTGATCCGCACATGCTGCATCGCGTAGTGCTGCGTGGTCAGATCCCGCGACAGCAGGCCGGCAGCCGCTGCCTGCGCCTGGCGCAATGCTTCCACGGGCGCGGCGGCGAGCCGGTCAACCGCATCGCGCAACGCAGACGGATTGAATGGCGGAATGTACGCGGCCTCGCCGGCCGGGAAATAATCCTGCAAGGCGCCGACGTCGGTCACGACCATCGGCTTGCCGACCGCCGCCGCCTCCAGCATCACGGTAATACCCGACGCGTGCGTGTTCGGCCGCAACGGCACGACGATCACATCGGCCCAGTCATACAGTTCGTGCTGTTTCCGGATGCCCGAGAACAGCGCGATTTCCACGTTCGGCGCGCGCAGCGACGCGGGAATGCGGCGGCGCGTGGCGAGCTTCACCGTGTAGCGCGCGTCGTTGCCGAATGCCCCGATGAGCGTGTCCCAGTCGCGGTCGCGGTCGTTGCCGATCGCGGCAATGCGGATCGGCGAATGCGGCTTCCATTCGGTCGGCGCTTTAACCGGAAAGTCGCGCGTGTTCAGACCGTAGAGAAGCGGCTTCGCGTCGCGATTGAAATAGCGCTTGCACAACGCCGCGTTTTCACTCGCGAGCGTGGTCAGCTGATCGGCGCGCGTCATCAGCTTGCGATACAGCCACTTACGCACGATTCCGTACGAAGGCCATTTGTCCAGCAGCCACACGCTTTGCGCGAGCAGAAGCGGCGATGAGTCCGCGCCGGCCTTGCGGCCGCTCAGAAGGAGCATCAACGCGGCTGACAGCCATTCCTGTTCGGTGTGCGTCCAGATCACATCGGAGCGCAACATTTCCGCGCGATTGCGCCACGTATGGATGAAGTCGAAACCAAGCACTGCCTTCAGCGCGCGTCGAATGAGCCGCATCGGCTTTCCTTCGCGAGCGTCCTGTGAATAGGTCAGCGCGAACGCGTCCGATTCGGCGTGGTGATAGCCGTACAGGCAACCGATGTTGTCGCCCGGTCGATAGAAACGCGGATCGGCGCCGTAAAACAGATGAACGTGGACCTTCGTACTCATGCAGACACTCCCTTTGCCGATGCTGCAGCGTGTGAGGCGCTGCGTGCTGCTCGCGCCCGTTGCATTGGCCGCCCCGCTCAGGCGGTGCGCGACAGAGCGCGCCGGGCTTCGTGCGCGCCGGTACGCACCGCGCGCCAGCGCGACAGCTTCAGGCGCGCCTGTTTCGACACGAGCGCGAGCGCCGCATGCGTGAGACCCGGATAGACGCGTGTGCCGACGAGCGTCCACCACCACCACGCGGTTTCGCGGCGCAACGGCGGCAACTGGTCGCGCAGGATCAGATGGAAATTGAACGCGGCATTGCGCAACGCGGCCATGGTTTGCGCGTCGCGGCGGTCGTCGTCGAAACGTTCGGCGGGGAAATGATCGACCGCGACGCGCGGGTCGTACATCAGCTTCCAGCCGGCGTTCTTTACCGCGAGGCTGAACGCCATGTCGTTGTGAACCTGCGCGCCCGCGCCGCGCAGCCGTGCGTCGAAGCGGATGTTGCGCACCGCGTCGCGCCGGTAGCTCATGTTGGCGCCCTTCAGAATGTCCACTTCGCGCGCGCTGCCCACGCCGAGGTGATGGTTGCCGATGATCTTGCCGTGCACCGTGACCTTGCCGACCAGTGGCCGCTCGCCGTCCAGCACGCGGCCTTTTTCGTGCACCCAGTCGCGCCCGCCGAGCGCGCCGAGCCGGGCGTCGCTTTCGAATGCGGCTGCAATGCGCTGCACCCAGTCGGGATGAGGCGCGGCGTCGTCGTCGGTAATCGCGATTACGTCGCCGTTGGCCGCGTCGAGTCCGCGATTGAGCGCCGCGACCTGGCCGGGTGCTTCGACGAGCGCGACTGAGACCGGCAGCATGCCGGTGACCGCCGGATCGCGCAGACACATATGGGTCGCCTCGTCGTCGGCGCGCGCCACCACCACGACTTCATCGGGCGCGCGCGACTGCCGTTGCAGCGCCGCGAGGCAGCGCGCGAGGTCGGCCGGGCGGCGGTAAGTCGGAACCAGTACCGTCACTTTCATTGCGATGTCCTTGTTGCGATGTCCTGTGTGATTCATCGTCGGTGTACTCCTGCCCGATCAGGTGCTCAGATATTCCTGGACGGCCGCATAGCTGCGGTCGTAGCCGCCGCGAGCCCGCGCCGGCATGCCGTTGAAGATGCCGCCCTGCACGTGCACGCCCGCTGCCCGCAGACGCTTCAACGCGTCGGTGATCTCGCCCTCGCTGTGCATGCCCGAACGCATCACGAAGAAGGTCGAACCGGCATACGCGCCAATGATCGACGCGTCGGTCACCGCGAGCACCGGCGGCGTGTCGACCAGGATCACGTCGTAGCGTTTCGCAAGACCGTCGAGGTATTGCGGCAGACGCGGCGACATCAGCAGCTCGGACGGATTGGGCGGACGGCGCCCGCACGAAATGAAGCTCAGGTTCTCGATCTCCGACGCGCGGATCGCTTCCTCCAGCGAGATCTGGCCGCTCAGCAGCTCCGACAGCCCGTTGTCCTGCGTGCCGCCCAGGAATCGTTCGAGGACGCCGCGGCGCATGTCGCCGTCGATCATCAGCACGCGCTTGCCCGAATGCGCGAGCAGCACCGCCAGGTTGACCGTGAGGAAGCTCTTGCCGACGCCGGCCATCGGGCCCGTGAGCATGACGATGCGGTTCTTCGCGTCCATCATCGTGAACTGCATCGACGTGCGCAGGCTGCGCAAGCTCTCGACTGTGACGTCCTTCGGCCGCGCATTGGCGAGCACCGAGCGCAGGCGTTCGCCGCCGCGCTGAAAGCCGTTTTCGAGCAGCGTCTGCTCGGCGCTCATCGGCACGAGCCCGAACACCGGCAGATGGAACGCGCGCTCGATGTGCTCCGGGTCGTCGATGCCCTTGAACATATTGCGGCGCAGGAACACGAAGCCGGTGCCCGCGATCAGCCCGAGGATCGTCGCCGCCGACAGGATCAGCGCCTTCTTCGGCTTGACCGGCGCGCCGGGGCGCAGCGCGGCGTCGACGATATGCACGTTGCCGCCCGTGCCGGCCTTCTGCACCGACAGCTCCTGCACGCGATTGAGCAGCAGCACGTAGATGTCTTCCGCCACCTTCGCGTCGCGTTGCAACTGCACGGCTTTCACTTCGGTAGCCGGCAGATCGCGAAAGCGGTCAGCGTATTTCGCGCGCTGCGCCTGCAACTCGGCCATTTGCTCGCGCGCCGCCTTGAGCATCGGATGGTCGTCGCCGTAACGCTCGATGAGCTGCGCCATCTGCAGACGCAAGCCGGCGATCTGCTGCTCGTACTGCACGCTGCCTTCGAGATACACCTTCGCTTCTTCGCTCGCATTGATCGAGCCGGACTGGCGCTGATACGCGGTCAACGCGGCTTCGGCGCGCTCCAGGTCCGACTTCAGGCGCGGCTCCTCGCTCTTCAGGAAGTCGAGCATCTTGCTCGCGTCGGCCTGCTTGTTGGAAACATGCTGGCGCACATATGACTGCGCGAGCGCATTGGCGACGAGCGCGGCATGCTCGGGGTTCTTGTCCTCCAGCGAAATCTGGATCACGCCGGTTTGCTTGCCCTGCTCCTGCACGCTGATTGCGGACTGGAACGCGCTGATCGCGTCGAGATCGTTCGCGCGGACCACGGTGAATTCCTCACCCGGACGCGCGACCAGCTTGTTCACCAGCATGGTCACGCCGCCGCCCTGCGCCTGCTGCCCGACTTGTCCGCGCAGCAAGAGCGCGCCGTTTTCCGCATGCAGTTCATAACGGTCACCGCCGAGCGCCTTCATGGTGAGCTTCTGACCTTCGAGTGCGGGCAGCACGTCGATCGAATCGATGTCGGCCACTTCACCGCCCCACGCATACGACGACAGGCCGAGCCATGGCCGCGCCGGCTGCCCTGGCGTCGCCATGCGCGCGGCAATGCTGCCGAGAAGCGGCAGCGTCTTCGGCGTGACGCTGAAGTTCAGCTTCATCTGCTCGACCACAGGACCGACGACGCCGCGGCTCTTGATGATTTCGATCTCGGCGTCCGTCGGCAGCGAGGTCGAGCCGCTCGTGATCGCGGCCCCGGTCTGCGTCTGCGTGAGCGCCTGCGACGTGTTGTCGGCCTGCTCGACGCGTACGTGCGCATCGGCCGAATAAATCGGCTTGGCGAGCACACAGTACGCACCGGCAATCGCGACGACCGCCGCGGCGATTGCGATCAGCCACCAGATGTCGTCGAGGATCACTTGCACCAGTTGCCCGAGAACGACGTCCTCTTCTTCGGTCCTGAGCGGCCCGGTCATGTGTGGAGAGATTTGATTGCTCACGATTCGATCCCGTATCGGTTGCTTCTGCGGTTGCTGTCGCGGTTGCTTGCGTGCATCTGCTTCGGCGTTGGCTTATCTGTTGTATCGCGGGTGCTAGCCGCCTTTGCCCCAGTCCCGCGCCGCAGCCACCGGACGATGGCGCGGCGCGGGACCCCTGGCGACTCACGCGCCTAGCGTGTGAGCTGCTTCAGGTAGAACAGCGTCTGCACGCTCGGCAACACCTGCTGCAACACACGGTTGAACGTGGTCGATGCGGCGGTGCCCACATATACGACGTCCATCGGCTGCAACTGGAACTGCGCGGACAGCATGATCGCGTCGGGCTGCGTCATATCGAGGCGGTACACGTCCGGTGTGGTCGGATGCTCGCGCATGCCGCGCATCACGAAGATCTGGCGCGGATTGGCGTCCGTGTCGAGAATGCCGCCCGCTTGCGTGAGCGCGTCGGCAATCGTCAGACGGCCCTTGAGCATCGGCAACTGGATCGGCGTCTTCACCTCGCCCATCACGAAGATGCGGCTGTTGCTGCGGTCCGGCACGTTGATCACGTCGCCGTTTTGCAGCATCACGTTCTGCGTGGTGTCGCCCGCATCCAGCATGCGGTTCGCGTCGAGTACATAAAGCTTGCTGTTACGCGTGAGGCGCACGCGCTGGATATCGGCGTCGGCAGTCGTGCCGCCCGAGCGCGTCAGCGCATCGACCAGCGTGAGCGGCACGTCGCTCACCGCGAGCGGGCCCGGCGTCTTCACCTCGCCCGTGACCTGCACTTTCTGGCCGCGGTACGACAGCACGCGCACGTCGACCTGTGGATTGCGGATATAGCGCACGAGTCCGGTCGCGAGCTGATCGCGCAGTTCGCCGACGGTTTTGCCCGCAGCCCGGATGCGGCCGACGAACGGGAAATAGATGGTGCCGTCGGCGGCGATGGTCTGGCCGTACGGATCGGCCTGGCCCGGCAGCGCGGCCGTGTACGGCTGCTGCAACGCGCCGGCGATGGTCTGCGTGCTGGTGCCGCCCGCCGACAGCGTGCTGCCCTGCGGCGTGGTCAGTTCAGGGTGATCCCACACGGTGATGCCGAGAATGTCCTGCGGCGAAAGCCGGTAGACGTATTGCGACGGATCGCTGAAGGTCGACGTGGGCAGCGGGCGCGGCGGCATGCTGGCTTCGGCCTGCGCTTGCGCGGCGACGACGGTAGCGTCGATCACATGGACCGGATAGGTTTCCGCGGGCTGGCTCTCGTGCTGGCCGTCGTCTTTCAGACGCGACGTGTCGAGATAATTGCCCGGTGCGGTGGCGCAGGCCGACAAAAAGGACGTCAGCAGAAGCGTGGCGGCGAACCTGGCTTTGAAGTTCGCTTTAAAGTTAGCTTTAAAGTTAGCGTTGCGGTTCGCGAATGCGCGTGTAGCGTGTGCAGCTTGTGTAGCGTGTGTTTTCATCAGCATATTTTTTTCAGCCATCCCATGACCAGGTGTTCGATGAGCACGAGACTCTCCCTGTAAGCGGATTCCTCGCCGCCGTGCGGATCGGCGACGTCGGGCATGTCTTCCCACTTGCCGAGCGGGAAGACCTTGCCGCGCGAAGCCGGATCGAGGGCTTCGACTTCGCTTGCCTGCGCGCGCTCGCTCACGAGCACGAGGTCGGCGGACCGCACGAGCTGCCGGTCAAGACGACGCGAATAGTGCGCGTCGGACGCAACGCCGCGCTCGGCGAGCAGCCGCCGCATGACCGGGTCCATGCCGTGACCGTTCATCGCCCGCACGCCCGCCGAATGAAACGCGATCGCCCGAGCCGACGCATGCGAGCGCGCGGCCTGCCGTGCCTTGAACAGCATTTCGGCGGCGGGCGAACGGCACACGTTGGCGTGACAGACGATCAGAACGTTGGCGAACATGTCGGGGCTCCGTGAAGATGCGCGGCGATGCAGCAGCGAGCGGGATGCAAGCCGGCCTAGTGGCCCGCCTCCGCTGCCGCGAGCGCGTCCGCCGGCGTGAGCGGCAGGCCGTTTGCGCCGACTCTCGCAGGCGCATTGCGCAACGCATGCTGACGGCCAATTGCGTGATACTCGATGCCGAGTTCGAGTAGCGTGTCCGGTTCATACAGGTTGCGGCCGTCGAAAATGAGCGGCGTCTTCAGGATCGTTTTCAGCGCGTCGAAGTCCGGGCTCTTGAAGACCTTCCACTCGGTGAGAATCACGAGCGCGTCGGCGCCGTCGGCAGCTTCCATCTCTTCGTTGGCGAAATGAAGGCGTGCGTGCTGCTGCGGCACGTCCTTCAGATCGAGCGCGAATACGCGCTTCGATTCGTCGATTGCGACCGGGTCATACGCTTTCACGCGCGCGCCGCGGCGCAGCAGCTCGGCGATCAGCGGACGGCTGGGCGCTTCGCGCATGTCGTCGGTATTGGGCTTGAACGCGAGACCCCACACGGCGAACGTGCGGTCCGACAGGTCCTCGCCGAGGCGCGCGACGATCTTCTGCGCAAGCACCTTCTTCTGCGTATCGTTGACGGCTTCCACCGCTTCGAGAATGCGCAGGTTGGCGTCGTGGTCGGCGGCCGTGCGGATCAACGCCTGCACGTCTTTCGGAAAGCAGGAGCCGCCGTAGCCGCAGCCGGCATACAGGAAGTCGTAACCGATGCGCGGGTCGGAGCCGATGCCGCGACGCACGGCCTCGATATCGGCGCCCACACGATCGGCCAGATTCGCGAGTTCGTTCATGTACGAGATCCGCGTGGCGAGCATTGCATTCGCCGCGTATTTGGTGAATTCCGCCGAGCGCACGTCCATGTAGAGCGTGCGTTCGCGGTTACGGTTGAACGGCGCATAGAGGCGCTTCATCAGTTCGCGCGCCTTCTCGCCGGGCACGTCCTCATCGCAACCCAGCACGATGCGGTCGGGCCGCGTGAAGTCTTCGACCGCCGCGCCTTCCTTCAGAAACTCGGGGTTCGATACGACCGAGAACATGTGGCTCAGTCCACGCGTCTCGAGCTCTTGCGCGATCGCTTCGCGCACGCGCGACGCCGTGCCGACCGGCACCGTCGACTTGTCGACGATCACCTTGAAGCCGGTCATATGGCGGCCGATATTGCGCGCGGCGGCGAGTACGTATTGCAGATCGGCGGAGCCGTCTTCGTCGGACGGCGTGCCGACCGCGATGAACTGGATGTCGCCGTGCGCGACCGCCGCTTCGACATCGGTCGAGAACGTGAGGCGGCCCGCCTTGCGATTACGCGCGATGATCTCCTGCAGACCCGGTTCATGGATCGGCACGCCGCCGTTGTTGAGCACGTCGATCTTGCGCTGATCGACGTCGAGACAGAAGACGTCGTGGCCGATGTCGGCCAGACATGCGCCCGTTACGAGGCCTACGTAGCCACTACCGATGATCGTCAGGTTCATGTATTACCTCGCAGGAAATTGGAGTTGGTTCAATATGCGTTGTTGCCGACAAAGCCCTTCCACAGCGTCAGCACGACGATCTTGATGTCGAGCCAGAAGGTCCAGTGCTGCATGTAGTAGAGATCGAGCTTGACGCGGCCCATCATCTTTTCGATGCGGTCGGTTTCGCCGCGATAGCCGTTGATCTGTGCCCAGCCGGTGATGCCCGGCTTGATCCGGTAGCGGTGCATGTAACCCTTCACCAGATCCTTGTAGATGTCGTCGTGTTCGAGCGCGTGCGGACGCGGCCCGACCACCGACATCTCGCCGCGCAGCACGTTAATGAACTGCGGCAGTTCGTCGAGGCTCGTGCGGCGCAGGAACGCACCCACCGCGGTGATACGCGGATCGCGTCGCGTCGCCTGAGTGATCCTGCCGGCCTCTTCCTTGTGCACTTTCATCGAACGGAATTTGTAAATCTCGAACTCGTGTCCGTCGATGCCCTTACGCTTCTGGCGGAAGAACACGGGGCCCGGCGAACTGAGCTTGACCATCGCCGCGATCACGAGCATCACCGGAGCGAGCGCGGTCAAGGCGGCGAGCGCAAAGAGCCGGTCGAAGACGCGCTTGGGCAGCACGCGCAAATCGGTGATCGGCGACGCCGCCAGGTTGATCGCCGGCACGCCGAGCAACTCGACCATCGGCTGATTGAATAGAGTCAGGCTGCGCACATCGGGAATGAAGCGGATATTCACGAAGTCGTTGCGCAGATCCATCACGAAGCGATGGATCTCCTTCTCCTTCGAGATCGGCAGTGCGAGCCACAACTCGCGAATCGCGCGCTGCCGGACGAGCTCGATCATGCGCTGATAGTCCCGCTCGACGGGCACGCCTTCGATCGCGTCGGACGTATCCGGGTCTTCGTACGGGTTCACGGTGACGTCTTCGTCGAACACGACGACGGGGCTAAAGCCCGCGTCCGGACGGCTGCGCATCTGCTGGATCAGGAAGCGCCCATACGGCGCGCCGCCCACGATCGCCACCGCGCGCTGGTTGAAACCTTCGCGGCGCAGTCCGCGCAGAATCGAATAGACGATTACCTTCGTGACGATCAGCAGCACGATGGTGGCGACCGCCCAATACACGAGCCACAGCCGCGACAGACTGTCCGCGCGATGCAGCGTGAAACTGATGAGCACGCCGGTGACTTCCACCATCGCCCAGCCGCCCGCGACGCGGCACAGCAGGTCGTACAGCGGCTTGCCGCGCCATGACTGATAGATGCCGAGCGCCGGAAAGAACACCACGACGAGCAGGACATCGAAAGCGAGCGACACGCTTTGCATATCGTCCAGCCACACCACTTTCCCGTTGTGCACGGCCGCCGCGATCGCGGCGCCGAGCGCAACCATCGCGATGTCGATGATTCTCGATAGAACGCTCAGCATGTGCTGCCCCTCAGTTCGTCAGTCAAGTGCCATCCCGTCGGTTAGTCGGCTGGTGGGTTCGAAAGGGTTCGAAATACGCGGTCTGGTCATTTCGGCAAGAGCACGCCCAACGCCGGTCATCGCGTTGGCGGAAAATTGCCCGACGCGAAACCAGTTGAAGCGGTGCCAATTGCAATTCCGTTTCCCGCATAGCTAAACCGGATACGCGGCCGCAGCGAAAAACGTGTCTCGGAATGAGTGAATGTCCTTCTGTAGGTATAGATAAAGCGTTATTAAAATTCGCTTCGCAAGGCTGCAAAAATCTCAAAATGTATCGGTCGAAATTCCCTGCATTTTTGGTGCAATTTATTCGGCACTTTTTACCGGAAAAGATGCGTTATCACGGTGTTTTGAGGCGCCCATGCGCCTTTTCAGGCGTTCTTCAGCGGGAGTTTTTCTTCGTGCCCCTGCCGGCACGATAGATGGTCCTGCTCATCCATCAGCGTTAAAAAAATACGTCGTCAGTTTTTTGCGCTTAATTTTTATTTTTGGAACCGCGGCGGTGACATTCTTTGTTCACGAGACGTCGAATTTATAGCCTCGTTTATATAGTTTTCATTTAACGCGCTTTTATTGATTTCGTCCTTCGTGATAAAACTCGATGCATTCACCCAGCCCCCGAGGAGTCCATCATGACAGCTCCGGTTACGGCCACGTCCGCCGACACCCGGTCCACGCAAGCGACGTCCACGCACGTCAAACTGAAGGTCCATCCCGTGATTCTGGCGGGCGGCTCCGGCACGAGGTTGTGGCCGATGTCGCGCGAACAGCACCCGAAACAGTTGATCGGCCTGCTCGGCGATGATTCGCTGCTGCAATCCACCACGCGCCGTCTCGACGGCCTCGAGGCCGGTTATCCGCTGACCGGCCAACTCGTCGTGGTGGCCAACGAGGAACAGCGCTTCACGACCGCCGAGCAACTGCGCACGAGCGGCAAACCAAGCAGGCTGATACTCGAACCCGTGGGCCGCGATACGGCACCTGCATTGACCGTGGCCGCGCTTTCAATCGCCGCGCAGGACGAGGACGGCATCATGGTCGTGATGCCCGCGGATCATGCGGTCACCGACCTCGACGGATTTCATGCAGCGGTCGCCGCCGGTGTGCAGCACGCGGCTGCGGGCAACATCGTCACGATGGGCATCGTGCCGACCCGCGCGGAAACGGGCTATGGCTATATCCGCATAGGCGCGCCTGTCGCTACGCCTGGCAATCCTGATGAAACGAGGGCAGACAATGCCGCTCAAGATGCCGCGCGGGATGCCGCCGACGCAAACGCTCCGATCGCGGCGCACAAGCTCGACCGCTTTGTCGAAAAGCCGCATCTCGAACTTGCGCAGCGCTACGTCGAATCGCGTGAATACTGGTGGAACAGCGGCATTTTCATCATGCGAGCGTCGACCTGGCTGAAGGCGATCCGCCACTTTCAGCCCGCCATTTACGAAGCATGCGACGCGGCTTATGCGGGCGGCAAATCAGATGGCGATTTCTTCCGGCTGCAGCGCGATGCGTTCAGCGCGTCGCCGTCCAACTCGATCGACTATGCAGTGATGGAGCAACTCGGCAACGATCAGACCGCAGCCGCGGGCGTTGTCATGCCTTTGAATGCGGGCTGGTCGGACGTGGGCTCATGGGACGCGATCTGGGAGATCTCCGAGAAAGACGCCGAGCAGAATGTCGGCCGCGGGCGCGTGATGTTCGAAGGCTCATCTTCCACGTTTGCCCATTCGGAAGGACGCCTGATTGCCTGCGTGGGCACGCAGGATCTGGTCGTAGTCGAAACGGCCGACGCCATTCTCGTCGCGGATAAATCGCGTGTGCAGGACGTCAAGAAGATCGTGGCGCGTATTCGCAGCGAGGGCGGCCTGGAAGCGGCCAACCATCGCAAGGTGCATCGCCCGTGGGGCAACTACGATTCCGTCGACTCCGGCGAGCGCTTCCAGGTCAAGCGTATCGTCGTGAAGCCGGGCGCTCGCCTCTCGCTGCAAATGCATCATCACCGCGCCGAACATTGGATTGTCGTGCGCGGCACCGCGCTCGTCACGCGAGGTGAAGAGCGCTTTATCGTCTCCGAAAACGAATCGGCTTATATCCCGCTAGGTGTCACGCACCGTCTTGAGAATCCCGGCAAGATGCCGCTCGAAATGATCGAGGTGCAATCCGGTTCGTATCTCGGCGAAGACGATATCGTGCGCTTCGACGACACATACGGACGCCAGTAAAGTACTGAATCACGTACGCGAAGTCACTTGCAGGCACTGCCTTGAATCACAGCGAATGAAGCGGAAACCTGCGGCGGTTGCTCCGACAGCCGCGGGGTACTGCGTGCTCATCCCGCGTGGGAGATGAGTTCTGTGTATGACGGATAACGCTCTGCTGCTTCGCGTTCGTTGACCACATGTGCTGCCGTATCGGCGGCATTCACCGCACTTGCGATGTTCGCCGTGCCTGACGCGGTCACGGCGGACGGTTCGCTCGCATAACGCCGCAGCGGTCCGCGAAATGCATTCAGAGGACCATGCAACGGCGCGCCATGATGCGCGGCGACCGGCTCCGGCACATGACGCAGCCCGGGCAACGGACGCGCCGGCGTCCCGGCATACGGCGCATGAGTGGCCGGTCCATTCGGCGCATAACCTGGCTTGTGCGTTTGCATTGGCGTTGCATGCTGTTGCGGCGCGCGGGCCTGGGGCGCGGCTTGCGCTGCGGCCAGCGTGCGGCACTCGCGATCGACCCACTGCGCCGCCCACTCGAACGCATACTGCTCGGCGGCCTGGGGGTTGGCGAAACGCGGACCGACGAGACCGGAACGCTCGACGCGCCTGCCGTCCATCATGATCTCCGCCCATGCGCGATACATATCGTTAGGCACACGCTCGGCGGCAACGTAGATCAGATAGCCATGCCGCTCGGCAACTTGCCGGCCCCGCGGTGCGAGACTTGCCGGCAGCGGGCTGCGCTGCAACGCCGCTGCGGGCATTTTTCGCGCCGACGCGATTGCCGAATCCAGACCCTGCATGGCGGCGCCGACTGCACCGGCTTCGCCTATCGCGCCGAGGTCCACGCGCAGCGCAGGGCGCGGCGCATAGGCGACCGAAGGCGTCGGAAAGGCCGGTGCGCGTGTTACTGCCGGCGGTGCGTACGGCGTATGCGGTGCGGACTGTTCGGTTGGCGCGACATTGTCAATACCCGCCAGCTGACGTGTGATGTCCGCAAACGGATCGGCGCAACGCCAGTCGCGCGCGTGAGACGGAAGCGCCGCGTGCAGCGCATTCGCGCCGTTGCCGCTCGTGCCGGGCGCCTGCCAGGACTCGGGGCTCTTCCACGTCACACCGCGCGGAGCGTCGTCGCGCGATCTCGAGGTTTCCGCGACCTGCGCGGCCGGCTTGCCCGCAGGCTTTGCGGCAACCAGCGGCGCAGGTTGAGGCACGTACGCGAACGTGCGTCCGGTCCTGGACAGGAGCCGAACCATCTCGAGCAGCGTGCCGTTCAACTGCCATTCTTCAAAACGGCGCCGGCAAGTAGGACCCGACGGATACCGTCCCGGCAGCTTCGACCACGGCTCACCGGTGGTGAGGATCCACAACACTGCATTCGCCACGACACGTGGATCGGCACGAGGCCGCCCGCGTCGGTTCAGACGGACGGCCGGCTCATCTGAGACAAGCGCTGAGAGCAGCGCCCATTCGTCATTGCTTAGCTCATCGAAAAACATGGATTTTCTCCACGCAGCCTGGCCGGGCCGCGGCTTTGGGCTGACCACGGATTCAACTTTCACGATCCGTGTGTAGCCCTCGGTTGCACAAATATGTTTTGTACGTTCTGTCTGGTGATCAATACCGCCCTGTGTTAGTGCGGTTTGTCCCTATTGCGAAGCACAGAACGTGGTCTCACTCGTGCATGGGAGAATTGTGCACGAAGCATACCACCACCAGGGTTTGCGTGAATATCGTTGCGACAAGTGTTACGGATAGAAACAAACTTCTCTTGCGCATTCCGTCTTTTCACGTCAAGTCGTAACGGAAATGCTTGCTGCGATAGCACCGGTTTTTCTGTAGCGAGCCTGAGAATTCGAAAAAGCCGCGAATAAACTTATGCGATTTCGCAGTCACGACGGCACTCCAGATTTTTCGAAATTTTGACGTGGCTGGCTGCGTCAGTTGGTTGCGGGCGCATCGAGCTCAAGGTGCCGACGCTTGATGACATCGATGTGGCAAGAAAGGCCTTCGCGCCTCGTGGCAACAGCGCGGGCGAGGCACCTCGCCCGCGGGTTCGTCGGCGCGTTCAATTAGCGGACTGGAGTGGCTGCGCCCTCGCCGACCACGGTCGTCCACTCGCGCACGCGCCAGCGTTTCACAAGGCCCGCTTGCACGTACGGATCCGCCTTGGCAAAGGCCTCGGCGGCTGCGGGCGACTCGCCGGTGAAAAGCAGCACGGCGGTGTCCACGGGGTCGTTCAATGCGCCGGCAAGCAGCAGTTCGCCGCGCTCCGCAGCAGCCCAAGCAAGTTTCAGATGCCGCTCGCGGTGCGCGCCGCGCTGTTCGAGATAGTCGGGCACAAGGTCATAGGTCAGCAGATAGTGCATGGCATGCTCCTCTGGTTTGTCTGACGCGACAGCATCGGCGCCCCATGCACACCGCCGCGGCAGATAGATTTCGGAATTTCGGTCCGGATTTCCTTACCAATTGCTATTCGTGTGCGGGCGCAGCAAAAAGAACAATTCAGCGCGAATTTTTTTATTCCGCCACTCGCAGCGGCAACATGGCGATTTACGGCCCGGCTGCATTCGTCAATTAATCTGCAATGCATAACATAATGGCCTGTCCGCAATTGGGCCTTTTGAATGCCGCGAATGCCGCAAGCGCCGCTACATCAGGGAAAACACGCGGGTGCGCCTGTCAACGCAAACGCGGTTTTGGCCGTTGATGCAGACAGCATTTGCCATAATGGACCTGCCGAGGGCCGGATGCGTAGACGCCCGCGTGCATGAAGACCAAAAACGTTTCTACACCGATGGGAGTGTCACATGAAATTCCAATCCACAATCGCTGCATTGGTACTCGGCGCCGTCCTCGCTTCGCCCGCGTTTGCAGAGAACAGCCAGCAAACCAAGATGGCGGACTGTAACAAGCAGGCCGCCGACAAGAAAGGCGACGAGCGCAAGGCGTTCATGAAAACCTGCCTTTCCGCGAAGCCGGCCGCCGCACCGATGAGCCAGCAGGACAAGATGAAGGCGTGCAACGTGCAAGCCACCGGCAAGAAGGGCGACGAACGCAAAGCGTTCATGAAGAGCTGCCTGTCTTCCGCGCCGGCCAACTGAGTCCGGACATCGCCGGAAAGCGCCGCGTGCGCCGCGTACCTCGCGGCGCTCGATCGTCGCATTATGCTGTCTGCGTTTTTCCGTCACCCGCTTTCCCCGCCCTTCTCCGTGCCGCCGCCCGAACGCGCCGTTTTTCTTCTATGATGGCTGCGGAGACGGCCCACCCCACACAATATCCATACGGGCCGCCATCTTGTCGTTGATGCCGAAAAGCATCGATTGGAGGCAAGGATGGTATCGAAGCATAAAAACCGCTGGTTGAGGCGGTGGCTGGTCGTCATCGTGTTTTGGGCCGTGCCCGTGGCGATCGTTGCAGTCAGCGAAATTCGCGAGGAGATGGCCTATAACGCCGTCGATCTCGATCGCGCGCTGACCACCTGGAATTTCACCGACGCACAGCGCGCCGCCGGCGCCCCCGCCCGCTGCCACGGCAAGCCCGACGAGGCGCAAGCCGCCGGTTGCCCGGCCGACGTGCTGGCCGCCAACGCGCCGCGCCAGCAGGACGCCCGCAACGAATACAGCGTGCGCCGCTCTACCTTGATGGCTTACCTCTGGCATGCATTCGTCGGTTACTGGATCGTGCCTGCGCTCACGCTGCTTGCCGTGGGTGTGCTGATCGGCGGGGTGCGGCGCGCACTCAGGCGGCCGCCCACGGTCAAGAGCCAGGCGAACCACGGCGGATAGCGTGCGCCGAAGCCGCGAGTGTGCGGCGCCGGGACAACACTTTTCGTTCGATGACGGCGCAAATTGCAGCGCATCCGAATCGGTAAAAATGGGCATCTGCTTAGGGTTCTATGCGGCCGCCGGTCGTCAACCCACGAGCGAATCCGCGACGCCGTGACCCCGTTCGATCACGCTTTCTGCGCGTGGCGAGCCTCGTCGCACGAGCCGGTCAGATTTACAGCGTGTCTCTTGCAATCTCCCGCAAAGCCCCGTCACATAAGGCTTTTCGCCTACGCGTGCGAGGGCGCCTTTTAGCTTGCCGTGTGATATAACTCAGAAGACAGCCGCGTAACTTCCGCGGCTGCGCCAAGGAACCATACGGAGAAAAACGATGCAAAGACGACACTTCATGTTGAAGACTACCGCTGCGCTCGCTTTCGGAGGCCTTGCACTTGCCGGTTGTACCACCAACACCGGCGGCCACGACACACCGTCCACCGACGCGTCCAAACGTCAGTCGATCGACGCCAGCGTCGACGGCACCTTGTCGCGCCTGTACACGACCGTGAAGGGTTCACACGAACTCGTCTCGAAGGCGCGCGGCGTGCTCGTGTTCCCGTCGGTGCTACAGGCTGGCTTCATCGTCGGCGGGCAGTACGGCGAAGGCTCGCTGCGCGTGGGCGGCAGCACGGTGGGCTACTACAGCACGGTTTCCGGCTCGTTCGGCTTGCAGGCCGGCGCACAGTCGAAGGCCATCATCTTCCTGTTCATGACGCAGGACGCGCTCGACAAATTCCGCAATGCCGACGGCTGGTCGGTGGGCGGCGACGCTTCGGTCGCGCTCATCAAGATGGGCGCCAACGGCGTAATCGACACCACCACTGCAACGGCGCCGGTGCAAGTATTCGTGCTGACCAACACTGGCTTGATGGGCGATCTGTCGCTGCAGGGCACGAAGGTTTCGCGCCTGAAGATCTAAGGAATATGACGGCGGACCAGCGGCCTCGCATCACGTCGTCGCATCGCGATAACCGCCCGGACGTATGCGGGTTGCGCGTGCTGTCCGCCTGATTCCCGCAACGGTGTCCGGGATGGACACGGGGATTGCACAGTGTGAGCCGCGCGATGTGTCGCAGTGCGCGGAAACTTGACGACAGGCCGGCTCCGTTCGCGGAGGCCGGCCTGTCCAACTTTTATCCGTTCAACTTAAGGTTCTGGAAACGGTGCGCGGAGCAGTCGGCATGAGCTTTGGCAACGAGCAAGTGCACATGTCAATCCGGTGGCCAGACCTCCAGAACCGCCCGCATGAACCGCTCGCGGAAATCAACGCCCCGAGCTATCCACAACCTTGAAGCGCGAGCGCTTTTGCGCGCGAATCACCGACTGATACGCGTCCACATATTGCTGCGCCATCCGGTGCGACGTGAAGCGCTCCTCGAAGCGTTGACGCACGCCGGCACGCGGCATCTTGTGCAGCCGGTTGACCGCCGCCACCGCGCCGATCTCATCTTCCACGATAAAGCCGGTCAAGCCGTCTTCGAGCACCTCCGGCACCGAGCCGCGATTGAACGCGACGACCGGCGTACCGCAAGCCATGGCCTCGATCATGACGAGGCCGAACGGCTCCGGCCAATCGATCGGAAACAGCAGTGCATGTGCGCCGGACAGGAATTCGGCCTTCTGATGATCTGCGATCTCACCGATGAACTCGACGTGCGGCAAGTCCAGTAGCGGCCGGATATCGCGCTCGAAATATTCGCGATCCGCGGTGTCGACTTTTGCCGCGATGCGGATCTGCATGCCACAGCGCCCCGCAATGCGAATCGCCGTGTCGACGCGCTTTTCGGGCGAGATACGGCCGAGGAACGCGAGGTACTTCTGCTCGACCGGCTGCGGCGTATATAGCTTCTCCGGCAAGCCGTGATACACCGTGGTCAGCCAGCGCGCTTGCGGCAGCGGATGGCGCTGCGCATTGGAAATCGAAATGACCGGTGCAGTGTTGAACGTATCGAACACCGGCTGTTGTTCGGGCAGATCGAGCCGGCCGTGCATGGTCGTCACAAACGGCGTCTCCTGCCGCTTGAACACCGAGAACGAGTAATAGTCGAGGTGAAAATGCAGGACATCGAACTCTTCGGCCTGGCGGCGCACCAGTTCCATTAGCAGCATGTGCGGCGCCACGCGATCGCGGATGCCGGGATCGAGGCGCAGCGCGCGCGGCCACACGGCCTCCAGCTTCGCGCTCGTCACCGAGTCGCCACTTGCGAACAGCGTCACGTCATGGCCGAGCTCCACGAGCGCCTCGGTGATGTACGACACGACGCGCTCCGTGCCGCCGTACAGCTTCGGCGGCACCGATTCGGTCAAGGGGGCGATCTGCGCAATCTTCATAGTTGTCTCCGTGAACTGACGGCTTGCGGCGCTGGCTTGTGCACAGCCTGGCACGGCCTGGCGCTGCCCGGCCCGGCCCGGCCAGGTTTATCCGGCGTCGATAGGCGCCGGGGTGGCAGGCAGGTCTTCCGTCTTTCGATTAATGGCGCTGAGGCCGGCGCGCGCGCCACAGGCATCGAAGCATTATTCCCTGGCAGGCGCTAAAAAGCGCCCGGTATTGCATTTTTTGGGCGCTGTTACATTCAGCTTACATCGCAAGGACCATCGAAATATTGGAGCCGCACGCACGCGTCGGTGTCAGCGCGACGGCCATTTCCACGCCGGTATGTCGCGCTCTTCGGCGTCGGCGAGACGCGTTGCACCGAAATGCTTCTCCAGCACGATCGACTCGCTCGCGTCTTCGCGTTCGAGTGACGCGATAAGCCGCGCCGCGTGCGACACGACAAGCACCTGTGAGTGCGCGGCCACCCGCGTGATCAGCCGTGCAAGCGCCGGCAACAGGTCCGGATGCAAACTCGTTTCGGGCTCGTTCAATACCAGTAGCGCGGGCGGACGCGGCGTCAACAGGGCGGCGACCAGCAATAGATAACGCAGGGTCCCGTCAGACAGTTCCGCACCTTTTAGCGGACGCAGCAAACCATGCTGCTGCATCAGCACTTCGAAGCGGCCGTCCTGTGTGGCGACGTCGAGCCGTGAGCCGGGAAACGCATCGTCGATGGCGGCGTCGAGTGCAGCGGGGTCGCCGATCTCGCGAATGGTCTGCAAAGCCGCGGCGAGATCCGCGCCGTCGTCGGAGAGCACCGGCGTGTGCGTGCCGATTTGCGGCATGCGCGCGGGCGCGTCGACATCCGTGCGGAAATGGTCATAGAAGCGCCACGAGCGGATCTGTTCGCGCACCGCGATCATCTCCGGCGCGCATCGTGGGTCGGCGAACTCCGTCATCATGCTGTCAAAGCTCGCGACGGGTTGCGGGACCGTTTGCCAGTCGCCGTTTTCATCGCGCGTGCGCAGCGCCGCTCCTTGTCGATCCACCAGCAACGCCGAGGGCCGAAGCACCGGCCCGCTCCAGATGCACTCGCGCTTGATGACGGGATCGAGCACGAACCTGCTGATACCCGGCTGCGGCAAGCCGAGGTCGATCGCATAGCTGAACGTGTCGCCCGCGAAGCCGAGACGCAGACTGACCGGTGCGTTGCGGGTCGTGCCTTGAACCTCGAATTCGCCGCTCAGCATGCCCCGGGAAAAACGCTCCGGGCCGGCCCATAAGGTGGACGGCAAACCGCCTTCGCGCGCGAGCGACGTGATCACGCCGCCGCGCGCCGTTTCGGCAAGCAGGCGCAGCGAACGATAGACGCTCGACTTACCGCTGCCGTTGGCACCTGTGATGACGTTGAGCCGCCCAAGCGGCACGATCAACTCGCGCAGCGACCGGTAACCGGCGATGGCGAGCGCGCTCAGCACGCGGCCATCCGTGCATAAGACCCCCTGCAGGCTGCAGGCGCCAAGCGCCCTGGCGTGCCGCGCCCGCATGCGCGCACGACATGCCGTTTCGGACCGCTCACTACTTATGCCCGCCGCCCATGGCGGGCTTCTGCAGCGGCACGCTGCGCAGGTCGCGCAGGAAACTGTCGCGCCACACGCCAAGATCGTTCTTGCGCAGCGCCGCCATGTTGATCTCGTGACGCCGCTGACGCGCGTCGAGCGGCATTTGCAGCGCGCGCTGCAACGCCTCGCACATGCCTATGGCATCGTGCGGATTCACGAGCAGCGCGCCTGTCAGTTCGGCCGCGGCGCCCGCGAAAATGGACAGCACGAGTACGCCCGGATCGTCGGGGTTCTGCGCGGCGACATATTCCTTCGCGACGAGATTCATGCCGTCGTGCAACGGCGTGACGAAACCGATCTGCGACTCGCGGAACAGCGACATGAGTTTCCAGCGGTCGTATTGCTGGTTCAGATAGCGGATCGGCGTGTAGTCGAGACCAGAATAGCGCCCGTTGATGCGCCCTGCTTCGTACTCCAGATCCTGACGGATCTTCTGGTACGTAGCGACGTCCGAACGCGTGGGCGGCGCAATCTGCACGAGCGTGACGTTACCGCGCCATTCGGGCGAACGCTCCAGCAGATGCTCGAATGCGCGAAAGCGCTCGACGAGCCCCTTCGAATAATCGAGCCGGTCGACGCTCATGATCAGCTTGCGGCCTTCGAGACTCTGCTTCAGATCGAGCACGTGTTGACGGCTCTCGTAGCGCTTTGCCTGCTCGGCAATCTCGTCTGGAAACACGCCGATGCGGTAGACGCCCGTACGCAGTTTGCGGCCGAACGCTTCGACGAGACCGTCGCTCGACACCGAGCCGCGCGCGTGGCGAGTGACGTAATCGTGGAACGCTTCCTGGTCGGTCGCCGTCTGGAAGCCCAGCAAGTCGTAGCACGACAGCGATTTGACCAGCTCCTCGTGCGGCGGAATGTTGAGCAGAATCTGCGGCGCGGGAAACGGAATGTGCAGGAAGAAGCCAATGCGGTTCGTGATGCCTTCGCTGCGCAGCGCTTCGGCGAACGGAATCAGGTGATAGTCGTGAATCCAGATCACGTCGTCTGGCTCGAGCAGCTTGATCAGCTTGTGCGCGAGCCACGCGTTGACGCGCCGGTAACCGGCATACTCCTCGCGCTCGTAGCGCGCGAGATCGTTGCGGTAGTGGAACACCGGCCACAGCGTCGCATTCGAGAAGCCGCGGTAGTACTGGTCGTAGTCCTTGCGCGTAAGACCCACCGTTGCGAAGGTGACCGCGCCGTCCTGTTCGAGCGTCGGCCCGGCGTTGGCGACGGTCTCGCTGACCACGTCGCCGCTCCAGCCGAACCACACGCCTCCGGCGTCCTTCAGCGCGCCGAACACGCCGACGGCGAGGCCGCCAGCCGATCCTTTGGTTTCCGTCGGCGTTGCGACGCGATTCGACACGACGATCAGTCGGCCCATGTTGCTAGTCCTCCTTGTTGCGCGCGGCATCTGCCAGGGTGCAGCCGGCGCTCGTCACGCAGCGAGCGCCTCGACAAACTTTCGCATGGTGCACGCCATGCCGCGCCGAGTTTATGTGTAAGTGGACGGTTCGACCCTTTAGCGATCGATCGGTTGCATCGCCGTGGGCGTTGGTCCGCGCGAAGAAGCCTCACGCGGACAGCGGTGGCCCCTAGGCCATCTCTTTGACCTTGTGCGACGGCGTTGCGGCGCCGGTCGCCTGAGCGGGCCGGCTCGCCACCGGGTCCGCCTCAGTATGCGCCGCCGTGCTGCCGGCAGGCGTGCGAGCGCCGCGCGGCACCCAGTCGAGCGGCTCGCCCTTGCCGTTTTCGAGTTCCGCCGACACTTCCGCACGCGCGCGCGGCAGATACTGCGGATAGTGCTTCTGGATGAAGTCGAGGAGCCCCTCGCGCACGCGGCAGCGCAAGTCCCAGTTGAGGCCCGAATCGAGCGAACTGACGAGCGCACGCAATTGCATCGAGCGTTCGGTGCCCTCGGTGACTTGCAGAACCTGGACGCGCCCGTCCCACTCAGGCGCCGCCGCGACAATGCGCGCAAGCTCCTCGCGCAGCGGCGCGAGCGGCATCCGGTAATCGACGTAGAGAAACACCGTGCCGATGATTTGCGAACTGCTGCGTGTCCAGTTCGAAAACGGATTTTCGATGAACCATTGCAGCGGCACGATGAGCCGCCGCTGGTCCCACAGGCGCACCGACACGTATGTGCCGGTAATTTCCTCGATGCGCCCCCATTCGCCCTGAATGACGACGACGTCGTCGAGCCGGATGGGTTGTGACAGCGCAATCTGCAAGCCGGCGATCAGATTGCCGAGCACCGGCCGCGCGGCAATACCGGCAACCAGACCTGCCACGCCCGCCGATGCAAGAAGGCTCGCGCCGATCTGCCGGACATTCGGGAACGTCATCAAGGCGCCGCCCACGCCGACGATCACGATCACGAGCATCACGGAGCGGGCCAGCACTCTCGCCTGCGTGTGGATGCGCCGCGCTTGCAGATTGTCGGCGGTATCGAGCGGATGGGCCTGAATGATTGCCTCGCCGATGGCCGCCGCCGAGCGCACCGACAGCCAGGTCAACGCGCCGATCAGCGCGATCGCGGCGGCGTCGCGCAACGGCGATATGAACGTGAGCGTGTCGGGCGCCTCCCACCATACGGCTTCCAGCGCGAGAATGGTGAGCGCGAACAGCGAAGGCTTGTCGATATAGCGAAGCACGACACTGGTGAGCGGATAAGGCCGCGCGATTCGGGTCACGATACGTGCGCCCACGCGGTGCATGCCGATGCCGATCAGCACGACGACCACCGAGATCATGAACGCGCCCAGCCACGTATGCAGCGGCGCTTCGGCGATACGGTCAAGGTGGTTGAGTTCGTCTAGAAAAGGCATGAAGGACAACCTCCTTTTCGATTGGATGGGGACAGGCCGGCGGCCATGAAACGCGGCGACGGCACAATGTGACACGCGCCGCGGGACGAACCCGCCGGACGCGCTCGTGAAAAGCACTGAAAAACACCGTAAAGCGCCTTCGAGGCGGACGCGCTAATCGAAAAATGCGCTCCGCTTGTCGAGCCGGCCGCGCATGTGCAGCGTGGCGTCCGACTCGTGAGAGAACGTGTGCGTCGTACGCTACGCGTCCTTTGAACTCACACTAACTTCCGCTTTTGCAAGGAAATGCCTTGCCGAGTCCCAGCGAGATTGCCGTGCTCGCGTTGTAGCCCGCGACAATCGGATTTTCCGCGATGTACTTGCGTACGGCGTCTGTCAACTGCGCCGAGCGCGCGTCCTGAGGCAAGCAGAAATATTGCCCGACACGCGGTCCCGTCGTGCCGCCAATCGCGTCGATGGTGTTGAAGATGCCGTCGGCGGCGCCTTCGATGTATGCGGCGCACGCACTGCGCGACGCGACGTCGGTCTTCGTGCACAGTTTGTTGAGGTCGCCCCCCGTAAACGCGGCTGCCGATAACGGTACGGCAAACGCGCTGGCGAAAATCAAAGCCCGCAGCATGGTGTTCCTTTCCAGGGTCGTTTATCAGGCGGTCTGTTGCCGCATCCGGACGGCGCGCGAACGCGCCGCAACAAAGTCGTCATTCTGCACTGTTTTGCGATGCGGCAGCAGGCCGGCAGCCGCGATCTCCAGGCAATGGGCGGTGCGCACCGGCGCATGCCGGCGCGCCGCGCGCTCTATTTTTGCTGCATCTGCTGCAAACGCGCGGTCAGACCTTCGACCACGTCCGGCTCCTTATAGGTCTTCGCGAAATCCAGTGCGGTGAGTCCGATCTGGTTCTTGACCGTCAGGTCCGCGCCGTTGTCGAGCAGCAGTTTCACCGTCGACACATGGCCGCCGCGCGCCGCCATCATGAGCGGCGTGGTGCCGTTCGGGGACCCTGCGTCCACGTAGGCGGAATGGTCGAGCAGCAGCTTCACGATGTCGTCGTGGCCGTTTGCCGCCGCGTAGTGCAGCGGCGCCCAGCCCTTCTTGTTCACTTCGGCGTCCTTCGCGATCAACTGTTTGACGAAGTCGATGTCGCCGTTCAGCGCGGCCATCATCATGGCGTTTTCACCGGCTTTGTCTTCGATCTCGACGTTGGTTTTGGGATTTGCGAGCAGCGCGGCGCCGACTTTGTCGGACTTCTCGCGCGCGGCCAGCACCAGGAGCGGCATGCCCTGGTTATCGACGCTGTTCGGATCCATGCCCTTGCCGAGCAGTTTCTTGACGCCGTCGACGTCGTCGAATTTGACTGATTTGATCAGCGAATCGATCGGCGCGGCCTGGGCCGGTGCCGCGATCAGCGAACTCAGCGCGGCGCACGCCACCGTGGCGGCCAGCGCGGCGCGCGAGAAGCTGCGGCGCGCCGACGTGTATGCGGCGCGGGCCGTTTGGGCGGCTTGCCGTGCGTCGGAGAAACGGGAACTGTTGATCATATTTTACTTTAGGGTTGGCCCCTATCCTCTTGATATTTATCCACTTTCACAGTGCACCGATCGGCGCGGAAAGCTTGAATAGACGGAAGAAATTCTGCGTGGTTGCGGCCGCGAGCGCCTCGTCCGTCATGCCGCGCTGCTGCGCGATGAAACGTCCGACATAGCTGACGTACGCAGGTTCATTAGGCTTGCCGCGATACGGCACCGGCGCGAGGTAAGGCGAATCCGTTTCGATCAGCAGGCGCTCCAGAGGCACGCGGCGCGCGACGTCCTGCACATCCGTCGCGCTCTTGAACGTGACGATGCCCGACAGCGAGATGTAGAAGTTCTGCGCCAGCGCCTGTTCGGCCACGGCCCACGGCTCCGTGAAGCAATGCATCACGCCGCCCGGCTCGCTCGCGCGCTCCTCGGCCATGATGCGTAACGTGTCTTCCGACGAAGACCGCGTATGGATGATGAGCGGCTTGCCCGTGGCATGCGCGGCGCGGATATGCGTGCGAAAACGCTCGCGCTGCCATTCCATATCGGCGATCGAGCGGCCTTCCAGGCGGTAGTAGTCGAGCCCCGTCTCGCCAATTGCGATCACTTTCGGATGCCCGGCCAGCTCCACCAGTTCCGCGACGCTCGGCTCGCGCATGTCCTCGTGATCCGGATGCACGCCCACCGACGCGTACACGTTCTCATGCCGGCTCGCGATATCCAGCACGGACGGCAGCGTTTCCAGGTCCACCGACACGCACAGTGCGTGCGTGACCGAGTGGCTTCGCATATTCTCGAGCACCTGCGGCAGGCGGTCGGCGAGTCCTTCGAAATTGATGTGACAGTGCGAATCGACAAACATGATCATGTCCTGCAAATGAATGGCCCGAGGAATGGCCCTAAGCGTGGCCCAAAGCGTGGCCCAACTCCGTCAGGCTGCCGCGCCTTGCGCGTCGAGGCGCTTGCCGAGGATCACCAGATCGCGCTCCACGCCGTCCAGCACGGCCACGCGCGGCAGCGAGCCCCATGTGTCGAAACCGAAGCCGCGGAACAGACGCAGGCTCGCCTCATTGTGACCGAAGATGAATCCCAGCACGGTGTCGATGCCGAGCGCCGGCGCCGCCGCCAGCGAGGCTGCCAGCAACTGCTTGCCGAGGCCCTTGCCGCGCGCGCGCTCGTCGAGGTAGATGCTGACTTCGGCGGTACGCTGATAGGCGGGACGGCCATAAAAATCCGAAAAGCTCAGCCAGGCGATCACACGGTGCGGCTGTTCGGCGTCTTCTACAACCCATAGCGGGCGTTTCTGCGGCCCATGCGCGTGAAACCATGCAACGCGGCTTTCTACGCTGACCGGTTCGAGATCGGCGGTCACCTGACGCGAGGCCACCGTCGAGTTGTAAATGGCGACGATGGCAGGCAGATCGTCGAGCGTGGCATCGCGGTAAGACAGGTTCATGGTGCTTTCAGATTGAATTGAAGAACCGGCTAACGGGTAAAGCGCTATCGGGTGGAAACGACGCTCGCCGCGCGTGGGGAACGCCGACTCGCGTCATGCAAAAAGCTCGCGGTAACCGAGAAACAGTTCCTCAAACACGAGCCGCGCGTTCAGCGGATGATTTTCGACCGCGCGCTGGCGCGTTACGGCGCGCATGAAGCGGGAGAACGCGCTCGCGTCGGCTTGCGACGCACAGCGCGTCAACGCCGCCGACGCCTGCGGAAAATAGCGCGGCGCGCCCGCAGTGCGCTGCGCGAGCAGATCGTACATCCAGCGCTGCAGCCAGCCGAGCACGAGCGGCACAGGCAGCTTTTGCAGCGCCTCGCCGCATGCGAAGGCGTCGCACTCCGGGCCGGCGGCCAGTTGCTTGAGCGTCCAGTCGCGCAACGTGCGGTTTTCGTCGCTAGCGAGCGCGAGTGCTGTCAGCGGCGCGCCGCCCGCTTCGGCGAGCAGCGCCGGCGCCTCCGCCACGCCTTGCGCGGCGAGCCACTGGGTCGCGGCCTGGGGCGCGGGCAGACTCATCGGCCATTGGCGGCAACGGCTGATGATGGTGGGCAAAAGCCGGTCGATCCGCGCGGACACCATCAGGAAGACGACCCCCGCAGGCGGCTCTTCGAGTGTTTTCAGCAGCGCATTGGCCGCCGCGATGTTGAGCGCCTCCGCCGGAGCCAGCACGACCACGCGGGCGCCGCCGCGGTGCGAACCCACGCCGACGAAGTCGAGCAAGCCGCGAATCTGCTCGATCTTGATTTCCTTGCTCGGTGCGCGCGTTTTCTTGCCTTCGTCACCATCGGCTTTTTCGGCTTTCTCGTCCGCGCCGTTGCCGATGCCGGCTTCGGCGGCCAGCGCCTCGGGCACGACGATACGGTAATCGGGATGGTTGCCTTGCGTGAACCAGTTGCACGCGACGCATGCGCCGCACGGTTCGCCGTTGTCCCGCTGGTCCTCGCACAGCAGACCTTGCGCGAGATGCTGCGCGAAGCGCAGCTTGCCGATGCCCGCCTGTCCGTGCAGCAGCAAGGCGTGCGGCCAGTGGTCGCGCAATTGCTGCAGGCGGTTCCAGTCATCGGCTTGCCACGGATAAATCATCTTTTCTCTTTCTAATCAGTCAGTTGGACGCGAATTGTGATGTATTGCATGAGGTCTTCGTTAATAATAAAAATTGCTTATATTCTTTTAGGATCAAAGACTTGCCAGAAGTTCATCAAGCTGTTTCTGGATCCGCGCAATGCTTTGCGAAGAGTCAATGATAGCGAATCGATAAGGCGCTTCTTCCGCGCGCCGCAGATATTCGGCTCGGGTGCGGTCGAAGAATGCGGTCGATTCGCTCTCGAAACGATCCGGATCGCGCGCCGCGCTGCGCCTCTCGTTCGCGATTTCGGGCGCGAGGTCGAACAGCACCGTGAGATCGGGCTGGAAGCCGCCTTGAACCCAGCGCTCCAGCGTTTCGAGCTTGTCGCGCGGCAACCCGCGGCCGCCGCCCTGATAGGCAAAGGTGGCGTCGGTGAAGCGGTCGGAGAGCACCCAGTCGCCACGCGCGAGCGCCGGTTCGATCACTTCGGCCAGATGCTGGCGGCGCAGCGCGAACATCAGCAGCGCCTCGGTTTCAAGGTCCATCTTCTGATGCAGCACGATCTCGCGGATCTGCTCGCCAAGCGGCGTGCCGCCCGGCTCGCGGGTCATGACGACTGCGCGGCCGCTGGCCGCCACCTTCTGTTCCAGCCGCTCGCGGAACCAGGCCAGATGCGTCGTTTTGCCGGCGCCATCTATGCCCTCGAACGTAATGAATTTGCCGCGCGCCATTATTGCCCTCGAATGTATTTGTCCACGGCCTTGTTGTGATCGCCGAGGGTGTCGGAAAAGATGCTGCTGCCGTCGCCGCGCGAGACGAAGTACAACGCGCTGGTTTGCGCAGGGTTCATCGCCGCCTGCAGCGAGGCCACGCCCGGCAGCGAGATAGGTGTCGGCGGCAGGCCCATCCGCGTATAGGTATTGTAGGGAGTGTCAGTCTGCAGGTCCTTTTTGCGGATGTGGCCGTTATAGCTCTCGCCCATACCGTAAATCACGGTCGGATCGGTTTGCAACGGCATGCCCACGCGCAGACGGTTCGCGAAGACGGCGGCGACCATTGCCCGGTCGGATTTCTTGCCGGTTTCCTTCTCGATGATGGACGCCATGATCAGCGCATCATACGGTGTCTTGTACGGCAGATCCGGCGAGCGCGCGACCCACGCTTCGTCGAGGCGCGCGCGCATCAGCCGGTAGGCGCGGCGGTACACGTCGAGATCGCTCGTGTTCTTGTCGAACAGGTAGGTGTCCGGGAAAAACAGCCCTTCGCCGTTGCCGATCGACGCCTCCGGCGCGCCGATCGCGCTCATCAGCTGCGCGTCGTTCATTCCGGCGCTGTCGTGCTTGAGCGCCGGATTGGCGTCCAGTTCCTGGCGCATGCGCCTGAACGTCCACCCTTCGATGACGGTCGCAACGTATTCGTTGACGTCGCCGCGAGCGATCTTTTGCAGCACTTCGTATGGCGTGATGCCGGTCTTGAACTCATAGTTGCCCGACTTGAGTTCGCTCTGAAGACCGAGCAGCCGCGTCATGACGATGAACAGTTCAGGCTCGACGGGCACGCCGCAGCGGTTCAGCTGCAGCGTGACGCTGCGCAGACTGCTGTGCGGTTTGACGGTGACGTCGAGTTGCGCGGGGTTCAGCTCAAGCGGGCTATTGGCCCAGTGGTATCCGCCAGCAATCGCGGCTGCGGCCAGCACGACGATAATCGAGCCGGCGACGAAACATTTCTTGAAGAGGGACATGAAAACGTGACTGGGTTGGACTGCATATAATACTTGTTTGCCTTAGCTAAAGTCAGAATTGACTGTTCCAGGAATCCATGAACACACCGCTCGCTACCGCTTCAGGCACACCTTCAGGCACACCTTCAGCTACTGCTTCAGGCGCTGCTCCCGGCGCTGTTGCTGGCACCGCCGGCGGCGCGCCCTCGGGGCATTCCACCACGGCGCTGCCGGTGCTGCCGCGTCCGTCCGCCGATGAGTTCGCCGCAGTGCTCGAACATGGCGCGTACATGGCGCTCACGCAGTTCGGCGTGATCGACGCCACCGGCGACGACGCCGCGAGCTTCCTGCACGGGCAGTTGACCAACGACACGCAGCACCTGGACGCCGCGAACGCGCGTCTCGCGGGTTATTGCTCGGCGAAGGGACGGTTGCTGGCGTCGTTTCTGACGTGGCGTAGCGGCGACACGATCCGTCTGCTCGTCTCGAAAGACGTGCAGGCGGCGGTGCAAAAGCGGCTGTCCATGTTCGTTTTGCGCGCCAAGGCGAAGCTCGTGGATGCAAGCAACGAACTTGCCGTGATCGGCCTCGCGGGCGATGTCCGCAAGGCGCTGTCCGGCGTGTTCGACGCGCTGCCCGACGGCGTTCATGTGAAGGTGGACGGCGCGGCCGGCTCACTGATTCGCGTGCCCGATGCGTTCGAGCGTTTGCGCTATCTGTGGATCGGCCCGAAGGCGCAAGTCGAAGCGCACTTGCCGCCGCTTCGCGAGAAGTTGAAGCAGGTTTCGCCCGCAGTCTGGGACTGGCTCGACATTCGCGCAGGCGAGCCGCGCATCACGCAGCCTGTGGTCGAGCAATTCGTGCCTCAAATGGTCAATTTCGACGTGCTCGGCGCGGTCAATTTCCGCAAGGGCTGTTATCCCGGTCAGGAAGTGGTGGCGCGCAGCCAGTATCGCGGCACGATCAAGCGGCGCACGTCGCTCGCCAACGTGGCGAGCGACCTCGAAATCGCGAAGGCCGGCGCCGAACTCTTTCACTCCGACGATCCAGGCCAGCCGTGCGGCATGGTGGTGAACGCGGCATCGGCGCACGACGGCGGCGTCGATCTGCTGGTCGAGATCAAGCTGGCGGCGCTCGAAAGCGGCTCGGTGCATCTAGGCGAGGCGCAAGGCCCGGCGCTGCAGTTCCTCGCGCTTCCGTACGGCCTGCCCACCGAGGTTTAACCGCGCTTGAAGATGCGACGCGGCGCTGTTCGACGAAAACGCGCCGCTTTCTCGCTGCGCCCTCGTCTGAACTTCTGCCTGCCATGCCATTCCAGAAGTCCCCAATTGGGAGACGCCCCCGATGTGCCTGATTGTCTTCGACTGGCGACCCGATGCGGTCGACGGCCCGATCTTCACGCTTGCCGCGAATCGCGACGAGTTCTTCCGGCGCACAGCCGAGCCGATCGCCTGGTGGAGCGACGCGCCTGGCGTGCTGGCCGGCCGCGACTTGCTCGGCGGCGGAACGTGGCTCGGCATGTCGCGCGACGGCCGTTTTGCTGCGCTGACCAACTACCGCGCGCCGCACGAGATGCGCGCCGATGCGCCGACCCGCGGAACGCTCGTCAGCGACTGGCTGGCTTCGGGCAGCGCCGGTGGGAACGGCATGGAGAACGGCGGTGAGAACGGCGGCCTGCACGAAACGCCGCTGGCCTATCTGCAACGCGTGGCGAAGACCGGCGACATGTACAACGGCTTCAACCTGCTGGTCGGCGACTGGACGCGTCGCGAACTCGCCTGGTATTGCAATCGCTCCAACGCTGCCCCCGCGCTGCTTACGCCCGGCACACACGGCATCTCGAACGCGGTGCTCGACACCCCGTGGCCGAAGCTCGTCAGAAAGCGGGCCGAATTGAGCGCGCTCCTCACGCGCAACTCGATGCCGCCGCTCGAGCGCCTGATCGACCTGATGCGCGACCCGCGCGTCGCCCCCGACGATGAGCTGCCTGCCACCGGCATTCCGCTCGAACGCGAGCGGGCGCTGTCGGCGGCATTCATCGAAACGCCGGAGTACGGCACGCGCGGCACGACGGCGTTACGGGTAGTTGCGAACGCGGAGATGATCAGCGTTGCGGTGGCCGAGCGAAGCGACGACAACGGCTCACACCGGATCGTGCGCCCGGGTGACTTCGAGCGCAGCTTCGCATTCAACGTCGAGCCGCAAATCGCGTAATCTCGCGTAATCATTACTCGCCGAATGCCCTGCGCAATGCCGCCGCGGCCTCCGCGTGCGCATGCGCAACATCGGGCACGAAGCCGCCCATCTTGAAGAACTCGTGGATCATGCCCGGATAGCGCCTGAGCGTGACTTCGTTGCCATGGTCGCGCAGCTTCTTCGCGTAGGCATCGCCTTCGTCACTCAACGGATCGTATTCGGCAGTCGCGATCCAGGCGGGCGCGAGTCCGCCGAACTCGGGTGCGCCGCGTGTGCCGTCGAGCGGCGCAAAACGCCAGTCGTCGCGATCGCTCGCCTCGCGTACGTACTGATCGAAAAACCATTGGATCGTCTCGCCCGACAGCAGGAAGCCGTCGGCAAGTCGCGAGTGCGAATCGGTCTCCTGATAGCCGGTCGTGCCGGGATAGATCAGCAACTGCAGTGAAAGCGCGATGCCGGCGTCGCGCGCGAGCACCGCGCAAACCGTGGCGAGCGTGCCGCCCGCGCTGTCGCCGCCTACCGCAAGCCGCCCGGCGTCGATGCCGAATTCCGCGGCGTGCGCATGCAGCCAGACGAGCGCGTCGAAAGCGTCGTTGACGGCGGTCGGAAACTTGTGTTCGGGCGCGAGCCGGTAATCGACCGACAGCACCGTGCATTTTCCGTCGCGCGCAAACATGCGGCACAGCGCATCGTGCGTATCGACGCTGCCGACCGTGAAGCCGCCGCCGTGATAGTAGATCAACGCAGGAGCCGGCTCGGCCCAGCTCGGCTCGACGGCCTGATAAAGACGCGCGCGAATCGTTGCGCCGTCGCGCGTCGGTACGCGCAGGTCTTCGACGGCAAACATCGGCGCGCTCGCAATCTCGAGAATCGGCGCACTCTTCTCATACGACGCGCGCGCCGCTTGCGCGGTCATCTCATGGAGCTTCGGACGCTTTGCGCGCGCGATCATGTCGAGCACCTGCTCGATCTTCGGGTTCAGCGGCATGTGACGCAGGTAACGTTAGATGGCGCATACGCGCCGCAGGTTGAAAAGGCGCACGCGACACTGCGCCCACCGAACGGCGGAACGGCGCTAGTCGGAATCCGCCTGCCTGACTTCGGGCTTCAGCGACATCGGGTCGGTGGGATCGCGCAACTGCTCGATGTCCTCGTGACGCAGTCTCACCGTCGCCATGATGGCCGGGTGCGTGATGATATAGAAACGGCGCTCGGCGATAGCCTCGAACGTGATGCCGGCGACATCGGCGGCACTGAGCTTGCCCGATTGCACCGCGCGCTGCAGTTGCTTGCCCGCGGCGATCTGCGAGCGCGTCGGGCGGCTCTCGTTGCGAAGTTCGGCGGGCCGCGAGCGTTCGGCATCGGCGATGCCCGTGGGCACGAACGCAGGGCACAGCAGCGAACAGCCGACGCGGCGGCTCGCCTCACGCCCGGACTGCGCAATCTGCAGGTCGTGATACAGCGTCTCGGTGAGCGACACGACCGCGTGTTTGGACGCGTTGTAGACGCCCATCGCGGGCGGCGACAGCAGCCCCGCGACGGATGCGGTGTTGACGATATGCGCTGGCTCGTTCTGCGCCAGCATGATCGGCGCAAACGCACGCACGCCGTGCGCGACGCCCATTACGTTGACTCCGAATACCCACGACCAGTCGTTGGCGGAACTCTCCCACAGCAAGCCGCCCGAGCCCACGCCGGCGTTGTTGAACAACAGATGCGCCTTGCCGAACGCATCGAGCGCGGCTTGCGCGAGCGCCTCGACCTGCGTTGCGCTCGACACGTCGGTCGGCACGCCGATCGCGTCGGCCCCCGCCGCGCGCAATGTATCGACGGCCTGCGCGAGCGCGTCGGGATTCAGGTCGGCCAGCACGAGCTTCATGCCGAGCGCCGCGCCTTTCTGCGCAAACGCGAGGCCGAAGCCGCTGGCCGCGCCGGTGATGACCGCGACCTTGCCTGCAAATTCGAACATCCGTGGACTCCCTTGTGTGCTGCAAACGCGGCTGCAAGTGCGGGTGCAAGTGCGGCTCCATACGCTTCCAACCGCCGGCCGCCGCCATGCCCTCACATCAGATCAACCGCACAAGTTGCTTGCCGAAATTCTTGCCTTTCAGCAAGCCGATGAACGCTTCGGGCGCCGCATCGAGCCCTTGCGCGATGCTCTCGCGATAGTGCAGCTTTTTCTGCGCGACCAGCGTGCCAAGCTGCTTGAGCGCTTCGGGCCAGACGTCCATATGCTCGCTGACAATAAAGCCCTGCACGAGCAGACGCTGCGTCAATATCAGCGACGGGTGCTTGAGCGGCACCGGCTGACCGTCGTAGCCCGCAATGTATCCGCAGAGGGCGATCTGGCCGAACGGGTTCATGCGTGCGAGCGTCGCGTCGAGCACTTCGCCGCCGACGTTCTCGAAGCAACCATCGACGCCGTCCGGCGTCGCCGCCTTCAGGTCCTGATAGAGGTTGCCCGCCTTGTAGTCGATGCACGCGTCGAAGCCGAGCGTCTCCACCACGTAGCGGCACTTCTGCGGACCGCCCGCGATACCCACTGCGCGCGCGCCGGCTTCTTTCGCCAGCTGTCCGACCACGCTGCCCACTGCTCCGCTCGCCGCGCTGACCACGACCGTCTCGCCGGCCTTCGGCGCGATGATCCGGTTCAGTCCGTACCACGCCGTTACACCCGGCATGCCGACCGGTCCGAGATAAGCGGACAGCGGCACATGCGTGTCGTCGACTTTCTGAATGCCCGCCCCGTTCGACGTGCCGTACTCCTGCCATCCAAACATTGCGACGACCTTGTCGCCGACCGCGAACTTCTCATTCTTCGATTCGACCACCTCGCCGACCGTGCCGCCGATCATCACTTCGTCGAGCGGTTGAGGCGGCGCATACGACTTGCTGTCGTTCATGCGACCGCGCATGTACGGGTCGAGCGACAGATAGTGATTACGCACGCGCACTTCGCCATCGGCGAGCGGTGCAAGGGGCGTTTCGACGAGGCGGAAGTTCTCGGGCGTCACTGCGCCTTGCGGCCGCGAAGCCAGCACGAGCTGACGGTTGATCTGTGGCATGACATCGTCTCCTTGATTTGCTGCTTCTGCTGATTATGAAGATCGGCTACAGGTTGCCGGGTGCATATCGCTACGGTTGCAGCGAGCCGTGCACCCGGCCTGCGCGTGGACAATGCGGAGCGAAACGCCGCATGTGCTCAGCCGTCGCTAGGACCGGGTTTCGCCGATGGGTCGCTGCGCAAGCGTTGACGCGTCACGTCGCGGCCCACGGCAAGGCGGCGCATGTATTTGAACGTGCCGAGCGCCTTGGCGACGAAGTGCCCTTCGCTATCGCGGATCTCGCCTTCGCAATAGGCCATCGTCGTGGAGCGGTGCAGCACGCGGCCTGTCGCGCGCAACTCACCGCGGCCGGGCTGCATGAAGTTGACCTTCATTTCGACCGTGACCACGCCGACACCGTCGCCCGCGAGGCTGCGCGCGGCCATCGCGAGCGCAACGTCGGCGAGCGTCATGGTTACGCCGCCGTGCGCGACGTCCCACGTGTTCATATGCTCGGGCAGCAAAGGCAGCGTCACTTCACTGACGCCGTCCGCCGCCGACACCAACTCAGCGCCGAGCCGGTCGACAAAGGGACTCTCAGGCAGCGACGCGCCCGTCGCGGTGGATGAAGATGATTCGGACATTGCGGCTTCAGTTGACTTGTCTTGACATGAGGGCGGTGCAACTCGCAATGATGTGCAAACAGCAGCATGCACGCGACGGAGCACCGCGCCAAAGGAGAGGAAATGATACCCGCTATGGCACAGCGCGGTGTCGAGCGACACTTCGGCTCGACGGGCTAAGCGGGCTAAGCGGGTTAAGCAGGCTAAGCGGCCTCACCGTATTCAACGGGCGCGGTGCGCTCACGCCGCTTGTGTCGCCGCCCGAGCGGCCATCGCTGTCGCAAGCCGGCCGAGCTTGAGCACGGCTTCATCCGCGAGTTCGAGGTCCGTGCTCGGACAACTGAGCCTGATGAACCGATCGAAGCGGCCCGCGTTCGAAAACACAGTGCCCGGCATCACGCGGATGCGTTGCTTCAAAGCGGCATCGAACAACGCGGCCGACGACACGGCGTGCGGCAACTCGATCCAGAAGAACATACCGCCAGCGGGTGGCGTAAAACGCGTTCCATCGGGAAAGGAGGCGCCGATTGCCGCCGACATCCGCTCCCGCTGCAGCCTCAAGCGATCGCGCAAACGCCGCAAATGCCGTTCATACGCGTTCGTTTCGAGAAACTCGGCAAGCACGACTTGCGACAGTTGTTCGTTGTGACGCGACTGCGCAAACTTCAGCATGCCGATACGCGGATGCCAGCGCCCGCCGTTGATCCAGCCGATCCGCATGCCGGGCGCGAGGGTCTTGTTGAACGACGTGCAGTGGATCACGGTGCCGTCGGTGTCCCACGCCTTCAGCGAGCGCAGCGGCTGCGCGCTATCGACAAGCTCGCGATACGGGTCGTCTTCGATCAGCGCGACGCGGGCTCGCGCGCACAGTTCGACCAGCCTTGCCTTGTGCGGATCGGGCATCACGCTACCAAGCGGATTCTGCAAATTCGGCACGACGACCACGGCCTTGATGTCGGGATGCGTTTGCAACGCAAATTCGAGCGCCTCGATGGCAAGCCCGCTCGTCGGGCTCGCTGGAATTTCGAGTGCGCGCAGCCCGAGGCTTTCCAGCGCCTGGAGCAAGCCGAAGAAACAGGGCGACTCGACGGCAACGGTGTCGCCCGGTTGCGTGACCGCTCGCAACGCGAGATTGACGGCCTCGATGCCGCCGTGCGTCATGATGATGTCGTCCGCGCCGATCTGAATGCCCGCTTCGAGCGCGCGGCGCGCAATGATCGCGCGTAACGCCGGGTCGCCCTGGTCCGGTCCGACCGCGGTCAGCAATGTGGGCCGTCGGCGCAACGCGCGCAGCGCGGCTTTTTGCAACGCGTCAGTCGGATAAAGGTCAGCCGAAGCGGTTGCGCCGCCGAGATTGAATGCGTCCGGATAGCGCTGATATTGCGAAACGATCGCCGAGATCGCCGAGTGAATACCGACGAACTGAGCGGCCTGCGGCAGGGCCGCGAGATCGGGCTCCGACGCCGCCGGCAACGCAGCGCGTTGCGAAGCGCGCACGAAGTAGCCGGCGCGCGGCCGCGCCTCGATTAGCGCTTCGCGTTCGAGCACGCGGTAGCTCTCGGTCGCCGTCGCGAGACTTACGCCGTGGCGCTGCATGAATGCGCGCATCGACGGCATGCGCTCGCCGGGACGCAGCACGCCGTTGCGGATTGCGCGACGGTAGTGGCCGGCCAGTTGACGATAAAGCGGCTCGCTCGCCGGCAAAACGTCCTTAAGCGCGAGGTCCGCGCGCTCGGACTGCTCGGACTGCATGACGGTATCCATGGGGGTGTCCGTTTGCATGTAGGTGGATCGGCTCATCAACCGATGGTGCGCACTGCGGCGGCGCCGCGACAGATACACGTTCCTTGCATTTCGACCGATACAGCGCGCCAAACCGCCGTCTTGTAGCGGTTCAGATTGCCGATAACTGCGGCTGTTTTCAAGGGCACCCGCTCGATATGCTGGATGGCATGCAAACGGTCTTAAGGAAACGGTCATGTCAACTCGCCCCAACGCCGATCTGTCCCGCCTCACTGTCGGTCAAGTCGCTCTGCAGGACGTGCGCGCAAGAAGCAGCGTCGTTGCCGTTGAGGGCGATCTGCAACTGGCGTTTCGCGATCATTCGCTTGCGTGGCTCGGCGATGCCGTTTCAATGACGTCCGTCACCTTGCACGAGGGCCAGTGCTTCGTCGTGCAGCAACACGGCATGATATCGATTAGTGCCGCGGATGCGCGGGCCGCTGCCTTCGTGGTGCAACCGTCGCTTGCTGAAAACAGAGGCAGCAGCTCGACAGGTCGAACCCTGCTCTGGTTAGCCGCATTCCTGAAAGCGACGCTGCGGCGCGCTGCTTAAGACGAAGCATGAGACGAAGATAAGACTAAACACGAGCGGTACCTGATTGACCCTCTCGAGAAGCCGCATCAGAAGCGCCCGCGCGCCGGAGTTCGCCAGCTACAATGCATGACCCCATCCGCTCTTCGAGGTCCCGGCCATGTCCTTCGTCCGCATGCTGTTCAGCGCGCGTTTGTGCCGCATGACCGCGTTATGCGCTGTCTTCGCGCTTACGATGAGCGGCTGCGCCGGATTCTTCGGCGATCCGTTGCGCGTGAGCGTCGCCGGCATCGAACCGATGGACAGCCAAGGCTTCGAGATGCGTTTCAACGTCAAACTGCGCGTGCAAAATCCGAACGATTCGGCGATCAGCTTCAATGGCGTGTCGCTCGATCTGGAACTGAACGGCAAGCCGTTCGCGAGCGGCGTCAGCGACCAGAGCGGCACCGTGCCGCGCTTCGGCGAAACCATTGTCAATGTGCCGTTGACGGTGCCCGCGTTTTCCGCCGTTCGCCAGGCGTTCGCGTTCGCCGGGGTGATGCAGGGCAGCACCGCGCCGTCGGGCCAGATTCCGTACATCATGCGAGGCAAGCTCGCCGGCGGCCTGACCGGCACGACGCGCTTCGTCGATCAGGGCGCGTTGAGCCTGCCCTCGACGGGCATGGCTCTGCCCTGACCACGCGCTCTGCTGACCACGCCGTCAAGCGACTTCGAACAGCCCCGCCGCGCCCTGCCCGCCGCCGATACACATCGTCACCACGACGAGCTTCGCGCCGCGCCGCTTGCCTTCGATCAGCGCATGCCCGGTGAGCCGCGCGCCCGACACGCCGTACGGATGGCCGACCGCAATCGCGCCACCGTTGACATTCAGACGGTCATGCGGAATGCCGAGCTTGTCGGCGCAATACAGCACCTGCACCGCAAACGCTTCGTTCAATTCCCACAGGTCGATGTCCTCGACTTTCAGCCCCGCTTGCTTGAGCAGCTTCGGCACGGCGAAAACAGGGCCGATGCCCATCTCGTCCGGTTCGCAGCCTGCCACCGCGAAACCCCGGAAAATGCCGAGCGGTTGCAACCCTTCGCGCTCCGCGACTTTCGCGTTCATCACCACGCAAGCGGACGCACCGTCTGAGAACTGGCTCGCGTTGCCCGCCGTGATGACGCCGCCCGGCAGCGCGGTGCGGATCTTCGATACGCCTTCGAGCGTCGTGTCCGCGCGAATGCCCTCGTCGCCGCTGACCGTCACTTCTTTCGTGTACAACCGGCCGGTCGCTTTGTCGGCGACGCCCGCGAGCACCGTCAACGGCACGATCTCGTCCTTGAACTTGCCGGCTTCCAGCGCCGTTGCGGCGCGCTGCTGCGAGCGCACGCCGTACTCGTCCTGACGCTCTTTCGAAATCGAATAGCGTTTCGCGACATTCTCGGCGGTCTGCAACATCGACCAGTAGATTTCCGGCTTGTTCTTGCTGAGCCAACCGTCGGTCAACATGTGCTGGTTCATCTCGTTTTGCACGCACGAGATCGATTCGACGCCGCCCGCGACGAACACGTCGCCCTCGCCGGCTATAACGCGTTGCGCGGCCAGCGCGATGGTTTGCAATCCCGACGAACAGAAACGGTTCACCGTCATGCCCGGCACGCTGACCGGCAAGCCGGCGCGCAGCGCGATCTGCCGCGCGATGTTCATGCCCGTCGCGCCTTCAGGATTGGCGCAACCCATGATCACGTCCTCCACACGCGCCGGGTCCAGCTTCGCCCGTTCGACGGCGGCGTGCGTTACGTGCCCGCCGAGCGTCGCGCCATGCGTCATGTTGAAACCGCCGCGCCATGATTTGGCGAGCCCCGTGCGGGCGGTCGATACGATTACGGCGTCAGTCATGCGAGTCTCCTGCGTATAGATGGCGAGGGTGGCGCGTGCTTTCCGTGCGGGCGATATCGCCGCCGCGCCGCAATAACGCGCGCCACCGCTGTCGTTCGATATGAGCGGCGTGTGCCGTGTGCGGCGTCAGCCGTTAAAGCCCCGGCCTTGAGCCGCAAGTTCGGCGATGCTGGGCGCCAGTTGCCACGCGTCGCCATTCGGCTGCGATGCGTAGCGGCGAATTGCGCGCTCGACGTTGTAGAGGCCGACGGTGTCCGCGTACAGCATCGGGCCGCCGCGATACAGCGGGAAGCCATAGCCGGTCAGATACACCATGTCGATGTCCGACGGCTTCGATGCAATCCCTTCTTCGAGAATCTTCGCGCCTTCATTCACGAGCGCGAATACGAGACGCTCGACGATCTCGTCGTCGCCGATCTTGCGGCGCTGCGTGTTCGTTTCGTTCGAGTAAGCAACGATCATGTCGTCGACCAGTTTCGACGGATGCGCGGTGCGGTCGCCCGCCTTGTAGTCGTACCAGCCACCGCCGGTTTTCTGGCCGAAGCGCCCCGTCTCGCACAGACGGTCGGCGATCTTCGAATAATGCATCTCCGGATGTTCTTCATAGCGGCGCTTGCGGATCGCCCAGCCGATGTCATTGCCGGCCAGATCGCTCATGCGGAACGGTCCCATTGCGAAGCCGAACTTTTCAATGGCGCGATCGACTTGCGCGGGCAGCGCGCCCTCTTCGAGCATGAACAGCGCCTGGCGGATGTACTGCTCGATCATCCGGTTGCCGATGAAGCCGTCGCACACGCCCGACACCACCGCCGTCTTCTTGATCTTCTTCGCAAGCTTCATGACGGTGGCGAGCACGTCTTTCGCGGTTTGCTTGCCGCGCACCACCTCGAGCAGCTTCATGACGTTGGCCGGGCTGAAGAAGTGCATGCCGACCACGTCTTGCGGCCGCCTCGTTAACGCGGCGATCTTGTCCACGTCGAGCGTCGACGTGTTCGACGCCAGGATCGCGCCGGACTTCGCCACTTCGTCGAGACGCTTGAACACCTGCTCCTTGACGCCGAGTTCTTCGAACACCGCTTCGACGATCAGGTCCGCGCTCTTCAGGTCGTCGTACGAAAGCGTGGGCGTGATCAGCGCCATCCGCTCTTCGAGCGCTTCGGGCTTGAGCTTGCCCTTCTTCACCGTTGCTTCGTAGTTCTTGCGGATTGTGGCGAGGCCGCGGTCAAGCGCCTCCTGTTTCGTTTCGAGCAGCGTGACGGGAATGCCGGCGCTGATGAAGTTCATCGCGATGCCGCCGCCCATCGTGCCCGCGCCGATCACCGCGACCTGGCGGATCTCGCGCACTGGCGTATCGGCAGGCACGTCGGGAATCTTGCTCGCGGCGCGCTCGCCGAAGAACGCGTGACGCAGCGCACGGCTCTCGGGCGTTTGCACGAGCGCGACGAAGCATTCGCGCTCGACCGCGAGGCCTTTGTCGAAGCCGTTTTTCACGCCGGCTTCAACGGCGTCGATACATTTGAGCGGCGCGGGGAAATTCTTCGCGACGGTTGCGACACTATTGCGCGCGAACTGGATAAAGCCTTCGGCATTCGGATGCTCGATCTTGCGCTCGCGCACTTTCGGATGCGGGCCTTCTTTTGCGCCGACCTTGCGCGCGAACGCGAGCGCCGCTTCGGCGAGATCGCCGTCCACGAGTTCGTCGAATAGACCCGATCGGGCGAGGTCCTGCGACATGACAGGCGCGCCGGAAACGATCATGTTGAGCGCAGTTTCGAGGCCGATCGCACGCGGCAGACGCTGAGTGCCTCCCGCGCCCGGCAAGATGCCGAGCTTGACTTCGGGCAACGCGATCTGCGCGCCGGGCGCGGCGATCCGGTAGTGCGCGCCTAGCGCGAGTTCGAGCCCGCCGCCCATCGCGACGCTGTGAATCGCCGCCACAACCGGTTTTGCGCTGCCTTCAACGGTCTTGATGACGGTGGCGAGCGTCGGCTCCTGGGTGGCTTTCGGCGTATTGAATTCGGTGATGTCGGCGCCGCCCGAGAAGGCTTTGCCCGCGCCCGTCAGCACAATGGCCTTGATGGTCGCATCGTTCTGCGTGCGCTCGATGCCCTCGACGATCCCCGCCCGGGTCGACAGGCCGAGGCCGTTGACGGGAGGATTGTTCAGCGTGATGACGGCCACGCCGTCATGGGTTGTGTAGTCCACTGCCATCTGCCTGCCTCCGTGCGATGCATCGCATCCTTGAGATGAGGCGGCGCAGCGCGCGCCGCCCGTCCGGGTCCACCAGACGACTGGTGTCTGGCTTCAGTGCTCCAACCTTCGTCTCACGTTCAGGTCGGCCGTTCCGGTGTCAGCAGGCAGAATACACAAAAAAGCACGCTCGTTCAATTTATCGTCAGCCGGGGTTTCCCCTGGCGAGCGGGCAGTCTCCCTCGAACATCTGGGCTTCCAGCGCCGACGGCAGCACGTGATCGCGGAAGATTTCGCGCAGCTTCAGCTTTTGCAATTTGCCGGTGGCCGTGTGCGGCAGTTCGTCGACGAACACCACGTCGTCTGGGATCCACCATTTGGCGACCTTGCCGTTGTAGAACGCGAGCAGTTCTTCGCGGGTCACGTCGAAACCCGCGCGTTTGACCACGGCCAGCAGCGGACGCTCCGTCCATTTCGGATGAGCGCATGCGATGCACGCCGCCTCCGCGACCGCCGGATGCGCAATCGCGACGTTCTCGACGTCGATCGAACTGATCCACTCGCCGCCCGACTTGATGACGTCCTTCGAGCGGTCCGTGATCTGCAAAAAGCCGTCACGGTCGATAGTCGCGACGTCGCCGGTCGGAAACCAGCCGTCCACGAGCGGCGAGTCGTCCTTGCGGAAATACCGGTCGATCACCCAAGGCCCACGCACATACAGATCGCCAAACGCGACGCCGTCCCACGGCAACTCCGTACCGTCCTCGCCGACGATCTTCATATCGACGCCGTAAAGCGCATGCCCCTGCTTCTCAAGCAGTTTGCGCTGCTCAGCCAGGGGCCGCTGCGATTGCTCCCACGTGAGCTTCGCCAACGTGCCGAGCGGCGACATCTCAGTCATGCCCCATGCGTGAATGACCTGTATGCCGTAGTCGTCCTCGAAAGTGCGCAGCATTGCGGGCGGACACGCGGAGCCGCCGATCACCGTGCGCTCGAGCGACGAAAAGCGCACGCCGGCTTCGCGCAGATAGTTCAACAGGCCGAGCCAGACGGTCGGCACGCCAGCCGAATAAGTGACGCGCTCGCGCTCCATCAGTTCGAACAGCGACTTGCCGTCTAGGTCCTTGCCTGGAAACACGAGCTTTGCGCCGGTGAGCGGCGCGGCGTGCGGGATGCCCCAGGCGTTGACATGGAACATAGGGACGACGGGCAGCACAGAATCGCGCGCAGACAGGCTCATTGCGTCGGGCAGCGATGCGCCGAACGCATGCAGCACCGTCGATCGATGCGAGTACAGGGCGCCTTTCGGGTTGCCCGTGGTACCTGACGTATAGCAGAGATACGACGCCTGACGCTCGTCGATTGGCGGCCATTCGAAATTGCCGTCCTGTGCGTTCACGAGCGTTTCGTAACTCAGCACGGGCGTTTCCATCGCAGGCAAATGTGCTTCGTCGGCGAGAGCGATCCAGCCTCGTACTTTCGGGCATTGCGGCGCGAGGCCGTCGACTAGCGGCGCAAAGGTCGTGTCGAACAGCACGCAGGCATCGCCGGCATGATTGATGATGTACGCAATCTGATCGGGAAAAAGGCGCGGGTTGATCGTGTGGCACACGGCGCCGAATCCGGTCGTGCCGTAATAGGTTTCGAGATGCCGGTAGCCGTTCCATGCCAGTGTCGCGACCCGCTCACCGGAATGAACCCCGAGCGCGATCAAGGCCTGCGCGAGCTGCTTTGCGCGCCGTTCGCAATCACGATAGGTGTAGCGATGAATGTCGCCTTCAATACGCCGCGACACGATCTCGGTACTGCCGAAATGCCGCGCCGCGTGAGCGAGCAGCGAGGGCACGGTGAGGGGCACATCCATCATCTGGCCAAGTAGCGGCATCGTCATAAAGGGTCGTCTCCTGGCCTTTTTCTTTTCAGGGTTTGGACATTGAAGCGCCGTTCGGGAGAAACCGGCGCGGCAGTGAAATTGCTGAAGCAAGCGACAGGCGAGTCACGCATCCGCCACCACTGGAATGTTCGTATCGGGCATACGTGGGCCATACGCGAAGCCATACACGGGCCAAATGCCGGGCCGCCAGCAGCGCCGCGGGTGCGGACTTACAATATCGGTTAATAGTGAGGCGCTCAACATGTCGTTTTCCCCAAGCATTGCAGGCCTGTCCGGGCCTCTGGCGGCACTTTCCGAACTTCTTACCAACCCCACCGAAAGCGCGTTTGCGCGGCTTGGCAGCACGTTTCTCACGCGCTTGCCAGCCACGCCGCTGAGCGCGCCGTACCTGGTCGGTTTTTCCGCCGACACCGCCGCGCTGCTCGGGTTAGAGCCGGGCCTCGAAAAAGATCCTGCGTTCGCCGAGCTGTTTTCCGGCAATAGCACCCGCGAATGGCCGGCCGAGGCGCTCCCGTATGCGTCGGTGTACTCGGGGCATCAGTTCGGCGTGTGGGCGGGACAGCTCGGCGACGGCCGCGCGCTCGGACTGGGCGAAGTCGAACATGCGGGTCAGCGGTTCGAGCTGCAATTAAAAGGCGCCGGGCGCACGCCGTATTCGCGCATGGGCGACGGTCGCGCGGTGCTGCGCTCGTCGATTCGCGAATTTCTCTGCTCAGAAGCCATGCATCACCTTGGCATTCCGACCACGCGCGCGCTGTGCGTGATCGGCTCAGACCAGCCGGTGCGGCGCGAGGAGATCGAAACCGCCGCCGTTGTCACGCGCGTTGCGCCGAGCTTCGTGCGCTTCGGCCACTTCGAGCACTTCTACTCGAACGATCGCACCGACGCGCTGCGCGCGCTCGCGGATCATGTGATCGAGCGCTTCTATCCGCATTGCCGCGAAGCCGACGATCCGTATCTCGCGTTGCTGAACGAGGCCGTGTTGTCCACGGCGGATCTGATGGTCGAATGGCAGGCCGTCGGCTTCTGCCACGGCGTGATGAACACGGACAACATGTCGATCCTGGGCCTGACCATCGACTATGGTCCGTTCGGCTTCATGGACGGCTTCGACGCGGGCTACATCTGCAATCACTCCGACTCGCAAGGTCGTTATGCGTACCGGATGCAACCGCAGATCGCGTACTGGAATCTCTTTTGCCTTGCGCAAGGACTGCTGCCGCTGCTCGGCGAACGCTACGAGCAAAGCGCGCGCAACGACAAAGCCATCGAAGACGCACAACGCGTGCTCGGCGGTTTCAAGGAGCGTTTCGGCCCGGCGCTCGAGCGGCGCATGGCGTCAAAGCTCGGGCTCGAAACCGTGCACGACGGCGACGCGCAACTGGTCAACCGCCTGTTCGACGTGATGCATGCGAACCGGGCGGATTTCACGCTGACTTTCCGCAACCTCGCCCGTATGTCGAAACACGACGCGAGCGGCGATGCGCCGGTGCGCGATCTGTTCCTCGACCGCGCTGCGTTCGATGCCTGGGCGAACGAGTATCGCGCGCGCCTGTCCCATGAAACACGCGACGACGCCGCGCGCGCCATTGCAATGAACCGTGTGAACCCCAAATTCATTCTTCGCAATCATCTGGCGGAAACGGCGATCCGCCACGCGAAAGAGAAGGATTTTTCCGAACTTGAGCGTCTGGCCGCGGTGCTGCGTCGTCCGTTCGACGAACAGCCCGAGCACGAAGCGTATGCGGGGTTGCCGCCCGACTGGGCAAGCTCGCTGGAAGTCAGTTGCTCGTCATGACCCGCAAGCTGCAAGCCGCTCTCATTACAAGCCCGAGACAGGAACCGATATGAACAATCCCGACGACCTCAAGCACGACACCCCGGCGGTGCAGAAAGACGACACCGAGTGGCGCAAGCAGCTTTCCGACATCGAATATCAGGTGACGCGCCACGCGGCCACCGAGCGCCCGTTCACCGGCCGTTATCACGATCATTGGGAACGCGGCATTTATGACTGCGTCTGTTGCGGCACACCGCTGTTCGAATCGGATACGAAGTTCGACGCCGGCTGCGGCTGGCCGAGCTACTTCAAACCGATCAACGGTGAAGTGATTGCCGAAAAAACCGACCGGTCGCACGGCATGCTGCGCATCGAGGTTCAATGCAAGAATTGCGGCGCGCATCTCGGCCACGTGTTCGAAGACGGACCGGCGCCAACGGGTCTGCGCTACTGCATCAATTCGGCTGCGTTACAATTCGACCCCAAGTAACGCAGCGTCCGGGTTTGGCGCTCTCTGTGCCTGTGCTGGCGAATTGCGGTTGCTGTCGACGAGTGCTCTGGCGTACGCCGACGCGGTAATGTGCCGAAGCAACTGTGAGCCGCCAGGCCTGGGCCACAAGCAGGCATGGATGGCACAGTCCGCCCCGAACCGCAGGTAGACGCAACCGGCAGCTACCTGCGGCATCGGAATGCGAACCGGGCGCCTGGCGCGGGGCATCGCGTCACGCTGGCAGCCCGGTTTCGCGTGGGCCGCGACGGAAATCAGTTCGCCTCCTCCGGCGCCGCGCCTGGTTGTGTGCTGCATGCCGCGGGGTGCCTCGTGCATGACGCCGCGCACTCGCTCCTCCGACCCACTCTCCGAGTTCCCGTCAGATAAATGAAATTCCTGTTCGATCTGTTCCCGATCATCCTGTTCTTCGTCGCCTTCAAGGTGTGGGGCATCTTCACGGCGACCGCAGTGGCGATCGTTGCCACGCTGGTGCAGATCGCGTGGGTGGCCTTCCGGCACCGCAAGGTGGACCCGATGCTGTGGGTGAGCCTCGGCGTCGTCACCGTGTTCGGCGGCGCGACGCTCGTTCTGCACAACGACACCTTCATCAAGTGGAAGCCGACTGTGCTGTACTGGGCCTTCTCCGTCGTGCTGATCGTGTCGCAACTCGCGTTCAACAAGAACCTGATCGAAGCGATGATGGGTAAGCAGATCACGCTGCCGCATGCAATCTGGGGCAAGCTGAGCGTGATCTGGGCGATCTTCTTCGTGCTGCTCGGACTGCTCAACCTGTTCGTCGCGTACAACTACACGACCGACCAGTGGGTCAATTTCAAACTGTTCGGCGCGACAGGCTGTCTGGTGGTGTTTATCGTCGGACAGAGCTTGTGGCTGTCCAAATACATGAAGGAGGAATGACATGAGCGATATGTTCATGCACGCCACCACTGCCGAGCGTGCCGCGCTGATCGAAGCGCGCCTTACCGCCGCGCTCGCGCCCATCGCATCGATCCAGATCACCGACGACAGCGCGCAGCACGCCGGCCACGCCGGCGCTGCCGCCGGCGGTCATTTCAGTGTCACGATCGTGGCTGCCGCATTCGCCGGCAAGCCCCGCGTGGCGCGGCATCGCATGGTGTATGATGCGCTGGCCGATGCCATGCAGCGCGGCATTCATGCCCTTGCAATCACGGCTTACACGCCCGAAGAATTCGCTTTGTTGCCCCGCTAGGAAACTTCCGATGACCTTGAAGAAAACCCGTCTTTGGGTATTGCTGGCTGCGTTTGCGGCCGCACCTGCATTCGCACAGAACATCGCCGTGGTGAACGGCACGCCGATTCCGAAAGCACGCGCCGACGCACTGATCGACCAACTGGTTCATCAAGGCCAGCAAAACACGCCGCAACTCCAAATGGCCGTGCGTGAAGAACTCGTGAACCGCGAAATCCTGATGCAGGAAGCGCTGCGCCGCGGCCTGCCGAATCGTCCGGACATCAAGGCGCAAATTGCTGTCGCTCAGCAAACCGTCGTGCTGCGCGCACTGATCGAAGACTTCGTGAAGAAGAACACGCCGAGCGACGCGGAAGTCACCGCTCGCTACAACGCACTGATCAAAGACGCAGGCGGCAAGGAATATCACCTGCATCACATTCTCGTGGACAACGAGCAGCAGGCGAAGGACCTGATCGCGAAAATCAAGGGTGGCGCGAGCTTCGAGGATCTGGCCAAGCAGTTCTCGAAGGACCCGGGATCGGGCAAGAACGGCGGCGACCTGGACTGGTCTGACCCGAAGGCTTACGTGCCGGAATTCGCGGAAGCGGCCACGCATTTGCAGAAGGGCCAGATGTCGGACACGCCGGTGCATACGCAATTCGGCTGGCACATCATTCGCGTTGACGACGTGCGCAGCATCACGCCGCCGCCGCTCGAGCAGGTGCGCCCGCAGATCGTGCAGCAGATCCAGCAAGAAAAACTGCAGGCATTCGAAGAAGGTCTGCGTAAGAACGCGAAGATTCAGTAAGCGTTAGTTCGCAATCTTCGATCTGGTTTGAAAAAGCCCCGTTCAGTTGATGACTGAACGGGGCTTTTTTGTGCCGCGCTTCGGCGGGCTTAGCCGCCACTCGACTGTGCGATTTCGCTGAGTGCGCGCCGCGAGTACGCGCACTCACTACCTCGCTACCTCATTATCCCAGCCAGCGACGTGCGTTCTGAAAGACGCGCATCCACGGGCTTGCGTCCGTGGCGCCCTCGCCCCAGCTTTCCGGATGCCAGCTCATTTGCACCGCGCGATGCACGCGCTCCGTGTGCGGCATCACAACGGTGAAGCGGCCGTCGGGCGTAGTAACGGACGTGATGCCGTTCGGCGAACCGTTCGGATTGAACGGATACTGCTCGGTCGCCTGACCACGGTGATCGACGTAACGCATTGCCACGGCGACCTTCGACGCATCGCCTTGCTGCGAGAAGTCCGCATAGCCCTCGCCGTGCGCAACCGCGACCGGAATGCGCGAACCTTCCATACCGGCGAAGAAGATCGACGGCGACGCCTCGACCTGCACGAGCGAAAAACGCGCCTCGAATTTCTCTGACTTGTTGCGCGTGAACTTCGGCCATGCTTCGGCACCGGGAATCATCGACGCGAGACTGCTCATCATCTGGCAGCCGTTGCAGATGCCAAGCGCAAACGTGTCGGTCCGGCCAAAAAACGCCGCGAACATATCGGCCAGTTGCGAGTTGAAGCGGATCGCCTTCGCCCAGCCTTCGCCGGCGCCGAGCGTGTCGCCGTACGAGAACCCGCCGCACGCCACCGCGCCGGCGAAGTCCGCCAGATCGGCGCGGCCCGCAAGCAGGTCGCTCATGTGCACGTCGTGCGCGTCGAAACCGGCGCGGTCGAACGCATAGGCCGTTTCAAGGTGTGAGTTCACGCCCTGCTCGCGCAGAATCGCCACGCGCGGACGCGCGCTCTTGCCGACGTACGGCGCGGCCACGTCGTCTGTAGGGTCGAACGTCAGCACAGGGGTGATGCCCGGATCAGCGGCGTCGAGCAGCGCGTCGTATTCCGCGTCGGCGCAAGCAGGGTTGTCGCGCAAACGCGAAATGCGCCAACTCACTTCGCTCCACGTGCGATGCAGCTCGACACGCGCCGCTTCATAGACCTTCTTCGCGTCGCGATAGATTTCGATGGTATCGCGATCGTTGATCTTGCCGATCACATGCGAGCACGCTGACAGGCCATGCTCGCGCAACGCTGCCAGCACCGCGTCGCGGTCGGCCGCGCGCACCTGAATCACGGCGCCGAGTTCTTCGGTGAAGAGCGCGCGGATCGTGCGGTCTTCGCGGCGGCCGCTCGTCTGCTTTGCCCAGTCTTTCGCGTCGCCGTAATCCGACTCGTGATGCGGATCGAGCACGAGCATGTCTACATTCAACGACACGCCGACGTGACCCGCGAACGCCATTTCACAGACGGTCGCCCACAGGCCGCCGTCGGAGCGGTCGTGGTAAGCGAGCAGCTTGCCGTTCTGGTTCAGCGACTGGATTGCGTTGAAGAAGCGCTTCAGGTCTTCCGGATCGTCCACGTCAGGCACTGTATCGCCGATCTGCTGCGTGACCTGCGCGAGAATACTGCCGCCCAGACGATGCTTGCCGCGGCCGAGGTCGATTGCGATCAGCACGGAGTCGCCTACGCCGTCCGAACCGCTTGCGCGACGCAGTTGCGGCGTGAGATGACGGCGCACGTCTTCGACCGGCGCGAATGCCGAGATGATGAGCGAAACCGGTGCGACGACTTCTTTAGCGACGCCGCGGTCTTCCCACTTGGTGCGCATGGACAGCGAATCCTTGCCGACCGGAATGCTGATGCCGAGTGCCGGGCACAGTTCCATACCGATCGCCTTGACCGTCTCGTAGAGCGCCGCGTCTTCGCCCGGCGCGCCGCATGCAGCCATCCAGTTCGCCGACAGCTTGAGCTTGTCGAGCGACGCAATAGGCGCCGCTGCGATGTTCGTGATCGCCTCGCCGACCGCCATGCGGCCCGACGCGGGCGCGTTGATGACGGCGAGCGGCGTGCGCTCGGCCATTGTCATCGCTTCGCCGCGAAAGCCCGCGTAGTCCATGGTCGTGATCGCGACGTCCGCGACCGGAACCTGCCACGGGCCGACCATCTGGTCGCGCGCCGTGGTGCCGCCCACCGAGCGGTCGCCGATCGTGATGAGGAACGACTTGCTCGCGACCGTGGGATGGCGCAGAACGCTTACCGCGACTTCTGGGAGCGCGAGGCCGGTCACATCCACCGGCTGGACCTTCGGCTCGACGCGCGTAACGTCGCGATGCATGCGCGGCGCCTTGCCGAGCAGCACTTCCATTGGCATGTCGACCGGTTGATGCGCGTTCTCGTCCTTCAGTTCGGGATCGATCAGCTTCAGCTGACGTTCGGCCGTTGCCGTGCCGATCACGGCGAACGGACAGCGTTCGCGCTCGCACATGGCCTGGAAAGCCGGCAGATCGGCGGGCGCAATGGCGAGCACGTAGCGCTCCTGCGCTTCGTTCGACCAGATCTCGCGCGGCGACAGGCCGCTTTCCTCGAGTTGAATTTTGCGCAGATTGAAAATCGCGCCCTTGCCTGCGCCGTCGACCACTTCCGGAAACGCGTTCGACAGGCCGCCCGCGCCCACGTCGTGAATGCTCAGGATCGGGTTTTTGTCGCCCAGTTGCCAGCACGCATTGATGACTTCCTGCGCGCGCCGCTCGATCTCCGGGTTGCCGCGCTGCACGGAGTCGAAATCGAGTTCGGCGGTATTCGTGCCAGTCGCCATCGAGCTTGCTGCGCCGCCGCCCATGCCGATGCGCATGCCCGGGCCGCCGATCTGAATCAGGAGCGACCCTTCCGGCAGGTCGTGCTTGTGCGTGTGCTGATCCGAAATATTGCCGATGCCGCCCGCGATCATGATCGGCTTGTGATACCCGCGCACGAGACCCGCCACGTTCTGCTCGTAGGCGCGGAAATAGCCGCCGAGATTCGGCCGGCCAAATTCGTTGTTGAATGCGGCGCCGCCGAGCGGGCCGTCGATCATGATTTGCAGCGGCGAAGCGATGCGGTCCGGGCGGCCGTACGCCTCAAGCTTGTCGGCCGGATTGCGATGCGCGAGCGGCACGGCGACATCGCGTGCATTTTCCCAGGCTTCGACGCCGTCGGGCAATTCGAGGTTCGACACCGTGAAGCCCGCGAGACCGGCCTTCGGCCGCGCGCCGCGGCCGGTCGCGCCTTCGTCGCGAATTTCACCGCCCGCGCCCGTCGCGGCGCCAGGGAACGGCGAGATCGCGGTTGGGTGATTGTGCGTCTCGACCTTCATCAACGTGTGCGTGAGCTCGACGCTGCGGCGATAGTGCTCGGGCAGTTCGTTCTCACCAAGCTCCTCAGGCGTGCGCGGAAACCAGCGCTCCGCCATGCCGCCCGCCATGATCGCCGAGTTGTCCGAATAAGCGACGATCGTGCCTTGCGGATTGAGCTTCTCGGTATTGCGGATCATGTTGAAGAGCGAGATGTCCTGCTTCTCGCCGTCGATGGTCCATTCCGCGTTGAAAATCTTGTGACGGCAGTGCTCGCTGTTGGCCTGCGCGAACATCATCAGTTCGACGTCTGTCGGATTGCGGCCGAGTTTCGTGAATGCGTCGACGAGGTAGTCGATCTCGTCGTCGGCGAGCGCGAGGCCCAGTTCCGTGTTCGCTGCTTCCAGCGCGCGCCGGCTTTGGCCCAGCACGTCGACGGTTTGCAGCGGCTTGGCCGGCAGTTCGTCGAACAGATGCAGCGCATGGTCGCGCGACGGCGCGACGCTCTCGGTCATGCGGTCGTGCAACGCGGCGGCGACGGCTTCGCGCGCTTCGTCGGAAAGCGCCTTCTTGCCGCCCAGCAGGCCGCTTTTCAGCGTGACCGTGTACTCGACGCCGCGCTCGATCCGGCGCACCTGCGTGAGCCCGCACAGGTGCGCGATATCCGTTGCCTTGCTGGCCCACGGCGACACCGTACCGAAGCGCGGCACCACCAGAAACGTTTCGGCCGCGCCGCGCTCTCTGGTTTCTTCGAGCGGATGACCGTAGTGCATCAGCGCCTCGATCTTCGCGTTGTCTTCAGCGGAAAGCGGGGTCTGTGCGTTGACGAAGTGCAGATATTGCCCGCGCACGCCCGTGATATTCGGGTCGATGCGCGTAAGCGTTTCGAGCAGGCGGGTTTGACGGAAATCGGAAAGGGCCGAAGCGCCGGGGAAACACGAGAAGTGGGCCATGGACTTGACGTTGCGTCGCTCAATGATGCCGAAGAGTCGCGCGTGATGGCGACATGAGGCGGAAAGGAAGTCCGGGATTATACCCCGGGAACGGCCATCCAGCGGGCCGCGCCATGGCCCCGGAATACGCTGCGCGGGTGTCTCGGCCGACGCCTGCGCAGCAGCGCGCATGACCATGCGCGGGCGTTGACTGCTATCATTCGCCCTTTCATCAGATCGGTGCGAGCAAGGTTCTGGCCTTGCCGCCGGCAGTATGTCGCGAGTCCTGCCCGGATCGGATCCGGAGTCATAGTCTTCGCGTCTTGTCCGGCCGCGCCGCATGTCACGCCTAGCGGGGCCCGCACAACGGCCCCCGCCCGGCAAATCGAATCAGAACAATGGATGTCATCGTCATTGGCGGCGGGATCGCGGGCGTCGCCACCGCTTATCAGCTACGCGCCGCGGGCCACCGGGTATGCGTCGTCGAACGCCACGCCACCGTCGCGCAGGGCGCGACCTATGGGCATGGCGGCACGGTCCTGCCAACGCCGCTCGACGTCTGGTTCGGCCCGACTTTCATGGCGAACCGGCAGAATGCGAAAAACGGCGTGATCAGCAAGCCCGGATTCAACGGGCCGGCGCGCCAGTTCGTGAAGAAGCTTGCCGAATTGCAGGAGCCGGACGAGTTCGGCCGCCAGTACCGGCTGTTGCGTCCGCTTGTCGAACTGTCGCGCGAGGCGATGGCCGACATGGAAGCGCGCTTCGGCTTCGAATTCGAACAGGCGAGCGGTCTGCTGCATCTGGTCCGTTCCGCTCAGGAGTGGCAGCAATTGCAGCCCGCGCTCGGGCTGCTGGCGCTCTACGAAGTGCCGCATCACGTGCTGAGCCCTGCGGAATGTGCGGCATACGAGCATTCGGTGCGCACCGAACCGGAATTCGCGGGCGGCGTTCTGTTCGAGCACGAGCGAACCGCCAATTGCCCGCTTTTCACCAAGCTCATCAAGCAGACACTCGACACCCAGGGCGGCGTGCAATTCATGCTCGGCTGCGAGGTGTCGGCGATCCGCCTCGACGGCCAGCGCGCCGCAGTCGAGCTCGCGCCTCGGCCGGGCGCGGCGTCCGGGTCACGCGAAGTCGATGTGATCCACGCGGACACGATCGTGGTCGCCGGCGGTTACGGCAGCCTCGCGCTGCTGGAGCGCCTCGGCCTCGCCTTGCCCCTGCATCCGCTGCGCGTGCATACACTCGTCGCGCCCATCGCGCATGAGGAATGTGCGCCGCATGTCGCTATCGTCGACGCGATCAAGCGCATCGGGATCAGCCGGATGAATCACCGCTTGCGCATCGCGGGCGGTGCGGTCCTGCAAGGCGCCAATCTGATCGACAAGCCGCTCGGCGAAGCACTGACGAAAGAAGCGCTGGCACTGCTGGGCCAGGCGACACACGACTGGATTCCCGGCGCGGCGCGTATCTCCGCGGCCTTGCCGTGGGAAGGCATCAAGCTGCTGTCGCCCGACGGCTTGCCGGTGGTCGGCAATGCGCTGCATCCACGGCTTTTCGTCAATGTGGGCCACGGGCCCGCGGGGTGGGGCCTCGCGTGCGGAGCGGGCAAGCTGATCGCCGATCTGGTCGCGGGCCAGGCGTCGGATCTGCCCGACGAAACGCTCGCCGCGCTGCGGGCGGACCGGTTCAGGTAACCGCGGGTGCGCCGGAATCGACGCATCGCGCGCACATAGGCACTACCATAGCGATTCCAGACGCTTTCGCACCCTGCACAAGGGTGACCGCCCGCCTCGCCATGACAGAAGCCGACCTCACGCCGCCGACGCTGATTCGCCCGCATAACCGCGCCCTCCCGCTGCTGACGCTGACCGACCTGCGGATCGCGGAATCGCAAGCCGCCGCTTCGCTGCCGCAGCACACGCTGATGGACCGCGCCGGCAAGGCGGCAGCCAGCTTCCTGCTCGAACAGATTACACGCGACACGTCGGTCGAAAAATCCAGGCAGCGCGTTTGGCTGATAGCCGGCCCCGGCAACAATGGCGGCGACGCGCTGATTCTGGCGGCGGAGCTGCACAAGGCCGGTATCGCCGTCGAATTGTGCATGCCGGTGGAAGTGAAACCGGACGACGCCCGCTGGGCGCTCGCGACGGCACGCGCATCCGGCGTCGCAATTGCCACCATGCCGCCCGCCTCGCTCGACGGCTACACGTGGCTCGTCGACGGCATGTTCGGCATTGGCCTCGCGCGGCCACTGGAAGGCGTGTTCGCCGCGACCGCGCGGCACCTGTCGCAACGCGCCCAAAGCCGGCCGCACACAGGCGGCGTGCTGGCGCTCGACGTGCCGAGCGGCCTCAACAGCGACACCGGCACGATCGTCGATGACGGCGACGGCAACGCAGCCGTGCGCGCAACCCACACAGTTACCTTCATCGCCGGCAAGCCGGGACTTTTCACGGCGCAAGGCCGCGATCTCGCCGGCTCGGTGACGGTCGCGCCGATCGGCGTCGATTGCAGCGCGCGCACGGCGGTGCAACTGAACGCGCCCGAACTCTTTGGCTCGTTCCTGCCGCCGCGCGATTTCGCGACCAACAAGGGCACGTTCGGCAGCCTCGCCGTGGTTGGCGGCGACACGGGCATGTGCGGCGCACCGATTCTCGCGTCGCGCGCGGCGCTCTACACCGGCGCGGGCAAGGTCCACGTCGCGCTGCTCGGCGCCGGCGCCCCGCCCTACGACCCGCCGCATCCCGAACTGATGTTGCATGCCGTCGACGATTTGCCGCTCGACAAGATGGATGCGCTGGCGCTCGGCTGCGGCATGGGCCACGGCGAGCGCGCCACGCGGGTGTTGCACGATGTGCTGCAACTCGATGTGCCGAAGCTCCTGGACGCTGACGCGCTCAATCTGATTTCGAAAGACTCCACGTTGGCCGTGGCCGTTACCGCGCGAGGCGTGCAGGGCGATCCCTGCGTGCTCACGCCGCACCCGCTCGAAGCCGCGCGCCTTCTTGGCACCGAGGTGGTCCGCGTGCAGCGCGACCGCCTCGCCGCGGCGCGCGCTCTCGCCGCGCGCTTTGCCAGTGTGGTGGTGCTCAAGGGCACCGGCACGGTCATCGCGGCCCCCGACGGCCGTCTCACGATCAACCCGACCGGAAATGCCGCGCTCGCGACAGGCGGCACCGGCGACGTTCTCGGCGGCATGATCGGCGCTTTGCTCGCGCAGCACTTGCCGGGCTACGAGGCGGCGTTAGCCGGCGTCTACCTGCACGGCCTCGCCGCCGACACGCTGAGCGCGCAAGGCCACGGTCCCGCCGGCCTCACGGCTGGCGAACTTGCGCCGATGGTGCGCACCTTGTTGAACCGCATGTTTTATCCATCGGCGCAATCGTGATGTAGGGTATCGAGCGATATGGCGCGATATTGGGCGAATCGTGGGTGAATCGTGGGTGAATCGGGTCGCTGGCTTCCGGCGCGGCTTGTGTCAAAGCGCTGCCGCCTGTCACGCAACGCCGTTATACTGAGTAATCGAGTGAGGAGTGCGTGAGCAACTGCGCTGACCGGTCGAACCCGCGGCCGCGTTCGGACCGCACGCGAACTGAGCGCGCTTGCTGCGCGCATACTGCCTGACGGCGTGGCGGTTCGTAGCGAGCCACTCGCAAAACGCGGCGGAATCAACCGGCGTTCATGACTGCGCGGGCGCTCAAGACTCACCGCGAACGCGGTCGTGCTGCCTTCGTGCTGCCTCGCTCTAACAGCATCGTTGCATCATCCTCGGCGGCGCCTCGCGCGCGCCTTTCTTTGTGCCCCTTGGTTAGACGGACGCTATGACCCAGAATTCGCTCCCCTCCTGGTCCTCTCTGCAAACGCACTACGAGCAGATCCGCGATGCACATCTGCGCGACTGGTTCGCTCCCGGGAACGATCCCGCGCCGACCCGTGCCGAGCGCTTTGCGTTCGCGGGCGGCGGCATCGCCGCCGACTTCTCGAAGAACCGCATCACCGACGAAACCCTGAAGCTGCTCGTGCAACTCGCGCGCGAAGCCGGCGTCGAAAAACGTCGCGACGCGATGTTCGCGGGCGAAGTCGTCAATCCCACTGAAGGCCGTGCCGCGTTGCACACCGCGCTGCGAGCGAGCAACCCCAACGCGCCGTTCCATCAGCAGGTGCAGGCCGAACGCGCGAAAATGGCCGCATTCGCCGATCAGGTGCGGAGCGGCGCCTGGACCGGCTACACGGGCAAGCGCATTCGCCACGTGGTGAACATCGGCATCGGCGGCTCGGACCTCGGGCCGAAGATGGTCGTGCACGCGCTGCATCATCTGGCCACGCCGGAAATCACCACGCACTTCGTGTCGAATGTCGACGGTGCCGATCTCTATAACGTGATGCAGCAGATCGACCCCGAAGAGACGCTCGCCATCATCGTTTCGAAGACGTTCACGACGCTCGAAACCATGACCAACGCGCGTTCGCTGCGTGACTGGTTCACGGAAAAGGGCTGCCCGGAAAATGCGCTGGCGAAGCACTTCGTCGGTGTGTCGGCGAATCCTTCGGAAGTCGTCAAGTTCGGCATCGCGAAAGAGAACGTGTTCGAGATGTGGGACTGGGTAGGCGGCCGATATTCGCTGTGGTCGGCGGTCGGTCTGTCGATCATGATCGCGGTCGGGCCGCAGCAGTTCGGCGAGCTGCTGGCGGGCGCAAACGAAATGGACGAGCATTTCCGCACCGCGCCGCTCGAAAAAAATCTGCCGGTGCTGCTGGGCATGATCGGCATCTGGTATCGCAACTTCTTCGGCTCGCAGAGCTATCTCGTCGCGCCGTACTCGGAGGCGCTGCACTTCCTGCCGTCGTATCTGCAACAGCTGGAAATGGAAAGCAACGGCAAATCGGCGCGTCTCGACGGCGCAATGGTCGACTATCCGACCTCCGCGGTAACGTGGGGCGAGCCGGGTACGAACGGTCAGCATGCGTTTTTCCAGATGCTGCATCAAGGTCCGACCATCGTCCCGATCGACTTCATTGCGGTGCTGACGCCAGAGCATCCGCTCGTGAGCCATCATCCGAAGCTGCTCGCCAACTGCTTCGCGCAAAGCGAAGCATTGATGCTCGGCCGCACGCTCGAAGAAGCGAAAAAGGTCGCCGGTCCCGACAAGCCGGAACTGGCGCCGCACCTCGTGTTTCCGGGCAACCGGCCGACCACCACGCTGCTGGTCGAAGCACTCACTGCGCGTTCACTCGGCGCGCTCATCGCGCTGTACGAGCACAAGGTTCTCGTACAGGCGTCGGTATGGAACATCAATCCGTTCGATCAATGGGGCGTCGAGCTAGGCAAGATTCTCGGCAAGGTGGTCGAGGCCGATCTGACGGCCGCAAGCGTCGACGAAAAGAAGCACGATTCGTCGACCTCCGCGTTGATCGCAAGGGCGCGCGCCGCTTTGAAGCGTTGACACTTGAACGCCGGTTGGCGGTATAACCGGCGGCGTGCAGCGTTTGGCGCTGAGTGAAGTACAGGGCGAAGGACAGGGCGAAGTGCAGGGGCGGGCCACTTGTGGCCCGCTTTTTTGCGTCGGTGTATGTCTAATCCTGACCGAGCCTGTGCGTCAGGCGAGACGCCCCGCTTCTATCGTTACCGTCGTATCGCAGCGGCGCGCGAGTTCCACGTCGTGCGTGACGAGAATCAGCGTTGCACCGTTCGCGCGGTTCATCTGGAACATCAGATCGATCACTGCGTGGCCGGTCGCAGCGTCGAGACTGCCCGTCGGTTCATCGGCGAAGAGAATGGCCGGATGCGTCACGAACGCGCGCGCCAGTGCGACGCGTTGCTGCTCGCCGCCCGACAGCAGCTTCGGATAATGACTGGTGCGCTGGCCGAGCCCAACCTGTTCGAGCAGCCCGCGTGCGCGCAGTGCGGCTTCACGTGTACCGATGCCGCCTTGCAATTCGAGCGGCAACGTGACGTTTTCGAGCGCCGTCAGATGCGGCATTAACTGGAACGACTGGAACACGAACCCGACGGAGCCGCTGCGCAATGCTGCGCGCTCGTCTTCGTTCAATGTGGTGAGCTCGCGGCCGAGTAGCCGAACCGAGCCCGAACTTGCGCTGTCCAATCCTGCGAGCAGTCCAAGCAGCGTAGACTTGCCCGACCCGGACGCGCCGACTATCGCGACACTGCTGCCTGCTTCGATAGCCAGATCGATGTTGTCGAGAATGGTCAGTTCGCCCGTCGCATCCTTAACCTTCTTGCACAAACCCCGCACTTCAATGACTGGATCAGTTTTGTTTAGCATAGTGAAGCGTAGGTTGAAAGTGCGCGCCATGAAGCTTCGCGCGAATGCACTGACTTCGGCAACGAGCTCGGTGGCCAGGGGCTCGGTCATAGTGGCGGCCGCCCTTTTTTCGACGACCTTCGCGGTTCGCGCAGCCAATGCGCCCGAAGCGGCTAAACCGGTGATCGTCGTACTTGGCGATAGCATCTCCGCCGAATACGGCCTGCCCCGCGACACTGGCTGGGTCGCGTTGATGCGCCAGCGACTCACCCAGGAGCGAATCGATTATAGCGTCGCCAATGCAAGCATTAGCGGCGACACGACGAGCGGCGGGCGAGCCCGCTTGCCTGCGCTGATGCAACGTCTGAAGCCCAGTATCGTGATTGTCGAACTGGGTGCCAACGATGCGCTGCGTGGCGTGCCGCTTTCAACAACTGAAGATAACCTGCGCACGATCATCGAGCAGGCTCAGCAGGCTCACGCGAAGGTCGTGCTCGTGGGCATGTACGTACCGCCTAACTACGGCCCGGACTATACGCAAAAGTTCCATGGCCTATACGGCCAGCTCGCCAAGCAACTGAATGTGCCGCTAGTGCCTTTCCTGCTCGCCGGCATTGCCGATAAGCCCGATATGTTCCAGGCAGATCAGATTCATCCGACGCAGCAGGCACAGCCAGTGCTACTCAACAACGTGTGGCCCGCTGTCAAGCCACTCCTTCGTACAAGTTCGTCGCACTGAAAGGCTGCTGTCGGCTTGTTTCCGGAACTACGCGGAACACGGATCCGCGAGCTTGATCTCATGCTTGCGCAATCCCGTGGACCCGGCTCGATACCGAGCGACTTATGAGGAGATAACGTGAAATACTTACCGTTAATCGCTTTGACCGTGGCAATTTCCGCCTGCGCTGCTCAACCGCCGGCTGGCGTCCAGTCCGTCGGACAAAGCCAGCAACCGCCGAAGGCCGTTGCGACCTGCATCGCGCAAAAATGGGCAGACGGCTCCCAGCAACAAGTCGTGTCGCAAGACACCTTGGCCAACGATCAGGCTGTAGACGTGTATGTGCCGGGCCAGCAGCCGCCCAACGGCGCGGCCGCTGTGGTGCGTCCTTCGTACTCCGGCAAGGGCTCGTGGGTCGGCTTCCGCGCGAACGGAGCAGCGGGCAGCGACGCCACCAGCGCCATCAGTTCATGCCTCTGACCATGATCACCCTCTGATCGACGCAATCGTTCGGTGAACTTCGAATTCGCCGAATGACAGATCGAATCAGATTCAAAAATGAAAAAGCCCCGCATTTGCGGGGCTTTTTTGTGTTCGCGCGTTCAGCGCGGCTTGTGTGGATTCGCTGCGAGCCGAGAGGTGCACGCAAGGCGCGCCGCGAACACCGACGCGCAAACGAGCGTTTGCTGGAAAGCTTACTCGTCGCTTGCCTGCGCGTTGCTGCTCTCGAGCGAGCCGTACAGTTTTACTTTCGACCGGGCACGCAACGCCTGAACGTAGGCCTCTACTTCGGACTGCGACTCTACCTGCGCGATCTGCTGCTGCGCCGCGGCCAGACGCTGCGGTTCCACCGGCGTGCCAGCGACGACGGAGTTCACACGATAGATGGCATAACCGTCGTCACCGAGATCAACGCCCACGTATGCCGGCAGTTTTTGCGCATCGGCCTTGTAGATTGCGCTGAGCGCAGCGGGAGGCACGCCTTGCGCGTCGTTGCGCGACACTTTCAACGGCGACGAGAAACCCGTGGTCGCCTTCGACTTCTCGAACTCCGCAAGCTTCGCGATGCCGTCTTTGTGCGCGGCTTCGTTCGACTGAGCCGCAATGACCTTCTGACGCACCAGGTCCTTGATCGCGTCGAGCGCCGGCACAGCTGCAGCCTTATAGTCGGTAACGCGTGCCGCGATCAGCGTGTTTGAGCCCACGTCGATTGCCTGCGTGTTGTTGCGCGCCACGGCTGCGTCGTTCGCGAAAACGGCGGCGAGGAACTTCGCGTTGTTCAGCGGACTGTCGGGCGGCAGCTTCGGATCGGGCTGCGGAGTGACCGTGGCCGTCTGCAACTGCAGCTTGTACTTGTCGGCGGCAGGCTGCAGGCTCTTCGCCTTCTCATAGACGATCGACGTGAAACCTTCGGAGTCGTCACTGAATGCCTTGCTCGCCAGCTGCGTTTTCAGGTCTCTTGAGATCTGGTCTTTCACTTCGTCAAAAGGCTTGGTCACTGCCGGCTTCACGTCGGTGACCTTGACAATGTGATAGCCGAAGTCCGTTTGCACGATGCCGCTGACCTCGTCCTTCTTCAGAGCGAAGACGGCGTCGTCGAACGCCTGACCGCCTGCGATCATGCCGCGCCCGAAGTAACCGAGATCGCCGCCCTTTGACGCCGAGCCGGGATCCTGCGAGTTCTGTTGCGCGATCTGAGCGAATTGTTCAGGATGCGCCTTGATCTGTGCGAGCAACTCTTCAGCCTTCTGCTTCGCCTTGGCCTTGTCGGCCGCGCTCGCGTCTTTCGGCGCGGTGATCAGAATGTGGCTGGCGCGTACCTGACCTTCGGTGCGGTAGTGCGCGATGTTGTCGTCGTAATACTTCTTCAGGTCGGCGTCGCTCGGCTGCACCGACGCGGCAAGCGTGGCCGGCGACATCACCAGATACTGAATGGTCGCCGTGGCCGGCGTGGCGAATTCGTTATGATGTGCGTCGTAGTAGGCCTGCAATTGCGCGTCGGTGGGCTGCACCTTCGCCGCATAGTCGCGCGGGTGGAAGGCAATGCCCTGCACTTCACGCTGCTGCTCGGCGAGTTCGGTCAGATGCTGAGCGAGCGTTTTAGACGTGAACGCGCTGCCCTGAATGCTGGCGGGCAACTGTTGAGTAGCGATGCTGTAACGTACGCGCTCGTCGTACTGGTCGGGCGTCATGCCCTGCATGGCAAGCAGTTGCTTATACCGGTCGACGTCGATCGAGCCGTCTGGGTTCTTCAGCGACGAGATCACCGGATCGTTGAGCAGCGTGCGGCGCACGGCGTCGTCGGATGCGGTCAGGTGCAGGCGCTGGGTTTCATCGGCGAGCACGCGTTGTTCAATCAGGCCGTCGAGCATCTCGCTGCGGCGTTGTGGCGTATCGAACGCCTTCATGTCGAATTGCGCCCCGAGCATCTGACGGGCGCGGTCAAGCTGTTGACGCATCGCATTATCGTATTCTGCGCGCGTGATCTTGTGACCGTTGACGCTTGCGACGTTTGCACTTTCGTCAAAGAAGCCGCGAAAGCCCTGAATACCCACAAAACCCAGCCCCGGCACAATGACGAGGATGAGCATAAACATCATCAGGCGTTTGTGATTGCGGAAAAAATCGAGCATGCGTGAGTGCCAAAAACAGAACGCCCGATCTTACAACAGCGGGCAATAAAAAAGGCGAACCGGAGTTCGCCTTTCGAGGATACTGGCGGAGTGGACGGGACTCGAACCCGCGACCCCCGGCGTGACAGGCCGGTATTCTAACCGACTGAACTACCACTCCTTATACTGCGCTTTCACTGCGTCACTACTCAGAAACACTTTAAGAGAATCAGAAACTGGTGGGTGCTGAGAGGCTCGAACTCCCGACCTACGCCTTGTAAGGGCGCCGCTCTACCAACTGAGCTAAGCACCCGGCTTCATGATTCTTGTGCTTCCGCTATTACTGCCTGAATGGTCAGTCCCGCGCCCGATTGAACAACCATCGAACCGAGCAACCGTTAATTCAGATTCGCCGCCCTTCTTTCTGACGAACCTGCAATTCCTCAAGCAGCAAGCCCATTAGTTTAGCGCATCCTTTAGCGCTTTGCCAGGCCTAAATTTCGGCACCTTGGCAGCCTTGATTTTGATGGCATCGCCGGTGCGCGGATTGCGCCCTGTGCGCGCCGTGCGCTTGCCGACGGCAAACGTGCCGAAACCAACCAGCGTCACCGAACCGCCTTTCTTCAACGTACCTTTCACACCACCGATCACTGCGTCGAGCGCGCGTCCGGCCGCAGCCTTCGAAATCTCCGCTTGCTGCGCAATGTGATCGATCAATTCCGTCTTGTTCATCCCTACCCCCGAGAATGTTTTTAGAACCGAAACGGCGCTCTGCAGCGCCTGACATCGTCTAGCCGGCGGTAATGCCGGGCCGAGTCATTAGAATTGGCCGAAACCCACGTGTCAACCGGGATTGAGCCTGATTTTGGCGTATTCCGATGATCTCTTTGTCACGCGACGTAAATGTCGATCACGGGTGTATTAGATGCGCACGCAACGAGTACTGCGTCCGCTGTTCACATAGATTTTTCCGCGGTCACGAGGCGCGTTGTTGCAGGTGTCTTCCGAAGCGTGCGGCAATAAAAAACCCGCGGCCGTTCAGGCCGCGGGTTCTTTCTTGCACAGCAAGTATCTTGCTGAAAGCTTAGTGCTTCACGACATCCGTAGCGCCGGAGTCTTTGCCCGGCTCAGCCGCGACGGGCGAGGCAGGCTTCGGCTCTTCTTCCGGCAACGGCGACGGCACACGTTCGAGCGCAAGTTCGAGCACCTTGTCGATCCAGCGGACCGGCACGATTTCGATCGCGTTCTTCACGTTGTCCGGAATCTCCGTCAAGTCCTTGACGTTTTCTTCCGGGATCAGCACCAGCTTGATGCCGCCGCGATGCGCCGCCAGCAGCTTCTCTTTCAGACCGCCGATCGGCAGCACTTCGCCACGCAACGTGATTTCGCCTGTCATCGCGACGTCAGCCCGCACCGGAATACCGGTCAGCACCGACACCAGCGCAGTCGTCATCGCGATACCAGCCGAAGGACCGTCTTTCGGCGTTGCGCCTTCAGGCACGTGGATGTGAATGTCCTGCTTCTCGAACGCTTCGTCCTTGACGCCAAGACGACGCGACCGCGAGCGGACCACCGAGCGCGCTGCTTCGACGGATTCCTTCATCACGTCGCCCAGCGAACCGGTGCGGATCACATTGCCCTTACCCGGCATCACGGCGGCTTCGATGGTCAGCAGATCGCCGCCCACTTCCGTCCACGCGAGGCCCGTGACCTGGCCCACCTGATTTTCCTTGGCGGCCAGACCGAAGTCGTACTTGCGCACGCCGAGGAACGTATCTAGGTTGCTGCCGTCGACCTTCACCGCGCCTTCCGCCTTCTTCAGCAGAAGCATCTTCACGACCTTGCGGCAGATCTTCGACACTTCACGCTCGAGCGAACGTACGCCCGCTTCACGCGTGTAGTAACGAATGATGTCGCGGATCGCGGTTTCCGTCACATCGACCTCGCTATCCTTGAGGCCGTTGTTCTTCTTCTGCTTCGGCAAAAGATAACGTTGCGCGATGCTGACCTTTTCGTCTTCGGTGTAACCCGACAGACGGATCACTTCCATCCGGTCGAGCAGCGGCGGCGGAATGTTCAGCGAGTTCGACGTCGCCACGAACATCACGTCCGACAGATCGAAGTCCACTTCGACGTAGTGATCGGCGAACGTATGGTTCTGTTCCGGATCGAGCACTTCGAGCAGCGCCGACGACGGATCGCCGCGGAAATCCTGACCCATCTTGTCGACTTCGTCGAGCAGGAAGAGCGGATTGCGCACGCCGACCTTGGTCAGGCTTTGCAGAATCTTGCCCGGCATGGAACCGATATACGTACGACGGTGACCGCGAATCTCGGCCTCGTCACGTACGCCACCGAGCGCCATACGCACGAACTTGCGGTTCGTTGCGCGAGCGATCGACTGGCCCAGCGACGTCTTACCGACACCCGGAGGCCCAACGAGGCACAGAATCGGCGCTTTCACCTTGTCGACACGTTGCTGGACCGCGAGATACTCGAGAATGCGTTCCTTCACTTTCTCGAGACCGAAGTGGTCTTCGTCGAGCACGCGTTCCGCATTCGAGAGGTCGTTGTTGACCTTGCTCTTCTTGCGCCACGGCAAGCCGATCAGCGTATCGATATAGTTGCGCACGACCGTCGCTTCGGCCGACATCGGCGACATCAGCTTGAGCTTCTTCAGCTCGGCGTCGGCCTTCTTCTTGGCTTCCTTCGGCATGCGGGCAGCCGTGATGCGCTTCTCGAGTTCTTCGAGATCCGCACCTTCTTCGCCTTCGCCGAGTTCCTTCTGGATCGCCTTGACCTGCTCGTTCAGGTAGTACTCGCGCTGGCTCTTCTCCATCTGGCGTTTCACACGCCCACGGATACGCTTTTCAACCTGCAGGATGTCGATCTCGGCTTCGAGTTGCGCGAGCAGATGCTCGAGTCGCTCGATAACCGGGAACATTTCCAGGATGTGCTGCTTCTGGTCGAGCTTGAGCGGCAGATGCGCCGCGATCGTGTCGGCCAGACGACCTGCTTCGTCGATCCCCGACAGCGACGTCAGGATCTCAGGCGGGATCTTCTTGTTCAGCTTCACATACTGATCGAACTGCGACACGATCGCGCGGCGCAGCGCTTCGGTTTCAGCGCTGTCGGCGTGGTCGGGTTCGAGCGGCATGACTTCGCACGAGAACTGCGTTTCCTGTTCTTCGATGGAAAGCGTTTTCGCGCGCTGCAAGCCCTCGACGAGCACCTTGACGGTGCCATCCGGCAGCTTCAGCATTTGGAGGATGTTGGCGATACACCCTACTTCGTACATGTCCTTTTCGGTCGGCTCATCTTTAGCAGCCGTTTTCTGGGCGACGAGCATGATGTGCTTGCCGCCTTCCATCGCTGCTTCGAGAGCCTTGATCGACTTCGGGCGGCCTACGAAGAGCGGAATCACCATGTGCGGGAAAACGACTACGTCGCGCAGCGGGAGCAGCGGGAGCGTAATGCGTTCCTGCGGGAGGAGTTGGGTTCCTGACATTTCATTTCCCCATGAGTGGAATCAGTTCGTTCGATAGGTGAGGCCAGCAGAAACTATTGCAAGGCCTCCGCGTGTGGGAAAAGTTCAGTGACTCCGAAGGTTCAGTGACTCCATTGTGAAAAACAACCATTCTGACCACACGATAAACGAAAAAGCCGTTCACGTCGCCATGAACGGCTTTTTGCAGTACCCGAAGCCGATCAGTTCGAACCCGCGACTTTAGGCGCGTCTTCGTAGATCAGTAAGGGTTTGCCGTCGCCGTCAATCACATTGTCGTCGATGATGACCTTGCTCACGCCTTTCATTTGCGGCAGGTCGTACATCACGTCAAGCAACGCCTGTTCCAGGATGGAGCGCAGCCCGCGCGCACCCGTCTTGCGACGAATCGCCTTACGCGCCACGGCCTGCAGCGCAGCCGGGCGAATTTCGAGCTCGACGCGTTCCATGTTGAACAGCTTGTGGTACTGCTTCACGAGCGCGTTCTTCGGTTCGACGAGAATTTTCATCAGCGCGGCTTCGTCGAGCTTGCCGAGCGTGGCCACCACAGGCAGACGGCCGATCAGTTCCGGGATCAGACCGAACTTGATCAGATCTTCCGGTTCCACTTCACGCAGCACTTCGCCGGCGTCGCGGTCCTGCTTGCTCTTCACGCTTGCGCCAAAGCCGATGCCGGTCTTTTCAGTACGATCGACGATGACTTTTTCGAGGCCGTCGAACGCGCCACCGCAGATGAACAGAATGTTCGTGGTGTCGACCTGAATGAAGTCCTGATTCGGATGCTTGCGGCCTCCTTGCGGGGGCACCGACGCCATCGTGCCTTCAACCAGCTTGAGCAGCGCCTGCTGCACGCCCTCGCCCGACACGTCGCGGGTGATGGACGGGTTGTCCGACTTCCGGCTGATCTTGTCGATTTCGTCGATATAGACAATGCCGCGCTGGGCCTTGTCGACTTCGTAGTTGCAGTTCTGCAGCAGTTTCTGAATGATGTTCTCGACATCTTCGCCCACGTAACCCGCCTCAGTCAGCGTAGTTGCGTCTGCAATGACAAAGGGAACGTTCAGAAGCCGCGCGAGCGTTTGCGCGAGCAAGGTCTTGCCCGAACCGGTCGGGCCGATCAGCAGGATGTTGCTCTTGGACAGCTCGATCTCGTCTTTCTTGTCGAGATGCTTCAGGCGCTTGTAGTGGTTGTACACAGCAACCGCGAGGATTTTCTTCGCGCGTTCCTGACCAATCACATATTGGTCAAGGATTTCACGGATTTCCTGCGGACTCGGCAGATCGGACTTGGACAAGCCCGCCTCGATGCCCGCGCCTGCTGCTTCATCGCGAATGATTTCGTTGCACAGGTCGATACATTCATCACAGATGAACACCGACGGGCCGGCAATCAGTTTTTTAACCTCATGCTGGCTCTTGCCGCAAAACGAGCAATACAACAGCTTTTCGCTGTTAGAACCTTTCTTGTCCGCCATAGATGTGTGAGCCTCCGGACACTCGATTACATGATACGCCGTTTGCCCCAGCCTCGCAGTTGGGCGCGGCCGGGTTGAGCAATGTGACGGCGTTTGCCGCAGGCGCTCGGACGAGTCTTAATTATTTCACAACCGATCGGACGCGGGATTTGCCCCGATTTAGCGCAAATGCCACACGATCAAGGACGTTTATGGGCTACCTGATCGACCAGACCGTAGGCTTGCGCGTCGTCGCCGGACATGAAATTGTCACGGTCGGTGTCGCGTGCAATGCGCTCGACGGGTTGGCCAGTGTGGTGCGCCAGCAGATGATTGAGTCGCTCCTTCAGGTACAGAATTTCGCGCGCCTGAATTTCGATGTCCGACGCCTGACCGCGGGCGCCGCCCAGCGGCTGGTGGATCATCACGCGCGAATTCGGCAGCGCGAAGCGCTTGCCCTTTGCGCCTGCTGCAAGCAGGAACGCGCCCATGCTCGCCGCCAGTCCCATGCACAGCGTGGAAACGTCCGGCTTGATGAATTGCATCGTATCGTAAATCGCCATGCCGGCCGACACCGAGCCGCCCGGGCTGTTGATATAGAAATAGATGTCCTTGTCGGGATTCTCGCTTTCCAGAAACAGCATTTGCGCGACCACAAGGTTGGCCGTCTGGTCGTTCACCTCGCCCACCAGGAACACAATGCGTTCCTTCAGCAGACGCGAGTAGATGTCATACGAGCGCTCGCCCCGGCCGCTCGTTTCCACGACGATCGGCACCAGTCCGAGCGCCTGCGCTTCGAGATCCCGGGACGACTGGGAGGTCAACGTGTCCAGCATTTGGGCGCGAAAGGTCATGCAATGGATCCTTGTCTGGAAATATTCTAAATATTTGATGCTAGACAGGTGTGGTCGACCAGCTCGTATTCAAGTGCACACAAACCGCACAAAAACAGCACAAAAAAACGGCGTGCGGGCCGTCGCTCCGACAGCCGGCACGCCGTTGCAGCGACGCTTACGCTTGCGCCGTTGCGCTTGCCAGTTCTTCGAAGCTCACTTCCTTGTCCGTCACCTTGGCCTTGCTCAGCACGAATTCGACGACGTTCGCTTCAACGACGTACGCTTCCATTTCAGCAAGACGTTGCTGGTTCGAATAATACCAGCGGACGACTTCCTTCGGGTCTTCGTAGCTTTTCGCGAATTCGTCGACTTCCGCGCGGATCTGCTCCGGCTTTGCCTGCAGGTCGTTAGCCTTCACCAGCTCTGCCAGCACGAGACCCAGCTTGACGCGGCGCTCGGCCTGTTCCTTAAACATAGCGGCAGGAATCGGCGCATCTTTAGCGTTCGGCACGCCGCGCTGCTCCAGATCCTGACGCGCCATTGCGACGAGACGCTCCTGGTCCTGCTCGATCAGTGCGTTCGGCACGTCGAGTTCCGAAATCTTCAGCAGCGCGTCCATGACCTGATTCTTGACGATGGCTTGCGTGCGGCGCTTCGCTTCACGCTCCAGATTGTCTTTGATCTCGGCGCGCATCTTGGTCAGGTCGCCGTCTTCAATGCCGAGCGACTTCGCGAATTCCGCGTCGATTTCCGGCAGGTGCGGCCACTCGATCTTCTTCATGGTGATCGTGAATTGCGCCGTCTTGCCGGCTACGTCCTTGCCGTGATAATCGGCCGGGAACGCCAGATCGAATTCCTTCGTTTCGCCGACCTTCAGGCCCGTAGCTGCCTTTTCGAATTCAGGCAACATGCGGCCTTCGCCCAGCACGAATGCGAAGTCTTCGGCGCTGCCGCCCTGGAATACTTCACCATCGATCTTGCCGACGAAGTCGACCGACACGCGATCGCCTTCCTTGGCCGCCGTGTCACCGCCGCCGTCGCCATGCTCGCCGGCTTCGCCGCGAGCGTGGAAATGCACGCGCTGCTTGCGCAGGATTTCGAGCGTCCGGTCGATTTCCGCTTCGCTGATCGTCGTCGTGGTGCGCTCGATTTCAGCCGTGGCGACGTCGCCCAACTTCACTTCCGGATAGACCTCGAAGGTCGCGTCGAAGGCGTAATCGCCTTCGGTAGCGTCGGCCTTCGGCGCGAAGCTCGGCTGGCCTGCTACGCGCAGGTTTTCGGCGCGGCTGATGTCGAAGAATTCCTTGCCGACCTTGTCGCTCAGCACTTCAGCTTCCACCTGGCCCGAATACTGTTGCGTCACCATCTTGAGCGGCACCTTGCCCGGGCGGAAACCCGGCATGCGCACGTTCTTCGCGAGTTGACGGATACGCGAATCCACTTCCTTCTGCACGGCGTCCTTCGGCAGGGAAATCGTTACGCGGCGTTCGAGCTTGCCGAGGTTTTCAACAACGTTAGCCATGGCTTCAATCGTCCTAAAATTATTCGAGCGAATTCAGTTATCTTCTCCGTGCCGCATTTGCGCGCCTGCGCCGCGGGCTTGCAGGCCACCGGCAGCACGGTTGAGTCCAAAGAGCCGAATATTTTAGCAAACTATTTGCGCGGCTAACCGGGATTCGACGGTTGCGCCTATTTTTATCGGCATCCAGAGCCGTTTCGGGCGCTTTTTTTAGCGGTTTTGCGCTTCTCTCAAGAAGCTGCCCGCCCGACGAGCCCGCACTGCTGCAACACACCTCACGACGCATGACGATGCCGGCTATGCCGTTCGGCATATTCAGTCGAAGCGACCATGCTGCTAAGCTAGCGAACGCGCTGCGGGGCTGCGCTGCATGCGCTGAAGAGCCCGCGTCGCCAGCGGCTTTCCCGCCCGATACCACGGTACTACTCCAACCATTCAGAGACACCATGCCCAATTCGCCGTCCTCGCCTGTCGTCGTCATTGCCCCGGATTCGTTCAAAGGCTCGCTTGGTGCCGAACAGGTCGCGCAGGCGATCGCGTCGGGCGTGCAGCGCGCGCGCCCGGACGCCGAGGTACGCATTTGTCCGATGGCAGACGGCGGCGAAGGCACGCTCGACGCAATGCTGACAAGCGGCGGCGAGCGCCGCAAGCTGACCGTGCGCGGCGCGGCGGGCCCGGTGCGCGAAGCACTGACAGGCGTCCTCGCCGACGGCAGCGCAATCGTGGAAACGGCGGAGATCGTCGGCATCACGGACTCGGTTGGTATGGGCGTACCGGTTCAGGCGCGCAATACGCGTGGGATGGGCGAAGCAATCAGCGCGCTGCTCGACGCAGGAGTGCGGCGGTTTTTCGTCGCACTTGGCGGCAGCAGCACCAATGACGGCGGCGCGGGTCTGCTGGCAGGCCTCGGCCTGAAACTATTCGACGCTCAAGATCGGGAGCTGGAGCCGACGCCTGAGCAACTGGCGCGCGTTGCACGGGTCGACGTTTCACAACTCGACGCGCGGCTTGAGCAGACACAGTTCATCGGCATGTCCGATGTGGACAATCCATTGACAGGTGAGCACGGGGCGACTGCAGTCTTCGGCCCGCAAAAAGGCGTCGCCCCGGAGCAGGTCGCCACGATCGACGCGGCCCTCGCCCGCTTCGCCGATCTGCTGGAAGCTGCGCTCGGGCGCACGGCTCGCGACCTTCCCGGCGCGGGCGCCGCAGGTGGACTCGGCTTTGCGTTGCACATGCTCGGCGCGCAGTTCGAGCCAGGCGCGGAAACCGTCGCGCGGCAGATCGGCCTCGACGCGGCACTGCAAGGTGCGAACTGGTTGATCACCGGCGAAGGACGCTCCGACGTGCAAACGCTGCACGGCAAGGCGCCCTTCATCGCATGCCGTCATGCGCAGGCTGCTGGTGTGCCGGCCACGCTGCTATCAGGCGCCGTGGACTCTGCAGCACTGCCGCGTCTAGCCGAATATTTCAGTGGTTGCTTCTCGCCGGCCCCTGGACCAATCACGCTTGAATTCGCGATTCGCGACGCTGCACGTCTCCTGGCGGATGAGGCCGAACAACTGACGCGTTTGAAGTACGGCGCGCGTTGACCCGGCGGCATGGTTGCGGCAACAATCACAGCGCCACAACCGCGTCACTCATCACGGGAAGACCATGAAGGACTCCGCCAAAGCCGGCTTGGAACAGCTCCTCACATATCGTCTGCATGTACTCAACAAGCTCGCGGAGCGTGGTATCAGCGAGCGTTACCAGGACAAGCTCGGCGTGACGCTACCGGAGGCTCGCGTGATCGCGTCGGTGGGATCGTTTGGACCGTTCTCGATCATGGAACTCGCGAGGCATGCCAATCTCGACAAGAGTCAGGCAAGTCGCGCCGCCGAGGCTTTGATCAGACAGGGGATCGTCAAACGCGAAGCGAGTGTGGAAGACGGCCGCGTCGTGCTCGTGTCGCTCACGCCCGAGGGCCGCGCGTTGTATCGCAGGGTCATGCCGATCGCGCGCAAATGGAACGGCGATCTGTTCAACTGCCTTGACGAGAAACAGAAGCTCGCTCTTGGCGAAGCGCTCGATAAAGTCATCGAAACGATGACTGCGCCTGACACGTGAGCCACGAATAAAAAGCGGCGGCCAGCACTGCGCGATTTGCGCCGCGCAGACGTATCGCACGCGGCGGCTTTAAACGCCGTTACCCCGCGCGCATGGAATGAGCCGTGAGTCGTTTGCGCACACTGCGCTATTCAAAGCGACGCATGAGTTGCCTACGCTTCGCGCTTCGAACTGACCAATGAGTTGCACGCACTCCTTGGTGCATAACGAACCATGACTTCGACACGCTCGTGTTTGCCAACCACACCATGAGTGCGTGGACGTCCCGCCCTTCCAACCCAGCCGTGACCCGCGCGTCGCAGACTATTGGGAAGCGTGCGATTCAGGCGCCGCCATCACGTTGATGCTCGCCTTGCGTCGTGCCCGTCACACCGCCTGTCATTGAATTGGCCGCATTCTGAGCAGGAGCGCTGGCCGCTTGTGCAGTGTCCGTCGAAGCGGCTGGTGTACTCGCGAAACCACTCGCCGCAGCTCCCGGCACGGCCGCCGAGGCATCACCCGCCGGCATCCTGGACGATACGCTACGAGCAAGGCGCCAGGCTATGGCCGCAAGTGCTCCGACGGCAAGAACCAGAGCGGCCCACAGCATGTAGCGGCGGCGTGCATCGGCACTCGCCGACGACGGGGCATTCGCATTCTGCTCGAGCACCAGAGGTTCGCCGACGCGCGCCGTGGCCACCGCCGACGAAGCTCCATTTAACAGCTCGTCGCGCCCAACGGCCGTCGATACGGCCGCGGCATTGCCCACACCGAGCGTAAAAGGCGCCGCGCCATGCGCGGCAAAAGTCAGCGTCGCGGGGCGCCAACCCGCTGCGATGCTCAACGCTCCGTTTCCAAGCCCGCCGTTGCGCGTATCGACGACCACACGCCAGTGACGGTCCGTGTCGGGCGCGAGTTGCAGCGAAGGACTGTTCTGTTCGACATCGCCGTTATGCAAACGGAAGAGCGTCGCACTCGACACCTCGTGCCACGCCGCGCCGAGTGCGCTGCGTGAATAGACGACGGCAGGCGCCACCGTATTCGGCTGCGGCAAATGAAGGCGCAAACGGTCGATGGGATACGGTCCGCCAGTCGAGAAAAAATATTCGCCGGCCTTGGGTCCCGCCTGCGCCACGATGTTCTCGCGCCATTCGCGCTGCTTGTCCGCGAGTTGCGCGCCACCCGAGCCGGTCGCCTGCACTTCCACATTCATCGATTCGAGATACGGCGCGCCGTCGAGCCAATGCAAGCGCAGATAACGCGCGCGCGCACCGCTCAGCTCTACGCGGTCCTGGCTTAGCGTGCTGCCGTTGTAGCTGACCTTGAGCAATTGCGCGTCGCCGGCGGGCTGCCAGTTCCGCAAGTCGTCGCTCGATTCAACCGACACCCGCCCCTGATAGTTATCGTTACGAAGACGAATCACCAGCGCGCTCACGCGGCCCTCGCGCGAGGCCTCTCCCGCGTCGATCAGATCCGTGTCGTGCTGAGCGCGACCCGGCGGCGCTGCGGTGGCGTGCAGCGAACCGTCGGCCGCGATCGTCACACCGAGCGGCGCACCGGTGTGGCCCGCCGGCACCGGACGCAACGGAAACCATCGTGCCGGGCGCAAAGTCGGCGGCGTGCGTGCCGGCTCGCGCGGTCCCTCGAGCGAATACGGCACGAGCTCGCCCTCGCCGTTGAATACGCGCACGTCACCGAGATCGTTGCGCTGACTGGCGCTATAGACGGCGGCCGGCAGCGTGACGCTGTAATAGGCGGCGCCCTCTTCGAGCTGCAGCGCAAAGTGCCGCGCGAAATCTTCAGCGCAGGCGGGCGCCGCGGCCCACGCGGATCCGATCGCGACACACCAGGCCGTCACCTTCAGAAAATGCTTCATTGTTCAGTTTCCCCGACCACTCGCGTGGGCGGCAACGACGAGAAGTAGCCGATCAGCAGCAACATCACGCCGACGCCGATAAACGATACGAACACGATACGATCCGCCCGACACCGGTCACGTGCGACAGGTCGAACAGGAACAGTTTGACGACGGTTGCGGCGAGCAATGCGCCGCCAATGAACCAGACGACACGGCTTGTGCGCCGGTGGCCCAAGTCATCGCCGCAAGTTCGCATAGCGCCCAGAATACCGAAACAGACGCCCGCACGAGTATCGACTGCGACATGCCGACGAGCTCGTATAGCACCACCGTCAAATGATGCAGCGTGCGCAACGGCGTCGCGTTCAAGCAGCCAAGCCGGTTGCCCGGGTCAACACTTGCAAAGCAACCGACAGTCGCAAGGCGGCACGCCGGGACGACGAATCCGTACGAGCCACAGCGCGGCCAGCGCGAAGACGAGCGCCTGCACAAGATTCGAGCGAGCATCGAGCAACGGCGAACTCGCCCACGACCCGCCGTCCTGCGTCAGATTTGCGTAAAACGTTCAAAGCAACGGCACGAGCACTAGCGGCGTAGAAACAATCGCACGCAACTGCAGGATGCTGTCACGCCTCGTGAGCCGCAAACCCGCGAAGACGAACGCGCTCCGGCCGACCAGAAACACCTGCTGCGACGCAATCGACGCGAACACCGCGGCATTATCGTACGCCGCGTCGAAATAATGACGCAATGTACGCAGCAGCAAGGCATTGAACCATAGGAACAATGTCGCGAACACCGGGCAGTCGAAACACGAGGATTCCACCGCGCCCAGTACGAGTAGCCGGCGCAACGATATTGCACAGGCGACGAATGCGAGTACACGTTGCGTCCGACGTTTGCCCCTTTCAGCGGCCATCATCGGATTCAAAAGCTCAGATAAATCGACGTAGTTACCCGGCAATCAAAGTCGGCAGCAACGCCTATCGAGCGACGCGGTCTTCGCCGCAATGTACCAATCGTGTCAAAATTCGGGATCTGACGCCGCGCCGGTTATAGAGGCATTCGCTCAACGACCCGCACAGCGTGCAAGTCGATCGTTCAATCTAATCAGGAAAGTTTTAGTGGATCTCAACAAACAGATCGCGGCGCTCACCGCGTCGGAACTCCAGACGGCCGGCGCGAGCCAGGCGACGGCCATCGCAGTCAGTGTGTTGCTGCGTCATCTGCGCTCGCCGGAACTGGCGAAGCTGTTGTCGTCGGCATTTGAAAACCATCAGGCGGTGATGCTGCAAACGCCTTGGCCCGATCAGATGCTGCAGGCGTTCGAATCGACTCGACGCTTTCTCGAAGGCGCCGCGCAAGCCGACCTGCCGGGCACCCAGGCGCCGCCGGAAACGCCGGTCGCCTGAGCGCACGCGAACAAGCGGCCTGAAAACGAAAAACCCCGCCAGTCCAACGACTTGACGGGGTTTTGCGCTACAGAAAAGTGGTGCGAGGGAGGGGACTCGAACCCCTACACCCTTGCGGGCGTCAGGACCTAAACCTGGTGCGTCTACCAATTTCGCCACCCTCGCAGCCGGACAAGCGTTGTGCGTCTTGCCCGATGTCCTGCATGCTTTGCGCGCCACCCAAAGGTGCACGCCCAAAAGCGTAAGCGCGAGATTCTAACGCATTGATTCGCGCTTGTCTGCAACTGCCGCGCATCTGTCCTTACGCTGCCGATGCTACAATTTTCGGCTTCGTGCGCGCTTGCCGTGCCCTCTTCGCCTGCCCTTCCCCACATTCCAATCCGTGAATTTCGACGAATATTGCCAGCAAAAAGCGGCGCCGCCAGGATCGAGCACTTACTACGCGCTTCGGCAAGCTCCCGCGGCCAGTCAGCCGCGCTTGACCGCCCTGTTCGCACTGCGCCGCGAGTTCGAGGAAACGGTCAAGGAAGTCAGCGATCCGGCCATTGGCCGCACCAAGCTTGCCTGGTGGCAGAACGAACTGGCCGCGCTTGCTGCGGGCACGCCCACGCACCCTGTTTCGAAGGCGCTCGCGGCCTCGCTGCCCGACGTGAAGACCGAATACCCGGCGCTGCAGGCGCTGCTGAGCGGCTTTGAGATGGATCTCGACCAGGCGCGCTATCTCGACTATCCGAATTTGCGGCGCTATGTGCAGGCGGTCGGCGGGACCTTTGCCTCGTTAGTGGCGCGCAGCGCGAGGACCAAGGCGTCTGCCGACGGTTCACAAGCGCCGGATTGGTCCGCGCCGTTAGGCGAAGCGCTGCTGCTCGCACAGTTCGTGGTCGAAACGGGCAACGATGCGCGTCACGGCCGCATCTACATCCCTATTGACGAAATGCAGCGCTTCAATGTGACAGCCGCGGACCTGATCAATCGAAAATATAGCGACGCATTCACCGAGCTCATGCGCTTTCAGACGAAGCGCGCTCGCGATGCCGTGCGAACGGCGCTCGCCGCCGTCCCGGCCAACGACCGCCGTTCGCAGCGCACGTTGCTCGCGCAGGGCGCGCTCGCGTCCGCGCTGCTCGATGAGATCGAGCGCGACGGCTACCACGTGTTGCATCAACGGATCGCGCTGACGCCGATCCGCAAGCTGTGGATCGCCTGGCGCGCAAAGTAAGCGCCGCCGCGCGCCATTTACGCGGAGCGTCGTCCTGCGTCCGGTTCGGCGCGGAGCGCGCCGGCCGTCAAACGCGCAGCAAAGGCAGCGGCGCAAACTGCTGCCGCAGAATCGCCGCGGCGTCGAGCCCCCACCATTTCGCAAGCACGGTGGCGTAGAGCCGGCGGAAGTCGACGACGACCGGCAAGTTGCCATGGCCATCGAGCCGTCCAAGCTCCGGCGGTGCACCGTGCAAGCCCCCGAGCACACGTCCGCCCATCATGAAATGCGGCGCCGACGAGCCGTGATCGGTACCGTTGCTGTCATTTTCTCGTGGATGCCGCCCGAACTCGCTATAAGTCATGACAAGCGTGTCGTTCCAACGGCCCAGTTCGATCAGCGCCGATCTCATCGCTGTCAGGCCTTCGGCAAGCTGCTTCAACAACGTGCGGTGTCTGTACGGCTGGTTGCGATGCGTGTCGAAGCCGTTTAGCGTCAGGCGAATCGCCGCGACGCCGCGAGGTTTGCCCGCTGCCGCGCGCGGCATGTCGTCGGCTTGGAGCATGCGCATTGCAACTTCAATCGACGCGCCGAACGCGCTGCAAGGAAAACCCGTCGTCAGCTGCGGCGCGCGTGGCATTGGCTTCGGCCTCGCGCCATCGTATGTCATGGCTTTTGCGGTGCCAGGACCTTGGATTGGAGTTAGAAGAGCCCGCGCACGAGCGCCATTCGCGAGCGGTCCCATTTCAGCATTGCCAATGACCACGCCGTCTGCAGCGAACTCCGCTGGCAACGGGGCGCTTCTGAATGCGCGAGTGAGCCATCCGTCGCGCAGATATTCATCGGCGTGGGAAGCGGTGTCCCATATCTCCACCGAGCGGAAATGCGAGAGATTGGGCTGCGCGTAGCCGACGCCCTGGACAATCGCCAGTTGCCGGCTGTGCCAAAGCGGCATCAATGGTTCCAGTGACGGATGCAAGGCCGTGCGGCCATCCAGTTGGATAACCTGCTCGCGCTTGATCCCGATCTTCTTGCGAAGCCGGTAGTACGCAGGATCGGCAAATGGGATGACGGTGTTCAGGCCGTCGTTGCCGCCCTTCAACTCGACGAGGATCAGCAGGTTGCCGTATCCGGGACGCAGCGCGGGCAGCTCACTTGCGCTATACGCGGCGGGCTGCGCGCGAACCGCACGAGGCAGCCAGAGAGTCGCGCTGGCGGCGGCGCTCATCGAGAGAAAGCTGCGTCGTTTCATGTCGTACTCGCGTCGGTGACTTCTTGCGTTGCGGGCTCGGTTTTTCAGGCGATAAGCTGGGCCGGCCGGCAATGCGAAGCTATGCGCTTTGCGGTCGAGATCTATGCGTGTACGAAGCCTACGCCCGTTGCTGCCGTGACGCATCTTGCGTGCAATGAGCACGATCAATGACAAGAATGAACGAGGGCTGCCTGCGCCTGCTAGTCACATAACATGTGAACGCAGCGGGCAAAACGCGAAGTGCCTGATAGAAACCGGGAAACAAACGAGAAGCGCGCGGAAAGCGCAGAACGAAAGCGCAAAAGAATCAGGACAGCGGCAACGACAACGACAACGACCAAGCTCACATAAAGCGGCACATCAGGCAACGCGAGATCGAGAACAACCCGCGCCCTCAACCCAAGCCAAGCGTTTACCGTTTGTAAAGCTCGCGTACAGCGTCTTCGATATGCTGTCTCAACAAACGACGTTCGTCTGGCGTCATATGTCCGTCACGCCGACGTTGATCGAGATCGGGGGGAACTGCGGTACGCAACATGGCGTCTGATGCAGGGCGCTCAACGATGGAACTGTGACGGCTTGCCTTTGAGTTGCCTGCCCTGGACGCGCGCTCGCTCGCAGCTCTGTCGGCCGAAGGCTGGGCGTGGGCGAGCGTCGGTCCCAATGTGCCTGCGAGTGAACCGGCAACCGCCAGTGCAATCACGCTCAGGCGCACATTCGGCCAGACCCCTCCCTTCATGTTGTTCCCTTCGTGGCGCGGCAACCGGCTACCTCAAATGCGTATGACAAACCCGGTAACGAGCCGGGCGCGTGGGTTTTAGTCGAGTGAAGTATCCACCGAACAGCCGCATTCAGTAAAGGAGTCTAACTGCCACCGCTTTACGTCGTGCCACAGTGCGGGTAAATTTTGTAACTGACTGTAACTCGATAAATGATGCGAACGCGCACCACTTTCTAATCGCGCTAAGATGCCGACCATGGAAACTAAAAACCCTTCGAAAATCCTCGTCGTCGACGACGATCCGCGACTGCGTGATCTGCTGCGCCGTTACCTCGGCGAGCAAGGCTTCAACGTGTACGTAGCCGAGAACGCGCCATCCATGAACAAGCTCTGGGTGCGTGAGCGGTTCGATCTGCTGGTGCTCGACCTCATGCTGCCGGGCGAGGACGGCCTTTCCATCTGCCGGCGCCTGCGCGGCAGCAACGACCGTACGCCGATCATCATGTTGACGGCCAAGGGCGAAGACGTCGACCGTATCGTCGGCCTTGAAATGGGTGCGGACGACTATCTGCCGAAGCCCTTCAATCCGCGCGAACTCGTCGCGCGAATCCACGCGGTGTTGCGCCGTCAGTCGCCGTCCGAACTGCCGGGCGCGCCGTCGGAAACCACCGAAGTCTTCGAGTTCGGCGAGTTCGCGCTGAATCTCGCCACCCGCACGCTCACCAAGGCCGGCCAGGAAATTCCGCTGACCACGGGCGAGTTCTCCGTGCTCAAGGTGTTCGCGCGTCATCCGCGCCAGCCGCTGTCGCGCGAAAAGCTGATGGAACTGGCTCGCGGCCGCGAGTATGAAGTGTTCGACCGCAGCCTCGACGTGCAGATTTCCCGTCTGCGCAAGCTGATTGAACCCGACCCGGGCAGCCCGCGCTTCATCCAGACCGTTTGGGGTCTGGGTTACGTGTTCATTCCCGACGGCGCAGCCTGAGTTTGTTCACGCCTCCTGCTTTTGTTTTCAGATAAGAAGAAGGGCCCATGCGGATCGACCGGCGCCTCCTGACGCTCGCGTTCGGCGGCCTTTTCTGGCGGACCTTTCTGTTGATCGCGCTGTTGATCGCAGTGAGTCTCGCCGCGTGGTTCCAGAGCTTCCGGGTGATCGAACGCGAGCCGCGCGCGCAGCGCGTGGCGTTACAGCTCGTCGCGATCGTGAAGCTCACGCGCACCGCACTCCTCTATTCCGATCCCGATCTGCGGCGCGCATTGCTGCAAGATCTGGAAAGCAATGAAGGGGTGCGCGTGTACCCGCGCGAAACAACCGACAAGTACAAGCTCCAGCCCGACGAGTCGCTGAACCGGCTGATCGAACACGACATTCGCGGTCGGCTCGGCGACGACACCGTGATCGCGCAGAGCGTCAACGACATTCCCGGCGTCTGGATCAGCTTCAAGATCGACGACGACGATTACTGGGTCGCGCTCGACCGCGATCAGCTCGACAATGCGACCGGCCTGCAATGGGCTGGCTGGGGCGTGTTCGCGCTGGCGCTGTCGCTCTTCGGCGCAGCCTTCATCACGAGTCTCGTGAATCGCCCGTTCGCCCGTCTCGCGATGGCCGCGCGCAAGGTCGGCTCGGGGCAGTCGCCTGAACCGCTGCCCGAGCGCGGCATGGGCGTGGCCGCTGAAACCAATCGCAGTTTTAACCAGATGGTTCAGGATCTCGAACAGCTCGAAGCCGACCGCGCGCTGATGCTCGCCGGCATTTCCCACGACCTGCGCACGCCGCTCGCGCGGCTGCGGCTCGAAACGGAAATGAGTCCGTCGGACCAAAGCACGAAAGACGCAATGGTCGACGACATCGAGCAGATGGACATGATCATCGGCCGCTTTCTCGACTACGCGCGCCCGGTGCAACGCGTGCCGGAACCCGTCGATCTGTCCGTGATCGCGAGCGAACTCGCGGCTCGCATGCAAAGCGAGGACAGCATGCGGCTGATCACGCGGCTCGCGCCGTCGGCGGTGATCGAAGCCGACGAAACGGATATGCGGCGCGTCGTCGGCAATCTGCTGGAGAACGCGCGCAAGTATGGTTTGAGCGATGGCGACGGCATCCCGCACGTGATTCTGGAAACGCGTGTGTCGCACTCACGCGTGGAACTGTCGGTGGTGGACGAAGGCCCCGGCATTCCGGAAGATCAACTGGCGCTCGTCACACGTCCCTTCTATCGCGTGAATTCGGCGCGCACTCAGGCGAACGGCACGGGTCTCGGCATGGCGATCGTGCAGCGGCTCGTCGGCCGTTATCGGGGCGCGCTGCGGTTGCGTAATCGCACGCCCGGCCCGGGTCTGGAAGTCACCATCGAGTTTCCCCTCGCCAAGGGCGCGTGACAGTGTTGCCGCCGACGCCCGCGTCACAGCGCGCGTCGGCCGCGCTCGACCCACGCACTCTCAATGCCCGCTCCGTTGAATAATAACTATCCGGGTCGTTAGAAAAAAACTATTGAGGCGATAGTTCAATAGAGCTATAGTGAAAAGCCTGTCACGCGCTCGTGATGACGCGCTGGTAGCCTCAGCATGCTTTTTTTCCAACACACGAAGGAGCACTCGCATGAAAACCGTTGGCGACAAACTCGAAGCGTTCACCGTCACCGCTGCCAAGCCTGGCTTCAACAATCACGAGGAAAACGGCGCCTCGGCGTTCGAAGAAATCACGGAGCAGTCGTTCCCGGGCAAGTGGAAAATCATCTACTTCTACCCGAAGGATTTCACGTTCGTGTGCCCCACGGAAATCGTCGAGTTCGGCAAGCTGGCGAAAGACTTCGAAGAGCGCGACGCCGTGCTGCTAGGCGGCAGCGTCGACAATGAATTCGTGAAGCTCGCGTGGCGCCGCGAGCATAAGGACCTGAGCAAGCTGAACCATTATTCGTTCGGCGACGTGAAGGGCGAGTTGATCGACCAGCTCGGCGTGCGCGACAAGGAAGCGGGCGTGGCGCTGCGTGCAACGTTCATCGTCGATCCGGACAACACGATCCAGCACGTCTCGGTCAACAACCTGAACGTCGGCCGTAATCCCGAAGAAGTGCTGCGTATTCTCGACGGCTTGCAGACGGACGAACTCTGTCCGTGCAACCGCGCAGTCGGCGGCGCAACGCTGTAAGCCGTGCCGGCCCGAGCCCGCCACGCTTGAAAAAGCCGCGGGCTTTTTTATCGACAACCCGATAGGAGATGACAATGGAATTCTTGTCTTCCATTAAGGCGCTCATACCCGACTACGCGAAAGACATCCGCCTGAACCTGGACGGCACGATTGCGCGTTCGTCGCTCGAAGGCAACGACGCGGTCGGCGTCGCGCTGGCCGCCGCTTTCGCCGCCAAGAGCAACGTAATCGTCAACGCAATTCGCAACGCGGGCGTGCTGTCTCCTGAAGAGACGAACGGCGCGCTGACGGCCGCCGCGTTGATGGGCATGAACAACGTCTGGTATCCGTATGTCGAGATGGCGGAGAACGCGGATCTGAAATCGCAACCGGCGCAGTTACGCATGAACGCCTATGCGTCGCATGGCGGCGTGGACAAGCGGCGCTTCGAGATGTATGCGCTGGCCGCTTCGATCATCGGCAAGTGTCACTTCTGCGTGAAGTCGCACTTCGATACGTTGATCGCCGAAGGCATGAGCGCGACGCAGTTACGCGACGTGGGTCGCATCGCGGCAGTGGTCAATGCGGCTGCGCAGTGCATTGCCGCTGAATAAGCTAGCGGCTTGCGGGTTTGCCTCGCCTTGACCGTGGGCAGCGACACAGCGGCGCAGCGGCGCGCTTAGCCGCCGCGCGCGCCACCTGATGCGTCAATGCCAACGGGTGCATCAACCCTTGATCAGCAACACCACGGCTTGTGCTTCTATGCCCTCGCCTCGCCCGAGATAGCCAAGCTTCTCATTGGTCTTGGCTTTCACATTGACCTTGTCCGCCGGCAGGCCGAGGTCAGCGGCAATGTTCGCGCGCATGCCTTCGATATGCGGTGCGAGCTTGGGCGCCTGCGCCACCACGCTGCTGTCCACGTTCGCAATCGCGAAGCCCGCTGCCTTCACGCGAGCCACGCATTCGCGCAGCAAAACGCGGCTGTCGGCGCCGGCGAACTTCGCATCCGTATCGGAGAAGTGACGGCCGATATCGCCCATCGCGGCGGCGCCGAATAGAGCGTCGGTGATCGCGTGCAACAGCACATCAGCATCCGAATGGCCGAGCAAGCCGCGCTCGTACGGAATCGTCACGCCGCCAATAATCAACGGACGCCCCGGCACCAGCGCATGCACGTCATACCCTTGCCCAATTCTGAAATCCATCTGCGTCAAGTCCTCAAGTCCGTTCACTAAAAATGAAATCACTCATCACGATGCCGAAGTGCGCAGCAAAATAGCCTCGGCGAGATCGAAGTCTTCTGGATACGTCACCTTGAAGTTTCGCAAGCTGCCTTGCACCAGCTTCGGCGCATGCCCGGCCCATTCGATTGCGCTCGCTTCGTCGGTCAGATCGTGGCCGTCGGCCTGCGCGCGCAAGATCGCTTCGCGCAACATGCCGATGCGGAACATCTGCGGCGTTTGCGCCTGCCACAGGCCGTCGCGCGATTCGGTGCGCGCAATGCGTCCGTCCGCCGATGCCTTGTCGATGCGCTTTAACGTGTCCGCAACCGGCAACGCCATGATGCCGCCTACCGCATCGTCCCTGAGCACGCCCGTCAGCGTGCGGATCAGGTGAGGCGTGATGCCCGGCCGCGCCGCGTCGTGCACGAGCACCCAGTCGTCGTCGCGCGCGTTGAATTCGGTGAGCGCATGCAGGCCGTTGAGCACCGACGCCTGGCGCGACGCCCCGCCGCACCGGCGCACGGCAAAACGCAAGCCGCCGAAGCGGCGCGCGTCGAAGTGCTGGTCGTCAGGCGCGATCACGACGAGCGTTTGTGCGAACTCACTGCAGGCGTCGAACGCGGCGAGCGAATAATGCAACATGTCGCGGCCGGCCACAGTGCGATATTGTTTGGGCATCGCGGCGCCGGAACGGCTGCCGGTGCCTGCGCACGGAATCAGGGCAAATAGACGGGAAGTCACGAGTGCGGATGCCGCGAGGTCAAAGTAAAGGACGGATTTTATAATAGGTCCTTCGCATCCACGCCCCGACACGCGTAAACTTGGCCGTCCGTGTGAGCCCGAGGCCGCCTTTTCTCTTCTATGCCAGACATCGCCGCATCATCGCAGTACGCCCCGCCCGTCGCGCTCGTCAAAGCCGGCCAGCGTTTCGCCTTCGACGGCACGCACGGCTCGTCCGACGCGCTGCTGATCGCCCGCTACCATCTCGCCTACCGTGAGAAGGTGCCGCTGCTCGCCGTAGTGTGCGAAAGCGCCGTGGACGCGCAGCGCCTGTCGCAGGAAATCGGCTTTTTCGCGCCGCAGGCGCGCGTGCGTCTGTTGCCCGACTGGGAAACGCTGCCTTACGACACCTTTTCGCCGCACCAGGATCTCGTTTCCGAGCGCCTTGCCACGCTGCACGATCTCGGCGAAGGCCGTTGCGACATCCTGCTCGTGCCCGCCACCACGGCGTTGTACCGGATGCCGCCGGCGTCGTTTCTCGCGGCCTACACGTTTTCGTTCTCGCAGGGCGAGCGGCTCGACGAGGCGAAGCTGAAAGCCCAACTGACACTGGCCGGCTACGAACACGTGAGCCAGGTCGTGCGCCCGGGCGAGTACTGCGTGCGCGGCTCGCTGCTCGACCTTTATCCAATGGGTTCGCCGTTGCCGTACCGGATCGACCTGTTCGACGACCAGGTCGACTCGATCCGTGCGTTCGACCCCGACACGCAGCGCAGCCTGTATCCGGTGAAAGACGTGCGTCTGCTGCCTGGCCGCGAGTTTCCGTTCGACGAAGCCGCGCGCACCGCGTTTCGCAGCCGCTGGCGCGAGACCTTCGAAGGCGATCCGAGCCGCGCGTCGATCTATAAGGACATCGGTAACGGCGTGCCGTCGGCGGGCATCGAATATTATTTGCCGCTTTTCTTCGACGACACCGCCACGCTGTTCCACTATTTGCCGCAAGGCGCACAGCTGGCGTTCATCGGCGATCTGGACGCGGCGATCCGGCGCTTTGGCAACGACACCAAGCAGCGCTACAACTTCCTGTCGCACGACCGCGACCGGCCCATTCTGGAGCCGCAGCGCCTGTTCCTGACGGACGAAGACTTCTTCACGCTCGCGAAACCGTTCGCGCGGCTCGTGCTGCCGGCCAACGCGGGCGGAGGCTGGTCCACGCCACTGCCGAATCTCGCCATCGACCGTCACGCGGAAGATCCCGTATCGGCGTTGCGCACCTACCTCGACACCACGCCGAACCGCGTCCTGTTCGCTGCCGAATCGGCGGGTCGGCGCGAAACGCTGTTGCAACTGCTCGCGGACAACCATCTGAAGCCCGCGTCGAGCGACAGCTTCCAGGACTGGCTGACGGGCGACGCGCCTTTTTCGCTGGGCGTCGCGCCGCTCGCGAACGGCTTTGCGGTCCCCGTTGACGGCATCGCGATCATCACCGAAACCGAGCTTTATGGGCCGCTCGCGCGGCGCGCCGGTCGCCGCCGCCAGGAACAGGCGAGCAACGTCGATTCGATGGTGCGCGACCTGTCGGAGCTCAAGGTCGGCGATCCGGTCGTGCATTCGCAGCACGGCATAGGCCGTTATATGGGCCTCGTCACCATGGACCTCGGCGAAGGCGAGACCGAGTTTCTGCATCTTGAATACGCGGGCGACAGCAAGCTCTACGTGCCGGTCGCGCAGTTGCATGTGATTTCGCGCTACAGCGGTGCCGATCCCGAAAGCGCGCCGTTGCATTCGCTCGGCTCGGGTCAATGGGAAAAGGCCAAACGCAAGGCCGCGCAGCAGATTCGCGACACCGCCGCGGAACTGCTCAATCTGTACGCGCGCCGCGCCGCGCGTTCGGGCCACGCGTTCGCGCTCGAACCGAAAGACTACGTGAAGTTCGCCGAGAGCTTCGGCTTCGAGGAAACGCCCGACCAGGCCGCGGCGATCGCAGCCGTGATCGGCGACATGACGAGCGGCAAGCCAATGGACCGCCTCGTTTGTGGCGACGTGGGCTTCGGCAAGACCGAAGTCGCGCTGCGCGCGGCGTTCATTGCTGTCATGGGCGGCAAGCAGGTCGCGCTGCTCTCGCCCACTACGCTGCTCGCCGAACAGCACACGCAGACCTTCTCGGACCGCTTCTCCGACTGGCCCGTGCGAATCGCCGAACTGTCGCGCTTCAAGTCGACCAAGGAAGTCAACGCGGCGATCCAGCAGATCAACGAAGGCAGCGTCGACATTGTGATCGGCACACACAAGCTGCTGTCGTCGGACGTGCAGTTCAAGCGGCTTGGACTCGTGATCATCGACGAAGAACATCGCTTCGGCGTGCGGCAGAAAGAGGCGCTCAAGGCATTGCGCGCGGAAGTGGATGTTCTCACGCTCACCGCCACGCCGATCCCGCGTACGCTCGGCATGGCGCTCGAAGGCCTGCGCGACTTTTCTGTTATCGCGACCGCGCCGCAAAAGCGTCTGGCGATCAAAACGTTCGTGCGTCGCGAGGAAGAAAGCGTGATTCGCGAAGCGATGTTGCGCGAACTGAAACGCGGCGGCCAGGTGTACTTCCTGCACAACGAGGTCGAGACGATCGAGAATCGCCGGCAAATGCTCGAAGCGCTCGTACCCGAGGCACGCATTGCGGTCGCACACGGGCAGATGCATGAGCGCGAACTCGAACGCGTGATGCGTGACTTCGTCGCGCAACGCGCGAACGTGTTGCTGTGCACGACGATTATCGAAACCGGCATCGACGTGCCGAGCGCGAACACGATCCTGATTCATCGCTCGGACAAGTTCGGCCTCGCGCAATTGCATCAACTGCGCGGACGCGTGGGACGCTCGCATCACCAGGCGTACGCGTATCTGCTCGTGCACGATCCGCAAGGGTTGACCAAGCAGGCGCAACGCCGTCTGGAAGCGATCCAGCAGATGGAAGAACTCGGCTCGGGCTTCTATCTGGCCATGCACGATCTGGAGATTCGCGGCACGGGCGAAGTCCTCGGCGACAAGCAGTCGGGTGAGATTCACGAGATCGGCTTTCAGCTTTACACCGACATGCTCAACGACGCAGTGAAGGCGCTCAAGGACGGCAAGGAGCCCGACCTCACCGCGCCGCTCGCCGCCACGACAGAGATCAACCTGCACGCGCCGGCGATTCTTCCCGCCGACTATTGCGGCGACGTGCAGGAGCGTCTGTCGCTGTACAAGCGCCTCGCGAATTGCGAGCACAGCGATGCGATCGACGGCATTCAGGAAGAACTGATCGATCGCTTCGGCAAGTTGCCGCCGCAAGCGCATGCGCTCGTGGAGACGCATCGTCTGAGACTGGCGGCAAAGCCGTTGGGCATCTCGAAGATCGACGCGGGCGAAGCAGTGATCGGTCTGCAATTCATTCCGAATCCGCCAATCGACGCGATGCGTATCATCGAGATGGTGCAGAAGCACAAGCACATCAAACTGGCGGGCCAGGACAAGCTGCGTATCGAAACACGAAGTCCCGATTTTGCTGTGCGGGTGGCTACCGTCAAGGAAACGTTGCGGGCGTTGGGATCGCCAAGCCGGGGCACCGCAGCGGCGGCCGCGGCCCATTAGAAAAACGCGGTATGTCCAGCGTTTTCCCGCAATGCTGCGGCGCGCAAAACGCGCGCCGCAGCATACGGGGCGGCTTTTTTTGGGTATGATCGAAAGACTCAAATGCCGGAGTCTTGTCATGTCTCATGTCGCTGATTCAGCGCAGTCCTCGCAAACATCCGCAACTGCTTCGTCCGATTCCGCCTCTGGCACTACGCCTGTCTCGCTTCCCTGGGTCACCCGTCTCGTGTCGATGGACACGGTAAGCCGCAATCCGAATCTCGGTCTGATCGAAACCGTGCGCGACGAATTGCGCGCGCTGGGCATTGAAGGCACGCTCACGCACGACGCCAGCGGCAAATGGGCCAACCTGTTCGCCACGATCCCTGCCCACGACGGCGAAACGAATGGCGGCGTGGTGTTGTCGGGCCATACCGACGTGGTGCCCGTCGACGGTCAGCAATGGGACAGCGATCCGTTCAAGCCGGAAATTCGTGGTGACAAGCTTTATGGCCGCGGCACTTGCGACATGAAGGGCTTTATCGGCGCCGCGCTTGCGCTCGTGCCCGACATGCAGCGCACGAAGCTCGCCAAGCCGATTCACTTCGCGCTTTCATTCGACGAAGAAGTGGGCTGTGCTGGCGCGCCGCTCCTGATCGCCGACCTGATGAAACGCGGCGTGAAGCCGGACGGCTGTATCGTGGGCGAGCCGACGAGCATGCGGCCCATCGTGGCGCACAAGGGCATCAACGCCTACCAGTGCTGCGTGCGCGGCCAGGCGGCGCACTCGTCGCTTACGCCGAAGGGCTTGAATGCGATCGAATACGCGGCGCGACTCATCTGTTATATCCGCGACATGGCGGATCAGTTCCGCGAGCAAGGCCCGTTCGACGAACTGTACGACGTGCCGTTCACCACCGCGCAAACCAGCACGATTGTCGGCGGCAACGCAATCAATACAGTGCCGGCCGAGTGCAAGTTCCAGTTCGAATTCCGCAATCTGCCCACGCTCGATCCCGAGCCGATCTTCGCGCGTATCGACCAGTACGCACGCGAAACACTGTTGCCGAAAATGTTGCGCGAGCATCCATTGGCGGCAATCGAGATTACGAAGATCGCCGCGGCACCCGGACTCGATTCGTCGGAGCAGGCAGCCATCACGCAACTCGTGCGTGCGCTGACAGCGGACCAGGACAAGCGCAAGGTGGCTTACGGCACGGAAGCCGGGCTCTTTTCGCTAGCGGGTATTCCGAGCATCGTGTGCGGGCCCGGCGACATTCAGCAGGCGCACAAGGCGAATGAATTCGTCGCTCTGGATCAACTCGTGCAGTGTGAACGCTTCTTGCACAAGTTCATTCACAGCATGTCCGTCGAAGCGCACGCGCACTGAAACCGCCGCCTGAGCAACGAGAAACCATACTTTCACCATCGCCCGCTTCTAGCCAATCTCGCCCACGCCCATGTCAACCGCCACGCCGCAGCACACCGACCACACGATCGACGGCGAGCCGATCCCCACCCTCGACGACATCGCCGCGCAGCACTTCGCGCTGACGCCGTGGGTGGCTCGAACGCCGGTGTTCGACAGGCTCGACTTCGCGTCGCTCGAAGGCACGGTGGTGAACTTCAAGTTCGAACTGCTGCAAGCGGGCGGCAGCTTCAAGGCGCGTGGCGCATTCACGAACCTGCTTGCCCTCGACGAAGCACAACGCAGCGCGGGCGTCACGTGCGTGTCGGGCGGCAACCATGCCGTGGCCGTCGCGTATGCGGCCATGCGGCTTGGCATCAGCGCAAAGGTGGTGCTGTTTCGCGCGGCGAATCCGGCGCGCGTCGCTCTGTGCCGGCAATATCGCGCGGAAATCGTGTTCGCCGAAGATCTTGCGGAAGCTTTCGAACTCGTGCGCCGCATCGAGGCCGAAGAAGGCCGCTACTTCGTGCACCCGTTCAACGGTTATCGCACGGTGCTCGGCTCCGCCACGCTCGGCTATGAATGGAGCACGCAAACGCCCGACCTCGAAGCCGTGATCGTGCCGATCGGCGGCGGCGGTCTCGCGGCCGGAGTGGCCACGGCCATGCGGCTCGCGAATCCGGGCGTGCACGTGTTCGGTGTCGAGCCCGAAGGCGCCGATGCAATGGGAAAAAGCTTCGCTGCCAATCACACGGTCAAGATGGGCCACATGCACGGCATTGCGGATTCATTGATGGCGCCGCATACCGAGGAATACAGCTATGAGTTGTGCCGTCGCCATATCGACGAACTCGTGACGGTTTCAGACGACCAACTCTGCGCGGCCATGCTCACGTTGTTCGGACAACTGAAGCTCGCCGTCGAACCCGCCTGCGCCGCTGCGACGGCAGCGTTGCTGGGACCGCTTCGCGAGAAGCTGCAAGGCAAACGCGTGGGCGTCCTGCTGTGCGGCACGAACACGGACCCGGTCACTTTTTCTGCGCATATCGAACGCGCTCGCCAGGGCATGTCACAGTTTCCGACGTAAGAAACTGCCCTCGCCTTTTTGGGTTTTCCAGGCCGAAGGGCTGGCCTATCTGTCTGAGATTGGTATGATTTGGTCATCGATATCCAGGAGGAAACCCTATGAGCATGATCAAGGAATTCAAGGAATTTGCCCTTAAAGGCAACGTGATGGATCTCGCGGTGGGTGTCATCATCGGCGGCGCGTTCTCCACCATCGTCAATTCAGTTGTGAAAGACCTGATCATGCCGGTGGTCGGCGTCGCTACGGGCGGCCTCGACTTTTCGAACAAATTCATTCGACTCGGCGACATTCCCGCGAGCTTCAAAGGCAGTCCCGAGTCGTATAAAGACTTGCAGACGGCGGGCGTTGCGGTCTTCGGTTACGGCTCGTTCATTACCGTGGCCATTAACTTCGTCATTCTCGCGTTCATCATTTTCCTGATGGTGAAGTTCATCAACAATCTGCGCAAGCCGGCCGATGCCGCGCCGTCCGAACCGCCGCCGCCGCCCGAAGACGTGCTGCTGTTGCGTGAGATCCGCGACTCGCTGAAGAACTCGCCGCGCTAGGACGGCGGTGAGGCGAAGCGCCCTCGCAATATTCACCCAGTAAAAAGGCCTGTTGCGATGCACTCGCAACAGGCCTTTGCTTTTATACCCGCTCACAGCAGTTGTTCTGCGATTTCGCGACTTCGCAATTCGCGTCGCACCTTACGCCTGCTTTCGTGCCTTCAGATTGATCGCGCTCTCGATCATCGCTTCAAGCTGCGCGAAATTGACCGGCTTCGTCAAATGCGAGGTGAAACCAGCGGCAAGGCAGCGGCGTACATCTTCGTCAGTGCCAAAACCGGTCAGCGCAACCGCGGGCGCATCCCAATGCTCGCGATACGCCATGATGAAGTCGAGGCCAGTGCCGTCGGGCAAACCGACGTCGCTGATAACCAGATCGAATTCCTGCAACTGCGTGGCGGCCAGTGCGTCGTCCACACGGCCCACCGTCGTGACGTCGTGGCCAAGTGTGCGAATCAGTTGCGCCATGACCTCGGCCGTATCCACGTGATCCTCGATGAGCAGAATGTTCAGCACGCCGGCGGGATGCACATGTTCGGGCAATACCGCCTGCAACCTTTGCGCGGGCGCCGCCGCGGTCGGCAGTGTAATCGTGAACGTCGCGCCGCAGTGCGGCCCAGGGCTTTGGGCCGTGACCGTGCCGCCATGCACGTCCGTTAGCGCCTTCGTGATTGCGAGGCCGAGACCTAGCCCGCCGAACTGCCGCGTCATGTTCTGATCGCCCTGCTCGAACGCGTTGAACAGTTTGCCGATCTGTTCCGGCTCGATGCCGATGCCCGTGTCTTCGACGCAGATCTGCACATGCATGCGCTCATCGCGCGTGCGCACGTAGATGTGTCCACCGTCAGGCGTGAACTTCGCGGCGTTGCGAATCAGGTTCCATAGCATCTGCTGCAGGCGCGCGCGATCGGCAAGCACGTAGTGATGCTTCGCGTCCTTGTGCACATGCACGTCCTGCTGCTTGACCTGGATCTCGCTGCGGAAAAGCTCCAGCACGCTGTCTATCACCTCGTGCACGTCGACCGTTTCGAGCGACAGGCGCAGCTTGCCGTTGGCCACGCGCGTAAGGTCGAGCAGATCGTCGATCAGACGCGCCTCCAGTTCGACATTGCGACGGATCATGCGCACGCTCGAGCGCGCCTGATCCGGCAGGTCGGGAATCATCTCGAGCACGCTTGCACCGGCCAGCACAGGTGTGAGCGGTGTGCGCAACTCGTGCGAGAGCATCGCGAGGAAGCGGTCTTTCGCGCGATTCGCTTCTTCGGCGGTCTGCCGCGCCGCCTGTTCAGAAGCGAGAAGCCGTTCACGCTCCTGCATGGCTTCGCGTTCCGAATGAACATCTGTGCAACTGCCGAACCATTTGCTGAAGTTGCCTTCAGCGTTGCGCGTCGCGACCATGCGCGCATCGAACCAGCGATACTCGCCGTCGTGGCGGCGTATGCGCAGTTCGTGCCGATAAGTGCCCGCATTGCTCGCCACCGCTTTTAGCCAGCTGCGGCGAACTTCTTCGCGATCGTCCGGATGCACGGCGTCGAGCCAGGCCAACCCATGCGAACTGTTCTCGCCAAGGCCGGTGTAGTCGTACCACTGCTTCGACAGAAAATCGCAGTCGCCGGACGCATTGCAGGTGAGCACGAGGTGCGGCAGCGTCTCCGACAGGTTGCGGTAATGCTGCTCGCGATCACGCAGCAGCAATGCTTCTTCCGACGCACGCTGCAAGCGCACTTGCGACAGAACGCGCTCCACTGCTTCGGGCAGGTAATCGAGGTAATCGCCCGACTTGGGCACTACGTCGGACACGCCGGCGCGCAACGCCTCGATTACGCGCGACTCGTCTGTAAAACCTGTCACGAGGATGGCGGGAATCCGCACGCCTTCCGCGCGCAACCGGCGGAAAAAGTCGAGGCCGGTTTGCGGCCCGCTCAGTTGATAGTCGAGCACAAGCAGATCCAGTCCGCCGTCCGCGAGCCGCTCACGAGCCGCCTCGACGCTTGCGCAGACCGCAACCCGGCAGCCGGCGCGTTCGAGCGACTTGCGCGCAAGCCGCAAGATGCCCTCGTCGTCATCGACGACGAGAATGCATGCTGCGGGCGGCGGGGACACTTCTTCAGTCATGCGCGAGTCGCGGTCAGTAGGTCTGGAGAGTATGTGGCATTGCTGTCACGTCATGATGACGCAGTGAAGCGATGCCCGGACGGCAGCTTGACCACCTGCAGGAAGAAGCCGAGGCGACGTACCGCTTCAATAAACGCATCGTACTCGACCGGTTTCGTAATGTAGACATTGCAGCCGAGTTCATAGCATCGCGCGATTTCGCGGGGGTCGTCTGTGGTGGTGAGCACGATCACGGGCACGGGCGCCGTGTGCGGCGACTCCTTCAGACGCCGCAACACCTCGAAGCCATCGACGCGCGGCATCTTCAGGTCCAGCAGTACGACGGAATTCCTCAGATCTTCGGCATTGGCATGACGGCTTGCGACGCTACCGCCCGCTGCAGCGGCGCCGTCGGCCGCATCTGTGCCGAAAAAATAATCGAGCGCCTGCTGACCGTCGCGAAAGCGCACGAAGCCGTTCGAAATGCCGGCACGGCGCAGATTGCGCTCGACGAGCGTGGCATGGCCGTCGTCGTCTTCGATCAGAATGATGCTGACCGTCTCCCCGTGACTCATATGCCCTCCATTCTGTCGGTTCCAGCCGGTTCATGCAGGTCAGTGCAACTGTTCGCACTGCGCCCGGCGCAGTTCATGGCCGCGCGGGCTGCTCCGGCAACACCACGAAAAACGTCGATCCGGCGCCTTGGGCGGACTCCACCCACACGCGCCCGCCATGCCGCTCCACGGTGCGCCGCACGACCGCCAGACCGACTCCGTCGCCGTTCGCTACATCGCCATGCAGACGTTGAAATGCTCGAAACACCTTCGACATATAAGCGGCCGGAATGCCCAGGCCGTTGTCGCGCACATAGTACGTGCGCATGCGAATCGCGCGCGGCCCGTTTTCGTCGACGGGCTCCGGTTCGAGCGCACCGATCTCAATGCGTCCGTTGCGCGCGGGGTCCAGATAATTCAACGCGTTGCCAATCAGATTGCTGAAGATCTGTTCGATCGCGGCCGGGTCGCCCCATGCCGGCGGCAGATCGCGCACGGTAACAACCGCACCGCGCTCCTCGATGGCGCGTTGCAAGCTCTCGGCGACGCGCGCCACCACGCGCGCGACGCTGACCCGTTGCCATTGATATTCGAGCCGGCCGGCACGCGAAATTCGCAACAGCGCTTCGATGATCGCCGCAGCCCGCGTGACCGCACTACGCAAGTATTGCAAGGATTCGCGCACATCGCCGTCGAGAATATGCGCCATACGTTTTTGTTCCGCTGCCGGCAGCAGCCCTTCGACGACGATGCTGTCCAGCTCATCGCACGAGACCTGCAACTCCTTCGAAAAACCTTGCAGGTTCACGAGCGGCGAGCGCAAGTCATGCGATACGCTGTAGATAAACATTTCGTTGTCTTGCGTCTCCTGGCGCAGTTCCTCATTGACGCCAGCCAGTTCCTGCGCACGCGCTTCAAGACGCTTCTTAAGCGACGCCTGTTCGGCCTCCGCCTCGCGCAGTCGCGCGCCGGTCTGATGCAGCACGGCGTCGAGCGCCGCGATTTCGTCGTTACCGGACAGGCGCGCGGCAAGCGGCCGCCCGTTGCCAAGGCGCTCCGCGTTATCGGTCAGCACTTCGAGGCGCCGCCCGATGCTGCGCGCAAACACGACTGCGGTACCGGCCCAGATCAGCATGGAGCCGATCACTGCGGCGATCAGCGCATATTGCTGATGCTCGCGACGCCGCACCAGAGCCGCCGAGCGCTCAGCATCCAGACGCGAAGCTTCTTCGCCAAAGGCCGCGAGTTCGTCGCGAAATGCGACGACTGGCTGCGGCAACGCACCACTCTCGAGCGCAGCGAGCGATTGCAGATTGCGCCCGTCACGCAACGCCTGCGAAATCATTACGGTCTGCGCGCGATATGCGTCGATTGCGCGCTTCATCTTATGAACCCGCTCGACCTGCTGCGGCGTATCGGCAACCAGGGCGTCGAGCTTCGACAGACGGTCGCTCACGTCGATCCACACCGTATGCCGCTCGAGCAACGACGGATCGCCGATCACAATGCCGGTACGAACCCGAGCCGCCTCGCGCAGCAGCGGATCAACAATTGCCGATGACTGGTAAAGAATCTGCTTGCTATTGGTGACCCATTGCGCGGCTTGGGCTGTCTGCTCCTGAGTATCGAAGACGACGCCAAGAAGCGCCAGCTCCACCAGGCTGGGCACTGCGATCAGCAGCAGGCCCTTGGTGAATAATTTCATGTTCGCCCGAAGGTCGTTCACGCAACGGCAGCTTGCGGGAACCCGCCAGCCAGACGGGCCATTATCGACGTGAATCGGCAATATTTCAACGTGAGCGCAAGATGCCCGCGCTCACATAAAAATGACTTTTTTATTGGTGCAAGATGTTTTTTCGGCGCGTCGTGCGTCTATGATGGAGTCAGATGTGCTGGAATGCGAAGGCGCGCGGCGAGGCGGTTCGGCATGATTCGTGCGGGAGTCGGTGAGGCGGCGGAGTCGTCGAATCATCGTGAATCCGGCCTTGTCGTATGCTATAAAAGATCGACGTGCGGCGCGCGAAGCCGGGAGTTGTCGCATGAGGACGCTGCGTTTCTTGCAATTCTTTTTCAGGCGAATTTTTATGTCCTTCCCGAAAAAGCGTAGACGCGCGAAGGTGGACGGCGATGAGTCGTTCCTCGCGGTACTACGGCATTTCAAGCCCTTCGGTCAACTCGACACCAAAATTGCGCGCGCTCGCGCGCAAGACGAGCCGGTTCTTTATGCACATGTGTTGCCCGGTCTCGACGTCCTTCTATGCAGCGTGCGCGGCGCACACCCTCCTTACCCGGCCGCGGCGGAATTGCGGCGGCGCTGCATCGAATCCATCACGAATGCACTGGAACAGCCGCTCGACGGTCTCGAGAACGGTGGTTACTGGTATGAAGCGGACGGCTTCGGATTCCTGGTATTTGCGAGCCGCGCTCGCGGCAAGATCCTGACCGAGTTTGGCGCGACACGCGTCGGTGCGCGTCGCGGAGTTCGCCGGCAAGATGCGGCGGGCGATGCAACGCCACGGTCGTTGCGCTAGGCGGAACCTCCCACCCTCTCTTGCACGGCGTGGTCATACCGTGACCACGCCGCGCTCATGCTTCGCTCATGCTTCCGTCACGCTGTGGTCACAGTATGTTTGCGCGACGAGCTTCGCTCCCGCGAACTCGTCACGCCCGTGCTACATCATTGCGCTTACGCTGACCCTGCGCTCGCCGGGCTATGTAGACGGCACGCTGATCAGCCATAGAAAAACGAACGAAAAGCCGCCGCCAAGGGTCCAGTCGAACCAGCCCGCAGGTAGAAGGAAGTGCATCAGCTTCCCTTGTACTCGGCTGCGCTCGCGGGCGAAACCGTCGCGGGCTTGCGTCCGGTCGGCGCGGGGGCCGAAGCTGCGGAAGCATCCGACGCCGCGGACGATGAACGCTTGTTGACCGGCACCCCTTCGAGCGAAATCGCGGGCTTGGGCTTCTGTTTCGTGCCCGGCGGCGGCGCCGTCGGTGCCTGCCGGACTTGCGACAGCAGTTGAGTGCACGGCAACGGCTTGTTGTTGCTCGGCGCCAGCAAGGGCAGCAGCGCGGCGAATGGATTGATGAGGCCGAGGCCTACAGCCGCACCGCCCCGCAACGCCAGCGCGCCCACGTTCACACCGACGTGCGGGTCCTTGAACGTGCCCTTCGCATACAGCGGCGAGCGCAACGAGAACACGCGGAAGCCCTTCGTATGCGGATGCACGCCGAGGTCCATGGTTTCGTCGCGCAGATTGACGTTGCCGTCGATGTCGATCACGGCGTCGTCGGTATCGAGTGCGAACACGCGCGAATCGAGCACGCCGTTGGTCGCGACAAAGTCCGCGGCGGCACAGTTGATCTTCACGTCCCGATTGCCGAACAGCTTTTCATACACGACGTTCGCGACGTTCAGGCCCGCGGCTTCCATCAGCAAGCGGCTCACCGTGCCTTCGGTGACGAGCGCCTTCACTTCGCCGTTCGAAGTGGCCGCGAGCGCCGCGGGCGAGTTGCCCGTCGCGGTCAGCGCGGCGTCGCCATTGATCTCGCCCAGCGCGTTTTGCATCGTCTTGAAGTTCGGGAACAGCTGCTTTAACTTGAGATGTCGCGCGGAGGTCGCGAAGCGTCCCTTCAGCGGCGCGCTGCTGCCGTCCAGATGAATGTTGGAAGCGAGCGTGCCGCCGGCTACGCCAAACTTCAACGGCTCGAGCGACAGCACGCCGTCTGTCATCACGACGTGCGTGTAGAGATCTGTAATCGGCAGATCGGCGTTCTTGACGATGCGCCGGCCGGTGAACTTCACGTCGGCGTCGATCGCCTTCCAGCGGTCGGTGCGGAATTCCTCGACCGGCAGGACCTTATCGGACGGCTGCCTGGCCGCATCCCCGCGCTTGGCCTTGCTCGCGTTGGAGTCCGCGCCGATCACCGGCGCGAGATCGGAGAACTGCAGCAGGTGCGACACCAGTTCGCCCTGCAACAGCGGTCGCGGCCGGCGCGCCGTATAGGTCAGCGAGCCGTTCAGGTCGCTGCCGCCTACGCGGCCTGTAAAGTTTTCATACTTGAAGACGTTGCCGGTGTTCTTGAACTGACCGACGAGGCGCCCTTCCGTTGCGTAGGGTGGTGTGTCGGGCAGCGTCACGCCTGTCAGCGAATACAGTTTGGCCATGCTGCTGCCCTGCACCCACAGGCGCATATCGACGGCCGAAAGATGCGCCGGGTCCGTGATGGTACCCACGAGGCCGACATGCAGATCGCCTGCCTTTACATCGGCCTGAACGGGGAACGGCCGGTTGGCGTCCTGGAGCGCCAGCACACCGCCCACTTTGCCGCTGCCCGAGACCGGGGTCTTGTTGTAGGTGCCTTTCAAGGTCCAGCCGATTGCATACGGCGGCACCTCGCGCTGCGCGCCCCGCGCGGCGTTCGTGCTGTCAGCGCTTGCGCCGCTTGCGTTCGATGCCGCCGGCACTTGTGCACCGCTCGCGCCGGATCCAGCTGCGACCGCCGTGGACGCCGCGCCGCTTGCGCCCTTCGAACCGCCCGCGGTGAGCCCGCCCGCGGCGCCTGTCGCCGCCGTCGTGCCGGATGCGTGGATGTCCGTTGCAGAAGCACCTGAAGCCGCCGCTGCGGAAGCGGCCGAGGCCGCCGACGCCGCCTGCGCATCAGCCTGGGCGCTCAGTTTTTTCGCGCCCTCTTTGCCGACCGCTTCCGCCGATGCCTTGCGCGACGCCTCCTCCTGCTGCTTCATCGCCTCGCCGATCGGAATTGGCTGGCCGAGCGTATCGACGACCATCTGCACGTCGACCTTCTTCTGCTCGTCAGAGAGCGCGATATTGCCTTTCGCGAACACGATGTCGTGCAACTGCAGCTTCCACTGCGACGGCGTTTTCGACGACGGCAGCTGGAACGTCCAGTTGTTGCGGCCATCGTTCATGCGTTCGAGATCGACCGAAGGATTCACGAGGTTGATCGCCGGAATCACGATGTTGTGCGCGATGAGCGGCAGGACCTTCACCTGGAAGTCGATTTCGTCGAGCGTCGCGAACTGCGGGCGCTTCGCCCAGTCGGGGTTCGCTATCGTGATGTTGGCCGCCGAGAAGCGCGGCCAAGGCACCCAGCTTTTCCAGCCGATTTCGCCGGCCGGGTGCCGGAAACCTACTTTCAGATCCCCATTGATGGTGAACTGCCGACCGATCGCCTGCGTGACCTTGTCATTGACATACGGCCGCGCGCGGTTCCAGTCGAACGTGAGAATAAAAACGGTGAGCGCAACCACGAGGATGACAATGATCGCGACTATCCATGCGACGATTTTGCCGATCCGTCTTCCCATTGTGCTCGACCGTGCCATCAAAAGGCTCCATGGTTTCTTGTTGGTTGTCGATCGCGCAGCAGATCTTGTGCCCGCTTTGTGCGCACGTTGAGGCTTGGCGGCTTGGGGCTCAGAGGCTCGGCGGCTCGCCGCAGGCCTCAGTCCACTTTATGATGCTGCATCGCGCACCCCGCCCTCTACGCACCACTTGCTTTCATGACCGATGTCCCCTTCGTTTTCGCCGACGGCATCGTCCGGCGCGATGCATCGCGCGGCCAGACCTTGCTCCAGTCCACCACGTTCGCGCTGCATGCCGGCGACCGCGTCGCCATCTCAGGCGCGTCGGGCTCAGGCAAGAGCGTGTTCCTGCGAGCACTCGCGCTGCTCGATCCGCTCGACGCCGGACGGATCGTCTGGCATGGCGCCTCCGTCGCGCGAGCCGCGATTCCGCGTTACCGGCGCAGCGTCGCCTATATCCGGCAGCGGCCCGCGCTGCTCGACGGCACAGTGGAAGACAATCTGCGGTACCCGTTCGAACTGCGCACGTATCGCGATACCCGCTTCGACCGCGAAAAGGCGGCCGATCTGGCCGCGCAGGCTGGCCGAGCGGGCGATTTTCTCGGCAAACGCGCAAGCGAACTGTCAGGCGGCGAAGCGCAAATCACCGCGCTGATTCGCGTGCTGCAACTCGCGCCCGAAGTGCTCCTGCTCGACGAACCGACTGCGTCACTGGACCCTGAGTCGTCGCACGCAATCGAAGGGCTCGTGCGTGCATGGTTCGACGCAGATCGCCGCGCGCACGCTTCAATCTGGGTCTCGCACGACCCGGCACAAGCTGCTCGCATGAGCGAGCGTCATCTGACAATGCATGCGGGCGTCCTCGACGAGCCCGCCGTCACGTCCGAGCAAGGAGCGTCCAGCCGATGACATTGCAAAACCTGAGTCTTTGGGACGTCGCGATTGCCGCGTTGCTGATCGTCGTGAACGGCGCGGTGTCGGTGGCACTCAAGCTCGATCTCGAACGCAAGCTCGCGTGGGCCGCCGTGCGCACCGTCGTGCAGTTGCTCGCGATCGGCTATGTGCTGGGTTGGGTGTTTCGCTACGACCACTGGTTCGTGGTGCTGCCGTTGATGACCGTGATGACGCTCATCGCCGGCTTTGCCGGAGCGCAGCGCGGCAGCCGCACCTACGCGGGACAGCGCGCGGACAGTGTGCTGTCGATCTGGGTCAGTTCGTGGCTGGTGGCAGCGGTCGGGCTCTTCGTCGTGATCCGCATTCACCCTTGGTACGAACCGCAATATGCGATTCCGATTCTCGGCATGATCCTCGGCAATACGCTCACCGGCGTCTCGCTTGGCATCGAACGAATGACCGAGGAGCTGACCGCCCGGCGAGATCGCGTCGAAATGGCGTTAGCGCTTGGTGCGACGCGCTGGGAAGCGGCGCAAGCGCCTGCTCGTCAGGCGGTGCGCGCGGGTATGATGCCGACGCTCAACCAGATGGCCGTGGTCGGCGTAGTCAGCCTGCCCGGCATGATGACCGGCCAGGTGCTGGCCGGCCAGTCGCCGTTGCAGGCAGTGCGTTATCAGATCGTGATCATGTTTCTGATCGCGGCATCGTCGGCGCTCGGCACGGTAGGCGCGGTGCTGCTCACCTATCGGCGCCTCTTTTCAGCGGAGCACCGGTTTCTGTCGGCGCGGCTGGTCGAACGGGCCGGCGTACGGCGTTGAACGGTTCGGACCAGCTTCTGCCATAAAACGCTCCACCACCGTCAGCGTTTCGCGCTGATCGCGACAGTCGTGCCGTCGCTGAGCGTCAGCGTCTTCGTGCTGCCGTTCACCGGCATCGTGAAACGGAGCACCTGGCTCATGCTGACATCGTTCGGACACTTGAGCGATTTTCCATTGGCCGTGACGGTCTTCACGCCATCGGGCTTGTGCGCCTGGAAACTCAATTGCACGGTCGCCGTGCCGTCGTCGGCGACGACCGGCGCGAGGCGGATCTGCGTCTGGCGAATCATCGCGCCATTTGAGTCGAGCGGTAGCGACGCGTAGTTTGGACACGCATCCGCCGCAGGAATTGCGCCGCCGGGTGGCACCGTCTTCCACGTGAAGTCGTCCGATTGACCGGAACGAATGGCGCGCGTTTCCTGCGAGTTGCCGAATTGTTTGGAGGTGACGCGCACCGTGTAGCGAATCGGACCGTCGAGGGCGGATTGCGACGTCACCGTAATCGGCGTGGCCGCCCGAGCCGCAGGCGCGAGTACGCCGCAAGAAAGCACGCAAGCGAGAGAAGCGACAACTGGAACGGCGGAGAGTTTGAAGCTGGAGCTCATACTGTCACCTCGTTGTTGTGCCGCTGCATGCCCCCGTCAGTGCGCTGCCCCCGCATGGTCCAGGTAAAGCGCGCGGAAGCCGGCAGCAGACGCGAGACACGCAACCGTTTTAGCATGATGCGTCACCAGTCTACCGCCAAGCGATGCCGCGCGCGCTCCCTGAGCATCGGGTGTTACCCCGCTTGCGTGGACGCGTTTTATCAGAAGCCGGTCAGGACCAGCTTGCCAATCGCGCGCCCTTCTTCGAGCAGAGCATGCGCGCGCCGAAGGTTCGCCGCATTGATCGCGCCGAGGTGTTGCCCGACGGTCGTGCGCAACGTGCCGGCATCGACGAGACGCGCCACTTCGGTCAGCAGCTTGTGCTGTTCGATCATGTCGGGCGTGCCGAACATCGAACGCGTGAACATGAACTCCCAGTGAAACGCGGCGCTCTTCGCCTTCAGCAACTCGACGGGCACCGGCTTGCTATTTTCGACGATCGTGCAGATGCCGCCCTGCGGCTTGATGAGCTCGGCCGCGATCGGAAAGTTCTTGTCCGTGTCGTTGAACATCAGCACGTAGTCGACTTGTTCAATGCCGAGTTTCTTCAATTGAGCGGGCATGTCGCCGAAGTGATCGACCACATGATCCGCGCCCAGCTCGGTCGCCCACTTCGCCGACTCGGGACGCGACGCGGTCGCGATCACTGTCAGCTTTGCAAGCTGTTTGGCCAGCTGGATGCCAATTGAGCCGACGCCGCCCGCGCCGCCGAAAATTAGCACCGTGCGCCCCTCGTGCGCGCCTTGCGGTGAGACGCCGAGGCGATCGAACAGCGCTTCCCATGCGGTGATGGCCGTCAGCGGCAACGCGGCCGCATGCGTGAAATCGAGCGACGCGGGCTTGCGTCCGACGATCCGCTCGTCAACGAGATGAAACTCGCTGTTCGCGCCCGGTCGCGTGATGCTGCCCGCATAGAACACCGGATCGCCGACCTTGAACAGCGTCACGTCCGGCCCCGCTGCGACGACCGTGCCTGCGGCGTCCCAGCCGAGCACGCGCGGCGCCTTTTCGACGGTATCTTTCGGCGCGCGCACCTTGGCGTCGACCGGATTGACCGAGATCGCCTCGACTTTCACGAGCAGATCGCGACCCGTCGCTTCGGGTTTGGGGATATCCACGTCGATCAAGGCTTCGTCCTGGTCGATGGGCAAATAGCGGTAAAGGCCAACGGCTTTCATAAGTGCTCCCGTGTGTGTTCGGATGAGGTTGAAGAACCGGTGAGGTCCGCGCGGGTTTTGATGCTGCCCGCGCCGTTTCACAGAGACCGCCGATCCATGGACATGATCGTAAGCCGCCTCTTACTTCGATAAAAGCGGCATAATCGCTGAAACATCTTTTTGATTTTCCAAATAATGGACGTTCCGGCATCTACTCTTCGCGATTCGCGGCTGGCTGGCAGCGAACGCGATCGGCTGGACTTGCTCGACGTCGCACTATTCGTGCGCGCCGCGCTGCTGGCAAACGTGTCGGCGGCGGGACGCGAGTTCGGCCTGTCTGCGGCGGTGGCAAGCTCGCGGATCGCGCAACTGGAAAAGCTGCTCGGCGCCCGGCTGCTGCATCGAACCACACGCCGCATCAGTCTCACGCAGGACGGCGAAGTCTTCATGGCGCGCGCCGAAGCGCTGCTCGACGCGGCCGCCGCAGCACGCGCTTCGGTGGGCCGAGGGCAAGCGGAACCGCAAGGCCGCCTGCGCGTGTCGATGCCGTCGTCGTTCGGGCGGCAGCACGTGTCGCCCGTTATCACCGAGTTTCTGCGGCGTTATCCGGGCGTGAGCGTCGATTTGCGGCTGACCGATCAGCTTGTCGATCTCGTCGATGCGGGTATCGACGTGGCTATCCGTATCGGCGTGCTCAAAGATTCTTCGCTGGTCGCGCGCCGCCTCGCGGTCAACCGGCGTGTGTTGTGTGCGGCCCCGTCCTACCTGGCGCAGCGCGGCACACCACATCATCCATCGGATCTCGTACAGCACGAGTGCATGATTCTGTCGGATCAACGCGACTGGGCATTCGAAACGCCGGCGGGAACGCTCGACGTGCGCGTGAGCGGGCGCATGGTCACCGATAACGGCGAAGTGATCCGCGACGCGCTCCTCGCGGGTTTCGGCATCGCGCTCAAATCGACATGGGACGTCGCGCCGTTTTTGCGCACCGGCGAACTGGTGAGCGTGCTCGAAAACTACCCGCTCGCCGAGAAGGTGGCGATCTGGGCTGTGTATCCGAGCCGCGCTTTCGTACCGCCGAAGACGCTCGCGTTCATCGACTTTCTTGCCGCGCATTTCGGCGATCCACCTTTCTGGGACGTCGAGCCGGAGTGAGATTGGTGACATGCGGCATCGCCGATCTCGGTGTCATCGCGTACTGTGACAAGGACAGCAGGTTCGCGAGGTCGTCGTGAACCATGCGTCCGTTAGCCTCGGTTCGGCACAACTCACAGATAGAAGATCTGCAGCTAGCGCCAAGCCGACTTCCGTCAGCAGCCGGAAGTCAGCTTGCAATGCCTCACGAGCCAGCCTTGCCGGCTGCGTTACCTGACGATTTCCCATCGGTGTTCACGTCGGCCTGCGCGTCGTTCTGGGTCTTTTCCTGATACTCGCCGCCACCGCGGCGATCCGTGTCCTGCAGCCCACGTTCGACGTCGCTATGCGCCTGCTTGCCGACACGCCGTGGCTCTTCGTCGTGCTGCGAGCCGGCGCTCTGGTCGTTCTCATGCGGCAACGGCGCGGCTGCGTCTTCCAATGACTCCGGATGCTTCTCGGCATGCGGATCGGCCTGCTTGCCGCCGTCCGACGATTGCGGTGTGCTCTTCATAGCCCGCTCCTTATGTGTTCACTATTACAGCCGACGCGAACGCGCCGGCTACGTTCCGTTCAGGCGTTTTCTCATTGCCGCGGTGATGCGCTGGCGAGTCTTCGAGTAGTCGGCCCACGGGTCGCTCTTCAGATTTGCAAGACGCTCATGCAGGTTCCCGATATTCCACTGATCGCCGCCAGTGGTCGACGCGACCTCGTCCCAGGCGAGCGGCACCGAAACGCCTAGCCCCGGCCGCGCCCGCGCGGAAAACGCGGCGACCGTGCTCGAGCCGCGGTTATTGCGCAAATAGTCGACGAAAATTTTCTGCTTGCGATTCTGCGCGCCCATTTTCGCGCTGAAATATTTGGGCAGCGTGCTCGCCATGTGCTGAGCGACCGCCTGCGAAAACTCTTTCACCTCGTCCCAACCCGCGTGTTTCGACAGCGGCACCACGACATGGAAGCCCTTGCCGCCGCTCGTCTTGCAAAAAGACGTGAGGCCGAGTTCGTCCAGTAGCGAGCGCGTCAGTTGAGCCGCCTCGATCATCCGGTCCCATCCCAGCGACGGATCCGGATCCAGGTCGAACACGACGCGGTCCGGCTTTTCAATGTTCGATGCCACGCCATTCCACGTGTGAAATTCGATGGTGCCCATTTGCGCGGCGCCGACTAGCGCCTTCACACTCTCCACGGTGATGAGCGGAGGATGACCGGGGTCGAGCCCGGGGTGCTGCGTGATGTTCGGGATCGACAGCTTCTGGCTGTGCTTCTGGAAAAACAGTTCACCGCCAATGTCTTCGGGTGCGCGCACGAGCGACACGGGCCGGTCCGCCAGATGCGGCAACATCCATCGCGCGACCGATTCGTAGTACTGCACGAGGTCGATCTTGCGCGCGCCGGTGCTCTTGTCGATCACGCGGTCCGGGTGCGATACGCGAACGCCGGCGACTTCGGCGGGTGACGCGGATTTTTTGGATCGCGATGCGGCGGGTTTAGTGTCCGCGGCTTCGTCTTTCATTGTGGCGGTTTTGGCAGCTGCTTTGCTCGCTGTCTTTGCGGCCGGCGTGATTGTCGTTGCTTCGCCAGCAGTTTTAGCGGTCATTTTAGTGGTCGTTTTAGCCGACGCCTTCGCGGTGGCTTTTACGCCCTCTTCCGTGTCGTTGTCCGTTGCTTCTCCCGCCGCCGCTTTGCCGGCAGAGCGCTTTTTATTCGCGCCTGAAGTCGGCACGTCGTCATCCGCTTCAGCCGCCGCGCGCCGTCCTGAACGTTTCTTTGGCATCGTGTCGGATTGGGCCTCGATATCCGTTTGTTGTTGCACGTCGTCCCCCTTGCGTGGTGCTTCCTTGACGATCTGGCGCGCCGGCTTGTCGCTGCGCAAACTGACGAACGACGCCTGGCGCACGATACCGTCGCTCGTCCATTCGGCGAAATTGCATTCGGCGACGAGCACGGGCTCGACCCAATGCACCGGCGTGCGACTGCGCTCGCGCGGCGGACTCGCGAACGGCATGCGTTTCGTCTCGTGTGCGTCGAGTTCTTTCTTCACCGAGCGCAGCAACGCGGCGTCGAAACCGGTGCCGACGCGCCCCGCATATTGCAACTTGCCCTTGCTGTCGTACACGCCGAGAAGCAGTGCGCCGAACGCCGCGCGGCTGCCCGACGGTTCCGAATAGCCGCCGATCACGAACTCCTGGCGTCGGCGGCACTTGAGCTTGATCCAGTTGGCCGAGCGGCCAGAGCTATAGCCGCTGTCGCGCCGCTTACCGATGATCCCTTCGAGCGCCATATCGCACGCGCTTTTCAGCAGATCGTCGGCGCTAAACTCGAAGTCGTTTGAAAAGCGCAGCACGCTGTCGTCGACCGTTTCGAGCAGCGCGCGCAGAATCGCGCGTCTTTGCTGCAGCGGCACGCCGCGCAAGTCGTAGCCGTTCAGAAACGGCACGTCGAACAGATAGACGACGATGTCTTGCGGCCGGTTCGAATCGAACGCGTTTTGCAACGCCTGAAAGTTGGGCACGCCGTTCTCGTCGAGCACCACGGCTTCACCGTCGAGCCACGCGCTTTCCACCCCGAGTCGTTCGAACGCCTTCACCTGCTTGCCGAACTTGGCGGTCCAGTCGTTGCCCGCGCGTGTGAACACCTGCACGTCGCGGCCCTTCCCGCTCGCGTCGATGCGAGCGAGCACGCGATACCCGTCGAACTTGATTTCGTACGACCAGTCGTCCCCGGGCGGCGTAGCGTCGACGAGCGTCGCCAACTGTGGCTTGAGCGTCGCGGGCAGTTTCGCTGCCACCGCACCTTCTATTGCCGGCGCAGCAGCGAGTTCGCGCAGCGACTCGCTGCTGCGCGTCGCCACGATGTCCGGACGCTTCGGATCGCCGCGGACGGGGGCCGCTGCCGTTCGCTTCGCAGCAACCTGCTTGTCTTTTGGCTTGCTCGTCTGCTTGCCGCCTTTGCCATTGGAGGCCGGCGCGGCGCCAAGCACACTGCCCGGCTGTTCTGCGAGAACATCGTATTCGCTCTCGGGACGCGCCTCGTCGTCGCGTTCCTTGATGAGCAGCCATTGCTCCTTGTCGGCGTTGCCGCGCATGTGGCTGCGCACGAGCGTCCAGCCGCCGTGCAGCTTTTCGCCGTGCAGATGGAACTTGAGCTTGCCGGCCCGATAAGCACGCGCCGCCTCGGCCGCGCCGCCGACCGGCTCCCACGTGCCGCGATCCCAGACGATCACCGTGCCTGCGCCGTAATTGCCCTGCGGAATTTCGCCTTCGAACGAACCGTACTCGACCGGATGATCTTCGACATGAACGGCGAGACGCTTGACCGACGGATCCAGACTCGGCCCTTTCGGCACCGCCCACGAAAGCAGTGCGCCGTTCAATTCGAGACGGAAGTCGTAATGCAGGCGCCGCGCGTGGTGCTCCTGAATCACGTACGACAGGCCTTCGTCCGGTCCTGGCCGCGCCGCATTGCGCCCGACGCGCTTTTTGATCGCCTTGTCGCCGGCGGGCTCGGGCGTTTCGTCGAAACGGCGCTTGCGGTTGTAGAGGTCGAGTCGGTCGTTCATCGCGCGAACTCCATCGGGGTCGAGGTGGCGATGGCGTGCGGCGCCTGAACCGAGTCAACGCAGCCAACCGAGCGAACCGAGCCGTCGGATCGGCGCGCGAGCGGGTTCATGCCGCGGTTCGCACCGCTATCTCTGCCCTGTTGCGCCCGCCGCTCCATCATGCCGCCGCGCGGCGCTTGCGCGCGGTCGTAGTCGACTTGGCTGTGGCCCGGCCGCCTCCACTGCCGCTGCTAGTGCCGCTTCCACCCGATCGAGGCGCGCGCGTGGAGCGCGTCGTGCGTGGCTTTTTGCGCGATGCCGTCGAGCCGCTGTCCTCTTGCGAATCGCTGTCTTCGTCGGCAGTCTCGTCGGCGGCAGCGCGCTTGCGCGTGCCCGAAGCAGGCTTGCTCTTACCGCGCCCGAGGCTGCGCTTGAGCAGGTCGGACAAGTCCAGAATGTCGGCCGATTGACGCGACTCGCGCGGCGCTTCGATATCGGTGATTTCCTCGGTCTTGCCCTCGCGGACCTTCCGGTCGACGAGCGCCATGATGTCGTCGCGGAACGTGTCGTGGTACTTCGACGGGTCCCAGGTATCGCTCATGTCGTCGATCAGCTTCTGCGCCATGTCGAGTTCGCGCGCGCTGACGCCTGCCGCCTTGGTGCCTTCGGCCGGCAGTTTGAATTCGTCGAAGTCGCGGACTTCCTCTGCCCAGCGCAGCGTGTTCAGGGCGAGCACCGGGCCGACCGGAATCAGTGCGGCAAGATGCTGCTTGTTATGCAAGACGACACTTGCCACGCCGACCTTGCCCGACGATTTCATCGCCTCGCGTAACAACGCATAGACCTTTTCGCCTTTGCGGTCGGGCGTCAGAAAGTACGGTGTGTCGAGGTAGAGAAACGAGATGTCGGGTGCGTCGACGAAAGCGAGGATATCCACCGTCTGTGTGGATTCGGGATTCGCGGCGCGAATCTCGTCATCCGTCAGCACCACGTACTTGTCCTTCTCGTATTCGAAGCCGCGCACGATGTTATCGCGCGTCACGTCCTTGCCGGTGCGCTTGTTGATCTGCTTATAGCCGACCGGATCGATCGTGCGCTTGTCGAGCAGGTTGAAGCCGACCTTCTCCGACTTCGTAGCCGGATACAACTGCACCGGTACGTGGACAAGGCCGAAGCTGATCGCGCCTTTCCAGATCATATGTGCCATCGTGCGCTCCCCTGGGCCTAAGACCCATGGAGAAGCACCAAGCGTGCCACGGTTTTTTAACGACGCGCGGCGCAAGGCCGTTGGCCTGCGCACACACTGCGCTGTAAGTCTTGCATGTTGGCGGCAAAAACTACGGAGTCCCGTGCATTGCCGCCCTCACCTCTCTATCGGCAAAGCAGCGGTACCGAAGCGAAACCGCGAAACCGCACGCGCCCGCCGCGCGTCGGCTCGCCGTCCAGTCGATAAGCAGGAAACCGCTGGACGAAACGACCAATGGCAATGCGCGCCTCGAGCCGCGCGAGCGACAGACCCGCGCACTGATGGATGCCGAAGCCGAATGCGAGGTGGCGGTTGGGCGCGCGGCGGATATCGAAGCGGTCGGGCTCCGCAAACTGCTCCGGATCGCGATTGGCGGCGCCGATGCACAGCGTGATCGGCGTGCCGCGAGCTACCGGCAGGCCGCCGATCTCCGTGTCGCTGGTCGCCATGCGGTTGCCGAGCTGGTTGGAGCTCTCGAAGCGCAAACATTCTTCGACGGCCGATTCGATCAACGACGGATCTTCCAGCAGCGCGGCACGCTGATGGGGCCATTCAGTCAGCGTGACAAGCCCGTTGCCGATCAGGTTCGTGGTCGTTTCATGGCCGGCGTTCAGAATGAAGATGCAGTTCTGCAGCAACTCTTCTTCCGACAATTGTTCGCCGTCGCCGCTTTCGCCGCGCTCGCCTTGAATGAGGCGCGTGAGGACATCGTGTTGAGGATCGCCCGGTTCGCGCCGGCGCCGCGCGACCAGATCGCGCAGGTAGTCGACGAACTCGGTCACCGCGCGATTGCCCCGCTCGAACTGCTCGTTGGTGAGCGAAGGTTCGAGCGCGCCGAGAATAGCGAGCGACCAGTCGCGCAACGGCTCGCGTTCCGCATGCGGCACGTCGAGCAGGTTGCCGATGATCTCCACCGGAATCGCCGAAGCGAATTCGCCGATCAGATCGATGCGCCCGCGTTCAGCCGCGGCATCGAGCAGCCCGTCGACGAGACGCACCAGACCGGGTTCCATTGCCGCTATCGCGCGCGCGGTCAGCGCGCCGGCGATCAGCTTGCGCACGCGCGTATGGCGCGGCGGATCGTTGAACACGAGGCTCGTGGTGTGATGCGTGTAGAGCGGCGAGTCGCCGTACTTGGGCTTGAATTCGACGGTCTTGTCCGAACTGAAGGTCTTCGGGTCGCGATATACGGCCTGCACGTCGCGAAAGCGCGTCAGGAAAAGCGAGCCATCCGGCATGCGCTTCACTGGCTCATGCGTGCGTAATGCGCTGTAGGCCGGATATGGATTCGCGTAGAACTCGGGGCTCAGATGGCGCAAGTCGAAGTCGCGCGCGAGGATGGCTGTGTCGCCGGCGGTCGCCGTGGGCATGCGTTGTCTCCGTATAGTGTGCGTTGTTGCTCCTGCATTGCAATGACCGTGCTCCGCGCTTTTAATGTGTTCTGGCGGTGCCTTGCGAGCGAGCGGTCCTCAAAGCCTTTCTCGTTGAAGGCGCTCTCGCGTCGACTCGAAGGCGTGGATGCAGTGAGCGTGGCGCATCGTTTGACTCGTCAGTATGAACGAGGCGCGCGGCGATTGCATTGCCGCTAACCCGCGTTTTGGCATCCACGACGGCGCATTCCGTCGAGCCGTTACAATAAGCGGATTTCCTGCGAGCCCCGCGCTCGCCTTTTTCTCGTCAATGCGTCGTTCATGAACCTCGTCATTCAAAGCCCCGCGCCGATTTCCACCGATCATCACAAAACGCTCGTTGCGCTCTCGCGCGGCTCGCACGCCACCGTCGTCGACGCAAACGCTATCCGCATCTCCGACGCCGATATTGCGCAGCGTCCGGACCTGGACGTGTATTGCGGCACGCATCGGCTAGATTACGCGTTTGTCGAAGCGGGCCGTCAGTTGCGCGACTTCGGCCTCGTCGCGATGGACATGGATTCGACGCTGATCACGATCGAATGTATCGACGAAATCGCGGACTTCTGCGGTCTGAAAGCGGAAGTCGCCGCGATCACCGAGGCCTCGATGCGCGGCGAGATCAAAGACTTCAACGAAAGCCTGACGCGCCGCGTCGCGCTTCTCAAGGGACTCGACGCAAGCGCGCTCGAACGCGTTTATGAAGAACGCCTGCAGCTTTCGCCCGGCGCCGAGCAGATGCTGGCAGGCGCAAAAGAAGCCGGACTGAAAACGCTCCTCGTTTCCGGCGGATTCAATTTCTTCACCGAGAAGCTGAAGGCACGGCTCGGCCTCGACTTCACGCGCGCCAATACGCTCGACATCGTGGACGGCAAGCTGACGGGCAAAGTGATCGGCGAGATCGTCAATGCCGATGTGAAGGCGCGCACGCTGCGCGAGACGTGCGCGCAGCTCGGCATCGAGCCGTCGCGCGCAATCGCAATGGGCGATGGCTCCAACGATCTCAAGATGATGGCCGAAGCGGGACTTTCTGTTGCGTTCCGCGCGAAGCCGGTCGTACGTGAAGCCGCCAGCGTGGCGTTCAACTATGTAGGACTGGACGGGTTGTTGCGGTTGTTTTGAAGTCTGCTGCGACGCGGGCGTGGTTGCGCCTTCGTTGCGTCTTCGTTGCCTCTTCGTTGTGCCCGATGGCTGCGACTCGCTGAGCGCAGCACAATAAAAAAACCCACCGCGAATGCGTCGCGATGGGCTCATCTCACTGCGCCGACGCAGCGTCAGTTCACGCGAGTGCCGCGAGACACTGCTCGATATCCGCGCGCAAATCGGCTTCTTCCTCGAGGCCGATGTAGAACCGCACCAGCGTGCCGCGATGCGGCCACTCGCCTTCGGTGCGCATCGACGCAATGTCGTACGGCATCACGAGGCTATGCGCGCCGCCCCAACTCCAGCCGATGGCAAACAGCTCCAGCGACTCGCAGAAAGTGTCGATCTGCGCGGCGCTATACCGCCCGTCGAACACGACGGAAAATAGTCCGCCAGCTCCCGTGAAGTCGCGCTTGAAGAACTCGTGCCCCGGACAGTCTTCAATCGCCGGATGCAACACCGCGGCGATCTCCGGCCGCGTCTTCAGCCACTGTGCGAGCGCGAGCGCCGAGCGGTCGTGCTGCTGGAAACGCACCTGCATCGTCGGCAAGCTGCGCAGGATCAACGAGCAGTCATCCGACGACACGCCGATGCCCATGCGCATGCGCGCCGCCTTGAGCTTCAGATGCAGTTCGCGATCGACGGTAATGGTGGCGCCCATCAGCACGTCGCCGCCACCCGACTGATACTTCGTGAGCGCCTGCACCGAGATGTCGACGCCGTGATCGAACGGACGGAAACCGAGCCCGGCGGACCAGGTGTTGTCGATTGCCGTCACCACGTTGCGGGCGCGGGCGGCCGCGGTGATGGCAGGCACGTCGGCCACTTCCATCGTCACGGAACCGGGTGCTTCCAGCCAGATGAGGCGCGTGTTCGGCTGGATCAGCTCGGCAATGCCCGCACCGATCATCGGATCGTAATAACGAACGGTCACGCCGAAGTCGCGTGCGAGCCAGTCGCCGTGATCGCGGTTCGGCGAGTAGACGTTGTCGGGAATCAGCACGTCGTCACCCGCTTTGACGAGCCCGAAGTACACGTTCGAAATAGACGACAGTCCCGAAGGCTGCAACAGCGCGTGATTGCCGCCCTCGATCGTGGCAAGGCGCTGTGCCAGAGCGAGCGACGTGGGCGTTGCGTGCAGGCCATAGCGCCATTGGGCGTCGTTTTTCCAGTCGAGCGCGCGCATGGTCGCGAGGTCCGGGAAAACGACGGTCGACGCGCGCGTGACCGGCATGGAGAAAGACTCGAAGCCCGGCGTGAGCTTGTCCTCTGCATGCACGATGCGAGTCTGCAAAGACCGTTTGAGTTTGGATTGGGTCATGGTGAGTTCAATGAAGAAAGACGATGCGAAAAGCGGCGAACGCCGCGCCGCTCACGCAAGAGTAGACGAGTCGGCGGAATTTCGCCGCGCCGGGCGTGGGTGCCGCGAACCCGCGAAGAGCGCCGGGCGCAGAATCACTCGCCGGTTTGCAGGTTGCTGACGCCGCCTACCGGCCGGCCCGCACCCGTTGGCGCTGCCGGCGGAGCCGCGGCTGCGGGCGCCGCCGCATCGGAGCGAGTCGCGGAAGCCGCGCCGCCCGCAGCGGTTTTGCCGTCTTTCGGAGCAGCGGCCGCTGCCGGCACCGCTTGCCCGGCTGCCAGCGGCTTGAGATCGAACGGCTGGGGGTTCGAATCGTCCACGTTCATCCGGTCGCCCGCCACGGAACCGTCCGCCGCGAACTTGCCGACCCAGTTGCCGGTAATGTGCGTGCCGTCGTTCGATTCCTCGACTTCGAGCGTGTCGCCATCGCGGTCGCCGGCGATCAGAATCACTTCACCGGTGTCCGTGAACTGATACTCGCCATGAACGCCGGACGGATCGTCCGTCTTCGGACCAAGGCGCAGCACGATCTGGCGGGAGCCGAGCATGCCGCTATAGCGCGGAAATCTGGCGAACTCAGGGCTCGGCTTGAGCGGCAACTGGATCGGCGGGGGCGCGGCGAGTTCCTTTACCGCATCGCTTTGCGCTCGCGCCGTTTCCGGTGACAACACCACCACGCTCACGGACAGCAATGTGGCAACGCTCATAGCGGTCCAGCCGCGCCGACGCATCGCGCCTTTAACCGGTTTCGATTCCTGCATCCGTTCTTTCCTCAATTACCTTGGCTACTGCCTGCTGCGCTTCAGGCGACTCAGATCCGTTCGAAGATCGCGGCGATGCCCTGCCCGCCGCCGATGCACATCGTGACGAGCGCGTAGCGGCCGCCAACGCGTTGCAGTTCGTACAACGCCTTCACGGTGATCAACGCGCCGGTGGCGCCAATCGGATGACCGAGCGAAATACCCGAACCATTCGGGTTGACCTTGGTCGGATCGAAGCCCAGTTCCTTGCTGACCGCGCAGGCTTGCGCGGCGAACGCTTCATTGGCCTCGATCACGTCGAGGTCCGCAACCGTCAGCCCGGCACGCTCGAGCGCCTTGCGGCTCGCGGGCACGGGACCGATGCCCATATAGGCGGGATCGACGCCCGCATGCGCGTACGAAACGAGCCGCGCCAACGGCTTGATGCCGCGCTGCTCGGCAACGCTGCGCTCCATCAGAACGACCGCAGCGGCCGCGTCGTTGATGCCCGAAGCGTTGCCCGCCGTGACCGTGCCGTTTTCTTTCGCAAACACGGGCTTGAGCTTGGAAAAATCTTCCGCCGATGCGTTCATGCGCGCGTGTTCGTCGGTATCGAACACAGTGTCGCCTTTCTTCGACGGAATCGTGATCGGCAGGATCTGTTCCTTGAAGTAACCGCTCGTGATCGCGTTGGCTGCGCGGCGATGCGATTCGAGCGCGAGCGCGTCCTGCGCTTCGCGCGAAATGTCGTATTTGCGAGCAACGTTCTCGGCGGTCACGCCCATGTGAATGGACTGGAACGGATCGTTCAGGGCGCCGACCATCATGTCGACGAGGCGGGCGTCACCCATGCGTTGACCGAAGCGCGCAGCGGGCATCGAGTAAGGTGCGCGGCTCATGTTCTCCGCGCCGCCGCCGATCGCGATGTCCGCGTCGCCGAGCAGCACGCTTTGCGCGGCCGACACGATCGCCTGCAAGCCCGAGCCGCACAGACGGTTCACGGTCAGCGCGGGCGTGTGCTGCGCGACGCCACCGTTGATGGCGGCCACGCGGGCCAGATACATGTCTTTCGGTTCCGTATGCACGACGTTGCCGAATACCACGTGGCCGACTTCGTCGCCGGACACGTTTGCGCGCGCGAGGGCTTCGCGCACGACGCGCGCGCCGAGGTCGGTGGGCGGGAAGTCTTTCAGACTGCCGCCGAAACCGCCGATTGCCGTACGCACACCGCTCACCACCACTACGTCCCGTTGCATTGCTCGCTCCTCGTTTAGTCTCTCAAGATGGTTCGCTTTGGCTCGTCCCGTATTGCGGCGCATATTGCGACGCTTGATGCGGCTCGTAATGTGACGCGTAGTTTGGCGCGTAATGTGACACGTAACGCGCGACGCTCAGCCCGCGAGAATCCGTTCGACCGCCGCCCGCGAAGGAATCGGCGCGACAGCGCCGTAGCCTTGCGTGGATAGCGCCGCGGCGACGTTCGCATAACGCGCCGCTTCAAACGGATCGTCGCCTTCTACCAGCCGTGCGATGAACGCGCCGCCGAAGCAGTCGCCCGCGCCGGTTGCATCGACCGCATTGACAACGTGACCCGGCACGACGCGCCGCTCGTCGGGCGTCGCGATGTATGAACCTTCCTTGCCCAGCTTCAGCGCAACCACGCGCGGGCCGTGCGACAGAAGGAAATCGACGATCTCGTCGCGACCGGTCAAACCGGTGAGTTCGGTGACATCGTCCCAGCTTGGCAGGCAGATGTCGGTCTGGCGAATGGCTTCGAGCATCACCGCCCGGGCCCGGTTCAACGGCCACAGCTTCAGGCGCAAATTCGTGTCGAAACTTACCTGCACGCCATTGGCGCGCGCATGCGTAATGGCTTCGAGCGCCGCGTCGCACGCGCTCAGGCTGATCGCGAGACTGATACCCGACAGGTGAATGACTTTGGCAGCGGCGATTGCGTCGAGCGGCAGGTCGCGCGGCGCATAACGGCTCGCAGCGGAACCTGCGCGCAGATAGTCGAACGCGTGGCCGTCCGGGCCGTGCGAGACGAAATAAACGCCAGTGGACGCATTCGGGTCGACGCGTACGAGCGCGGTATCCACTTGCTCGCGCTCCCACAGATCGATCAGCAGGCGTCCGAAATGATCGGCGCCGACCGCGGACACGAAGCCGGTACGCGCGCCTTGCCGCGCCGCCGCGACGCAGAAGTTCGACGTGTCGCCGCCGAAGCCCTGCAGATAGTTCGGCTCGTCTTTCGCCGACTGGTTGAACTCGATCATCGCCTCGCCGAGCGCGAGGATTTCCGGTTTAGCCGACGTGTTCACCGACATCGTTCAGACCTCGCCCCACAGGTCGTGGCCGTCCGCGCCAGTGATTTTCACCGACACGAAATCGCCGACCTTGTAACGCTTCGACGCCTTCACGGCAGGCGCGATATAGACCACGCCGTCGATCTCCGGCGCATCTGCCGCGGTGCGGCCAATACCGCCGTCGGCATTGATCTCGTCGACCAGCACTTTCAGCGTCTTGCCGACCTTCCTGGCGATGCGTTTCGCTGACACCTCTTCGGCCACTTCCATGAAACGCGCACGGCGCTCCTCGCGCACTTCATCGGGCAACGCGCCGTCGAGCTCGTTCGCCGTAGCGCCTTCAACCGGCGAGTAGGCGAAGCAGCCGACACGATCCAGTTCGGCCTCGCGGATGAAGTCGAGCAGCGTCTGAAACTGTTCTTCGGTCTCGCCCGGAAAGCCGGCGATAAACGTGCTGCGGATCGTCAGATCCGGGCACATTTCGCGCCACGCCTTCACGCGCTCCATTACTTTCTCGGCGTTGGCCGGGCGCTTCATGCGCTTCAACACTTCAGGATGCGCGTGCTGGAACGGCACGTCGAGATACGGCAAAACGTGACCCTTGTACGGACCTGCCGCCATCATCGGGATGACCTCGTCCACGCTCGGGTACGGATACACGTAGTGCAGGCGCACCCACGCACCGTATTGGGCGGCCAGTTCGCCGAGCGCGCCGACCAGGTCGGTCATGCGCGTCTTGATCGGCTTGCCGTTCCAGAAGCCCGTGCGATATTTGACGTCGACGCCGTAAGCGCTCGTGTCCTGCGAAATAACGAGCAGTTCCTTCACGCCGGACTTGAACAGATTTTCCGCTTCGAGCATGACGTCCGCGACCGGGCGCGATACGAGATCGCCGCGCATGGAAGGGATGATGCAGAACGTGCAGCGGTGATTGCAGCCTTCGGAAATTTTCAGATACGCGTAGTGACGCGGCGTGAGCTTCACGCCAGCGGCCGGCACGAGATCGACGAACGGATCGTGCGGCTTCGGCAGATGCGTGTGCACATGCTGCATCACTTCGCCCAACGCGTGCGGACCGGTGACGGCCAGCACCTTCGGATGCACTTCTTCGATGAGCCCCGAGCCGCTCGCGCTCTTCTTCGCGCCAAGGCAGCCGGTGACGATCACCTTGCCGTTTTCATTGAGTGCTTCGCCGATCGCGTCGAGGCTTTCCTGCACCGCTTCGTCGATGAAGCCGCAGGTATTGACGACCACGAGGTCCGCACCGTCATACGTGCCCGAAATCTCATAGCCTTCGGCGCGCAGCTGCGTGATGATCTGCTCGGAGTCGACGAGAGCTTTCGGGCAGCCGAGGCTGACGAAGCCGACCTTCGGACTGGAAGGCGTCGGCGAGGTGGAGGAAATGGTCTGCGGCATAGGTGAATCCGGCGTATAGCGGTGACGTGGCGACAATGGGGACGATCGGGACAGCGCGGCGAGGACGGGAGAACGGGTCGTTCACAACGCCCAGATCCTGAGAACGAGCGTCCCGCGCACGCAACCCGCTATTGTACCGCGCTCGCGTCGCTCAGCCTGCCGCGCGCCGCACCAGCCATGCCGCAAGTCCGCGCCGCTACGCGCTGCACGGCTAGACGCCGCGCCTGGCGGGCTCGGACGGCTACTTCTTTTCCGGTTCGGGATTGGCCTGCGGGCTAGCGGGCGCCGCGGTATTGGCGCCGCCCGGCACGTTGACCGCGCCGCCCGGCGTGAACGGGAATGTGGCGAACATGGACTTCGCCTGGTTCTGCATCTGCTCCTGCATCTGCACGAACATGTTCTTCGACTGCTCGATGTAGCTCGTCATCATGCCTTGCATCATCGGCGCCTGCATGTTCATGAACTGCGACCACACCTCGGGGTTCATCGCCTTGCCTTCATACAGGTTCTTCGACTGGTCGGCGAGCTTTGCCTGAATGTCGATGAAAGCCTGGATGTTCTTTTCCAGATAAGTGCCCATCATGCCCTGCATCGCGTGGCCGTAGAAACGGATGATCTGCGACAGCATCGACGACGAGAACATCGGCAAGCCGCCGCTCTCCTCCTCGAGGATGATCTGCAGCAGGATCGCACGCGTCAGGTCTTCGTTGCTCTTGGCATCGATGACCTTGAAATCCTCCTGGTCCAGCACGAGTTGCTTGACGTCCGTCAGCGTGATGTACGTGCTTGTCTCGGTATCGTACAGCCGACGATTCGGATATTTCTTGATCAGTCGTTCGGCTGCTTTCTTTGTAGTAGTAGTCATGTAACGCCTTTGAGCGCAAGTAGAGCGCGGACGGCGTGCCGGCTGCGCAATCGGGCATTTGCGCAACCGGGACGCCGCCGGAACCATCCGAGCCAGAGCGCGCTGCCTTGTGAGCGGCGCGCCTGTAACTCAGCCCATATGCAAACCGCCGTTCAGCGAAAAATCCGCGCCCGTCGAAAAACCCGATTCTTCCGACGCGAGCCACGCCACGATCGAGCCGATTTCGTCCGGCTGTCCGAGGCGGCGCACCGGAATCGTCGCAACGATCTTTTCCAGCACGTCGGGGCGGATCGACTTGACCATGTCCGTGCCGATGTAGCCCGGCGACACGGTGTTGACCGTCACGCCCTTGGTGGCCACTTCCTGCGCGAGCGACATCGTGAAGCCGTGAATGCCGGCCTTCGCGGTCGAGTAGTTGGTCTGGCCGAACTGCCCCTTCTGCCCATTCACCGACGAAATGTTGATGATGCGGCCCCAGCCGCGCTCCACCATACCGTCGATTACCTGCTTGGTGACATTGAAGAGACTCGTCAGGTTGGTATCGATCACCGCGGTCCAGTCTTCGTGGGTCATCTTGCGAAACACCACGTCGCGGGTGATGCCCGCATTGTTCACCAGCACGTCGATCTCGCCGACTTCGGCCTTGACCTTGTCGAACGCGGCTTTGGTCGACTCCCAATCGCCGACGTTCCCTTCGGACGCGACGAAATCGAAGCCCAGCGCCTTCTGCTCTTCGAGCCACTTCACGCGGCGCGGCGAATTCGGACCGCAGCCCGCGATGACCTTGTAGCCTTCCTTGTGCAGCCGCTGGCAGATGCTCGTGCCGATGCCGCCCATGCCGCCCGTTACATACGCAATTCGCTGTGTCATGACCTTGACTCCATTATCGTTTTCGAGGCGCCGACCGGCTGTTCCGACCGGCTACCTCTGCCCTCGCCTGATGCTTGATCGCGCCGCCCTCTCGCGAACGGCTGTGAGGCCGCTACTGCGCTCGCGCGCCGCGTGCGGCGCGCCTGAACACCTGATCCGGCACCTCCTGGCGCCTCGCGCGCAGGCGGGGCGCGCGCTCGTTCAAACCCGCTCGAGCGCCAGTGCGACGCCCATGCCGCCGCCGATACACAGCGAAGCGAGACCCTTCTTCGCATCGCGCTTCTGCATTTCATACAGCAGCGTGACGAGAATCCGGCAGCCGGACGCACCGATCGGGTGGCCGATCGCAATCGCCCCGCCGTTCACGTTGATCTTCGACGTGTCCCAGCCCATCTGCTTATGTACCGCGAGCGCCTGAGCGGCGAACGCTTCGTTGATTTCCATCAGGTCGAGATCGTTCACGCTCCAGCCTGCCCGCTCGAGGCAGCGGCGCGAAGCCGGTACCGGGCCCATGCCCATGACCTTCGGATCGACACCCGCGTTTGCGTACGCCTTGATGCGCGCAAGCGGCGTGAGGCCGAGCGCTTCCGCTTTCTTCGCGGACATCACGAGCACCGCCGCCGCGCCGTCGTTCAGACCTGACGCGTTGGCCGCCGTGACCGTGCCTTCTTTCGAGAAAGCCGGCTTGAGCCCTGCAAGCGATTCAGCCGTCACACCGTGGCGCACGAACTCGTCGGTGGCGAAACGCACCGGGTCGCCCTTGCGCTGCGGGATTTCGACCGGCACGATTTCGTCGTTGAAACGGCCCGACTTCTGCGCGGCTTCGGCCTTGTTCTGCGACAACGCCGCAAACGCGTCCTGCTGTTCGCGCGTGATGTCGAATTCCTTCGCGACGTTTTCAGCCGTTACGCCCATGTGGTACTGGTTGTACACGTCCCACAGGCCGTCGACGATCATCGAGTCGATCAGCTTTGCGTCGCCCATACGGAAACCGTCGCGCGAGCCAGGCAGCACGTGCGGTGCGGCGCTCATGTTTTCCTGACCGCCGGCGATCACGATGTCCGCGTCGCCCGCAATGATCGCGTTGGCGGCTAGCATGACCGCTTTCAGGCCCGAACCGCAGACCTTGTTGATCGTCATGCCCGGCACTGCCGCAGGCAGACCGGCCTTGATCAGCGACTGGCGCGCCGGATTCTGCCCCGAGCCCGCCGTCAGCACCTGACCCAGGATCACTTCACTCACCTGCTCGGGCTTCATGCCCGCGCGTTCCAGCACCGCGCGGATCACCGTCGCGCCGAGTTCGGGCGCCGCGATCTTCGCCAGCGACCCACCGAATTTGCCTACTGCCGTACGGGCGGCCGATACGATCACAACATCAGTCATTTCGATATCCTCCGGGCACATCGGCTGATTACGCCGCAGCCCGTCACGTTAAAAATCTTGTTGCTCGTCAAAAACGCTCACTCGTCCCGTTGCCTGCGTCCGGTCGAACCACACGCCGCAGCGCCTCACTCGCGCTGCCGCACGTACCGCCCCGGTGCCGGCTCGATTACCGGGAACTCCTGCGATCCCGCCGCCGCGCGCGGCTTCACCTTCTTGCCGCCGTACTGATCGAGCCATGTGGTCCACTCGGGCCACCAGCTGCCGGGTACTTCCTTCGCCGCGCCGAGCCATTCGTCAGGCGTTTCCGGCAATTCCGCGGTTTCACCGTCGAGCGTCCAGTAACTGCGTTTCTTTTTCGCGGGCGGATTGATCACGCCGGCGATATGACCCGACGCGCCGAGTACGAACTTCAACGGACCGGTGAGGAGCGGCACCGACGCATAAGCCGTTTGCCACGGCACGATATGGTCTTCGCGCGAACCGTAGATGAAGGTGGGCACGTCGACCTTCGACAGGTCCACCGGCTCGCCGCAAGTAGTCAGCGCGCCTGGCTCGCGCAGACGGTTTTCGAGGTACGTATTGCGCAGATACCAGACATACATGGGGCCCGGCAGGCTTGTCGAGTCGCTGTTCCAGTACAGCAGGTCGAACGGCACCGGCGTGCGTCCCTTCAGATAATTGTCGACCACGTAGTTCCACACGAGGTCGTTCGGCCGCAGGAACGAAAACGCGTTGGCGAATTCGACCCCGCGCATCAGTCCCGGCGGCGTACCGTTCTTGCCGCCGATGGTCTGCTCGCGCATCTGCACATGCGCTTCGTCGACGAAGATATCGAGAACGCCCGTATCGGAGAAGTCGAGCATCGCGGTGAGCAGCGTCATCGACGCAGCCGGATGTTCGCCGCGCGCCGCGGCCACCGCGAGCGCCGTGGCGAGCAGCGTGCCGCCCACGCAGAAGCCGAGCGTGTTGATCTGCTCGCGCCCGCTGATCCGGCTCACCGTTTCCAGAGCCGTGAGAACGCCTTCACCGACGTAGTCGTCCCACGTTTTATGGGCGATCGACGCATCCGCGTTACGCCAGGAAATCAGAAACACCTGATGTCCCGAATCGAGCACGTGCGCGACCAGCGAGTTTTCCGGCTGAAGATCGAGAATGTAGTACTTGTTGATGCAAGGCGGCACGATCAGCAACGGACGCTCGCGTACGGTCGCCGTGCGCGGCTTGTACTGAATCAGCTGCATCAGCTCGTTTTCGAAAACGACCGAGCCTTCGGTGGTCGCGAGATTTTCGCCGACCACGAAGCGCGATTCGTCTGTTTGCGAAATCTTGCCGCGCTGCATGTCCGTAAGCAGATTCATCACGCCTTGACGCAAGCTCTCGCCATGGCTTTCCAGCAAGGTTTTTTGCGCCTCGGGATTCAACGCGAGGAAGTTGCTCGGCGATGCGGCGGCCGTCCATTGCTGAACTGCGAAGCGGATGCGCTCGCGCACTTTCGGTTCGGCTTCCAGCGCGTCGACCATTTCCTGCAGATAGCGCGCGTTCAGCAGATACCAGGCAGCGGTGAATGCGAAGGCCGGCGTGGAACTCCATGCGTCCGAACTGAAGCGGCGGTCCTTGAGTTCGGGCGCCTTCGGTGCCGCGCCGTTGCCGCTCGCCTGCTGAAGCAGGACCATTGCTTCGCGCGTGTAGTCGGCTTGCAATTTCTGCAGACGCTCGGGGGGAATCGCCGCGGCTGGCATATTTAAGCCTGCCAGCGACGGCATGGCTGGCATCGCACCCGCTGCCAGCTTGCTGAAGTCAGGCATGCCTGGGAAGCCGGGGAAAGACCCGAGTCCTGGAAACGACGCTGGGAATGTTCCAGGAAATGCTCCTGAAAACGACGGCATTTGCGGCAAGCTCCAGGGTGTCGCGCCTTGCGCTGGAGGAACCTGCGGCATGGCGAACGGCGTGACGTTGCCACCGGGCGCCGCGCCGAGCGCGCGCCACGCATTTAACCAGGCGTCGAAAAATTGCTGCATGCCCGCGGCCGGTGTAGCTCCGCTCGTGTCGGCCTGCTGCGTTTGCTCCTTCGAGGAGTCGGTGCTGGGGGAAGCTGAGGAATGAGAAGCTGCCATACCTGCTTTTGACCGGTAAGTCCTTGCGGACGGTTGAGAGGCAGGTTCATGCGCACGTGGGCGATCGCTCGCGCCCTCGTCACGCCCTGTCCCATGTACGAGGAGCTGTGAGAAACATTCTTGCTCCCCATCGCAAGGCATGTCAATGCTTGTTCCCGATTTTGCCGCAGTGCGATAGTTTTTTAATTATCGTTTTCCCTGTATCGCCTGACGTGATTTTCGGCCATATGTCAAACGCATGGCTGATCTGCAAAAAAGCTCGCGTTCTACGGCGCTTTAATCACATTTATTAAGCGCAGCACAGCGCTGAATCGCGGCTGGTTTATCGACTCGATCAGGTTCCGGCAGCGCAGCAAAAAGCGTAGTTCCCACTATGGGAAACGGTCAAACGTATGCTCATGGATAGCGCGGCGTGCGACGCGTGCGAACGGTTGCCGTGTGCCGAGGCCGCACGTTAGTCGTCATATCGTTAGGCCCGGGATCACACAGCGGGTCAGTCGCTGAACGTCAGTCACCGAGTGTTTGTGCCTGATCGTCGAGCCAGATCAAGGCGGCCATCCGGCCGGTCTCCCGATCGCGACGATACGAATAGAACCGTTCACGTTGCGTGACCGTGCACAGATCGCCGCCGGCAATGCGCGTCACGCCGAGCCGCTGCAAACGCAAGCGCGCCAGCGCAGGAAGGTCCGCAAGGTATTTGCCGGCGTTTCGAGGATGTTCGACGAAAGCACTCGACGTGGCCTCGCGCCCGCTTTTGTCCGTGCCGTTCATGAAGGCGTCACGCACGTCCGCACCTACTTCGAACGACTCCGGTCCAATGCACGGTCCGAGGTACGCGTGCAACTTGCCCGCTTGCACGCCGGCGAGGTCCGCGACGCGCTGCGCCGTTTGCTCCACGATGCCTGCCGCGAGTCCGCGCCATCCCGCATGCGCCGCGCCGACTGCGCGCCCCGCTTCGTCGCACAACAGCACCGGCATGCAGTCGGCGATCATCACGACGCACGCGATGCCCGCACGATCGGTAACGCTCGCGTCAGCCTGCGCCGGCGCACCGCTCGCGCGCGCTTCGCTAAGCGCGTCTTCTGCACGCACGATGCGCGCTCCGTGAACCTGATCGAGCCACGCTGCCTCATTCAAGCCAGCTAGTTCCAGGAGCCGCGCGCGATTGGCGGCGACGGCCGCCGGATCGTCACCGGATTTCATCCCGAGATTGAGGCCGCCGGGCTGGTCCGCGCCGTCGCGCCAACGCCCGAACGGCGGCTCGCTCACGCCGCCGTCGCGCGTGGTGACGAGCGCACGCACGCGCGGCGCCACGTTCCAGGCGGGTTGCACGACATCGGCAAAGCTCAGTTGCGGCAGGCTCGTCATGCGCGATCGTCCTCGTCTTGCTCTGAATGGTCCGCGGCTGCGTCGTCTTCATCGTGCTCATCGAGGTCGTCCATCTCCTCGCCAAGCGACGCTTCGTAGCCGTCTTCCTCATAGTACGTCTCGTCGAAATCGCCCGCATCGTCGCGGCCGAGACCGAGCGCCGCCGACAGCGCCGCGATGTCCTCGGGCACGTCGGCGCGCCATTGCATCGTGCGGCCGGTTTTCGGATGAATCAGACCAAGGCGCCATGCATGCAGCGCCTGACGCGCGAACTCGCCCGGCAGCGGCGTAACAGAACGCTTGCCGCGGGCGCGGCCGTAGACAGGATCGCCGAGCAGCGGGTGGCCGATGTGCGCGCAGTGCACGCGGATCTGATGCGTACGGCCGGTTTCCAGATCGCAATGGATCGCGGTGACCGGCTGACGCTGCCAGATCGCCGTATCGACGCGCCGGAAATGCGTGCGCGCCGGTTTGCCCGATGCGCCCGTAACCACTGCCATGCGGGTACGCTCGCGCGGATCGCGGCCGATCGGCGCGTCGATCGTGCCTTCTTCGGGCATGTTGCCCCACACGAGCGCGAGATAGCGGCGCTTCACCGTGCGCGCCTGCAACTGGCGCACGAGGTCGGTCTGCGCTTCGAGCGTGCGCGCAACCACCATCAGCCCTGACGTTTCCTTGTCCAGCCGATGCACGATGCCCGCGCGCGGCAAGCCCGCCGCCGCGTCTCCGTAACGGTACAGCAGACCGTTCAGCATCGTGCCGCTCCAGTTGCCGGCCGCGGGATGCACGACCATGCCGGCCGGTTTGTTGATGACCACGAGCGTGTCGTCTTCGTAGACGATTTCCAGCGGCACCGGTTCGGGCGTGAACGCGAGCTGTTCGGGCAGCAGATCCGGCACGAGTTCGATCGTCGCGCCGAGCGGAACCGGCTGGCGGATTTTCGCGGGCTTGCCGTCGATGCGCACGCGCTCCGCCTCGATCCAGCTTTGAAGGCGGTTGCGCGAAAACTCGGGGAACACGCGCGCGAGCACCTTGTCGAGGCGCTCGCCCGCCAGTTCGTCCGGCACCACGACATGGCGCGGGGTTTCGTCGGTGACACGGTTCGCCACGGTGGGTATCGTGCTCGCCGCACGGGCCTCGCCGAGCGCGTCGACGCCGAGATCGTCGTCGAGCGAATCGGCGCCCAACGCGTCGGAGGGGTCGGCGCTTACGTTATAATCTTCGTTGCTATTCCCGGCACCGGTTGCAGCGCCTGGAGTATTTGAGCGGGTCATTGAGTCTGGGTCACCTGGACGTAAAGCTAGACTGGAAAATGCGAGCCTTGAACACCATCACTAAAGCGGCGATCAATTTGAAGGCCATGAAGAACGCGGCCCGGAAAGTGGCCGGATACATTGCGTGTGCCGCAGCCGTCGCGGTTGTTGCGGCTTGCCACGGCCTGCCGGAGAAGACCGACGAAACGGCAACGTGGAACAACAACAAATTATATACGGAGGCGAACGACGCCTTGAGCGGCGGCGATTTCGGCAAGTGCGCGAAATACTTCGAAATGCTCGAAGGCCGCGACCCGTTCGGCCACTTCGCACAGCAGGCGCAGATCAACGTCGCGTATTGCAACTGGAAAGACAATGAAGCCGCGGCCGCCGACCAGGCTATCGACCGCTTCATCCAGCTGCACCCCGATCACCCGGACATCGCGTATGCGTACTACCTGAAGGGCATGATCCACTTCAACGACGACCTCGGTCTCTTCGGCCGTTTCTCCGGTCAGGACATGAGCGAGCGCGATCCGAAGTCGCTGCGTGAGTCGTACGACGCGTTCAAGGTCGTTGTCGACCGTTATCCGAACAGCAAATACGCGCCCGACGCCGCACAGCGCATGCGCTACATCGTGAACGCGCTCGCGTCTCACGAAGTCCACGCGGCAGACTACTACTACCGTCGCGGCGCCTATGTGGCTGCGATCAACCGCGCGCAACTCGCGTTGAAGGAATACAAGAACGCACCGGCTATCGAAGACGCACTGCACATCATGATGCTGTCGTACGAGAAGCTGAACCAGCCGCAACTGGCCGACGACACGAAGCGCGTCCTGGCCGGCACCTTCCCCGACAGCCCGTACATCACGGGCCATGCAAGGCCGGGTAAGGAAAAGTCGTGGTGGCAGTTCTAAGCCGCGCGGCACGCTGAAACATCGGCTGCAAGTGAAAAACGCCACGACCCAGGTCGTGGCGTTTTGCTTTGTGCGGTGGGTCCAAGCGTCGGTCTATGCGTTCGCTGATGCGTTCATGCGTTCGCGCTTCGTCAATCGCGCTCGAACAACGCAATCGACTCCACATGCGACGTGTGCGGGAACATGTTGACGACGCCCGCACCCACCAGCCGGTAGCCCGCCTCATGCACGAGCAGACCGGAGTCGCGCGCAAGCGTCGACGGGTTGCAGGACACGTAGACAATACGCTGCGGCAGCGGCCCTTCGCCGCTCTGAGCAATCTCCGCCAAAGCTTTCGCGACCGCGAGCGCACCTTCGCGCGGCGGGTCGATCAGGAACTTGTCGAAGTGGCCGAGCGCACGAATGTCGTCGGCGGTAACTTCGAAAAGATTGCGGCACGCGAACGACGTGTGCGCCGCCACGCCGTTCAGCTCCGCGTTGGCGAGCGCGCGCGAGGTCAGCACTTCGCTGCCTTCGATACCCACTACTTCCTTCGCGACACGCGCGAGTGGCAGCGTGAAGTTGCCGATCCCGCAGAACAGGTCGAGCACGCGGTCGGTGCGCGCCGGCGCCAGCAGGCGTAGCGCGCGGCTCACGAGCACGCGGTTGATCGCGTGATTGACCTGCGTGAAGTCAGTCGGCTTGAACGGCATCCGGATGTCGTATTCCGGCAGCGCGTAGTCGAGCTGCACATCGAGCGGATAGAGAGGCGTGACGGTGTCGGGCCCGCCCGGCTGAATCCAGAACTGGACCTTGTGCTCGTCGGCGAATTCGCGCAGCACCTGCTCGTCGGCAGAAGTCAACGGCTCCAGGTTGCGCACGACGAGCGCCGTCACCGACGACCCGACCGCCAGTTCGAGCTGCGGCATGCGATCGTAAATGGACAGCTTGCGCACCATGAAGCGCAGCGGCATCAGCATGGCCGATACATGCGGCGGCAGAACCTCGCACGTTTTCATATCCGCGATGTAGCTGCTCTTCTTCTCGTGAAAGCCGATGCGCATGCCGCCTTTTTCCGGCAGAAAACGCACCGCGAGACGCGCGCGGTAGCGGTAGCCCCAAGCCGGTCCGTGAATCGGCCTGAACACCGTTTCGGGACGCAGCTTCGCCAGATGCTGAAGGTTGTCCTCGAGCACGCGCTGCTTGACCGCGACTTGCGCGCGAATATCCAGATGCTGCATCGAGCAGCCGCCGCAAATGTCGAAGTACACACACTTCGGCTTGGTCCGCATCACGCTTTCGCGGAATACCTGGACGACTTCGGCCTGCTCGAATTTAGGCTTGCTGCGATGTGTCGAGTAGCTCACGCGCTCACCGGGCAGCGCGCCTTCGACGAAGACCACCTTGCCGGGCGTGCCGTCCTCGCTCTCAATGCGGCCAACGCCGCGGGCTTCCATATCGAGCGAAACGATTTCAATGACCGGTTCATTGCCGGTAATGACGAGCGCTGGCGCCGGAGCGGGCGTCTTATGATATTTCGACGGGCGCTTCGGCGAGCGACGGTGGGGGGCAGTTCGGGACACCTGCTACTTCCTGGCAAACTTTGGGGAAAGGCGAGATTGTAGACGAAGCGCCGGGCGACGCCCTCACCCCACGCGCATCGCCGGCACCGCCTGCAGCGCTACTGATCGAACGCTGCAAGATACTCCGCCCATTGTGGCGCCGTTTCGAGCGCCAGTGCGTTCTTGACCAGATTGATCTCGTCGGCGTATTCCGCGGCGGAAAATGCGCCTCGAATGAGCTGAAAGCGGCAATAGAGCAGATACGTATTGACGACGTCGGTCTCGCAGTAATTACGGATTTCCTCAATCCGCCCTTCCTGATACGCATGCCACACCTGGCTGCCGTCCATACCCATCTTGCCGGGAAAGCCGCACATTTTCGCCAGCGCGTCGAGCGGCGCGTTGGCGCGCGCCTGGTACATCGCGAGCACGTCCATCAGATCGGTGTGGCGCGCATGATAACGGCTGATGTAGTTGTTCCACTTGAACTCGCGGTCGTCCTCGCCGAGATCCCAGAACCGGTAGGCGGGTATCCCGTTGACGAGCGCGCGATAGTTCAACACCGGCAAGTCGAAGCCCCCGCCGTTCCACGACACGAGCTGCGGCGTGTACTTCTCGATCACGCGATAAAACGACTGCACGAGCGCCGCTTCGCTGTCTTCCAGCGTGCCGAGCGAGCGCACGCGAAAACCGTTGTTGTCGCGGAACACGCAGGAAATTGCGGCGATCCGTTGCAGATGATGCGGCAGAAAATCGCTGCCCGTCTTGTCGCGGCGGGCAGCGAACGCATGCTCGGCGACTTCGGCGTCGCTCATTGTGGCGGGCAAATCTTCGAGGCGGCGGATGCCGGCGACATCGGGAATTGTCTCGATGTCGAAAACAAGAATCGGTGTCATCTGGTTAGAGAACGGCGTCTTTCCGAACGCCGTTGGAGGCGAAAAAGCGCTTCAAGCGCACGAGCGCTTCTTGCTGAATCTGGCGCACACGCTCGCGCGTGAGGCCCATTTCGTCGGCGAGTTCTTCGAGCGTGGCGGGCTCGATGTGGTTCAGGCCGAACCGGCGTTCGATCACATGACGGTGCTTGTCCGACAAGCGTGCAAGCCACGCGCGCGTGAGCGTTTCCAGTTCGCGATGCTGGACTTCCGCGTCCGGCGACTGGCTCTGGTCATCGGACAACAGATCGAGCAGGCTGCTGGCGGGATCGAGATCGAGCGGTGCGTCTAGCGACGCCGTGTGCTCGTTCAGCGCGAGAATGTCAGTGACTTCGTCAGTGGTCTTACCAGTCAGATATGCAATGTCGTCGATGCTGGCGTCGCGGCGCTCGGCTGCTTCGCCCGAATTCATCGAATTTTTTTCCAGATGGCGCTTTGCACGCAGCACCTGATTGAGCTCGCGAATCACGTGCACCGGCAAGCGCACGGTGCGCGCCTGGTTCATGATCGCGCGCTCGATGCTCTGTCGGATCCACCACGTCGCGTAAGTAGAAAACCGGAAGCCGCGCGTGGGATCGAATTTTTCGATCGCATGCATCAGGCCGAGGTTGCCCTCTTCGATCAGATCGAGCAGCGGCACGCCGCGGTTCAGATAACCCTTAGCGATGCTGACGACAAGCCGCAGATTGCGCTCGATCATTACCTGCCGTGCTTCGAACTCGCCCGCCTTCGCAAGACGGGAGTACTTCTGCTCCTCTTCGACGGTGAGGAGCGGCTTAACGCTGATGCGGTTCAGATAATGCTGGATCGTGTCGGCCGTTAGCTCGGCCTGCAGCAGCGCGCGGAAGTCGTCGGCGTCGGGCACGACCTCGGCCGCGCCTTCGCGCGCGTCGCCGCCTTCTTCCGCGCTTTGACGCTCGTCGAGTTCGCGTTCTTCAACAGTCTCTTCTTCCGCTTCGGAAGCGCCGCTTTCGTCCACCGAAGCGGACGTGGCATCGCTGATCGTTTCAGATTCGGCTTGCGGCAGGCGGCGCTTCGATTTCGGCATGGTCGTATCGCTTATTGCGGCGGCAAATACTTCAGTGGGTCGACAGGTTTACCCTGTCGGCGAACTTCGAAATGCAACATGACGCGGTCTGAATCGCTGTTACCCATCTCGGCGATTTTCTGCCCTTTCGTTACCGCGTCCCCCTCTTTTACCATCAAAGAGCGGTTGTGTGCATATGCGGTGAGATAAGTTGCATCATGCTTGATGATAATGAGATTGCCGTAACCACGCAGCCCATTTCCGGCATAAACCACGCGGCCGTCGGCGGAGGCCTTTACTGCATCGCCCGCCGCGCCGCCAATGTTGACACCTTTGTTTGTCGAATCGTTAAATGTACCGAGCAACGGGCCACGCACCGGCCACGCGAAGTTCACGTTGCCGGATGCGCCGGCGCTCGAATCGCTCGCCGCACCTGCCGCACCTGTACTGGACGGCGGCGTCAGCGCAGCGTTGTTCGCAGTCGTACCGTAGATCGGCGGCGCGGCGACGCCGGCCGCACCACCTGCGGACGGCGACGTGCCGTTCAGCGGCGCGCCCTGCACTGCGCCGGTGCTGCCGATGGGCGCGGTCGTCACGCCCGGCGTCAACGCGGCGGTATTCGCGCCCGGCGGCACGACGCGCAGCAGTTGATCCACCTCGATCTGATTCGGGTTCGTGAGATTGTTCCACGCGGAAATGTCACGGTAGTTCTGGCCGTTCTCGAGTGCGATCCGATACAGCGTGTCGCCAGGCTTCACGCGGTAGTAGCCCGGCGGCGGCGGCCCGAGCGGCACCGGCGGCTGCTGCGCAGCCTGCGTGCTGAGCACATTGCCGCCGGAGCGGTCGACGACCGGCGCCTGATCGAGCCGGGATGCACAGGCTGTCATCAACAGGGACAAGGCGAGCACGCACACGCTGCGCTGGGTTACGGACATAGGGATATTCAGACTGGTTCTTTGCATCGCGCGCAACATACTCATCGGTGTCAAATCACTCCGGATTTTAAGGGTACAAAGAAAACGCGATCAAGCCGCGACTCGCGCCACTGCGCCGGTCCGAGACGCTCGACGAGCGTCAGTACCTGGCTCTGACCTTCCTGCGAGCCGACCGGCGCGATCAGACGGCCGCCGATCGCGAGTTGTTCAAGTAATGCTTGCGGTACGTCGAGGCCCGCGGCGGCGATCAGAATGGCGTCGAACGGCGCCGCCGACGGCAGACCCAAACGCCCGTCGCCATAGTGCAGCCGGATGTTCGGAATTCGCAGCGGACGCAAGTTTGTCTTCGCGCGCTCGGACAACGGCTTGATCCGTTCGATCGAATACACCTCGCGCGCGACCTGGCTCAGCACCGCCGCCTGATAACCGCAACCCGTGCCGATTTCGAGCACGTTGGTCAGCGTGCGGCCCGCCGCCGCGAGTTCGATCATTCGCGCGACCACCGACGGCTTCGAGATAGTCTGGTGATGCCCGATCGGCAGCGCCGCATCTTCGTAGGCCTGAACCGCGAGACCCGGGTCGACGAACATGTGGCGCGGCACGACCGACATCGCGTTCAACACGCGCTGATCGGTAACGCCGTTCGCACGCAGGCGTTCGACCATGCGTTCGCGAACCCGTTCCGAGGTCAACGCCATGGCCCCGTTCAAAGCGACGTTCGGCGCAGCGCTGCGCTCTGCCGGCCGGCTTGCGGATTTTGCCGACGACGCCAATTGCGCAGTGGGTTTGGCTGGCGCTCGCGTGGGCGCCGGTGCCGGCGCAGCGCTTCTGCCCGATGACGACGGCCGCACGGTCGCACTTTGCACGACGGGCCTCGCCGGCGTTTTCGCTGCAGGCGCGGGCGCGGCAAGCGGCTTAGGCGGCGTCATGACTTGTGGCCTCGCCTGCGCACCGACCGGCGACTTTGCCGGGACCGGCGCCTGCACTCGACCTTGCTTCGACTGCGGTTTGCCCGCTACACCGGGCTGCAGATTCCTGGCGGGCTGCTGACGCGCATTAAGCGCCGCGCTCGCGGCAAGTGCTGCGGCGCGTACCTCGCCCGGACGGCCTTCCGGCCGGCGCGGCTCGCGCACTAGATCTTCGAGACCGAGCGGGAAGCGCTTCGCGCGCTCGCTCGTCATGAAGCGCCGCTACCCGCGCGCGCCCAGTCGCGCGCCGCCGGCAACATCTGCGTGTGGGTCAGATCCAGTTGCAGCGGCGTGATCGACACATGACCGTTGGCGACTGCGTGGAAATCGGTCCCTTCGCTAGCATCGCGGGCGCTGCCCGACGGTCCGATCCAGTAGATCGGCTCGCCGCGCGGATTAGTCTGGCGGATCACCGGCTGGGACGGGTGCCGCTTGCCAAGGCGCGTGATATGCCAGCTGCGCAATTGCTCGTACGGCAGGTTCGGAATATTGACGTTCAGAAGCGGATGCCCCGGCAGCGGATGTGCAAGATAGTGCGCGACGATCTCTGCGGCGACGCGCACCGCGTCTTCGAGATGCACCCAGTCCTTGTCGACCAGCGAGAAGGCGATGGCCGGCACCCCGAACATGATGCCTTCCGTAGCGGCCGCGACGGTGCCCGAATAGAGCGTGTCTTCGCCCATGTTCTGACCGTTGTTGATACCCGACACGACGAGATCGGGCGTGTGGTCGAACATGCCCGTCAGCGCGATGTGCACGGAGTCGGTAGGCGTGCCGTTCACGTAGTAGAAACCATTGGCCGAGCGCAGCACCGAAAGCGGCCGCGACAACGTCAGAGAATTGGACGCGCCGCTGCAGTTCTGTTCGGGTGCCATCACGGTGACGTCCGCGAGCGGCTTGAGCGCTTCGTAAAGCGCGGCAAGGCCGGGCGCCAGATAACCGTCGTCGTTGCTGAGTAGAATTCGCATGCGGCGATTGTAACCGAGGAAAGAAGGCGCGCGAACGACAGACCGGGGTGTTGCGCGCACCACGCAAAGCGCAGACGCCGGGCTCGCGATAAGGCGCACGAGGCTTGCAGCAACGCGACCTGCGCGCTCCGCCAACGGGGATAAACGTACGGTCGTACGGATGCTTTACACTCGAAGCGACTGTGAACCCCGACCGAATGGAGACACGATGCGCGCGATTCGCTGCAATCAATATGGGCCGCCCGAAAGCCTCACCGTAGAGAACCTGCCGGAGCTTTTTCCCGAGGCCGGGCAGGTCGTGATCGACGTGAAGGCCGCCTCCGTCAACTTTCCCGATGTGCTGATCATCGAGAACAAGTATCAGTTCAAACCGCCGCTGCCCTTCACACCCGGCTCCGAGGTCGCGGGAATCGTGCGCGCGGTCGGCGCGGGCGTCACGCAGTTCACGCCGGGCTCGCGCGTGGTCGCGTTCACCGGTTCGGGCGGCTTCGCGGAGCATGCCGTCGCGAGCGCGTCGGCATGCGTTCCGCTTGCGGACGGCGTCGACTTCGAACTCGCTGCGGCCTTCACGCTGGCGTATGGTACGTCGCACCATGCGGTCGTGGATCGCGCCGCGTTGCAAGCTGGCGAGACAATGCTCGTGCTAGGCGCGGCAGGCGGTGTCGGCCTCGCGGCTGTCGAAATCGGCAAGGCGCTCGGCGCTCGCGTGATCGCGGCCGCTTCAAGCGACGAAAAGCTGAGCATATGCAAAAAGCATGGGGCGGACGCGACGATCAACTACAGCACCGAAGACTTGCGCGAGCGCATCAAAGCACTCACCGACGGCCGCGGTCCAGACGTGATCTACGACCCGGTCGGCGGCGTGTATACGGAGCCGGCGTTTCGCAGCATCGGTTGGCGCGGGCGCTATCTGGTGGTGGGTTTTGCGAACGGCGAAATTCCAAAGCTGCCGCTCAATCTGACGTTGCTCAAAGGCGCAAGCGTGGTCGGCGTGTTCTGGGGAGATTTCGCGAAGCGCGAGCCCGAGCGCAATCATGCCGCGTTCGAACAGATGGTCGGCTGGATAGGCGAAGGCAAGCTCAAACCTTACGTGTCGGCGCGCTACCCGCTCGAAGAAACAGGGCGCGCGCTGCGCGATATGGCCGAGCGCCGGGTGATCGGCAAGGTGGTGATTACGCCATGACTGTCGGCGCCCTGTGGCTACGGTAGGGCTGCGGCCCCGCAGCAGATCACTGGGCGTTCCGCAAAATAAAACAGCGTGTGGCTCTTCGGCTCACACGCTGTTTTTCTTTTCTGCGGCGCTCGCGATTGCTAGAGCTTTTCGGTATCGCCGGTTTTCGGCTGCCACTTCATCAGATGCCTTTCCCCGACGCCGACGATCGCGTCGAGCACCAGCGCGAACGCGGTCAACACCAGGATGCCGGCAAACACCGTGTTGATGTCGAAGGTGCCTTCGGCTTGCAGAATCAGGTAGCCGACGCCGCGCGCCGAGCCGAGATACTCGCCCACCACCGAGCCGACGAACGCCAGGCCCACCGACGTATGCAAGCTCGAAAACACCCAGCTCATCGCGCTCGGCAAATAGACGAAACGCAGCAGCTGCTTGCCGTTCGCACCTAGCATGCGCGCGTTGGCGAGCACGACCGGGCTCACTTCCTTCACGCCTTGATACACGTTGAAGAACACGATAAAGAACACCAACGTGACGCCCAACGCGACCTTCGACCAGATGCCGAGACCGAACCACACGCCGAAGATCGGCGCGAGAATCACGCGCGGCATCGAGTTCGCGGCCTTGATATACGGATCGAATAGCGCGCTCGCGAGCGGCGACAGCGCAAGCCACAAACCGACACCAAGACCGAGCGCCGTGCCGAACGCAAACGCGAGCACGGTCTCGAGCAGCGTGATCCACAGGTGCAGATAAATCTCACCGGTCGTGAACCACTCCCAGATTCGCAGCAGCACTTTTTGCGGTTCGCCGAAGAAGAACGCTGCCTTGTTCGGGTCGTCGAAATAAAACGCCGGCAAGAGCGTCGGGCTCGTCAGCACGTACCAGAGCACGAAGCACAGCACAAGCAGCAGCCATTGCCAGATCACCAGATTCGCCCGGTTAGGGCGCAACGTCTTCCACATGACTCGGTTTGCCTTAGACGATTGATAGACGTAAAACGTGACGCGCGCCAACGGTCATTAGACGGCGCTCAGTTGTTGCTGATAGCCCTTGAGCACCTCGTCGCGCAGCACGCTCCAGATTTGCGCATGCAATTCGACGAAGCGCGGATGCGAGCGGATTTCCGCGACGTCGCGCGGACGCGGCAAGTCGATCGTGAATTCGCCGATGGGATGCGTGCCCGGCCCCGCCGACAGAACGACCACGCGGTCGGACATCGCGATCGCCTCGTCGAGATCGTGCGTGATGAAGAGCACTGCCTTGCGTTTGGCCGCCCACAGCTCGAGCAACTCGTTTTCCATCAGCTGACGCGTCTGGATATCGAGCGCCGAAAACGGTTCGTCCATCAGGATGATGCCCGGCTCGAGAATCAGCGTCTGCGCCATCGCCACGCGCTTTCGCATGCCGCCCGACAACTGGTGCGGATAACGGTCGCCGAAGCCGCCGAGGCCCACGCGCTTGAGCCATTCGTCGGCCTTCTCGCGCGCCTCGGCTTGCGGCACGCCGTGAAATGCGAGGCCCGCGAGCACGTTGTCGATAGCAGAGCGCCACGGCATCAATGCATCGGCCTGAAACATGTAACCCGCGCGCCGGTTGATGCCCTTCAACGGCTCGCCGAATACGCTGACCGAGCCCGACGACGGCCCAAGCAAACCGGCGCCGACGTTCAGCAACGTGGATTTACCGCAGCCGGTCGGGCCCACCACCGAGACGAACTCGCCTGGCGCGATTCTCAACGTGGTGTCCTTGACCGCCGTGTAGCGTTGCGCGCGGTTGTCGCGCGCAGCGAACGTGCAAGTGATGTTTTCGAGCGCCAGGGCTGCAACGGTCATCGTTCGACTCTGTTCGTGGATCGGTTCGGAATGGGACGTCACGCGCCGAGCGAGGCGTGGCGTGACGTGACGTGACTTAGTGCGAGGAGAACGACCTTAGGCCTTCACCGTAGTCAGCGCTTTCTTGACGAAGTCGTTCGTCCACGTCTTCGATACGTCGATCGGCTTGCCCTGCACCGCCGGATCGAACGCCTGCAAGGTCTTGAGCGCCGTCGCAGGGCCATCTGCGGGCATCAGGCCATCGGGCGACATCGCTTCCTTCACGTGCTGCCATGCGTCCAGATAGACCGCGCGATCTCCGAGCAGATACCCTTCGGGCACCGTGTTGATGAGTTCGGTGCCGGTCGCGGTCTGCAGCCACTTGAGCGCGCGCACCATCGCGTTGGTCAGCGCCTGTGTGGTGTTCGGATTCTTCGTGATGAAACTCTGCGATGCGTACAGGCACCCTGCCGGCATGTCGCCACCGAACACGCTGCGCGTGTCCGCGAGCGTGCGCGTATCCGAGACGACGCGAATTTCGCCGGTACGTTCGAGTTTCGTCATGACGGGGTCGAGATTGGCGAGCGCGTCGATCTGCCCGGACTGCAGCGCCGCGATTGCGCCGGCGCCTGCGCCGACGCCGATGAACGCAACGTCTTTCGCGGTCAACCCGCCCTTGGCCAACACGAAGCTCGCCATGATCGAAGTTGACGATCCCGGCGCCGTCACGCCGATTTTCTTGCCCTTCAGATCGGCGATCGACTTGTAGTTCGGCATGGTCTTCTTCGACACCGCGAGCACGATCTGCGGCGCGCGTCCCTGCAATACGAACTCGCGAAACGACTGCTTCTGCGCCTGCAGCAGCAACGTGTGTTCGAACGCGCCGGAGACGACATCCGCGCTGCCGCCCACCGCCGCCTTCAACGCTTGCGAGCCGCCGGCGAAGTCGGAAATCTCGACGTCGAGTCCTTCGTCCTTGAAGTAATTGCGGCGCTCGGCGATCGTGAGCGGCAAATAGTAGAAGAGGTTTTTTCCGCCGACAGCAATGGCCACTTTCGTGGTTTCCAGTTTGCTCTGTGCGAAAGCGAGCGGCGTGGCCGTCAGCGTGGCGCCGGCAAGTGCGGCGGTACCGGCGAGGAAGCTTCTGCGATGCATGTTCGTTGTCTCCAAGGCTCTTGCAAAATCTGGTCTTGCGATTTTATTTATTCGGCTGCAGCGGGCGTGGCTCACACGCGTGGTTCACACGCGTGGTTCACACGATTTGTTGCGCGTGCAACCTTGCGATGTGGTCTGCATCATAACCTAGCGATTGCAGGACTTCATCGGTATGTTCACCCAGTTCGGGGCCGAGCCAGCGCGTCTCGCCAGGCGTCTCCGAGAGCTTCGGCGTGACCGCCGGCAGCGTGATCTCGCGGCCGTCCTGCCACTTGAAGCGCTGGATCATCTGGCGCGCCATGTACTGCGGATCGGTGAACATGTCAGCCACGCTATAGATGCGGCCCACCGGCACGTCTGCTGCGTTGAGCACCGCGAGCGCTTCGTCGATGGTGCGTGTGGCGAGCCACGCAGCAATTGCAGCGTCGATTTCCTGCGTGCGCGGCACGCGGCCGTCGTTATGCGCGAGAGCGGGATCGTTCGCGAGGTCTTCGCGTTCGATCGCGATCATCAGGCGCCTGAAGATCGGATCGCTATTGCCGCCGATCACGATGCTGCCGTCGCGGCAAGGATAAGTATTTGACGGCACGATGCCAGGCAGCGACGCGCCGGTGCGCTCGCGCACCATGCCGTAGACGCCGTATTCGGGCACGACGCTTTCCATCATGTTGAAGACGGCCTCGTACAGCGCGACGTCGACGACCTGCCCCTTGCCGCCGTTCACCTGCTTGTGATGCAGCGCCATCAGCGCGCCGATCACACCGTGCAGCGCCGCGATCGAATCGCCGATCGAGATGCCGATGCGCGGCGGCGGCAAATCCGGATAGCCGGTGATGTGCCGCAAGCCGCCCATCGACTCCGCGATCGCGCCGAAGCCGGGCCGGTCGCGATACGGTCCGCTCTGACCGTAGCCGGACAGGCGCACCATCACGAGCCCGGGGTTTTCCGCCGACAGCACGTCATAACCGAGCCCGAGTTTCTCGAGCAGGCCAGGCCGAAAATTTTCGACGACGATATCCGCTTCGCGCGCGAGACGCCGCACGATCTCCTTGCCCTCCTCGGCCTTCAGATTGATCGTGACGGATTTCTTGTTGCGCGCCTGCACGGCCCACCACAACGACGTGCCGCCGACTTCCGGATAGAGCTTGCGCCATTTGCGCAGCGGATCGCCGCCCTTGGGGTCTTCGATCTTGATCACGTCCGCGCCGAACTCGCCGAGAAAGCGGGCGGCAAACGGCCCCGCGATCAGCGTGCCGAGTTCCAGCACCTTCACGCCGGCAAGCGGTCCGGGTTGGCTTTGCGGCGCCTCTTTCGCCTCGTTGGCGCCTGATTCGGGAGTTGCGCTCATAGTCTCCTTCGTTCTGTTCTGTTTTTGTGGCGGCGACGCCGCTCGCGCGATTGCAGCGCGGTGTCGCTACATCGAGCGGCGATCGAGCATCGCGCGGGCAATCGTGCCGGCGTCGACGTATTCCAGTTCGCCGCCTACCGGCACGCCGCGCGCAAGGCGCGTGACGGACAGGCCGCGCGCCTTGAGCGTCTGCCCGAGGTAATGCGCGGTCGCCTCGCCTTCGTTAGTGAAATTGGTTGCCAGCACGACTTCTTTCACGACGCCGTCAGACGCTCGCCTGACCAGTCGGTCGAAATGTATCTCCTTCGGCCCGATACCGTCGAGCGGACTCAGACGGCCCATCAGCACGAAGTACAGACCACGATACGTCATGGTCTGTTCGAGCATGATCTGGTCGGCAGGCGTTTCGACGACGCACAGCAGCGTTGGATCGCGCTCCGGGTCCAGGCATACTTCGCAGATTTGCGCTTCGGTGAAGGTGTTGCACTTCTCGCAGTGCTGCAGATGCTCGGTCGCGAACAGCAACGCGCGGCCCAGCTTTTCCGCGCCGTCGCGATCGTGCTGCATCAGGTGATACGCCATGCGTTGCGCGGACTTTGGCCCGACTCCGGGCAGCGCGCGCAGCGCTTCGACGAGCGCCGACAAGGCGGAAGGTTGTTTCATGCGAATCGGCGTCGAGGTGGGTTTGCCAGGGCAGATGGGTTTGTAGTGCGGTTCGGCGTGTTGCGGTTCTTCAGATGCTGTCAGGCTTTGCGCCCGCCTGCGGATGGATCGCGCAAGCGGGTTGAGTATCATGGCCGGCGCTAAGTCCAGGCGGCCCCCAGGGGGCGCGCCCGCGCGGCCCGCAACGGCCGGCTCATCGGATGCGAAGCCGGTGATTGCAGCGCGCAGCCGTCAAACGCGACGCGCGTCTCTCACACGCGGCGTTAGCTCACCGTTCGAGCCCGCTCCGTCTTGCAACGTCGCTTTTAGAACGGCAGCTTGAAGCCCGGCGGCAGCGGCAGGCCCGAGGTCATGCCGCCCATTTTTTCCTGAGCGGTGGCTTCGGCCTTGCGCACGGCGTCGTTGAACGCAGCGGCGACGAGGTCTTCCAGCATGTCCTTGTCGTCAGCCAGCAGGCTCGGGTCGATCGACACGCGGCGCACGTCGTTCTTGCAGGTCATCGTGATCTTCACGAGACCGGCGCCCGACTGCCCCTCGACTTCGATCTGAGCGAGCTGCTCCTGCATCTTCTTCATGTTTTCCTGCATCTGCTGGGCTTGCTTCATCAGCCCGGCGAGTTGACCTTTCATCATGGAAATGCTCCTTCTTGATAGCGTGAAATTCTAAAATCGCGCGCGCCCCAGTGTGTTTCCGGCGTGATCGCGCAGCGAATCAGTGAACCGAGGACGCGCCGTTCGGGCCGGCGTCCGGACTAATCGAAGTACTCGAACTAATCGGGCGGATCGAGCCCGGCACGATGCTCGCGCCGAACTCGCGGATCAGCGACTGCACGAACGGATCGGCGCCGATTTCGCGCTCCGCTTCCTGCTGACGTTGGGCCCGCATGGCGGCGTCGTGAGCGGCTGCCGTGCGGCGCGCCGGGCCGACCTCGACCTGCACGTCGACATGCTGGCCCAGCTTTTCGACGAGCGCGCTCTTCAGTTTCGCAACCTGCGAAGCCTCCGCGTACTGCGGCACGGGCACGTTCAGTTTCAGGGTATTGCCTTCGAGTGCCATCAGTTCGCTGTTGAACGCGAGCTGATACGAGATGCCCTTGAGCGGGAGGTCGACGGCGAGCGCAGGCCAGTCGCCTTTGAACCCCAGCGGATCGAGCGGCACAGCGGGAGGCAGCGGACGCTTATCGACGACCGGCGTCGGCGCGGACGCCGGCGCGCTCACGCGGACGTCGTCAGGGCCGCTGTCGAACACGGGCATGTAATTGTCGTCGGGCGGCCCATAGTAGCCGTCATCCGATGCCGACAGCGGCACATAGTCGTCAGGCGGCATGTCGTCCCACGGAGGAACCGCCGAGCCGTTCGGCTGCGACGCTTTGCGCGCCGCCGGTTGTGCCGGCGCCGCAACTGCTGACGCGCGCGCGCCCGATGCGGACTCCGGCTGTGCCACGCCACGCGGCGCGCCGGGCGTCGGCACGGGAACCACCACGCGCGGCGCGGTTGGCTTCGTCGCGGCCGCACTCGCGTTGGCCGACGCCGCAGGCTTCGGGGTCGACGCGGCATTCGCGCGACCACGGTCGGACGACACCTTCAGGCCAGCGCTGCGCAGAACGTCGAGTGCGGCGCTCGCGCCGCCCGCACGGCGCGGCGGTGCGTCGGGCAGCGTCGCGGGCGCGAGTTGGGCCGCTTCATTCGAATCCGCCGAGGACGCGGCTTCGCTCGCGCGCGCGAAGGCGGCGGCAGCCGGTGCGCTGAGCGTGGCGGGCGGTGTGCTTTCCGAAGACGCTGTTTCCGCCGACGTGGATTCCGATGCGAGCGCAGCAGGCGTATTCGCTGCTGCGGGCGTCGGTGCAGGTTCGGCGGGCACTGAGGCGGATGCGGACGCTGTGTCGACAGCACCCGGGTCCGTCGCCTGGTTCGCGGCAGACAAAGCCGGCTCATCGTCCCACGGAGCCAACGCACGCGCTGTCGTACTTTCCAAAGCGGCGGACGTTCCCGCGACCGGCGCGGGCACATCGACGCGGGCAGGCGTCGGAGGAGTATTGGCTTTGTTCTGGATCGGCGCCGAGTCTTGAGCCGCGTGTTGAGCGACGTCGCTGGAGGCCGTTACAGCTTGTGCGCTTGCCGTAATGTCCTGCCTCTGACCGGCGCTTGCAGGCGCATCTCCGGCAGCACCAGCAACGCGTCCCGGCTCACGAACCGGCTCAGCCGGGGAAACCGCGCCGCGCGGGACCGCCGCCAGCCGTACAGGCGACGCAGCATCAGCCGCCGACAAACCCGCCGCCGTTACCGCAGGCGTCCCCGTCCGCTTCCCTCCGCTCGCGCCTGTCTGACCAGCCTGCCGGCCAGGTCCAGCAGCTCCGCCGCCGCCCGTTGGAGCAGGTTCGAACGCAAGCACGCGCAGCAGAGTCATCGTGAAACCGGCGTATTCGTCGGGCGCGAGACCGAGCTCGCTCCGGCCGATCGTCGCAATCTGATAGAACAGCTGCACCTGTTCGGCGCTGAGCGTCTCGGCAAAGCGGCGCAGGTCGCCCGCCTCCGGCCACTCGTCCAGTACCGACGACGGTGCGAACTGCGCCCACGCGATGCGATGCAACAGGCTCGCGAGATCCTGTAACGCGGTCGAGAACGACAGACTGCGCAGCGCCATTTCGTCGGCAACCGACAGCACAGCCGCGCCGTCGCCTTCGGCGAGCGCATCGAGCAGCCGGATCAGGTAGCTTTGATCGAGCGCGCCGAGCATGCCGCGCACGGCCTCTTCATTCACCTGATTAGCCGAATACGCGATAGCCTGGTCGGTCAGCGAGAGCGCGTCGCGCATAGAACCGTCGGCGGCACGCGCGAGCAGGCGCAACGCCTGGGCCTCGTACGGCACTTTTTCTTCGCCCAGAATGTGTTCGAGGTGCGAGACGATGTGGCCGGCGGGCATCTGCTTCAGATTGAATTGCAGACAACGCGACAGCACCGTGACCGGAATTTTCTGCGGATCGGTGGTGGCGAGAATGAACTTGACGTGCGGCGGCGGCTCTTCCAGCGTCTTCAACATTGCGTTGAAGGCGTGGTTCGTGAGCATGTGCACTTCGTCGATCATATAGACCTTGAAACGCGCATCGACCGGCGCGTACACCGCGCGCTCCAGCAAGGCCGCCATTTCGTCGACGCCGCGATTACTTGCCGCGTCCATCTCGACATAATCGACAAAGCGCCCTTCGTCGATTTCACGGCAGGCCCGGCAGACTCCGCACGGCGTGGAAGTCACGCCCGTTTCGCAGTTCAGCGCTTTGGCGAAGATGCGCGACAGCGTCGTCTTGCCGACGCCACGCGTGCCGGTAAAAAGATACGCGTGATGCAGACGGCCGCCGTCGAGCGCGTGCGTGAGCGCGCGCACCACGTGCTCCTGTCCGACGAGCGACGCGAAATCTTTCGGCCGCCATTTGCGTGCGAGAACTTGATAGGTCATCGGGAAATTGTATCAGTAACAATGCCGTGCAAAACCGATTCGCGACCCGGCGCCAACGCGCGCGGCCGCAAGATTGAACCGCGCGATTGAAAGCGGCTAATGGAGCGATAGAAAAATATATTGGCGGCATCGCGGAGCGCCGTTGCACATCGTTCGGGCAACGTGCACAGCCGTATGGCTGAAGCCGCAGAGCGAATGGGCACCCGTGCAGCGCGAACAACAGCACATAGGCAACCGGCATCTGGAACAGATGCGATCAAAGCGAGCGCAAGGGGAGAAAAACAGAACGAACAGAAAGAGGAAGGTGACGAGCCTGACCCTCGGCACTGGTGGAAAACGGCTGTGGCTGCTTCGTTCCCGACCTGACCAGGTTGACCATCCCTCCATGCGAGGAGGCCCGTCACGAAACATTCTATCACTGCCTGGCTCTTCGCGCGACTGTTAATACGATCAAAGCGGCGATCAAAGCGACGATCGAAGCGCAAAGCGCGCACCGGATCGCCGCCGTTCCCGTCTCGCCACACGGCTTGTGCCGCGTTTGCGCCGCGTACTTGAGTTTGATCGCCGGACCTCCACATAGGCTACGTCGTAGTTGATGAAACACGGTGGCACTTCATCGGCAGCTCTCGGCCCCACTGCCCCTGATGAGTACTATCGCCCCCGGCAACGCATAGCGAATTAAGCTAAACTGCCGTACGGATGACCCGCAAGCGCGAGCCTTCCGCCCACGCCGACCGGTCTCCGACTTTTCGCGCGCAGGTGGTGAGGTTCGGAGTGCGGCTAAGCGAACGGAAGTTTCCCTAGGTTTTGACGTATCGTGGCGAGCAATTCAGGCGGGCCTCGAACCGATAGAGGTATTCATACAATGAGCGAACAAATCAAGCATATTAGCGACGCATCGTTCGAACAGGACGTCGTGAAATCCGATAAACCCGTGCTGCTCGACTTCTGGGCTGAATGGTGCGGTCCGTGCAAGATGATCGCGCCGATCCTCGACGAAGTCGCCAAGGATTACGCCGATCGCCTGCAAATCGCGAAGATCAACGTCGACGAACATCAGTCGACGCCGGTCAAGTTCGGCGTGCGCGGCATCCCCACGCTGATCCTGTTCAAGAACGGCGCTGTCGCCGCACAGAAAGTCGGCGCATTGTCGAAGTCGCAGCTCACCGCGTTCCTCGACGGCAACCTGTAAAACGGTCGCGCAGGCGCGCCGCGAGGTCTACCGGACCCGCGCGCGCCTCGTCTACCCTGTTGTGGGGCGGCAACGTTTCCTACAAGAAAGATGCCGCAGCGCCCCACTGGCGGAAACTGGCGTGTGCTATGCTAGAATCCGCAAAACGTCGAAAAGACGTGTAGGTCCTTGAGCGGTTCCGCTCACTTCTCCTCCCAGATTCCATTTCGTCGCACCTTCTCCTGCGGGTTCTCCGTATGCATTTATCCGAGCTTAAGACTCTGCACGTGTCCGAATTGATCGAGATGGCCAATGGCCTCGAGATCGAAAGTGCGAACCGCCTGCGCAAGCAGGAATTGATGTTCGCCATTCTAAAAAAACGAGCCAAAACGGGCGACACGATCTTCGGCGACGGCACGCTTGAAGTGCTGCCGGACGGCTTCGGCTTCCTGCGGTCGCCGGAAACGTCCTATCTCGCCAGCACGGATGACATTTACATCAGCCCGTCGCAAATTCGCCGCTTCAACCTGCATACGGGCGACACGATCGAAGGCGAAGTGCGTACGCCGAAAGACGGCGAGCGCTATTTCGCGCTGGTGAAGGTCGACAAGGTCAACGGCCAACCGCCGGAAGCCTCGAAGCACAAGATCATGTTCGAAAATCTGACGCCGCTGCACCCGAACAAGGTGCTGCTGCTCGAACGTGAAATGCGCGGTGAAGAGAACGTCACCGGCCGCATCATCGACATGATCGCGCCGATCGGCAAAGGCCAGCGCGGCTTGCTGGTTGCGTCGCCCAAGTCCGGCAAGACCGTGATGCTTCAGCACATCGCGCACGCCATCAAGCAGAACCATCCCGACGTCGTACTGTTCGTGCTGCTGATCGACGAGCGTCCTGAAGAAGTGACGGAAATGCAGCGTTCGGTGGCCGGCGAAGTGATCGCCTCCACGTTCGACGAACCCGCGGCGCGTCACGTGCAGGTCGCCGAAATGGTGATCGAAAAAGCCAAGCGCCTCGTCGAAATGAAGAACGACGTGGTCATTCTGCTCGACTCGATCACGCGTCTTGCGCGTGCGTACAACACGGTCGTGCCGGCTTCGGGCAAGGTGCTGACGGGCGGTGTCGATGCCAACGCATTGCAACGCCCGAAGCGCTTCTTCGGCGCGGCGCGAAATATCGAGGAAGGCGGCTCGCTCACCATCATCGGCACGGCGCTGATCGAAACCGGCAGCCGCATGGACGATGTGATTTACGAAGAATTCAAGGGCACCGGCAACATGGAAGTGCACCTTGAGCGCCGTCTTGCAGAAAAGCGCGTGTATCCGTCGATCAATCTGAACAAGTCCGGCACGCGTCGCGAAGAATTGCTGATCAAGCCCGAAGTGCTGCAAAAAATCTGGGTGTTGCGCAAGTTCATTCACGACATGGACGAAGTCGAGTCCATGGAATTCCTGCTCGACAAGATTCGCCAGACGAAGAGCAACTCCGAGTTCTTCGACATGATGCGCCGTGGCGGCGGCAGCTAAGAAAAGCTGCGCACGTACACTGTATGAGAAAACCGCTCGTCACCGACGAGCGGTTTTTTTTCGCCCAGCAGATCTGCAATAGCGCGGCTTCGACTCCAGCAATTCAGTCCCACATTCCAACCTGTACGTGAACGTACACGTTGGAGTAAAATCTGACGACGCTTTTCTGTCAGGCCATGCTCATGTCGAACGACTCACCCGCCCTGCTTACCGTCCGTGACGCGGCCGAGCGCCTCGGCGTCACGCCTCGCACGTTGAAATATTACGAAGAGCGGGGGCTTGTATCGCCCGCTCGCAGCGAAGGCCGCTACCGTCTTTACGACGACAACGACTTACAGCGGTTCGGGCGCATTCTGCGTTTGCGTTCCTTGGGCTTCTCGCTGCACGGCATTACTGAAATGCTCAAGCGGCCGCTCGAACCGGTCGCGGGCGGACACCGTTTTTCAACCGAATCGCTGCAGCAGATTCACGACGCGATCGCTGGACAGGTGGACGCACTCGACGCACGCATTCAAGCCATGCGCCGGGAGCTCAAGGAAGCGCAGAAGCTGCGCGACGAATTGAGTCCGGACCTCGATTATCTGAAGCGCCGTCTAGCGGGCGAGAATGCGGACGCCCTGCTCGAACAGCGCCGCAACGCGCTGGCGAAAGGCGCGAAAGCTTCGAAGACTGCCAAAGGCCGTGAAGACCCTCAAGCGCCTAAGACCGTCAAACGCAAGGAAGCCGGCGCAAGACCCGCTGCGAAGCCCGGGAACAAACCGCGCGCCTCGACAGCGCGCAAGCGGTCATGAGCACAGCGTGGCCTCGCACCTGGTGGCCCGGCGTGGAGAAACTGCGTGGCGATGTATTCCCCTGGGTGCTGGCGGTCGTCACGGGTCTCGACTATTTCGACAACTCGATTTTTTCGTTTTTCGCGAGTTATATCGCCGGCGGCGTGAACGCGTCGCCGGACGAACTCGTGTGGGCTTCGAGCGCTTACGCGGTGGCTGCAGTGCTGGGCATCCTTCAGCAGGAATGGTGGGTCGAGCGCTTCGGATACCGCCGCTATGTCGCCGGTTGCATGCTCTTCTACGCGGTGGGTTCCGTAGCGGCCGCGCTGTGCGAATCGTCGGTTGAACTTGCGTTCGCGCGCGGCTTTCAGGGCTACTTCATCGGCCCGATGATGGGCACATGCCGCATTCTGATCCAGATGAGTTTCACGCCCCAACAACGCCCCGCTGCAACCCGGGCGTTCCTGATCCTGATCGTCCTGAGCAGCGCGCTCGCGTCGTTGATCGGCGGCCAGCTGGTTTCGTACTTCGGCTGGCGTGCACTCTTCGCCTGCACCGCGCCCGTCGGCATGCTCTTCATGGTTCTCGCCGTGCTAGCACTGCCCGACGCGGGCAACCGTCTGCCCGAGGAGCGCGGTTCAGCACACTTCTGGCCGTACATCGTGTTTGCCTTTGCGCAAGGCGCACTGCAAATCGTCATGCAGCAGGTGCGCTTCCAGTTGTTCAGCGCGTCGCCCGGTCTGGTCCTGCTCACACTCGCCGGCATCGTCGCGCTTGGCTGGTTCGCGTATCACCAATGGCATCACCCTGCGCCACTCATGCGCCTGCACGCGTTGCGCGAGAAGGTGTTCCAGGTCGGTCTCGTGCTGTACATGTTCTATTACTATCTGTCGACGGCGTTTAGCTATCTGATTTCGCGTTTGCTGGAGAGCGGTCTCGGCTACCCTATCGAGAACGCCGGGCAACTCGTCGGCGTCACGTCGCTGATTTCAGCGAGCGCGCTCTTCATCTACCTGCGCTTCGCAAAACTTCTGACGCGCAAGAAGTGGATCATCGTGCCGGGCTTCGGCATCGCGGCGCTCACGGCCGCGTGGATGACCCGCATGTCGCCGTCCGTCGGCGAACCGGCGCTGTTGGGACCGCTCCTGTTGCGCGGCCTGCTGTTGCTGTTCATCGTGCTGCCGGTCGCGAATCTGACCTTCAGGATCTTCGCGATAGAGGAATTCACGCACGGTTACCGGTTGAAGAACATCGTGCGGCAACTCACGATCTCCTTCGCCACCGCGTCGGTGATCATCGTCGAGCAGCATCGGCAGGCGATACATCAGGCGCGACTCGCGGAGTTCGTGAATCCGTACAATCCATTGTTTCAGGACTCGCTTGCCACGCTCACGCGCACGTTGTCCGCCGCGGGCCGTTCGCCGTCGGACGCGCATTCGCTTGCGCTCGTGGAGATCAGCCGGTCGGTGGTGCGGCAGGCCAGCTTTCTGACCTCGCTCGACGGTTTTTACTTTCTGATCGGCATCGCGATTTGCGGCGGTATTTTTGCCGCGTGGCAAAAACAGATCGACTAACGGTTTCATCGGCCCATGCTTTCGAAACTCACTCAATGGCTCGGCGCCCGCCGGCGCGAGCGCGCGCTGCGCGACTACGCAATCGGCGATGCCCTGTGGCAGGCCACGCTCGACGGTTTGCCGTTCCTCGCGCATCTGGATGCCCCGGATCGCGCGCGCCTGCGCGAGATGAGCAGCCTTTTCATCGCACAAAAGGAGTTCTCGACCGCGCATGAGCTCGAGTTGACCGACGCAATGACCGTCGCCATTGCGGCCCAGGCGTGCCTGCCGGTGCTGAATCTGAGCCTCGATCTTTATCGCGGATGGGTCGGCGTGATCGTGTATCCGGGCGAATTCGTGATCCGCAAGACGGTCGAGGACGAAGACGGCGTCGTTCACGAGGTCGAGCACGACGCGAGCGGCGAAGCGTGGGAAGGCGGCCCCGTCGTCCTGTCGTGGGAAGATGCGCAGATGACGGACGGCACGGACGCATATAACGTGGTGATTCACGAGTTCGCGCACAAGATCGACATGCTGAACGGCGAAGCGGACGGCCATCCGCCGCTCGTGCGCCGCTGGCACGCGCCACTCGACTCGCAAGCCTGGGCGGACGTGTTCGACGCCGCCTACGATCAGTTCTGCGCCCGCGTCGACGCCGTGCCGCAACGCCGCTGGACGCGCTTCGAGCGGGAATCACTGATCGATCCTTACGCCGCGGATCATCCGTCGGAATTTTTCGCGGTGTGCAGCGAGGCGCTGTTCGTCAAGCCCCAAGCTTTCGAAGCGGAGTATCCGGAGCTGTATCGGCTTCTCGCCCGATATTATCGTCAGGACCCGGCGCGAGTCGGCCTGACGTTCGCGTCGCCGCAATAGGCGAAATACGGGCAAAACACCTGACGGAATTCGTCAAGCGACTGATTTTCTGGCATAATCGCCGTTTTTCGACCACAGGCAAGTGGCTCGCGCCTAGATGCAGTCCGCGCATAAGCGGCCGCACGCGGGTTGGCTACCGCCAGATTAAAGGAAAGATCATGAAAGAAGGCATTCACCCGAATTACCGCGAAGTCCTGTTCATCGACATGTCGAACGACTTCAAGTTTGTGACGCGCTCGACCATCCAGACGCGTGAAACCGCCGAATTCAACGGCCAGACCTACCCGCTCGCCAAGATCGAAGTGTCGTCGGAATCGCATCCGTTCTACACCGGTCAGCAAAAGATCATGGACACGGCAGGCCGCGTCGAGAAGTTCAACAAGAAGTTCGGTTCGCGCGCTACCGGCAAGGCAGCAGCGAAGTAATACCCGCCGCTTTGGCTGGCTGGGCAAATCAGGCCGCTTCGGCCACTTTCGTCCGGCAGCGAAGCAGCAAAAGAAGGGCAGCGCGAGCTGCCCTTTTTTGTCGCCTGCGCGCAACTGGAAAACCGGTGCCGACGTGGCCAACGTTCGAGCCGCCGTACACGTGGACAGCCGGCTCGGTGTAACGGCACGCTCGACGCCGTTGCAGCCCCGCCGTTGCAGCCCCCCGGTTGCAGCCCCCCGGTTGCAGCCCATTACCGGCCGTGACGCGCACACTGGCTCCCGACTACAATGCCGGATGCTCCAATAAGGCCATGCCAGCCGGACCGGCCGTCCAGTGGCGGCTTTCGCTTATTAAATATCCCAAACCGCATGAGACCTGTCGTTCGCCTCACTGCTTCCGCGACCAGTGCGCTCCCGCGCTGGCTGCTGTTGACCATCTGTATCGTCTACGCGTCGTTCGGCCTGTTCGGCCGCGATCCGTGGAAGAACGAGGACGCAGCCGGCTTCGGCGTGATGTGGACCATGGCGAACGGCAGTGCGCATGACTGGCTCCTGCCGAATCTGGTCGGCAAGTACCTGACCGAAGACGGCCCGCTTGGCTACTGGCTCGGCGCCAGTGCGATCCGCGTGTTCGCGCCGTGGGTGGACGCGAGCAATGCGTCCCGTGTCGTTACCGGCTTGCTCTTTTGCGCGGGCTGCGCTTTTGTCTGGTACGCCGCCTACCTGCTCGGCCGGCGCGCCGAAGTCCAGCCGTTCAAGTACGCGTTTGGCGGTGAGCCGGAACCCCGCGACTACGGTCGCACGCTCGCCGACGGCGCCCTGCTGATCCTGCTCGCCTGCTTCGGCCTCGCCGAGCGCGGCCACGAAACGACGCCGCAGTTGGTGCAGTTCGTGTGTATCGCAATGCTCGTCTACGGGCTCGTGCGAATGATCGACAAGCCGATTCAGGGCGCGGCGATCTGGGGCCTGGCGATCGGCTTCGTCACGCTCGCGAGCAGCCCCGTGCTGGTCGGCGCGCTTCTGCTGGGCACGCTCGCCATGACGTTGATCGTCCGCGAGACGCGCTCGCGCTGGCTGCTGCTCGCAGGTCTGCCGATCGCGCTGGCGCTCTCGGTCGCGTGGCCGATCGCCGCGCTCTGGGCTTTTCCCGTCGACGCCGTCTGGTATCTGAACCAGTGGGTGCACGTCAGCCTGAGTTCGTTCGCCGGCCCGCCCGGCTCGGTCGCGGCTTACGCGCTGAAAAACCTGCCGCTCTTCACTTGGCCCGCATGGCCTCTCGCGCTCTGGGCATGGTTCAGCTGGTCGGGCTTGCGCCGCGCGCCGCACGTCGCGATTCCGCTTTCGGTGATCGGACCGCTGCTCGTGCTCGTCGTGTTGCAAAGCCATCAGTCGAACCGGCTTTATATGTTGCTGCTGCCCGCGCTCGCAGTGCTGGCCACCTTCGCGCTGCCCACGCTCAAACGCGGCGCCATCAACGCAATCGACTGGTTTGCATTGCTCAGTTTCACGATCCTCGGCAGCTTCGTCTGGCTCGTGTACGTGGCCGGGCTGACCGGCTTCCCGCATCCGCTCGCGCGCAACCTCGCGCGTCTCGCGCCGGGCTTTGCGCCGCAGTTCAAAATACTGTCGTTCGTCTGCGCGGTCGCGGTGACGATTTGCTGGTTCGTGCTCGTGCAATGGCGTCTCGCGCGCCATCCGAAGGTGCTATGGCGCAGCGTCGTGCTCTCGAGCGCCGGCACGACGCTCATGTGGGTGCTGCTGATGACCTTGTGGTTGCCGGTCGTCAACTACAGCCGGACTTACAAGGACGTCGCCGAACAGATTGCGAGTCACTTGCCTGAGGACTACACCTGCATATCGCCGGTGCGCCTCGGCAATGCGCAAATTGCGACGTTCGCGTATTTCGGCGACATGCACTTCTCGTTCAATCAGGATTGCGACGTCATTCTGCGCCAGGACACGCAAGACTTCGGCGAGCCTAGCGCGATGTCCGACTTCATGTGGAAGCTGGTGTGGGAAGGCCGCCGCGTGGCCGACCGCGACGAACGCTTCCGCTTGTATGTGCGTATCGACCGTCCGAAGCCGCCGGTCGTGAAACGGCGCAACTGGCACAAGAAGCCTGGCTGACCATGCTTGCCGACGTACGGAAAATCGCCGGGCTCGCGTGGCCGGTGCTGATCGGTCAACTGGCCATCATCGCTTTCGGCGTGATCGACACGGCCATGGTCGGCCGTTACTCGGCTGTCGATCTCGCGGCGCTAGGCCTCGGCTCGTCGATTTACATCTCCGTCTACATCGGCTTGACCGGTATTCTCACCGCGCTGCAACCGATCACCGCGCAACTGTTCGGCGCACGCCGCTACCAGGAGATCGGCGAGGAAGTCCGGCAATCGCTGTGGCTCGCACTGGCGCTCACGGTCATCGGCTTCCTGATTTTGTTCTTCCCCGGCCATCTGCTGCATCTCGCGCGCGTGCCCGATGCGCTGCACGAGCGCACGGTGTCGTATCTGCGGATACTCGCATTTGGCCTGCCTGCCGGCCTCGTGTTTCGCGTCTACGGTTCGATCAGCAATGCAGTGGGCAAGCCGCGACTCGTGATGATCCTGCAGATCGGCGCGCTGTTGCTCAAGGTGCCGCTCAATACGTGGTTCATTTTCGGTGGCCTCGGCGTGCCGGCACTCGGCGGCCCCGGTTGCGCGCTTGCCAGCACCTTGATCAACTGGGGGCTCGCGCTCGTCGGCATGGTGCTGCTCACCCGTGTCGACGTCTTCACGCCGTTCGCGATCTTCAAGCGCTTCTGCTGGCCCGTCTGGCGGCGCCAGGCCGCGCAGCTGCGGCTGGGCATTCCGATGGGACTGTCGTATCTGATCGAAGTCACGTCGTACACCTTCATGGCGCTCTTCATTGCGCGCTTCGGCACGACGACGCTCGCCGGGCACCAGATTGCCGGCAACATCGGCGCGGTGTTGTATATGACGCCGCTGTCGATCGGCATTGCTTCGTCGACGCTGGTGGCTCAGGCGCTCGGCGCGCACCGCCCGGAGGCCGCGCGCACGTTGTCGCGCCACGGAATCATGATGGCGGTCGCCCTCGCCTGCTGTTACGGCGCAGTGCTGCTCGTGCTGAGACCCTACGTGATCAAAGGCTATACGCCGAACGCGCAAGTCGTGGCGGCGGCGCTGCCGCTCGTGCTGATCGTCGTCTGCTATCACCTGTTCGACGCGCTGCAGATCACCACCGCGTTCGTGCTGCGCGCGTACAAGGTCGCCGTCGTGCCGACCGCAATCTACGCGGTCGCGCTGTGGGGCGTGGGTCTCGGCGGCGGTTATCTGCTGGGCTTCAATGTGACCGGCGCGATCCCGCCCTGGCTGACGGGGGCGCGCGGCTTCTGGGTCGCGAATACGGCGAGTCTCGCGATCGCGGGCATCGGCTTGCTGCTTTACTGGCGCGTGGTCAGCAAACGGCATGTGCGCGCGGGCGCGGTGCTGCGATCCGAAGCGGCTGATTGAGGGCGACGTTGGCGGCATCGCCACTTGCTCCCCACAGCCACCCGCAATCAACCCGATCAATTCCTGTCTGCGCTAACCGCGCGCTTTAGCGGCACGCGTCGCTCCTCTGCCCAGCTCCGCATGCTCACCCCGCATGCGTCAGGTTCTCTGCCCGCTCCGGCCGCACCTCTTGCAATCCCTGATCGTGGCGCTCGAAAACCTCGCGCGCGGCGAACAGCGCGTTCAATGCCGCCGGGAACCCGGCATACAAGGCCATCTGCATGAACACCTCGACGATTTCCTCGCGCGTGCAGCCGACGTTCAGCGCCGCCTCGATATGCACCTTCAGCTGCGGTTGCGCACAGCCGAGCGTCGCAAGCGACGCGATGGTGGCAATCTCCCGCGCGCGCAGATCGAGTTGCGGACGGCTGTAGATATCGCCGAAACCAAATTCGATCAACAGACGCCCGAAGTCCGGCGCAATCGGCGCAAGCGCGGCGATCACCTGCTCGCCGGCAGAACCGTCGATTTCCCTCAGTTTGTTCCAGCCTTGCGTGTAACGCTCGTTTTGCGCGTAGTCCATGGTGAGTCCTTTTCCTTTTCCGAGTGTGGGAACGATGACGTGTCGTCGATCCGTCGTGCCTGACTCTCCGCTGCGGACGTCTGGCCAGCCGCTTCGCCTTCGTAATACGCGATCTTGTCGACGATTGCGCCAAGGTTGGCCTGCAAGTCGGCAATCCGCGTCAGAACCGCATCGCGATGCGCCACCAAAAGGTCGCGGCGCGCACCGAACGTCTGCTGACCCTCGGCACGCAGCGCCGCGAAGGCCTGCATGCCGGCGATCGGCATGCCGGTGGCTTTGAGGCGCATTAAAAACCGCAGCCAGTCGAGATCGGCCGGCGAATACAGGCGATGCCCCGCCTGCGTGCGGCCAACCGCGCGAATCAGCCCGGCCTGCTCGTAATAGCGCAGCGTATGCGTGGAGACGCCGATGGTGTCGGCGACCTGCCCGATGGTGAGTGCGTTCGACGTGTTTGACATGACAGGACTCAGGTTAGGACTTCGAGTGCACTCTAAGTCAAGTGCGTCGCGCTGTCATTCTCACGTAACCTCGGAACTCAGCCGGCGATGCAATGCGGTTCAATCGCGGTTCAATCGCGGTTCGATGCGAGCAATCCGGCTCACAACCGCCTTCTTGCGAGGCAAAAGGTTTAAAGATTGTTCACGACGATTTACTTGCCGTTGATCGGCCGGTATAAATCGTCGGCGGTCGCCAATAAGCGTGCGCGTTTGTCCTATGCTTAAGCGCAGCGCCTGCTGACACATTGCGTCGTCCGTTCCCGGCTAACTTTTGCCCTCAATGGAGTGCTTGCCATGCTGAAAAAGCTCGTGATGCTGTGCGTTGCCTTGATGTTGTCGCTGTCGGCGGGATTCGCGTCCGCTGTCGAAGTGAATTCCGCCGATCAGGCCGCACTCGAATCGGTCAAGGGCATTGGGCCCGTGCATGCGAAAGCGATCATCGAAGAACGCACGAAGAACGGGCCGTTCAAGGACGCCGACGATCTGGCCACGCGCGTCAAAGGCATTGGCAGCAAATCGGTGGTGAATCTGGAAGCGGCGGGCCTGACGATCAACGGCTCCTCTACGCCGCCAACGGGCGCGAAACCCGCGGCAAAGTCCACGGCGACGAAGACCGCGCCTGCGGCCAACACCGCGGCAACCGCAGCCACTACTGCAACGACCGCAACTCCGGCTGCCCCGGCCGACGCTTCAGGCGCAAAAGCTTCGAAGTCGTCGAAGAAAAAGGCCAAGGCCGCAGCCTCGGACGCGGCCGCGGCATCCGCGCCGCCGCCCACTGCCACTGCACCCGCAGCCCCCGCTGCTGCAGCCAGCGCGCCTGCCGACGCATCTGGCGCAAAGGCGTCGAAGAAGAAAGCGAAGAAGAGCAAAGCCGCGTCGGCAGCGGCGGCTTCGGGCGGCGCTTAAAGAACCTGCGCGCAAAAATCTGATCAGAGACTGACTAAGCCAGCAAGGCAGAGCGCCAGCAGCGAAGTTTCGGCGCAATCCGCGCGATCCGCGTGTGACGAGCATGCCGCGCTGCCGGCAATGCGCCTGCCTTCCCCCGACGCCGCGCAGCCGCGCGGCGCGTCACCCGCCGACCCGTCATCGACGTGTCGGCATTCAAGAGAGACCGTCATGAGCCTACTCGACACCCTCGGTTCCCTGGTTGGCAAAACGCCCGAAGGCGGCGGCCAGCAAGCGCTGATCGCCGCCGCACTCGAATTCGTCAATAGCCAGCCGGGCGGCCTGAACGGCCTGATCCAGCGCTTCCAGGAGAAGGGCCTCGGCGACGTCGTATCGTCGTGGGTCAGCAACGGCGAGAACCAGCCGATTGCAGCCGACGCTTTGCACAGCGTGCTCGGATCCGAAGCCGTCACCGGACTTGCCGCCAAAGCCGGCGTGCAACCGGATCAGGTCACCGGTCTGCTTTCGCAGATTCTGCCCCACGTCGTCAACGCGGCAACGCCAGACGGCGAAGTGCCGGCCGAAGGCAAGCTGAACGCGACCACCGTGCTTGGCGCGCTCGGCGGCCTGTCCGCGCTGTTCGGCAAGGGCAACGCGTAAAGGGACTGCGTACAGGGCATTGCGAAAGGCACTGCATAAGCGCGCTGATCGACGCAAGCACTGCCTTGCCTGCCCATTGAGCAGGCAAAAAAAAGCGGCAACGAAGGTGACTTCGTTGCCGCTTTGTCATGTGCGAAGCTAGTGCGTGACACGTCGCCCTGCGTAGGGCGTCAAATCAAATCAATGCGTGATCAATGCGTGGGCCAACGCGCCGCATTGATACGACGCGTCAGCACACGACATCGATTAGTGCACGACTCGCTCGAACACCAGGTTGCCGTCTTCCAGTTCAACCGGAATGACGTCCTTCGGACCGAACTTGCCGGCCAGAATCAGCTTGGCGACCGGGTTCTCGATCTCCTGCTGGATTGCGCGCTTCAACGGCCGCGCGCCGAACAGCGGATCGTAGCCGACCTTGCCGACATGCTCCAACGCCTCGTCCGACACCACAAGTTGCATGTCGAGCTTGGCGAGCCGCTCGTGCAGACGCTGCAACTGGATTCGCGCGATGGACTGCACGTTCGAGCGATCGAGCGCATGGAACACCACGACGTCGTCGATACGGTTCAGGAACTCGGGGCGGAAGTGCAGCTTCACCTCTTCCCACACCGCGTCCTTCACGGCTTCCTGCGGTTCGCCGACCATTGCCTGAATCACCTGCGAACCGAGGTTCGACGTCATCACGATCACCGTGTTCTTGAAGTCCACGGTACGGCCCTGGCCATCGGTCATGCGGCCGTCGTCGAGCACCTGCAGCAGCACGTTGAACACATCCGGATGCGCTTTCTCGATTTCGTCGAGCAGAATCACGCTATACGGCTTGCGGCGCACGGCTTCCGTCAGATAACCGCCCTCTTCGTAGCCCACATATCCGGGCGGCGCGCCGATCAAACGCGCGACGCTGTGCTTCTCCATGAATTCGCTCATGTCGATGCGGATCAAGTGATCTTCCGAATCGAACAGGAACGCCGCCAGCGCCTTGCACAACTCGGTCTTACCTACGCCGGTCGGTCCGAGGAACAGGAACGAACCGTACGGACGGTTCGGATCCGACAGACCCGCGCGCGAGCGGCGGATCGCATCGGCCACCGCGCTGATCGCCTCGTCCTGACCGATTACGCGCTCATGCAGCTTGTCTTCGATCTGCAGCAGCTTTTCACGCTCGCCTTGCATCATCCGCGAAACCGGAATGCCGGTAGAGCGCGACACGACTTCCGCGATTTCCTCTGCACCGACCTGCGTGCGCAACAGACGCGGACGCGTCGGATTGTTCTGCTCCTTCGCTTCCGCCTGCGTGACTTCCTTCAACTGCGCCTCGAGGCCCGGCAGTTTGCCGTATTGCAATTCCGCGACCTTTTCCAGCTTGCCTTCGCGCTGCAAGCGCGTGATTTCCGCACGCGTCTTGTCGATCTCTTCCTTCAGTTGTGCGCTGCCCTGCACTGCTGCCTTCTCCGCAGTCCAGATTTCTTCGAGGTCCGAATATTCGCGGTCGAGCCGTTCGATTTCTTCCTCGATCAGTTGCAGACGCTTTTGCGACGCTTCGTCCTTCTCTTTCTTGACGGCTTCGCGTTCGATCTTCAGCTGGATCAAGCGACGGTCGAGCCGGTCCATCTCTTCGGGCTTCGAGTCGATTTCCATCTTGATCTTCGACGCCGCTTCGTCGATCAGGTCGATTGCCTTGTCCGGCAGGAAACGATCGGTGATGTAGCGATGCGACAGTTCCGCCGCCGCGACAATCGCCGGGTCGGTGATGTCCACGCCGTGGTGCAGTTCGTACTTCTCCTGCAAGCCGCGCAGAATTGCGATCGTGGCTTCGACCGTCGGCTCGTCGACCAGCACCTTCTGGAAGCGGCGTTCGAGCGCAGCATCCTTTTCGATGTACTTGCGATATTCGTCGAGCGTGGTCGCGCCGACGCAATGCAGTTCGCCGCGCGAGAGCGCCGGCTTCAGCATGTTGCCCGCGTCCATCGCGCCTTCGGCCTTGCCCGCGCCGACCATCGTGTGAATTTCGTCGATAAATACGATGGTTTGCCCTTCGTCTTTCGCGATGTCGTTCAGCACCGCCTTCAGGCGCTCTTCGAATTCGCCGCGATATTTCGCGCCCGCCAGCAACGCAGCCATGTCGAGCGACAGCACGCGCTTGCCCTTGAGCGTTTCGGGCACTTCGCCGTTGACGATCCGCTGCGCGAGCCCTTCGACGATCGCCGTCTTACCCACGCCCGGCTCGCCGATCAGCACCGGATTGTTCTTCGTGCGGCGTTGCAGAATCTGAATGGAACGGCGGATTTCGTCGTCACGGCCGATCACGGGGTCGAGCTTGCCGGCACGCGCGCGCTCGGTCAGGTCGACCGTGTACTTCTTCAGCGCCTCGCGCTGGCTTTCGGCATCCTGGCTATGCACTTGCGAGCCGCCACGCACCGCGGCAATCGCGCTTTCGAGCGACTTGCGCGACAAGCCATGCTGGCGCGCGAGGCGGCCGGCTTCGCCCTTGTCGTCCGCGATCGCAAGCAGGAACATTTCACTTGCGATGAACGTGTCGTTGAGCTTTTGCGCTTCCTTGTCGGCCTGATTCAGCAGACCCGTGAGTTCGCGGCCGATCTGCACGTTGCCGTCCGTGCCTTGCACCTGCGGCAAACGCGTGATGGCGTCGTCGAGCGCGGTTTGCAACGCCTGAACATGCACGCCGGCGCGTGAAAGCAGCGAGCGCGCAGAGCCGTCCTGCTGCGCGACCAACGCCGCGAGAACATGAACGGGTTCGATGTATTGATTGTCATGGCCGACCGCGAGACTCTGCGCGTCAGCCAGCGCTTCCTGGAATTTAGTGGTGAGTTTGTCGATTCTCATGCGAGACCTCCAATTTCGATTACCACCAAAATGAGGCGTTTTATTCAGGTTTCAAGCGCTTTTTTAACGTCGCGACGGAGTTTTTAACATCTCCCGCGAAGAAAATGCGCGGCTGTATGTCACCGCCGCGCTCAGGAAATGGACACCGGCTTGTCGCTCGCCGTCGTAACAGGCGTTAACGGTAGGACCGGAATGACGGTGCGTATGCCGAGCAGCGCCGCAAGCGGACCTTGGGGACCCGCCACTTCGTCGATCGTATGGCGATCGAGTTCTGCGAGAAAAGCATGACGCGCCGCTTCGAGCGCGCCGCGCAGCCGGCACTGGGGCGTAATGACGCACGGTCGGCGTTCGCCGTTCTGATCCGGCAGGCAGGCCACCAGCGCGAAGTCGCTTTCCGTTGCGCGCACGACCTCGCCGACCGTCAGCGAACGGGTTCGCCCGGCAAGCCGCAAGCCGCCGTTGCGGCCCCGCACGGTTTCCACCCAGCCGAGTTCGCTCAGCTGCTGCACCACTTTCATCAGGTGATTCTTGGAGATGCCGTACGCCTGCGATATGTCCTGAATGGTCGATAAGCCCTCGCCTCGAACCGCGAGGTATAACAGGACGCGCAGCGAATAGTCGGTGTAGTCGGTCAGTCTCATAGGTGCAGTATCACAATGAGCGCAAGCCGCGATCCGTGGGATAACCGCGTCGATGCAAGGGTTGCCGGAGGCCGCAGCTTCGCCATAAGATGCACATGGCTGATATTTATTATGCTGCTTGAGTAAAAGTTGGGCGTTCGCGCCCATGGTAACGTTTCCCGCCGCGCCCATTCGCAGGAAAAGCGCGCTTTTTTCAGTCCACTTCGGCGGAACGCGCCCTATTTCCGGCGGTTCGTGCCGGTGCGCGGCGCGCTGGGGCAAGCGACGAGCCAATCGTCGCACACTTCCGGAACTTGCATGAAGCCTTCTTTTCCCGCCGCGCCGGTTGTCGAGCGCGCCGCCGAGCCTGACGAAGCCAATATCCGCGAGCTTGTGTACGGTTTCTACGATCGGGTACGCGCAGATCCGCTGCTCGGGCCGGTTTTCGATGCGAAGCTGGCCGACCGCTGGGACGATCATCTACCGAAAATGTGCACGTTCTGGGCGAGTCTCGTGCTGGGCGCAAAGCAGTACCGCGGCAATGTGCAGCAGGCACATCAGCCGCTCGAAGGGATCGAGCCGCAGCATTTCAGCCGCTGGCTGTATCTGTTCCTCGATACTGTCGAGTCGCGTTATGAGCCGGCCGCCGCCGTCCGCTTCATGGAACCGGCGCTGCGCATCGCGCAGAGTTTGCAATTGAGCCGTTTCGGTTGGGACTACAAGATTCCGGCGGAACAACAGGCGTTGCTCGAACGCGTGGCGCCAAAGCGCTCTCCCCGCGACGTTGAGCCGCAGCTCCCCGAGCGGCCCGCTGGGGAGCCGTTTCCGACGCGCATTATCGGGCGGACGCGCGACGAGTGACGACTGGCGACGCGTGACGGTGATTGACGGGCGCGAGCGGCACGCCTCATCAGGCTGTCTCGCAACCCGCCGCTGATGCGACGAGCGCAGCAAACGCCTACTCCAGAGAGCCGTTCCCGGATTCGATGCCCCATCGCGCGAGCGCTGTATCGTCGGTCACGCGGGCGTCGACCCAGCGCTCGCCCGCTTCTGTCTTCTCCTTCTTCCAGAACGGCGCCTGAGTTTTCAGATAGTCCATCACGAACTCACACGACGCAAATGCATCCCCGCGATGCGCGGCCGTGGTCGCCACCAGCACGATCTGGTCGAGCGGATAAAGTTTGCCCACGCGATGCACGATCAGCACCTCGATGCCGGGCCAGCGCAGGCGTGCGCTTTCCACGATTGCCTCGAGCGACTTCTCAGTCATGCCCGGATAGTGCTCGAGCTCCATTGCCTCGACGGCGCTGCCCTCGTTCAGATCGCGCACGGTGCCAACAAAGCATGCCACGGCGCCTATCTTCGGATTGCGAGCGCGCAGCGCGGCAACTTCGGCGCTGAGGTCGAAATCTTCGGTCTGGACACGTACGGGCATGGCGGGCTCCTCGCGGTTCAACCGCCAGTGACGGGTGGAAAAAACGCGACCTCGCAACCCTCGGTGATTCGCGTGCCGGCGTTCGTCATGACGTGATTGCAGGCCATGCGCAGCGCGCGGCCTTCGGCGAGCGTGTCGGCCCAGATGCCGCCACGCACACGCAGCCAGGCGCGCACGTCGCCGACGGTCGCGACGCTTTCGGGCACGTCAACGGTTTCGTCAGCCAGATCGAGCGCTTCACGCACGCTCGCAAAATATCGCAGTTGAATCTTCATGGGATGCCGCCGGCGTTGCCGGCCTCAATTCAGCAATTCGGAAAAAGGAATGAAACGCACGGTTTCGCCGGCGCTGATCGCATGATTGGGCGGATTGTCGATCAGACCGTCGCCCCATACCGTCGACGTCAGCACGGCCGAGCTCTGGTTCGGAAACAGATCGAGCCCGCCGGCGTTGTTGATGCGCGCACGCAGAAATTCGTTGCGGCGATCGGCCTTGTTCTGCGTGAAGTCCGCGCGCAGCGACAGCGCGCGCGGTGCGACGGCCTGCACGCCCGCGAGCCGCAAAATGAACGGACGCACGAACAACAGAAAGGTCACGAAGCTCGACACAGGGTTGCCGGGCAGACCAATGAAAAACGTTTCGGCCGACGCAGCGGCATGCCCCGCATCAGATGCGTGATTAGCGCTGGCCCCGCCGCTGGTCTCACCGCGACGCACGGCGCCGAACGCGAGCGGCTTGCCGGGTTTCATCGCGATCTGCCACATCGCGAGGCGTCCTTCCGCCTCGACGGCCGGCTTCACGTGATCTTCCTCGCCGACGGACACGCCCCCGCACGTCAGGATGAGATCGTGCGCGTACGCGGCTTTACGCAGCAGGTCGCGCGTCGCATCGAGACGGTCGGCGACGATGCCAAAGTCGCTCACCTCGCAGCCGAGCTTCTCGAGCAGTCCACGCAGCGTAAAGCGATTCGAGTTGTAAATCGCGCCGGGCTTCAGCGGCTCTCCGGGCATGGTCAACTCGTCTCCGGTGAAGAAAACGGCAACCCGCACCCGGCGGCGAACTTCCAGTTCAGCACAACCGACCGACGCGGCAAGCCCCAACGCCTGCGGCGTGAGCCGCGTGCCGGCCGGCAGGATGACCGAACCGCTTTGAATGTCGGCGCCTTGCGCGGTGATCCATTCGCCGGGCCGGGGGCTGTGCAAAATGGTGACCTCGTCGCCGTCGGCTTCCGCTTGCTCCTGCATCACGACGGCGTCGGCACCCGGCGGCACGGTCGCGCCGGTGAAAATGCGGGCTGCCGTACCGGGCCTCAGCGGCTCGGGCGCATGGCCGGCCGGGATGCGTTGCGACACCGGCAGACGGCGATTGCCGTGCGTCGTCACGTCGGCGGCGTGGATCGCGTAGCCATCCATTGAACTGGTGTTCATTGGCGGCACGTCGAGCGGCGAGACGACATCCGCCGCGAGCACGCGGCCTGATGCTTCGAGCGTCGGAATGAATTCGCTGCCGATGACCGGGCTCGCAGCGCTGAGCAGGGTCGCCAATGCGTCGGCGGTGGCGAGCATCGGAGCGCGGGGCGTGGGTGTGGACATCTGGGTTCGAAGCCGCGGGTTAAAAGAACATTGTAGCGGCCGAAGGCTGAGCCTTGTCACGCCCGCTCTTATCGGAGGGTTTCGCAGCGCGCCGCAGAGTTCTGAGGCGCTCGCCGCAGCGGGTGCGGCAAGCGCGCCGCGTCCAACGCGACCCGACCGCCGGCTCGACTTCCGCACTATCGGCGCGGCATGTCACGCGGGCCGCTGGCCCGCGCGCCAGTCGCAATTACGCGCCGGTGTTCGCCACGATGAAGTCCTTCACGCGCTGTGCGTCGGCGGGCAGCACTTCAAAACGCTGCGGCAGCGACTCCAGCCCCGTGAACGCGGCCGGACGCTCGGGCTCGCGCAACAACGCTTCGCGAATCGTTTCGCCAAACTTGATCGGCTGCGCCGTCTCCAGCACGATCATCGGCACGCCGGGTTGCAGATGTTCGCGCGCCACCTTCAGGCCGTCTGCCGTATGCGTGTCGATCATCGTGTCATAGCGCTGGAAGACGTCGCGAATCGCTTCAACGCGGTCGTCGTGGCTGCTGCGGCCCGATACGAAGCCGAACTCCTTCACACGAGCGAAGTCGCCGCTCGCCGCGAGGTCGAAACCGCCCTTTTCCTCGACATCGCGGAACAATTGCAGCACTCGCGCCGGATCGCGGCCGAGCAGATCGAACACGAAACGCTCGAAGTTCGACGCCTTCGAAATGTCCATGCTCGGGCTGCTCGTGTGATACGTCTCCGCGGCCTTGCGCACGCGGTAGATGCCGGTGCGGAAAAATTCGTCGAGCACGTCGTTCTCGTTCGTGGCGACCACGAGTTTTTCGATCGGCAGACCCATCATCCGCGCGATGTGGCCTGCGCACACGTTGCCGAAATTGCCCGACGGCACCGTGAACGACACGCGCTCGTCGTTGCTCTTGGTCGCGGCGAAATAGCCCTTGAAGTAATAAACGACTTGCGCAACGACGCGCGCCCAGTTGATCGAATTGACCGTGCCGATCTTGTACTTCGCCTTGAACGCGTGGTCGTTCGAAACGGCTTTGACGATGTCCTGGCAATCGTCGAACACACCTTCGACCGCGAGGTTGAAAATGTTCGGGTCTTGCAGGCTGTACATCTGCGCGGTCTGGAACGCGCTCATCTTCTTGTGCGGCGACAGCATGAACACGCGAATGCCCTGCTTGCCGCGCATCGCGTATTCGGCGGCGCTGCCTGTGTCGCCCGAAGTCGCGCCGAGAATGTTCAGCGTTTCGCCGTGTTTCGCGAGCGCATATTCGAACAGGTTGCCGATCAACTGCATCGCCATGTCTTTGAACGCAAGCGTGGGACCGTTCGACAGCTCCAGCAGCGACAGCGGCGCGCCGTTCTCGACGCCGAGTGTTTTGAGCGGCGTGATCTGTTCCGCGCCTTCGTCGTCGCGCACGTTGCAGTACGTTTGCGCCGTGTACGTCTTCCGGGTCAACGCGCGCAGGTCTTCAGCCGGAATGTCGTCGCTGAACTTCGACAATATTTCGAAGGCGAGGTCCGCATACGGCAGCGTGCGCCAACGCGCGAGTTCGTCGGCGCTGACGCGCGGGTATTCGGCCGGCAGATACAGCCCGCCGTCTTTTGCGAGACCGCCGAGCAAAATGTCGGAAAAAGTGTGGCGCTCGCCGGCTCCGGCGCCGCGCGTGGAGAGGTAGTTCATAGTTCGGCCTAGTTCAGCGCTTCCATGCGCAGCTTCGTGACTTGCGAGACAACGGTCTGCAACGCTTCGATCGAGCTGATCGCCGCATTGACATTTTTTTCAACCGTTTCGTGCGTGATCAAAATGATGTCGGTCTCGCCCTTGCCGTTTGCATCGACGTGCTCCGATTCCTTTTGCAGCAGCGCGTCGATCGAAATGCCGGTGTCGGCCAGAATGCGCGTGATGTCGGCCAGCACGCCCGTCACGTCCGCGACCCGCAAACGCAGGTAGTAGCCGCTCGTCACTTCGTCGATTGGCAGAATCGGCGTGCTCGACAGGCGATCCGGCTGGAAAGCCAGATGCGGCACGCGATGCTCCGGGTCGGCCGTATGCAGGCGCGTCACGTCGACCAGATCCGCGACCACGGCGGACGCCGTCGGCTCCGCACCTGCGCCCTTGCCGTAGTAAAGCGTGGTGCCGACTGCGTCGCCGTGCACGACGACCGCGTTCATCGCGCCTTCCACATTGGCGAGCAGGCGCTTTTCCGGAATCAGCGTGGGGTGCACGCGCAATTCGATGCCCTTGTCGGTGCGCCGCGCGATGCCGAGCAGCTTGATGCGATAGCCGAGTTCCTCGGCATATTTGATGTCGATTGCGGCGAGCTTGCTGATGCCCTCCACATACGCGCGGTCGAACTGCACCGGCACGCCGAACGCGATCGCGCTCATGATCGTGGCCTTGTGCGCGGCGTCCACGCCTTCGATGTCGAAGGTCGGATCGGCTTCGGCGTAACCCAGTTCCTGCGCGGCCTTCAGCGCGGTCGCGAAGTCGAGCCCGCGGTCGCGCATTTCCGAAAGAATGTAGTTCGTCGTGCCGTTGATGATGCCCGCGATGTACTGGATGCGATTGGCCGTGAGCCCTTCGCGCAGCGCCTTGATGATCGGGATGCCGCCCGCCACCGCCGCCTCGAACGCGACCATCACGCCATTGGCGCGCGCCGCTTCGAAGATTTCCGTGCCGTGCACCGCCAGCAACGCCTTGTTGGCCGTGACCACGTGCTTGCGATTCTTGATTGCGCGCAAAACCAGGTCGCGCGCCACGCCCGTGCCGCCGATCATTTCCGCGACGATGTCGATCGAAGGATCGTCGACCACCGCGTTGAAGTCGTCGGTGAGCGCCACGCTCGCCGCGTCAGCGCCCAGCGCCGCGGTCGCCTTCGCCGGATTGCGCACTGCAATGCGCGCCACCTCGATGCCCCGGCCGGCCCGGCGTTTGATTTCTTCCTGATTGCGGCGCAGTACCGTGAAGGTGCCGCTGCCTACCGTGCCGAAGCCCAGCAGTCCAACTTTGATCGGTTCCATGCAGCGTGTTTTCGAGTAAATGTTTAAAAAGTGGCCCCAGCCCCGGCGCTTCGCGCCAGGCCCCGAGGGGGTGAGAAAGCCCGGGCGGCCCGGCGTTTTCTCACGAGGAAACGGGTGCCGGATGCAATGCGCCGCCGAAGCGCGAGTCGCCTATTGTGCGCTAGGCCGTGTGACGTTTGCGATAACCGTCCAGAAAACGCGCGATCCGGTTGATGGAATCCGCGAGGTCGTCGACATTCGGCAGGAACACGACGCGGAAATGATCCGGCGTTTTCCAGTTGAAACCTGTGCCCTGCACCAGCAGCACGCGCTCTTCCAGCAACAGGTCGAGGATGAACTGCTGGTCGTTCTGGATCGGATAAACCTTGGGGTCGAGGCGCGGGAACATGTAGAGCGCCGCTTCCGGCTTCACGCAGCTCACGCCCGGGATCGACGTGAGCATGTCGTACGCGAGCTCGCGCTGTTTGTAGAGGCGCCCGCTCGGCACGATCAGGTCGTTGATGCTCTGATAGCCGCCGAGTGCGGTCTGGATCGCGTACTGGCCGGGCACGTTCGGGCACAGGCGCATGGACGCGAGAATGCCGAGTCCTTCGAAATAGTCTTTAGCGCTGCGGCGGTTCTCGCCGGTCAGGCCAGAAATGAACATCCAGCCCGCGCGGTAGCCGCAGGAGCGGTAGCTCTTCGACAGGCTGTTGAACGTGACCGTCAGCACGTCTTCCGAGAGCGCCGCCATCGACGTATGCGTCTTGCCGTCGTAGACGATCTTGTCGTACACCTCGTCGGCGAAGATCACGAGGCCGTGCTGACGCGCTATCTCGATCAGGCCGAGCAGCAGTTCGTCGGAGTACAGCGCACCGGTCGGATTGTTCGGGTTGATGACGACGAGCGCGCGCGTGTTCGGCGTGATTTTCGCGCGGATGTCGTCGAGGTCGGGCATCCAGCGGTTGCCTTCGTCGCAGATGTAGTGCACCGGCGTGCCGCCCGCGAGGCTCACGCCGGCCGTCCACAGCGGATAGTCGGGCGCGGGCAGCAGCACCTCGTCGCCGTCGTTCAGGAGCCCCTGCAACGCCATCACGATGAGTTCGGAGGCGCCGTTGCCAATGTAGATGTCATCCAGCTCGACGCCGTGTACGCCCTTTTGCTGCGTGTAATGCATGATCGCCTTGCGCGCGGCGAACACACCTTTGGAGTCGGAGTAACCAGACGAGCCCGGCAGATTCAGGATCATGTCCTGAATGATTTCGTCGGGCGCCTCAAAACCGAACGGCGCCAGATTGCCGATGTTCAGCTTGATGATGCGGTGGCCTTCTTCTTCGAGCCGCTTCGCGTGTTCGAGGACGGGCCCGCGAATGTCGTAGCAGACATTCAACAACTTGTTGGATTTGAGAATCGGTTTCACGGCGGGCACTTCATCCTGGTTAATTGGCTTGGAGCCTTGGATCTGCAGCTTCGGGCGAACGGGCACGGCCGGCGCGGGTCGGGCCGCCCTGCGCGGCCACTTCCCGAGGTTTGGTGCAGAGTCTGCTCGGAGCTCTTTGCGGCGGATTGCGCCGATGCACCAGCGAGACCGGCTAAAGCGGGCTAGAGCAGGCCAAAGCGCAAGCTAAAGCGGAACAAAAGCGGAACAAAAGCGGACGAAAAGCGGGCAAAACCAGGGCGCGTGGCCGATAGACCCGCCCCGGATCGTCAGCGCGGCTTGTGGCGGCGCTTGGCGAGAGGCGCCGCTGGGCGGCTGTAGGGTAGCCCCCTTTCCTCTCGGAAAAAGGGCCCCCTTGGAACTGTACGTGCGGCTTTCACCGCATACAGCTCGAGCCTACAAACAATGCTCCGTCTACGACGGGACCGGCTTCGTTACTACAAGTTTACCAGCGTGCACTTGCTGGTGGCAGTGCGGGTGAAGCAATACCCGGTTAGACAGCGCGTCCGACCCGCCATGCATCCGATATTCAAGATGATGGTCATGCCAGCCGGTGTCCTCCGTCAGGGCACAGCCACAGTGCGCACACAACCCGCTCTGCGACATATATAGCGTCGCCCATTGCTTCCGGTAACGCACCGATTCCCACATGCGTTCCTGACGCAACTGCTCGCCATACTGCTCCCACGTCGGATCAAAGGGATGGTAGTCCCCTTTGACCTTCTTGTGCCGTTTGATAACCGTACCGTTGATCTGGTGCAGCTCAAACAGTCCCTTGCTACCGTCTTTCCAAACCACGGGAGCGGCAAAGACCCACTGTCGTTCACCAACGGAGTGGAAGTACTTCTGTCCCACCCATCTGGCGTTCTTCTGCGGGTGTCGCCTCTTCGACCACCACCAGAGTCTCCGGAAAACCAGATACTCCATGCGGTTGTACGCCTGCTTGGCCACGACGGGACTGTGATACTGCGCCCAGCCCCGTAGCATCGGGTTCAGCAGCCGGATCAGATCCTCCTGCCTCACCGTCTTGTTGCCGCTGATCGTTTCCGACACCTTGCGATAGAACGCTTGCGCGTTTTTCTTGCTCGGCTTGATGAGCAGTTTTCCCGAGTACTTCCGGAAATTCCACCCAAGGAAATCGAAGCCGTCATCAATGTGGGTGATCCGCGTTTTCTCCTCCGACAGTCGCAGTCCCCGAACAGCAAGGAATGCTTCCACCCAAGGCTTGACCTCGCTCTCCAGCATCTCTTTCGAGTCGCCGGTGATCACAAAATCATCCGCGTACCGCACCACATTCACTTTCAGCTTCTTGGCCTTCGCGATCCCGAATTTCGCACCGAGATGCGCAACCAGTTCACGTTCCAACCCATTCAGCGTCACGTTGGCCAGCGTCGGGGAAATGATGCCCCCCTGCGGCGTACCGGCCTCCGTCGCCTGCAACTGACCTTTATAAATCAGGCCAGCCTTCAACCACTTCAGCAGAATGCCTCTGTCCATTGGGACATTGGCAGCCAGCCAGTCGTGATTGATCCAGTCAAAGCAGCCTTTGATATCGGCTTCCAGCACCCATCGGGCAGAGCCCTTCTGGGACGTGGCGACGAAGATCTGCGACATGGCATCGGCCGTCGAACGGTTGAGTCTGAACCCATATGAGTTCGGATCGCTCGTCGATTCCGACACCGGCTCCAGTGCCAGCAGATACAGGGCCTGCATCGCCCTGTCCCGCATGGTCGGAATGCCCAGAGGGCGCTCCTTTCCATTGGCCTTGGGGATAAAGACCCTCCGTAATGGCAGAGGCTTGTACCCACGCCGCTTCAACCTGCCGACAGCTGCCCATCGGCTCTCAGGCGAGTCCCATAGCTCGCGATCGACTCCGGCCGTTCGCGCACCCTGGTTCTGCGTAACACGTCGTACCGCGTACAGCTTTGCGGACAACGTGCGGGTCAGCATCCGTTGCAGGGCTTTCACCCTGCGCCAGTCACTTTCCCGCGTCGCCTTCGCAATTCGTATCTGCATCCCTCTCACGTTCCGTTCGACCCGACGCCAATCTACGGCGTACCAGTGGTCAGGCACGTGGGAAAGCGCAGATCCATCCTTCCGGACGGATACTTTCATGCTGCTCTCCTACCTTGGGTTGATCATTCCCACAGCAGAAGGCGCATCTTCCCCAGCGGGGTAGATACACCCCGCTGGGGAACAACAGTTGAACAAGTATGGGCGCATGCGCCCATACGTCATCCATGTACTACGCACGGACGCGAGCGTCCGTGTCTACCAAAGTACCAAGGTCTGTCAGCCATCTTGCGACGGTAGACCAGACGGAAGTCTGCCCGCTTTCGCGTGGGATGATGTCTCAACCCCTATCCGGGCCATTACAGCCCGGCATTCGCTTTTTCCGTCCTCCCATACCCGCACCGTCAACAGCGTTCCTTGCGGTCCACCTGCCAGCCAAACCGCGCTGGCAACGATACGGGCTTACCGCGTTCCCGGTATGTCACACGACTGACGTAGGTTCTGCCTATTCCCCGACGGTCCAACGACGACGCAATCCGACCTTCTAGCGGATTGACCGACCGCGCACCTTTTGGTTAGTGCCTACCAGCAGCTTTGGCACTGCATTATTAACGAGGTTTATCAGCAGTTCACTTACATTAACCTTATCAGCCAGCCTAGCTCCTTGACCCCATTGCTGCTAGGAGTCTCCGGATGACCACCTCACGGCATTCATCCGCCCGAAACCGCCGGGGGCTACATTGTCAGAGAAGCTTCACACCCCACCGTTACCAGTGACGCATGTCCTCCTAGGCTACTGCTGGTCGCACAGCAGGTTCCCTACCGCACAGGGGGTTACCCTGTGTGGTTGAACAATGACAAACCGAGCTTGCGCTCGACCTACCCTGAAATCACATACTCCAATCCGCTTTGTTAGCGGAGTTGAAGCCGCTAACTGGGCGGAACCTGACGGTAATCAGGTCAATGCAATTGCGCACAAGAGTCCGAAGACTCCAACGCGTCTAAGGCTACGATTCCAAGCCAGACAAGCACCCGGTTTCGCTTGCTACACAAGGGGTGGCCACAAGGTGCCACCAATGGGACGGCTTTCGCCGTCCAGTCGATGCGACTCGCGTCGCACAAAAAGTTATAATTTAGCGGATTTTGGCCGACTTCCGCAATGCACCAACCGTAACGGGACCACAACGAACCGTGACGGAACCGCAACGGGAGCTTTTTCGGCCCTTTCGTGTCCCACCGCGTCTGACCGCCCTGCTCGTGCTTGCCGCGACCAGGCCGCCAACACGCATGATGTCTCGCGACGACTTCGGAAAACGAATTTGAAATTACATCAGGATTCCAGCGGCGCCCTCAATACCGTGACCGGTTACGGCGACGGCTATGTCGAAATCAATCTGGTGCGTCATTCCGGCAGCATCCTCGTGCTTCCGGAAGCGCCTGTCATCCCCTGGCCTGTCTCGTCCTTCGAGGAACTGAGCCCCGAGCTTTTCTCGATGCTGGTCGAACCGGCGCCCGAAGTGGTGATCTTCGGCAGCGGCGAGCGGCTGCGGTTTCCGCACCCGCGCCTGACTGCCGCGCTTACCGCCAAACGCATCGGCGTCGAAACGATGGACTTCAAGGCCGCCTGCCGCACGTACAACATCTTGATGGCCGAGGGCCGCAAGGTCGCGGCCGCGCTGCTAATCGAAGGCTAGCGGGCCTGGCAATTGGTGCGCCGACGCCGTATCTGCTGCGTCGGCGGCTCTGGGTCGACCGCAGCGGCGCGACTTGGGCGGATGCGTTGAGCTAGCGTTGCTGTCGTGGCCCGGAGTGCCGGCGGCATTGCTGGCGACAGCGCTGCTCCAACCGCGCTGGGAGAGCATTTCACGCGAATTGCAGCACCCCCGCCCTCGCCGGGTCACGGACGATCACGTACACTGCGCGCCATCTACGCGAAGCCGGCGGTCTGGACATCAGCGATTTTGGCCCCGCTGCCGCCGCTGCGCGAGCCGCTCAGCTCACCGAGGCAGCGGCCAACGCCTGTTCGTAGGGCACCGGTGCCGTACGGCGCACGCAGCGGCGCGCGAAATGCGCCGGCACGGAGCGGCCATAAGACCTGGCGCGAGCCAAGGCACAGCAGCACAGCAGCAGGCCGCGAAGTCCGGGCCTGCCGCCCATTCCGAATAACAACGCAGCGCCGCCCATGCGGCGTCGCCAGAAAGGTTTAAATCGATGAACGATACGCCGTCGAGGCTACCGCTCAACCGCACCGCGATTCTGCTGCTGGTGCTTGCCCTTGCCGTGATCTGGTTCGTGCCGCTCGGGTGGCGCCATCTGCTGCCGAGCGATGAAGGCCGCTACGCCGAAATGGCGCGGGAAATGTTCGTGACCGGCGACTGGATCACGCCGCGTTACAACGGCTACAAGTACTTCGAGAAGCCGCCGCTGCAAACGTGGGCGAACGCGCTCACGTTCGCGTGGTTCGGCATCGGCGAATGGCAGGCGCGGCTCTACACGGCGCTCACTGGATTTGCCGGCGTGCTGCTGATCGGCTTCACGGGCGCGCGCGTGTTCAATGCGGCGACCGGCGTGTTCGCAGCGCTGGTGCTAGCGACGTCGCCCTACTGGAACCTGATGGGCCACTTCAACACGCTCGACATGGGCCTGTCGTTCTGGATGGAACTCACGCTGTGCGCATTGCTGCTCGCTCAGCGCCCGAATCTCGAGACCGCCCGTGTGCGCGGCTGGATGTGGCTGTGCTGGGGTTCGATGGCGCTCGCCGTATTGTCGAAGGGCCTGGTCGGCGTCATTCTGCCGGGCGCCGTGCTGGTGATCTACACGCTGGTCGCGCGCGACTGGGCGGTGTGGAAGCGCCTGCATCTGATCGGCGGCCTCATCGTCTTCTTCGCGATCGTCACGCCGTGGTTCGTGCTGGTGCAGCAGCGCAATCCCGAGTTCCTCAACTTCTTTTTCATCGTTCAGCAGTTCAAGCGGTACCTGACGCCCGAACAGAACCGTCCGGGGCCGTTCTACTATTTCGTGCCGGTGCTGATCGTCGGCTTCCTGCCCTGGCTCTCGGTGGTGCCGCAGAGTGTGCGTCACGCGTGGCGCCTGCCGCGCCAGCCGAATGGCTTTGCGCCGGTCACGATGATGCTGGTCTGGACCGGCTTCATCTTCCTCTTCTTCAGCGCGTCGCATTCCAAGCTGCTCTCGTACACGCTGCCGATCGCGCCGCCCATCGCGCTGCTGATCGGAATGTACCTGCCGCTCGTCACGCGGGACCAGTGGCGCCGCCATCTCACCGGCTATGCACTATTTCTCGTAGTGGCCGCGTTCGCCGCGCTCTTTCTGCCGCGCTTCGGCAGCCAGCGCAATCCTCCCGAACTGTACGCGCAGTACCGCACGTGGGTACTGGCCGCGCTTGCCGTTGCGTTCGTGCTGACGCTCGCCGCACTGTGGTTCAATCGCCGCAGCCGCGCCGGTAGCCTCGGCACGATCGCGAGTTTTGGCGCGGCGTGGCTGTTGCTCGGCACGATCGCCGGCATCGGTCACGACGTGTTCGGCCGCCTCAGTTCCGGTGCGCCGCTCGCGCCCGCGATCAAGGCGCAGATGGCGAAGTTGCCGGCGGACACGCCGTTCTACTCGGTCGGCGTGCTCGACCACACGCTGCCGTTCTACATCGGCCATACGATGACGATGGTCGAGCATCCCGACGAACTCGCGTTCGGCGTGTCGGTGGAACCGCAGAAATGGCTGCCGTCGGTCGAGGCGTGGGTCGAGCGCTGGAAGGCCGACCGCTACGCACTGGCACTGATTCCGCCCTCCACTTACGAGCGGCTCCTGAAAGAAGGCCTGCCGATGCAGGTCGTTGCGCAGGACTCGCGCCGCGTCGTCGTAATGAAGCCGCTCGCTGCGGGCGCGGTGGCCGCGCCCGTGGAAAAAACCCAGCAGTGACCCCATATCAGGACCTGAACGATCGATGAACCCCATTTCCCTCTTTTGCATTCTCGCCGGCGTCGCGTTGAACGCCGGTGCGCAGTTGCTGCTCAAAGCCGGAACGAATGCGGTTGGACACTTCGAATTCACCCGTGCGAACATCGTGCCGATCGCCTTTCGCATTGCGACGCAGCCGCCGATCATCGGCGGTGTGGCCTGCTATGTGATTAGCCTGGCCGTCTGGATCGTCGGGCTGTCGCGCGTGGATGTGTCGATTGCCTATCCGATGCTGTCGCTCGGCTATGTCGTGAACGCTTTCGCCGCGTGGTATCTGTTCGGCGAGGTGCTGTCGGTGCAGAAACTGGTCGGCATCGGCGTCATTCTGGTGGGCGTGGTGATAGTCGCGCGCAGCTAGCGCGGCCACGAACCAGGCGCAGCAAAGCTGCCGCAAAGATAGCGTAAGCCGGCATCCGCACCGGCTAAGCAAAACGTAAGGTTGATCGCGGTATGCTCCGCGGTTTGCACCCTTTTTAGCCTTGGCCCGGATTTGCGCGTAGTGTGTGTTCACCGCGCCCCTTCAGGCCGCGGCCCTTTCGATCGAGCGAAGTATTCATGACCCAGTCAACCGTTCCGCCTCTGCCGTTCCTGCCGTTCGTCAAGCCGGAGATCGATGAAGAAACGATCCGCGGTGTGGCCGACGTTCTGCGCTCGGGCTGGATCACCACCGGCCCGCAGAACCAGAAGTTCGAAGCGGCGCTCTCTGAATTCTGCGGCGGCCGTCCCGTGCGCACGTTCAACTCCGGTACGGCGACGCTCGAGATCGGACTGCGCATTGCCGGTGTGGGCGAAGGCGACGAAGTGATCACGACGCCCGCCTCGTGGGTGTCGACCAGCAACGTCATCTACGAAGTCGGCGCGACGCCGGTGTTCGCCGACATCGACCCGGTCACGCGCAACATCGACCTCGACAAACTCGAGAAGGCGATCACGCCGCGCACCAAGGCGTTGATTCCGGTTTATCTGTCAGGGCTGCCCGTCGACATGGACCGCCTGTACGCGATTGCGCGCGAGCACAAACTGCGTGTGGTGGAAGACGCCGCGCAGGCGTTCGGCTCGACTTGGAACGGCAAGCGCATCGGCGCGATCGGCGACATGGTCTCGTTCAGCTTCCACGCGAACAAGAATCTCACGTCGATCGAAGGCGGCGCACTGGTACTGAACGACGAGGACGAAGCCGTCCTCGCACAGAAATACCGGCTGCAGGGCATCACGCGCACGGGCTTCGACGGCATGGACTGCGACGTGCTCGGCGGCAAATACAATCTGACGGACGTCGCCGCGCGCGTGGGCCTCGGTCAGTTGCCGCACCTCGAACGCTTTCTCGCGCAACGCAGGAAACTGGCGCGCGCATATTTCGCCGGCTTCGAGGGCGGCGCGGCACTGAAGCTGGGCGTTGGACTGCCGTTCGCCGACTTCGAGAACAGTAACTGGCACATGTTCCAGATCACATTGCCGCTGGAGAAGCTGTCGATCGACCGCGCCGGTTTCATGGGCCAGTTGAAGGAACGCGGTATCGGTTCGGGCGTGCACTATCCGGCCATTCATCTGTTCTCGCTGTACCGCGCCCGCGGCTTCAAGGAAGGCATGTTCCCGAACGCCGAGCGTTTCGGCGCGACGAACGTCACGTTGCCGCTCTTCACACTGATGAACGAAGGCGACGTAGAGCGCGTGTGCCGCGCGGTCAACGAAATTTGCGAACAATACGGAAAATAAGCGGAAATGATTTATACGGAACAACGCGCCGTCGCACCGGAAGTGTCGATCATCATTCCGGTGTACAACGAGGAAGCCGGACTTGCGGCGCTATTCGCGCGGCTCTATCCGGCGCTCGACGCGCTCGGCACGTCTTATGAAGTGATCTTCATCAACGACGGCAGCCGCGACAAATCCGCCGCGCTGCTCGCCGAGCAGTTCCGCGCGCGCCCCGACACGACCCGCGTCATCCTGCTGAACGGCAACTACGGGCAGCACATGGCGATTCTCGCGGGCTTCGAACAGTCGCGCGGCGAGATCGTCATTACGCTCGACGCCGACCTGCAAAACCCGCCGGAAGAAATCGGCAAGCTGGTCAACAAGATGCGCGAAGGCTTCGACTACGTCGGCACGATTCGTCTGCAACGTCAGGACAGCTTGTGGCGCCGCAAGGCTTCGCGCGTGATGAACCGGCTGCGCGAGCGCATCACGCGCATCAAGATGACCGATCAGGGCTGCATGCTGCGCGCGTACAGCCGCCACATCATCGACACGATCAATCGCTGCGGCGAAATCAACACGTTCATTCCGGCGCTCGCGTACACCTTCGCGCAGAATCCCGTCGAGATCGAAGTCGCGCACGAGGAGCGCTTTGCCGGCGAATCGAAGTACTCGCTCTATTCGCTGATCCGCCTGAATTTCGACCTCGTGACCGGCTTCTCGGTCGTGCCGCTGCAGTGGCTGTCGTTCATCGGCGTGATCCTGTCGCTCGGCTCCGCGGCATTGTTCGTGCTGCTGCTGATACGGCGCTTCATCATCGGGGCGGAAGTTCAGGGTGTGTTCACGCTCTTCGCCATTACGTTCTTCCTGCTCGGCGTGATCATCTTCGCGCTCGGGCTGCTCGGCGAATATATCGGCCGGATCTATCAACAGGTGCGCGCGCGTCCGCGCTATCTGGTGCAGACCATTCTCGAACAGCGCGACGGCGCGGCCGTGGTTGAAATGCCGCGTCAAACCGTCGTGCAGGCGATTCAACCGGCGCCGCTCGCCGACCATCAAGGCGAGGGCCCGAACCGATGAAACCGCGCGCCGTCGTATTCGCGTATCACAACGTGGGCGTGCGCTGCCTGCAAGTACTGCTCGCGCGCGGCGTGGACGTGGCGCTCGTCGTCACACACGAAGACAGCCCTACCGAAAACATCTGGTTCGGCAGCGTGGCGACGGTCGCGGCCGAGCACGGCATTCCTGTGGTCACGCCGGCAGACCCGAAGAGTCCCGAATTGCGAGCGGCCGTCAGCGCGGCACATCCCGACTTCATCTTCTCGTTCTACTACCGCCACATGCTGCCGGTCGATCTGCTCGCGCTCGCCGCGCGCGGGGCCTACAACATGCATGGCTCGCTATTGCCGAAGTACCGCGGCCGCGTGCCCACCAACTGGGCGGTGCTGCACGGTGAAACCGAAACCGGCGCGACGCTGCACGAAATGGCCGCGAAGCCTGACGCGGGCGCGATCATCGCGCAAACGCCGGTGCCGATTCTGCCCGACGACACCGCGGCGCAAGTGTTCGACAAAGTCACGGTGGCCGCGGAACAGACGCTGTGGCGCGTCCTGCCCGCGTTGCTCGCCGGCGAAGCGCCGCATCTGCCGAACGATCTTTCGCACGGCAGCTACTACGGCGGGCGCAAGCCGGAGGACGGCCGCATCGACTGGACACAGCCGGCTCAGCAGGTCTACAACCTGATCCGCGCAGTCGCGCCGCCCTATCCCGGCGCGTTCACCGACATCGACGGCCGGCGTTTCGTCGTCGCGCGCGCGCGGCTTGCGGCGCCGGGCGCGCTTCGCCCGGATTTGCCGCCGGGCCTGCACGTAGGCGATAATGGCGTTTTCGCGATATGCGGCGACGGTCGCGCAATCGCCATCCACGAATTGCGGCATCAGCACGACGGCACTGAAACCGTCGTCACCCCGGCCACATTCGCCCAGCTCATTCAAACTCCCCGACATTTATGAAGAAAGTCCTGATCCTGGGTGTGAACGGCTTCATCGGCCATCACCTGTCCAAACGCATTCTCGAAACGACCGATTGGGAAGTCTTCGGAATGGACATGCAGACCGAACGTCTGGGCGATCTCATCAATCATGAGCGGATGCACTTCTTCGAAGGCGACATCACGATCAACAAGGAGTGGGTCGAATATCACGTCAAGAAGTGTGATGTGATTCTGCCGCTGGTCGCGATCGCCACGCCGGCTACCTACGTGAAGCAGCCGCTGCGCGTGTTCGAACTCGACTTCGAAGCGAACCTGCCGATCGTGCGTTCGGCGGTCAAGTACGGCAAGCATCTGGTATTTCCGTCGACCTCCGAGGTCTACGGCATGTGCACGGACGAGCAATTCGATCCGGAAGAATCGCAACTGTCGTACGGTCCGATCAACAAGCCGCGCTGGATCTACGCGTGCTCGAAGCAGTTGATGGACCGCGTGATCTGGGGCTACGGCATGGAGGGTTTGAACTTCACGCTGTTCCGTCCGTTCAACTGGATCGGCCCGGGCCTCGACTCGATCTACACGCCGAAGGAAGGCAGCTCGCGCGTGGTCACGCAGTTCCTCGGCCACATCGTGCGGGGCGAGAACATCAGCCTCGTCGACGGCGGCGCACAAAAGCGCGCGTTCACGGATATCGACGACGGCATCGGCGCGCTGATGAAGATCATCGAGAACAAGGACGGCGTCGCAACGGGCAAGATCTACAACATCGGCAACCCGACCAATAACTTCTCGGTGCGTGAACTCGCGCACAAGATGCTGACGCTCGCCGCGGAATTCCCGGAATACGCAGACACCGCGAAAAAAGTCCAGCTGGTCGAAACGTCGTCGGGCGCGTATTACGGCGCCGGCTATCAGGACGTACAGAATCGCGTGCCGAAGATCGACAATACGATGCAGGAACTCGGCTGGGCGCCGAAGTCCACCTTCGACGAAGCGCTGCGCAAGATTTTCGAAGCGTATCGCGGCCACGTCGGCGAAGCACGCGCGCTCGTCGAACAGCAGTAAGGGCTGATCCTTGGCCCGAATCGTCCTGAAGATCGACGTCGACACGCTGCGCGGCACACGCGAAGGCGTGCCGAATCTCGCGCGTATTTTCGACCGCTTCAAGGCGCGCGCTACTTTCCTCTTCAGCCTCGGCCCCGATCACACGGGTTGGGCGATGCGCCGTGTGCTGCGGCCGGGCTTTTTGCAGAAGGTGTCGCGCACGTCGGTGGTCGAGCACTACGGGCTCAAGCAGTTGATGTACGGCGTGCTGCTGCCGGGGCCGGACATTGGAGCCAAGGCGTCGGCGGAAATGCGGGCGATCCACGAAGCCGGTTTCGAGTGCGGCATTCATACCTGGGATCACGTGTACTGGCAGGACAACGTGCGCTCGAAAGATCGCGCGTGGACGTCGGCGCAAATGCAGAAAAGCCGCGACCGTTTCATCGAAATCTTCGGTGCGCCGCCCGTCACGCACGGCGCGGCCGGATGGCAGATGAACGGCCATGCGTTCGAGCAGATCGACGCGTGGGGCATGCACTACGCGTCCGACGGCCGAGGCCATTCGCCGTATTTCCCTGTGGTCGACGGAAGAACGCTCGCGCATGTGCAGATGCCGACCACGCTGCCAACGCTGGACGAAGTACTCGGCGTGGACGGCGTGGACGAACACAACGTCGCGGCCTTCATGCTGAAGCACACAGAAAATAATCCGCACGATCAGGTGTTCACGCTGCACGCGGAACTCGAGGGCCAGAAGCTCGCGCCGATCTTCGAACAGTTGCTGGAAGGCTGGCGTGCACAAGGCCACACCTTTGCGACCATGGGCGATTACTACGCCACGCTGGACCGCGGCGCGCTGCCATCGTACCCTGTTACGTGGGGCGAAATTCCAGGGCGCTCCGGCGAGCTGATCGTCCAGCCGTGACTGGCCGCCCGGCATGCTGACTTCACGCAGCCGTTGAGTTGCTGTCCGGCAGCCCGTCCTGACGACAACCGCCACGCCAGAACATGCGCGCACCGGTAGCCCCTTCCCCCAACTCGATGCCAGGCCGACGCCGCCTTGTCGGATTCACACCGCGCCGCCGCCTATAACAACCGGAGAACCTCGTGTCCATCGCAGTCGACCAACCCATCCCCGACTTCACCGCTCCCGCCACCGGAGGCGAGATCACGCTGTCCAAACTGCGGGGCAAGAAGGTGGTGCTGTATTTCTATCCGAAGGACAACACACCCGGCTGCACGACCGAAGGTCTGCAGTTCCGCGATCTCTATCCGAAGTTCAAGAAGGCCGGCGCGGAAATCATCGGCGTGTCGCGCGACAGCCTGCGCTCGCATGACAACTTCAAGGCAAAGCTCGAATTGCCCTTCCCGCTGATCTCGGACCCGGAAGAAAAGCTGTGCGCGCTCTTCAACGTCATCAAAATGAAGAAAATGTATGGCAAAGAAGTACGGGGAATCGAGCGCTCCACGTTTCTCATCGATAGTGACGGCGTGCTGCGCACGGAGTGGCGCGGCGTGAAAGTGCCCGGGCATGTCGACGAGATTCTGGAGGCTGTACAAGCGCTTTGAGGCGCGTTATATTGGGTTGCAATGAGTGCGTGTCCACCCCAAAATTTTCGTCGCTGCGCCACATTCGACGGCTGCTTTGCCGGATTCATCGGGTCCGTCGGAGTCGTCAGGCGCAATGCGAACACCGTAGGCGAGCCGCTTGCCCCGTACGCCGGGGCGGCGGCTTTTTTATTGCGCGCAGCCGTTCGTTCACTCGGCCGCGCGCTCATCGTTAAGGAGCCGATCGAAGACCAGGCGAACCGGCATCTCTAGACCGAATGCGCGCCTCCGGGCGCAAACTGCGTGCGCAACATCGGCACGGGCAGAATGCGACAGGCGGCGCACGATATGTGACCCGATTATTTCGAGGGAAACCATGCCTTTGCCTACCCCCCCCAGCAAGCTCGGCAATCTCCTGCCGCCTGACGAATACAAAGCCAAAGCCGCCGCACCGGCGCGCTCCGCTTCGAAGAAACAGGCCGAAGGCGAATCCGCGGAGCCGGCCGATTACGGCCGCGCGAACGTCGCCACACCCATGGCGCACGCTGCCAATGCCGCGACCACGTTGCGACCGGTGCCGGCATCGTCGGCGGCCGTAACGGGGACCGCAGCCGACGAGGCCGTCCAGGCACGCGGCGCGTCGGGCTCCGGGCGCAAGACGAGGCAAACCGCCGCGCTGCTGCAACCGGTTCCCGCTGCCCGTCCGCAAGCCGAACCCGCCGCCGAGCCGCAGCCGGCCGTCGCACGCACGCCGAGCGCGAAGCAGCCCACGGCGAGCACGCCGGCCGCCGCGCCTACCGCGCGCGGCACGAGTAAAAAACGCGGCACCGCCGCCGAGCCGGTCGAAGTCCAGAAGCTTTTCGTGCTGGACACGAACGTGCTGATGCACGACCCCAGCTGCCTGTTCCGTTTCGAGGAACACGACGTCTATCTGCCGATGATGACGTTGGAAGAACTCGACAACCATAAGAAAGGCATGTCGGAAGTCGCGCGCAACGCTCGTCAGGTGAGCCGCACGCTGGACGCACTGGTCGCTAACGCGGGCAACATGTCTGACGGCATTTCGCTCGCGCGTCTGGGCAGCCGCGAGGCGTCCGGGCGTCTGTATTTCCAGACCAAGCTGACCGCGATCGAACCGGTTGAAGGTCTGCCGGAAGGCAAAGCCGATAACCAGATTCTCGGTGTCGTGCGTGCGTTGCAGCGCGACCGGATGGATCGCCAGGTCGTGCTGGTGTCGAAAGACATCAACATGCGCATCAAGGCGCATGCGCTCGGCCTGCCCGCCGAAGATTACTTCAATGACCAGGTGCTCGAAGACAGCGACCTGCTGTATTCGGGCATCCGCGCGCTGCCGCAGGATTTCTGGACCAAGCACGCGAAGGGCATGGAAAGCTGGCAGGACACCAAGACGGGCACCACGTATTACCGTGTGACCGGTCCGCTGTGCCCGTCGATGCTCGTCAACGAATTCGTTTATCTCGAGCCGCAGAACGGCGAGCCGGCGTTCCACGCGCTGGTGCGCGAGTTGAACGGCAAAACAGCGTTGCTGCAAACGCTGCGCGACTATGGCCATCACAAAAACAACGTGTGGGGCATTACGGCGCGCAACCGCGAGCAGAACTTCGCGCTAAATCTGTTGATGAACCCCGAGATCGACTTCGTGACGCTGCTCGGCCAGGCCGGCACCGGCAAGACACTCGTTGCGCTCGCGGCGGGTCTCGCACAGGTGCTGGACGACAAGCGCTATAACGAGATCATCGTGACGCGCGCCACGGTGCCGGTCGGCGAAGACATCGGCTTTCTACCCGGCACGGAAGAGGAAAAAATGCAGCCGTGGATGGGCGCCTTCGACGACAACCTCGAAGTGCTGCAGAAAACCGACGACGCAGCCGGCGAATGGGGCCGCGCCGCGACTCAGGAACTGATCCGCTCGCGCCTGAAGATCAAGAGCATGAACTTCATGCGCGGACGGACGTTCGTCGACAAGTACTTGATCATCGACGAGGCGCAGAACCTGACCCCCAAGCAGATGAAAACGCTAGTCACCCGCGCGGGTCCCGGCACAAAGATCATCTGCCTCGGCAATATCGCGCAGATCGACACGCCTTATCTGACGGAAGGCAGTTCGGGGTTGACGTATGTGGTCGACCGTTTCAAGGGTTGGGCGCACAGCGGTCATGTGACGCTCGCCCGCGGCGAACGCTCGCGCCTCGCCGATTACGCGTCCGAAATCCTTTAAGAATCAATTAGCTGGCTGTACCTCGGAGCCGCGCCCGGAACATTCCGGACGCGGCTTTTTTATTGCCGCGGCGTCTTTGGTCAGCAACACTTAGCGCACGAACTTCAAGTAATTTGTCAAGACTTCTTGCCGCTTCCGCATTTCACCGGCTACCATCCGGACATCGTCCGTCATTAAACGAGCGTTTACCGCTTTACTCTTTCATGCGCCGACTTGCGTTCTCGCTGCTGACCGTGTTGTTGCTCGCCGCCTGTGCCGGCGCGCCGCAGAAGACGTCGTCGCGCGGTTCGTCAGGCGCCGTTAACGTCACAAACGGGGCGTACCGCGCGCCGCCACCGGGTTTCCCCAACTTCGTCGACCACAGCATTGGCCGCGAGGAAATTTCTATTCAGGCAATGAGCCTTGTCGGCGTGCCCTACCGTTGGGGCGGCAACACGCCGGATAGCGGCTTTGATTGCAGCGGCCTGGTTCGCTATGTGGTGTCGCGCGCGGCGTCGGTGAATTTGCCCCGCACGACCGCCGATATGAGCGGACGCGGCGAATCGGTCGAACCGGACGAGATCGCGCCCGGCGATCTGATTTTTTTCAACACGACCGGTCGCGCGCACTCGCACGTGGGCATTTATGTGGGCAAGCTGCGCTTTGTCAACGCGCCGTCGACGGGCGGCACTGTGCGGCTCGATTATCTGACCAATCCTTATTGGGCAAAGCGCTTCGACGGCATTCGCCGGGTGGCCGGACCGGCCGCGAAGCCGGTGCCGTTCGACGCGCCTAGCTACCAGGCGGCGGCGCCGCAGACGGAGCGTGCGGTAACACAGGCGGCGAGCACGGCAGATCGCAGCGGCGAAGCGCCGGCGGCGAACGCACCGTTGGCTGCGACTCGAGCAGTTCCCGTCTATGCGACCGGTTCGTCGGCCTCCCAGGTAACGGCTCGCGCTGGCGCCGAGCCGCGCGCGCCATCGACATCGCCATCGACCGCGGCGGCCGAGCCGGCCCTTGCGGCAACGGCGGCAACGCGTTCGCCGCAAGCCGATCCCTTCGAACCACCACCGCCTGCTATGAGCGCGGCGCAGGTTCAGGCGCGCGCAGCGGGCGCAAAGTCGCCGACGCCTGCTATGTCTGCTCAGGCCAGTGGGTATGACGGCGGCGCGAGCGCACAGGCTCAACGGCCAGCCGCTGCAGGTTCCCCGCCCGTTTCCCAAACGGCCACCGCGCGAGGAGCCGATGCGATCGACGCAGCCGCCGATGCGTTCGAGCCGCCACCGCCCTCTTCAGTCGCAGCTCGTCAGGCACGCCAGGCGCGGCAGGCAGACGCGGCAGAACGCACACCGGGCGATAACGGCAGCGTACAGATCATGCGAGCCTCGACGGCCTCACGAGGCGTCGCGGCCCCATCGCAAACGAACGACGATCCGATCGCCCGGTTTGCCAACGGAAATTTCTAGCTAGCCGACCTATCTGACCGTGCGCCGTCACGCATGCGCACGGCTGAAATGGCGTTGGGCCCTTGGCGTTACGAGGGGTCACAAAGTGGCCGCATTCTCTTCACCGCCAGCAGCACCGGTCACGACAATGTGCTCAGACATGCCGATTGAGCTCTTCGAGTGTGATGGGCGCGGTGCCGATTTTCCCGACGACGACACCGGCGGCCGCGTTAGCGAGGCGCGCTGCACTTTCCATGTCTTGGCCGGCAGCCAGCGCGGCGGCCATGGTGGCAATTACTGTGTCACCCGCGCCGGATACGTCGTAGACCTCGCGCGCCTGTGCGGGAATGCGAACATGCCGGCTGCCGACAACGAGGCTCATGCCCTCCTCGGATCGCGTAACGAGCAACGCGCCCAGTTCCAGATCGTCGCGCAGTTTGAAGGCGCGCCGCTCGAAGTCCGACTCGCCATTCCACTTTCCCGCGGCCTGCGCGAATTCATCTCGGTTCGGCGTAACGACGCTCGCGCCGCGGTATATCGAGTAGTCCGGTCCCTTTGGATCGACCAGAATGCACGCGTTCGCCGCCCGCGCGTCGCCCATCATCATGCGTAGGTGCGCGAGGCCGCCTTTGCCGTAATCCGAGAACACGACGGTCTTGCAGGTCTTCAGCTTCTCCCGGAACTGGGCCACTAGCGGAAACAACAACTCGTGGTCCGGGCGCTGTTCGAAGTCAGCGCGCACGATTTGCTGGTTGCGTGAAATGACGCGAAGCTTCACGGTGGTTTGCAGCGCCGGATCGCGGACGAACGCGCAGTGAACGTTGCGAGATTCCAGCAAAGACTGCAAGGCACGCCCATCGTGATCGTCGCCCACGACCGACAACAGCGTTGTCTGAACACCGAGGTTCACCGCGTTGACGGCGACGTTCGCCGCGCCGCCCGCCACGTCTCGCGTGCGCTGAATGTGAACTACCGGCACGGGTGCTTCCGGCGAAATACGCGTGCTGTCTCCAAACCAGTAGCGATCCAGCATGACGTCACCCGCGACGATGACGGAAGCCGATGAGCAGTCTAAACTCACTTCAGGATTCCTTTGAGATGTTGTTGACGACGTTTTAAAACGCGGTGTGCAGATGGCGTATCAACCGCTTCCGGCTTCGCTGGCCGCGTTGCCGGCTGGGGCCGGTTCTTAGCAACCACGGGCAGACATCGCCGAGCAGTAGGCCTGTACAAGCTTGCGACCATGTAGACGGGCCGGCACTTCGATCAGGCGGTAGGTCAGTTCGGCCATGACCAGCGTGCAAGTTAAAAAACCGCCCGTACGCAACAACGAGTCTGCGATGTTAGTGCGGTCCATTCCGTTGAAGGGCGACAAGCGAAGCCCCAATGCAACGACTGGCCCATTGGCCAGATAGATCGCATACGACCGATCGCCGACCCTCGAAAGCAATCTGGCAATGCCTTCGGGGAAGCCGAGATAGCCTTTGTCGTAGCTCGTGATAAAGACCAGCAACCCGGACAGCGCAGCTAGTCAAATGATGCCCCAATCGGCTTCTCATAATTCGTTATCCTGAATTAATAGTTGCGATCGGCGAACAAGTCGCGTGTGCCAGGCGCGCGGACATTCTCTTACATAAGATGGCGAGCCAAAGCCGTCTGAAGTTTTCACACCAACACCACGGCAATCAGATTCGTGCGATTTCCGCGCGCGCAAGCGCCGTCCGCAGTCGCGGCTCGGCCAGCACACGTTGGGCGCCGATCTGCTATCGTCATCGGTATTCTTCCGAACGGGTGGCGACAATGGATCTCGGGCTGAAAGACAAAGTGGTGCTGATCACGGGCGGCAGCAAGGGAATCGGCTTTGCGTGCGCCCGGGCTTTCGCGCTGGAAGATGCGAAGGTGGCAATCGTTTCGCGTGATCCCGCCAATCTGGCGCGCGCTTACGAACAGCTCAAGCAGGAAGGCTTGCACGTGCATCGCACGCGCGCCGATCTGCATGAGCCGCATAGCGCCGCCGACATCGTCGAGGAAGTGAGCACGGCCGTCGGCCCGATCGACGTGCTCGTCAACAGCGCCGGCGCGGCGCGTCGCTACGACCCCGAAACGCTCGATGCAGACGCGTTTCGCGCCACGATGGAAGCGAAGTATTTCCCTTACATCTACCCGCAGCAGGAAGTGCTGCGCCGCATGGCCGAGCGCGCGAAAAGCGGCGATCGCGGAGAACCGGGCACGATCGTCAACATCATCGGCATGGGCGGGAAGATTGCGAGCGATATCCATATCGCCGGCGGCGCCGCCAACGCCGCCCTGATGCTGGCCACGGTCGGCCTCGCCCACTACTACGCGCGCTACGGCATTCGCATCAACGCGATCAATCCGGGAGCAACGCTCACTGAGCGCGTCGAAGAAGCAGTCAAGCTCGAAGCAACGCAACAAGGCATTCAAAGCGCCGAAGCGCTCGCGCGTGGGCAGGCCCGAGTGCCGCTCGGGCGCTACGCAAAACCGGAGGAGATTGCAGATGTCGCGCTGTTTCTGGCGAGCCGCCGCGCGAGCTATGTGACGGGCGCGATCGTCCCGATGGATGGAGGCAGCGCGCCGCTAATCTGAGCAACGCGCGCCGTGCGTCGAGCCTGTACCACGGCGCTGCGGCTGCGGAGCGAACGGCCCTGCCGTCCGCCCCGCAGCCTGCCAGTTACAGGAAGTGGTGGCCGAACCACCAGGCGGCGGCGGCGAGCGCCGCTGACGCCGGAATCGTCAGAATCCATGCCCAGACGATGTTGCCGGCCACGCCCCAGCGAACTGCGCTCAGCTTCTGGGTCGCGCCCACGCCGACGATCGCACCGGTGATCGTGTGCGTGGTGGATACCGGAATACCGAGCCAGGACGCGGTGAACAACGTGATCGCCCCGCCCGATTCGGCACAAAAACCGCCTACGGGTTTGAGCTTGGTAATTTTCTGACCCATGGTACGGACGATTCGCCAGCCGCCGAACAGCGTGCCAACCCCCATCGACAGATAGCAGCCGCCGATCACCCACAGCGGTGGCGCCTCTGCGATCGACGACGCGTAGCCGGTTGCGATCAGCAGCATCCAGATAATGCCGATGGTTTTCTGCGCGTCGTTGCCGCCGTGGCCAAGGCTGTACAGACCCGCCGACACGAGTTGCAGACGCCGGAAACGCCGGTCGACCTTGCTTGGCGGCGTACGGAAATAAATCCACGACACAGCCAGCATAAAAAACGAACCGAGCACAAACCCGAGCAGCGGCGAAATGAAAATGAACGCCACCGTCTTGAGCAATCCGTCGAAGTTGAGCGAACCCCAGCCAGACTTGGCAAGCGCCGAGCCGACGAGGCCGCCGATCAGTGCGTGCGAGGAACTCGACGGAATGCCGTAGTGCCACGTGATCACGTTCCAGCCGATCGCACCCACCAGGGCGCCGAAAATCACGTAATGATCGACGATGCCGGGGTCTATCGTGCCTTTGCCGACAGTTGCGGCCACTTTGAGGTGAAACACGAAATATGCGACGACGTTGAACGCGGCGGCGAAAGCCACTGCCTGCTGCGGCTTCAGAACGCCTGTCGAGACGACGGTGGCGATCGAGTTGGCCGCGTCGTGAAAGCCGTTCATGAAGTCGAAAATGAGCGCGACAGCGACCAGGCCGGCCACGACCCAGATAGCGAGTTGTATCGATTGCATTATGCGTTTTCCAGCACGATGCCTTCGATGATGTTTGCTACGTCTTCACACTTGTCCGTGATCGTTTCAAGCAATTCGTAAATGGCTTTGAGCTTGATCAGGGTTTTGACGTTGTCTTCTTCGCGGAACAGCTTGGACATGGCCGAGCGCAACACCCGGTCGGCCTCGGACTCCAGCCGGTCGATGTCCTCGCACGCTTTCAGAATCTGACTTGCCTGCTTCATGTCGGACAACAGGCTGACGGCGAATTGCACCCGCTCGGAAGTCGCCGTGCAGATATGCGCAAGCTGGCTCGCCTCGGAGGTGACCGACTGGACGTCGTAAAGGGAAATAGCGGTGGCGACGTCCTCCATCAGATCGAGGATGTCGTCCATCGTGGTGATGAGCTTATGGATCTCATCGCGGTCGAGCGGCGTGATGAAGGTCTTGTGCAGCAGGTCGATGGTTTCGTGCGTGAGTTTGTCTGCAGCCTTCTCGGCTTTCTGCACGTTTTGCTTATGAGTTTCGGCGTCTTGCAGGTTGTCGATCAGGAGCTCGAGTTCGCGGCTCGCCGAGACGATGCACTGTGCGTGCGCATTGAAAATATCAAAGAACTTGCCCTCGGTGGGCATGAATCGACCGAACATTGGGATCCCGAAAATTGGTCACTTAATGGCTGACATAAAACCGCCATATTGTACCGTTGCGGGCCCGATGTAGCACTTTGCAAAGCGCGGTTACAACAGCGCCTATTGCGTTTGCGCGATTTTCCGTTCGCGCCGCCGCTATTTCCGGTTAATCGCCGTAGAAATTTTGTGCGCCCGCAAAGTTGTCGAACTTCGTGTATTGGCCGTGGAACGTGAGCCGAACCGGTCCGATCGGGCCATTCCGCTGCTTGCCGATAATGATTTCGGCCGTGCCTTTATCCTGGCTGTCGGGGTTATACACTTCGTCGCGGTAGATGAACAGGATCACGTCGGCGTCCTGCTCGATAGCGCCCGATTCCCGCAGATCCGACATGATCGGCCGCTTGTTCGGACGTTGCTCCAGACCGCGATTGAGCTGCGACAAAGCGATGACCGGCACGTCCAGTTCTTTCGCGAGGCTCTTGAGCGATCGCGAGATTTCCGAGATTTCGGTGGCGCGGTTTTCACCCGACGACGATCCGCTCATCAACTGCAGGTAGTCGATGATAATGAGCCCGAGCTTTCCGCACTGGCGCGACAGACGCCGCGCGCGCGAGCGCAATTCCATCGGATTCAGACCGCCGGTTTCGTCGATGAAAATCTGCGCCTCGCTCATTTTTTGCACGGCGTGCGTGAGCTTCGGCCAATCCTCGTCGGTCAAGCGGCCGGTCCGCATGCGGTGCTGATCGAGGCGGCCGACCGAGCCGAGCATACGCATGGTGAGCTGAGAGCCCGGCATTTCCATTGAGAACACAGCGACCGGCAAGCCGTATTCGACCGCGACGTACTCGCCGATGTTCATTGAAAACGCCGTTTTACCCATCGACGGACGTCCCGCAACAATGATCAGCTCGCCGCCGTGCATGCCCGAAGTCATGCGGTCGAGGTCGACAAAACCGGTAGGCGTGCCCGTCACGTCGCTCGGATTCGCCGTGTGATACAGGGTGTCGATCCGCTCGACGACCTGAGTCAGCAGCGGCCCGATTTCAAGAAAGCCCTGCGTGCCACGCGCGCCGTCTTCCGCGATCGAAAACACCTTCGATTCCGCCTCGTCCAGCAATTGCCGGACTTCCTTGCCTTGCGGATTGAAAGCGTCAGCCGAGATTTCGTCGGCGACGGAAACCAGCCGACGCAGTACCGCGCGGTCACGCACGATTTCCGCATAGCGCCGGATATTCGCCGCGCTCGGCGTGTTCTGCGCGAGTGCGTTCAGATACGCGAGGCCACCAACCTCTTCCGCCTTGCCCGATGTTCCGAGCGCTTCGTAAACGGTAATGACGTCGGCCGGACGCGTCGCCGCGATGAGCTTGCCGATGTGCTCGTAGATGATGCGGTGATCGTAGCGATAGAAATCGCTTTGCGACAGGAAATCGGCAATCCGGTCCCATGCGGCGTTGTCCAACAGCAAACCGCCCAGCACCGATTGCTCGGCCTCGATCGAATGCGGCGGGACTTTCAGCGACTCGAGTTGGGGATCTTTGGACGGTGCGTTCATGGAGAGGAATTATCGTGGAAATCAGGCGACCGCGGCCAGCGGAACGAGCAAAAAATAACGGGCACAAAAAAGGCAGGGGCCGGTTGCCCGGCCCCTGCCCTCAGCCAGCAACAACCTGGCCAACACTATCTGATGCTTGATGCGGTAGATTCAGACGCGCTCTTAAACGTGCTCGCCGAGTACCGACACCGTCACGTCGACAACCACGTCGGTGTGCAGCGAAACCTGAATCGGGTGGTCGCCCACCGTCTTCAGCGGGCCTTCCGGCAGGCGAACCTGCGCCTTTTCAACCGCGAAGCCTTGCTTGCCCAGTGCTTCGGCGATGTCGGCGTTCGTCACCGAGCCAAACAGACGGCCGTCCACACCGGCCTTCTGGCCGATCTGAACCGTCGAACCGGCCAGCTTTTCGCCTTGAGCTTGAGCAGCAGCCAGCTTTTCAGCGGCGGTCTTTTCGAGTTCAGCGCGGCGGACTTCGAATTCGGCCAGCGCTTCCTTCGTTGCACGGCGAGCCTGCTTGTTCGGGATCAGGAAGTTACGTGCGTAACCGTCCTTGACCTTCACGATATCGCCCAGGTTGCCCAGATTGACGACTTTTTCCAGAAGAATGATTTGCATTCGGATGCTCCTTATCGCGTCGTCGGGTTAGGCCTTGTGCTGGTCGGTGTACGGCACGAGCGCGAGGAAACGTGCGCGCTTGATTGCCGTGTCCAGCTGGCGTTGATAGTGCGACTTCGTACCCGTGAGACGCGCCGGCGTGATCTTGCCGTTTTCGCCGATGAAGTCTTTCAGCGTTTCGATGTCTTTGTAGTCGATGTATTCGACGCCAGCAGCCGTGAAACGGCAAAACTTCTTACGCTTGAAGAGCGGATTTTGTTGCTGACGACGCTTGTCGAATTTCTTACCAGTCGGGCGGGGCATGTTCAGTCCTTTCCAATGTCCTGCAATGCTGTGATGTGAAATACCAGAGTTCTTGCGTTGCGGTGCTTTTTTGCCAAGAAGCCTGTGAAGAGCGTTTCCACGCCCATCGGACAGCTTTCCAGCTTACCGCTCGCCTCGCCTGCGGCTACCGCCTGCATGGTCAGTTCGACTTGCCGGGCAATACCGGCTTCGACGACTTCCGTGCGGTGGTGCAACGTGCAGCTGGCAATCGGAACGCCGGCGGGGGTGTACCGCACCGGTTCGCGTTCGACGACGCTGGCTGTGAGCTGCAGCCGGTTCATGAAGCCTTTGGCAAGGGCGACGCTTGATCTGGTAGCTTAAATAGTGTGTCTTAAGCCTGCGCTTCGGACGGTTGCGTAGCAGCCGACTTCTTGGCTTCTTCGCGCTGCACTTCCTTCATCATCGGCGAAGGGCCGGTTTCGGCTTTCTTCATCTTGACGATGAGGTGACGCAGAACGGCGTCGTTGAACTTGAACGCGTGTTCCAGCTCGTCGAGCGTGGTCTGGTCGCATTCGATGTTCATGCAGACGTAGTGAGCCTTCGCGAGTTTCTCGATCATGTAGGCCAGTTGGCGACGGCCCCAATCTTCGATACGGTGGATCTGGCCACCGTGCGACGTGATCGTGCTCTTGTAACGCTCGATCATGGCGGGCACCTGCTCGCTCTGATCGGGATGCACGATAAAGACGATTTCATAATGACGCATACACACTCCTTGTGCTGACTTTTGGATAGAAGCCACCCGGGCGTCGAACCGGTGTGGCAAGTGAGAAGCCGAAGATTGTAGCCCGATTGGGGACGGACTGCAAGACATTGCACCGTCCCGAGCTTCGATTGAGGCGTGTTTTCAACGATTTAGCACCCGACCTGAACGCGGCGCATGAACCAACGCCGTTCAAATTTAGCCTTCATGCGCTGCGGGCAGCTGCCGGCGCTGCTCCCTCACGCAGCTTCGCGGCCCGCGCCTACAGAGGCCGCTCCAAGCCTCGGCCATGCCCGACACCGCGCCGCAGCGTCCCCGAGCGCACCGCTCGCGCATGCGTGGCGTGGCGTGGTCGAGCGTCAGCGCTAAAGCGCGCTAATACCCCGGCCGGTTCCAATAATCCTCGCTTGCGTAGATCTCTTTCAGATAATCGATGAAATAGCGGACCTTGGCCGGCACATAGCGCTGCTGCGGGTAGACCGCCAGAATGTCGTAATCGGGCAGCGCGAATTCGTCGAGCACCGTTTCCAGTTCACCGCGCGCGAGCTGTTGCTGGATTTCCCACGTCGATCGCCAGCCGAGTCCGAGCCCTTCGGATACCCAGCGGTGCAATAGTTCGCCGTCGTTGCAATCGAGCGTGCCGCCTACCCGCACCGTGACGAGCTTGCCGTTGCGGCGAAAATACCAGCCACGGTTCTGGCCGCCCTGCAGATTGAATGCGAGACAGTTGTGCCGCGGCAGGTCTTCGAGCGTTTTGGGCTTGCCGTGCTGGCGAAAGTAATCCGGCGTGCCGCACACCACGCGCCGGTTCGACGCGAGTTTCACCGCCACGAAGTTCGGATCCACCGCACCGCCGATGCGTATCGACAGGTCATAACCCTCCCGCACCAGATCCACGACGCGATCGGTCAAGTTGAACGACACCTGCAATTCCGGCTTGTCGACGACAAACGCCGGCGCGAGCGGCGCGACATGCTTGCGGCCAAACGCGGCCGGCGCCGACACGATCAGATGCCCGTTCACCGCGCGCCGCCCGGCGCTCAGTTCGTTCTCGGCCTGGTCCCATTCGGTCAACAGTCCGCGGCAACGTTCGAGAAAGGCCGCGCCGTCTTCGCTGACGACGAGCCGCCGCGTCGAGCGATACATCAGCTTCACGCCGAGGCGCTTTTCGAGCGCGTCGATGCGCCGCCCGAGGATCACCGGCGACACGCCCTCCTCCAGAGCCGCGGCCGCAAGGCTACCCGCGTCGGCGACGCGCACGAAGGTTTCAATCTGCTTGAATCGATCCATGGCGGTCTCCTTGCGGACGCACGCTGCGTGTGCCCGCATTCCATACTTTTTGTTTCGAAATAAGCGACGCGGACTGATCTTATCAAACCTTTAGGTCAAGCCTAAAGTGCGTTCAAGAGCCTTATTCGCCAATTTCCATACATTGAGGAGACATTCATGGCCAAGATGAGAGCCGTCGACGCCGCCGTGCTGGTGCTCGAAAAAGAAGGTATCGACACCGCGTTCGGCGTGCCGGGCGCAGCGATCAACCCGTTTTACTCGGCCATGCGTCGCGCGGGCAACATCAGCCACGTGCTCGCGCGTCACGTAGAGGGCGCTTCGCACATGGCCGAAGGCTATACCCGCGCGCAGCCCGGCAATATCGGCGTGTGCATCGGCACGTCGGGGCCTGCCGGCACCGACATGATCACCGGTTTGTACTCCGCTCAGGCCGACTCGATCCCTATTCTGGCTATCACCGGACAAGCGCCCCGCGCGCGCCTGTACAAAGAAGACTTCCAGGCGGTCGACATCGAATCGATTGCGAAGCCGGTCACCAAGTGGGCCGTGACCGTGCGCGAGCCGGCGCTCGTGCCGCGCGTGTTCCAGCAGGCTTTCCATCTGATGCGCTCGGGCCGTCCGGGACCTGTGCTGGTCGACTTGCCCATTGACGTGCAGCTCGCCGAAATCGAATTCGACATTGACACGTACGAACCGCTGCCGGTCTACAAGCCAAAGGCAACGCGCAAGCAGATCGAAGCCGCCCTCACCTTGCTCAACGATTCCGAGAAGCCGCTGATCGTGTCAGGCGGCGGCGTGCTGAACGCAGCCGCTGAAGATCTGCTCGTGCGCTTCGCCGAAACCGTCGGCGTGCCGGTGATCCCGACGCTGATGTCGTGGGGCGCGATTCCCGACGACCATCCGCTGATGGCCGGCATGGTCGGCCTGCAAACCTCGCACCGTTACGGCAACGCGACGATGCTTGCGTCCGACTTCGTGCTCGGCATCGGCAACCGCTGGGCGAACCGTCACACGGGCAGCATCGACGTTTATACGAAGGGCCGCAAGTTCGTGCACGTGGACATCGAGCCGACGCAAATCGGCCGCGTGTTCGGTCCGGACCTCGGCATCGTGTCGGACGCGAAGGCCGCGCTCGAACTGTTCGTCGAAGTCGCGAGCGAATGGAAAGCCGCAGGCAAGCTGAAGGATCGCAGCGCATGGGTCGCCGATTGCCAGCAGCGCAAGCAGACCATGCATCGCAAAACTCACTTCGACAACGTGCCGATGAAGCCGCAGCGCGTCTACGAAGAGATGAACCAGGTGTTTGGCCGCGACACGTGCTACGTGAGCACGATCGGCCTTTCGCAGATCGCCGGCGCACAGTTTCTGCATGTCTACAAGGCACGCAACTGGATCAACTGCGGCCAGGCCGGCCCGCTCGGCTGGACGATTCCGGCTGCGCTCGGCGTGCGCGCAGCAGACCCGCAACGGCCGATCGTCGCGCTCTCGGGCGACTACGACTTCCAGTTCATGATCGAAGAACTCGCGGCCGGCGCGCAATTCAAGCTGCCGTACGTGCATGTGGTCGTGAACAACTCGTACCTCGGCCTGATCCGCCAGGCGCAGCGCGCATTCGACATGGACTTCTGCGTGCAGCTCGGCTTCGAGAACATCAATTCGCCGGAGACCAACGGCTATGGCGTGGATCACGTCGCGGTGGCCGAAGGCCTCGGCTGCAAGGCGATTCGCGTGTTCAAGCCGGAGGAACTCAAACCGGCGCTGCAAAAAGCGCAGTCGATGCTCTCCGAGTTCAACGTGCCGGTGGTCGTCGAAGTGATTCTCGAACGCGTGACCAACATCTCGATGGGCACGGAGATCGACGCGATCAACGAGTTCGAGGAACTCGCCGTGACGCGCGAAGACGCGCCGACTGCGATCAGCATTCTCGACTGAACCTGACGGCCGAAATCGCGGGGGCGCGATTGCACGACTGCACTGCAATCGCGCTATGAAGTTTTTCAACGACCGACCAGAGAGACCTGAGCACCATGCCCAAATTCGCAGCGAATCTCACGATGCTTTTCAACGAAGTTCCGTTCCTCGACCGCTTCGCGGCCGCAGCCGACGCGGGCTTTAACGCCGTCGAATTCCTGTTTCCGTATCCGTATCGGATCGCCGAGTTGAGCGAGCGTCTTCAGCAGAACCGGTTGAAGCTCGTGTTGCACAACCTGCCCGCGGGCAACTGGGAAGCCGGCGAGCGCGGCATTGCCTGCCTGCCCGATCGCGTAACCGAGTTCCAGGAAGGCGTGGGCCGTGCGATCGAATACGCGAGCGCGCTGAAGGTGCCGCAACTGAATTGCCTCGTCGGTATTCCGACGGCGGGCGTCGATGCCGACAAGGCACGCGCGACCATCGTCGATAACCTGCGTTTTGCAGCCGGTGAATTGAAGAAGGCCGGTATCAGACTGCTAGTCGAGCCGTGCAACTCCTACGACATTCCGGGCTTCGCGTTGAATCGCTCAAGCGAAGGCCTCGACGTGATTCGCGCCGTAGGGTCGGACAACCTGTTCCTCCAATACGACATCTATCACATGCAACGGATGGAAGGCGAACTCGCGGCAACGATCAAAAAGAATCTGCCGCAAATCGCGCATATCCAGCTTGCCGACAATCCGGGGCGCAACGAACCCGGCACTGGCGAAATCAACTACCCGTTCCTGTTCGACCTGCTCGACTCGATTGGCTACGACGGCTACGTCGGTTGCGAATACAAGCCGCGCACGAACACCACTGCCGGCTTGTGCTGGGTGCAGAGCGTGGCCGGGCAAAGGCGCGGCGCCGCGCACGTCGCCGCCTGAACGATGCGCTGAACACCGCGTCGTGCAGACCGGGCGCGTCACGCCTCGAAAGAAGTCCCGCCAAGGGACCGCTAACAACACTGGAAACACTGGAGATTCAGACACATGGCAAAGATCGGTTTCATCGGGCTCGGCATCATGGGCGCGCATATGGCGCGCAACCTCCTCAAGGGCGGTCACACGCTGTTCGTGAACGGCGCGTACCCAGTGCCCGAAGATCTGGGCAAGAGCACGAACGTGGTGTCCGACTCGACCGCTGTCGCGCAAGCCGCCGACATCGTGATCATCATGGTGCCCGACACGCCTGACGTGGCCAACGTTCTTTTCGCCGACGACGGCGTCGCCGCCGGCCTCACGGCAGGCAAGCTCGTGATCGACATGAGCTCGATCTCGCCGCTCGATACTCAGGCGTTCGCGAAGAAGATCAATGCGCTCGGCGTCGATTATCTCGATGCGCCGGTGTCCGGCGGCGAAGTCGGTGCACGCGAGGCAACGCTCACGATCATGGTCGGCGGCCCGGAGAAAGCCTTTGCGCAGGCAAAGCCGCTCTTCGAACTGATGGGCAAGAATATCTCGCTGATCGGCGACAACGGCGCGGGTCAGACGTGCAAGGTCGCGAACCAGATCATCGTGGCGCTGAACATCGAGGCAGTGGCCGAAGCACTGCTGTTCGCATCGCGCTCCGGCGCCGATCCGGAACGTGTGCGCAAGGCGTTGATGGGCGGCTTCGCTTCGTCGCGCATTCTCGAAGTGCACGGCGAGCGCATGACGAAGCGCACTTTCAATCCGGGCTTCCGGATCGAACTGCATCAGAAGGATCTAAACCTCGCACTCGACGGCGCGCGCAAGCTCGGCATTGCGCTGCCGCACACCGCGAGCGCGCAGCAACTGTTCAGCATCTGCGCGGCGAACGGCGGCAAGGCATGGGATCACTCGGCGATGGTTCGCGCGCTCGAAATCATGGCGAATTACGAAGTCGCACAAGCGCCGGATAGCGAAGCGAAAGCAGCTTGAACTTGCAGCGTTTCTTCGCGGCTTGCGAATCAGCAATAGCAGTGGCCGGATGCATGGAGATGCGTAAATAGCCAGGTAATACCGGTTGCCGCGGATGTTGCCTCGTCAACGCTACGGCAATCGCAAGTGGGGCGCCCGGTTCGTCGCGCGGCATCGCGGCGGAACGGGCAAATCGTGCCGCTCTGGGCTGAGAGCGGCAAAGTGGGGTCCGCAGCGGCACCCGGCGGCGCCGGGGAAGCCTTGGTCGGTCAGACGTCGTCGTCGGGTGTCCGGCTGTCGGATTCATTCTCAGGTTTTCTCCGCCACTCAATGGCGTAGCGCGCCCTCATGCGGCGCCGTGATGCACGCACGTTTGCATTTGCTTGCAACTTCGTGGCCACTTCCTTACCTTTCTTGACACTCCGTCACCCGCTATCTCCTACACTCGTGAGTCGTTGCATGCATCCGGGCGCGCCTGCTGCCTGATCACGCGTTCGCGTTGTGCGGCGTGCTCAGCATCGCAACGAGTGCTTAACTCGTACGCAAAGCATGCTCGCGTACCAACATGAGGAGTGTGATCGATGGGTATTCTCAGTTTCATCAAGGAAGCCGGCGAAAAATTGTTCAGCGCCGCGTCCACGACGGCCAAGGCCGAATCCGCGCCCGCCGCACCGGACCTCGCCGCGCTGAACAAGACCGCAGGCGACGCGATCGCCACTTACATCCGCAGCCAGGGTCTGAACGCAACGAATCTGCAGGTGACGTACGACGGCACGAGCCATACGGTCACCGTATCGGGGGAAGCCGCCGACCAGCCGACCAAGGACAAGATCCTCGTGGCAGCCGGCAATGTGCAGAACGTCGACAAGGTCGACGACCAGTTGAGCGTGACCGCCCCCGCCGCGGCGCCTACGCAGTTCCACACGGTGGTGCCGGGCGACAACCTGTGGAAGATCGCGGAGAAGTACTACGGCAGCGGAGCTAAAAACGACTTGATCTTCCAGGCCAATACGCCGATGCTGAAAAGTCCGGACAAGATCTATCCCGGCCAGGTGCTGGTGATTCCGGCTGCTTAATAGCTGATTGCAAATGCCCGCCTCGGGCGGGCAAAAACACTGCGATAAAACGCAACGCGGCGCTCGAAGTCATTACTCGAGCGCCGCGTTTTTCTTTGACAACTTCCGTTGAACGCCGCGAGGCGTCAATACGTATCGAACGCTTTTTGCAAAGCGACTGGTCCGGCGCCGCCAGCGGCCAATGCCACCATCAGCAGCACACGCGCCTTGTACGGATTGAGCGAGCCGGCGCTGACAAAGCCGAGTGCATCGTCGGCGGCCGCGCCGTTGCGCATTACATGCCCTGAGCCCACGCGCGACGAACGCACTACCGCGACGCCCTGCGAAGCGGCATCGGCCAGAGCCTGCGTCAGCGACGCGTGAATCGAACCATTGCCCGTGCCCGCAACGACGATGCCGCGCACGCCGGCTGTCACGAGCGCATCGACGGCAATGCGGGACACGCCGGCATAGCTCGCGACGATTTCCACATGCGGCCAGTTCGCACCGATCACGAATTCAGTGGACAACGTATGCGGACGTACGACGCTGCGCTGAAATTCGACGCGCCCGTCCTGCACCCAGCCAAGCGCACCGACTTCGGGCGACTGGAATGCATCGACGGCATAGGTGCTCGTCTTGACCACGTCACGCGCACTGTGAATCTTGTTGTTGAATGCAACGAGAACGCCCTGTCCGCGCGCGCCGGCATTTGCCGCGACGGTCACGGCGTTCAGCAGATTGAGCGGTCCATCGGCGGACAGCGCGGACGCGGGGCGCATTGCCGCTGTCAGCACCACCGGTTTGTCGGACTTGACCGTCAGATGCAGCAGATACGCGGTTTCTTCGAGTGTATCGGTGCCATGCGTGACCACCACGCCGTCGATGTCGTCGTCAGCAAGCAGCGCGTTGATGCGTTGCGCGAGCGCGGTCCATAGCGGCATGGCCATGTCCTTGCTGTCGACGCTCGCAATCTGCTCCGGCGCGATGCGGGCTACCGTCGACAACGCCGGCACCACGGCCAGCAATTGCTCGACGCCGACCACGCCGGCCTGATAGCCAGACGTATTGGTAGCGTCCGCGGCCGCGCCGGCAATCGTGCCGCCGGTGGCGAGCACGGCGATGCGCGGCAGCAACGCGGCGGCGCCAGGAGAGGAAGAAGAAGTCTGTGCGTTCATGGCGGCGATTGTAAGCGATGACGCGCCGCCGTCGCGCGCCTTTGCAGCGGCCAAGGCCGCTTTCCCCGTCAGCGCTTCACACTGCCTCGCGCAACTGCGCGGCGATTTCCGCCTCGGTCAGTTGCGGTGCGAACATCTCGATCAACCGGTAGGCATATGCACGCAAAAACGCGCCCTTGCGCAAGCCGACCCGCGTCGTGCTCGCCTCGAACAGGTGCTGCGTGTCGAGCGCGACCAGTTCGCTGTCGCGTTTCGGGTCGTAGGCCATTGCCGCGACCACGCCGATACCCATGCCGAGCTCCACATACGTCTTGATCACGTCGGCGTCGATCGCGGTCAGCACCACGTCGGGCAGCGCCCCCGCTTTCGCGAACGCCTGGTCGATATGCGAGCGGCCCGTGAAGTCCTGGTCATACGTGACGATCGGGAATTCGGCGATTTCGTCCAGCGTCAGATTGGGGCGGCCGACGAGCGGATGATCCTTCGGCACGACCACGACGTGATGCCACGAATAGCATGGAAACGTGACGATGTCGGGGAAACGGTCGAGCGCTTCCGTCGAGATGCCGATGTCCGCCTCGCCGTTGATGATCATCTGCGCGATCTGTTGCGGACTGCCCTGGCGCAGCGCCAGATGCACCTTCGGAAAAACCTCGGTGAATTGACGGATCACCTTCGGCAGCGCGTAGCGTGCCTGCGTGTGCGTGGTCGCGACCACCAGATGGCCACTGTCCTGGTCCGCGTACTGACGCGCGACGCGGCGCAAATTCTCCGCGTCCAGCAGCATCCGCTCGATCAGTTGATGCACCGCCTTGCCCGGCTCCGTGAGACCCGTGAGCCGCTTTCCGCGTCGAATGAAAATGTCGACGCCGAGTTCGTCCTCGAGATCCTTGATCTGTTTCGACACGCCCGACTGCGACGTGTAGAGCACGTTCGCCACTTCGGTCAGGTTCATGTTCTGACGCACGGCCTCGCGCACGAAGCGCAATTGCTGGAAGTTCATCTTGAAGTGTCCGGTTCAGCGAGAGTTGAGTTGTTCGAGTTATTCAGTTCATTCGCGTGGAGTCGCATCGGTCATGCGCTCATTGCGCCGGGAAGACCCGCAGCGCGCGCGGCACCGCCGTCACGCCGTCGCCGATCGAGAGACGCAGCTCGCGCCATGCTTCCCGATCGAGTTCGGCTTCGAGCAGATTGCCCTCGCGGCCCGCGAGTTCGACCCGCACGGAGCCGCCCAGTGTCACGACGCGCCGCACATCGACGACGATACCCTCGCGGTGCCCCGCCGACTGCGGATACAACTGCAAATCGTGCGGACGTACATAAGCGAAAGCCGGACCGCTGAAGTCGGTGCTGATGGCGACCGGCAACGCCGCGCCGTCCACCACGAATCCGCTCGCGTCGACGTTGCCGTGCAGGCGGTTCGCCGCGCCGAGAAACTCATACACAAACGACGTTTGCGGATGGTCGTACACGTCCTGCGGACTGCCGACCTGCTCCACGTGTCCACGATTGAGCACGACGATACGGTCCGCCACTTCGAGCGCCTCTTCCTGATCGTGCGTGACGAAAATCGTCGAGATATGCAGATCGTCGTGCAGACGCCGCAGCCAGCTGCGCAATTCCTTGCGAACCTTCGCATCGAGCGCGCCGAACGGTTCGTCGAGCAGCAGCACTTTCGGCTCGACGGCAAGCGCGCGAGCGAGCGCGATACGCTGTCGCTGCCCGCCCGACAATTCCGACGGATAGCGCTGCGCGAGCCAGTCGAGTTGCACGAGCTTGAGCAACTCATGCACCTTCTCGCGAATCACCGCTTCCGACGGACGCTCCTTCCTCGGCTTCACTCGCAGCCCGAACGCCACGTTCTCGAACACCGTCATATGACGGAACAGCGCGTAGTGCTGGAACACGAAACCCACTTCGCGCTCACGCGCGCCGACAGTCGCGACGTCCTGGCCCTGCAGGACGACCTGCCCGCCGTCCGCGTATTCAAGGCCCGCGATCACGCGCAGCAACGTGGTCTTGCCGCACCCCGAGGGCCCGAGCAGCGCAACCAGTTCGCCCGGCGGAAAATCGAGCGAGACGTTATCGAGCGCGACGAAATCGCCGAAGCGCTTCTGCAGGTTACGTACGGTGATACCCATTACAGCTCTCCTTGCTTGAGCGGGTGTTGCTGCGAAGATTGCATGTTCAGCGACTGCGCGGTCGACGGCAAAGCGGACGGCAGCGTGACGGGTCCGGCGTGCGCCGGCACGTCGCGGGCGTCCGACAGTTCCGCCGACATATGACGCTCGGCGAGCAGTTTCAATGCGAGCGTCACGAGTGCGAGCAAGGCCAGCACCGACGCCACGGCGAACGCCGCCGAGAAGTTGTATTCGTTGTAGAGAATTTCGACGTGCAGCGGCATGGTGTCCGTCTGGCCGCGAATATGGCCCGATACGACCGACACCGCGCCGAACTCGCCCATCGCGCGGGCGTTGCACAGAATCACGCCATACAGCAGGCCCCATTTCACATTGGGCAGCGTGACGCGGCGAAATATCTGCCAGCCGGACGCGCCGAGCACATGCGCGGCTTCCTCTTCGTCGTTGCCTTGCGCCTGCATCAGCGGGATCAGTTCGCGCGCGACGAACGGGAACGTCACGAAGATTGTCGCGAGCACAATGCCGGGCACGGCGAAGATGATCTGCACGTTATGCGCTTGCAGCCACGGACCGAACCATCCTTGCGCGCCGAACATCAACACGTAGATAAGACCCGAGATCACTGGCGAGACCGAGAACGGCAGATCGATCAACGTGGTGAGGAGCGCCTTGCCGCGAAACTCGAACTTCGCGATGCACCACGAAGCCGCGAGGCCGAACACCAGATTGAGAGGCACGGCGATTCCCGCTGTGATAGCCGTCAGCTTGATGGCCGCCAGCGCATCCGGATCGGCGAGCGACTCCAGATAAAAGCCAAGCCCCTTGTTCAACGCCTGATAAAACACGGCGACGAGCGGCACGACGAGAAAGAGCCCGAGAAACAGCAGCGCAATGCCGGTCAGAATCCAGCGGACAAGCGGCGGTTCCGTGACTGGATCGGGCCGGCGCGCAATGTTCAGTGGCGCGCGCGGAGCCACGGCGTGCGCCTTGACGCCGTCGGCGTTATCGACGTGACCTGCTGAATGGCGGCTCATTGCGCACCTCCGCCAATGCTTGCAACGCTCGCGGCGCCGGGTGCAGGCCCCGCGTTGCCGCGGCTCGTGCGGCGCTGCAGATACCACTGCAGCGTATTGATGAAAAGCAGCATCAGGAACGAGACGACGAGCATCACGACGGCAAGCGCCGTCGCGCCGGCGTAGTCATACTGCTCGAGCTTCGTGATGATCAGCAGCGATGTGATTTCCGACTTCATCGGCACATTGCCTGCAATGAAAATGACCGAGCCGTATTCGCCCAGTGCGCGCGCGAACGCGAGCGCGAAGCCCGTCAGCAGTGCCGGCAACACGGCCGGCAACACCACGCGGCGAAACGTCAGCCAGCGCGATGCGCCGAGGCAAGCGGCAGCCTCTTCCTGCTCGCGCTCGAACTCTTCGAGCACCGGCTGCACCGTGCGCACGACGAACGGCAAACCGATAAAGGTCAGCGCGACGAGCACGCCCACCGGCGTAAATGCGACCTTCAGACCGAGCGGCTCCAGGAACTGTCCAATCCAGCCGTTGCCCGCGTACACGGCCGCGAGCGAAATGCCGGCCACCGACGTGGGCAGTGCGAACGGCAGATCGACCACGGCGTCGACGATGCGCTTGAACGGAAACCTGTACCGCACGAGCACCCATGCGACCAGAAAGCCGAACACCGCGTTGATCAGTGCGCCGCCGAGCGCGGAGAAGAACGTCAGCCGGTACGAGGCCAGCACGCGCGGCGAGCTGACGGCGCGCACGAACTGACTCCAGTCGAGGGTGGCGGTCTTCAGAAAAGTCGCCGCGAGCGGAATCAGCACCACGAGGCTCAGATAAGCCACCGTGATGCCGAGTGTCAGGCCGAAACCGGGCAAGGCGCTTGGTTTACGGAAGGTCAACGTGGTCATGCTCGATACTCTTTCGGTTGATGCTCGTGTTGCCGGCCGCCTGGTCCTGATCGGCCAAAAGCGCGCCAGCGGCGCGCTCCGGAAAGTGACGCGCCGTGGCGCGTCGCGTTGCCTCGGTTCGCGCCTGCCGCGGCGCGGACCTGGGCTGTGTTACTGAGGCTGGTAGATCGAATCGAATACGCCCCCGTCGGCAAAGTGCGTCTTCTGCGCGTTGGCCCAGCCGCCGAACGAATCGTCGACCGTGTACAGCTTCAGCTTCGGAAACTTCGAGGTCAGTTCGGCCGGAACCTTGTTCGAACGCGGACGGTAGAAGTTCTTCGCGGCGATTTCCTGGCCCTGCTCGCTGTACAGGAAGTTCAGATACGCTTCGGCCAGCTTGCGCGTGCCATGCTTGTCGACGACCTTATCCACCACCGCCACCGGCGGCTCGGCCAGAATGCTCACGGACGGCACGACGATTTCGAACTTGTCCGGACCGAATTCCTTCAGCGAGAGGAACGCCTCGTTTTCCCACGCAATCAGCACGTCGCCGATGCCGCGTTGCACGAAGCTGGTGGTCGCGCCGCGCGCTCCGGAATCGAGCACGCCGGCATTCTTGTACAGCTTGCCGACAAACTCCTTGGCCTTCTGGTCATTGCCACCCGGCTGATGCGCTGCATACGCCCATGCCGCGAGATAATTCCAGCGCGCGCCGCCCGAGGTCTTCGGATTCGGCGTCACGATCGACACGCCGGGTTTGGTCAGATCGTCCCAATCCTTGATGTGCTTGGGATTGCCCTTGCGCACCAGAAACACAATCGTCGACGTGTACGGCGACGCGTTGTCGGGCAAGCGCTTCTGCCAGCCTTTATCGATCAAACCCTTGTTCGCGATCGCGTCGATGTCATAAGCGAGCGCGAGCGTCACGACGTCGGCCTGCAAGCCGTCGAGCACCGAGCGCGCCTGAGCACCCGAGCCGCCGTGCGACTGCTTGAAGGTGACGGTCTCGCCGGTCTTCGCCTTCCATTCTTTGGCGAAAGCCTGATTCACGTCCTGGTAAAGCTCGCGAGTAGGGTCGTAGGACACATTGAGCAGCGTCGTGTCGGCGGCTTGCGCCTGGCCTGCCGCGCCAAGGACGCCGAGCGCGGCTGCCGCGCCGAACGCGAGCGCTGCGATAAGTTTTCGGCTCCTGCCTGCCCGGCCCGCTTCGTGATTGTTCATGCCAAGTTCTCCGCGTGTTGGTGCGCTGAAACAGCGTGTGTTGTTTTGCGTCGGGTCACGTGCACATGAGCGACTGGAGGCCAGTCTATCCAGGGGCTTTCATCATTAAAAATAATGTTTATTCATTTTTTAATACGCAAAAGTGGTAATGACAGCCAGATAAGGCGTTGCGGCATGAAAACGGATGTCTTGACGTCGATTTACGACGCTCCAGCGAGGGGTCGAGCCGCAAACTTAAAGTAAAGCTTGAATTGCGCCGGATACTGTATAAAAATACAGGCACCTGTTCATCCATACAGTGGCGCCATGACCAAACTCACCGCACGACAGCAGCAGGTTTTCGATCTGATCCGCCGGGCCATAGAACGCACCGGTTTTCCGCCCACACGTGCGGAAATTGCCGCCGAACTGGGCTTCAGCTCGGCCAATTCGGCTGAAGAGCATCTGCGGGCGCTTGCACGCAAGGGCGTGATCGAACTCGCGGCCGGCGCGTCGCGCGGCATTCGCCTGCTTGCTGGCCCGGACGAGGCGCCGCATCAGTTCACATTGCCGCACGCCAGCATCATGCAGCTGTCGCTGCCGCTTATCGGCCGGGTTGCCGCCGGTAGCCCGATCCTCGCGCAGGAACATATCGCCCAACACTATGCGTGCGACCCGGCGCTCTTCTCGAGCAAGCCCGACTACCTGCTCAAGGTGCGCGGGCTGTCCATGCGCGACGCGGGTATCTTCGACGGCGATCTGCTTGCGGTGCAGAAAAGAAGCGAGGCCAAAGACGGCCAGATCATCATTGCGCGGCTTGGCGACGACGTCACGGTCAAGCGCCTGAAGCGCCGCGCGAACGGTATCGAGTTGATTGCCGAGAACCCCGATTACGAGAACATCTTCGTTGAGACAGGCAGCGCGGATTTCGCGCTGGAAGGCATCGCTGTCGGGCTGATCCGCCCGGGCGAATTCTGATAGCACGGGTTTGGCTTAATGAGCGACAAGCTCAGTGCGTCATTAGCCAACCGCTCGCCTGCTCACCGACCAAAGCAGTACTCATGTTGAATCGCCCGGAGAGACTCATGGAACGCCTTGCCCGCCTGTTGCCGTTTCGCCAGTTCGGCCGTCTGCGCCATCTGCGCAAGCTGGTACCTTGCTCACTGATCGAAGCGTCCACGGCCGCTACCGCGTCGCTGTTCGACTCTCCCGCTCGTGGGTGCGACCGGCAGGCCGCGTTGCCGTCTTCATTGCCGTCGTCATTGCCGGCATTCGCCCGCGTGTCGCTGAACTCGGGGCTCAATACTGCCGAGCCGGAGCGCCGTGCGCCGGTGCGCGTGTACCACGGGCCGTCGCGGCTCATCATGGTCGGCACTGTAGACGCGGTGTGCCGCATGATTGACCGTTGCATCGCCGAGGAAACCAACGTCCACGGTGCGGTGTTCGAGTCTTGATGAGTTGTGAGGTGTGGGGCGCGTCGCTCACATGGTTTGTGGCAGCGCACGGATCGTTTCAGCGCGGTTGCGGTCCACGTTAGATCACACCTGATGGAGATTTCCGCTCGATGGCAGTTTCAACACCTAGGAAGCGCAGCGCCCGTCCGCTTGCAGTCACGCTTACCGTCACGTTGATCGTGATCGCGCTGATCGCGGCGTTGGGCTTCGCTTATGCCTCCCCGTATATCGCGCTCAATAACCTCAAACGCGCCGCCGACGCGCGTGACGCGCAGACGGTGAATCGGTATGTCGATTTTCCTGCGTTGCGCGAGAGCCTGAAGCAGCAAGTCACCGGCTTGCTGACGCGGCGGCTTGACTCACATGGAAACGGTAATCCGTTGGCTGCGATCGGCGCGATGATTGGCGTCGCGTTGATCGGCCCGCTCGTCGACGCGTATGCAACACCCGACGGCGTGGCTGCGCTGTTGAACGGCATGCCGCCGCGCGGCGAGCCGGGTGAGCGGCCCAACGCCGCGCCAGTCACCGGCAATCCGCCCGCTGCCAATGCGCCCGCCCCCGGATCGTCCGGTGCGGACAGCCGCACGCCCGGCGGCGCTACGGGTGATCCGAACGGCAACGCGGTTAGTAGGGCCACCCCGCCGCAACCGCCGCAAACCACAGCCGGCTATCGCGGCATCAACGAGTTCGCCGTCACATACCAGCACGGTGCGGGGGACGCGCGTTACTCCGCCATCTTCATGCGCGAGGGTCTTTTCACGTGGAAGCTGGCGGCGGTCAATCTGAACGAGTGAGCGCCAGGCGCGGCTTGTCAGATCGAACGCGCACGCGGCCGATTTGACGCAATGCACTCGTAATGCACGCGCCGCCCGCTACTCCGTCCTCCGCGTTCATCCCGACCAAAGCTCACCAGCACCCACCCGCACGAAGGCTGCACGCCTGGCGCGGGTGGCCGTGCACCCGAACCGCATCGTCAGGCCGCTTCCTGCTGCTGCTCATGCGCTGAAGAGCACGCGACCAGAATGCTGCATGACACCCGGTCGAGCAGCGGTGTATTGCCAGCACCCATCCACCATCGGGACAAGCCCGTGCGGCAACGGTGGCCCACCACCACCAGGTCGACGTGCAACTCGTTGGCAAGATTGGCGATCTCGTCGATCGGATGGCCGAACGCAAAGTGACCCTGCGCGTTGACGCCGCGCTCGGTCAGCCAGTCCACGCCCTCTTGCAGGATGTCCCGCGCGGTCTTTTCGAAGCTGCCGCACGCGACGTCCGTCAGCAGGCCCGCGCTTTGCGCAATGCTCGAGCGCATGTCCACCACCGAAAGCAGATGCGTTTGCGCCTTCAGATCCAGCGCAAGGTCGGCGCCGCAACGCAAAGCCTTGCGGCCTTCACGCGAGCCGTCGTAGCACAGCAGGATTTTCTGGTAGCTCGCCATCGTTCTTCCCCTTTCCGCAAAAGCGCGGTCTGAATCAATCATGGTGCGCCGCAATTCAGCTTGCAAGGGATGGAAAACGCTAAGTGCGATTGCTGCACGCCCCGGCCTTGTGCATAGGAGGCACACTCGGTGAGGACAACGCCGGCGACGCCTTTGCGGCAGTGCAAGAACCCACAGCGCGGGGCGCTCCTTAAACCGCCATTTCCCGGCTGATGACCTAGAATGAGCAGCCTTCCCGTCGATTCGCCTCTTTTGCCTGAGCCTCGATCCCTATCCATGCCCGACACCGCTATCGAATTCCAGCAGGTTGAAAAAAGTTACGGCGAAAAGAAAGTTGTCGACGGACTGTCGTTTCATGTCGACGTCGGAGAGTGTTTCGGCCTGCTCGGACCAAACGGCGCGGGCAAGACCACCACATTGCGCATGCTGCTCGGCATTGCCACGCCGGACGCCGGCTCGATCCGCCTGTGCGGCGAGCCGATTCCTGGCAGGGCGCGCATCGCGCGGGCGCGCGTGGGCGTGGTGCCGCAGTTCGATAACCTCGATCCCGACTTTACCGTCCGCGAGAACCTGCTGGTGTTCGGCCGCTACTTCGGCCTGAGCGCCGCGCAATGCCGCGCGATGGTGCCGTCGCTGCTGGAATTCGCGCGGCTGGAGAGCAAGGCCGACGCGCGCGTGAGCGAACTGTCGGGCGGCATGAAGCGGCGCCTCACGCTCGCGCGGGCGCTCGTCAACGATCCCGATGTGCTGATCATGGACGAGCCGACTACCGGCCTCGACCGCAGGCACGGCATCTCATCTGGGAGCGACTGCGCTCGCTGCTCGCACGTGGCAAGACGATTTTATTGACCACGCACTTCATGGAAGAAGCCGAGCGGCTATGCGACCGGCTGTGCGTGATCGAAGAAGGACGCAAGATTGCGGAAGGCGCGCCAAGGGAGCTGATCGAGTCGGAAATCGGCTGCGACGTCATCGAGATTTTCGGCCCCGATCCGTTCGCATTACGCGATGAGCTTGCGCCGCTCGCACAGCGAACCGAGATCAGCGGTGAGACGCTCTTCTGTTATGTGAACGACGCCGGGCCAGTGCATGCGCGACTGAAGCAGCGAGCGGACCTGCGCTATCTGCACCGCCCGGCGAATCTCGAGGATGTGTTCCTGCGTCTCACCGGCCGCGAGATGCAGGACTGAATTCCATCGACACTGCACGAGACACGCAATGGATGCACGCACTTATCGAAGCAACGAAGCCACGCCTCCCATGCAGGCCCCTTTCGCCGCGTTGCCCGCGAACGCGGTCAACTGGATTGCGGTCTGGCGCCGCAATTACCTTGTGTGGAAGAAGCTTGCGCTCGCCTCCATGTTCGGCAATCTCGCCGACCCAATGATCTATCTGTTCGGCCTCGGCTTCGGTCTCGGGCTGATGGTCGGCCGCGTCGACGGCGTGTCGTATATCGCCTTCCTAGCAGCGGGCACCGTTGCGTCGAGCGTCATGATGTCCGCGAGCTTCGAGTCGATGTATTCGGGCTTCTCGCGCATGCACGTGCAACGCACGTGGGAAGCAATCATGCACACGCCGTTGACGCTCGGCGATATCGTGCTTGGTGAAGTGATCTGGGCGGCCAGCAAGTCGGTGTTGTCGGGTGCCGCGATCATGCTGGTGGCGGTCGCGCTCGGCTACGCCAGTTTTCCGTCAGTGCTGCTCGCGTTGCCCGTGATCGTGCTGACCGGCCTCGCGTTCGCAAGTGTCGCGATGGTCGTGACCGCGCTCGCGCCGTCGTACGACTTTTTCATGTTTTATCAAACGCTGGTGTTGACGCCGATGCTGTTGCTCTCCGGCGTGTTCTTCCCGATCTCGCAGTTGCCTGCCGCCGCGCGTGGTGCGGCCGAGGTCCTGCCGCTCGCGCACGCGGTCGATCTGATACGACCCGCGATGCTTGGGCGCCCGCTCGACAACGCCCTGTGGCACGCGGCCGTGCTGGCGGGTTATGCGGTAGGAGGGTTTATCGTCGCCGCCGTGCTGTTTCGGCGTCGGATGATGAAGTAACTCGTGCCCGGCGTCCAGAGAGGCGCGGACAATTCGAGGGCGGCTGACCCGATAGGTCAGCGCCCACGAATGAATTTGCTGCACGGACGCGAGCTCAGTCCTCTTCGTCGGTCCAGGGAATGTCGACGTCCGAGATGAACGCGACTGTTGCAAACGGGCCGCCTTCGTGACGGCCGATCTTGCCATCTGCACGCTGCCATTCCACCCGGAACATCGTGCCCGGATCGTCGGCAATCAGCCGCACGGTGCGGATCTCGTCCGGATCGGCGTCCTCGACCGGACCGTCGAGCGAAATCTGCAGTTCTTGCGGCCAGAGACCGTCGGCCGGATCGTAAATCTTGTCGCCGTCCGGAATCAGTGTGAATGCTTCGACGCCGATCGTCGCCGAAGCATCAACGATCATTTTCGCTAGCGCGCGCAGCAGCGCGGTGGCCCGCGCCGAATTCGCCTGACGGATCGCAAGGTCCCCGCGCGTCAGCGCCTGCTCGAGTTTTGGGTTTGTTTTTTGTTGCGCCATTCGATGTCCTGAGTGCTATCGCCGAGTGTGAACAGTGCGGCTGAAAACCCGCCGCCGCTGCCGATTTTCCGGGCTGCATCCTACCATTCGTGCGCGCCGCGCCACGTGCAGAAGCACGACACGAAGGCAGAAGCCCGTCCTGCTCACCACAGTTTAGGTCGTGATTTGCCGACAGGGAGGGACATTTGCCTTTCGTTGCATGTCCCAGCGAACTCAAGGCGCCGGATTCGGCTGCAGCTGATGCAGTGCGTCGATTTCATCGAGCACGTCCTGAGACAGCTTTACGTCGACGCTCGCAATGTTCTCCTTCAACTGATCGAGCGAGGTCGCGCCAATCAGATTGCTCGTGACGAACGGCCGGCTATTGACGAAGGCAAGCGCCAACTGGGCCGGCGACATGTGATGGCGCTTTGCCAGTTCGACGTAACGCGTGGTGGCCTGGATCGCCTGGGGCTTGCTGTAGCGCTGGAAGCGCTCGAAGAGCGATATGCGTGCGCCAGCCGGCCGCGCGCCGCCTTCGTACTTGCCGGACAGCCAGCCGAAGGCAAGCGGCGAATACGCGAGCAGGCCGATGTTGTCGCGGTGCGCGTACTCGGAGAGCCCCGCCTCGTAAGTTCGGTTGAGGAGACTGTACGGGTTCTGGATGCTGACGATACGCGGCAAGCCGAGCTTTTCCGACGCGCGCAGGAACTGCGCGACGCCCCACGGCGTTTCGTTCGATACGCCCACATGGCGCACCTTGCCCGCCTTGACGAAGTCGGCGAGCACGGAAAGCGTTTCGTCGATAGGCACGGTGTATTCGTCGTCGACCCACGGATAGGCCGGACGGCCAAACGTCATCGTATTGCGATCTGGCCAGTGCAGCTGGTACAGATCGACGTAGTCCGTTTGCAGGCGCTTCAGGCTGTCGTTCAGCGCCTCAGTGAGGTTTTTACGGTCGAACTGGTTGGTCTCGCCGCGGATATGTCGCGGGTTATGCGGCTGGCGCGCGGGGCCCGCGATCTTCGTAGCGAGCACAATTTTCTCGCGCGCGCTGCGATGCTTCGCGAGCCACGTGCCGATAAATCGCTCGGTCGAGCCTTGTGTCTCGGCGCGCGGCGGCACCGGATACATCTCTGCGGTATCGATCAGGTTGACGCCATGATCGAGCGCGTAGTCGATCTGAGCGTGCGCGTCCTGCTCTGTGTTCTGCTCGCCCCACGTCATGGTGCCGAGTCCGATCAGGCTGACCTGTACATCCGAATCGCCGAGTCTGCGGTATTCCATGGAAGCTTTCCTTGTTAGTTATATGAACATAAACCGCTCAAGTTACCATGCCCGCGCGATGCCTGCAGCACGGCTAGAATGCCGTGCAGGCGTGCAGTGCAAGCACGCGTCGCCCAACATTCCTTGCGCCGGTGCATCACGATGAATCCCGAACACCTCGAACTGCTGGTCACGCGTGTGATGCCCTACGGCAAGTACAAGGGCCGTCTGATAGCCGACCTGCCCGGCCATTACCTCAACTGGTTCGCGAGCCAGGGCTTTCCGCCGGGCGAGATTGGACGGCTGCTCGCGCTGATGCACGAGATCGATCACAACGGTTTGTCGTCGCTGATCGAACCATTGCGCAAGCGCTGAAGCGTTCTTCCGATCAACTGCATCGCATGATAAGAGCAGCGGCGGCCTGTTCTGTTGCAGAAGATTAACCAGGTGTTACCGCGCAATGGATGCGCCGACGCGCTTTCGATCGCGGCATGCAGCACGCGCCTTGGAGTACCGGTGCGGCACAGGGATGCGCGTTGCGCAGGCACTCGGTGCGAGCGTAATGCGCAGACACAAATGCGGCTGAACTCTCAGGCTCGCGACCTTTCTGATCCTTTATGTGAGGACGGGAGGCGATTGTGAGCAGACTCTTTGCATCGATGGCATTGCTGGCCGTGGTCGCGGGCGTCAGCGGATGCGCAGTCGCGCCCGGCTATGACTACGCCTACGCCCAACCCTATTACCCCGCTTATGGCTACGGATATGGCACACCCTACGCGCCGGTGTACGGCACGGTCGGCATCTGGGGCGGCTGGGGCGGACCGTGCTGCTACTACCACGGCGGCGGCGGACACTGGGGCAGCGGTTGGCACGGCGGTCACGGCGGCTGGCATGGCGGCCACGGCGGCGGATATGGGGGCTATGGCGGATCCCACGGCGGCAGTTCGTGGAGCGGCGGCGGGCATGGCGGACGCAGCCATTGACGAGAAAAGCGCGAACCCAAAACAAAAACGGCGTGTGATTTCTCACAACGCCGTTTGCAATCAACTTCAATCTTTACTGCCGAAATTCTTTGGGGTGGCTGATGGGGCTCGAACCCACGACAACAGGAATCACAATCCTGGACTCTACCAACTGAGCTACAGCCACCACTGAGATCTGCTTTGACTTGCCGGAAAACCTGACTCGCCAACGAAGAAACGAGATTATACGAACACGTTCCGCGTTTGCCTAGTCCTTTATTCAAAAATTTCGGCTGGCTCACGCAGATGCTGTCTCGCCTCGTTGAAGATAGCGAGGTCGCGCGCAGCGAGGCGCTTGCTATCAGAGAGCACGCGGCGCCAGCCGCGCGCACCTGATTCGCCTCGATAGAGACCGAGTGCGTGACGAGTGATCGCACCAAGGTAAGTGCCGCGGGCCATCTCGGCTGCGCAATATTCGATGAGTTTCGCCTCGACCTGCTCGCGCGTGAGCGGCGCTTCGGTGGACCCGTAGAAGCGCGCGTCCACATCGGCCAGCATATACGGATTGTGGTATGCCTCCCGCCCGAGCATCACGCCGTCGACGTGTGCAAGATGTGTCTGCACTTCGTCGAGCGTCTTGATCCCACCGTTGATGATGATCTCCAGTTGCGGAAAGTCGCGCTTCAATTGATACGCGTAGTCATATTTGAGCGGAGGGATCTCGCGGTTCTCTTTCGGGCTCAGCCCTTTGAGAATCGCGTTGCGCGCATGAACGATAAAGACGTTGCAGCCGGCATCTGCGATGGTGCCGACGAAGTCGCGTACGAAGCCGTAATCCTCGACGGCATCCACGCCGATTCGATGCTTGACCGTGACAGGCACGGAGACGACGTCGCGCATGGCCTTCACGCAGTCGGCCACCAGTTGCGGCTCGTTCATCAGACACGCGCCGAACGCGCCGCGCTGCACACGCTCCGATGGGCAGCCGCAATTCAGATTGATTTCGTCATAGCCCCATTGCTCGCCGAGCTTCGCCGAGCGCGCGAGATCGTCAGGTTCGCTCCCGCCGAGTTGCAATGCGACGGGCGCTTCGTCGGGTGTGAAAGCAAGATGGCGCGGCACATCGCCGTGCAGCAGGGCGCCTGTCGTCACCATTTCCGTGTAGAGCCACGTGTGACGCGAGATGATGCGATGAAGCGACCGGCAGTGACGATCGGTCCAATCCATCATGGGTGCGACACTGACCCGGCGCGGACTGGCAGTACTAGCTGAAGACATGGGGCGGCCAAAGGCTTGAATCGAAACCGCAATTTTAGCGCAACGCGGGCGATTGACCGGCCGCCGCATGGCCGACCACCATGTAAAACCCCTTCCCGATCAGGTCTTTAACTCGCATCTACCGCTTGGCGATCGGGGCCAGACCGTCGCTGAGCCCCGCCCGCTCTACGATCGCCCGATTATTTCACCAGCAAGAACAGTAATTTCAAATTATCGGCACAAATTCTCGATAGTAGGGGTATACACTGCCTCCATCGACGTTGCACACAGCCCCGGCTCCTGCGACGCCATTCCGAAAGTCGAACATCATTGGAGGTACATCATGAAGACCAAATTTATCGCCGCCCTTCTCGTTGCCGTTTCCGCCTCGATCGCTGCACCGGCTTTTGCAAGCGGCTACGGCCCGGCACCGTTCTATCGTCCGTCGGTCGGCGCACCGGCTTCGCAACAAGGCCAGAACGCGCAGACCGTCGCGGCTGAACGCGCTAACGCCGAATCGAACGCTTACGGTGGCGTGAACAACGCGTCGTCGCAATCGGGCACGCGTGAACCGGCATCGGGTCCGCAGTCGGTTTTCTTCGGCCACTAAGCATTCGCTGCCGAGCTTGCTGCGCTTAGCGGCAAGCACAGAGGGCGCCGAGCATCGGGTTCCGATGACGGCGCCCTCTTCCGTTTACGGGCTCAGGCGGCCTCAACCCGCAACACCTGCGTCGATGACTTCGCGCGCGGCCCGAAAACCTGCTTCGGCCGCGGCGTGCTCGGTGGGCCACAGGCTGTCGATATGCACCAGCCGCCAGTCGACCACCACTGCGCTTCCCCGCAGCACCCGGAAATGCGCCTTGACGCCCGTGAGCACCTGTTCGACCGCGACTTCGATGTCGTAGTCCTGATAGCGCTCCTGGTAATCTCCCATGTCGAGCCCCTTCGGCTCCATTTTCACCTCCACGTCTGCCGTGCTTCCCGACGTTCGCAGCGCCCGCGTGCGCGCCGCGTCAACGCGATAGTTGCGCTGCGCGAACGCCGTCACATGCGCTGACGCCGCATCGCGTAATCGCCGGCATTCATGCTCAATCGCAATCGCCTGAAAGGTACTGCCTGCCGTTACAGGTGATTTCGACTTCGTCCCCGCTTGCCTCGGTGACGAGCCCGCAAGCCAGCAGTTCAGCGGTTACGGTCTGTGGGAATCGCGGCGGCGGCTGACCCACGCCGACCTCGTTCAAGCGGCGCAACGCTTCGATCGCTTCGGGACTCAATGACTTCGACATGGCTGCCTCCGTCGAAATGGCTAAATTCATCCTAGCAAGTTTCGAGAGCGAATGCAGTCGCATTGGGTGCATCGTCATGGCCGAATGGCTTTGCGCGTGAATTTTCGCCGGCAAGCCGGGTCTATCCCGAACTCACGCAATCCGACCGGCCGCGAAGCACGCACAAGGAGAAGGAGATGAAGCGAAACACTCTGACAGCTCTGTCCGCAGTCGCCGCACTGGCAGCGATGTGTGTAGGCGAAACGGCGCCGTGGGCAGCAACGGCCAACGCGGCCAAAGCGGCCGAAGCGGCGCAAGCCGGATCAACGGCTTCCAAAGGCTCCGCTGCGCCGGCAAAGCAGCCGGCGGCGCCGGGCGACGCCGCGTCGTCGATGGCGAAGCCGCCCGAGGCGGCCTCCGGCTCGACCGGATCGAGCAACCCGGACAACATGCCGATCAAGCGTCCGCGCAAGCCGACCAACGACAAGATGATGCACGAGCCGCCCGCGAGCGGTGCGAACGCGAAATAGCGCGGCGCTTACAGGCGCGCGATCGAGACCTCCGTCGACTTGACGAGCGCGACGACTTCCGAGCCGACCTGCAGGTCGAGTTCGTCGATCGAGCGCGTGGTGATCACAGAAGTCACGATGCCAAACGGCGTGTCGACATCGACTTCGGACACAACCGGTCCACGGATGATTTCCTTGACCTTGCCTCTGAACTGATTGCGTACGTTGATTGCGGAAATGCTCATTGCGAGTGACTCCAGGGAAGCGATTAAAAACGGTCAGTCGAGGAATGTCAGACAGCCCAGCGGACGTCTGTAGGCCGCCGGAAGCGGCCCTGGCTACGCGTGCCGCGTGCGTCTTCGGGCTGTCCGGACAATGCGTCGTCGTTTGGTGCATTTTTCAGAACGCGCTGCAGCACATGTTCTTCGAGCGCCGCGAAGCCCGCCGACGCACGCGCTCGCGGGCGCGCGAGCGGCACCGGCTGATCCAGCGCGATGCGCCCTTCTTCGATCAAAAGGATGCGGTCGCCTAACGCGACGGCCTCGTGCACGTCGTGCGTGACGAGCAAGGCGGTGAACTTGTGCTCGCGCCACAGGCGCTCGATCAGCGAATGCATTTCGATGCGCGTCAGTGCATCGAGCGCGCCGAGCGGCTCGTCCAGAAGCAGCAGTTGCGGACGATGCACGAGCGCCCGCGCCAACGCGACACGCTGACGCTGACCGCCGGACAGCTGAGCGGGCCAGTCGCCGGCTCGCTCCAGCAATCCAACTTCGGCCAGCACCGCACGCGCGTCTTCCCGCGCGCTGCGGGGCAGTCCGAGCATCACGTTCTGCAACACGCTCTTCCACGGCAACAGGCGTGCGTCCTGAAACATGATGCGAGTGTCGAGCGGCCGGCCGTCTTCGGCACGCTTTTCGAGCACGCCCGCCGTGGTCTTCTCCAGACCGGCGACGAGACGCAGCAACGTCGATTTCCCACAACCGCTACGGCCGACAATCGCGACGAAACTGCCGCGCTCGATCGACAGGTCGAAGTCCGTCAGCACCTTGCGCTCGCCATACTGCTTGCCGACGCCGCGCAACCGGACCGAATAGTCGGCCGCGTTGTTCTCGCGACGTGGACCGTTTGGTTCGCCCGCCGCACTCGCGTCCCGCACATAGCCGTGGGCTGTGTCGCGTTGCTGCGAGTCCGCGGCCAGGCCGGCGTCGCGATCGGCGATGCGCGCCTGCGCCAGTTCCGCTTCGAGATCGCTGCCCGCGATGCCGCCGAACGACGATGAAAATGTCGTTGCGCTCATGCCTTGCCTCCCCGTTGATAAGCCGGATGCCAACGCAGCGACACGCGCTCCAGGCTTTTTGCCAGCACGTCGGCGACCTTGCCGAGCGCCGCGTACAGCAGAATGCCGACCACGACGACATCGGTTTGTAAAAATTCGCGCGCATTCATCGTCATGTAACCGATGCCCGACTGCGCGGAAATCGTCTCCGCAACGATCAGCGTCACCCACATCAGCCCGAACGCGAAGCGCACGCCGACGAGAATCGACGGCAAGGCGCCGGGCAGGATCACATGGCGATAAAGCGCGAAACCCTTCACGCCGTAGCTGCGCGCCATCTCGATGAGATTGGAATCGACCGAACGGATGCCGTGAAACGTGTTCACGTAGACGGGGAAAAACACACCCAGCGCTACGAGAAAGACCTTCGCCTGCTCCTCGATGCCGAACCACAGGATCACAAGCGGGATCATCGCGAGCGCCGGGATATTGCGGATCATCTGCACGGTCGAATCGAGTGCGATTTCGACCGGCTTGAAGAGGCCCGTCGCGAGTCCGAGCACGAGACCGATCCCACCGCCGATCGCGAATCCAGACACCGCGCGCCACGTGCTGACCTTCACGTCCGCCCACATCTCGCCCGACTGGATCAGCGACCACGCGGCCTTCACGACGGCGAGCGGTTCGGGCAGAACGCGCGTCGACAGCACGCCGCTGCGCGCGGCGGTTTCCCATGCGAGGAGAATCAGAAGCGGGGCGACCCACGGCGCGAGCGACGCGCCGACTTGCCGTAACGACCCGAAAACGGACGCCAGCGCGGAACCGAAACCGGCGCCGCCGCGCGCGCTCTCGTCCCGATCCGCACTTACAGTGGATTGAGCCATGGTTACTTCCCTCATTGCGTGTCGAAGATGCCGTACCGATGCGGGCGACGCTCAGCTCGCGCTCGCCGCCTTCGGCAAATAGTTGTTGCCGACGATCTCGCCGAAGGGTCCCGACAACGGCCCGTCCGAAGTCTTGCTCTGCCGGTTCGGCAGCAGCGGGAACACGAGTTCGGCGAAGCGATACGACTCTTCGAGATGCGGATAGCCGGACAGGATGAACGTCTCGATACCGAGGTCCGCGTACTCCTTCATGCGCGCCGCCACTTGCTCCGGGTTGCCGACGAGCGCGGTGCCCGCGCCGCCTCGCACGAGACCCACGCCGGCCCACAGATTCGGATAGACCTCGAGTTCGGCGCGCCCGCCCCGTTTGCCGCCGTGCAGCGCGGCCATGCGGCGCTGGCCTTCGGAATCCATCTTCGAAAACGATGCTTGCGCACGCGCGATGGTTTCGTCGTCCAGCTTGCTGATCAGCTTGTCGGCGGCGGCCCATGCTTCTTCTTCGGTCTCGCGCACGATCACGTGCAGGCGAATGCCGAACCGGATCGTGCGGCCGTGCGCCGCGGCGCGGGCGCGAATATCGGCGATCTTCCTTGCAACCGCGGCGGGCGGCTCGCCCCACGTCAGATAGGTGTCGATGTGCTCGCCCGCCATGTCGTGCGCGGCCGGCGACGAACCGCCGAACCACAGCGGCGGATGCGGCTTCTGCACCGGCGGATACAAGGCCTTGCCGCCCTTCGACTTCAGATGCTTGCCGTCGAAATCGATTGCGTCGTTCGTATGCGCCGCCGTCAGCAGCTTGCGCCAGATGTGCAGGAATTCATCGGTGATCTCGTAGCGCGTGTCGTGATCGACGAACACACCATCGCCCTCTAGCTCGGCCGCGTCGCCCCCCGTCACCACATTGATCAGCAGGCGCCCGTTCGACAGACGGTCGAACGTGGCCGCCATGCGTGCCGCAAGTCCCGGCGACGAAATGCCCGGCCGGATCGCGACGAGAAACTTCAGGCGCTTCGTCGCGGCGATGAGGCTCGATGCAACGACCCATGCGTCCTCGCACGAACGGCCGGTCGGCAGCAGCACGCCCTCGTAGCCGAGCGTATCGGCGGCGACAGCGATCTGCTGGAAGTAGTCGTAATCGGCTGCACGCGCGCCTTGCGACGTACCGAGATAGCGGCTGTCGCCATGAGTCGGAATGAACCAGAACACATTCATTTACTGCTCCCTGCGAATTCAAAACTGGATTGAATAAAGACTGTGCATGCCGCGCGGGAAACGCCAAGGCGAAACCACACGCCGGCGCAGGCGCGGGCCGCGCGCATACAGCCGGTCATCGGAGATGAGCCGGGCGATGCATCGCTAAAGAACGGAAGATGCGGTATCGACGCTAAGGGCGACGGCGGCAAGCGCCGTCTACATGGAGAAAGAGTCTATGGAGCGGAGCGCGGCTTTTGAACGATTTTTTTGAGCTTAGGTTTTCCACTTCCGTGATTAGCCCGACGCTAAAGCATACGAACGCGACGCTTCGCGCAACCGGAAAAGCCGTCACCGCTGGCTATAATGGCGCACGTTTCCAATAATCCGGTGCGGGCAACGCGAACCACGCGCCTGTGCCCTGGCGGTGCAATGCATGCAAAAACTCATCCTGCCGTTCGTCGCCGGTTTTCTGGCTTCTCTGTTCTTCCATGAATCGACGCTGGCGCTGCTGAATGCAGCCGGTGTTATCGACAAAAGCGGTTTTTCGACTGCCCCGTTTCTACCGCTCGGCCTGCCCGAGTTCATTGCTAACGCAATCTGGAGCGCGTTCTGGGCCGTACTCATGGCGTGGCTCCTGCGCGTGGCTCCCGAGCGACGCGCGCCGTGGCTGCCCGCGTTCGTGTTCGGCGGCATCGTATTGACGGCGGCAAGCGTGTTCGTCGTGGATCCGCTGCGCGGCATCTGGCCAAGCGGCAACATGCTGCCGCGCCTCGCCATGGGCTTCGCCGCGAACGCAATGTGGGGCTGGGGCGCGCTCGTCTTCATGCGCGCCTTCATGGCCAGCGAAGAGGTGGATTGAGTCGGTCTGGGCGGTTCGTCGCGTCCGCCCGCGCCTTAACCGTGCAGATCCCGCAACGGATGTTCGTTGGCCGGCCACGGGCTTTCGAACATTTTCGCGACATCGGCGGCGCTCACGTCCTCAATGCGCGCGAAGCGCCAGTGCGGCGCGTTGTCCTTGTCGATAATGCGCGCGCGAATCCCTTCCACCGCGTCGCCTTGCAGGAAACTCGAACGCGTGAGATCGAGATCGCCGCGCAGCACTTCGGCCATCGAGCCTTCCGCGCGCGTCACCACCTCCAGCGAAACGGCCATGGAAAGCGGTGAGCGCTCCCGCAACACGGCAATGGTCTGCTCGGCCCAATCGGCGGTGTCGCGATCGCACTTCTGCTGAAGCGAGGCGAGAATGCGCGGCACGTCGGGAAGCGCAAAATGCCGGTCGATCAACCGCCGCGCGCGGGCAAGCGGCGACTGCTCCGGCTGCGGCGCGACCTGATAAGCGCGGCTTTCCCGCTCGACGCACGCAACGACGTCCGCGCCGCGCTCGAACAGTTCGCTGCGCAAGATGTCGATGAGCGCGGGCAGCGCGGCATCGTCGATATAGAGATCGGCGAGGCCGGCGTACAACGCGTCGGCAGCGCCTATCGCTTCGCCGGTCACCGCGAGATAGCGGCCGATCGCGCCGGGCGTGCGCGCGAGAAACCAGCTAGCGCCGACATCGGGGAAAAGGCCGATGCGCGTTTCCGGCATCGCCATTTTTGTCGACTGCGTAACGACGCGCAGGCCGCCGGTCCGATGCGCGCCCTGCGAGATGCCCATGCCGCCGCCCATCACCACACCGTTCGTCAACGCGATGTACGGCTTCGGGTAAGTGAAGATTGCGTGATTGAGCCGGTATTCCTCGATGAAAAACGCGTCGCGCGCTTCGTGTTCGCCACGCTTCGCCGACTCGTAGAGGAAGCGGATATCGCCGCCCGCGCAGAACGCGCGAGGATGCTGGCTGCGCACGACGACCGCAAGCACATCGGGATTTTCGCGCCAGTCGTCGAGCGCGGCGTGGATCGCTCGGATCATGCCGAGCGACAGCGCGTTCAGCGCCTTCGGCCTTTCAAGCTCGATGAAACCGATGCAGTTGGCTACGTAAGTCGCGACTTCGTCGCTAGCTTCGGGCAAGGCGGAAAGAGACATGAAAGACGACGCACGGCGGCGCAGAGACGTGGAAACCCAACGTTATCACGGCCCGCGACTCGGGGTCGATTTGGGGTGCAAGGCGCAGCCTTGCGCGACTTGGGGTGGGAACGCCGCCAAGGTAGGCGGTGACTCGTTGCCTAACGCGCCTTCTTCGTTGCGCGACGCCGGGTAGCCGCGGGTTCTGCGCCCACGCCGCTTTGCGCCCCGGATTGCGCCTCTGCTTGCGCCTCTCCTTGACCGTTGACTTGCGCATTGTCCTGCGACGAACTTTGCGCGCCCGCTGCATCAGCCCTCTTCCTGCGCGAGACCGCCCCGTTAGCGTTCGAGCTTGCGATGCCAACTGGATCTGCATCCGCAGCGACACCGCCCGCCCCAAGCCAGGTGTCCATTGCGATTCCCACAACGGTGTCGAGTGGCGCCGACGGAAAAACCGGGCACGTCAGATGAAGCGCGACGATGCCATGCAACGTCGCCCAGAAAGCGTCGGCCCAGACCCTCGGATCCACCGATGCAGCAAGGCGCCCCGCCGCTTTCAGCTCGTCGAGTGCGGAAATCATGAATTGCAAGGCCGCGGCGCCCGGATCGTCTTCCGTGCCGGGCTGTTCCGACTGAGCCCGCGTTTGCGCCTCGCTCCCAATTGACGGGTCGGACTTCGACGGGCCGGACACCGCTGCGGCAGCCTTCGCACCGAGCGCCGCGCCGGTATAGCTCGGATCTTCCATGAAGATCAACCGGTACGTTTCCCGATGAGCGACGCCAAAGGCAACATAAGCCCGCCCCATTCCCTTGAGCCGTTCAGCCGGGTCGGCAATGCCCGCGAGCGGCTCGAAGGTCTGCAGCAACTGCGCATAGCCTTCCTCGCACAGCGCCCGGGCGATCTCGTCGCGGCTCGCGAAGTGCAAATACAGCGCGGCGGGCGAATACTCGATCGCTTCGGCGATCTTCCGCATTGAGAGCGCGGCAAAGCCTTCACGCATCACGATATGTCGTGCGGCTGCAAGGATGCGTTCCCGCAACGCCTGCTTCTCCCGGTTCTTTCTTTCAGCGATTCCCATGCGAGGCATTTTCCAGTTGACAAACTGAAAAGTCAAATTAAACTGAACACCGTTCACTGAACACTGTTCACAAAACATTGACCAATCAACAGCTGGCGTGCATCGAGGCGCGCCGCGTCACCTGGAAGGTACCGTCATGCACAACGAAGGAAAGGTCGGCCTGTTCGGAGCTGCCGGCGCCGCCGGCCGGATCATCGCGGCATCGCTCGGCGCGGCAGGCCGCGACTACCGCGTCGTCGGCAGGTCGCGGGAAGCGCTGGTCGCCGCTTTCGGCCACGATCCGCACGCGGAGATCGTCACGTGGAATCCGGACGATCCGGCTTCTATCAGCGCCGCGGCAGAGGGGCTGCAGAGCGTCGTGTATCTGGTCGGCGTGCCCTACGACCGCTTCGCCGAGCACCCGCCGCTAATGCAGAAAACGCTCGCAGGCATCACGGCAGCGGGCGTGGAACGCTTCATTCTGATCGGCACCGTCTATCCCTACGGTCGTGCGGGCAGCAATCCGATCGCTGAGGACCATCCTCGCGAGCCGCACACGTTCAAAGGAAAAATGCGGCTCGCCCAGGAAAATCTGGTGTTGCAGGCGCACGGAAAGAACGGACTGTCGACGCTGGTTCTGCGGCTACCGGATTTCTACGGCCCGGGCATCGAGCGCAGTCTGCTCAACGGCGTATTCGAAGCTGCCGCAAATGGAAAGCGCGCGCAGATGATCGGTCCCGTAGATGTGCCGCACGAATTCATTTATCTGCCGGATATCGGAGCCGTGGTCGAGACGCTTACGCGCACGCCCGAAGCGTATGGGCGCTGGTGGCACCTTGCCGGCGCGGGCACCATTACGCAGCGGGAAGTGGCACGACAGGCTTATGCACTGGCAGGCCGCCAGCCGAGGCTGATGGTGGCCGGAAAGACGATGCTGCGCGTGCTCGGCCTCTTCAATCCACTGATGCGTGAGCTGGTCGAGATGAATTACCTGATGACCGAACCGATCGTGCTCGACGACTCTGCGTTGACGAAGCTGATCGGTCCGATCGCGAAGACGTCTTACGAAGAAGGCATCCGCCAGTGCATGGCCGCCGCGCTCGGTTCTGCTCAGCCTAGCGAGCCGCGTCCCCAGGCGGAAAGTGCCCGCTCTTGAGCAGCACAGGCGTGCCGTTACTGATCTGCAAGTGCTCGCGCGCCACGGCTTCTATGCGCGGGCGTCCGGCGTCGAATGCGCGCATCCAGCCTTCCAGGTCTTCGGAATGTGCGCCGAAGTGATCTTCGAGCGCCTCGACAGAGATTGCGCACGGTACGGGCTCACCGTCCACCAGCGCGGGAAAGACAACGGTCAGATTGGAATCGCGGTAGGCTGGCGCGCCCTCGGGAAACCTGATTTCCATGGTCGCCTCATCAGAAGTATCCGGCACACAACCGGAGCCCGCGAGAACCGGCCGGCCCCGGACGACCTGAATATGGTACTCGCGCGGCCGGACCGCGGTCCACCCCGCCGAGGCGCCGGAATCGCGAGATGCGTCGGCATGAGTTCGCGCGCGGGCTTGCTCGTCAGGCGCCCTCATGACCTACCTCGAAGCAGACGTTCGCCGGTCATGACTGGCCGCCCAGCAGACGGTCGACGTAATTGCGCGCGGCCTGTTCAACGTACGCGAGCGCCTCTTCTTCGCTGCCGAACCGTTGCTGATCGCCGAGATCCAGTAGTGTCTCGATCCGGTGTGCATCGTCCGGACCAAGCTGGGCCAGGCTGACCGAGCCCACGTAGGTGCCGTCGGTGCTGTCGGTGCCCTGGTCGCTGGACGCCGGCACCAGGCGCGCGGCGGCACTGATGTAGTAGCCGCGGTAAGGGCCGCTGACCCGTTCAGCCATGTTCGTTCTCCTCGTTGCGATAGATCAGGTAAGGCGCGCGGCGATCGAATAAGTTCTGCACGTTTTCACGGTTGCACTTGTCGAACCCGTCCTGGTCGAACCGACTTTACGGCACGTTCCGTGCTGTTGCAGTGCCTTCATTTCGAGTTCAGCGAGCGCAATATGGGAAAATATTTTCTGCACGATCACGAACTGCCCGAGCCGGATGCGGCGAACAAATGGTTTGCGTATGCCGAAAGCCATGATATCGACATCGCAAAAGCCATCAGCATCTGGGAAGACGCGGCCACTGAAAGCGGCGCCGAAAGCCGCCGTCTCGTCAGCGCGGCGGGCATTACTGTCGAAACGCCCTGAGCTTGCGCCTGCGCGCGGCAAGCCAACCGATCAAAGGAAACAATCACGATGCATTTCATGACGCAACGGCCGGGCCGAAGTCATTCGCCGCGCGGCAACGCGGGGGCTCTGCTGCGCCACACGTCCCTTCTTCTTGCATTCCCAGTGGCAGTTGCGCTGGGCGCGGGCCTGGCGGGGTGTGCGTCGTCGAACACGACGTCACTCATCAATCTGCCGAACGGCCAGACCGGCTTCGCGGTCAATTGCAGCGGCGCCGACGCCGGTTCGAGCTGGGCCTCGTGCTATGTACAGGCGGGCAAGGCGTGCGGCGCGACCGGCTATGACATCGTGTCGAAAGACAACGACGAAGGCGGGACCGCGGGCGGCAGCGTGACGAACGTCGTGTCGGCCAACGTCAAGAACCGCTCGATGATCGTGCGCTGCAAGTAGGCGCCGACAGGAGCCGACGTCACCGGCAAGCCCCGGCAAAGCTCGATCGCATGTACAACGGATCCAGCCAGAGCCTTCGCGGTGGCTCGGGCTTGCGCTTCAATGTGCCTGCATCTTCGAGAACATGTTCAGCACGGTGACGCCGGCAATGATCAGCCCGAGCCCGATGACGGCCGGCACGTCGGGCACCTGCCCATACAGCAGCAGCGCGACGAGCGTAATCAGCACGATGCCCGCGCCCGACCACACGGCGTAGACAATGCCGACAGGAATGCTCCTGAGCGTTAGCGACAGGCAGTAGAAGGCGACTCCGTAGCCGAGTACCACTACCGCCGACGGCACGAGCCGCGAGAAACCGTCCGACGCTCGCATGGCGGAAGTGGCAATCACCTCGGCCACGATCGCGATACCAAGCAATGCATAAGGCGGCAGCCGCATCGGCTCAGACCTTTGCAAGCGCGAGCTTGCTGTAGTCGTGACCGAGGTGCGCGCAAAGGGCTTCCACTACGAACTCATGATCGGCACGCTGGGGCAAGCCGGACACCGTGACCGAACCGATCACGCCCGCGCCCGCGACCGTCAACGGAAACGCGCCGCCGTGCGATGCATATTCGGTGGCGGGCAGACCGTGCTTGTCCGCGAGCGTGCTGCCGGCCTGCTGCATTTTCAGGCCGATCGCATACGAGCTGCGCCGGAAATGCGCGACCGTGTTGCCCTTGCGGCGCGCCCAATCGACGTTGTCCGGCGTCGCGCCGTCGAGCAGGCTGAAGAACAGAGGCTGACCGAACGTGCGCACGTCGATGGCGGCAGGAATGCCGCGCGCTTTCGCGACTTCATGCAGATAGGCGCCGATTTGCCATGCGCGGTCAGCATCGAATTGGGGGAACACGAGCGCGTGTTCCTGAGCGGCAATGATCTGCAGGTCGTGAGCGATGTCCATGAAGTTCCAGGAGCAAGTGTGAGTGCGGGCTCGCCGTCGTGCATTCGCGACCGACTCGGTGTGGATTCGTCGTGAGTCTCATTCGTCGTGAGTTTCGCGCAAATGACATGACGGCGCGCCGGGAAATTCCGATTCTAGCGCAGCGTCTTGCAGCGGCCTGGCGCGAAGCGACGCCGCCCACGCATCGCGCGACGTTTCGCTGAAGGCTCACGATGAGTGCGAGCGATTGCAGGGATTCGCAAGCGGGAAGGCACCTGCTAAACGACTAGCGCCTCGACTATTGCATCGTCCTGTGATCTGGTCTATAATCTTTTCTTCGACGGACGCGGGGTGGAGCAGTCTGGCAGCTCGTCGGGCTCATAACCCGAAGGTCGTAGGTTCAAATCCTACCCCCGCAACCAAAAGCTGGAACGTCGAAAGCAACATTGAAGGCTTGCCAAACCGGCAGGCCTTTTTTGTTTTGTACGGCCGTTTTTTCGCGTCGATATTTCTGGCATGGGTCGATGCCCGGTGGATGCCCCATGATCTGCATGATCACGCACACGAATACGCTGCGCATAAGCGCACGCACACCTCCTCACTCCGCCCGCTCGCCGGCGCCGCCCTCATCACGCGTCACCATCTCTGCGCACGGTAAAACGCCGCCCCAGTGATAAACTCCTAGCACTCTTTCTCGTGCCCTTCCTATGAAATTCTGTTCTGTCTGCGGCCACGGCGTCAGCCTGAGCATTCCGCCGGGCGACAACCGCGAGCGCTTCGTATGCGGCAGTTGCGGCACGGTGCACTATCAGAATCCGCGCAACGTCGTCGGCACCGTTCCGGTATGGGACGACAAGGTGCTGCTATGCCGCCGCGCGATCGAACCGCGCTACGGCTACTGGACGCTGCCTGCAGGCTTCATGGAAATGGGCGAGACAACGGCGGAAGCCGCTTCGCGGGAAACGCTCGAAGAAGCCGGCGCGCGCGTGGAGGTACAGAACCTCTTCTCGCTGCTGAACGTGCCGCATGTGCATCAGGTGCATCTTTTCTACATGGCGCGCCTGCTCGATCTGGACATTGCCGCGGGCGAGGAGAGTCTCGAAGTCAAGCTCTTCGAAGAAAGCGACATTCCGTGGGACGAGATTGCATTTCCCACCGTCGGACAAACGCTGCGCTTCTTTTTCGCCGACCGCGCGGCCGGCAGCTTCGGCCTGCATACGGGCGACATCTTCCGCTCGCTGCGCGAAGGCTGAGCGTCACGCATGGTTCCCTGGCTCGGACCCGACGATCCGTTTCCGCCCGTCGAGCGCGCGCTCGGCGCGGCAAGCGGCGCTCCGGGCCTGCTTGCCGCAAGCGGCGATCTGCTGCCGTCGCGCCTGATCGACGCGTACCGTCACGGCATCTTCCCGTGGTATTCGGACGGCCAGCCCGTGTTGTGGTGGAGCCCCGACCCCCGCATGGTCCTGCGTCCGGCCGAGTTCAAGATATCGCCGTCGCTGCGTAAAACGCTCAAGCGCGTGCTGCGCGACGACGCGTGGGAAATCCGCGTCGACCAGGATTTCGCTGCCGTGATGCGCGCCTGCGCGGAGGCGCCGCGGCGTGGCCAGCGCGGCACCTGGATAACTGCGGACGTGGTCGAAGCCTATTCGTCGCTGCATCGCGTGGGCGACGCGCACAGCATCGAGACATGGTTCGAAGGCGAGCGCGTGGGCGGCTTGTACGGCGTCTCGTTCGGCAAGATGTTCTTCGGCGAATCCATGTTCGCCAACGTCACGGACGCCTCGAAAATGGCGCTGGCCGCGCTCGTCGGGCACTTGCGCCGTCACGAAATAGAAATGATAGACTGCCAGCAGAACACGTCGCATCTGGCGTCGCTCGGCGGTCGCGAGATAGCGCGCAAGGCATTCATCGCTCATGTTCGCGCGTCTGTCGACGCACCGCGCATTCCCTGGCGCTTCGACAAGACCGTGTTGCTCGATGTGCTCGCGCGAGCGGCGTAGGAAGAATCAGGCCGAATCCGGATCCGTTCAACGAAACGCGCGGATCACGTGCTGCACCATGAGCCGCACCGCGAGTTGCGCATTGAACTGCAACACGCTTTGCAAGAGATCTGCAAGACAAGTTGCAACGCACGCCGGGTTTGCATTATCAGAGATGCTTCGAGAGCTGCCAACGTGACTCATCCTAACGAGCTGCCTCTTTCTCCGCTTTCGGCGCTGCAATTTTATGCAACGGCGCCCTATCCCTGCAGTTATCTCGACGGGCGTATCGCGCGCTCGCAAGTCGCGACGCCCAGTCACCTGATCAACTCGGACGTCTACACGGACCTCGTCAAGGCCGGCTTCCGGCGTTCGGGCGTGTTTACCTATCGGCCCTATTGCGACGGTTGCCGCGCATGCGTGCCGGTGCGCGTGCCGGTCGACAGATTCGAGCCGAACCGCACGCAGCGGCGCGTCTGGAAAAAGCATGGCGGCATGATCGCCACCGTCGCGCCGCTTCACTACGACGAGGAACACTACGCGCTCTATATGCGCTATCAGTCGGCGCGACATGCGGGCGGCGGCATGGACCGCGACAGCCGCGACCAGTACGAACAGTTTCTGCTGCAAAGCCGGATCAACTCGCGACTCGTCGAATTCCGGGAACCGCTGCCGGACAATCCCGAATCGCCTGGTCTTCTGCGCATGATCAGCATGATCGACATTCTCGGCGACGGGCTCTCGTCCGTGTACACGTTCTTCGAGCCGGGACTGCCGCATACGAGCTTCGGCACGTACAACATCTACTGGCAGATCGAGCAGGCGCGCAGCCTGAAGTTGCCGTATGTGTACCTTGGGTACTGGATTCGCGAGAGTCCGAAGATGGCCTACAAGGCCAACTTCCGGCCGCTCGAAGGTCTGGTTGACGGCGTATGGCGGGTGCTCGATCCCGAAGGCGCAGATCTCCCGCAGGCCGACGCAGCGTCGAGGGGCAAACGCGGGCCGCTGCTGCCTTAGGTGCGGACTTAGCTGCCAACTTAGGTGCCAACTTAGCTGCGGCTTAGCTGCGGCTTAGCTGCGGACACAAGCAACGAGCGCGACGCCTGCCCCGCCTTATCTCATTGACACCGCAAAGCCGGTAAAATAGCGGGTTCCCATTTTTTGGCCGCCCGGCTCCGTCCTGTGTTCAGTTCCCTCTATCCGCTCATACGCGCCCAACTCTTTCGCATGGACGCGGAAGACGCTCATCACCTGACCTTGCGTGTGCTCGGCGCCGCGGGCCGCACCGGCCTCGCCGGCGCGCTCGCCGCGCGCGTGCCGGACGCGCCGCGCACGGTGATGGGGCTGACGTTCCGCAATCCCGTGGGGCTTGCAGCAGGGCTCGACAAGGACGGTGCGTCGATCGACGGGCTCGCCGCGCTCGGCTTCGGCTTCATCGAAGTGGGCACGGTCACGCCGCGCGCGCAGCCCGGCAATCCGCGGCCGCGCATGTTCCGTCTGCCCGAGGCGAATGCCGTGATCAACCGCATGGGCTTTAACAACGCGGGCGTCGACCAGTTCGTGAAAAACGTGCAGGCCGCGCGCTATCGCGGCATTCTCGGACTGAACATCGGCAAGAACGCCGACACACCGATCGAACGCGCCGCCGAAGACTACCTGTATTGCCTCGAACGCGTCTATCCGTTCGCGAGCTACGTGACGGTCAACATTTCGTCGCCTAATACGAAGAACCTGCGCCAGTTGCAAGGCGCGGGCGAACTCGACGCGCTGCTCGCGGCGCTCAAGGACAAGCAGCAGCGTCTCGCCGACATGCACGGCAAGCTGGTGCCGCTCGCGTTGAAGATCGCTCCCGATCTCGACGACGAGCAGATCAAGTCCATCGCGGACACGTTGTTGCGCCACCGCTTCGAAGGCGTGATCGCGACCAACACCACGCTCTCGCGCACCGCCGTCGCAGGCATGCAATACGGCGACGAAGCCGGCGGCCTGTCGGGCAAGCCGGTGTTCGACGCGTCGAACGAAGTGATCCGCAAGCTGCGCGCCGAAGTCGGTGAGGCAGTGCCGATCATCGGCGTGGGCGGGATCTTTTCCGGCGACGATGCGCGCGCGAAACTCGCCGCCGGCGCCTCGCTCGTTCAGCTTTATACCGGCTTCATCTATCGGGGACCGGCGCTCGTCGCCGAATGCGTGCAGGCGCTTCGCTGACCCAAGGCACGCGAACGCAGGCACGCGAACCCACGCGTGCGGCGGCCGGGTAATACAGGCATGAACAAACGATATTTAGCGTTCGACAGTCTGCTTTGTTAAGCTTTCGTCCGCTAAAACGACATACGAACAAAAAGGAACACAATGCAACTCGGGTTGTTGAAGAAAATTTTCGTCGCCGCTCTGATCGGCGCTTCGTTCACCGCGGTCACGGCCCATGCCGACGACCTGCTGGATCAGGTCAAGCAACGCGGCACGCTGCGCATCGGCCTCGAAGGCACCTTCCCTCCGTTCAATTCAAAAGCGCCGTCGGGCGAACTGGTCGGCTATGACGTCGACATCGCCAAAGCAGTGGCGACGAAGCTCGGCGTGAAGCCGGAATTCGTCACGACCGAATGGAGCGGCATCATTGCGGGTCTTCAGGCCGGCAAGTTCGACGTGATCGTCAACCAGGTCGGGATTACGGATGCGCGCAAGCAGGCGCTCGATTTCTCGCCCGCATATACGTACTCGGCCGCGCAGCTGATCCAGCGTAAGGACGACACGCGTCAGTTCAAGTCGCTCGACGATCTGAAGGGCAAGAAGCTCGGCGTCGGCCTTGGTACGAACTACATGGACATGGCGAAGTCGGTGCCGGGCATCGACGTGAAAACGTACCCGGGCGCGCCCGAATATCTGCGCGATCTGGCGGCGGGCCGTCTCGACGCGGCGCTCAACGACCGTCTGATGCTCGCGTATCTGTTGAAGAATTCGCAGTTGCCGCTGCGCACCGGCGCGAATGTCGGCGCGGGCAACCCGTCGGGCATCCCGTTCAAAAAGAACAATCCGAAGTTCGCCAAAGCAATCGACGACGCAATGACGCAGCTCGAAGCGGACGGCACGTTCGCGAAGATCTCGGACAAGTGGTTCGGCATCGACGTGAGCAAGCCGATCAAGTAACCGGCTCTGCATGAAACGAAGGGCGGCTTCTCCGGAATGCCGCCCTTCGCACTGTTGCAGCACGCGCCCCGCCCGGGCGATGTGCGTCTCGCGCGCCAAACCGAGCACCGCTCATGTCCACCACTTCCCTGCTCGTTCAATCGCTTCCTGTGCTCGCGCAGGGCGCTGTCCTCACGGTCAAGTTCGCAGTTCTGTCGATGTTCTTCGGACTTATCGCCGGCGCCATGCTTGCGTTGATGGGCGTGAGCCACAGCCGCACATTGAACTGGATCGCACGCATTTACGTGAGCGTGATGCGCGGCACGCCGCTCCTCGTGCAGATCTTCGTGATCTATTATGGCTTGCCGAGCTTCGGCATTTCGCTGGACCCGACGCCGGCCGGCGTGATCGCGCTGTCGGCAAACGTGGCCGCGTATCTGTCGGAAAGCATGCGCGGCGCAATCCTCGGCATTCACCAGGGGCAATGGCTCGCCGCCTACAGTCTCGGACTCTCGCGGCGCCAGACGCTGCGCTATGTGATCGCGCCGCAAGCCCTGCGCATTGCGGTGCCGAGCCTGTCGAACAGCTTGATCAGCCTGATCAAGGATACTTCGTTGGTCTCCGTGATTACGGTGACCGAACTGCTGCGTAGCGCACAGGAAATCATCGCATCGACGTATCAGCCATTGCCGCTCTACCTTGCGGCGGCGGCAGTCTACTGGGTGCTATGCCAGATACTCGAACTGCTGCAGCGCTGGTATGAACGGCGGCTCGCGTTGCCCTCAAGGCACTGAGCACTGAGCGCGCAGCCGGCGTCATTCGCCCGCAAATCTGAGCCCTAAGGCTGCACGCGCCGCATCGGCCATTGCGATCATCTGCAACGACTTGCTGTGCGGCATTACCGGACTCTCGATCTGTCCCGCCCGGATCAGCTCGCAGAAATGCGCGGTCTCGTAGTTCAGACCGCCGCCTTCGAACGGCTCGTCGAGCTCGATCACGCGACCGTCGGCGTAGCGGATAGTCGCGCGCGACGGGTTCCACCACGGTTCGTGAATCGTCACGTGCCCGCTCTTCGCCATCAGCAACGCGTCGCCCTTGCCGTGCAGATCGAGGCCGCAGAAGAGTTGCGCGATGCCGCGCTCATGCTGGCTGTTCAGGCTCGCAAATGTATCGACGCCGGTCGAACCGAGGCGCCCGAGCGTTTGCACGTCGAGCGGCGCGCCCAGCCAGTCGACGGCGAGAAACATCTCGTAGATGCCGATATCGAGCAGCGCGCCGCCCGCATGCTCGAACGACAGCGAAGGGTGATCGTCGGGCACGCCCGGCACTGAACAGCCGGCCCGCACGAGCCCGACTTCGCCAATCGGATCGTCTTTTAGATGCGCCTGCAACTTTCTGTACAACGGATAGAACGGCGGCTTCATCGCTTCCATGAAGAGGCGTTTCTCGCGACGCGCGGCGTCCTGAATGCGCTCGAGTTGCGGCCTGTTGATCGCGGCGGGCTTTTCGCACAGTACGTGCAGGCCCGCTTGCAGTGCCGCGATGGCGTAATCAGCGTGACTATCCTGAACGGTGGCGATATAGAGCGCGTCGATCTCGCTGGCGAGCAGCGCATCGAAGCTCGCGCAGAACCGGCCGCCGAATTCGTCGGCGAAAGCCTGCGCCGGCGCGGCACGGCGCGACCACAACGCTGTGACACGCGCGTTATGCACATAAGCGAGCCCTTGAGCGAACCGGCGCGCAATGCGGCCCGTACCGACGATTCCCCAACGGACCATGCCGTCCGATGGAATGGCTTGTGTTGCGTCGGTGGTGGCTTGCGTGGTGGCGTTAGTGGCGTCAGTGGCGGCGTTTGCCGGGGCATGTGTGCCCGCGTTGATTACAGCGTTTGTCACGATCACCTGGCGTCCCTGCGGTTAAGAGCAAGGCGCCATTGTCGCGCATGCCGCCCGCAAGTGAGTCGACCTAAGGGAAACACAACGCGCCGGTGACGCTGCACGCCTGACCGTCAGCCAATCGGCGCGCCGCTGCGGCAACGCGCGCAGCAGCGCCAGAAGCCACACGTCGGCTCGGCGTTATCCCGCGTTTCCGCCATGCGCGGGCGGGACCGGCGGCGCTGCGGCGAAGGTGCCCGCGATCTCTTCGGTCGTGAAGTCGATCATCGCCATCGACGCGAGCTCGGCTTCTTTCGGATCACGCCGTTCTATCGCTTCGACCACGCGCCGGTGCGAATTCACTGCGCCTTCCCACATCCCTTCTCTCTCGTTCACGATCGGGTTGCCCGTCGCCAGTGCGCCGCGAATGATCGCCGCCATCTGCTTGAAGAACTGATTCCCGCTCGCGACGACGATGCGCGTATGAAAGAGTTCGTCGGCTTCCTGATACCCCGGTTCGGCCGGACGGATCACGCGAAACGCCTCGAACGCGTCGCGCACCGCAGCGATGTCGGCCGCGCTGCCGCGCGCCGCGGCCTGCGCCGACGCCCGCGGCTCGATCAGAATGCGAAACTCGATCACGTCGCGCAGAAACAGCGGATCGGGCTTCGCGCGAAAACGCCAGTTCACGACGTCTTCGTCGATCATGCGCCAGTCGCTCATCGGCCGGATGCGCGTGCCGATCTTCGGCCGCACATCGAGCATGTCGCGCGCGAGCAGCATCGACAGCGCCTCACGCATGACCGTGCGGCTCACGTCGAACTCTTTCGACAGCACGTCTTGCGGCGGCAGTATCGCGCCGTACTTCTCCTCGACGATGCCCGTAACGAGCCCGTCCATCACCTTGCTGACCAGTGATCGATCTTTGTTTCCCTGTTCCATGACCCTCTCCCCGAAGCGGTGTTCGCCCCCGCGTAGCCTGTTGATAAACCGACGTTCTTTGTGTGTTTTATCGTCACGTGGTGTTCATCCACGATACGTTGCTAGCTTCACAACGGTTACGCCAGTTGGGACACTTCCTGACAGGGTTATCCCTCTGAAGAATTGTTTCTTCTATGTAACGCGCTACGTGCCAAAGGGCCACAAGCTTGCGTTTCAAGCATGCCTGCGGCCTCGACTTTGCATCGTGCGACGACGCACGTTGAACGATAAATTGTCTGAACCTAAATGGTCTCGAATCAGTCATGGCTTTTTGCATACGGTGGACCCGGTTCAACGTGTTCGCAGTGCGCGGATGCGGGCAATGCATGCGTCGGTGCCGGTGTCGCAAGGCGCGAACCGGCAACCGATCCATAGCGACCGCCGAAGAAAACGAGCGGAGCGTCTTCGCCAAGCGAAAACACCAACACCTCGCCGACGAACAACGTGTGGTCGCCGCACGGATGCCGGTCCACCACGCGCGCTGCGAAGCGGGCTGCCGCATGTTCGAGAAGCACCACGTCCGCAAGTCCGTCGACGCCGGTAAAGCACGGCGCAAGCCGGCTCTGCGGCTCGCCCGCGAAGTGCCGGCTGTGCGCCTCCTGGGCGTCCGACAACACGCTTACACCGAACACCGCGCAGCCCATCAGGCGCTCGTGCATACGCGCGCTCTGCCCGACCGACACCACGATCAAAGGCGGCCTGAGCGAACCCGACATGAAGGCGTTCGCAGTCATCGCGTGCAGACGTTCGCCACTGCCGGTCGAGATCACGACGACGCCGGTCGCGAAGCGCCCGAGCGCATGCCGGAAGCCGCGCTCGTCGAAGTCCGCGTCTGCTGCGCGCGGCTCGTCAAGCCGAAGTGCGTCGGCGTGCATGGCCGCTCTCCTGATCGAAGCGATATGCGCCGAGCGGCTTGTGCGCGATGAAGTGAAACCACCAGGCGTCGCTGTCCTCTACGTCGTCCGGAATGCGCCTGCCATCGCAACTGCCGAACACCGCATCGCATTGCAAGCCCACCTGCGCGAGTTGCCGGCGCTGTTCGCGAAGCGTCGTGTAGACAATCACAATGCCGAAGTTGTGAGCCGCCGCTGTCTTGACTGAGTAACCGCCGTAGTCGTGGTTCAGCTTGCCGTTACGCACGTAGTTCAACGTGCCGAGCTGGAAGCGGCGAAGTGAACGCAGCGTGCGCCAGCCGAGTTTGAGCGGATTGGAGGTGAACTGCGGCAGCAGTTGCCAGATGTTCTCGCGATAACCGGGGCCGCCGCGATTGTGCGACGAGAACAGCACATAACCGCCCGGCCGCACCACGCGATTCATTTCTTCGAGGATCTTCACGCGACCGTCGTAGTCCACGCAGTCGATACCGTTCCAGCTAAACGCAGCCAGCCCATAATGATTCGACGGCAGCTCCGACATGTCGCGCGCGTCCATATGGCGCAAGTCGCGGCCGGGATAGCGCGACCTCGAAATGTCCAGCAGCTTTGGCGTGTAGTCGATGCCGGTGTAGTCGTTCGAGATTGCCAGCATCAACGCAATGGTGCGCCCGGTGCCAATGCCGATGTCGAGCAACGGCGTTGCCGCGCAGCGCGGCGCGAGCCACTGGAACGCGGCCTCCTCGCCGGCGTCGGAGAAGGTTTTGCCCGCGGCGAAAACGCGCGCCGCGTCGCGCGAATTCCACGCCACGCGATTGATGCGGTCGAGGTCGGATTGTGTATTCACGGCACTCCTCCAGCGTATCGGAGTGCGCCGCAAAAAGTGATGAAGGTCGGCTTGCCAGACGGCGCACTGGCGAGCAGATCGGGACAGCGCGCCGTCAACGCCGAGGCGCGTGGCACGCTGTCCCACGGGTTTCATCACGCTTCTCCGGTTAGGCGAAATGCACGCGCATGCTTGACGAGCCATTGCGCCGCGCGCGTACGGGGCCCGCTGCAATGCTTCGCGACAGTTTCGCCGGCTTCGAGCCTGGCGGCAGCAGACTGCTCACCGAACTGGCTGCGATAGAAGTCTTCGAAATGCGACATCACGTTTTCCTGCGCACTCGCGGACAGAATGGCGTGGTCGGTGCGCTCGCAAAAAACCACGCGAACGCGGTTCAATCGCTGCAACCTGATGCCACGCACTCCGAAGTATTTCTCGAGTTCTTCAACGCCTTCGTCCAGCACGCCATAAAGAAGGCGCGTCTCGACGCCGCGCGCATTGAGCGCCGCAAACGGACGACGCTCCTCGTTCGCGCCAAGCTGCAGTCCGGTGATTCGCTCGATCCGATCGGCCAGCGTCGCGCGTAAAAGCGCCGCAACACGGGTCGCCAGTTCGCGCGCAACGGGCCAGCCGCCCGTCTGCCCTTTAACGACGCGCAGCCATTTGCGCGGCTCGCACATCGAACGAAAATAGCTGCGCGTCGAACCGATCGCCGCGACTCGAACGGTCGGCTTGCCGTTTTCATCGCAGATGTTGCGCCACGTGAATTTCTGCAGATTGACGAGCATCGCGCCCGTCACCGCGGGCTCGCGCGATGCAGCATGGAGACCGACGTAGGCGCCCGCGCAGATGCCAAGCAGCACGGCACCGCGGTGGCCACGCGCCGTGAGCCAGCGCGCGGCGCAGGCGGCATCGTCAGCCCCGTTCTGCGCGTAGAGCGCGTCGAGCGTGACCGCATCGAGCGAAGGTTGACTGTCGCCGAGTCCGCCGAGATCGACGCGAAGCGAGGCAATACCTTGCCGTGCGAGACGCCGCGCAAAACGCACGCCGAGCCGCGCGTTGCCGATTCTGGACACTGCGCCCGTGTTGACGATCAGCACCGCGGGGGCGCTTGCGCCGCCGCTCGTCGCTGCATGAGAATGAGGCACACAGTAGATGCCGAACAGTCTGCCGTTGTCGATCGACACCGGCGTTTCGGTCACGCCGGCTTCGACGATGTGGCCTTCGACATCGCCTGCATATGCACTCACGCCCGACACCGCTGCAGGGCTGCGTGTGGAGTCTCCCACCAACCAGTTCTCAATCGACTCGAACGCCGCGTGCGGTATCTCGCTGTCGAGCGCTTCCATCATGAACTTGCTGTATTCGTCGAAGCCCTGACGCTCGACCTCGACTCCCTGCTCCCGATAATGCCTGACCAGCGCATCGACGCGTGTCGCGTCCAGCGAATCGAGCACCAGCACCCGCCTCGCTGGTGACGGCGCATCGCGCCGCAGATCGACCGCACGCAAGCTTTCGATGGTTTCGCGATAGAGCCGAAAGCCGTACGCCTCGACGAACTCGTCGGTGTCCGGCTCGGGTGTGCAATCCATTGCCGCGGGCATCGACAGCCATTGACGATATCCGGCACGCAACTCACGCTGATAATTTTTGCCGGACAGCACGGGCGAGAGCAGCACGAGACCGTCGACGTCGCCCAGTTCCTGAGCGGCAAGCGCGGCGAGTGTGCCGCCAAGCCGCAAGCCGCATACGCTCACGTGCTCGATGCCCGTCGATTGCCGCAGCAACGCCACGGCCTTCCTGATGCTGTCGATCCACGCGCGCCAGAGGCCCGGCTCGCTTGCATCGCCCGCGGAGTCGCCCGTGCCCGGATAGTCGAAGCGCAGCACCGGGACGCCGCGCATTGCGAGGCGCTCGGCGAGCCGGCGCATGCCGCGGTAGGTGCAAAGCGCGTCGTAGCCGAATGGGTAGCAGAGCACCACGCCATGCGGCCCGGCTGCGGGATGCAACCAGCCGAACTGGCCATCGAAGACTACTGGCCTCACGCTACGCTCCTCACAAGTCTTCTTTTGGGCATTACAGCAAAGCCCGCCCCTCGCCTCTGTACGCCCTGCCACATTGCCTCGGGCTGCATTGCTTCTGCCACACTAACCCCGCCAATTCGCATCCCCACACGCGTCGTGTTGCCAGCCTGCCGACTCAACCGCCAGGCGGCATGCGTGCGCCAAGCGTCGAGCGTGTGGCAAGCAGCAAGTGGTACAAAAAGCGCGCGCGCAGCCGGTCGCGCAATGCGTAATGCTTCGACAGCAGCACGCGCCACGCGGCGCGTGCGTCACCGGCGCGCGCATACGCGGAAGCGGCGCGCGGTGCGACGCGCCGCAGCGCATCGTCGCGCGCGGCATGTGCGGCGGCGGGCACATCGCTCGCGCACAACTGCGCGAACGCGTGCATCGCGGGCAACGCATGCGTCGAGATCGACAAGGCCGTCTCGCGCGAAATGGAAACGAACTCGTCGACGAAGCAAACGGCTGCCGCCTCCACGCACAGGCGCAAACCGAAATCGAAATCGCACGCTTCGCCCACTTGCGCCGCGAGCCGATAACCGACACGTCGGGCGGCCAGCGTATCCACCAGATAGCCGTTGTTCGGGAACATCTGATCGATGCCGGCAAGCGCGGGCACGGCGAGCCGCCCCGCACGCTCAGGAACGCGGCGGTAGTCGCGATTGAGCCGCGCGGTGGCTTCGGGCCGTGGCGTGCCGTCGTCGGCGATTACGCGCTGTTTGCCGAATGCGGCGGTCAATTGCGGATCGGTGCGCCAGCACGCATCGAGCATACTCAGCGCATGCGGTTCAAGCAGATCGTCGTCGTGCAGCAACACGAGCCGCGCGCCGCGCGCGCGAGCGAAGAGCCGGTTCACATTGGATGCCTGCCCAAGCCTCGGGCGGTTGCGTTCGTAGCGGATCGGATGCCTCGCGCGCGCCCGGCAACGCTTGACCATCTGCGCCGTGCGCTCGTCACTCGAATCGTCGCCGATCACGATTTCGAACTCGCCGTATGTCTGCGCTTCACAACTTTCAATGGCTTCTTCGAGCAGACCCGGTCGATTGCAGGTCGGTATGCAGATCGAGATGAGCCGCGGGTTCAATTCTTTCGGTTCCTTCACGCTGTCCTCGCGATGCCCGTTCACCGGCCGTATGCGGTCGAAGCTGATTTAACCGCGACGCAGAGCGCTCATCTGTACGCCCAGCCACACACGCAAGCGGCGCACAAGCGCAGTATCTAACCCAGCGACAAGCCGACGCCCTCGTGCGGGACGCGCTCGTGGGTGCGGCTGCGCACCGACAACGCCCCGTACTAACCGCACCATTGCACGACATTCCCGCGGACAGCGCACCATGGAAAGAAGTATCGTCAGGAACATCGTCATCAACTTTGCAGGAGCGATCGCTCCGACGTTCATTTCCCTCGTCACGGTGCCCGCCTATATTCATCTGATGGGCGTGGAACGCTATGGCGTCATCAATCTGGTGTGGACGCTGATCGGCTACTTCAGCGTACTGGATCTCGGCACGAGCCTCGCCACCGAAAATCAGATCTCCAAAGCGCGCGCCGCTAACGACGACTCCCTCGAACGCATTTTCTGGAGCGCGTGGTTCATGAACCTCGGCACCGGCATCGTGGGCGGGCTCATCATTTATGTGGGCACGGTCGTCTATATCACGCATGGTGTGAAGATCGAGCCGACGTTCCAGCGCGAGGTGATGGCGAGCTTGCCGTGGATTGCGGTGGCCGTCCCCATTGCCAATGTGTCATGGGTGTTCGCGGGCGCGATCAACGGAGTCGAACGCTTCGCGAGCTTCAACGTTAATCAGACGCTAGGCACCGCGCTCTTCCAGTTGTTGCCGCTCGCGGCGATCTTCTGCTTCTCGCCCTCGCTTGCCGTGGTCATTCCCGCCGCAGTTCTCGCACGGCTCTTCGCCGGTTTGATGCTGGGTGCCGCGGCGTTTCGTGCGATCGGCATTCGACGCGTGCGCATGCCGCAATGGCGCGTGATGGCCGAACTGTTCCGTTATGGCCGTTGGATGCTGCTCTTTTCCGGCGCCGGCATGATCGCGTCGACACTCGACCGCGTGCTGGTCGGCGCGCTGCTCGGCGCGAGCTTCGTGACTTACTATGCGACGCCGCAGAACCTGATCACGCGTCTGAACCTGCTGCCCGTCGCGATGGTGCGCACGCTGTTCCCGCGCTTATCCGCCGTGTCGCGCGCCGACGCGGACGCGATCGCGCATAGCGCGCTTGCATTGCTGAACGGCGCATTCACGCCTTGCCTGATCGTCGCAATGTTTGCGCTCAAGCCCTTCCTTGTGGTGTGGCTCGGGCCGACGGTGGCCGCTGCGGCGCCCGTCGCGTGCGTGCTGATACTCGCCGTATGGCTCGGCGGGCAGGCCGGCATTCTCGGCATACTCATCCAGGCGCAGACCAGTCCCGCCGCTATCGCGGGCGTGAGCTGGGCGCAACTGCCTGTGTTCGCCGGCGCGCTGTGGTGTGGCATCCACTGGTTCGGCATCATGGGCGCGGCGGTCGTGGTGGTGTCAAAGGCGCTGTTCGACTACGGCGTGCTGCTTCACTTCGCCCGGCTGCACGTGGGCTCCATCGTGCGGAATATGGTGGTGCATCTCGCGTTTCTGCTCGTAGCACTCGCGCTCGCCGAGTCGATCAGCGAGCCGTCCTCACTGATTGCCGCCGCGCTTGTGCTGGTGTGCGCAAATCTGGCTTTGTCGCTGCATGGCTCCAGCGAATTGCGCGGCCTCGTGTACAAGCTCTGGACCAGGCTGACCTTATCGGCAAGCTGAAGTCGGATCACATCTTCACGACATATCGCGCTGGCCACGGATCATTCGTGGCCGTTGCGCTGACGAAATCACGCAGACCCGGTGAAAAATGCCCGCCGTGAGCGCAACGCCGCGCTTACAGCGGCGCCGAGTGGCTCACACGTTCCGCCATGCCGACGCGAGCGGCGTCGATATCGCGCGTGGCAATGGTGGCGAAGCGGCGCGGCTGGCAACTCGCAAGCGTGCGTTCGTAGATCGCCAGATAGCCGTCGCTCACGCACTGCACGCTGAACTTCTCAAGATCCCGCACCGCGCGTGCGGCCAGTTCGGCGCGCCTCGCCGGATCGGTGAGAAGCCGCTCGAGCGCGTTTGCCAGCGTAGCGGGATCATGCGGCGGCACGAGCACACCCGCCTCGCCGCCGTCGAGCATCTCCGGAATGCCGCCCACGCGCGTCGCGACGATTGCGCATCCCTGCTCGCGCGCCTCGCATAGCACGAGGCCCGCCGGTTCGTTGTGCGAGGCAAGCACGAACACATCGGCCTGCGCGAGATAAGCCCGCGGATCGGCAATGAAACCTTCGAAACGCGCATGCCGCGCGACGCCGAGTTGCGAGGCCAGTTGCTCCATCGCGGCGCGGTCGGGGCCTTCGCCCACCAGATACAGCATCGCGCCGGGCACGCGCTCACGCACCGCCGCAAACGCGTGCAACAGGTCGCGGATACCCTTGCGTTCATACATGCCGGCCAGCGTCACGATGCACGGATGAGTCAGTAAAGGTAAGCGCGGCGCGATCGCGTCCGCGAGCCGCGGCGTGCCGAGCGCGCCATTACGCACGACGCTCAGGCGCGACTTCGGAATACCGCGCCGTTCCATCGCGGCGGACACCGCTTCGCTGACAGCGACAACGCGGTCGCCGACACGCATCATCGTCGCACTCTTCTGAAATTCGTTGTGCACCGTTGTTACCAGCACGAAGCGTCGCCGAGGCACGCCGAAGCGCGCGATCAGCGCGCCCGTCATCATGTGTGCATGCACGACGTCAGGGTCGATCTGCGATACCAGCCTGTTGAAGCGCGCGACCATCGCCGGCACACGCAAAGGTCGCGGCGATTGCGGCAACAGCACATGACGCACGCCGTGCCGCGCGAGCAGTTCCTCAAATCCGCCGCCGCCCGAGGCCACCGTCACGTCGTGTCCGGCGCGCGCCTGCATGCACGCGAGATCGACCATCACATTGACGATGCCGTTGCCCACATTCAGCGCGTGATTGGCGAGATGGATGATTTTCATGATTTTCCTGCAACGTCGATAGAGTTGCGATGAGCAGCCGCGAGCGCGGCCGTTGACGGCGTGAACCGGTACATCAATGCCTTGCCGTGTGCGTCTTCTTCGACGAATACGAGGTATTCGCCCGACGCGAGACGATGCGCGGTGACAGGCATCGGCACGTCGGCCCAGCCGCTCGCCGTGCCGACTTCCTTGCCCGGTGTCAGACGGCCGGCTTCGCGCCCGCTTGCGCGGTCATAAATCCGCACGGTCGCACTGCGCGTTTCGACGGCGAAGATGTAGTCGCCCGCCACCGCAAAGCCGTTGATCGACAGCCATTCGGGCGGACCGCGGTCCGGCAGGTCTATCAGATAGCGCAGTACCGGCTTGCCGGTTTTCCAGTGGTCGTAGCGGGCAAGCTGTGAACCGGCACTGTTCCAGTTGTCCTGAATAAACGGCCGCTCGCGCGTCGAGCCGGAGACAAACAGTGTGTCGTCTTCGGGAAAGTAGTTAAGCCGAGCAACGCGGTAAAACGGCGCGGGCACTGGGTATTGCCGCATCGCCGCGTAACGGTAAATTGGATTGCCGACGCGGTCGAATCCTTGCAGCGGGAAGCAGCGAATGCCGGCCGCCTCGGTGCCCTGCCAGACGTCGCCACGACTATCCACCCACCAGCCTCGCATCGCGGGCGCATCGGCGCCGTTGCTGCTCTGATCGAATGCGGCATGGGAGAAGTCACCCGCGCCTGTCATGTCGCGCCAGATCCACTCGCCGCGCGCCGGCTGATTACGCGGCCACGGACCGTCTATGTGCGATTGCGCGAACAGCCCCGACGGAATCGCCGTCTCGCGATCTTCGGCGAAACGATAGATGCGCAGATACGACGAATACATGTCAGTGGTGTACAGCAGCCGGTGCCCGTCGATGTCCCGCACCATAGGCATACCCCGCTGGCCGCCGAGGTACAGATGAAAGTACGGATCGTATGGGTAGCGGAAACGGTCGGCGGTATAACCCGCATACGACCACTCGTTGCCAGGCGCGCGCGTGAGGTCCAGCGTGAAGCGCTTGCTGCCGCTGTACACGGACGGCGGATTGCCGTCGACGAACTGCGCGCCGTCGACGAACAGCAGCCCTTGCAAGCTGAAGCGCTGCTGTCCATCGGGCGTATAGCTTTCGAGCAACGCGCCGTCGTAGGTGCTCGGCCCGGTGCCGTAGGAGCGCGGACCGGCACCGTTCATCGACACATAAATGTTGCCCGCGCGATCCACGCCCACGCCAGTCAGACCGTTGAAGCGTCCGGGCCCGGGCGCGCCCGCGCGCCCCGCGTAGATACCGCCTTTTTCCCCGAAGCTGGCCGTCAATTTCATGGCCGTTCCTTGCTGCATGTTGCCCGCCGACGTACTGGTCCGTGCGCTCGCGTCGCCGGTATAGATCAGGATCTGCTGGCGCACGCCGTTGTCCGCGATCAACAGGCGTCCGCGTGCGTCGACGGTCAGATCCGCCGGCACGACGTCTTCAGGCAACGGCAATTCGCCGATGACTGCCCCATTGCGCGCATGGTGCACCACGCGTTGCGCGCCGTCTGTGCGGCTGTTCTCCAAGACCCATAACGAACCGTCGGGCGCGAGCGCGAGGCGGCCCGGCTCACGCACCGGGAATGCGCCGATTGCCTGCATGGTCTGCGCGTCGAACACCTGCACCCGATTCTCCAGCGCGTTCGAGACAAAGAGCCGCGTGTCGTCCGCCGCCAAACCACGAATCGCGTAGTCGGCCTTTGCGGAATAAGTGGCGATCAGCAGGAACGCGAGGCGGCTGCCGGCGGGGAACTTCACCTGCCCGGCGAACGGTACGCCCTCGCGAATGTCCGCGCGGCTGCGGCGCGAGATACCGGTCCACACTTCCCCCTCGCGTGGCGACGGTCTGTGCTTCGCGGTTTCGTTGCCGAGGCTGACCATGGCTTGTGCGACGTACACATACTCGTCGTTCGCAGCAATCGCGTCGCCACCCATCATTCCCCAGCCATGCGTCTCGCCACCGTGGCGGAGCAGCTCGCCATTGCGATACTGACCGAGTTCGCCACCGGCCTCGTCCCATGGTGCATTGGTGAAGACGTCGCCTTGCGGCGTGACGGCGATCGCCTGGATGTCGATCTGCATCCAGCGCTGATCTCCGTAGCCCCATGTATTGCCGATCCATGATGTTATGTAGGATGGCGAATGATTCGCACCGGTCGCTTGTGCGCTGCCTGGGGGGATGCTGGCCGCAGCATCGGTGGCTTCGGTCAACATCTTTGCAGTCGCAGGCGGAGCTTCCAGTTGGCCCGCAGAGACCCCACCGCCCGGCAACCGGGCACCGCCCGCGCCGTGCTCCGATTCGCCCGCCGCAAGCAGCACGACCAGCGGGAGCGCGAGCGCGCCCGCGCACACTAGCCGCTCGAATGTTTTGCGTGTGAGGCGTCGCATGTTTTCCGGCGTCAGAACACGTCGATCGCTTCGCGATAGATTTGCGCGACCTGCGCGGCTACCACCGGCCTGTCGAAGTTCTCACGCGCATACTTGCGGCACGCCTCTTCGTCCGGCAACTTGAGCCGGCCGAGCAATGCATCGGCCATGCCTTCTCCGATCGCCTTAAAACCGCCGGACGGCAGCACCAGATCGCGCGACAACGGCGCCACGGCTTCAGGCAGGCCGCCTACCGGCGTCACCAGAACCGGCGTGCCGGCAGCAAGCGATTCGATCGTCGTCAGGCCGAAGCCTTCCAGCGATACGGTCGGCACCACCGAGAGGTCTGCCGCGCGATACCACAGCGGCACGGTCTCGTCGGGAACGAAGCCGGCAAGCGTCACGTTGCCCTCGAGGCCGCGCGCGACGATCCGAGCCTGCAACTGCGACGCAAGCGGTCCCTTGCCCGCAATAGTCAGCAATACGTCTGGTAGCAGCGGCTTCACAATCGCCATTGCGTCGATCAGATCTTCTAGCCCCATGCGCGACACCAGACGACGCATGCAGAAAATAAGAGGCCGGTCCGCTGCGAGGCCGAGTTGCCGACGCGCTTCGAGCTTCGTCATGCCAGTGTCGAAATGCGCGACGTCGACGCAGCCCGGCACGATGCGGATGCTGTCCTCATTCACGCCATAAGTTTCGTGAAGCAGACGGCCGAATGCCCGCGACAGCACGATATGACGTGTCGCGCCGCGATAAACGAAGCGTTCAAGCGCGACACGCAACGCGCGCGATAGCCCGCCCCCGCCCCCCGGATATGACTCCGCCGCCCACGGTCCATGAAAATGAACGACCTTGGGCACGTTGCGAAACACGCCCGCTGTCGGCGCTGCATAAAGAGCGAAATGCGTCGCGACGATGTCAGGCATACGCGCGGCCCGCAACACGCGCGAATATTTGCGGGAGCCCAGCAACCGCGCGCCGAGTTGCGCCTGCGCGCCCGCGAACGATTGAACGCGGCCACCGGAAGCCTCGATCACGTCAGCGCTGCCCGCCACCATGCCGCGCACGTTCACCCCTTGAGCGGGAAGCGTATCCACCAGCGCCTGAAACATACGATCAAGACCGCCTGGCCGTTCGTCGAACCAGTGCATGCCGATTTGCAGCGAATCGATCGGAACCGCGCTCATAGTTTCACCGGCTCAGTCGCGCATGCGGGCGGCAACGGTTGTGCCGCGCGGCGTGCATGCACCTGCTCGTAGACTGTCAGATAGCGCTCGGCCATGGCCTGCCAGCTCAGGCTTTTCGCCACCTCTCTCGCACGCGTGCCGAGGCTTCGCGCGTAGTCCGTATCGCTCGCCACACGCATAATGGCCGCGCCGAGCGCCGCCGCGTCGTCAGGATCGTCGAGCACGACGCCGCTGCCCGGCTCGATCACTTCGGCGCCTCCGGCAGTGCGCACCGTGATGACCGGCAATCCCGCGGACAACGCCTCCAGCAATACCAGTCCCATTGGTTCGTAGCGCGAAGGAAATACGAACGCATCGACCGAGCGCATCAGCGCGGGCATGTCCATCACCATGTCGGTGAAGTGCACGCGTGCGCTCAGTCCGAGCGATTCGACCAGCGCCGGATACGGGCTGTTGTGCAGGATGCCCGCGACCGCGAGATGCACGTCGGCGGACGTATGGATCAGTGCATGCAGCACGGTGTCGAGGTTCTTGCGCGACATGCGCAGATCGCCCGCGAACAACAGCATGAACGGTGCTTGCGGCAAGCCGAAACGCGCGCGTTTGCATGCGCCGGGCCGGAACTCGTCGACATCCACGCCGTTATGAATCACCTGCATGCGCGCCGCGCCGACACCCAACGCCCGCACCTCGCCCGCCACCTTCTGCGAGACCGGCACGATGACCTCGGTATGGCGAAACGCCCATTTCTCGCATGCGACGTTGAGCCTGGTGTAGATAACCTGATACGCGTGATAGAAACTGTGCAGCAGACGAAACGGGTAGAAGCCGCAGCGATACCAGCCGTCGTGCACGAAGTGCGCCGCGTTGACGTCGGAGCGGGCCCATGCAATGAAGCCGTTGACATGAACCACGTCGAACTCATTGCGGTGAGCGCGAATCCATGCACCGCAGCGCAAAGCGAACATTTGATACTGCACCAGCCGGGTCGGCAGGCGGCTCTTCGCAACGCGCACAAAACGCACGCGCGGATGCGCAACCAGTTCCGCAGCCGCTTCCGCGGCAAGCAGCGTTACGGAATGTCCAGCGGCCAGCGCCGCCTGCACGATCTCGTAGTTCACGCGCCCTTGTCCATCGTTCTTGCGCACGACATGGGTAACGATGAGAATTCGCATCCCGTTGTCCTTCATTTGAATTATCAGGTCCGCGAAACCGTCGCGTTATTTGTGGCGTGCCGCTCTCGCGCATAGCGCAACGAAATCACCGGCAAGGTCACGCCGAGAAAGAAAAACATCCCGGATACGGAGGTAAGCGTGTTGATGAAAATCATCATCGAGAAAATGGCGACGGCCACACCTACGCCGGAGATAGCGAGAAGATCGGTCGGATGCGATCGGCTCGCGCGGTACGCGCGCCACAGCAACATGATCACGCCTGTCGCGTACAGCAGCGTGCCTGGCCAACCCATCACGAAGGGCACTTCCATCAGGCCGCTGTCGAAGTCGGCTATCGCGGAGGCTGACTTGTCGTCGGACAGCTTGGTGCCCTGCCCCGTCGCGCCGAGGCCTTGGCCTGCGATATCGGTGAGTGCCGACGAAAGAAACGTTTTGTAGAACTCCGCGCGCGCCTGGTAGCTGTTGTCCTCGCCGATGTCCTGGATGGTGCTGATGCGCCGCATCACGGGCTCGGCCACCTGGTCGATCATCATTAGCGGCGCGGCCATCACGGCAAGGCCGAATACACCGGCGAGCAAGCGCATCCGGCTCTTGCCGTCGAGCATGGCAAATGAATAGACGAGCGCGATTGCAAAGCCGCCCCATGTACTGCGCGCGCTGGTGAGCAGCAGCGCGGGAATGCCGACACAGCCGAGCACAATGCGCGCTTTTCCGCGCGCTGCGAGCGACATCAGCAGGATAGTCATGAGCGTGACCGCGAACGGGCCGCAAGAATTCATCGTGCTGCTGATGCGCATGCCGAACGGCACCGGCTGTCCCTCGGATTCCATCTTCGAGGCGATCAGCCAGAAGGCATCCCACGGCATCGGCGAAATGAATTCAAGCAATCCGTAGAGACTCATCAGGAGTCCGCCGAAAACGAACGTTTTCAGCAGGACCCGGTGGTAGTCCGGATAATGGCGCCACGTCACGGTCATATAAAACGCGACCATCACTGGATAGAGCCAGTTGATCAGCGTAAAGGTTGCTGCGGCAGGACCTGCTTGCACAAAGCCCACCACGTACGCGTACAGAAGCGCGATCACGATCAACAGAAGCGGTGCGGCCCGGCGCTGCCCGAACGCAGAGACGTGCTTGATGAGCGTGAATCCCATGAGCGCCACCGCCAGCAACGGTGCGACCATGATCGGGCTTTGCTGATTGAACGCTCCGCTCACGAAGTCCGCGAGACGCCTCACTTCCGGCGTGAGAAAGAAAAGCCAGCAGACGAAGCCGAGGTAGTGAGCCGGCGAGCGCCGGTACAGCAACAGCGCAACGCCAAAGGCACCAACTGGAAAGAACAGCTCAACGACTCTGCCCTGATGCAGCAGGATGAGGCCCAGCGTCGCGCCGAACAGCAGCAACGGCCAACGCAGCGGGTGCCGCAATGTCCGCGACGCGCGGCGTGTGCGAGTGGCTCTCGCCGCTCCTCGTTCGCTTCTCGTCGTTGCGCCTTGCCTGTCGTCAGCCGGCGTGCGCAGCGCGAGCCGCGCGCTCGACGGCGTGATCAGCAACCGCTCCATTACAGCATCTCGAACGTGTTGACGAGCGCAGCACGATCGCGCTCGCGCCGCCGCAACACAGCGAGCGGCTGCGAGGCGCGCATGTGCCGCGTGAGGCCGATGAAAGGCACGCCATGTTCGAGGTATGGACCTTCCGTCTTGCGAAAGCCGAATTGCTCGTAGAACTCGCGCAAGCCGAGCGGCGCGCTTACACGCGCGGCGTGTCCCGGCCAACGCTCGGCAATGGCCTGCAGTACCCGCTCCACCAGCATTTCGGCGGTACCGTCGCCGCGCCGCAGGGGGCTCGTCAAAACCTTGTCGATCGTGATCTCGGGGTCTTCAGCGTCGCCGGGCCGCACGCGAGCGTAGGCGAGAATCGGCATGGGGCGACCCATGTCCTCCACGGCGAACACATGCAGCGATTCCTCGTCGCGGCCATCGGCATCGAGGTAGACATGCGATTGTTCGACGACGAACACCGCGCTGCGCGCCCGCAGAATCAGGTACAGCTCGCGTGCCGAAAGCTGCTCGAATTCCAGCGTTTTCCAGTTCATCACGTTCCCCAGCGGATTCTTTTATGTTTAACGGACCGGCGCCGCACGCCGCCCGCCTGGGCCACGTTCGACACGCCAGCCCGTCTGATGGCTACACGTTAAGGCCGCGATACATGCGTTTCCGTGCGGCATCGCACTGACGCTGCGGGTTGGCGATTCTTAAATACGAGGCACCGGATCGCGCCTCACGTCGCGAATAAAACAATCGGCCGCATGCATTCGTCTACGTCGGCGAACGCGAAGAGACCGCTGCACAACTGAGGGGTACACCACCATGAAAACCGCATTGCGACGCATCCTTTCCGAATCCGCTCGCCTCGACGTATCGCCGGAGAGCCTCGCGGACGATGCCGATCTCTATGCCGCAGGCCTCTCCTCCCTCGCGACCGTGCACCTGATGCTCGCAATCGAGGATGAATTCGACGTCGAGATTCCAGACCGCATGCTCACGCGCCGGCTGTTTTCGAGCATCGATTCGATGGCCGCCGCCGTTACCGAACTGCAACAGGCGAAAGCAGCATGAACACCCCACTGCTGGATCCGGCTGCTTCGGCGGCCGCGACCACGCCCGCGGCTCTGACGGCGATCGAGCCCGAACCCGCCTGGCGCGCTGCGGCGCAACGCTGTGCGGCAGTCGCCGCGCAGTTCGCCGACGCCGTCGACAGCGAGGCCCGCTTTCCCACCGAAGCGTTCGCGGCACTCAAGCGCGAGCGCCTGCTTTCAGCGATGGTGCCGGCGGCATACGGCGGCGCGGGCCTCTCGCTTGCGGACGTCGGCGCAATCTGCGAAACGCTTGCCCAGGGCTGCGCGTCCACCGCGATGATCTATGCGATGCATCAGATCCAGGTCGCCTGTATCGACGAGCACGGCAGCGAGTCGCCATGGCACCGGCAGTTGCTCGCGCAACTTTGCGAGCAGCAATGGCTTTTCGCATCGGCCACGTCTGAGGAAACGATCGGCGGCAATATGCGCACGAGCGCCTGCTCGGTCGAGGCAGACAGCGAGCGCTTTTCGATAGAAAAACTCGCCCCGACGATTTCATATGGCGCGCATGCCGACGCCATTCTGGTCACCGCGCGCCGCACGGCTGAGTCGGCCGCCTCGGACCAGGTGCTGATCGTCGCGTTACGCGAACAAACGCTGCTCGAAAAACGCGGCGCCTGGGATTCGATGGGGATGCGCGGCACCTGCAGCGAAGGCTTCAGACTGGTCGCCACCGGTCTTGCCGCGCAGATCCTGCCGACGCCCTTCGCCGAGATCGCCGACCAGACCATGCTGCCGGTCTCGCACACGCTGTGGGCATCGGTATGGACGGGTGTGGCCGCCGACGCAGTGAATCGCGCGAAGGCCTTCTACAGGGCACAGGCTCGTTCGAAGCCGGGCGTGAATTCGCCAGCCGGCGTGCGCCTCGCGCATGCTGTCGGATTGCTGCAGATGATGCAGGCGCGTCTTTCCGTAGCACTCGACGCGGCGCGTGCTGCGCACGCCGCACGTCTTCATGAATCGCAAGCCGATGCGCCGCTCGCGGCGATGCTTGGCTTTGCGTCTGACATGAACACGCTGAAGACCAGCATTTCGACGATTGCACTGGACGTCGTGCACGAAGTGATGATGATCTGCGGCATGGCCGGATACAAGAACGGCACGCCGTACAGCGTGGGACGCCATTTGCGCGATCTCTACTCCGCACCGCTCATGATCAATAACGACCGCATCGCGCAGAACACCGCGAGCCTGCTGCTCGCGCAGCGCCCTGCCGCGCCGGGGAGAGCCTGATGAATACGATGACCGATACCGCTGCTCTCGCTACCGCCACGAATGGCGACGAACACATTGCGCCCACCTTTCGCGACGAGTTGCTGGCCGCGGGCCTGTTGATCGACACCGGTGAAAATGGACTGTATGGCCGCAGCCAGATTTTCGAGGATGTCGTCGATCGGCTGAATGTGGCTATCACGCATCTTGGAGCCGATCAGGATGCCGAAGTATTGCGCTTTCCACCCGCCATGCGCCGGACAGACTTCGAGGACAGCGAGTATCTGAAGAATTTCCCCGACCTCGCCGGCACGATCCACTCGTTTTGCGGCAACGACATGGGACACCGGCGCCTGTTGCAGGCGCTCGATCACGCAATGAGCGAGAGCGACGACAATCGCAGCGACGAATGGATGGCGCAGCAAAAGCCCACGCGCGTGGTGCTCACGCCGGCCGCCTGTTATCCGATCTATCCGGTACTGGCGCGGCGCGGCCCGCTGCCTGCGGGCGGACGCACCGTCGACGTGCTCTCGTATTGCTTCCGTCACGAGCCTTCTCTCGATCCCGGCCGCATGCAGATGTTCCGTCAGCGCGAATATGTGCGGCTCGGCAACGCGCATGAGGTAATGGCATTCCGCCAGATGTGGATTGAACGCGGCTCGCTGCTCGTCTCCCTGTTGCAATTGCCCGTCGAAGTGGACCTCGCCAACGACCCGTTTTTCGGGCGCGGCGGGAAGATCGTCGCCGATAGTCAGCGTGCCCAGGCGCTCAAGTTCGAACTGCTGATTCCTGTAGCGAACCCGGACAGCAAAACCGCGTGTCTGTCGTTCAACTATCACATGGACCACTTCGGCAAGATCTGGAAAATCGCCTGCGAAGACGGCACGCTCGCGCATACCGGCTGCGTCGGCTTCGGCATGGAGCGCATCACGCTCGCGCTGTTCCGTCATCACGGGCTGGACGTGAAAGCATGGCCCGACGACGTGCGCGCTTTGCTATGGGGCGACACTGCAACACACGTCGCGCACGGCATGGCAAAGATGCAGGCGTTGGCTGCGGCACCGGCCACCGGAGACGGCGCATGAGTCCATCGCAGAGGCGCTTGCCGGGAAACGCATTCTCTACATCGCAGTTGCCTCGGCAACGCGCATCGACTGCTGACGCTGCGCACGCTTCATCGCAAGCAGCCGCACTCCACGCGCAAGCAGCGCGTGCGCGCCAGCACGAGCCGCATGCATGGCATCAGGGCGAGCGCGTCTGGCAGGAAACCAACTGCTATGTGGATCTGTGGATCGAATTGCTGCACGGCTTCGGTCTCGATCCGCGCGCGGCGTTTGGCTTCACCGTCACGCAGGACTTCGAAGGCGATCAGTTCACGTTCTTCAAGTTTCCTCTCGAAGACCTGGAGCGACTCTACGGCACCCAGGTGCAGGAGCTCGCGATCTACGACTCGCTCGAAGCACGCGTGCTCGCGCAGACTCAGCGCGGCCACACCGTGCTCGTCGAAGTAGACGGCTTTTATCTGCCGAACACGCGGGCTACGTCGTATCGTCGTGAGCATCCGAAGACCACGGTAGGCATCGACTTCATCGACCCGGACGCACGCCGTCTCGGCTATTTCCACAACACCGGCTATCACATGCTGGATGGCGAGGACTACGACGGCGTATTCCGCAAGCTGGCGCAATTCGCACAGCAGCCCGACCTGCTGTTTCCCTACGTCGAATTCGCGAAGCAGGCGCGGCCCGCGCTGGAGGGCACGGCGCTCGCGGAAGCGTCGGCGGAACTGTTGTGCGCGCATCTAAGCCGGCGGCCTTTGACGAATCCGATCTCCGAATGGCGTGCCGCATTCCCGGGCCACCTCGATACGCTGATGGCGCGCGGCGAAGCATTCTTTCATCCGTACTCGTTCAATCTGATGCGGCAGCTCGGTGCAAACTTCGAGTTTCTCTCGAAGTACCTGCTGTGGCTCTCGGAGCAAGGCTTCGAGATTCCCGCGACGATTCCCGCCGCCGCGCAACGTATCGCGTCGGAGTCGATGGTCATGCAGTTCCGGCTCGTGCGAGCGATCGCGCGCGGACGCCGCGACGCGTGCGACGACTGCTTCGACGTCCTCGAAAGCGCCTACGAACAGACACTGCCGCCGCTCGCCGCTCTCGTGTCGTGACGCATGTGCCCCGAGCCCCGGGGACTCATCAGGAACCCGCCGTGGATGCACTGACGACCGACCCGGTGCCCGAATCCGATGACACAGGCGGCTTAACCGCCGTCGCGCCCGACGATATCTGGCCGCAGCGACTGGACACCGGCTGGCAATGCATCAGTACACCGGCGGGAGCATGCGAGTCGCCGGGGGATCTGCCGGACCACGGCTGGCTGGCGGCGCAAGTTCCCGGCACGGTGGCGAGCGCGCGCCGAGCCGCGGGTCTCTTCGACGTGGCGCATCCCGAACCCCTCGCTTTCGACGATCACTGGTATCGCGTGACGCTGAACGGCACGGGCAAACGGCGCTTGCGTCTGCATGGACTCGCAACCATCGCGGAAGTCTGGCTCGACGGCATCAGACGCCTCGACTCCGATTCGATGTTCGTCGCACACGAGCTCGACGTCGAACTGAACGGCAGCGCGACACTCGACATATGCTTTCGCTCTTTAGCGCCAGCGTTGGCGGCAAAACGCTCGCGCGCAAGATGGCGGCCGCGGCTCGTCTCGCCGCCCACGTTGCGCAACGTCCGCACGACGCTGCTTGGCCATATGCCGGGCTGGTGCCCTTCTGTACACGCGGTTGGACCGTGGCGGCCGGTCGAGATGCTGAGCGATGCACGGAACGCGGTGGACCGCTTCGAAGTCTCGAGCCGGATTGACGGCGACGACGGTATTGTTTCGCTAACGCTACGTTTCGTTCATCCGCACGATCGCGCGGCGTGCCACGCTTCGCTCGGCTGCGGCGGCCACGTTTCGTCGCTGCAATGGCGCGACGCCTTCACACTGACCGGCAGCGTGCGGGTGCCGTGCGTCGAACGCTGGTGGCCTCACACGCACGGGGCGCCCACTTTATATCCACTTCTATTGCACCTCGATGACAGCGGGGACATTCCGCTGCCGCTCGGCTCGATCGGCTTTCGCGAGATCGCCGTGGACCGCGGCGCTGACGGTACGGGCTTCGCGCTGCATATCAACGACGTGCCGGTGTTTTGCCGTGGCGCGTGCTGGACGAGCGCCGACCTTGCGACGCTAGCCGGCAGCGAAGCGCAACTCCGGCACGCGTTCGAACTAGCCCGCGACGCAGGCATGAATATGCTGCGCGTGGGCGGCACGATGGTCTACGAGTCCGACCTCTTCTATACCCTCGCCGACGAATATGGCGTGCTCGTCTGGCAGGACTTCGCATTGGCGAATTTTGACTACCCGAACGACGCGGCTTTCCGCGCGTCGATCGAATGCGAGGCCTCGCAGTTTCTCGCCCGCACGCGCCGCTTTGCGTCGCTCGCGGTGTTGTGCGGCGGCAGCGAGGCCGATCAGCAGGCCGCGATGTTCGGGCTGCCGCCTTCGATGCGCGTGCAACCAGTGTTCGACGAGCTATTGCCCGCTATCGCCGCTCGTGAGCGGCCGGACGTGCCTTATGTGAGCAACTCGCCGTCGATCGGCGTGTGGCCGTTTTGTACTAATGAGGGCATCACTCACTACTATGGCGTGGGCGCGTACCAGCGGCCGCTCGACGATGCGCGCCGCTCACACGTGCGGTTCGCTGCCGAATGTCTGGCTTTTGCCAACGTGCCGGACGACGCCACCTTGAATGAAGCGCTCGGTACGATCCATCCGCACGATCCGCGCTGGAAAGCCGCAGTGCCGCGCGATCCCGGCGCAGGATGGGATTTCGACGACGTCCGCGACCACTATCTTCAGACGCTTTATGGCGTCGAGCCGGCGCGTCTGAGATACGAAGACCCGCAGCGCTATCTGGACGCGTCGCGGGCAGTGGTGGCCGACTTGATGGCCGAGGTGTTCACCGAGTGGCGCAGGAACGGATCGGACTGCGGCGGCGGACTCGTCTGGCAGCTTCAGGATTTGCGGCCGGGCGCGGGCTGGGGGCTGATCGACGCCACGGGACGGCCTAAAAGCGCTTTACACGGCCTCGCTCACACGCTCCAACCCATACAGGTGCTGCTCACCGACGAAGGCCTCAACGGCCTCGATATCCACCTGATCAATGAGCGCGCGCAAACGTTGTCAGCGCAACTCGAACTCGTCTGTCTGCGCGACGGCCGCGTGAAAGTTGCACAGGCGAGCCGCGCGGTGCAACTCGCGCCGCGTTCCACCGCCGGCATCTCCGCCGCCGCGTGTCTCGATCAGTTCTTTGATCTGACGCATGCCTACCGCTTCGGCCCGCGCGCGCACGACGTCACGATCGCGACGTTGCGTGATGCGGCGAGCGGGAAGATTCTGTCCGAAGCGTTTCATTTACCCGAGCGGCGCATTGGCGAGCGTCACGAACTCGGCTTGACCGTCGAAGTCGAGCGCGCAGGCGACGGCTGGCAGCTGGTAATAGAAGCACAGCGTTTCGCGCGCTTCGTTCATATCAATGACGCGAAATACCGCGCCGCGCACGACTGGTTTCATCTTGCGCCGAACCGCCCTCGCATCGTGCCGCTCATTCCGCTCGCGCCGAACGCATCGCAAAGCGCAGTGGTTGCGTGCGCATCGAACGTCGCCTTTAAAGCGGATGCAACAAATGCGGCACCCGCCGGTGAAGTGCTCGCACTGAATGCGGCGAGCCCCGCCTTCTACGGGTAAACGTATCTTCTACCGCTCATCCCTTCGCAAGCCGCGTAAAACCTCGCGCTGCGCGAATACATTTGTCTGCTGCGGCCCATCACTGTCGTTTTTTTTGCGACTCCCTAAACCACAAATGACGAACCGTACGCCAGCGAACGCAAAGCGTTGAACACATCTGAATCAATTCCGGCACATCGCGGACATCGCGTGAAGCGGTGCCTGGAAAGGCCCGGTTCACCCCGGCGATTGCTGCGCGATACCCCTGCCTGTGGGCGCGAATCCAATAGGATCAAGCACTTGGCTCATATTAAAACAGCGCTCACGACGCCGGCTTCCAGGATGACCGATGTACAGAATTGAAACAAAAAGCCGCATCTGGGTGGGCCAACCCACACTGACGTCCTCGCTGCGTCGCACCAGTCAGGCTTTTCCCCATGGTTGGCACAGTCCTCGCTAATAGAAGAACGCGACACCGCGACGCCGCTGGGGAGCAACGAAAACGGCGTCGCGCATCAGGCAAATACGGGGCCGGTTCCATTCATCCTCCGCTGCGCGCAATGCAGCGGACTTATAAAAGGATGCGGGAATCGGATCAAAAACAGGAAGACGCGAACACGCGCGCCTTCACGCGAGGACCGATCATGTTGACACTTCAATCAGATCTGCATGGAAACCATTTGCTCGGCGCATTGCCGTCACACGAATGGCAAGCACTTGCTCCGCACCTCGAACTGGTTCATCTACGCACTGAGCAACTGCTCTGCGATTCGGGCCAACGTATTCACCATGTGTACTTCCCCACTACCGCAATTATTTCGATGCTGTCGACAATGGAAGACGGCAGCTCGGTGGAAATCGCCGCCGTCGGCCGCGAAGGCATGACGGGTGTGCCGGTGCTCACGGGCGGCGAGACCATGCCGAATCGCGTGCAGGTTCAATGCGCGGGCTTCGCATACCGGATGAGCGCTCAAGCTCTGAAGCAGCAATTCGCACGCTCCGATTTCCTGCGCCGGCTGATGTTGCTCTACATGCACGCTCTTCTCACGCAAGTCGCGCAAACGGCAGCCTGCAACCGTCATCACGCATTGAACAAGCAACTGTGCAGGTGGCTTCTCATCGAAGTAGACCGTGTCGCGTCGAACGATCTGACGGTCACGCAGCAGTTGATCGCCGACATGCTCGGCGTGCGCCGCGAGGGCATCACCGAAGCGGCCGGCAAGCTGCATGACGAAGGCCTGATCCATCATAGCCGCGGGCATATCAAGGTGCTCGACCGCAAGGGACTCGAAGCGCGTGCGTGCGAATGCTACGGACTCGTCAAGCGCGAGTTCGACCGCCTTCTGCCGCGCCTGCGCCAGGCTGAGACTGTCGAATAAAACACCGCACCGTTCGACTACCTCGCAGAGTCAATAATGTTCAGGAATACTGCGCGATGCCTCGACGCAATCTTCGTGATCGCGGGAGGCCTGCTCGCCCATTGGATGCGGTTTTCGACGCTCGCCGCATTGCCGGATACAGAACGCCTGCTGATCGCGTTCAACTGCGTGCTGGTGCTGCTGATGTTTCCCGGCTTCGGCGTGTACGAAACATGGCGCGGCAAGCCTTTGATGTCGATGCTCGCAAGAGTCGCGGCTGCATGGCTCGCCGTCGTCGCCGGTGCATTGCTGCTTGCGTTCACGCTGCATCGCATGGATGAAGTGTCGCGTTTGTGGCTCGCCTATTCGACGCTGATTTCGGGCGTGCTGATCATCGCGACCAAATGCGGGGTGCACGTGGCGTTGCGCAGTGTACGGCGCCGCGGCATGAATTTCCGCACGGTTGCAATCGTCGGCGCCCCCGGGTTTGCGCGCACGTTGCTCGCCCATCTGGAACATGCGCCGCAAGCGGGCTTCAAGCCGGTCTGTGTATTCGACAGCAGCATTCACACCAGCATTCATGCGGGCATCGAAGCGTCCGGCGGTTACGGCGCGCGTCTGAACCGTCTGCCGGTACTGACCGACCTGAACGCATTTGCCGCGAAAGTGCGGGACGAAAACGTGAACGAAGTGTGGCTCGCATTACCCTTATCAGAAGAACGCATGATCTATCGTTTCCAGCGCATGTTCAGGAACGACTTCGTGAATCTGCGCTTTATTCCCGATGTACGCAGCCTCTCGCTTTTCAACCACTCGCTCGTCGACGTCGTGGGCTTGCCCACGCTGAACCTCGGAGCGCCGCCGTTCTCGCCGCCGCAGATGTGGCCGAAGCTGATTTTCGACCGCCTCTTCGCGGCGGCCGCGCTGATCGCGCTAGCGCCGGTTTTCCTGGTGCTTGCCGTCGGTATCAAGCTCACTTCGCGAGGACCGGTGTTCTTCCGCCAGACCCGAAAGGGCGCAGACGGCCAGACGTTCTCGATCTACAAGTTCCGTTCGATGACCGTGCATCAGGAGGCGCATGGCGAGCTCACCCAGGCCTTCCGCAACGACGCGCGAGTGACGAAGCTCGGCAGCTTCATGCGCCGCACGAGCCTCGACGAGCTGCCGCAGTTCCTGAACGTGCTGCTCGGCCAGATGTCGGTGGTCGGCCCGCGTCCGCACGCAATCGAGCACGACGATCTCTACAAGGACCAGGTGTACGGCTACATGTACCGCTACCGTATCAAGCCCGGCATCACGGGTTGGGCGCAGGTGAACGGCTATCGCGGCGCAACACGCAAAGTGGAAAAGATGGAAGCGCGCGTGAAGTTCGACCTCTTCTATATCCACAACTGGTCGTTCTGGTTCGACATGAAGATCGTCTTCATCACGATCTTCAAGGGCTTTGTCGGCCGCAATGCATTCTGATCATGCCGCTACGTGAACCGCTCGTGAAAGTCTCCGTGATCGTGCCGACGTATCGACGCACCGCCGATCTGGCGCGGTGCCTCGCGGCGCTCGACGCACAGGAGCGCCGCCCCGACGAGGTGATCGTCATCGCTCGTCACGACGACCATGCGACGCTCGACTGGCTCCGCACACGCGAAGCCAACCGGCCCGATCCGCGCCGCTATGTCGTGCTCGTGCATAAGCCGGGTGTGGTGGCCGCCTACAACCTCGGCATCGAAAGCGCATGTGGCGACGTGCTGTGCTTTACCGACGACGACGCCGCTCCGCATTCCGACTGGGTCGCGCGAATCGCCCGCGCATTCCAGGGCGATCCGGGCCTGGGCGGTCTCGGCGGGCGAGACATCGTGCATGAACGCAACGGCATCCTGCAGGGGCAGAAGCCGTGCGTGGGCATCGTGCGATGGTATGGCCGCACGATCGGCAATCATCACATCGGCCACGGCCAGGCGCGCGAAGTTCATGTGCTCAAAGGCGTGAACATGGCGTTTCGCCGCGAGGCGATCGGCACACTGCGCTTCGACGCGCGCTTGCGGGGCAGCGGCGCGCAGGTTCATTGCGAAATGGGCTTCAGCCTCGACGTGCGGCGGCGCGGCTGGAAGCTCGTCTACGACCCGGCGCTGCTCGTCGAACATTTTCCCGCTCAACGCGGCGACGAAGATCAGCGCTTCACATTTAACGACGCGGCCTTTTATAACGCGTCGTTCAATCTCCGACTCATCATGTGCGAACACCTGACGCCGCCTGGCCGATGGGCGTTCGTCGCTTATTCGACGCTAATCGGCGATCGCGCGGACCCGGGGTTCCTGCGTGCATTGTCGCTGGCATTCGAGCGCGGCGGACTGGCGCTTGCGCTTCGCAAATGGCGAGTGGGTTTACGCGCAATGCGCGGGGCATGGCAGGAAGCGGTGCGCTAACCATCGACGTACCGGCTACACGCGAAGGGACCATAAAATGACTATCAAAACAATTGCCGCGACGCTCGCGGCTGCATCTCTATGCGCCTGTTCACTGGCGCCCGGACCATACCTCGACACGAAACGGCTGGAACCGCCGGCACCGCCCGAGCAGACCGCCGAGAAGTTTCCGGTGCATGCAATCGACGTCGGTTATTTCCGCGAGCAACGCGCGGCCACCGTTCCCGCCGTCTGCCCGTTGACGTGCCTTACACCGCAAACGCGCGGCCTTTACGAGTATCGGCTGGGGATAGGCGACCAGCTGACCATCATCGTCTGGGATCACCCTGAACTGACGGGCGGCGTGGGCCTCGCAACCGGCACGCCGCCGTTGCCCGGAGGTAGCGCTGCGCCCTCGCCCGGCCCTACACAGACGCAAGGCGCGACGCCCATCGCGCCGACCACGATGAGCAGCGGCGAAGGCGGTCTTACGGTGCGTGTCGCCAACAACGGCACGATCTTCTTTCCGCGCGTGGGCCGCATCAAGGTGCAAGGCATGACTGCGCAACAGGTTCAGGAAGCGCTGACGAAAGGTCTCGCGCGCACGATTCGGGACCCGCAACTCGACGTGCGCGTGTCGGGCTTCAACAGTCAGTCGGTGCAGGTGACCGGCAACCTGCGCACGCCCGCGTCCGAAGCAATCACCGATGCGCCGCTCACCGTGCTCGACGCGATCAACCGCGCGGGAGGCGCGCTGCCCGACGCCGATCTGCAAAACGTCGGCGTCACGCGCGACGGCAAACGCCATACGGTCGACGTAGCGGCGCTACTCGAAACCGGCGATCCGCAGCAGAACGTATTGCTGAAGGACGGCGACATCATCGATGTGCCGGATCGCTCCAATAGCCGCGTATTCGTGCTCGGCGAAGTCAACAAGCCGACTTCGCTGCCGATGAACCGCGGCCGTCTCACGCTCGCCGACGCCCTCACCGGCGCAGGCAGTCTCGATGTGAAGACCGGCGATCCGCGCTACGTCTATGTGGTGCGTGGCGCCGACAAAACGCTGACGCCGGACGTCTATCAACTCGATATGACGCAAGTGGACGCGTTGATGCTAATGACCAAGTTCGATCTGCAACCGAAGGATGTGGTGTACGTGCAAGTGTCGAATGCCGCGCGCTTCAATCGCGCACTCGAACAGATCACGCCGACTCTCCAGTCGCTGTTCTACACCGTCCAGTTGTCCAGATAAATTGCTTGCAACGGAGTATCGACATGAGTACGTATGACATGCTGGACCACGGGCCGGCGCCGGGCGGCGACGAAGACGCTGTAATGCGCGATCTGCTGCGCACGGTTACGGAGCAGATCTGGTGGGTAATCGGCATTGCAGGCAGCGTGATCCTCGCCGCAGTCGTCTACACGAAGATCGCCACGCCGGTCTATTCGGCCGACGCGCTGCTTCAGGTCGATGCGCAGAGCAGCGGCAACAACCCGCAAGGTCAGAAGCTGCTTTCGTTGACGCCGAGCGTGGGCCCGATGCGCACCGAGGCCGAGATCGAAATCATCAAGAGCCGCGCGGTGGTCGAGCCGGTGGTAGAGCAGTTCAAGCTGAACTTCAGCACATCGGCGAACACGGTGCCGGTGCTGGGCAAGATTGCTTCGCTGTTCGCGAGCCCGGGGCACCCATTCGCTGCACCGTTCGGACTGACCGAATATGCGTGGGGCGGAGAGCAGTTCGAGGTTGCCTCGATCGTCGTGCCGAAGGCGCTCGAAGGCGCGCAACTGACGCTGCACGCGCTCGACAAAGGCCGCTACGTACTGACCGATGCGCGCGGTGCAACGCTGTTGACCGGCGTGGCCGGCGTGCAGGCGCAAGGCCACGACATCACGCTGCTGGTGAAAAGACTGGTAGCGCGTCCCGGCACCGAGTTTTACATCACGCGATTCAATCAGCTTGACGCAGTATTGGGCCTGTCCACTGCGTTGCAGGTCACCGAGAAAGGCCGTGACACGGGCGTCGTGCAATTGTCGTATTCGGGTACCGACGCCCATGCGATCACCGCGATCACGAACGCGGTGGCCGCCTCGTATCTGAAGCAGCGCACCGAACGCGCACAGGAAGAAGCGAGCCACATGCTCGACTTTCTCAACAGCGAACTGCCGCGGCTGCGCGACGAGGTAAAGAAGACGGAAACCGCACTATCGGAGTATCAGTCGAAAGTCGGTTCGTTCCAGCCGACTCAGGAAGCGGGCGTGTATCTCGCCGGTGGCCTCGACTATGAAAAGCAGATCGCGGCCCTGCGCATTCAGCGCGCGCAATTGCTGCAGCGTTTCACTCCCGAGAGTCCGGAAGTGCTGCAGGTAGACTCGCAATTGGCCGCAATGGCTCGCGAGAAAGCGCGTTTCGAAGACCACTTTACGACGCTGCCGAGTTCCGAGCGTAACGCGCTCGCATTGCAACGCGATGCGAAAGTCGCCGAAGAGATTTACGTCGCGCTGCTCAACAGGATTCAGGAGTTGTCGATCTCACGAGCCGGCACGATCGGCAACGTTCACATCGTCGACGAAGCGTTGCTGCCGTCGAAGCCCGTGCGGCCGAAGTCGGCACTGGTGATCTCGGCGGGCACGCTGCTCGGCGTGATCGGCGGCATTCTGTTCGCGTATTGCAGGCGCAAGTTCTTTACCGGTGTGGCCGATCCGGAATTTGTCGAACGCCGCTTCCAGTTGCCGATTTTCGGCGCGATCACATTCAGTCCGGAACAGGCGCGCAGCGACCGGCAGTTGAGCGCGACGCGCGGAGCCGCTCTCGCCGCGCCTCGCTCGCGGCCGACCGAAGTGGAGGATGCTACTGCGTCCCCGAGCGGCATCGCGAGACTGTTGTCGTCCCGCCCGCGCGCGACTGCAGCGGCAGACGAAGCGCGCAGCGAGCCGGTCGGCACACAAACGGTGGTCTCGTCGGGCAGGACACCGGTGCGCCCGCTGCTCGTCAAGACGCATCCGTACGACACGACTGTCGAAGGCTTGCGCGGCTTGCGCGCCACGTTGCAGTTCGGCCTGCTCGACGCGCCGAACCGCATCATCGCGATTACGAGTCCGGCGCCGTCCGACGGCAAGAGTTTCCTGAGCGCGAACCTCGCGGCGCTGATCGCCGAATCCGGCAAGCGCGTGCTGCTGATCGACGCGGATTTGCGGCGCGGTCGTCTCGCACAGTATCTCGGCCGCTCCCCTGAAGGCGGGCTCACCGAGTTGCTGACAGGCCAGGTGGACCTTGAAACGGCGGCACGCGCGACGGGCGTCGCGGGTCTTCACTTCATCGCCGCGGGCACTTATCCGCCGAATCCGTCGGAGATTCTCACCTCGTCGCGGTTCAGTGAAATCCTTGCGCGTTTCGAACAGCAGTTCGACCTGATCATCGTCGATACGCCGCCGCTGCTCGCGGTCGCCGACGCCGCAGTGGTCGCGAATCTCGCGGGCTCGACGGTGCTCGTCATGCGCGCCGGCGCGCACACCGAAGGCCATCTCGCGGAAGCGTTGAAGAAGCTGCGCCGTGCTCGCGCGCGCGTGGTCGGTGGCGTGATGAACGCCGTACCGCTGAAGAGCCACAATAAAAACGGTACGTACGACTATGCTTATGCATACACGTACGCGACTGCCCATCCTGACGACACCGGCAAGACGGGCTGATTCACGCTGCAAGCGATAAACGGCAAGCGATCGAGGGCCGCGCTCCACGGAGACGCGGCCCTTTTTTCTATTGCCGCGTCGCCGCACGATGATGCAATGGTGAGAGTGCTGGAGCGATAGCAGACAGGGCGCCGACAGCGGAAAACCGCCGGCGCAGAACGAGTGAGACGTCTTGAGTGAAACCAGCCGCACAAACGGACCGCGGACGATCGGCGCCGCCCGGCTACGGCCTTATAGAAATGCGCTGACGTCCGTCTGGAAACGCTGGGCAAGCGCTTTAGCGACCTTCTTGCTGATCGAGCGGCGGCCCGCCAGGATATCGCTCACCACCGTCGGCGACGCGATGCCCATCAGATCCTTTTGCTTGAGACCGTGGGTCTCCAGCAGGTGCCGCAATACCTCGCGCGGCTCGCCTTTCGGAAGCGTCGTATTCTGCGCTTTCCAGGCGCGGACGAGCTCCGAAACGATCGCATGAAGATCGGCAAGCGGATCGTCTTCCTTGCCGTTCAGATGGGCGGCAAGCGCGCTGGCGAGCTCGACCATCGTCTGGTAATCATGCTCGTTGCGAATGGGAGTAATGGGCACGTGAGCCTGCAGCGCGGCCCAGCTTTGAGCAATGTCGGGAAAGGATCCCGGAAGGCGATCGGCATTCATGAGTGTAGGTTCATCCTCGTCCAAAGGTCGTGCTCGCATGCGTCACCACGTGACGAACGAATAACGACTGCCTGTTGTAATAAATCGCCGCGACAATCCGTGCCGGCTGTCGCCGCGTCGAAGACCGTGTATCGAGGCGGCCATGACCCACGCTGGCGCCTCCCCCCGGATAGCCGCTCGGGTGGCATCGCCCGGCGGCTTGTTCGATATGCTGCCCCTGCTGAAACAGGTTTGAATCGCCGAGCAAGGAAGCTCGCGAAAGCCTCGGCTCATCGTCCCCAACTGCTCCGCGACGCCGGCTGTGCAGGCCAGCCAACCTCGTCGGCGATGAGATCGGCGCCAGTTCTCTCCACTACCGCCGCCTCACTGCGCAAGCCCGCCGCGGCGATCGTGCGCGTCACCTCAGCCATGAACGCGCGGCGAAACACGGCCGACGAGAACCGCTCCGCGTTCGCACGGCAAGCGGCTGGCGTGATCTGCTCGCGCTGCCGCTCGAAACGGTCGATGGCATCGAGCATCGACACGACAGTCTGTCGTCCGAAATAAACGCCTGTAGGATGCGCTTCACCGACAGGCACAACTGTTTCGAGCGCTCCGCCCTTGCCGAACGCAATGACCGGCGTGCCGCAGGCTTGTGCTTCGAGCGGAACGATGCCGAAGTCCTCTTCGGCAGCGAAGACAAACGCCTTCGCGCGCTGCAAATAGTCCTTGAGCACGCCGGCCGGCTGGTAGCCGAGGATCGTTACATTCGGCCCGGCCTTGGCGCGAATCGCAGCCATTTCGGGGCCGTCGCCGATCACGACCAACTGGCGGTGCGGTGTTGCGCTGAACGTCTCGACAATCAGGTCGATGCGTTTGTACGGCACCATTCGCGAGGCCGTCAGATAAAAGTCTTCCTTGCGTGTGCATAACTCGAACTGCTGCACGTCGACGGGAGGCGGAATGACGGCCGCGTCGCGACGGTACGTTTTCATCATGCGGCGCGCGACGAATTGCGAATTGGCGATAAGACGATCCACGCTATTCGCCGAGTGCGAATCCCAGCCACGCAGGTAATGCAGCAGCAGGCGCACGAGCCATGACCTGGGGCCGTGCGTCAATCCCGCTTCGCGCAGATACTGATGCTGCAGGTCCCACGCATAACGCATCGGCGAATGCACGTAACTCACATGCGTTTGATCAGGTCCGACGAGCACACCCTTCGCAACCGCATAGGAACTCGTGATAATGAGGTCGTAGCCCGAGAGGTCGAACTGCTCGACCGCGAGCGGCATCAACGGCAAGTAAGCGCGGTAGCGGCGCCGCGCGAGCGGCAGGGATTGAATGAATGAGGTAGTGACCGGTTTGCCGCGCAACGGCCGGCGGTCTTCGAGAAAGTCGACGAGACTGAAAAGATCCGCGTCGGGAAAGCATTCGATGATCTGCTCGAGTACTTTCTCCGCGCCGCCGGGTGCGACGAGCCAGTCGTGCACGATCGCAACTCTCATGATCTCCTTATCCTCAGTCAACGCCTCTGGGCTTAACAACGAGTGTATGTGGCGCTTCGTTTGCTGCGTGTGCGCGTGCACACATTCGACGCGCGACGGGACGCGAATAATTAATCATCGCCATTCGCCTCTTGCGAACGAACAAAAACCAATTAATTCGCCTTCCTATGCGCCCTACGCTCGACGCCTCTCCAATCGCTACCCCGCTGCCGCTCGTGTCGCCGGTGTTCATCGATCCAGTTGCAGCGCCTGCCGCGCCGGTCGGCTCCGGCATGTCGGCACCCACGGTCAGGCAAACGAGCGCATTGCCGCGCGTGCTCTTTGTCGACCAAAGCGGCCAACTCGGCGGGGCCGAGTTCGCGTTGCTGCAATTGGCAGAACATTGCAGATCGCATAGCGAAGTCGTGTTGCTTGCCGACGGTCCGTTTCGAATGCGTCTGGAAGCGCTCGGCGCCCGCGTGCAAGTGATGAACGACGCGAAGGTCTCGGGCATCGCGCGGCAAGCGTCGGCTTTGAACTGCTTGCGCGTGCTGCCGGGCATCGTGCGGCAGGTCCGCGCTCTTGCGGCACGCGCGCGAGCGTTCGACGTATTGTTCGTCAACACACAAAAAGCGCTTGTGCTGGGCGCGCTTGGCAAGGTGCTGTATCGCAAGCCTGTGGTCTGGTATCAGCACGACATTCTCACGCGCGAGCATTTCGGCCGGGTGCAACTGAGCGTCATCAAGTGGGCGGTGCGGCTTGCGGTCGACCACGTGATCGTCAATTCGCAGGCATCGGCGAGGTCGCTTGCAGCGCTCACAGGTCTCGCCGCAGACTCGGTACCGGTCGTCTACAACGGCATCGACGCGAGCGCGTTCGATCGCGTGGATGGCACCGACATCGGCTCGCTCAGGCAACGCCTCGGCTTGCCGGAGAACGCATGGCTCGCCGGTCTGTTCGGCCGCCTCGCTCCGTGGAAAGGTCAGCACATCGCGCTCGAGGCGTTGGCGCGATTGCCCGATGCGCACCTCGTTCTGGTCGGTGCACCACTATTTGGTGAGGATGCCTATGCGCAGCGTCTGCGCGACCAGGCCGCCGCGCTCGGCATTGCCGAGCGCGTGCACTTCGCGGGCTTTCAGGACGACGTACCCACGTGGATGAAAGCGATGAATGTGATCTTGCACACGTCCACGGAACCCGAGCCGTTTGGCCGTGTGATCGTCGAGGGCATGGCGGCGGGCCGGCCGGTGATCGCGGCGGCCGCAGGCGGCGTAACGGAGATCGTGCGGCATGGCCGCAACGGCTGGCTGGTGAAGCCCGGCGATGCAGCGGCGCTCGCGGAGGCAATCGTCGCGTTGCGCGCAGATCCGGCGCTCGCACAGCGCCTTGCGCAACAGGCGCTGACCGATGCACAGGCGGAGTTTTCGGTCGAGCGGTATTTGCAGCGAATGATGGACGCGCTGACGGCCGCCATGCAGCGCCCCGGTGACAGAACGAATACTCAGGCGAGCCGCTAGAACGTGTGCCGCTGCTGAAACGATGGATGCGTGCGAGCCCGCGTGAGCAGGCTCGCGCGTGACTCAGTCCTTGCGGTATTCGATGGTTTGCACGCCGGTGTCCGTGCCGAGCAGACACAGATTTGCGCCGCGCGCCGCGAACAGTCCAACCGTGACGACGCCTGGCCACGCGTTGATATGCATTTCGAGCGTGCGCGGGTCGCTAATACGCAGACCTTTGACGTCGATGATCTCATTGCCGTTGTCGGTGATGAAGGGCGTGCCCTCTTTCGTGACGCGCACCACCGGCACACCGCCGAGCGCCGTCACGCGGCGGCCGATTGCGGTGCGAGCCATCGGCACCACCTCGATCGGCAGAGGAAAATTGCCCAGCGTGTCGACGAGTTTGCTCGCATCCGCGATACAGACGAATACGTCCGATACCGAAGCGACGATTTTCTCGCGCGTCAGCGCACCGCCGCCGCCTTTGATCATCGCGCCGCTGTGGTCGATCTCGTCGGCGCCGTCCACATAAACCGGCAGCGAATCGATTTCGTTCAGATCGAGCACCTTGATGCCGTGCGATTGCAGGCGCGCGGTGGTGGCAAGCGAACTCGACACCGCGCCGCGATAGCGCGCCTTGTTGGCGGCCAGCGCGTCGATGAAGCAGTTCGCGGTGGAGCCTGTGCCCACGCCGATCAACGAGCCTTCGGGCACGTTGGCGAGGACGTAGTCGGCGGCGGCCTGGCCGACCAGTTGCTTGAGTTCGTCTTGAGTCATGGGAATGCCGGCTAGCAGTAAAAAACACTAGTTTACCGGAGTGGAGGCCGCGGGCCGGCCGGAATTACTTCTTCACCGCCCGCTGCCTGACCGCCTCGAACAGACACACGCCGCTCGCCACGGATACGTTCAGGCTTTCCACGGTGCCGGCCATCGGAATCTGCATGACGACGTCGCAGGTATCGCGCGTAAGACGGCGCATGCCCTCGCCTTCGGCGCCCATTACGAGTGCAACGGGACCGTCGAGTTCCGTCTCATAGAGGCTCTTGCTGGCCTCGCCGGCCGTGCCGACAACCCACACGCCGGCGTCCTTCAGTTCGCGCAACGCCCGTGCGAGGTTCGTCACGGTGATGTACGGCACGGTGTCGGCGGCACCGCTCGCGACCTTTGCGGCAGTCGCGTTCAGGCCGACGGCCCGGTCACGCGGCGCGATCACCGCGTGTGCGCCGGCAGCATCGGCGACGCGCAGGCAGGCGCCCAGATTGTGCGGGTCCGTCACGCCGTCCAGCACCAGAATGAGTGGCGAACCATTGATGCCGTCGAGCAATTCAGCCAGGTTCTGCGCGAGCGGCATGTCGCCCGCGCGCGCGACGACACCCTGGTGACGCTCGGTGTGCGCGAGGCCCCACAGGCGCGTTTCGTCGGCGGCGATGAGACGCACGCCCGCTTCTTTCGCCACGTGCAGAAACTCGGTCATGCGACGGTCCTTGCGCGTGGCGTCGTAATAGACATCTTCGACGGTGGACGCGTCGTGCCTGATACGCGCGGTGACTGCGTGGAAACCGTATAGAACCTTGTGACGTGCCATGACTGATACAACCTTTGATTGAGCCCGGCAGGATCGCCGCGCTGCTGTGATGAATATATGTGCCTGTGCGCGATCCAGCCAGCGCGTGAATCCGGGATTGACCGCAGATTGAACCAGGCAAATAAAACGAACACCGCGCGCAACCGGCACGTCAAGACGTACCCGCTGCGCGCGGTTCAAGCCATGAGGCGGCTTTAGCGCTTCTTGCGCGCCGTCGGCTTGGACGCCGGTTTGGGCGCCGCGCCGTGCTTCTTCGCGGCACCGCGCGCGGCGCGTGCTTCCTTGACGGCAGCGCTTTGTGCGGGAGCCGCTTTCTTGCGACGCGCGCCCGCCGCATTGCCGCCTTCGACCGGCGGCAATGCGCGCACGCGCGCGCCGCCGTTTTCACCGGATGATTTGTCGGCCGCCGCCGCGCCGCGCACCGGATGCGGCTTGATCGGCGTATCCCGCACGAGACGGAAGTCGATCTTTCGCGCGTCGAGATCCACACGGCTCACCTGCACGCGCACGCGATCCGACAGGCGGTAGCGAATACCCGTGCGCTCGCCGCGCAGTTCGTTCTTGATCTCGTCGTACTGGAAGTAGTCGGAGCCTAGTTCTGTCACGTGCACGAGGCCTTCGATGAAAAGCGAGTCGAGCTGCACGAAAATGCCGAACGACGTGACACCGTTCACCATGCCGCCATATTCTTCGCCGAGCTTGTCGCGCATGAAATAGCACTTGAGCCATGCCTCGACGTCGCGCGACGCTTCGTCGGCGCGGCGTTCGTTGGCCGAGCAATGCAGACCCAGTTCTTCCCAGATCGCCACGTTGTTCGAGCGCGAGCGGCCGCTTTTTTCCTCGTCGGCCTGCTGCATCGCGCGCGCGCGTGGCGACAGCGCCGTGTTCAGCGTGACGCCTTGCGGCGGCTCAGGCTGATACTTGCGGCCCTGCAGAATCGCGTAGATCGCACGGTGCGTGAGCAGATCGGGATAACGGCGGATCGGGCTCGTGAAGTGGGCATACGCCTCGTAGGCGAGACCGAAGTGGCCGATGTTGTCGGGGCTGTACACGGCCTGCTGCATCGAGCGCAGCAGCATGGTTTGCAGCATCTGCGCGTCGGGCCGTTCGCGGATTTGCGCCATCAGCGCGGCGTAGTCGCTTGCATGCGGCTTGTCGCCGCCGCCGAGCGTGAGGCCCATGCCGCGCAGGAACGTGCGCAGATTTTCGAGCTTCTCCGCAGTCGGCCCGGCGTGCACGCGGAACAGACCCGGATGCTTGTTGCGCTTGAGGAAGTCGGCGGCGCAGACGTTCGCGGCCAGCATGCATTCCTCGATCAGCTTATGCGCGTCGTTGCGGGTGCGCGGCACGATCTGTTCGATCTTGCCCTGCGCATTGCAGACGATGTACGTCTCGGTCGTGTCGAAGTCGATCGCGCCGCGCTTCTGGCGCGCGGCGAATAGCGACTTGTAGACGCCGTACAGGTTCTGCAGTTGCGGCAGCAGTGCGGCGCGGCGCGCGGCTTCCGGACCCTTGGTGTTCTTCAGCACCGCGGCGACTTCGGTATAAGTCAGACGCGCGGCCGAATGCATCACGCCGGGATAGAACTGATACGCCTTCACTTCGCCGCGCGCGGTGACGATCATGTCGCACACCAGCACGCAACGGTCGACGCTCGGATTCAGCGAGCACAAACCGTTCGACAGTTTTTCCGGCAGCATGGGAATGACGCGGCGCGGGAAATAAACGGAGGTGCTGCGTTCGATCGCGTCCGCGTCGAGCCCGCTCTTCGGATGCACGTAGTGCGACACGTCCGCGATCGCGACGATCAGGCGGAAACCATCGCCGCGGCCTACCTTGACCGGCTCGCAATAGACGGCGTCGTCGAAGTCGCGCGCGTCTTCGCCGTCGATCGTGACGAGCGGCACGTCGCGCAGGTCGACGCGGTGACGCACGTCGGCCGGTCGGACTTCATCGGGAAGTTTCGAGGCTTCGGCAAGCGCGTCGGGGCTGAACTCGTGCGGCACGCCGTACTTGCGCACGGCGATTTCGATTTCCATGCCGGGGTCGTCGATATCGCCGAGCACTTCGGCCACGCGGCCGAGCGGCTGCGAATGACGACTCGGAAAATCGGTCAGCTCAACGACCACCACCTGACCGACCTTGGCCTTCTTGGTGTTCTGCGTGATCAGGATGTCGTGGCCAATGCGCTTGTCTTCGGGCGCGACGATCAGCGCGCCGTTCTCATTCAGCAGGCGCCCGATCACGCGCTTGTTCGCACGGTCGGTGACTTCGACGATATGCCCTTCCGGCCGGCCACGCCGGTCATAGCCGACGATGCGCGCGAGCACGCGGTCGTTGTGCATGACCTTCTGCATTTCGGCGGTGGGCAGGAACAGGTCGTCCTGGCCGTCGTCGCGAATCAGGAAGCCGTAGCCGTCGCGATGGCCTTGAACGCGCCCTGCGACGAAGTTCGACGGATGAGTCAGTTGATACAAATTGCGCTGATCGAGCCGGATCTGGCCGTCGCGCTCCATCGCGCCGAGGCGCTTGAAGAATCCCTCGCGCTCCTGGCGCTTGATCGACAAGGCTTCGGCGATGTCGTTGGCGGCGAGCGGCGCTTCGCTCGTACGCAGGACGCCGAGGATTTCCTCGCGGCTCGGAATCGGATACGGAAATTTGCTCAAGGGCTTGTCGATGATTTTTTCTCGTTGCATGGACGTCGGTCGGCGATGTGGCTCGGCTTAAGAAGCGTTTGCAGCGCGCATGATCCGCGCCTGCCGTTGCACTAAAAAGACTGTCTCGGGTCCGGCTCGTTCAAGGCTGAGTCCGACGGGCTTGTGCACCGTGCCAACGAACTACTGCGAGGCATTCTAACACCCGTGCGGCGCGCCACGCGGGCCGTCAATAGTCGCCAGGAAGCCCGCGCAGCGTCGTCGGCGGGTTGTTTAAGCAAGTTTTGAGAAACGCTTGACAGGCTCCAACCTACCGCTATAATGGCGGTCTTTGCTGTTCATCACCTGCCCAGGTGGCGAAATTGGTAGACGCACTAGGTTCAGGTCCTAGCGGTGGCAACACTGTGGAGGTTCGAGTCCTCTCTTGGGCACCAGGATTCAAAACTAAAGCCGCCATGTTGTATGGGCGGCTTTAGTTTTTGTGCAAAGCGTTTTGTGCAAAGCGTTTTGTGCAAAGCGTTTGGTTCGATGGTCATGCAGTCTGATTGCCGGTCGCCGGCATTCAATGCATTGCTCGTAGTTGTAAAAGCGAAGTTTGTTTATAGCGGGGATTGACACGCTGCATCAGCCCGCTAAAATAGCGTTCTAGCTTGAAGACGTGCCCAGGTGGCGGAATTGGTAGACGCACTAGGTTCAGGTCCTAGCGGTGGCAACACCGTGGAGGTTCGAGTCCTCTCCTGGGCACCACAGTTGTTCCGGCGCAAGCCGCAGTAGTTCGAGAAACCCCGTAAGGTCAACGTCTTACGGGGTTTTTTGTCGTCTATAGATTCGTTGCGCTCAACTGACGCCGAAGATTGTTGCCCTACCCCGATATACGCTCGTTAATACAGACGATCGGCCACGCTCAATGGCTCAGACGCACGACGCTGTTACGCCGGTGCACTTCACGTCCTGACGTTTTTCCGGTGACAGTTGCCGCAGCGCATCTGAAATAAGCTCGCCGACCTGGGATTGAATCGCCTCTTTGCCGACTGCCTGCGGCGTGCATATCTTCAAGAAGTGCAAGCCATTGCACAGGCCCATCAGCGTCAACGCGACGGCGTCCTGCGGCAAAGGCAGCTCGCAGCCACCATGCATGACATTCGCTCGCAAATAGGCGCTGACTTCTTCCAGTTGTTCGTGGCGGAGCGCATTCACGCGCTCGCGGAATGCGCTGTCGCGGCGCGCAATGAGATGCGCCTCCAGCCAAAGCGGAAAGGAGTCGCTTGGCAAAAAGCAGCGGCTGTAATACGCGATCGCGCGCGAGCTCATATCGTCGCCCCGCTCCGCGACCATGGACTGCAGACGCGCACTTGCCTCGTCGACATCGCGCCGGAGCAGTTCTAGAAGTAGCTCCTCTTTGCAATGGAAATTGGAGTAGACGGCGCCGCGCGTATAACCCGCCGCCTTGACGATGTCCTCTACGCTCGTCGCGGCCAAACCCTTTTCAAGGAAAACGCTCCGCGCAGCCTCGAACAGACGCTCTCGCGTCTGCTGTTTCCTCCGCGCGCGCGTCAGGCGTTCGTGCTTCATCGCATAGCTCACCGGTGACGTTGCCGTCTGGACTCGCCGAGCCTCAGCGAACGTGTCAGATGGCGGGTTGCTCGACAGCTCTACAGGTGCACCGAGCGGCGCACCGGTCATGTTTGTATATATAAATCACTACTGATTATATTGTCAATTTACAAAACAGGAATGGAAATAGCGAACCGTTCCGGCAAGCACGTTCATCCTGACGTTACGCGGGCTCGGCTGCGGTCGCCGGCTGCGCGACGTTGACGTCGCCGAGGTAGACGCTTTCGCCCAGTTCACATTCACGCGACGCCTTGCCGAGCGCGTGAACTATCTGCACCCGGTAGAGGCCGCTGTCCTTTGCGAGGCCCAGGAACCGGAAATCGCCGAACGCGTCCGACACCGTTTCGGCAATCTTCTCGCCACGCGCGTACAACACAACCACTGCATCGGCCACACACTCGACGATGCCTTTCACCTCGGCACTCACGCTTCCACCGATAAAGCAGCTTTCCCAGCGCTCAAGGCCGCTGTACCAGACCCGAGGTTTCGTGCCGAGACGCGGTTGCAAGACCTTCAGCCCTTCCTGCCTCGCTTTTTCCGCCATCTTTGCGTCGTCCAGCTTGACCGTTTCGAACACGCCAGTCGGGCATGACTGTTCACATCTGGGACGCTGCCAACCCCCGTCGAGCAGGTGGGCGTCGAAGATCCACGTCTGCGGCAGTTGCAGTTCCTCGTTCCACACAATCGCCTTGTAAGGGCAAGACTTAACGATATCTTTCCGCCCGCGCGCCTTGTCCGGATCGATGATGACGATGCCGTCGGCACGTTTGCGAACGGCGCCGTCACCCGCTCGCACGCATGGCGCGTCGTCGCAGTGATTGCACATCACGGGCAGGTAGGTCGTGTCGACCATGTGCGAGCGGCCCTGCACACGGCGCAAGATCCTGATGGGGCTCGCGGCGCCGGCCGCAGCGGGCGCGGCGTAACCGGGGAAGTCGTTGCCGACGTGCTCGTCGCGCGCGGCGATGACGCAGTTCTGGCAGTTCTCGCAATGTCCGACCTTGATAATCAGATTCCATTTTTTCACGCTGTGCTCCTCATGCTGCGCGGGCGAGCAGAAACGCTTCGGCGCCTCGCCATTTTTCGACCTGTACGAGGCATGAATTCGGGCTCATGCTGCTCGTTCCTGCCGTTTGGGGCCGGTCGGGTGTCAGCATATTCATGCAGCCACCAATTTCGACGCGCTCGCCGTCGACCTCGATCAATTGAAACTCGGCGCTCGCCTCATATGACTTGACGACCCCTGCGGCGACCAGCGGCGAAACGTCGGCCGCGCAGATCACGGCTCCGCGGTCGTTGTAGACCTTTACGAGATCGCGATGACCGATGCATCGCATCGCCGCATCGGCCGCGCTCAACCTGAGGAGCCAGAAACGGTGACCGCCGATGAGCGCGCGATGATCCTCGACACTGTTGATGGATGAATTCTTGCCGTCACAATGCGTATGAAAGCTGTAACGGCTGTGCGTGGCGATCAGCTGCAATGGGTACCGGTGAGCCAGGTCCGAGCGCAGTCCTTCCCACGACGGGATATAGCGGTTCAGCGGCGGCCGCTCAGGGTTGTCCGCGGTATGGCGCTTGAGCAGTTCGGGAATGAACTCGAACTTTCCGCTCGGCGTTTGCAGTCCCATGCCGAATCTTTCGGCATGCTGCGACGGCAGCGGATGCGGTTCCTGCAAGTCCTTGCGACGCCCCTGCGCGAACCAGCGCATATCCGGCGGCTGACGTAATTCCGCTTTCTCGGGTGGCACGACGAAATAGCCTTTGCGGCAGAAATCTCGCCACGAAACGTGATCGGGTAAATCCGACGATTCGAACACGCGCTTGACCCAGTCGAGTTCGCTGCATCCCTCGGTGAAGACGCCGCCGAGGCCGAGCCGGCTCAAGATGGCAGTGAAGATGTCGTAGTCGGAGCGCGACTCGCCCAGTGGCTCGATGCATTTGTGCTGCATGGTCATGATGCGATGATTGACCGTGCTGAAACCATGATGTGCGTAGCCGCCGGAATTCGACCATTCGCCGATGTCCCATCGCTCGAGCGACGTGCACGCGGGCAGGATGATGTCGGAGAACTGCGCCTCGCCTTCCATCCAGATCGACTGGTTCACCACGAACTCGATGCTCGGGTGCCGGTAAGCCTCGGCCCAGCGTCCGGATCGGGTCACCGTGCTGAAGGCAGAGCCGCCATATCGGTAGATCATGTGGATGGGCGAGTAACCGGGCATCGGGTAACTGAACGGCGCAAATTGCGCTTCCTGAGAGATGCCGTCCCATAGGTATCCGGTCGCATGGCCGTTGATGATCGCGTCGGGCAGTTGCTGGCGGGGCACCATCTGCTTGACCGGATTCATGGTGAGAATGTGCGGCATGCGCTGGTAGTTGTTCACCGCGTTCGCGGTCCAGGCGAGGTCGCCGGACATGCCGCCGTCGGCATAGCCAGGAAAATAGAACTGCAGATCGTGCGGGACCCCGATCTCCAGGCAGCCGAAATTGACGCCCGGCTTGCCCCAGCCTTGCATCGCCATCATCATGACCATGCAGCGCGCCCATTGCGCGCCCGTGGCGCCGCGTGCGGCACCGCCAAATCCCGCCCCTGTCATGCCGACGGCGAGATAGACCTTCCTGTTCCCCCACCGCCGCGCGAGCGCGCGAACGTCTTTTGCAGGAACGCCGGTTTCCGGCTCCTGCCATTCCGGCGTCTTCGGCATACCGTCGGATTCGCCGAGCAGATAGGCACGCCATTCGTCGAAGCCGGTCGTGCGCGTGGCAATGTACTCTTCGTCATATAAGCCTTCCACGGCCCATACGTGCATGATGGCAGTAGCCAACGCCGCATCGGTTTGCGGTCGCACGGGAATCCACCGTCCGCCGAACAGTTGGGCGGTCGGATTGCAGTGCGGATCGATATGCACGAACTCGATACCAAGCTCCTTCGCCCACAGGCGCCTCGCCGTTCCTTCGAACCCGGCATATGCGCCATTGGTGCTCTCCGGATCGCATGACCAGAACACGATCATTTCCGCTTCCTTCAGGCAATCTTCGACACCGCCGTAGCCGGACGGCACGCCGACCCGCATCGAGTTGCCGAAGTGATGCATCGCCCCCCAATACCATCCCTCCCAACTGTCCGGATTCGCGGCCACGCGGGTGAACCCGATCAGGTTCGCAAACCGGGTCAGCGCGCTCAGGTAGTAGCCGACATTGCCCCATTGGTGATGGGAAGACATCGGAAACGTGATCGAACCGGGACCGTGAACGCGCTTTTGCCGGTTGATCTCCCGCGAGACGATGTCGAGAGCCTCGTCCCAACTGATCGGCACATAGCCGGACGTGCCACGGTTTTGGGGATTGCGTTCACCATCAGGGTCGAAGTCGACCCGCTTCATCGGGTGAAGAATGCGCTTGTCCGAGTAGACGAGTGACTTGATCGCCAATGCATGCGGCGCGACCATGCCTCGTCGTGGCGGGCTGAAACGGCGTCCGCGCGCCTCGATCTCCCAGCTTGCCGCATCGGAGCGATCCAGGTCTATCGGCGTGACCCGGACGATGCGGCCATCCTTAACATAGACGAACAACGGCCCGCCATTCGTGCAGGTCGCATAGCGCCGCGTGCCATCGCGCATCGGCGTACCCATCGGCAGGCTGACGGTTTGCATCATGCTCAGTGTTTGCATGAGCCAGACCAGCAGTTCGTCGTCGCCTTCCGTCACGACCTTGAAATTCTTCGCCGCATGCACGATCTCGGCCTGATCGGGACGTGGAGAGAGGAATTTGAGCGCGGTGGCGACATCCTTGAATGCGATGCGTACGTCCGGCTTTCGGCGCGTGTCAGCGAGAGAACGGACTCGCCCGTTCTTTATCTGGATTGCGCGCCCCATGCTTTCATCCATCAGTCCGATCGAGGCGACCAGGTCGTGCTCTTTCAAACGATGTCGATAAGCCGGAAAGCGGCGCGCCGTCAGTTCGAGAACTTTGGGCAGCGCAAAAAGAATGGTCTTGAGGACCTGTCGTTTCATCATTCGATCCTATGTGAGCTTTGTGTTGGAAGCGCAGCGGGCGGACTTGCGCTAGAACGTGTACGCCACGTTCACGAAAACGCTGACGGGATCCAGCCTGAGCGTGGATTTCGACACGACCTGGGTTCCCGTGGCGGTCTGCCCGTGCAAGGTCAGGTTGGTCCTGACCGGCATGTAGTTGACATTGCTTCCAACAGACCAGTGCTTTGTGAGCGCGTAACTTGCGCCCAGCTCGAATACCGGATTCCACGACGAACTAAGCGTTGCGTGCGCCGATCCGCCGGGCCCAAAGCTTCCTTCGACGAACGCTTTGTTAGTAGCCCGTACCTGTGTGAACCACGTATAGTTCACGCCGAGCCCTACGAATGGCCGGAACGCCGAGCCGGCCGAAAACAGGTGATAGCGAAGTTCAATCGCCGGCGGCATGGGCTTCGTCGTGCCGAGATTGCCGTACTTCGCGAGCGTCCCTTCCCCAATCAGATCGACCTTCACAGGAAAACCCAGAAGCGCCGCAACGCCGATGTTGTCCGTCACGTAGTATTCGGTTGTGATCCCCACGGTATCCGACGACGACGCATGCGCCCCCGTGCCTGTGAGCGTCTGATTCACTGGCTGCCCGCCGACGCTCTCGACCGTGAGCGGCGTTGCGTGGCCTTGTGGCGCCACATGCAACCATCCGAGCGACAGCGTCAAGCTGCCTGCGCTCTGCGCGTGGGCCGCATCAGTCAGCGCGATCCCGCAGACGCACGCCACCGCTCCGGCAATGCCGGTTCTCCTCTGCTTCATCATTGTTTTCTCCTGTCTCCAGTTGCCGCAACTGTTACGAATTGGGCTTGTCCATGCCATTAGTGAGGCATTCTTCTAACTTTTTAATAGTCGTACTAAATTAATTGAGTCGTTGCACGTGCGATGAAAAGGCAATGCACGCAAACGTCCTTGCTTGCGGCGATACCCTATCGTCGCGTCCCTGCTATGGCGGCTTCATTGCTCCTGCTGCTGGCGCACACAAGAAAACGAAATGGCGAACGGAAAGCGTGCGAGTGCCGAGGCGGCCAAAGCCTCCAGCGCGAGATCGGGCAGTTCAACGCGCAGCGCAAGACCCGTTGTTGCGTCTTCAACGACGCTAATGCTGGCGCCTTCGATGCCGACCGCTGCAAGAGCGCAATCAACTGCGTCTACCGTCTCGCGCCGTTTGAGCGAGGGCTTGAAAATCTTGCCCACAGCGGTCAACGGCATGGAGTCGACAATGCGGATCGCCTTCGGCAGCGCGGCGCGCTCCTGAATCTCGCCACGCAGGAAATCGAACAAATCCGCCTCTGTTGCGCTCATGCCCCGCTTCATTTCAACATAGGCGACGGGCAGCTCGACTGCGTGTGTATCCGGGCGGCCCACTGCGGCGGCGAGGCGTACCGCCGGATGACGATGCAGCGGTTCTTCGATTGCCGCGGGATCGATGTTGTGTCCACCCCGGATAATCAGCTCTTTCTTGCGGCCGGTGAGCCAGAAGTAACCGTCGGCGTCACAACGGCCGAGGTCGCCCGTGTTAAGCCAACGGCCGCCGTCTCCCGTATCCATCCAGATGCCGCTGTTCTGTTCTGCTCTCGCATAGCCGACGAATACATTCGGGCCGGAGATCAGCAACTGTCCGACTTCATCTGCAGCGCAGTCCCGGACGTAGCTTCCGGCTTCGTCGACCACCACTGCTTTCATCGCCTGACCGGGCAGACGCAGACCGATCGAGCCGGCCCGGCGTTCGCCGAGCGGCGGGTTGACGCTGCTGACGCAACTGCCTTCAGTGAGACCGTAACCTTCGAGAATTCTTATTCCCGTGCGAGCCTGAAATGCGCGGAGCAACTCAACTGGCATGGGTGCGGCGCCGCATAGTGCGTATTCGAGTGAACCGATATCCCGGCCTTCGACTGGAACCTCCATCAATGAACCATAGAGGGTCGGCACGCCGCTGAAAAAGTTGATCCGGTAGTGCTCGACGATTTCCCAGAAACGCTTGACGACGCCCTCGCCCCGATAGCCCTGTGCAGTACCGAGCACGACATGCGCGCCGCGCGAAAATGGCAGCAGACCCGTCACCGTCACGGCGTTGACGTGAAAGAGCGGTAGTCCGCAGAAAATCGTCTTACCGGGTCCGACGCTTTCCCCAAGGAACCGGCCGGCGCTCCACGCGTTGGCCACTTCGTTGCCGTGTCGGCGCATCGCGATCTTGGGCAGGCCGGTCGTGCCGCCCGTGCAAAAGTAGGAGGACACGTCGTCCGCATTCATCTGCTGCGCGGTGCAAAGCGCCTCGCCCGACTCGCGCGCAACTGCCGCCGCGAAATCGTGGAACTCAATCTGCGAGGCCACGGCGCGACTCTCGCCGACAGGTTCGTGCTGCGGCGAGCATTCGCCGGCGAGATCGACGAGCACGACATGCCTGACCTAAGGCACCTTATGCAGAACCGGCTTCACCTTCTGCCAGACGTCAGTGCCTGGGAACGGTGCCAGCGTGACAAGCACGGCAGCGCTCGACGCCTTCAGCAATTGACCGATCGCCTCGCCCTCGAGCATCGGGTTGATCGCACAGACTATCCCCACCGCCTCGCCGCCCCAGATCACACAATGCGTCTCGGGCAAATTGGGCAGCACATAGGCGACGACGGTACCGCGCTGTACGCCGAGGCGCGACAGCATGTTCGCCGTGCGCGTGATATCGCGCAGCAGTTCGCTGTACGTCCAGTGCTTCGCGTTCGCGTAATCGTCGGCAGTCGCGAAATACGAAAGCGCCGGTGCCGATGGATCGTTCGCGGCACCCCGGCAGATCATCTCGTAGGTGTTTGACGGCAGATCGGCCGGTTGTCCTTGCGCTTCGATAGCAAGAACGTCCTGTAGGTTGGCGACGCCTTTCATGCTGCCTCTGCGACGACCAGGTTACGCTGCACCCCGAGGTCGATCGAACCGTCGGGGCTGGCGATACGCGCTTCCACCACGTCTCCCATGCTCAGGTACTGCGGCCGCTCGGACTGCATCTTGAGGAACATGCGCCACTTTTCCGCTTCTGGAAGTTGCGCCGCGGCGCGCTGCTTCTCGGGCGATGGAACGACGAGCGCGCAGCCGGACGGCGTCCCGGTCGCGAGCAGGTCGCCTGCGTACAGGTCATGCACTCCCGAGAGTTCACTCAGAGTCTCCGCCGGACCGTAGACGAGTCCCGCCGTCGAGTCGCTCTGGCGAACCGCGCCGTTGACAGTCAACGTCAGCTCGAGCTCCTTCAGCTTGGGAATGTCCTGCTGTTGAAGCAGACAGAGGTATGGACCGACAGGGCCAAACGTGCGGTAGCTCTTGCCCTTATAGAACTGCATTTGCGGAATCTGGATATCGCGCGCCGAATAGTCATTCACGATGACGATGCCCGCGACGAAGTCGTGGAGATTCTCGTCGGTAACCGTTTGGCGGCATGTGACGTTGCGCTTGAGAACAAGGCCGAGTTCGATCTCGTAGTCGAGAAACTGCACCTCTTTGGGCTTTACCAACCGGGAATCGGCGGCAACGATACAGCTAGACGCCTTCGTGAAGATCATGTTGAACTTCTTCACATCGGGGTCCAAGCCGGACTCGATCATATGCTGACGGTAATTGGCGCCCTGGCAGATGAACTGCTGATCGGCCGTAACGGGCGAGAGCCACTGCACGTCGGACTCCGAGATCTTCTGGCCGTCGAGGTACAGCAACTGCTCAACAGGATTGGCCTCGATGAACTCCGCGGTGGACTTGAACTCACCGGGGATGGGCGTAATAGCGCCATCGGCCGCGACGCCCCAATGTGCGCGGCCCTCATGCAGGTAATGCAGAACGTGAACTGGCATAGGTCGATCTCCGGATTCAAATAAAAGGTGTGGTGTCACGCGAAAATTCTGGCCAGCGTCCTCAGCTTGCTCAGCGTGAGATCTGGGCAGCGTCGCAAATTCGAAATCAATGCGGCAATGCTCGCGGGAGTGAATCGGGGCCTCGTGAAACTGCGTGGCATCGTGGGACCCCACTGAGCCATCGCCTCGCGGCTCACGGCATGAATGCCCGTTGGCGCGGCGGACGTGAACAGATCGCCGTCGCAGTAGTGCTCATGCTTGTCGCCCCACGGGTCCTGCCAGTAGTCGAATATCTGGCTGCCGAGAATATGGCGGCCGATGCCCCACGCGTGCGTCCAGCCTTTGTCGCGCAGAACGCGTTGGCCCATACCGACCGCGTCGGCGTCTACGACTTCGTAGGCACTATGGCTGTAGGTCGCCACGAAGCCCTGTGCGAGCGCGAGCGTGTGATGATCGGCCGGCTCGTCACCGAGATCCAGCCGCAGGAATGCAACTGCGGGCGAACCGTCGGGAAGCACCTGCACGTCGCTCGGAATGAAGCCGAAGTGGCGCGTGTACCACGCACAGGTTTCCTGATAGTCGGCGAGTTCGAGCACGACATGCCCGAGCCGGATGACCTCCGGCGGCTGCTCCGGCGGCCGCTGTGTATCGTTGATGCGAACTGCCGCATCGACGGAATTGAAAGGCAACGGCTGCCGATGGGGCAAAGCCTCCGCTGGCGACTGGCCCCATATCGCATCGACTCGGAAACCCGACGGATCGGTTAGCTGAACGACGTAGCCGCCGCCCACGAGCGCAGACGCTTGCACCTGGGACGCGCCCGGCAGGTTGGCCAATGCATCGAGTTCCGCCAGGCTGCCGACCTGCAAACCGAAACCGGCAAAGCGAACTTTCTGCGCCTTGCGCACCGCATAGCAGAAATGCGAAGCACCGGTACCGCGAAGAAGCAGAAGTGCTTCGTCCCGCGACACGGTTAGGAGCCCGAAGTCGTTGAGGAATCGTTCGGCTTGCTCGAGGTCTGGCCGCTCTAACATCAGATAACTCAATGCCGTTGCTTTCGCCGTCGGGTTGGCGTGACGAGCAGGCTGTGCGGTAGTGATTTTCATGGCGGGATGTGATCAGGCGATCGTAGTGACCAATGCGGCTTCGAAAGCCGGCGAACCGGCAGCGCTCGCATACGGTGGAAGATGTCGGCGCCCACCGAGGTTGCCGACGGAACCGTGAATCTGAGAGGTGCCTGGACAGCAGCGGAACAGACCTGTCACGCGACGGCTCACGGGTCGCCGGGCAATCGCTGTCTCCGCTGGCGGGCATTTCGCCGCCACGGCATGAACGACGCATGACGACGCCGCCATGTGCGGAAGAATAAGGTAGTGCCGGCCGGTCGGCGCGACACCCTTTCGGGTTGCTGTCTCCACAGTCACTCCATCTGTTTTCGTTAGACCGGCCGTTGCGCCGTTGATGACATTAAACTCATCGCTGATGGTTTTGTCAATGTAGACGTTCGAATCTATACTGTGGACATAACCAGATCAGGATTGAACATGACGAACACGACAAATCGTCGGACAGCCCAGCGTCCGGCGCGTAAGGCGCCGGTCTCGTCGGCGCCCGCCGTCGAAGAACGCGAGCCTCGCGGCGCGCGCCGCAAACGTGAGACACGCGCGCGGCTGCTGGACGCGGCGCTCAGGTTGATGGCCGAAAAAGGCATGGAGGGCGTGGCGATCAACGAGATCACCGAGGCGGCAGACGTCGGTTTCGGCTCGTTTTACAACCACTTCGAGTCGAAAGAGGCGATCTACGCGACGCTGATCGACAACGTGTTCGAGGAATTTGCGGACATGCTCGATCGTCTCGCGGGCGGCATTTCCGATCCGGCCGAAGTGGTCTCGGTCTCAGTGCGCCATACGGTGCTGCGCGCACGGCGCGACCCGGTTTGGGGACGTTTCCTGATTCGCGAAGGGTTCTCCGCTCGTGTCGTGAGCCGCGGGCTGGGCCAGCGACTGCTGCGCGACATCGGCAACGGCATCGCTGCGAAGCGTTTCATCGTCGCAGATCCGTTTGTCGCGTTTCTGGCAGTGGGAGGCACGGTCCTCTCAGTGATTGCAGCCGATCTGAACTTTGCCGCACCGGGCGCAACCGCACCGGCAGTGCTCGCAGAACTCGGTTTCAGCGGCGAGCATTTTCCCGAGCGCACGGCGGCCATGCTGCTGCAAACGCTGGGTCTGAAGCGCGCGGAGGCGGAAAAGATTGCGGCACGTCCGCTGCCCGTCGTGAACGAGGCCGCAGAGGAGTAGTGAGAGGGATGACTGACGCGAGCGGTCCGGGTGCGTTTGCCATCGCGCCCAGAATGTCCGCCGGAATGTCTGCCGGAATGTCCCCCGGTGCCGCTCGCACCTCGCTCATAGAGCGTGATACTCGACTCGCGGAGCTGCTTTGCTTCTCGCCGCGCGGGACCAATCGGTCAGCGATCGTTGCAGCGCTATCGGACAAACGGGGACATGCCAGCGCCGCCTTCCCCGTTTTCACTCGTCATTGCCCCGACGCCGCCGTCTGCTGGTTCACTGGCAGCTCGCCCATCGCCTGGAAAAGCGCCGCCGTGTCGCTCATGCGCTGACTGGCCGCCCGCACCGCGCCCATTTGTGCGTTCAGATAGCGCGCTTCGCTCGCGTACTGCGCCGTGGCAGGCAGCGACCCCATCCGGTGGCGCGACGCGGTGTCGTCGAATGCTGCGCGCGCGGCCTGAGCGGCTACTTCGTTCGACGCCAGCGTCTGCGCATCGTTATCGAGTGCGGCCAGCGAATTCGCCACGTCCTGGAACGCGGAAAGCACCGTCGCCTTGTAGTGCAGCACTGAGGCGTCGTAGGCATCGATCGACGCGCGGCGCTGTGCAACGAGCGCGCCGCCATGGAAGATCGGCTGCGACAGGCTGGCGCCGATTGCCCATAGGCCGCCTGTGCCCGAAAGCAGCGCCGGCCAGCTGAAGCCGCCGCGGCCCATCGAGGCAGTCAGCGACAGGCTCGGGAACATCTGCGCCGTTGCAGAGCCGACATCGGCGGCTGCAGCCTTGACGGCGGCGTCGGCGGCCTGAATGTCAGGACGCGCACGCAGCAGGTCCGACGGGACAGCGACGGGCACATGCTCGGGCAGTGACAAGGTGTCGAGTGCCGGCACGCTCGGCGGGTTGTCGGGCGTACGGCCGAGCAGCACAGCGAGTGCATGAATCGCAGACGCTCGCTGCTGACGCAGCGCCGGCAAAGTCGCCGCGACCGACGCGGCATCCTGTTTCGACCCAAGCGCCTGCACGCGCGAGACCGAGCCGAGCGCATAGCGCTGCTGGTCGTCGCTTGCCGTGTCGTTGGATACGGCAACGAGCCGTTCGGTGAGCGCGATCTGCCGGTCGAGCGCCGCGACATTGATCGAAGTACCCACGATGTTCGCGGCCAGCGCACGCCGCGACGCTTCCAGCTCATACGCCTGTACGTTCACGCGAGCCGCGCTTGCCGAGTTCATGTAACGCGTCTGGCCGAACAAATCGAACGTGTAGTGCGCCGCAAGCTGACCTGCAAAGAAGTTGTATTGCACCTGCTCGGGACCCAGTCCGGGCACGACCGGTGACCGGGCGCGCTGGACCTGTGCGACACCGTCGATCGACGGAAGCGTCGTTTCGCCGATCTGCGCCCGCAGTTGCTGTTGCGCCGACGCGAGCGTGCGCTGTGCCGACGCGAGCGTAGGACTGTTGCGCAAGCCCTCGTCGACGAGAGCGTCGAGCGCATCGGAGCGATAAAGGCGCCACCATTGCGGCGCCGAGGTCGCGCCTACCTCGAAGGTCTGCGTAACGCCGGCCGCCGCCACTGTCTTCGAAGGCTGCGCCTGCGCGCCGTAATGCTCGGGCGAAGGCATGGCCGGCGGCTCGCCGCCCGGCCCGAACGAGCACGCGCTCACAGCGAGTGCCGCAGCCACCGCCAGCACCAATGTCCTGTGGTTGAAGCTCATGATCAAACCTCCGTATGCTCGACGACGACCGGTTGCGTGCCGCGCTCGTCATGGCGGACCCTGAAGCACGTCGCGTACAGCGCCGGCAGAAAGAACACGGTCAGCACCGTGGCGATCGTGATGCCGCCCATCAGCGCGGTTGCCATGGGTCCGAAGAAGCCCGAGCGAAGCAGCGGAATCAGCGCGAGCACGGCGGCGGCCGCCGTCAGCATGATCGGCCTGAAGCGCCGCACCGTTGCGCCGATGATGGCGTCGAAGCGCGCATGCCCCGCCGCGATGTCCTGATCGATCTGATCGACCAGGATCACCGAGTTGCGCATGATGATGCCGAACATCGCGATCACGCCGAGCAGCGCGACGAATCCGAATGGCTTGCCGAACAGCAGCAGCGCAGTCACCACGCCGATCAGACCCAGCGGCGCCGTCAGCACCACGATGAACGTGCGCGCAAAGTTCTTGAGCTGAATCATCAGCAGCGTGAGCACCGCAATGATCATCAGCGGCATTTCCGCATTGATCGACGTTTGCCCCTTCACGCTTTCTTCGACCGCACCGCCCACGTCGATCCGATAGCCGACAGGCAGCGTGGCGCGCACCGAGGTCAGTGCGTGGTCGATGGCGCGCGTGACGTCGATGCCCTGTGCGTCGCCGCGTACATCGGCCTGCACCGTAATGGTCGGCTGCCGGTCGCGTTCCCAGATCACGCCGTACTCGAGCGTATCGCGTACATGTCCAAGCGAGCCGAGCGGCACTGGGCCATTCGGTGTCGGAATCGCGAGGCTCGTGAGCTTTGCCGGATCGACGCGCTCGCTCTTCGGCGCGCGCAGATCCACGTTGATAAGCTTGTCGCGTTCGCGATACTGCGTGACCGTATATCCCGATAGCGTCATGGCGAGAAAGCTCGATACGTCTTCCGAACTGACGCCCAACTGGCGCGCCCTGTTCTGGTCGATCTCGAACGAGATGGAGCGTTCGGCCGGTTCGTCCCAGTCGAACTGGACGTTGCGCGTGCGCGAGTCGCCACGGACCTTCTCCGCGACCGTCTCGGCGAGCGAGCGCACCGTCGCGATGTCGTCGCCGCTCACGCGGAACTTGATCGGGAAGCCCACGGGCGGCCCGTTCTCAAGTCGTGCAACACGGGTACGAACTCCGGAGAAGTCTTTCTCGAGTTTCGCGTCGAGCCAATGCATCAGCTCCTCACGCGTCTCGACGTCCCTGGCCGTAATCACGAATTGCGCGAAGTTCGGCTGCTGAAGCTGCTGGTCGAGCGGCAGATAGAAGCGCGGCGCGCCCGTGCCGACGAAGTCGACGAAATGCTGGATCTCCGCCTTGCCGTCGAGCACTTTCTCGAGGCGCTTCGCCTCACGCAGCGTTGCCTCGAACGAAGCGCCTTCGGGCAACCTCAGGTCCACGAGCAGCTCAGGCCGTTCGGAGTTCGGGAAAAACTGCTGCGGCACGCGCGTGAACGCGCCCATGGCGATCGCAAACAGCACGGCGGTCACCCCGAGCACGACCCAGCGCCGCTCGATGCACCACGTCACCCAGCCTGCCAGACGCTTGTAGAAGCCCGTGTTGTAGACATCGTGCTCGTGCTCGTGCCCGTGCTGGTGTCCATGACCGCTGCCCGCATGACCCTTGCGCTCCGGCAACATGTGAAAACCCAGCAGCGGCACCAGCACGACGGCCGCGAACCACGAAACGACGAGCGCGATTGCCGACACTTCGAAAATGGAGCGCGTGTACTCGCCCGTGCTCGATTTCGCGAGTGCGATCGGCAGGAAACCGCAGACGGTCACGAGCGTGCCGGTCAGCATCGGAAATGCGGTGCTGGTGTAGGCAAACGCCGCAGCGCGCGTTCGGCTCCAGCCCTGCTCCAGTTTCACCGCCATCATTTCGACCGCGATGATCGCGTCGTCGACGAGCAGGCCGAGCGCGAGCACGAGCGTGCCGAGCGACACCTTGTCGAGGCCGATACCGAACAGATGCATGCACAGCGCCGTCACCGCGAGCACGATCGGAATGGTGATCACGACCACCATGCCCGTTCGCAGGCCGAGCGAAACGAGACTCACGACGAGCACGATCGCCACAGCCTCGCCGACCGAGCGCACGAACTCGTCGACCGAGTGCTTGACCGCATGCGGCATGCTCGAAACGGGGGCGAGCTTCAGACCCGCGGGCAGCGTGGCCTGCAGTTCGGACGCCTTTGCGTCGAGCGCCTTGCCCAAGTCGATGACGTCGCCGCCCTTTTGCATCGTCACGCCAATGCCGAGCACCGCCTGTCCGCCGACGCGCATCTGCGTCACGGGCGGATCGTCATAGCCGCGCCTGATGGTGGCGATGTCGCCGAGCCGGAACGTGCGCTTGTTGATCGTGATTAGCACGTCCGCCAACGCCTGCTCGTCCTTGATCGCGCCGCTTGGCCGCACGAACACGCGGTCATCAGCCGTGGTGACCGTGCCGACGGGCGCGACGGTATTCTGCGCGTCGATGGCTTGAGCCAGCTGCTGCGGCGTGATCGAAAGCCGCGTGAGCTGCGCATTCGAGACCTCGACGAAAATGTGCTGGTCGGGATCGCCGAAGTAGTCCACCTTCGCCACGCCGGGCACGCGCAGCAGCACCGTGCGCAGCTTGTCGGCGTAGTCGTGCAGCTGCGCGGGCGTGAAGCCGTCGCCCTCGAGCGCGTAGATGTTGGTGTAGACGTCGCCGAACTCGTCGTTAAAGAATGGCCCGACCGTACCCTTCGGCAGCGTTGCCCGGATATCGCCCACCTTCTTGCGAACCTGGTACCAGGTCTCGGGCACTTCCTTGACGGGCGCCGAGTCCTTCATCGCGAAGAAAATCATCGACTCGCCGGGGCGCGAGTAGCTCTTGATGTTGTCCACATACGGCGCCGCCTGCAACTGGCGGCCGATGCGATCCGTGATCTGCTCCTGCACTTCGCGCGCGGTCGCGCCCGGCCAGTAGGTCTGAATGACCATCGTGCGAAACGTGAATGGCGGATCTTCCGATTGCGCGAGGCGCGTATAGCCGATCACGCCGAAGAGCGTCGCCAGTCCGATCAGGAAGATCACGAGCTGCTGGTGACGCAGTGCCCAGGAGGAGAGATTGAAACCGCCTGTGTCGGCCGTGTCTTTGTCGGAAGCATTCACGGGCGGCATGTCCGGCCCGTTCTCATGGTCGCGTGCGTTCATAACGGGAAGTCCTCCGGATGCAGCGGCGGCACGACTTGCACATGCTGTCCCGAACTCACGGCGTGCACGCCTTGCAGGATCACGCGGTCGCCGTCATGCAGGCCCGAACCGATCGACACCGTACGTTCTTCGTATCGCTGGATCGTGACCGGGCGCAACTCGAGCGTGTCGCTTCCGCTACGCACGACCCACACCGCGGGATTCTCGCCACGATGGAAAAGCGCAGTCACCGGCACCGTGAAGGCCTGTCCGGCTACGTTGCCCTGAACCGAATCGAACGCGACGTTGGCCGTCATGCCAAGGCGCACTTCCGGGCTCGCTGCCGCGAGCGTCAGCTTGACCCGCCAGGTGCGGCTTTCCTGATCGGCGGCGGCCGACAATTCGCGCACGCTTGCTTCGAACGACTTGCCCGGCAACGCGGGCAGCGTCACACGCGCCTTGCTGCCGGCCTTCAGCGAGTTGACCACGCGCTCCGGGGCATCGCAGACGATATCCACATCACCCGTCCAGTCGATGTGATACACGGCCTGCGTGGCCTGAACGTTCTGCCCGGTGTTGGCATCTTCGGAAGTCACCACGCCGTCGTGATCCGCGGCAAGCGTTGCATAGCGCAGGTGATCGGAGGCGAGCGCCATCTGCGCCAGCGAGGAATTGCGCTGCGCCAGCGCGGTCGCGTAGGCGTCCTGGGTCTGTTCGAGCTGTGCGGACGCAATCAGGTTCGCGTGCGCCTGCGCCTCGTCGCGGTCGAGCTGCTGTTTGGCAAACACGAGGCGATGTTCTGCGGCGTCGAGCTGCGCTCGCGCGCTGACAAGGTTGTTCTGCAGATCGGTTGGGTCGAGCAGCGCCACCGTCTGTCCCGCCTTGACGGTATCGCCGATACGCACTCGCCGCTCAGTGATCTTGCCGCCGACGCGAAACGAAAGCGTCGTGGAATAGCGCGCATCTACCTGCGCGGGCAGCGACTCGCCCGGGATGCGTCCGTCGGGGCGAACCACACGTGCAACGACCGGCTTGGCCTCGGGCGCCACGACCTCGCGTTGGTGACATGCGGAAAGGAGGATTGCGCTGCACGCCATGAGGATGACGGGCGCCCGATGCGTCGACCGGATGATGGAAGGTAACAACGAACGCGCCCGCTTCAGCGCGACAGGAACGGAATGTTTCACGATGTTCACAAGACAGGTGGTGAGTCCAGGTAGAAAAGTCGTCCGCGCTGATGAAAGGCCGCCGTGCCCGGAAGCACGCGTTGCCATTGGCGCGAAAACAGGAAAGCCCTCTGATGCGCTACTGATCCTCTCGAGCGCCGCGGCAAACGATGGCTCCGGTTTCTGGCCGCCTATCGAACCTGGCACGCAACACATGTGTGTTGCAGATCAGCATTGACGGAGCCGCGCGATTGCGTACGCGCACGCGTTGCTCTGCACGGCATCTGCGGATTCCGGCCTGGTGTCCGTCAACGCCTGAGACGCCGCCGCTGTATCCACCCTGCTCGTTCAGTCCTGCTAGCCCACGTTTCCGCATGTCAGCCGCACGGATGAGATTAGACCCATTACTGATGATATTGTCAACTATGACGTTTAAATCTAAAATCGGAACAGACAATGACCGAGGAGGCAACAATGTCTGATGGCTCCAACCCGCGCGTGAGCCGCCGACACGCAGTCATGGCCCCGATTCCGGCGCGCGAGCCGCTCGCCGGAGATTCGCCGCGTCTTGCCCGGCGCAAGAGCGAAACCCGCGCCCGTCTGCTCGACGCCGCGTTCGGACTGATCGCGAAAAATGGAATGGACGGTGTGACGATCAGCGAAATCACAGACGCAGCCGATGTGGGATTCGGCTCCTTCTACAACCACTTCGACTCGAAGGAAGGCATCTTCACCGCGCTGGTCGAATGGCTGTTCGAGGAATTCGCCAATACGCTGGATCGACTTGCAAGCGGCTTGTCGGACCCCGCGGAAGTGATCGCGGTGTCGATTCGTCATACGCTTTTGCGCGCTTGCCGTGAGCCGGTCTGGGGAGAACTCCTGATACGCGAAGGCCTGTCTATGCGCGCGCTCAGCCGAGGGCTCGGCCTGCGACTCCTGCGCGATACGGAGAGAGGCATTTCCGAGCAACGCTTCGTGGTGGCCGACGAGTTGATGTGCGTGATTTCCGTCATCGGCACAGTGCTCGCAGGGGTGGCCGTCGAACTCAATTCCGCCGCGTCGTCGAAACGTGTGGTTCGTATGCGCAAAACGCTTCGATCGAAACAGGAGAAGCTCGCAGAAAGCACGGCGGCCATCGTCCTGCAGGCGTTCGGCCTGAAACGCGCGGAGGCAGAGAAGATCGCCCGGCGTCCGCTGCCGGCGCCGCTCCAAAGCCAGCAATGTTTTTGAGGAACCGCCAGGCCGTGTCTTACTCTCTTCTGATCAGGCAGCGTGCATCTGCGGCAACCAGCGACGCCCAGCTATTCGAACTGGACGCACTGAGCCGCCGTGCAGCCGACGATGTCGACAGATTGATAGCAAGCTCTCTGCAGCCCGATCTCGCGAGAACACATGCGCAGCTCGAGGTCCTGGGTGCGATGCCCGCCGCGGCCACCGGTTCGGAAACCCCTGCGGTGGCGAGAACTGCTGTTCGCCATACTGAAAAGGCTACGCGCGGCCGACATCTCGCTGTTGAACCCAAGAACCGTGGTGGTTCAAGGAACGAGAAGTAGCGAACTGATCGCGTGACGGCAATCGACTAAAAAAGAACCGTGGAATAGCCCTGTCTCATGGCGTTACGTGCACGCTGCACGTTGCTTGAAAACACGGCCCGCGTTGAGCATTCCCGTGGGGTCGAGCAGCGCCTTGAGTTTGTTCATCAGTTCGATTTCCGGTTCCGAGCGGCTGTAATGCAGGAACGGCTCTTTAATCACCCCGATGCCATGTTCGGCAGAAATACAGCCTTCGGCCTCGCTAACGGCGGCATAGATCAGCTCTTCGACTTCCAGCAGGTTTGAGGCGTCCGCATACGGGCCGGAAAGCAGATGCAGGTTTCCATCGCCGAGATGGCCAAAGAACAAATGCGTCTGCTGCGGGAAGCGTTCGCTCAAAGACGAGCGTGCATCGTCGACAAAGCGCTCCATTCTGTCCATCGGTATCCCGATGTCGAACGCCGCATGAGGTTTGAGCTTCGACAGCAATTCGCCGACCGTCTCGCGGTATGCCCACAACTGCTTCGCGTGCTCGATGGTCTGCGCAATGATCACGTCCTGAACGACGCCTTCTTCGAGCATCCGTTCGAGCGACTGTTCAAGCGCGAGCCTGTCGTCATCGTAGGATTCGCCCAGCGTTTCAACCAGCACATACACGGGAAACCGCTCGTCGAACGGTGCCTTCAAATGAGCAATGTGCATCGCCGCGCTCATGAAGTCCTGCCACATCAGTTCGAACGAGGAGAGACTCGCGAGCCGCGCGCGCAGGTACTTGAGCAGACGCGTCGCGTCTTCGAACGACGCGACCGCGCACAACGCCGTATTCGCCGCTGAAGGCTTCGGCTCCAGCTTGAGCACGAGGCGCGTGATCACGCCGAGCGAGCCTTCGGAACCGATAAAAAGCTGCTTCAGATCGATACCTGTGGTGTTCTTCGTCACCCGGTTCATCATCGACAGCACCGTGCCGTCGGGCAATGCAACTTCCAGTCCGAGAATCCGATCGCGCATCGTGCCGAAGCGGATTACGCGATTGCCGCCCGCATTCGTCGCCGCGTTCCCGCCGATCTGACACGTGCCGCGGGCACCGAGATCGAGTGGAAAGAACCAGCCTTCCGCTTCGACGAACGTTTGCAACTGTTCGAGCGGCACACCGGCTTGCACCGTCAGCGTTCCGCCGATCCTGTCGAACGATTCGATCGCATTGACGCGCGCGAGCGACAATGCGACTTCACCCGCCTGCGGCGTCGCACCGCCCGCCAGTCCGGTCAGTCCGCCCTGTACGACGACCGGTTGTCGATGCTTCGCCAGCACGCGCAATGCGCGTGCAACATCGGCGGGCGTGCGTGGAAACAAGGTCATTCGTGGCCGGACACGCGGCGCGGCGCTCCAGTCACCGGCGTGTGCATCGGCAACGGACGCATCGAGCGACACGCAATCCCGCGCCCAGTGTTTCGACAAGTGAGAGCTGGAGTGCGTCCGGATGCTGTGCATGCATGTTCCGATCCCCCGCTCAGGTCGCCACGCGTTCGATCTGTCCGCCGAAGCGGCCGACGAAACTGCCTGCGATCAACGCGATCAGCGCGACGACCGTCAGGAAGATGCCAGGCGCGGTCAATGCGCCGGTGTGATGCAGCAGTTGCGTGACGACCAGCGGCGTAATGCCTGTGAAGAGCACGGTCGCGAGGTTGAGCGACAGCGCGATGCCGCTGAAACGCACGTTGGTCGGAAAAAGATCGGCGAGCAGATACGCGTACGCGCCGTTCACAAAACCGCCGACTATGCCGATGATCACGAACGCAAACAGCGGATCAATGCCATGCGCGGCCACGAGACGGTAAAACGGATAGCTGCCGAACAGCATCAAAAGCGAACCGATGCGATGCCAATGCCGCGAAGGCACCGAATCGCCGAGCCACGCGAATAACAGCAGCGACGCAGACATCGTCGCGATGCCGAGGTTCTGTCCGGCGCTGACTGCCGTAGGCGCGTAGTGCAGAACGGTCGTCAGGTACGACGGCAGCACGACGAAAAGGAGACTGTTCGATGCATTCACAATCCCCGCCACGCCGACCCCGATCGCAACCTGCTTCGGGTAATCGGTCAACACTTTCCTGAACGGACGCTTAACCTTGTGACTCTTGAGCCGCTGATACTCGTTCGATTCTTCGAGCGAAGTGCGCAGCCAGTACGAGACCAGTCCGATTACGCCGCCGAAGATGAAAGCAATGCGCCAGCCGAACGCGAGCACATCGGCGGCGTTGAGAAGCGAATGCAGCGCGAGGCTGATCAGCGTCGCCGTCAGTACGCCGGAATTCAGGCAGAAGATCACGAGTCCGCTGACGAGACTCGCTCGAACCGGAATCTCTTCAACGACGTACGTGATCGAGCAAGGCAATTCGCCCGCGAGGAAAAAGCCTTGTGCAAGACGCAGCAGCACTAGCAGCACGGGCGCCAGCACGCCGATCGACGCATAGCCTGGAATCAGCCCGATGCCGATGGTCGCCGCCGACATCGCCAGCACGGACACCAGAAAAATTATGCGCCGCCCGAAGCGGTCGCCGAGACTGCTCAACACGATGCCGCCCAACGGACGCGACACGTAGCCGATCGCGAACACGCCGAACGTGCTGATCAGCGACGCCAGCGGATCCGTTGCGGGAAAGAACTGCCGCGCGATTTCACGCGCGAACACGCCGTAGATGATGAAGTCGTAAATCTCCAGCGAGCCCCCGAGGCTCGCGAGTATCACCGTCTTCCACTTCTGCCTGACCGCTGGCTGGCGTGCAACCGCCGCAATGTCTGCTGAGGCCATCGAGTTGTCTCCGTCATGGTTTTTTATCGGAATGTCTACGGCACGCGCTATTCGACCGGTACGGGTGTCGCCGCGGGCGTGCCTGTTCTCAACGCCGCGTCCCGGCCGCCAAATGCTTGCACCAGTCTGTCCTGATCGGCCTTGGCGGCAGCATCGGCGGCCTCGGGATCGACCAGCGTCCGAAGCTGCCGTTCGAAGCACGCCAGCACGTCGGCGTATTCCGGCAACGGCGCAAGATCATGCAGCTCTTCCGGGTCGTTTTCCAGATCGAACAGTTCCGGCCGCAAGCCGACGTAATGGTGATACTTGTAGCGGCTGTCCGCGACCATGTAGGCGGCGCTCTCCGATCCCACGGCGTGATATTCGCTGAACGCGCGGCGCTCAGGCACGTCTTCCGCGCGGGCGAGTTTAACGAGCGACTCGCCCGGGCCGTCGATCATCTCCGCATCGCAGCCCGTGCAGTCGAGCAGCGTATTCTGGATATCGACCAGCGACACCGGCGTGCCGCTCACCTTCCCCGCCGGAATGTCCGGACCGGCGACGATCATCGGCACACCCGTCGACTCGCGGTACATCAGGCACTTGTTCCACATGCCGCGCTTGCCGAGGTTGTCGCCGTGATCGCTGCTGTAGATGATCGTCGTCGATTCGTCGAGCCCGTTCTCGCGCAGCGCGGCGAGCACCTTGCCGACCTGCGCGTCGAGAAACGACACGAGCGCGTAATAGCACGCGACGGCGAGGCGCCGACGCTCGTCGCTGCCGATCGCGGCGTCGTGATCCATATGCCGCGCCTGACGTTCGACCCATGGATGCCGCACGTAACCCGTCGACGGATGCAGCGCCGGGAGATCGATCCCGTCTGGATCATAAAGATCGAAGAATTCCTGCGGCACGACGAGCGGAAAATGCGGCGCAACGAGGCCGACGAACAGCACCCACGGTTTGTCGTCGCGGCTGTGCGCGCCGAGCCAGTCGCACGCCGTATCGGCCACGCGCATGTCGAAGCGGTTGTAGTCGGACATGCCCGGACCGATCTTGTCGTAGAGCGGAGAGCGGCCCATCGTCTCGGGCATCGGATTGCGCACCGAGCCCCACACCTGGCCGATGCCATCGAGAATGTGCACCGCGTGATGCTGCTTGCGAAAGCCAACGGGCGACGCCTCCGTCTTGTAGTGCAGCTTGCCGATCGACTCTGTCAGCACGCCGCTCGCCGACAAATGCTGCGCCCAGCCAGGCGTGCTGCCGTCGTATGCGATTGCGTTGTCCCAGCAGCGGATGTCGTGAACATAGCGCCCCGTCGCGAGACTCGCGCGCGCCGGCACGCAGATCGGCGACGGCGTGTATGCGTTGCTGAAGCGCGTGCCGCGCTGCGCGAGCGCATCGAGCGCCGGCGTCTTGATGAGCGGGTGTCCGGCGCACCCCATCAGGTTGTGCTGATGTTCGTCGGACAGAATGAAAAGGACGTTGGTGGGCTTCATGGCGCTGTCTCTGCGGCTTGTATTGGGTATTGCCGCGTCTCCTGCAGTTAATAGTGGTCCAACGCCGCATGACGTGCAATTGACATTTTGTGAAAAGCGAATAACTATTGGTTATTCGCTTTTCACGCCCGGCCATTGCTTATGGATCCAATCGAACGCTTCTTTCAAGCTGGGTTAAAGCTCAGTCATCTGCGTCTGCTCACAATGTTCGACAGCCTTGGGCAAATCCGGCTCGTCGCCGAAAAGCTCAACGTGACGCAACCTGCCATATCGAAGCAGCTGGCAGAACTTGAAGCGGGTCTCGGCGTGCCCGTGCTGACGCGTGTGGGCAACCGGCTGTTTTTCACGCCGGTCGGCGAGACGCTGATGAAGCGCGCTCGCGAGGTATTTCATCAGCTTGAGCAGGCGCGCTTCGAGGTCGATGCGTTGACGAGCGGCATCTCGGGCAAGATTTCCGTCGGCGCGGTCGCAACCGTAATGCCTGTGTTCGCCCCCGAACTCGTGGTCGAACTGAAAAAACACGCGCCGCATGTGAACGTAAGCTTTTACGAGGCCACCAGCGACCGCCTGTTTCCGATGCTCGCCGCCGGCGCGCTCGATTTCGTCCTGAGTCGCACGGGGCCGCCGCGCGCCGACACGGCGGCATTCGCTTCGCATGCTGTGCTCAATGATCCGATCGTCGTGGTCTGCGGGCGCGAGCATCCGCTCGCCGGGCGCCGCACGATCGGCGCGTCAGATCTCGCCGGGCTGCCGTGGATCCTGCCGCCGCGCGAAGCGCCGACCTTTCTCTCGCTGCAAGCGTGGATGCATGAACACGAACTCGAGTTTCCCGATGGCTGCGTGCAATCCATTTCGTTGCAAGCGAACGAAGCAATGATCGCGTCGTATCCCTTTCTCGCGTTGATGCCGCTCGCAGTCGCGCGGCAAGGCGTGCATCGCGAGAAACTCGTGATTCTTCCGTTAGAAGGAACCCGTTTTCTGGAGACGGTGCAGCTGTTCTATAACCACTCGTCGGCGAATCCTGTCTTGCCCGTCGCGCTAACCTGTATTCAGTTAGCTGAAAAGCGGATTTCGAGTTTGCTGCTAGCGTATGGTTCGTAGACCCAAGTAAATTGACCCGTCGCGGTGTCGTTCTCGATCGACGATAGCGTAGTTCAGAAACGACCGCGCGTTTTCCGCCTTGCTCAGATCTGCAATGAACTTGCACAGATCCGCACTCGCTAAGGGACCGGTCACCCGCCTAAGATGCCTCTACACCGACAGCGTGGGATTAGCCAGCGTTGCTCGGCGCACACGGAAACACCTCACGTATTGGCATCCGTCGATGTCGCTTCAGCAAGGGCACACCATGGCAGACCGGTCCACCGCCTTTCTCACTGAGCAGCAGATCATGATTCGCGACGCGGCACGTCGTTTGGCCGCCGGCGTCGTCGCACCCACGGCGGCAGAGCGGGATCTGACCTCAGCCTGGCCGCATGCAGAACTGAAAACGCTGGCCGATGGCGGCTTCCTCGGCATGTTGATTCCCGAAGAGTATGGCGGCGTCGGGGCTGGATTTGTCGAGTTCTGTCTCGCACAACACGAGTTCGCCGCTGTCGATGCGGGCCTCGCGACCATCCTGCATGTGCACAACATCACTGCAATGTGCCTCGCAGCCAACGGCACGGAAACGCAGAAGCGCGACTACCTGCCGGCGATGGCGCGTGGCGAGGCGATTGGTGCGACGCTGATTTCCGAGCCGCAAGCCGGCTCAGATACCGCGGCCTTGCGTGCCACCGCACAGCGCGACGGTGATTGCTTCGTGCTCAACGGTACCAAGCAATTCGTCTCCAACGGGAGCGAAGCCGGTGTGGCCGTTGTTCTGGCCCAGACAGACAAGTCCAAAGGCAAGAAGGGCTGGAGCACCTTCGTTATCGACCCCAGGCAGGCGGGCTACCAGGTCAGCCGTATCGAAAGCAAGCTCGGCCAGCATACGGCACACACCGCACAGATCGTGTTCGACAATTACCGCGCTCCGGCGACGAGCCTGCTGGCCGAAGAAGGCTGCGGATATTCCACCATCCTCGGAAGCCTGTCGGATGGCCGCATCGGCATCGCCTTCATAGCGGCCGGTGCTGCACGGGCTGCCCTCGAGGCTGCGCTTCAGTATGCGAACGAGCGCGAGGTTTCCGGAAAGACAATCATCGAACTGCAGGGCGTCGCATTCGACCTGGCCGACATGGCTGCGCAAGTCGACGTGGCCTTTCAGTATTGCCTGCACGCGGCACGGCTTTGCGAAGCCGGCATGGAATGCGGCAAGGAAGCCTCCATTGCGAAGCTGTTCGCCAGCGAGATGGCGGAGAAGGTCTGCTCGCAGGCGCTGCAGATTCATGGCGGCTACGGCTACCTCACGGATTTCCCGGTTGAGCGCTATTACCGCGACGTGCGCGTGACGAGTATCTACGAAGGCACCAGTCACATCCAGAAGCTGATCATCGCACGCTCGCTGGCTTGAGCACCGGAGGTTGTCCGCACAACAAGCTTTGACGGAGACGACATGACATTGCCGCTCGAGGGTATTCGCGTGCTTTCGCTCGCGCAACAGTATCCTGGCCCGTTTGCAACGCTGGTGATGGCAGATCTGGGAGCAGAGGTCATTCTGGTGGAACGCCCACCCGAAGGCGACCCCGCTCGCATGCAGCCGGATTTCCACGCCGCGTTGAACCGCAACAAGCGCTCTGTTGCGTTGGACCTGAAGACCACGGCAGGCCGGGACGCGCTGCGCAGCTTGATCGCCACCGCCGACGTGCTCATGGAAGGTTTCCGCCCCGGCACGATGGATGGGTTGGGCTTCGGCTACAACGACGTAGCCGCGATCAACCCGCGCTGCGTGTATGTGTCGATCTCCGGTTTCGGCCAGCATGGCCCGTATCGCGATCGGCCGGCGCACGACCTGTCGTACCAGGCGATCTCGGGTTTGCTGTTCCGGCAGGCCGAGACCGGCAGGATCGAGCCACTGCCGGAGTTGGCGATCGGTGACCTGACTGCCGCCATGTTCGCGATAACCGGATGCCTCTCGGCGTTGCTGGAGCGCACGAAGACGAACAAGGGCCGCCATGTGGACGTGTCGATGACCGATGGCCTCGTGTCCTGGATGGCGGTATCGCTCAGCCCGCTGATGAACGGCGGCCCGCCCGGACTCGCGCAAATCAATGCGGAACCGGGCTACGGAATCTACCGCTGCGCGGATGGCCGGCTGCTGTCGCTCTCGATTGCTTACGAAGACTGGTTCTGGAAGCCGCTTTGCGGATTGCTGGAAATGCCCGATGTTGCCAACGCTAGGCATGACGAGCGCGTCCGGCGTGAGGCCGAATTGCGGGCGCGAATCGGGCAAGCCATTTCAGGTCTGCCGCGCGCTGAATGGGCTGCCTTGCTGGACGGCGCCGGTATTCCATGGGGGGCCGTCAATACGCTCGACGAAGTGGCGGACGACCCGCATTTCCGGGCGCGCGGCATGTTCACGCAGGCCATGGATGCCGATGGCAGGCGGCGCTGGCACGTAGCGCAGCCGTTGATATTCGATGGTGTGCGTTCCGGGCCGGTGAGCGGCGTGCCCGTCGTCGGAGAAGACAACGTAGCGCTGTTGCAGCGTCAATCGTGACCCACACCAAACGCAATCACAGCGATCCCGGAAGAACTTCAGGAGCAGGAGCATGAGCGAAATTTATGTTGTGGGCGTTGGCATGACGCCGTTCGGACGTCTGACGGAAGTGAGCCTCAAGGCCATGGTTCGTCAGGCGACAGAAGCTGCGCTGAACGATGCGGGCCTGCAGAAGGATTCCATCGAAGCGGCATTCTTCGGCAATGCATCGCAAGGGCACATGGAGGGCCAGCAGATGATCCGCGGCCAGATTGCCCTGCGCGACATGGGCATCAGCCGGATTCCCGTGGTCAACGTCGAGAACGCCTGCGCCAGTGGAAGCAGCGCGTTCACGCTGGCGGTCAACCACTTGAAGGCACGTGCGGGCGATATTGCGCTGGCGGTGGGTGCCGAGAAGATGTTTTCAGCGGATCGCAGCCGCATGTTCTCCGTTTTCGACAGCGCACTGGACATCTCATGCGCGGCCGACGTGCACGCCGATCTGCTTCGCATGGGTGAAGGCGTCGAGGTGCCGCCGGGCACGACCTCGCCGAAACCGTACAGCGTGTTCATGGACGTCTATGCAGCCTTCGCTCGCGCTCACATGAAACGCTTTGGCACCACGCAGCGCCAGATTGCAGCGGTCGCTGCGAAGAATCACGCGCATTCGGTGCACAACCCGCTGTCGCAATACCGCACGTCATACACCATTGACGAGGTGCTCGCGGCGGCGCCAATCACCTACCCGCTCACGGTGCCGATGTGTTCGCCAGTGTCGGATGGCGCCGCAGCCGCGATTCTGTGCACGGGCGCCGCATTGCGCCGGCTGGGCCTCGATACGCACCGCGCGGTGCGCGTGCTGTCGTCGGTGATTCAGACCGGCAGCGATCGAAACTATACCGACGTGCGCAACCACCTCACCGTACATGCGGCACGGCGGGCGTATGAGGCGGCTGGCGTCGGCCCGCGCGATGTATCGGTGGCGGAAGTGCATGACGCGACCGCAATGGGCGAAATCATCCAGATCGAGAACCTGGGATTCTTTGAGTTCGGCGAAGGCGGCCCGGCTTCCGAACGCGGCGACACCTCGATCGGTGGCCGCATTCCGGTCAATCCGTCGGGCGGGTTGGAGTCGAAGGGACACCCGGTAGGCGCAACGGGCATTGCCCAGATGCATGAACTGGTGACGCAGTTGCGCGGCGAGGCTGGACCCCGTCAGGTCGATGGGGCAAGCATCGCTGTGGCTGAGAACGGTGGCGGACTCTATGGGGTGGAAGAGGCTGTTGCCTGTGTGACCATTCTCGGGCGCTGAGCCCTGCAGATTTCTGCCGCATCCAGACCATCGGCAGGTCAGCGCCGATATGACCCAGGCGTGGTGCCGGTCCACGCCTTGAAGGCGCGGTTAAAAGCGGTGGTATCGGCGAATCCAAGCTGGGCCGCCAATTCCGCGATCGGCAATGTGCCGGTATTCAACCGCTCAATGGCCAGCTCTTTGCGTATTTGATCTTTCAGTGTCTGGAACGTGATGCCTTCTGCAGCGAGGCGGCGCTGCAGCGTACTGATCGACATGTAAAGGCGCCCCGCTACCGCGTCCATGTCGGGCCACTCCGGCTCTCTTTGCAGCAGCACCGCCCGCACCTGCGCGCGCGTCGCGTAGTCGCAGGGATGCGGCAAGACGAAATTGCCAGGCGCGTTTTCGATCAGCGCGCGCAGTGCGGCTTCGTCACGCCGCACCGGCGCGTTCAACGCTGCCGCATCGAACCAGACCGCCGAGCGCGTCTGGCCGAACTGAACCTGGCACGGAAACATGATGGTGTGAAAAGTGCCCCACTGCGGCACGTCGTAACTGAAGTCGACTCTGCGTGGCGGCAGGCGATCGCCTTTGAGCCAAGCGAGCATATGCCAGAACACGCGCATCAATACGTCGTGCGCAATGTGGCGATGGGCAACCCCGGCGTCGGAGAACTGCAGCGTGAATCCGGCAAGCGCGTCTTCGCGTGCGTAGTGCAGGGCTACGTCGTGTTGCAGCAGCCGGAATGTGTGTGCCGCGCGGCGCATGGCAACTTCCAGGCTGGGCGCGCCGAGCGCGGAGCGAATGATCAGTGCAAAGCCGCCGGGCCGCATGGGATGTGACAGAAAACCGATGCACTCGTCGTCGAGCGCCACGATCAGTTGCCTCAGTAGCGCTCCGTACTGCTTCGGCGTGATCCGCGAACGAGGATCGTCGAGCACGGCAGGGGAAATCCCGCAGCCTTCCAGCAACGCGGCAATCTTCGCGTCCGACATGGCGGCCTGTTCCCTGGCTCCCACAAGCGAGCCATGCACCAGACTGACGGGAACGGTATGCGTTTGACCAGACATGCATGTCATTTAATCAGATTTACCGCGCTTACGCAGATGAGTTGAGCGGATCCGCAAAGAAGATGAATGGATACGCCATCGCGATTTGACGAGAGGCTTCTAAGATCTATGTATCGAGTGACCCGCCAATGGAGCCTCTACTTATGCACGCAGCAGCTGTTCTCACGGAGGTTCGCGACGGTGCAATCTGGCTCACGCTGAATCGCCCCGAAGCCATGAACTCCATTTCGCCCGCGGTGGTTCAAGGGCTGATGCACGGGCTCGACCTTGCAGCAACGTCTAACGAGGTCCGTGCCGTTGTCCTCTGCGGCACAGGGCGCGCTTTTTGTGCGGGCGCCGATTTGAAGTTCGTGCGCAGCACCGGCGACGCAGACGGCGTCGGAAGTTTTCTCGGCGACTTTCTGGTGTTGCTGAACCGGCTCGAAGCGTTCCCCAAGCCGGTAATCGCCGCGGTCAACGGCATGGCACTGGCAGGCGGCCTGGAGATGGTCTTGTGCTGCGACCTGGTCGTGGCCGCACGCTCGGCGCAGTTCGGCGACGCACACGCTAACTACGGCCTGTTGCCAGGCGGTGGCGGGTCAGTACGGCTGCCTCGCAAGATCGGACCGACGCGCGCGAAGTACCTGATGTTCACAGGCGAGTTCGTGTCCGCCGAGCATATGAAGTTGGCTGGCCTCGTCAATGAGGTCGTCGATGACCCGGCGCTCCTGGAAGCGGTCGGCGCGCTGGTTGCGTCGATTGCCGCGAAGAGCCCGCTTGGCCTCGCTCGCATGAAGGCACTGGTCGACGACGGTCTCCAGCAGCCGCTTGAAACGGCGTTGCGGCAGGAACTGCTGATGAGCGCGCTGCATGAGCAAAGCCATGACATGCACGAAGGTTTAGCAGCGTTTGCAGAAAAACGTGCCCCCCGGTTCGTGGGGCGTTGATGGAACGGCCGACGCCTGTTCGGCAGCATGGGAAAGGATCAAATGAACCTGAATGACAAAGTCGCCATCGTGACCGGCGCGGCATCCGGCCTCGGGCTGGCAACCTGCAAAACATTGCATGCTGCCGGTGCAAAAGTGGTGGGATTCGATCTCGATGGCGCAAAGGTGGCCGAGGTGCTAGGGCCCGACATGACGGGCTTGGCCGTCGATGTTGCCGACGAGCGTAGCGTGATGGCCGCCGTGCAGAGGGTCCGCGACGTGCATGGTGCGGTGCATATCGCGGTCAACTGCGCGGGCATTCTCGGTCCCTGCAAGACGATTTCGAAAAGCGAGCTGTTTCCAGCTGAATTGTGGAACCGCGTGCTCGGCGTCAACCTGACCGGCACCTTCAACGTGGTTCGACACGCGGCGTTGGCCATGACGGCAAATTCACCGGATGCCAGCGGCGAGCGCGGCGTCATTATCAACACCGCGTCGGGTGCGGCCAAGGCGGGTCAAATGGGACAAGCGGCGTACAGCGCCAGCAAGGCCGGCGTGGTTGGCATGACGTTGCCGATCGCTCGCGATCTTGCGGAACACGGCATCCGTGTCATGGCCATTTCGCCTGGATTGTTTGAATCCGGCATGTCGGCCGGCATGCCGGCGAAAGTGTCCGACGGTCTCATCGACAAAATGCTGTTCCCGCGACGCATGGGTAAGGCGGAGGAGTTCGCTGGTTTGGTCCGTCACGTGATCGAGAACGCGTATCTGAACGCGCAAACACTAGACATCGACTGCGGTACGCGCTGAACTCGCCAACCAGAGGAGACCAGGATGCAACTGTCCGACTATTTCGACGCCGCCGCATCGCGCTACCCGAACCGGGAGGCTTTTGTGGACGGCGACGGCACGATCCGTATCGACTTCGCCGAAGCGCAGAAGCTCGTCTATGCCGTGGCTCATGCACTGCGTACCGACGATTCGCTGGGGCTCGGCGCCCACATCGCCATCTACTCGCCAAACGATTACCGCATCAGCCTGCTGCAGATTGCGATAAACCGGGCAAGCATGGTCTGGGTTTCGATCCATACGCGCAATGCGGTTGAAACCAATATTGCCGTTCTCGACTATGCGGACTGCGATCTCGTTTTCTTCCACAGCAGCTATGAGGCGTTTGTTCCGGCAATGAAAACTGGTCTGCCGCGCACGAAGACATTCATTTGTCTCGACCGCGCTTCAGAGCATGGGGCGAATTTCGCCGAATGGATTTCGTCGCATCAGAACGTGACCTTGCCGGAAAGCGAGGTGGACGAGGACCGCCTGGCGGTGCTCCAGCCCACCGGGGGCACCACAGGTCCTTCGAAGGGTGCGCTGCTGACGAACCGGGCGGTCGAGATGAGTCTGATCTCGGTGTTTTCCGCACTCGACATGGACCACGAGACCCGCGTGCTGGCCGTCGCTCCCCTCACCCACGCGGCCTGCTTCGTGACGCTCGCTGCGGCGGTTCGTGGCGGCGCGACGGTGGTGTTACCGAGCTTCGATGCCTACAACGTACTCGATACCATCGCCCGCGAGCGCATCACGCACTTATTCCTGCCGCCGACGATTGTCTACGCGTTGCTGAGCTGTCCGGCGTTGGACCATACGGACACGTCGTCTCTGCGATGCATTGCCGTAGGTGCCGCCCCGATTGCGCCGGAGAAGCTGAAGGAAGCTGTACGTCGCATTGGCCCAGTCATCTACGAGGTTTACGGGCAGAGCGAATGCCTGTTCCCCGTCGTCGCCAAACAACCTGCGGACTACCTGCTGGAATCGGGCGAGTTCGACGAAAGCGCGCTGCGCTCGGCAGGGCGTGCCGTACCGTTCGCGCGTGTCGAGATCATGGGCGACGATGGCGCCCTTGTCGGCCCCGGTGTGCGCGGAGAGATTGTGGTGCGCTCGGCCATGGTGATGGCCGGCTACTACAAAAAACCCGAGGATTCGAGCGCGGTCTCGGCCCGCGGATGGCATCACACGACCGACATCGGCATACGGGATGCGCGGGGGTTCATTACCATCGTGGACCGCATGAAGGACATGATTGTCAGCGGTGGCTTCAACATCTTTCCCGCCGAAGTCGAGGCTGCGATCAACGCGCATCCGGCCGTATTGGATTGTGCGGTGGTTGGCGTGCCGGACGAAAAGTGGGGCGAGGCCGTGAAGGCGATCGTGCAACTCAAGGCGGGCCAGGAAATCTCGGAGGCGCACCTGATCGATCTATGCAAGCAGGCGCTGGGGAGCGTCAAGGCGCCCAAATCGGTGGAGTTCTGGACGGACCTGCCGCGTAGTGCGGTGGGCAAGATACTCAAACGGGAAATACGCGCGCGGTTCTGGGAGGGACAGTGGAGGTCCGTCTGAGCGTGCGCCGTCAGCGCGGCATTGCCGGTCGCATATGACTTGCTTGCGGCACTTATGCGGACGGCGATAAGCTCGCCGCCCGCCTTCAATATCCTGCCTGTCACGCTTGAAGCTGCGTTCGCGACCTAGCCGATTCCATGCGCCAGCACGTGACGTACGAAAGGCAGCACGCTCTCCCCTGCCAGCATGCCGAGCAGACCCACAAGCGCGATCGTCGGCGGCGCCGGCGACTTCACATTGATAACGCTATAGACGAGCCCGACCAACACTCCGGCAGCGAGCGACACGAGGTAAGGTTTCATGAAGCTTTCCAGTTCCGAGCAGGGAAACAACGCTCACATTTCGAGCACAACACGCCCACGGGTCCCAGCCTGGACCGCCTCGTACGCAGCTTTTGCATTTTCCAGCGCGTATCGTTGCGCGATCACCGGCGGCTCGAAACTTCCTTTCTCGAACTCGGCTCTTAACGCATCCATGAAGGGCGCAGAGTCGGCAACGCCAAGCTTCGCGCTGTCTGCCCCGTATAGCTGTGTCTCGTTGTGATAAAAGTCGATCAGATCGAATTCGACGCGCCGCTTGCCCGTGGCACTGATTTCAACCACGCGCCCGCGCCGCTTCGCAAGCGAAAGCGCAAGCTCGAACGTCACGCCTCCTACCGCATCGTAGACGAGGTCGACACCACCGTTTGCCAGCTCGCGCACACGCAGTGCTGCGTCCTCCGATATGGGCACGTAATGGTCGATGAGGCGGCCGGCTGGTGAATCTGGAAGCGGTTCATGACGGTCCACTGCAATCACTCGCGCGCCGCGTGCTTTTGCAATTTGCGTCACGGCACCGCCAACGCCTCCCGACGCACCAATCACAGCGATGGTTTCGCCCGCGGAAAGTCGTCCGTACTCGACTGCGCCGAGCCATGCAACGACGAAATTGACGCCAATGGAAGCGGCTTCGGCGTGTGAAAGATTGGCCGGCTTGCGCGACAGCGCTTTCACGGGAATTCGCAGAAATTCAGCGTGAGTCCCGTCGCGCGTGAAACCAATGTCGCCTCCCGTGCCCCAAACTTCTGCTCCGATCCATTCGGCAGGCCCTTCGACGACAACGCCGCTGAAATCGCGGCCAGGAATTCGCGGCGGTACGGTGTGCGAGAAGTGACCCGAAAGATTCTTGACGTCACTGGGATTGACCGAGGCCGCCTTGACCTGAACCACCGCCTGCTCTGCATCGGCATGCGGGGTCTCCAGATCGAGATACTCGAGTACGCCCGGGTCACCAAACGAGCGGAATTGAATTGCTTTCATGGCCTGGTCCTTTGACGGTTCTGGCTGCACTGGAGTCAGTGCATGCATTCACGAGTCAAAGTGTAGTGCGCGATGCGGCGGGCGTTGCGACAATGACTTCTGTGTTTCGGACAAATGCAAAGGAGCGTCCGATTGATTTACCGACTGTCTGGCTCTACCCTTTCGCGCAACAACACACGAATCGATGCCATGTCCAAAGCAGTTCCTCCTGACCTGTCGGATAGCACGGAGCCCGGAAAGTCCTTGGCCCGGACGTACCCCCGTGGACTGCACATCGAGCCGCATTCACATGACTGGGCGCAAGTTCTCTATGCGGTGGCGGGCGTCATGTGGGTCGAGGTCGGACGCCAGGCGTTGGTGGTCCCGCCTCAGCGGGCGGTCTGGCTGCCTCCTGGTACCGTACATTCGATTCGAATGATGAGTGCGGTCGAGATGCGAAATCTCTACCTGAGAAAACGCGACGTCGAGCATCTAACCAAACGCCCGGACGTGTTCGAAATCAATGGCCTTTTGCGCGAGCTCATCACGACCATTGCAGAGCGCGAAGCGGAGCGAGACGACGAATACCTGGACCTCGCATACCGGTTCGCCGCGCTGGAACTCGCACACGCGAATCGCTACTCGCTACGAATCCCATTGCCGGATGGCACCGACCGTCGGCTCGAAGTCCTTTGTCGAGCGGTCATAGAAAATCCGTCGGTCGACATCAGCTTCGAGCAACATGCGGCGTCCGTGGGCGCGAGCGTGCGCACCTTGGCGCGACTGTTTTCCCGCTCGCTAGGCATCGGCTTCGCTGAATGGAGGCGGCAGGTACAACTTGCGATTGCGGTTTCCAGGCTCGCCGAAGGTCAGTCGGTCAGTACCATCGCTCGGGCGCTCGGATATCAGCCAAGCAGCTTCAGTGACATGTTCCGGCGAGAACTGGGAATGTCGCCGAGTGAGTTCGGTGCAGACCGGACGCTCGCCGATGCGTCCGGGGCGCCGGAGCCGGCTCCTGGCCTGGATCAGGCTCGTCGCGGGCGATGAAAGTGCCCTTCGCGAGCCGCGTTCGGTCGTCCGTTCATCGGCTCACGCGGGCTACAGCCTCTGCTATCGCAGCCTTTCCTCTACCGCCGCTGGCTTGCAAAAGCGCCAGAATCGAGTCATCGGTTCTGACATGGAACAGAAAGTGCTGCATCCAGCGCTCATCAAACGAATGCGGGAGCTCGTCCAGTCACGGGGCTTCCGCTTGAGGGAGAGCTAATGGGCTCGCAACGCACAGAGTGTCAACGGCCAGTCCTCGCGACTGATTGCCGTGGCCTTATCGGCAACATGAAGACGACGGCGCTCGTTTCCACCCATGGGTCCATTGATTTCATGTGTTATCCGCGCATGGATTCGCCCACCATCTTCGCCGCGTTGCTGGACAAAGAAGGTGGCCAGTTTTCAATCACTCCATGCTCTGCCGATTTCACCTCGAAGCAGATGTATTTGCCGGAGACCAACGTCCTCCTGACCCGCTTCATGACAGGCGATGGCGTTTGCGAGCTTGTCGATTTCATGCCGGTCGTCAATGACTCCAAGGGCAAACTCTCGCAGTCGACTGCAAACTGCGTGATCCGGGCGGTCAAGGTTCTGTTTGGCTCAATGCACCTTTCAATCTCCTGCACACCGCGCTTCAATTACGGGCGCGCCGGCCACACTGTCGAGCAGACAACGGGGGGCTTCCGGTTCGTGCCCGATGACGGTGCCGCACCTCTTCTCCTTTATGCGTCAACATCACTTGCATGCGACCGCGGCACGGTTGAAGCCACAGTGAAGCTTAGCGAAGGCGACACCCTTTGCATCGTGCTCGGCGCCGAGGCCGAGCTCGTGGAACAGAAGATTGATGGTGAGGCGCTGCTCAGCGATACCACCGACTTCTGGAAGCGCTGGTCTTCCCAGTCGTCTTACCGCGGCCGTTACCGGGAGATGGTTCTTCGCTCGGCGCTTACCCTCAAGCTACTCAGTTCGAGTGAGCACGGCGCGATTATCGCGGCGCCCACCTTCGGACTTGCTGAATCGCAGGACGGCTCACGTAGATGGGATTACCGCTTCACATGGATACGCGATGCCGCATTTTCCGTCTATGCGCTATTGCGGCTCGGCTACACGCAGGAAGCGGAGCATTTCATGCAATGGATTGCGAACCGGAACCGGGACTGCGCTTCGGACGGCTCTCTCCAGGTGATGTATGCCGTCGACGGCCGGCCCGTGCCAGAAGAAGAAGCCCTCGAACCGTTTGGCGGCTCAACCGGTAGCTTCCTGATAGGCAACGCCGCACGGGACCAGAAGCAACTGGATGTCTATGGGGCGCTCCTCGATGCCGTGTACCTGTACAACAAATATGGCGTCAGCATTTCGTACGAAGGCTGGCGCCATGTAGCGCGAACTGTTCAGTACGTGGTCGCGCACTGGCGGGAGGCGGATAGCGGAATCTGGGAACTGCGCAATGGTACCCGCCCGCTGCTGCATTCTCGCCTCATGTGCTGGGTGACCATTGACCGCGCTCTACGGCTTGCTGAGAAGCGTTCTTTACCGGCACCGTTTAGCGACTGGTTCGCCGCAAGGGACGAGATATATCGCGACATCCACGAAAATTTCTGGAACCCGGAGCGCAACAGCTTCGTTCAGACTCCGGGCTCGACCACGCTCGACGCCTCCGTGCTGATGATGCCACTGGTACGGTTCATCGGTCCGCAGGACCCTCGCTGGATCGGAACGCTTGACGCGATCGGCGCAGAACTGAAGGTTGACCCGCTGATATTCCGCTACACGCGCGGTTCGACGCTCGACGGCCTGCCCGGTATGGAGGGCGGATTCAGCGCGTGCTCTTTCTGGTATGCCGAGGCCCTCGCACGCTCCGGGAGAGTCGACGAGGCGCGCCTCGTATTCGAAAAGATGCTGGCTTACGCGAACCACGTCGGCCTGTTCTCAGAGGAAGTCGCCACGACGGGAGAATCCCTCGGCAACTTTCCGCAAGCGCTGACTCACCTCGCCCTGATCAGTGCTGCTTACCGGTTAGACCGCGACCTCGATGGAACCCATGTTCCGTGGACCTGACACTGGGACATTGCGACACAGGGCAGCAATCGCCCTGAATGTACGCTGCAACACCCATCTGGAAGAACCGTTTCGGGGGTTCGACGCAACCGGAGGCGGACAGGCGCCGAGCGCTCGGCAGGTACGCCGCTTGCGAAAGTTGGTGGAGTTCTCTCTACCACTATCGCGTGATGTCCACCGTACTGCTCGTCGACGATGACCTTGAAAACAGATGGGCGCTGCAACTGGCGCTGGAAAGTCGCGGCCACCGGGTCGTGCTAGCCGGGAACGGATGGGACGCGCTGCACAAGGCACAAGCCGACTTTCCGGAACTCGTTCTCACCGATCTGGAGATGCCTGAGATGAGCGGCCGAGAGCTTTGCCAGCGTCTCAAGTGCCGGCCGGTATTTTCCGACATACCGGTCGTGTTGCTGTCGGCTATGCCGGAACCTGAAGAAGAAGGAATGCGCTCCTGGAATGCGTTCCTCCGGAAGCCGGCCCCGATTGAAGTGTTGCTCGATACCATCGACACGTTCATCGCTGCACGGCTGACTTACGCGCGCGCATCGCAGCGCGCCGAGTACCCTATTGTGGTGCGATGGACAGCTATCGATTCGCGATGCTGGCCTTGACTGCATCGCAGCGCGTAGCCACTTTGGCGCGTCTCACTTTAGATCGTGACGGTGCTGATTGGAAAGTTGGCTCCATCCATGCTCTGCACCGAAACCGGCAAACCGTCGTCCGGCTCATGCTGCTCGGTAAAAGAACATTCACTGCGTTTGAGCATCCTGTTCTTCTTTCGCGGGTTTCGATCGAGTCGTCGCAACGTTGCACTGTTGGGGAGCAACGGCAGTCCATAATGCCGAGTCGAGTCTTGAGCCGGGCCGCACCAGACGCAGTGCGTGGGAGCCGTCGCAAAACTCGAGGCATTCTATCTCCATGCAATCGCCAACCGGTTCCGATGCATTGCGACAGACGCCGCGAAAGTGCTTGAACGGGAGCCCTCCTTCTCGCAGCATATCGAGAGCCGATGGCTCTCCGTCGAGTTCGTCCTTCGCTAATCGGCATCTATTTAGTAAGGTTGTTGCAGCTTCGGCGTCGTGCATCTTGTACCCCGTTGGAGAGTCGTGGCGAACGCCGCCGGGGGCGGTGTTCCACTCCACAACGCTAGCAATTTTTGTGCAACGCAGCACCGCTATGCGCGCTCGACTCCAGCGACCGCACCGGCGCCTATGTAGCGGCGCCGGTCTGAAACATGGGCTTATTGCCGCATAACCCAAGCACCATAAGGGATGCAAATCCGGCGTCACCGCAGGCAAACTTTGTACAAAGCGGAGCGCGACATTGCCTTCACAAAACCTTCATAAACCGGCCGGCGACGATTTTCTCTAATAAAGACGGCGTTCGCCCGCCCTTCGATAGCGCGCAGCGTCACGCGCGGGTCATGAAGCCAGGAGGAATGGTTTTTGCCCATACTGGTGCATCGCGCAATATGAGGAACCATCATGACTTCGGACGGCAGCAAACCCTTACCCGACCGTGACGCGCTGGCGGAATCCAGCTTCGCGATCTATGCCAGCCCGTTGGTCACCGAGGCCATCGGACAGGTGTCGGCTCTGCGGGACAATGCAGATGCCGAGAAGCTCCACAAACTTCGCATCGCCCTGCGCCGCTTGCGTACTTTGCTCTGGGCGTATCGGCCGATTCTCGACGAGAAATTCGACAACGAGCAGCGCGCACTTTTCAAGTTCATGGCCAACGCAGCGGGCAACACGCGCGATTGGGACATATTGATCAAGCTCGTTGAGAAAGACAGTGACCAGGCTCTTCTGGATGCATTCCGAAGAAGTCGAAACGAGACGGCCGAAAAAAACGCCGAAACTCTAAGTAACGCACATCTCGACAAAACACTGCGCAATGCAGTGAGCGAAGCGAACCGGGAGTTGAACACATCGCCGACACGAACACCGCTGCGGAAATTCGCGCAAAAGCGGGTAAAGACGGCGCAGCAACAATTGAAAAAACGGATGCGCCACGCGTCGAAAGCGGGCAGCTCTGACTACAACTCGTATCACGACGTGCGCAAAGCTGGAAAGAAGGTGCGCTATCTCATCGAGTTCTTCGAGCCGTTGCTGGGAAAAAAACAGCGCAACGGACTGAAGGGACTGAAGCGGCTACAGAAGCATTTCGGCGCACTAAACGACGCCGTTGCGAGCCGTGACCTGCTCGACGCGAATCGTTCTTCGTTGCCTGCAGATGTCGATGCAACGTCAGTCTTTCGTGCATTGAAGAAAGAACAGCAGCGCCAGATTAAAGCGGCGTCAAAACTGCTTGGTTAAATGCTCGGGCCAGCACACCACACCCGCCTCGCAAGGCGCTATGGTGTACTGGCCCGTTGTGTGTTCGTTGTGTGTGGTTAGCGCCGCCGTGCGGCGAGCTAACAACCTGGCGTCATTCGAGCAACGGGGCAATCTTGTCCAGCGTCACAGAAGGCACAAACTCCTTGTTCTGATAAACCTTCGCCAATTCCGCTTCTGGTATTACCCGTGCGCCTGATGGCAGCGACGTGTCAGCCTTCGCGAATGCTGCTTCCCAGATGGCCGCAAGATATCGCGCTCCTGCGCCCATCAGCCTCGCCGTATCGTCTCCAAAAGCATTCCAGAGACCATCGACTACCTTCGCGGAACTGCCGCCACCGAGGCGAATATATTCGTCGATCAGCTTGCTGGGAGGGAGAATGTCTGCCGCCTGCGCCATCAGCGTTACGGTGGCGAAAGCGGCATCGCGTCCGTTAGAAATGGCGGGGATCGTACCTTCGAAGCGTTTCGCTTGCGGAGCAATCTTGGGCAGCAACTCAGTCGAGTGCCGGTCCACCATCTTGTCTTCGTACGTCGAATGGACTCCCTTGCCCGGCCACGTTTTGCTGGTTGCGCCCGGGGCATCGCGGTATCCGTCGGCATGATAGGACCCGTGAAGCGGCTGGCACGCATCGCCAACGTAGTGAGCCAATACGCCTGCGGCGCACAGGAATCGCGTATCGTCTCGGGCCTTCAACTGCCGAACCATATCGTCAAAGATCTGCCACACGCGGAACGGCAGCAGTCCCTCTGAGCGACTGTCCGCCTGGCCTTCGTCTGCATACCACTTCAGCCATACAGAAACACTCATGTTGTCGATGCTGCTTAACGTGACGTCGCGCAAGGTCTTGCCGTTGGCATTGGGCTCGTCGATATCGGCATAATGGGTCGGATGTTCGGGCCCGGCGTTCTGCGCGTAGTCCCGTCCGCCAGGCACACGCGCTGGCGTTTTCTTCCACACGAGGTCGGGCACATCGGCAAGTTCGACGAATTCGCCGTTGGCGAGTTTCGCGTGGATCTGCTGCGGCGTCAGCTCATCAGGACGAAAACTGATGCGCTCGATATTCGCCTTCATGAACTCCCGCAGTGGACCGTTCGCTACCGATTCGATTGCAGCGGTCGCGATGCTGTAATGACCCGTTTGTCCCCAGTACGGGTTAGCGCCTTGATTGTGGTCGCGAACCAGGTCGACGTCGAGCAACTGACATGCAGTGCTGAGTCCGGTAGCCAGCGCATAGTTCAGACGCATGTCGCCCTCAAGTAACGTCTGGCCGCCCCACTCCACCGCCAACGGATGCAGCTTGGGCTTTTCCTTGTCTCCAGACTTCAGGTACCACACCGTGCCGGAATCGCCGGCCTGTGTTTGCGTCGATCCCGATGTCGGCGCGATGAGAAACTGCGAAACATAGTCATAGCCCGCCAACGATTTGTGGCGGTAGAAAAGTGCCTTGATGGTTCCGTCGAGCAGTCCCGAAGCGCTACCGAACGCAGTCACGGGCTGATCGACAAGTCGAAGGCTCAGGCTCAGTTCATTCAGGTCAGCGATTTCCTCAGGCGTCCCTTCGATGCCGAAGGGCTGGCTCGACCAGTCGTTGACGTCGTGGACTTCGACGAGACCAATGTCTAGCGTCAAATAACTGCGACTCCCAGGAAACTCCGGAAAGACGGAGGTGAACGGTTCGCGCGTCAGTTGCCGCTCAGAGGCGATGCCGATTTCGGCAACTGCACCACGCAGACGCGCTTTGACGGGACTTCCAGGCTCTCCGCACACGTGCCGATTCGTGAGCGCATAGGTTGTATGGCCGTCGGTCACGAGACATCCCACGCTCGCGGTGCGTTCGACACCCTGCGCCTGCGCAAGCAGCGGGCATCCGCCGCCGATATAGGTCGAGGGCCAGCGGGTATCGGTCGGAGCGTTTGTTGACGGCTCGGTTTCCTGCACTGCCACGACGCAAACCGGAACTGCGCGGCCGTCCGGCATATAAAGCGTACGCGGCACCATATGGTCTGGGTCGACCTTGCCAAATCCGAATTCCGTCGCATCTACCCAGTTGCGCACGAGCACGATGACTGCAGGCCACGAATACGGACGCACTTCCGAATTGTCGAACGTACGAATGCCTTTCTCGAGCGGCGAACGGCTTCCGTCGGAATCGGCATTGTCCCCGGGCCACGGGTCGTCTTTCCGGATCAGGTAGAGACCCACAGCAGTGCCTACGACGTTCGCCTTGTTCGACAGATGCCAGTGGTAAAGCTCTCTGGCTTCGAGCAAGTCCTTCAGTGAGAGGCTCTGGAAATTCTGCTGCGTGGACAGTGGGCTCATCTCATCACCTTCGCGAGTTCGACCAGGAGCGGCCGGTTAGGATGCGCGTCGTGGGACGAGAAACTGTCCACTTCGCACGTTCGCATTCAGGTTGGATGACCCATGTGACAACTTCGCGAAAGCATCGCTGGCGAGGTCGCAACGCGGGCTTTCCAGGTCGCGGCGGACCGCAGATGATCTAATCGCCCCTTGATTTAGAGGAACATCGTGCGGGTGGCGCAAGGAACACGTCTCAGTCCCTTGCGCGCTGCTAACAAGTCAGAAGGCGCGCGAGCGGAGCGCCGCGACCGCCTGCTTTCATCCTTTCGCGGGGCGCCCCGTCTTCACCGCCTCTACCGCGGTCACGGCTGCCAGAAGACGTTTCAACGCCGCGGCCTCGAGCATGATCAGCCCCGCTCGCAACAGCTCACTCTTTTTGACGGATACGCCCGCGTCCAGACATTTCTGCTTCAAGGCCGCGATTTTTTCGTAGTCGGATTTCGGCATCGTAAAGCTGTCTCGCACCACCTTTTCCTTTCTGGCACGACGGGGCTTCTGTTCAGCCTGCGCCTTTACTTCTTCCTGCTTCGAAGCAGCGGCGCGCTTTGCTTTCGGTGCCGTTTTCGTCGGGACAGGATTGTTGGTTGCAGGCTGCTCGGCAGGTACGGCCTGCGATACGTTATCGCTTTGCTGACCTTTCGAATTCTTGGGGAAATGAAACGCCTTTTTTGTTGGCTGTCGTAGAGTCGGTGCGGCCATGGCTGATCCTTTTTTAAGAGTAACGGTATAAACAGTATATACGGTTATTTCTCTGGGAAGTGGTCGATAAGTGGTCTATGGATGTGCCGCGTGCGCCGCGCGCTTCGTGACTTCGGCGCCGGTTGCGTATGCCCCCCTTCCAGTCCCGCCGCTCACACCTGCACATCGTCTGGGGCGGCGAAGAATCGGTCCTTGACCGTCTCGACCCAGTATCATGTCGCATCGTCGCCGATCGGTTTGCCGTGCCGCGAAGGCCCATCGCCGTTGCGGTTGGAGACTCTGGACGCGGGCCTGCCGCGCCCCCGGGAGGAGCCGGCGTCGTTGACTTGGCGTGCTTCGTCCCGTATTGTTAAATGGACCCTTGGAGTGAGAGGTGTGCCTGCGTCAACCGCTCGCACATATGCAACCAGCCTTGCTTTGTGGCACTCTCCGGTCCCCATCATCTTTGGATAGCAGCATGCCTGGTTACACTGGCGAGCTTGCCCGACGGCCTGCCCGGGCACCCGATTACGCAGCCGAAAATCGGGCCCTCGTCGCTCTAGCCCGGGCCCAGGCTGGTTCGCGCGAAGAACTTCTCCAGGCAATTGCAGACACCGCGCTGTTGCTGTGCTCGGCGGGCAGCGCAGGCATCAGCCTCATCGAGCAGCAACAAGGCGAGCAGGTGTTCCGCTGGCTTGCCGTATCAGGACTCTGTGCGGGCCTTCAGGGAAAAACGACCGCATGGGAAGACTGCCCCTGCGGAGTAACTTTGCGGGCCGGCACCGCCCAGTTGTTTGTCGAGCCACAGACGCAATTCCCGTGTTTGTCATTCCCTGGCATAAGCGTCCCGGAAGGTGTCGTTGTTCCTATCAATGTAGGAGGCAAGGACCTCGGTGCGATATGGGTCATGTCCCACCGTGACGACCGCCGATTCGACCTCGAAGACGCCCGGCTGTTATCGAATCTTGCCGTCTTCGCGGGCTCTTCGCTGACAATCGTTGACGCACGCGATATCAGCGAGGAAAGCGAGCGCAGGCAAAACGAATTTATCGCGATGCTCGGGCACGAACTGCGAAATCCGATGGCGCCGATCGACAGTGCGATTGGCGCGGCCAGGCATCTGTGCGCCGACAACCAGCGAGCGGCCCGCGTGCTGGATATCGCACACAGGCAGATGCGCCACCTGCGCACTCTCGTAGACGACCTGCTAGACGCCGCGCGCCTGCAGCACGGAAAGCTCACCATCAAGCTCAGCGACACATCGTTCAACGACATTGCGTTCGATGCGCTGTCGGCAATCAGGCATCACATTGAAGCGCGCAAGCATAAGCTGACGGTCACCGGCCTCGACGAGCAGCTTCCTGTCCGTGCCGATCATGTGCGGTTGAGTCAGGCTCTCGGCAATTTGCTGTCGAACGCCGCAAAGTACACCGCAGTCGGCGGCGATATCCGGATGAGCGTGAGCATCGAGCCTTCGAATTCCACTGACGGCGTCTCTGACTCGGTGCTCGTCGAGATTCAGGACAATGGCATCGGTATCGAAAGCGTCGCTCAGCAACAGATATTCGAACTGTTTGCCCAAGGAGCGAGAGGCGCAGCGCGGGCAGACGGCGGCCTCGGCATCGGACTCGCCGTTGCCAAACGCATGGTGGAACTCCATGACGGCGAAATCTTGTTGCGCAGCGACGGTCCAGGAAGCGGTACGACGGTACGCCTACGACTACCGATACTGAGGCCGGTCGCTGATACGCACGTCGCTCAACAGGTGCAAGCGCGTGCGGAGACGAAACGGGCGCGGCTGATGGTGGTCGACGACAATCGCGACGCGCTGGAGGCACTCGGGCTTCTGCTCGAAGTGGAAGGACATGAAGTCACCACGTCGGACAACGGCACCGACGCAATCAAGCTGATGTCAGAGCGCCGCCCGGACATCGCACTGATCGATATCGGCATGCCGGTGATGGACGGATTCGAGGTCGCACGCCTCGTCCGGTTAAATCCAGAACTTAACGGCATCGTGCTGGTGGCACTCACCGGCTACGCAGCGGAATCCGACAAGTCGCGAGCGCTTGCCGCTGGTTTCGACTTCCACCTGACGAAGCCACTTTCGCTGGACAAACTGGAATACATCCTGTCCAACCGGTCCGAAGGCACGCTTAGCGGCATGGTTTGAAGCCCGGGTGCCGCGCACCGGTTTGTATCGCCATCGTTTTGTTCTGATCCACGGCTCCCTCTGATCGGCCAGCGCTTTCGAAATAGCCGCGGCATGCGGCTTGCTACGACTTCAAAACCCTCGACGTCCCACTAGTCGCCCTCCGTACCGCCCGCCTCGTGGCGGGATTGACGCTGCAATGACGGCGTGCGGCTTGTGTCGTTCTGAAATTGCACGACCCGGCAGTCCATCGAAAAACGATAATTTGCGGAGTTCACGGAGCCGATGCAGACATCTCACCCAGCGCACCCGGTAGCAACATTCCTCGGCAAGACGCGTTTCGCTGCCGACGATCCGCTCGCCCTCGGCGCTGTATTGGCGGACCTCATCGAACACGAGTTCGATCGCGCGCCCCGCATGCCGCTGCCCGGTCAGGGCGAGACTCTTTCGCGTTGGCGTGTTCTCGCCGATGTCGCGGCGCACGATCTGGGGCTCGTCAAACTGTACGAGGGCCACACCGACGCCCTGGCGATCCTTGCGGAACTCCATGGCCCCACGCCGCCGAGTGGGAGCAAATGGGGCGTCTGGGCGGCCGAATCACCCAACGCGCGCGTCCGCGCAACGCGACAAACAACCGGAAGCAATGGTGCCGACGTGGTCCTTGAAGGCATCAAAGCGTGGTGTTCGGGGGCAGGCGTTCTCAGCCATGCACTCGTGACCGCGTGGCTCGACGATCAGCCAGTGCTCGCTGCCGTCGCCATGAATCACCCTTCCGTTTCGATCGACACCTCGGACTGGCAGGCCGTCGGTATGCAGGCCACGGCAAGCGCAGACGTGACTTTTCGCGGCACACCCGCGACGCTCGTTGGCGACGCCCACGCCTACGTGGATCGGCCCGGCTTCTGGCATGGCGGCGCCGGCATCGCGGCGTGCTGGTACGGAGCTGCGGCGCGCATCGGCGAAGTGCTGCGTGACGCCTGCCGTCAGCACGCAGACCCGCACCGCCTCGCACATCTGGGAGCGGTCGATTGCGCGCTGGCAGGCGCAGCGTCAGTGCTGCGGGAGACGGCCACGCATATCGACGCGCATCCTCACGTCATCGTGCAAGGCGAGGCACTGCGTGCGCGGCTGGTCGTCGAAGACGCAGCGACTGCTGTGATGCGTCACACCACGCGCGCACTCGGCGCGGGACCGCTATGCCGCAACGGCCGTTTCGCCCGCGCGATGGCCGACCTGCCCGTGTTCATTCGACAAAGTCACGCGGAGCGCGATCTGGCGGCGCTCGGCGAAACGCTCCTTCAAGAAGGTGGCGGCAGCGCGCACACCTGCGAACCGGAGAACTCCCCGTGGACGCTATGACGCGCGACGCCGACCGCTATTTCGATGACCTGTACAAGCACAGCGACGATCCGTGGAACCTGCGCAACGGCTGGTACGAACGCCGCAAGCGCTCGCTCACGATTGCGGCTTTGCCACGCGAACGTTACCGCAATGCGTTTGAGCCCGGATGCGCAAACGGCGAATTGACCGCCGAACTTGCGACGCGCTGCGACACGCTACTTGCCGTCGACCTGCACGAGCGCGCGGTGCATGCCGCACGCGAGCGGGTGGCGCACGCGCCGCAAGTGCGCGTCGAGCAATGCGCGGTGCCCCGAGAGTGGCCGACGCAGAGCGGACCGTTTGACCTCATCGTCGTGAGCGAACTGGCCTATTACCTCGACGACAGCGAACTGGAAACGCTCGCCGCACAGATCGCCGACACGCTCTCGTCCGACGGCACACTGCTCGCGTGTCACTGGCGCTGGCCCTTCGCCGAGGCGTTGCAGGAGACTACCAAGGTGCATGCGCTACTCGATACGCGTTGTGGCTTGACGCGGCTTGTGCATCACGAGGAAGCCGATTTCATCATCGATGTCTGGTCGCGCGATGCGCGCTCGGTAGCGCAACATGAGAGCCTTCTATGATCGGCGTCGTCGTTCCCGCACACAACGAAGAGGCGCTGCTCAAGCCCTGCCTGATAGCGCTCGCCGAGGCGTCGTGCCATCCCCTGCTTGACGGCGAAGCTGTGCGAATCGTCGTCGTGCTCGACGCGTGCGACGACCGCACCGGCGTCATTGCACATGCGCATGGCGCACAGACGCTGAGCGTAAGCGCGCGCAACGTCGGCATAGCACGCGCGGCCGGCGCCGATCTGCTGCTGGCCGAGGGAGCGCGCTGGCTGGCCTTCACCGACGCCGACAGTCGCGTCTCGCCGGGCTGGCTCGCCGCGCAGCTCGCGCTGGGCGCCGACGCTGTTTGCGGCTCGATCGCCGTGGACGACTGGAGCGAGCATCCGCAGAGCGTGCGCGACTTCTTTCGCGCAACCTACATGGATGCGGACGGCCACCGGCATGTGCATGGCGCCAATCTCGGCGTCAGTGCGCAGGCGTATCTTCGCGCGGGCGGTTTCCCGCCCTGTGCGTGCAGCGAAGACGTGGGGCTTGTCGATCGGCTGATCGCTACGGGCGCACAGATCGCATGGAGCGCAGCACCGCGCGTCGTGACGAGCGCCCGAACGGCAGTACGCGCACGCGGCGGTTTTGGCGATACGCTCGTCTCATGGGCGGCGAACTAGCGCGCTGATCTTTCGCGTCGCTATGCATTGCCGCGAAAAAAATGGAGCAATCTCCCTTCAGAACGGACTGATGCCGGACATGCCGCCGTCGACTGCGAGGTCGGCGCCGGTCACGTATCCGGATGCATTCGACGCAAGAAAGAGGATTGCCGCAGCAACCTCGGCGGGTTTGGCCGGCCGCTTCATGGGAATCACATTCGACCATTCCAACAGTTGCGCGTCGGATATGCCCAGCGTATCGAAGATCGGCGTATGGGCCACTCCCGGTGAAATGCTGTTCACGCGCACGCCGAGTTCGACCAGATCAGCTGCAAAGCATTTTGCCAGCGAGACCACCGCCGCTTTCGAAGCGCAATATGCGGAAAAATTCTTCGTGCCCTGACTGGCCGCGAGCGATGCCACGAGGACGATCGACGCAGGTCGGGCGAGGAACGGCAACGCCTCTCGTACCGTCGAGAACACGCCGCCGACATTGATGTCGAGCAGTTCGGAAAATTGCTCCAGCGTCGTCTCGCGCAGCGGAGTTTGCCGGGAGATGCCTGCGTTCGCGACCACCACATCGACATTGCATTTGAAACGGCCGACCGCTGTCTGATATAGCCGTTGCATGTCTTCCGGGTTCGCGGCATTCGCCATGACCGGCAATGCGTTCTCGCCGAGTTTGTCCGCGGCCTGCTGGAGTTTTTCCGCGTTACGCCCGCTGATCACCACGCGCGCGCCTTCGGCTATAAACCGTTCAGCGGTTGCGAAGCCTATGCCGCTGCTGCCGCCCGTCACCACTGCCAGAGCATGGTCGAGTTGCATCGCGTTATCCCCGCAAGTTGACGACTAACGCACGGCCTGGCCGAATTGCGCGCGTCGTGTGGCCGGTGCCCTGCAGATCGTTCGCAATGAAAACCGCACCCGCTGCAAAACGCTGCGCTGTGTCCCGCCCTTGCACGCTGATTTCCAGTTCCCCTTCGAGCACCACGACATATTGCCGTGATGGCGGGTTGTGCCAGCCGAGAAAGTAATCGCCGTCGAATTCATGCATGAGCACGCTTTCGCATGGCAGCGGAGAAGACAGCGAGACGGCAACGCCCTTGAACAACACCGGACTCGTCTCGAAGTCCTGGATAGTCCTGAAGTTCGAATGTCCGTCGGCGCCCGCGTATATCTCGATGCATTCCATCGGATCTCCTTTTCTCGTCGACGAACAGGCGCAAGCGGTCCGGCAAATGTGCAGACGATTCCACACGGCCATCAACCGCTTGCGGACAAAAATCGAGTCTAGGAGGTGAAACGCAAAAGATCACGCAGGCGCTTTGTGAATTGACTACGCGTTGAAGCCACCGTCGATCGTCAGGCTCGCACCCGTGACGAACCCGGCGTCCGGTCCGACAACATAAGCCACCATGCCGGCGATCTCGTCAGGATGTGCATGACGCGGCAGTGCCATGAGGCCATGCAATGCCGATGCAAAGTCGCCGCTTTCCGGATTCATGTCGGTGTCGGTCGGGCCAGGCTGCACGTTGTTGACTGTGATCCCGCGCGGGCCAAGGTCGCGTGCAAGGCCTTGAACCAGTCCTTGCAACGCCGACTTGCTCATCGCATAAGCAGCGCCGCCCGCAAAAGGCATACGCTCCGCATTGCAACTGCCGATGTTGACGATGCGCCCGCCATTCCCCATGTGCGGAAGCACCGCCTTGATGGCGACGAACACCCCGCGCACGTTGACTTCCAGCGTCTTGTCGAAGTCTTCCAGCGAGAAGGTGTCGACAGGGCCCATCAACAGCACACCGGCGTTATTGACCAGAATGTCGATCTTGCCGAGCGCCGCCGCTGCTTCGTCGACGGCGCGCGTCAGTGCCGCTGGGTCGCCTGCGTCGGCCTGCAGCGCGATGGCACGGCCGCCCTCAGCCGTGATGCTTTCCGCGAGATCGTTCGCAATCGCCGCCGAGCCTTTGTAGGTGAACGCGACAGCCGCACCGTCGCGCGCTAACCGTCGCACGATGGCGGCTCCGATTCCGCGACCGCCGCCGGTCACAAACGCCACTTTGCCGTTGAGGGTTGAGTTCATGATGTCGTTCCTTGTTGAATTGAGTGCATGAAGTATGGGCTCGACACCTGGTTACCGGTAGCGTCTGATGTAGAGTTGGTCTTTCAACCATTTGTATCAAATCGCGATGGAAGCGTTGAACTCGATCGAGTCGTTCGTCCTTAGCGCGGAGTCGGGCAGCTTTTCGGAAGCCGCCCGGCGACTCGGCCTCACGCCCGCGGCGGTCAGCAAGAACGTGGCTCGCCTCGAGGCGTCGCTCGGGCTGCGTCTGTTTCAGCGCACCACGCGGAACCTCACGCTCACGGCGGCCGGCGAACGTTTCCTGCGGGACGTGGCCGATCCGTTCTCCGCGGTTCGCGATGCCATTGCAAATGCAGCCACGCATGAGGGCAAGCCGTCCGGCGCGCTGAAGGTCAGCATGGCGCTGGCATTCGGTCGCGAGTATCTGCTGCCGTTGCTCGGCGAGTTTCTTCAACGCTACCCGGCGATCATTCCCGACTGGCACTTCGACAATCGCCCGGTCGATCTGGTCGCGGGCGGTTTCGACGCGGCGATCGGCGGCGGCATCGAACTCACGCCGGGAGTCGTCGCACGCGAACTCGCGCGGACTCACGTCATCGTGGCAGCATCCCCTTCGTACATGGCGACACGGGCAATGCCGCGTCATCCCGGCGATCTGGCCGACTTCGACGGCATCGTACGGCGCTCGGCGACCTCGGGACGTCTGCGTTCATGGACGCTGCGTAACCAGGTCGGCGAGCAGGCCGAGGCCGAGTGCCGTCCGAGGATGATTTTCGACGACCCCGAGGCGATGGCTCACGCGGCCATGCTAGGCCACGGTGTCGCATTCCTTCCGATGCCGCATGCGGCGCGCTGGCTCGCGAGCGGGGCGCTGGTGCGCCTGCTACCCGGCTGGTACGCGGACCACGGACCGATTTCGATCTACTATTCGAACAAGAAACTCCTCCCCGAAAAAACGCGTGTGTTTATCGACTTCGTGGTCGCTGCTTTCCGGGAGCAGAGGCTTGCGTCGAAGTTCGACGCGCGATAACACGAGACGCCCGACCCATTTGTCATCGCGACTCGACAGCCGCGAATCTGCTCGTTGCACGCCGCGCGAGGGAAAACCCCTAAACCGTGAAGCGGGCTCGTCCGCCCCCGCCACGCATGGGCCCCGGCATCGCATGCCTCGAATCGTTACCCTCACGATAACGAACGCCTGGCAAACGTCATTGAACGGTCATCTCGCGCTCCCATAGACTCGCGCCATATCAAAAGAATTAGCAACCGCCTGGCATGAGGTCAGAGCAAGCACATGGCGAGCTCGAGCCGACAGCTTTTGCATGAGACACGGGACAGGAGACACGAATGATCATTTATGGAACTGCGCTGCTTGCTTTCTGCCACCTCGCCGGTCTGTTTCTCGGCGACCTGCTCGGGGTCGCCATCGGCGTGAAGACGAACGTTGGCGGGGTCGGCATCGCGATGCTGCTGCTGATCTTCCTGCGGCTCTATCTGCACGGCAAGGGTTTGCTGCCCAAGGAGACAGAAGCAGGCGTTGGCTTCTGGGGCGCAATGTACATCCCCGTCGTCGTCGCGATGGCGGCCAACCAGAACGTCGTCGCCGCGCTCAAAGGCGGCCCTGTCGCGCTGCTTTCGGCACTGGGCGCCGCAGCCTTGTGCGCCATTTGTATCGCTGTGCTCTCACGCACCGGTCGCGACAGCACGTCGTTCATCGGCAGCCCGCAACCCGAAGAAATCTGAAGCAGGAGCCAGCCATGATCCAGATGCTCGACAAAGTACTGATACACAACGGCCTCGTCACGGCGTTCGCGCTGGTCGGGCTCATCATGTGGGTCTCGTCGGTAATTTCGCGCAAGCTCACGTTCGGGCGCGTGCACGGCTCCGCGATCGCTATCGTGATCGGACTCGTGCTCGCTTACTTCGGCGGAGTCTTCACCGCGGGCCAGAAAGGTCTGGCGGACCTGCCGCTCTTCGCCGGCGTGGGCCTGATGGGCGGCGCGATGCTGCGGGACTTCGCAATCGTCGCGACGGCCTTCGAGGTGCAGGCCACCGAAGCGCGCAAGGCGGGGCTCATCGGCGTCGTCTCGCTGCTGCTCGGCACGGTGCTGCCGTTCATTGTGGGCGCAAGCGTCGCTCACGCGTTTGGCTATACCGATGCGGTCAGCATGACGACCATCGGCGCGGGTGCGGTGACCTACATCGTCGGACCCGTGACGGGCGCGGCGATCGGTGCAAGCTCGGACGTGATCGCCCTCAGCATCGCGACGGGCCTCATCAAGGCGATTATCGTCATGATAGGCACGCCGCTCGCGGCCGGCTTCATGGGACTCAGGACGCCCCGCTCCGCAATGATCTTCGGCGGCCTTGCGGGCACGGTGAGCGGCGTGAGCGCGGGACTGGCGGCCACCGACCGGCGGCTCGTTCCTTATGGCGCGCTGATCGCCACGTTTCATACGGGCGTGGGCTGCCTGCTCGGACCCTCGCTGCTGTTCTTCACGACGCGCGCACTGGTCGGCGGCTGACTTGATCGCAGCGGTTTCGCGGGTGGCGTCGTGACTCTTGTGCGCCGTCATGCACCGCCGCGCGGGACAATCGCAAGCGGCCACGATCACGGGCACTCACTGTTTTGCGCACGACAAAGCCGCGGTCCAAAACCTCAGCCGGCGTTTCTCGTCCGAAGGCGGCACACGGCCATGAGCGCGAGCAGATTCGGATCGCGCTCGCGTGCTCGCAGGAAGCTGACGCCGATCGTCTGACGCATCATGTATTGCGGTTTAAGCGGGATGAACTGCACCTTGTCGCCGAATACGCCTCGCACGCGGCCGGGCAACAGCGTATAGCCGACACCTCCGCTTACCAGGTTCATTAGCGAATAGATGTCGCCTACCCGCATGGTCACGTTGGGCGAGAATTCCGCGACGCGAAAAGCTTCCTGGAAGCCGTGATAAGTCGCAAACCCCTCGCCTAGCGAAACGAAGGTTTCGTCGCGGCAGTCGCGCAGATCGACGGCATCGAGGTTTGCATACGGCGAATCCGCGGGCGCGGCGAAGAAAATATCGTCTTCGAAAAGCGGGATCGACTCGACTTCGGGCTCGGCATCGGGCAACGCCATCAGTGCCGCATCGATCGCGCCCTGCTTGAGCTTCTCGATCAGTTCCGCATTCGGACCGAGCACCAGTTCGACCTGAAGTGCCGGCCGCCGCACCTTGAGGTCGACAACGATGCCCGGCACGGTCCTGATAGTCAGCGAATACAGCGAGCCGATCTTCAGGCGATCCGACGAATACCCGGCGGCCTCGCGCGTCGCCCGGATGCCGTCGGACATCAGCGTGATGACTTCTTGCGCGACGTCGGCGAGCATTTGCGCCGCATCGGTGGACTTCAGATTGCGGCCTTCATGGCGAAACAGTGCGCAGCGCACACCCTGTTCGAGCGAGTGCAGCGCGCGATGCACGCTGACAGTACTTACGTTCAACGCCTCGGCCGCCTTCGCAAGACTGCCGGTCTGCATGAATGCGAGCAGCACTTCCAGTTTGCGGAAGGTAATCTCGTCGTCGATTCGGTCGCGCATGTCGAGCTGTGGAGCGGTCGAAACCGTCGATTATCGGCTCGCGAGCGCCTGCGGCAAATAGCGTTATTCCCTCACGGGCTGAGCGAAGCAGCCGGCGGGGGCACGCGTTGCGTCAATTGCTTGAGCTGCAGCAGTTGCGGCAGTTGTGTCAGTTACGTCAGTTGCGCGGCTGATGGCGCTGCCAGTACCACCCGGGTACCTGATGCAGTTCGCTTAACAGCTTGCTGCGGCGATGTTCCCGCCGATAGTGACCTACAGTGAAGACGACCGCGATCAGGAGGACCGTTACACCCATGACGATGCTAATCAATTCTTCGTTCATTACCGCCCTTCGTTCAGTACAGAGTTCTGACCGTGACTGCTGCGCGCTCAGCGCTTTCGCGCCACCGCGTTGAGCATGGAATGGCCAGCGCCGGTCACATGCAGGCGCTGGTGCCCGCAAGCGAGTTCCTCGAGGGCGACCAGTTGACGTTCGAGCAGCGTGTCGAGTTCTTGCCTGCACATGTCGATCTGGTCGGGCGCGGCCTTGACCAGCATCAGCGTGGCGAACTCTTTTGGACTCAGCATGGGTTGTCTCTCACAAATTTTGTATTAATAAAGACGGAAGAACGAATTACCTGCGGGCCGTTCCACTCCGGTAAATTTCGACATTTATCTCGGCTTTTCACTAATGCGAGGCGGAGATGCGTCGGGTGAACATTCTAAACTGAAAGGTACGGTGGTTATCAATCGAATAAACCATCGACGCGTACAGACGATAGCCGTTATATAAACATATGATATGCGGCTTTATGAAACGCCCGATGCATCTTGGATTCATCCGCACGCCTACCTGAGCGTGCGCTGCAGTCAGTGGACATGAATAATCCACAGCAATTCGCCAGATGTCAATTACGTGTCAACGGCCAAATTAAAAGAGCAAAACATAAATCGACACTTAATTACCTGGCAAAATGTCCGACGATGTTCGAATTAGTCCAAACAATTAATAATCCGCCGGACGCTAATTTTTGCGACTCGCGAATTCCCGTAAAAGACATTCATCAGCTTGCGTGGCTGTCACCGCATAACAGCCTTATCTGCCTGTAACATTCAGCTGCAGCGCAAGGTCGCGCTCGGGCGGAAGCCGGTCGCCCGTCGACAGTTGGTTGTCGCGATATAGGCCCGGATCTGATCCCCGATCAGGTGATAGAGCCGACGCGGCTGTATCAATTTGAGTTCCATGGCCCGAATCCCTGACATATCTAACTGGCCTGACCAAGTACGGTGAAATCACGGGGAAAAGCGCGGGGCTGGCTTGAGGCCGTGCGTATTGGCGACCCGTCAACTCCGTATTTACCCGCAAATCGTCAAAGTGGCTTGACCAATTCTGACAGGGAAAGTTATTCTACGTTCAGCGAATACAAGGCTAGTTCAGCTTCTGTCCCGGCTCCGATGACATCACGCGGCAACGGCGCCGCTGTCAGGGCAGCCATCCCCGCCCTTGCACACGATGTTTCCGTGCTGCCCCAACTCTTCGATAAAAAAGCCCACATAGGTCATTTAGTCATGCTTACAGTTGTCTGCGAGAAGCCCGGCACTCTTCGATCCGAAACGCGCTCGATTCCCGAACGCGGGCCGGGCGAAGTATTGCTGAGGGTCAGGCGCGTCGGTGTGTGCGGGACCGACATGCACATCTTCACGGGCAATCAACCGTACCTTGAATACCCACGCGTAATGGGCCACGAACTGTCGGCCACTGTCGAGGCAGCCGACGCGGAGTCCGGCCTCGCTGCCGGCGATGCGGTCTACGTCATGCCTTATCTGTCCTGCGGCACATGTATTGCCTGCCGCAACGGCAAAACCAATTGTTGCGTGAACATCAAAGTACTCGGCGTGCATCGTGACGGCGCAATGACCGAATATCTGAGCGTACCCGCTCAATTCGTTCGCAAAGCGGAAGGCGTTACGCTCGATCAGGCCGCGATGGTCGAATTCCTCGCCATTGGCGCGCACGCTGTCCGACGCGCGGACGTGAGCGCCGGTCAGCGCGTGCTGGTCGTCGGCGCGGGACCCATCGGCATGGCTGCGATGATCTTCGCGGGCCTTCGGGGCGCAACGGTCACCGCGCTCGACTCGAGAGCAGACCGCTTGAAGTTCTGTTCCGCGAAGCTAGGCGTGGCAGCGTCGGTCACTGTCGGTAACGGCGACATTGAAGCGCTGAGCGAGCTGACGGACGGCGAGTTCTTCGATGTGGTGTTCGACGCAACCGGCAATCCGGACGCCATGCGCCGCGGCTTCGAATTCATTGCGCACGGCGGAAAATATGTGCTGATCTCCGTCGTGAAGGACGTCATATCGTTTTCCGATCCGGAATTCCATAAGCGCGAAGCAACGCTGCTGGGAAGCCGCAACGCGACGCTCGAAGATTTCGACACGGTTCTCGATGCGATGCGTGCGGGCAAAATCCCCGACGCCGCTTTGAACACGCATCGCTTGCAGTTGTCGTCGCTTCCCGCCGATTTCTCGAAGCTGCTCGATCCGTCAGCAGGCGTCGTGAAAGCCATCGTCGAATGCTAACGAACGGAAACCGCGCATGACCAACACGCCCTGTCCAATCCTTCAGTTCGGGACCAGCCGATTCTTGCAGGCACACGTCGATCTGTTCGTCTGCGAAGCTGCGCGTCGCAATCCGGATGACGCGCTCGGAAAGATCGCGATGGTGCAGACCACTGCGAGCACGCAAAGTCGCGCGCGCATCGACGCAATCCGCGCAAACGCGCGCTACCCTGTCCGCATTCGCGGCTTGCATCGCAAGGAGACCGTCGATCTGACCATCGAGTGCGACAGCGTTGCGCAAGCGCTGCATGCCGACGACGACTGGCCGATGTTGCTCGAATCCATTCGCGACGAAGTAAAAGTGATCGTTTCGAATACCGCGGACAACGGCTATGCGCTCTTTGCTGAAGACACCGCCTCGGTACTTGACGGCCGCACAGCGCCACGCGGCTTTGCGGCGAAGCTGGCCGTTCTGTTGCATGAACGCTATCGCGCGGGCGGCAAGGCAATCACGCTGCTGCCGTGCGAACTGGTTTCGCGCAATGGCGACGTGTTGCGAGATCTGGTGCTTTCGGTCGCGCGCGGCTGGCAAATGGACGCTGACTTTCTGCGCTATCTGACGAACGATTGCATCTGGGTCAATTCGCTCGTCGACCGGATCGTCTCCGAAGCCATCGAGCCCGTCGGCGCCGTGGCCGAGCCGTACGCATTATGGGCGATCGAACAGCAGGAAGGCATGGTCTTGCCCTGCCGTCATGAAAGCATCGTGGTGACCGACAATCTGGCGCACTATGAACGCCTGAAGCTTTTCCTGCTGAACCTCGGTCATACGATGCTGGCGCAATGCTGGCTCGATTCGCAAGGCGATCCGGCCACCACCGTCCTCGACGGCATGCGAAACGAATCGTGGCGCGCAACGCTCGAATCGACATGGACCGACGAGGTGCTTCCCGTGTTCGAAGCACTGGGCCAAAGTGAGATTGCAACGAAGTATCTCGACGATGTGCGAGACCGCTTCAGCAATCCGTTTCTGGCGCACCGTCTTGCCGATATCGCCAACAACCACCAGGAAAAGAAGCAGCGCCGGCTCAAACCCGTTGTCGAACTCGCCAGCGAACTCGGCGTGCGGGTCGAGCAAAAGCATCTCAAGGCCGCACTAGCCGGTGCATAGTCGTTCATAATCGTTGGCACTGGTCTTGATCAAAACAGGCGGCCCGGTTCCACGCACGAGGCCGTCATGAAGAAGTAAAGGAGACAATATGCGCAACATGCGTTGGATAGTGATACTGCTGTGCTTTCTTGCGATCGCGATCAACTACATCGACCGCGCGAACATGGCCGTGGCGGCGCCCGCCATCCAGAAGGCTCTGGATATCGGCCCCGCTCAAATGGGTCTTATCCTGAGCGGCTTCTTCTGGACCTACGCGTTGATGCAGATGCCGTTCGGCTGGTTCGTCGATCGCATTGGTGCGCGCATCGCATTGCCGCTCGCGGTGGGCTGGTGGTCGCTGTTCACGGCGCTGACCGCGGCAGCGACCAGCGTCGGCGCCATGTTCGGTTGCCGTCTGCTGCTAGGCATCGGCGAAGCCGGCGCCTATCCTTCGTGCGCGAAGCTCGTGAGTCAATGGTTCAAGCCCGCACAACGCGCGCTCGCAACAAGCATCTTCGACAGCGGATCGCGGGTCGGGTCCGCACTGTCCATTCCGGTGGTGGCGCTCATCATCAGTGGGCTTGGATGGGAAGCGTCGTTCGTCATCACGGGCGTGGTCGGCTTCGTGTGGGTTCTCGGATGGTTCCTGGTTTACCGGAATCCTTCGCGCGGCGATCTGACCGGCGAGTCCGATGGAGATGTCCCGCAAACCGCAGTCCCCGGGCGGAAGGTTCCGTGGCTCTCGCTCTTCAGGCACCGCACGCTGTGGGGCATGATGCTTGGCTTCTTCTGCCTGAACTTCGTCATCTATTTCTTCATTACCTGGTTTCCCAGCTATCTCGTCCAGACGCGCGGTTTTTCGCTGAAGTCGCTCGGCACGCTCGGCATGATTCCGGCGTTGATGGCGATTCCTAGCGGCTGGCTCGGCGGCTTCGTATCCGACGCGCTGTATCGCCGCGGCTGGAGCCTCACCAAGGCCCGCAAGACCTGCATGGTCGCGGGTATGCTGCTGTCGTCGGTCATCACGCTATGCGCGTTCACGACGAACATCTACCTGATGCTCGCCTTCTTCGGCATTGCTTATGGAAGCCTCGCTTTTGCCGCTGCGAGCATCTGGTCGCTGCCCGCCGACGTCGCTCCTACGCCCGATCACGTCGCCTCTATCGGCGGCATCCAGAATTTCGCGTCTAATTGCGCCGGCATTGTGATCACCACGTTCACGGGCCTGATGGTTTCGTTGACGCACGGCTCGTTCACGATCCCACTGTGCGTGGCGGGAGGATTTTGCGTACTCGGCGCGTTCAGCTACCTCGTCATTGTGCAAAAAATCGAGCCGTTGCCCGTCGAAGGCGATGCTTACGACGCCGAACGCAGCCACGCTCATTCAACGGTATGAACATCATGTCCAGTCAATCAACGCAATCCGATCCTGCAGTCATTCGCCTGCATGCAAACGACGACGTCGTCATCGCAACCCGGCAGTTGATGTCGGGCGCGCGCATCGCGTCGGAAGATCTCGTCATCGCCGGACTGATTCCGCCCGGCCACAAGATCGCGACACGCGCTATCGCTGCAGGCGAGCCGGTCAAACGCTACAACCAGATCATCGGAGTAGCAACGCAGCCGATCCAGCGCGGCCAGCACGTCCACGTTCAGAATCTCGGCATGGCCGAGTTTTCACGCGCTCACGAGTTCGGCGTGGCGGTGCATGCAACGCAATACGCCGCCGAGCCCGCGACCTTCATGGGCATTCGTCGCGCCGATGGACGAGTTGCAACACGCAACTACATCGGCGTGTTGACGAGTGTGAACTGTTCGGCCACCGTCGCGCGTGCCATCGCCGATCACTTCCGGCGCGACGTGAATCCGCATGCGCTCGCCGACTATCCCAATGTCGACGGCGTCGTCGCATTGACGCACGGGCTAGGCTGCGGCATCGACACACTTGGCGAAGGGCTTGCGGTTCTGCGCCGCACGCTCGCAGGATATGCGGTTCATCCGAACTTCCACTCGGTGCTGTTCGTCGGGCTTGGCTGCGAGACGAACCAGATTGCAGGCGTGCTCGAGTCTGCGGGATTGAAGGATACGGAACAGTTGCGCAGCTTCACGATTCAGGATTCCGGCGGGTCGAAGAAGACAATCGAGCGCGGCATCGCGATGGTCAACGAGATGCTTGCCGACGCTAACCGTGTGATGCGCGAGCCGTTGCCGGCATCGCATCTGATCGTGGGTCTGCAATGCGGCGGGTCCGACGGATATTCCGGCATTTCGGCCAATCCCGCGCTGGGTGCTGCGGTCGATCGTCTGGTGCAGCATGGCGGCACGGCGATTCTCTCGGAGACGCCGGAAGTGTACGGCGCGGAACATCTGCTCACGCGGCGCGCCGTCAGTCGCGCGGTCGGCGAAAAACTGCTGGCACGTATTGCGTGGTGGGAAGAGTATTGCGCGAGAAACGGTGCGGCGCTCGACAACAATCCCTCTGCGGGAAACAAGGTCGGCGGCCTGACGACGATACTCGAGAAGTCGCTCGGCGCGGTGGCCAAAGGCGGTACAACAAATCTCGTCGACGTGTATCAGTACGCCGAGCGCATCGACGCGAAGGGATTCGTCTTCATGGATTCGCCCGGTTACGACCCGGTGTCCGCAACGGGCCAGGTCGCGGCGGGTGCCAACCTGATCTGCTTCACGACAGGGCGCGGTTCGGCCTACGGCTGCGCGCCCTCTCCTTCGTTAAAGCTGGCGACGAATACCGCGCTGTGGGAACGGCAGGAAGACGACATGGACATTAACTGCGGCGGGGTGATAGACGGGTCCGCTTCGATCGAAGAACTCGGGGAAGCTATTTTCGCGCAGATGCTCGAATGCGCGTCGGGTGTGCCTTCGAAAAGCGAAGTGAACGGCTACGGGCAAAGCGAGTTCGTGCCCTGGCAGTTAGGCGTGATCACCTGAAGACAGCAGCGGCACGCGTTGTCGCTTGCATGGTTCTGCGCCGCCGCGAACGCTCGGCGCGCCATGGGCCACGCAAGCGCGCCGGCCGCGGATTCGCCGCATGCCGCTGCGCTGCGCCACCATCGGCAGCTTCGCCGTTGGGACCGGGAGACACAACGACGCCGGCGTTATGATCGTCGTTGAATACACCGTTCAGCTCGATTGCACGAAGCATCGCTTGAAGTTTTTTCAGCATCACAGCACAGAGTCCTCATCAGGCATCGCACTCGCGGCCAGCTCATCGTGACGCAGTGTTGCCAGTCACGCGTAACGCCTCACGCGCAACGGCGATTCAAGCCGCACTCAAGCGCGCCAGTTCCGTATCGACCAGCAGCTTCTTCAACTCCGGCACGCACGACCCGCAGTTGCCGCCGGCCTTCAGACACGCGGTGATCTGCGCGGCGGTCTTCAAGCCCTGCTCGCGTATCGCCGTACAGATCGTATTGCGCCCCACGCCGAAGCACGAGCAGACCGTCGGCCCGGTATCGGCGCCCTTGCCTATGGGTTGGCCCGCTAGCACGGCAATCCGGTCGGCTTCGACGAGCTTGTCCTTCGCAAACAGGCTTGCAAGCCATTCGCGCGCCGGCAAGTCGGGACGCGCCGACAGGAAAACACAGTTCTCGATGCGGTCGTCAACCACATGAACCGCGCGATAAACACCGGCGGTGCGGTCCTCGTATTCGAGCCAGTCGGCATGTGCATCGTCGACTTCGAACAGCGCCCGCGCCCAGGCGCCGCGATCGCCCTGCTCCGAGAGCGGGTTGCGGCCCGCGAGTTCATAGCGCACGAACTGCGTGCCGTGAATGCGGGTCCAGTACGTGATGCCGGTGAGCGCCGGAGCGCGGCGGCTCAGCGAGAAGCCGTGCCACGCGACGTGAAACTTGTCGACCCGCACCGGCGTATGTTTGAACTCGGGCTCGCCGGATAACGGATCGACCGATGGATTGACCACGGCGCCCACACGCGCGTCGGAAGCCACCTGATCGTTCCAGTGAATCGGCACGAACACACTGCCGCGCGCCATGCCGCCGCCATATTGCACGCGCGCGACCATCGCACCCCAGCGGCTCGATACGCGTGCAAGGTCGCCTTCGCGCACGCCGCACAACAGCGCGTCCTGCGGATGCATGTCGACGAATGCCTCCGTGACATGACCCGCGAGTTTCTCCGACTTGCCCGTGCGGGTCATGGTGTGCCACTGGTCGCGCACGCGGCCCGTGTTCAGCGTCAGCGGATAGTCGTCGTCGGGCGCGTTAGCCGGCGCGCGCGGCGGCGTAGCAATGAAGCGCGCCTTGCCGTCCGCATGGCTGAAGCGGCGATCGTCGAACAGACGCACGGTGCCCGGAGCGGCAGGATGGTTGTCCGCGCGCACAGGCCACTGCACGGGTTGCAAACCGGCATAGCCGTCGCTACCGAGACCCACTAGCCCAGCGAGATTGAACGCGCGATGCACGCCGCCTTCATCAACACCTTCGTCTTCAACGCCTGCATCTTCACGGCCCGTGCTGCTCCCGTTACGCCATGCACTTAACCGCGCATGCTCGTCGAAGATCTCCTGCTGGCTCGCGAACTCGAAACCTGCATAGCCCATGCGCCGCGCCACGTCGCAGATGATTTTCCAGTCCGCGCGCGCTTCTCCCGGCGCGGGCAGAAATGCGCGCTGCCGCGAAATCCTGCGCTCGGAATTGGTGACGGTGCCGTCCTTCTCTCCCCAGCCGAGCGCGGGCAGAAGAACGTGAGCAAACGCATTGGTGTCCGTGCGCTCCACAATGTCGGAGCAGACCACGAGATCGCAGCGGGCGAGCGCGCGTTTCGCCTGGTCGCTGTCGGGCAGGCTCACCACGGGGTTGGTACCCATGATCCAGACCGCCTTGATCCGGCCTTGCTCGATCGCCTCGAACAGTTCGACCGCTTTGAGTCCAGGCCGCGATGCAATCGCAGGTGCGTCCCAGAACTGCTGAACGATTTCGCGATGCTTCGCGTTGTCGAGTTCCAGGTGCGCGGCGAGCGTGTTTGCGAGACCGCCCACCTCGCGCCCGCCCATTGCATTTGGCTGTCCGGTGAACGAGAACGGACCCATTCCGGGCTTGCCGATGCGCCCCGTCAGCAAATGGCAATTGATGATGCTATTAACCTTGTCAGTGCCGGCGCTCGACTGGTTCACGCCTTGCGAATACACGGTCACCACGCGCTCGGTCCGCGCGAACAGGCGGTAGAACTCGAGCAGATCGTGAGGATCGAGCTTGCATGCTTTCGCGCATTGGGCGGGGTCGAAGCGGGTCGCCGCGCCGTTCGAATCATCGTTCACATCACTGGCTGAAGCGGCGGCTAACGCGTCGGCAAATCCGCTCGTATGCGCATCGACGAACTGCGCATCTGTCGCGCCGTGTTCCGCGAGAAAGCCAAGCAAGCCGTTGAAGAGCCGCACGTCGGTGCCCGCGCCCAGCGGCAGATGCAGATCGGCCATCTCGCAGGTCGCGGTGTAGCGCGGATCGATCACGACGATCTTCATGTCGGGCCGCGCTTCCTTGATCTTGACAATCCGCTGGAACAGGATCGGATGACACCACGCCGTGTTCGAACCCACCAGCACGACGAGATCGGCCAGTTCGAGATCTTCGTAGCAGACCGGCACGATGTCCTCGCCGAAAGCCCGCTTGTGTCCGGCAACCGATGACGACATGCACAGCCGCGAATTGGTGTCGATGTTCGCGCTGCCGACATAGCCCTTCATCAGCTTGTTCGCGACGTAGTAGTCCTCGGTCAGCAACTGCCCCGATACGTAAAGCGCGACCGCATCCGGCCCGTGCTCTTCAACGACCTTGCGAAAGCCGTCGGCCACCGCATCGAGCGCATCGTCCCACGAGACGTCGCGCAAGACGCCGCTCCCGGGCTCGCGCATCTTCGGATGAAGCAACCGTCCGTCGAGTCCGATCGTTTCGCCGAGCGCCGAGCCTTTCACGCACAGGCGGCCGAAGTTCGCGGGATGCAGTTCGTCGCCTGCCATGTCATGTCCGCCGTCTGGCCGCGCGCTGACGCGCACGCCGCAACCGACGCCGCAATACGGGCAGGTGGTCCTGACAGTGTTACGGCTGTCGTCAGCCGCGCTCGAAATAGCGATGGGGAAACTCACGGTGTCTTCCAGGTCAGGCAGCCTGCGTTTCGCAGAGCGTTTTGCCGAACAGCAAATGGCTGCGCAGCGAAGAGATGTCGGTGCGGCTCTGGATCAGGTCGAAATACCACGCGCCTTCTTTCACGTCGCCGTATAGCACCGCGCCTATCACGCGGTTATCTTCGATCACCAGACGCTTATAGACGCCGCGGCGCGGATCGCGCAGCACGAGGTCTTCGCTGTCCGGACCGCCGATGAAATCGCCGGCCGAATACAGTTCGACGCCGGTGACCTTCAGCTTCGTCGCCGTCGCACGTTGCACATAACGGCGATGACCCGCGCCGGCGAGATGTGCGCCGCACACGCGCGCCTGGTCCCAGATCGGCGCGACGAGGCCGAACGTCGCGGTGCGATGCTGCACACATTCGCCGACCGCATAGATGCGCGGATCGTAGGTCTGCAACGTGTCGTCGACGACGATCGCGCGCTCGCAATGCAGCCCCGCCTGTTTCGCGAGGTCGATGTTCGGCCGCACACCGGCCGTCATCACCACGAGATCCGCGGGGACCTCCGTGCCGTCGTCAAAACGCACCGCGGTGACGCGATCCGGTCCGACGATTTCCGCAGTATTCGCCTTCAGCAGGAAACGCAAACCCTTGCGCTCCAGCGCCTGCTGCAACAAGGCCGACGCGCTTCGGTCGAGCTGGCGGTCCATCAGGCTGTCCGTGACGTGCACGACCGTGACCGACATGCCCTGGCGCATGAGCCCGTTCGCCGCTTCGAGACCGAGCAAACCTCCGCCGATCACGACCGCGTGACGATGACTGCGTGCCGCGTCGAGCATCGTTTCGACATCCTGAATATCGCGGAACGCGATTACGCCAGGCAGAGTGTGACCGGGCACGGGAATGAGAAACGGCTTCGATCCGGTTGCGATCAGCAGCCGGTCATAATCCGCTTCGACGCCATTCCTGGAGCGCACGATGCGGCGCGTGCGGTCGATTGCAACCACCGGATCGCCGGCATGCAGACGAATCCCGTTCTCTTCATACCAGCTACGCGAATTGAGAATGATGTCGTCGACGCTCTTCTCGCCCGCCAGCACCGGCGAAAGCATGATGCGGTTGTAGTTGCCGTATGGCTCCGCACCGAACACGGTGATGTCGTAGAGATCCGGCGCGAGCTTGAGCAGTTCCTCGACCGTGCGCATGCCGGCCATGCCGTTGCCGATCACGACGAGACGCGAGCGTGAGGGCGTTGCCAACGGTATGCCTCGCGGCAAGCGCGCATCGATTTCCGCTTTCATGCCGCGACCCACACCTTGCCGCCCTCGACGCGCACGGGATACGCACTCACCGAATTCTCGGGTGCTTCGAGGCACTCGCCGGTGCGCAGGTCGAAGTGATGCTTGTAGATCGGCGAAGCGACCACGATGCGCTCCCCGAGGCTACCGATCAGCCCGCGCGAAAGTACCGCCGCGCGCGAGCCCGGATCGAAATTGTCGATTGCGAACACGCCGCCCTCGCCGTCCGCGACGTGAAATACCGCTACCTGCTCGCCGTTGACGAGCGCGCAGACGCCCGTATTCGGAACGATGTCATCGAGCGCGCATACGGGCATCCAGGAAGCCGAAGTCTGTTCGTTGCTCATGCTGGGTTCCTCACTCATGTAGGTAGTTGTCAGGCGGTTCATACGGCGTCATTCGGTTTCATCCGCTCGCGACGCGGTTCGCGACACAATCCGGACGGCAAATAAAAAACGTCCCGCGGATGCAATCGCCAGAGCGACTGTATTCGTGGGACGCCGTTGTCCGAACCAGTAATCTACGAAGGGACTTCTTGCTGCGTGCGGGCCGGATCGTCATTGATCCGCTGCCTTCTTAATGCAAAGCCCATGCCATCGGAGAACAGCAACACAGTCACGGCGCGCAACGCCCGCCGGTTAAGCCACCGCACAAGTCGCCGCGCCGGACCGCTCGACCGGAGCAGACGCATTGCAAGGCATGAACGCGCAACAATGGTGCGACGCAGCACCGTCTGCGTGCAGCGCATCGTGGCGAGGTGCAACGAGCCGCACGCGGGACGCGTGTGCTGACTGACGACGCTCTGCCTGATTGCGGCGGCGAGCGCGGGCTGTCCGAGGGCCGCTTGGCGAGCCTTATGTTCGCCGCTAAAGCGCATGGCCCACGCGCACAGCGCCCCGGCGTCTGCCGGGTGTCGCCGTGCTTGTGACGGTGCTGCCATGAAGCGCAATCAGAAAGGACCGCCTTGCTTCTTTGTTAGGCACAAGGCGATCACACTCCTCATCCAGCACTACGTTCAGACGTCGGTAGACAGCGTGACGGATTCCCACGCGGCGATTTCATCGGACAATGCCGACAGTTTCGCGCGCACGAGGCTGAGCGCATCGCTGCCCAACAGCAGGTGCGCGGGCGGCCGCTCGGCAGAGATCGCGGCCAGCATGGCGCGTGCAGCCTTGACCGGGTCGCCGGTCTGCTTGCCGCTCTTCTCTTCGCGAGCCTTGCGCACCGGATCGAACAAGGCGTCGTAATCCGGGATGGAGCGCGGCGTGCGCGCCATCGAACGGCCTGCCCAGTCGGTGCGGAACGAGCCCGGCGCCACGGCAGTCACCGCGATGCCGAACGGCTCGACTTCCTTGCCGAGCGCTTCCGAAATGCCCTCGAGCGCAAATTTGCTGCCGCAGTAATAGGCGATGCCCGGCATCGTGATGTAGCCGCCCATCGACGTGATGTTGAGGATGTGGCCACGGCGGCGTTTGCGCATGTACGGCAGTACTGCTTTGATCATTGCCACTGCGCCGAACACGTTCACGTCGAACTGCCGCCGCATTTCGCCGAGCGGCGACTCTTCCAGGACGCCTTCGTGGCCATAACCGGCATTGTTCACGAGGACATCCACTGGGCCGACATTGGCCTCCACTTCAGCCACGACGCCGTCGATGGCGTCGAAGTCAGTCACGTCCAGCACGCGGCCCCATGCGCTGTCAGGTGCAAGCGCCTCGAACTCTCTTTTCGACGCTTCGCTGCGCACCGTGCCAATCACACGATGACCCGCCGCAAGCGCTTCCTGAGCGAGCGCGCGGCCGAAGCCGCTGCTCACGCCGGTGATCAGCAAAGTCTTGGTCGATGCCATGATGCCTCCTTTCTCAAGTTGAACAGAAAGTGCATACTATTCTCTTCAACCCGCCGGTTTGAGGCCGAATCGTCGATTTTTCTTGCCTATTCTTATGACGACCGAAAAAACGCCCCCGGAGGCGCGCGCTGCCAGCCGACCTGCTCGCCGACCTGCTGGTCAGGAGCAGCAGAAAATGGCGGCCCTACTGCGCGCACTGGCGCCCCAGGAGGGCTACAACCTGACTGCGCTGCCCGGCGTTCGCATCCTGCGCTCCGATCGGCCGTTGTCGTCCACGCCCGTGCTGTACGACCCCGGCATCGTGATCGTCTGCCAGGGACGCAAGCGCGGCTATTTCGGCGATCAGCTTTACGTGTACGACGAGCAGCACTATCTCGCGGTGTCGGTGCCTGTGCCCTTCACAATGGAGACCGACGCGACGCCGGAGCACCCGCTCCTCGCTATCTACATGCACCTCGACTTCAAGCTGGCCGCCGAACTGATGGCCCAGATCGAGCGTCATGAAATGCCCAACCACGTGCAAGCGCCGCAGAGCATGATGTCGAGCCCAATGGACGAGGCGCTGCGAGACTCGGTGCTGCGCTTCCTGGAAGCGATGAACCGCCCGCTCGATGCAGCGGTTCTTGGCCCAGGGTTATTGCGCGAGCTGTACTTTCGGGTTCTCACAGGTGCGCAGGGCAGCGTGATGCGCGCCGCGCTCGGCATGAACGGGCAGTTCGGCAAGATTGGCAAAGCGCTGCGCCGCATTCATTCCGACTACGCCGGCGCGCTCGACCTCGCGGAACTCGCGAGCGAAGCCGGCATGAGCGTTCCCACGTTTCATACGCACTTCAAGGCGATCACGCGTACATCGCCGATGCAGTACGTGAAGTCGACGCGCCTGCACCAGGCCCGCTTGCTGATGTTGCGACAGGACATGACGGCCGAGGCCGCAAGCAATGCGGTCGGTTATGCGAGCACGTCGCAGTTCAATCGCGAGTTCAAGCGGCTTTTCGGGCTCACGCCTGCCGCGGAAGCGCGGCGCATGCGGGCAAGTTTTGCCATACCGCCCGCGCACGCCGGTTCGGAGTTTGTCTCTTCGCATTGACGCGGACGGTCGCGCCATCGTTCAACGCGCCGCCACTTGAATTGCGTTCGCTGGCTACACGCGCCCGCCAGGACCGTAGACAGGCCAGCACCGCGCGAGCCCCGGCTCGGTCCGCTCGGTCCGCTCGGTTCGCGCCCAGTTCGCGCCCGGTTCGCGCCCCGACTCGCGCCCGACTCGGTGCCACGTGCTAGCCCGCAGTGCCTGCGTACGCCGCCTTTAGCGCGGCGACGTCGAACTTCACCATCTTCATCATGGCCTCGGCGGTGCGCCGCGCTTTTTCCGGATCCGGATCGGCCATCATGGCGATGACATCGGCCGGCGCAATCTGCCACGACACGCCGAAGCGGTCTTTCAGCCAGCCGCACGCGTCGGGCGAGCCGCCGCCTTCGAGAAGCGCGTCCCAGTAGCGGTCGACTTCCGCCTGATCGGCGCAATTCACAAGGAGCGAAACGGCATGGTTGAACGGTTCGTTGCCGGGGGAGCTCATGGCAATGAACGGCTGTCCGAACAGAACGAACTCGACGACCTTCGTCGAACCGGCGCTCGGCACCGGCGTGACGCGGACTATGCGCGAGTCCGGGAAGATGCTTGTGTAGAAGGCCGCAGCCTCCTCGGCTTCGGTGGAATACCAGAGAAAGGGGGTGATCTTCTGAATCGTCATTGAGCGTCTCCTGTCAGTATCGGCCAGATGAGCGGCGAGGCCGCATGCCGCTATGGGGACGACGAAAGAAGACCATCAAAATCGACACGCCGGGAAGAAAAATACGGCTCGCGAGCCGCCCCCGGATAACGCATCGACTCCGCCGCTCCACCGGAGCCGATTATAGGCAATCAAGCGGGCAATCAAGCGGCAATCAAGCGCTTCGCTATCCGTCCGATACGTCCCCGCGCGCTCGGTCAGGCACCAAGGCGCTGCCACCGCGAACTACCGACTCACGGCGCGCGTGGCAATCGGAAAGAAGCCAACGAGAGCAGACACCTCGTGCCGCGCTGACGCAGCGCCCTCGCTCACGCGACTCTGTATGCGCCAACGGCCTCCGGGACCGGAAGCATCGGCGACCGCGCGCGCAGCTACATGACGACGCTGACTGCGATCGTCGCGTGCCTTGTCATGGGGGGCGCGCCAGCGTTCTCAGCCTTTACTGCTTGACCTCACCCGTTCGGCCCGTCCCGGACGCTCCTTGCGGCGACAGCGCGTTTGCGCGCTTATCCATCAGCGTTCCCGGTTTGTTGCCGGGCGCGCCCATCGCCGCGGGCTCGTCGACGGTGTGCCCGGCCTGTCCAGGCTGCGCCTGCGTGCCGCTCTGCGTGCCACTGTTCGCCGGCGCGTTACCGCTTTGTTGCGCATAGACCGTGCTACTCACGCACAGCACCAACGCGACACCTGCCACTTTCAGCATACTCATGACTGTCTCCCGATTTCACGGCGCTTGCCGTTTTCAAGGAATCCAGCATGGCGCGTGCCGCGAACCGGATTACGGCGCGCAAAGCCCGGCACAACCGGGGGAACTAAGGGCAGCGCCGCTATTCGACGCGCCGCCGTGTGGAAATTGCAGAGGCCGTTGAAATGACCAGATCGGCGAAGCGCTTTTCGTCGCGATCCGCCTGCCAGCGCGAGCGGGCCACCGCAATATTGACCGCGCCGATGCCGCGCCCGTGCGCGTTCGTGATCGCCGCCGCCGTCGAAATATCGCTCACGAAGTATTCGTCTTCGGTATGCGCGTAGCCCTGCTTGCGGATCTGCGCGATCCGCTCCCTGATCTTGCGCGGCTGGTAGACGGTGGACGCCGTGTACGCCACGAGATTCGTGCGCGACAGAATGTCGTCGATCTCGCCGTCGGCGAGCGTCGCCAGAATAGCGAGGCCGGGCGCCGTGCAATAGGCGGGCAGCCGCGAGCCCGTGATGACGTGTGCGTTGAACACGTTGCGGCTCACGATCCGCAGCACGAACACGATGTCCGTATCGTCCAGCACGGTGAGGTTGGTTGCCTCTTCCGTCTCGGAGCCGAGTTGCTGCAGATAAGGCGTCGCACGGCTCACGAGATCGTTCGACGTGAGATAGTGATACGTGAAGTCGAGAAGCCGCGGCGACAATTCGTACTTGCGACTGTCCGGGTCCTTGAAGAGATAACCGAGCGCAGCGAGCGTATAAGTGAAGCGCTGCGTCGCGCTCATGTCGAAACCCGTGAACGACGAGATTTCCGAGAGCGACAACTGACGCTTGCTGCCGTCGAACGCGGTGAGCACCTTCATCGCCTTTTCCACGGACTGCACGTAAAGCGAAGACGCGGTCGGGTCGACGGCTTCGGCCGACGGCTTTGCCGCAGAAGTCTTGCGCTTGCGCGGGGCTTTGGGCTCGTCGCTCATCAGGTCAGTTCATATCCGGTTTGAACGGAGAATTATCGCATAGCCCTAAAACGCTATCTATATACGATAGCTACTGCTTTGCGGTGGCGAGCCGGTCCCACGCGTTCCCAGTGTCGCGGGACAGCAGGTGTTTCTTCACGCGCTCGCTCGCCGTCATCTCGAAGCCGGCCACCGCGCGGTAATAGCGCGGCAACTGGAAACTTGCGAGGCGCTCGCACGCCCACGCGTGCAATGCTGGCCACTCCACCGGTTCGTCCTTGAACTGCACGTCAAGCAGGATGTCCTGCTCGCCGATCGCCGACGCGACACCAATTGCCGCGCTCGCGCGGATCGCCGGATGCGCCGCAAAAATGCGTTCGATTTCCCAGGCGGACACGTTCTCGCCGCGCACGCGCATGCTGTCCGTCTGCCGGCCGATAAAAAACAGATCGCCGTCCGCATCGCGCCGCGCGCGGTCGCCGGTATGAAGCCGGCCGTTGCGCAAAGCGGCTTCGGTTGCATCGGGATTCTTTAGATACGCCGGCAAAAACGTGCCCTCTACCTTGCTTGTCAGCACGATCTCGCCCGCCTCGCCCTCTTTCACCGGACGGCCATTTTCATCGAGCAATGCGATGTCGATCCACGGCAACGCACGGCCGATCGAACCGGCCTTGCCCGTCACGTTCGCCGTAGCGAAGCTCGAACATTCGGTCATGCCGTAGCACTCGCGCAGCGACACCTTCAACCGCGTCTGAATCGGCTCCCACGATGATGCGCTCACGCCCGCGCCCCACGCAACGCGCAACGTGTGCTTTACGGGTTGTTCCCTCTCGGGCAACTGCATCAGGATATCGAGCACGCCGCCGAGATAATGGAGTTGCGTCGCGCCCGCGCGCTCGATCTGCGTCCAAAACTGCGATGCGGAGAAGCGCGGCACGGCGTGCAGCGTCACGTTTGCAAGAAACGGCAGCAGCAGCATCTGAGCACCGCCGATGTGGCACAACGGCTCCCACAGAAAGAGCCTGTCGCTGTCGCGCACGTCCGCCACGCGAAGTGCCGCCTCGCTCGCGATACGCATCATCCGGTGCGTGAAGACGACACCTTTCGGCGCGCCGGTCGTACCGGACGTGTAGATGACGCACAGCGGATCGTGCACGCCGATAGCCGGCGTCGCGAATTCCGCGCTCGTATCGTGCGCTTCGAATGCCGGCAGATGCGTGCGGCGCGCCGCGCCGCAATCGAGCTGCGCCGTCACCGCGTCGAATTCATCGTCGACAACGAAGAGCTCGGGCTCTGCATGCTGCAGCAGATATTCGAGGCCCGCCGCGCGCAGCTTCGTGTTGACAGGCACCCACACCAGACCGCTCAGATGCAGCGCGTAGATCAGATGGATATGCTCAGGACTGTTGCCGAGCATCACGGCAACACGGTCGCCCTGCTTCAGACCTTGCGCGGCAAACCAGCGCTGCAATTGCACGACGTGGCGCGCGGCGTCTTCGCACGAAATCGCGCGATCCTCGAAGTGCACGATGGTGCGCGCGGGGTCGCGGCGCAATCCCGCCGCGAGCAGCGGTACGCAGTCGAGTTCGTCGTTGGTGTGCCGGTGAGCGAAATATTCTGGATAACGATGCATGTGTGAACCGGTCGAAATACGAAGACTCAGCGCGTCTTGTGCTTGAGCCAGGAGGAAACCGCGACGACGAGCGCGATCAGAATGACGAGTGTTGTCGACACGGCTGCAAGTGTCGGCGTAATCGCAAGCTGGATGTCGTCCCACATCTGCTTGGGCAACGTCGAGTTGATGCCGCCGGAAACGAAGATCGCAATCGTGAGGTCGTCGAACGAAACGAGGAATGCGAACAGGAACGCGGCCGTCACGCTTGCCATGAGAAGCGGCAACACGACCGAGGTGATGCGCCGCAATGGCGACGCGCCCATCACGCGCGCAGCGTCGTCAAGACGCCAGTCGAAGCGCTGGAAGCCGGCAGCGAGCGTGACGACCACATACGGAATCGCCAACACCGTATGGCCGATCACGAGGCCGAGGTTGGTGCCGGTGAGGCCGAAACGTCCGAACAGATAGAGCAGGCCGACTGCCACCACGATACGCGGCACGATAAGCGGTGCGACCAGCAGCGCGAAAATCGGCTTGCTCGCGCGGCGCGGCATGCGCGTCATCGCGAGTGTGGCGCCGAAGCCGAGCAGCAGCGACAGCAGCGCGGTGCCGAGACCGACTTCGAACGAGCGGACGATCGCACTTTGCCACACCGGCGAATCCATGAACGTGCCGAACCAGCGCACGCTGAAAAGCTTCGGCGGAAAAGAAATGTAGTCGCTCTTCGTGAACGCATAGGGGATCACGGAAAGTACCGGCACGACGAGCACGATCATGATCGCGCACGTATAGAAACCGAGCGGACTCACCGCGCGCGCGCCCTCTTCGGCGTGCGTCTTGCGGCGCATCATGAACGGCGCGAACACCCGGCCCGCCGCGATCAGAAGCGCGAGTTTGATGCCTTGCGCACGTGAACCGCGCTGGCGTTCCGCAACTTCGCCGGTGAGCGACGTGAGACCTACCATGCGGTCGTACACCAAAAAGATCACGATCGAGCAGACCAGCAACACGGTCGACAACGCGCCGGCAAAGCGCATGTCGAAAAGCTCCAGCACCGACGAGATCACGAGTTGCGCGATCATCGTTTCCTTCGGCGAGCCGAGCAGCGCCGGCACGATGAAGAAGCCGAGGCTCGAGATAAACACGAGCAGGCCGGCCGCCGCGACACCCGGCGAGGACAGCGGCAGAAACACCGTGAAAAAGCTCGTGCTGCGTTCGGCGCCGAGCGTTTCGGCGGCTTGCGTGAGCCGATCGTCGATGCCGCGCATGACAGGCAGCATGGTCATCACGGCGAGCGGCAGCATCGAATGCACCATGCCGATCAGCACGCCGGTGAGCGATGGAATCGTGCCGCTCGTCTCGCGCACGAGGCCGAGCGATAACGCGATGGTCGACAGCACGCCGGTCTTCGAAAGCAGCAGCATCCATGCGTAAGTCTTCACCAGATAACTGGTCCAGAACGGCAGCATGATCCACAGCAGCCAGCGTTCTCGTGCTCGCTCAGACAGGCGGCTCAGCATGTAGGCAACCGGATAGCCGAGCAGAATGGATAGCGCCGCCGTCATGAACGAAATGGCGAAGGTGATCCACAACACCTTGGCGTAGACCGGCGTGCGTGCAATGCGCTCGAACTGCGCGAAGCCGACCTGCCCTTCGGCGCTGACAAGTCCGCCTTGCAGGATTTCGCCGACCGGCACGATGAAGAACACCAGCAGGAACACTAGCGTCGGCACGATCGGCAAAAAGCGCATGCAGCGCGCGAGCCACACGGAGCGGCCGCGGCGCGAGGCTTCGTTCTCGCGGTGCGCATGAAGAGCGATGGTCATCGTGGTCCTCTCAGGCCTGCAGAAGCGTCGTGCGATATGGGTCCCACACGAGGCCGACCTTGTCGCCGATGCGCGGCGAGAGGCTGCGCTCGCAGCGCACGGTGAGTTCGCTGCCGTCGTTCATCGCGAGTTGCACGCGCGTATCGCTGCCGAAGAACACGATGTCCGCAATCGTGCCGTCGACAAAGCCGCGTTCGGGTTCGACAAGTCGCGGCGCTTCCGGGCGGACCAGCAGCGTGTGACGGGTGCCGGCCGCGCCGGATGCAGCGGATGCGTTCATTGCGTTCATTGGCAGCGGAATGCGGCCGCCCGCCGCGAGCAGAATCGCCTCGCCGCTTGCGCCGCGCGTGTCGTCGAGCGCGCCTTCGAGGAGGTTCGAATGACCGATGAAGCCGGCCGCGAAGCGCGTCGCGGGACGGTCGTACAGATCGGCAGGCGTGCCCACCTGCTCGATGCGCGCCTGATTCATCAGGCAGATGCGGTCGGACAGCGTGAGGGCTTCGTCCTGATCGTGCGTGACATATACGAACGTTGCGCCGAGTTCCTTATGCAAGCGGCGAATCTCCGACTGCATATGCTCGCGCAGTTTCTTGTCGAGCGCGCCGAGCGGCTCGTCAAGCAGGATTACCGAAGGCCGGTACGCAAAGCAGCGCGCAAGCGCGATCCGCTGCTGTTGCCCGCCCGACAACTCCTTGGGAAAGCGCTTGGCGTATTCGGTCATGCGAACCATCGCGAGCGCGTCGTCGACGGCCCCGCGCACTTCGTCGCGCGACTTGCGTCGCATGCGCAAACCGTACGCGACGTTGTCCCACACGCTCATGTGCGGAAAGAGCGCGTAGCTCTGAAACACCATGCCGATGCCGCGCTTGCCGGGCTCGACATGCGTGACGTCGCGCCCGTCGATCTCGATACGGCCCGCGCTCGGCGCGACGAGGCCCGAGATCATCTGCAACAGCGTGGTCTTGCCCGAGCCCGACGGACCGAGCAGCGTCAGGAACTCGCCGGCCTGCACGGCGAGGTCCGTCGGTTCCAGCGCGACCGCATCGCCGTAGCGCTTTGCAATGCCGATCGCCTCGAGCTTCGAACTCATGATGCGGTCCTTACGAAATGATCCACGAATTGAACCGCTCAGTGACTTTCTGACGGTTCGCTTCCCACCATTGAGGGCTCGGCAGCCGCATATCGCGAATGTTGTCGGGCGCCGTGGGCAACAACGTCGCGCGGTCTTTGGAGATCGTCTCGAACGCTTTCTTGTTGGTCGGACCGTAGGCGAGCGTGCGTGTGAGCAGCGCCTGACGCTTCGCGTCGGCGCAAAAGCGCACGAACTGCTTTGCGGCGTCCGCGCGCGGCGTGCCCTTCGGAATGCCCCACCCTTCGATCGAATAAAGACCCTGGTTCCATACGATCGTGACCGGCGCGCCGCCGTCCTTCGCGGCTTGCGCGCGGCCGTTCCACGCCGAGATCATGTCGACGTCGCCGCTCTGGATCGCCTGCATGGCTTGCGCGCCCGAGGTCCACCAGATGTTGACGTGCGGTTTGATCTTGTCGAGGCTCCTGAACGCGCGGTCCACGTCGAGCGGATAGAGCTTGTCGAGCGGCACGCCGTCGGCGAGCAGCGCCTGTTCGAGCGTGTCGAGCGGACTGCGCCGCAGGCAGCGGCGGCCGGGGAATTTCTTTACGTCCCAGAAGTCCGCCCACGATTTCGGGCCGTTGTCCTTGAACTTGTCCGCGCGATACGCGAGCACCGTCGAATACACGTCGACGCCGAGCCAGTTCGGCGTGATCGCGTCGGGCATGATGTCCGGATAGTCGCTCGTCTTCAGGCCGATGGGTTCCAGCAGCCCTTTCGATTCAAGGTACGGAATATCGGCCGACAGCGTGAGCGTGGTGACGTCCCACACATAGTTCTTCGTCTGAACCATCGCCGCGAACTGTGCGACCGGCTGCGATTCACGCGCGACGCTCACGACCTTGATACCGGTTGCTTTCTCGAACGGGTCGTAGAACGCTTCGCGATAAGCGGTCGTATAGGGGCCGCCCGGGTCCGACACCACGATCTGCTTCGATTGGGCTCGCGCGGCGAGCGGCATCGCGCTCGCGACGGCAAGCGCGCCCGCGCCATGAAGAATGCGACGGCGCGTTGCGTTGAAGTCTTGCGTCATTGTTCAGGTCTCCCGCACATGGGTTGAGATTGGAACGGTGCGACTTTGACTCGATTCTGGCGGCCTCGGGCTCCGCATTCGGCCCCGCTCGCGGCCGGCTACTTTCCGCGCTTACGGAAGAACTCTTCCATCATGCGAGCGGGTTCGCCCGAGTCGTACGCTTCGCGCTGAATGCGCTCCCCCGCTTCGATGCAGTCGACGAACCCCGGCTCTGTCATCTCACGAAAGCGCTGCTTGTCCAGACGCATCGCGACGGGCGGCTTCGCGGCGAGTTCGGTGGCGATTTCCAGCGCCTTGTCGAACACCTTGTCTTCGTCGACCAGATGATGGATGAGGCCGATGCGATGACACTCGTCCGCGTCCATCAGACGACCCGTCAGCGTAAGTTCGATGGTGCGCGACATGCCGAGCATCGAGTTCATGATCCAGGGGCCGGTCGTGCTGGCAATGCCCGCATTGATTTCCGGCTGGCCCATGCGCACACCTCTATGTGCGACGCGAATATCGCCGAGCAGCGCCACCTGAAATGCCGAGCCCGCGGCTGTGCCGTTCAGCGCCATGACGAGCGGCTTCGCAAGGCTGCGCAGCGCCGTGTAGTAGCGCTGCCATTCCTTGACCCACGCCACCGCGCGTTCGCCGTCGAAATCATGTGCTTCCGACAGGTCCTGGCCCGCAGAGAACGCCCGGTTGCCCGCCCCCGTCATGATGATCGCGGCGACGTCGGGATCGTTGTTAAAGCGCTCCAACGCCTCGATGATCATTTCGCGCATCGGCGTGGTCCACGCGTTCAAACGCTCAGGACGATTGAGAGTGATGACCGCGACGCGGCCGTGATTCGAGAACAGCACGTCATTGCTCATGGGTTATCGCATCGCAATAGTTGATGGTGTAATGCAATATAGGCGCATCAAAATTAAGGTGCAAGCGGGTTTACCAGAGAGATGATCGGTGAAGCTCCTAGCGCACGCTCTGCGGGTTTCGAGCGCTTAATAGTTAGTTGGACGATCGGACACAACCGCGTCGAGGTGCGCGGTCAAGCCCGGTTCTTTAGAGGGAGGATTGGAACCGCGGCGCTGACACCGAACGGCATTGCGTCGCTGGAAACGATCACGACAGATCGCGGATCGCGGAGCACGGAACAACAGAGGCCCGCATCGATGACAAAATCGACGCGCAGAAAAAAGCCGCAGACAAGCTGCGGCGAACAAACACACACGCCGAACGTTTGGGAACGCTGACGCCTGTTGAATCGTAGCCACGTTTGCGGGGCATGAACATCGGGTGTTTTGTATGAAAGCATGCGCTGCGCGCGTCAGAAGCTTGTGGCACGTGCGTGTCGGCGCAACTGGCTCTTCGTCAAGTCGCGAAAAAACAACGCGAAGCGCACGACGGTCCGCCCCATACATGGCAGGCGATGGAAGCGATCGCCGGTGGACGTCCGCGCAACAATGTAAAATCACACGCCGGTCGAATGCTGCAACCCCGCTGCAACCCTTATTCGCGCAGTCACCGCGATGCGCGTGTATCGCTTCGTCACCAGGCCACGCTGTGCGAACGTGCAGCACGGTTCCCGCGTGGCGTCTTTGGCTTCCATCCCGTTCGCAAGACTGCGGACGATTCCGAGTTCAGCACGAAATTGATTCGGCGCGACGACCAACGTGCTCGCACCGGTTGGTAAAACGCCAGCCGGTTCAACTTATTACTCAGGTTTCAATTTGACTCCACTTTCCGTCTACGTTCTCACATACAACAGCGAGCGTTATCTGGACAAGGTTCTGGCGGCCGCGAAGCGTGTCGCGGATGACCTGCTGGTCGTGGATAGCGGCAGCACCGACGCGACGCTGTCGATTGCGGCCAGACACGGCGCACGAACCGTGCATCGGCCGTTCGATAATTTTCGAACGCAACGGCAGTTCGCCAACGGGCTTTGCCTGCACGAAACCGTGATGTTTTTCGATAGCGACGAAATCGCGAGCGACGCGTTAATCGACGAAGTACTCGCACTGAAAGCCCGCGGTTTCGATCACGAAGCGTATGCCGTCAGGCGCGATTGGGTTGTCATGGGCAAGGTCATTCACGCGCTGATGCCGATCTCGTCGCCGGACTACCCGATCCGCATCTATCGGCGCGCCACGCTGCGTTTCACCGACCATAGCGTTCACGAAACGCTGACCGGTTACGAGAACTGTGGGCGAATCGAATCGCCGGTGGTTCATCGTACGTTTGAGACCGCGAGTGAGATGAAGACCAAGCTCGATCTGTACACGGACCTCGCCGCAACCGACCTGCTGGACAGAAGAGACCCGGCTCGCGTTCTGTGGCTCAAAAGCTGGTTCAGCCCTTTGGGCGCATTCCTGAAGTGGTACATCCGCAAAGGCAATGTCCGCGACGGTCGCATCGGCCTAACCCTCGCGCTTTACGCTTCGTCCTATACGCGGCGAAAGTATCGCAAAGCGCTCGTGCAACTCAATGCAAATCGTTGAGATGCTTTTTTCTATCGGCGCGTGAGAGCAGAATGAAAAGCCGCCGCCCACACTGAACCGTGCGATCTGCCCAGGATCGCACCCTGCCGACCGGGAGTTTCGTATGATCGGATCGATGAATACGTATTTCGACGTTCCCGGCGGCTTGCGCACGGGCACCGTCGGGCTGACTCTGGCTTTCGTCGTTTCCACCGCGGGCGCGGCGTCGAGCTGTCCGACAGTGATCACGACGCCGGGCGGCAGCGCATTCGACATGGCCTCGCTCATTTCGGACAACGGTTCGCCGGCAGCGGCGCTCGCGAAGCTGCGCTCGGTGTTGTCGAAGCTCGGCTGGGGAAGCCGCTGCAGCATGCTCCGAGACGTGGCCGCATGCGAGGAAACGGTTGAACTTGCGAAACGGGCAGTCGTCGCGCTCGAAGCCTGCGCCGGCTCGACGCCGCCCACGACGTCGCCCAATACGGGCGCCGACAAGCCGCGCGAACAAAGCGGTGACCGGGGCCAATCAGCACGACTCGGCGAATAAAGCCGTAGGCCAGGCTACCTGGCGATTCGCGCGATGCTCGTTGGTTGTTCTACCCACGCCATGCGCGACACGCGTCACTGCGATTCGTACTTCAGTCCGAGGCAGCGGCCGTACGTCGAAGCGCGGCTTCGACGGGCGTCGCCGCAAGCGGCGAACTATCCACATCCGCTGTTTCCACGACCACGCGTTCCAGCGCTCTGAACGGCGCGAGTAGCGCCTCGTCCGCGACGCTCGATGTAATGAGCCGCCAGTCGCGTTCGAGAGGAGTCCAGTGTTGTTGCCGCGAGCGGCCGAGTTTGTCGGCGTCGGCAAGCACGAGAACCTGCGCCGCGCGCCGGATGATGCAGTCTTTCAGATATGCCTGCTGCGCGCTGGCTTCGCACAGCCCGAATTCGGCGACCACGCCATCCGCGCCGAGAAACGCCTTGTCGACGCTCAAACGGCTCAGCGAAAGTTCGGCAAGCGGCCCGAGCGTGCTCATGCTCGAACTGCGCAAGTCGCCGCCGATCAGCGTCAGATGCACACCCGGAGCGTTCGCGAGTGTCATCACGGCAAGCAGATTATTGGTGACCACGTGAAGATCGACGCGCGAGCCGAGATGCCGCGCGAGCGCGGCGCAAGTCGTGCCGCCGTCGAGCAGCACCGTATCGCCGTCGTGCACATGCGCGGCAGCCGCCCGCGCAATCGCTTCCTTCTGCTCGCGCTGCGTCGCCTTGCGTTCCTCCAGCGACGCCTCCGGCTCATGCGAGCCGATCAGCGCGGTCGCGCCGCCATAGGTGCGCACGAGACGGCGCTGATTCGCAAGCGTCGTGAGATCGCGCCGGACCGTTGCCTCGGACACGCCGAGCGCGGCGCTGAGCTGTTCGACATTGGCGTCGCCGGTCACAACGAGATCGAGAATCGCGCGATGGCGCTCGGACGCTTTCATGGCTGTCATCTGCAGTAAAGAGGCTGCCGATCTTACACCACGGCCGCCCGCTATTTGCCCTGCTTCAGCCGCGCCGCGTGGCGAGTTCCGCGCCCTGGCGAAGTGCCTCGAGCAAGCTGCGCTCGTCGGCGATGCCCTTGCCCGCGATGTCGAATGCGGTGCCGTGATCGACCGACGTGCGGATCACTTCGAGGCCCACGGTCACGTTCACGCCGGCTTCGAGGCCGAGCACCTTCACGGGGCCGTGGCCCTGATCGTGATACATCGCGACCACGAGGTCGAAATCGCCGCGGCCGGCGCGGAAAAACAGCGTGTCGGCGGGCAGCGGCCCCGTCACATCGAGCCCGCGTTCCTGCAGCACTTTCACCGCCGGCACGATCTTCTCTTCTTCCTCGCCGTAACCGAACAGGCCGTTTTCGCCGGCGTGCGGATTGATGCCGCACACGCCGATGCGCGGCTTCGCAATGCCGGCCTTCACGAGCGTCGCGTTACCCCGTTCGATGGTGCGTTGTACGAGACCCGGCTCGATCTTGCGGATCGCGTCGATGATGCCGATATGCGTGGTCACGTGAATCACGCGCAGTTGCGGCGCGACCAGCATCATCGACACCTCGTCCACACCCGTGAGATAAGCGAGCATTTCCGTGTGGCCGGGAAACTTGTGGCCGCCCGCGTGCAGCGCTTCTTTATTCAGCGGCGCCGTGCAGATCGCGTCGATCTGCTTCGCCTCGGCGAGTTGAACCGCGCGCGCGATGAACTGATAGGCGGCGTCGCCCGCGACTGCCGACAACTGGCCGAACGGCATGTCGGCGGGAATCAGGTCGAGGTCGATGCAGTCGATCGTGCCCGGCTCGTAGCGCGCCTCGGCCGCTTCCTTGATACGGCGGATCCGGGCGTTGCCGCCGACGATCTCGTTCGCGCGCTCCAGCCGCCGCGCGTCGCCGATCACGAGCGGACGGCACTGCTTGTAGACGATGTCGTGCGCAAGGCTCTTGACGATGATCTCCGGGCCGACGCCCGCTGCGTCGCCCATCGTGATACCGATGACTGGAAGGTAATTGCTCATGATGTTTTGCCTGGTCCTTGATGTCTGCCTAACCTGCCCGCCTGATTGCGCCGATGCGGCGCTCAGGCTGGAGCGTGTGAGCCGGTTCCCGCGACCGCCGACGTTGCCGGCGCTTCGTGCAGATAGCGCCACGCGGCGAACAGCGCGTGATCCGTGCCGAAGGCGCCCGCCTTCGTGACGATACGCAAATGCGGTTGCGACGCGCGGGCTTCGACGGGCTTGCCTATCGCCACGCCCGGTTCGATCTCCGCAATCAGTTCTACACCGCTGACACCGACGGCACTCAGCATCGCGCGCGCGGTCTCGCCGCCCGTTGCGATCAGTCCGCCGAGCGCATCGAAGTGCGGCTCGACGAGCGCCGCAAGTGCCGTGGACAGCAGCGCGCCTTCGGCGGGATCGAACGCGTCGTCGCGGCCGATGCGCAGCAACAGATCCGCGCGCGTCGCGATCACCTCGCCGATCCGTGCCCGCCATGCGGGCCAGTCGGGATGACGCTCTCCGTCGCGCAGCATCGCGGGCGGTACGGTCAGTTCCGCCATGCCCGCGCGTTCGCGCAGCATCGCACACTGCCGCTCCGACACCGCCGAAAGACTGCCCACGAGGACCAGCACCGGCGCGTTTTCATCGCGCGATTGCGGTGGGCATTGAGTCTGTGCCGCGGGTCGGGCGTCGAACAGACCAGCGAGGCCCGCGATCTCGCGCGCGAGGCCGCCTGAGCCGACCCAGAACAGCGCCTCGCTCATCTGCGTCGTGACCTGAGCGAGCGTCGCTAAATCCTGCCTTGTCTCGGCGTCCACCACCAGTGCCTGCGTGCCGCTCGCTGCCACGGCCGCGATCCGCGCGGCGAGCGTGTCAGCACCTTCGCGCAACGCGTCGACTTCGAGTTGCGCAGTCGACAAGCCGGCTTCCGCCAGCATCGCGTGCAGGTCGGCGGCGCGACCGGGATTGTCGAGCTGCCAGGTGTCCGTCGATTCGAGCGGTTCGCCGTGCACGAACACGCGGCCGCCGCGCAACGTGCGACCCGTCGCCGGGAACGCAGGCGCGACGATCGCGAGGCCGGCTAGCGGCTGCAACGCGGCGACCTCGGCCGACCAGTTGCCGCGCAGCGTCGAGTCGATTTTCTTGTACAGACGCCGGCCCGGACCGCGCAATGTCTGCCACGCCGCCGCGCTGCGTTGCGCGGCCTCGGCTGGCGTGAGACGGCGGGTGTCGGTGTCCGCGGCGATCACGTCAGCCGCCTGTGCGTCGAGCCCATGCGCCGGCACGTCGAGCGTCACGATGGTGCGGTGGCCGGCGCTTGCAAAGCCGATCGCGCAATCTGCGGCGCCGGACAGATCGTCGGCGATGATCAGTATGCTCATCGCGCCAGCTCTCCTGCTTCGCGGCGAAGCTGCACGCGTTTCGCGACGGCGGCAGTGAGGATCGGAGAAAGGATCGCGGTCACCACGACGCACGCAGCCACGAGCAGTGTCGCGCTTTTAGCAGCCTCTGAGTAGACCGGGTTCGCCGCGGCGATCAGCGCCGGCACAGCGGCCGCATTACCTGCGGTATTCGCTGCCGCGACGCCCGCCACACCGGTGCCGCCCGTCAGACGATCGGCCAGATAAAGCGGAATGCCTGTGACGATCACAACCGCAATGCCGAGCCCGATGCCGAGGATGCCGGCCTGCCACACCTTGTGCAGATCGAGGCTCGCGCCGAGCGCCAGAGCGAAGAATGGAATCATGACTGGTACGGCTTTGCCGAGGAACGCGCGCATTTCGCGGTCCAGGTTACCCAGCAGCATGCCGAAAACCAGCGGCAGGATGCTGCCGACGAGCGTAGGCCACGGGAACGCCGACAGACCGGCGACGCCGAGCGTGACCATGGTCAGGAAGGGGCCGGATTCGAGCGACATGATGGTGTAGGCGCCCACGTCTTCCGAGCGGCCGTATTGGCCCATCAACGCCATGTAGAGCCCGCCGTTGGTGTCGTTCATCGCCGCGACGACGGCAAGCGTCGACAGACCGGCGAAGAGTCCGGACGAAATGGGCTGTTCGCCGAGGAAATGCCCCATCACGACGCCAATTACGATCGCGGCGCCAACCTTGGTGACGAACAGCGCGCCGCCTTTTTTCAGCAGATAAGGCGTGGCTTTGACGTCGATGCTCGCGCCCATGCAGACGTAAAACACCGCGAGAATCGGCAGCGCGCCGGTGAACAACGCGTTTGTGAACGAGCCGAAGAATTTCGGCATGCCCGGCAGGAAGGTCGCGACGAGCGCGCCTAGCAGCAACGGGACGATCATCATGCCGCCGGGTACGCGTTCAATGCCGCGCTTTATGTGTATTTGGGCCATACGAGTCTCCAGTCTGATCCGACCTGATTGATTTGGTCACTGATTTGATTGAAACAATCAGATTGCAGTGTACTTCTTCCGCGAAACTTGCGCAAATCAATCATTTGTGTGATCGATGTGAGCAGACAGAGACCCGGCGCGCGCGCCCAACGCGTTGTTGCGCATCTCGCTAACCAGCTGGAACTGCCCGCGCCGACGGCGCGAAACCTATGCTGACCACGTACACTGCGGTCAGCAACGGCAATCAAAAGGAGCGAGGTAAGCAATGACGAGCGCGGCGTTCTCCCCTGCAGGTTCTGACAACTGGCTAGAGGCGCGGCGCGATCCGGAGACGGGAATCGAAAGCCTGCGCGCGCATTTCAGCGGCCACGCCTACGATCCACACGACCACGACGACATGCTGGTCGGCTACACGGAACAAGGTGTACAGCGCTTCCGGTGCCGCCGCTCGCTGCATACGAGCGTCCCGGGCCGCGCGATCCTGATCGAGCCAGGCGCGTTGCACGACGGCCATGCGCCGGAAGCAGGCGGGTTCACTTACGCAATGTTGTATCTGCCGCAGACCTGGGTCGAACGCGCGACGCGCCGCCTGAACGTTCCCGGTCTCCAGCGGGTCGACGCGGCTTTCGCGCATACGCTGGTCGACGACAGCGGCCTTGTCGACGCCATCCGGCAAGCGTTTCTCGCGATCTACGGCAACGAAGGTCGACTGGCGCGCGACCAGACGTTGGATCGCCTCGTCAGGCGGCTCGGCGGTCACCTGGGCGATATGCCGATGACGGATAGCATGGCTATGTCGGCGACGATCGCCCGAGTCCGCGACTTCTTGCACGACCACATGGACGGCAACGTCGGACTCGATGAACTGGCCAGTATTGCGGGGATCGACAGGTTCCGGCTGACGCGTCTGTTTCAGCAGGCGTTCGGCACGTCGCCGCACGCGTATCTGGTCCGCCTGCGCCTGCGCGCGGCGCGCAGGCTGCTCGCAATCGGCCGCACACCCGCGGAGGTTGCCGCGGAAGTCGGATTCGCGGATCAAAGCCATCTTGGCCGCTGGTTTCGCCGTGCGTACCGGATGACCCCAGCCGCGTACCGGCGCATGTGCACGAACGTTCCAGACTGATTGCGCAGGCTCGCCGATCATGAGCGCCTCACCGAGGAGCAAACATGTTCGATACGAAAGTAGCGCTGATCGTGCGCGACGATCTCGCAGTCTGGCAAAAACTCAATGTAGCCGCGTTTCTCGCGACGGGTGTCGCCGCCGCGATACCGGACGCGCTGGGCGAGCCTTACGAGGATGCCGCCGGGCGCCGATATGGCCGCATGCTAGGTCAACCGATGCTGGTGTTCGCCACCGATCTTTCCGGGCTGCAAGCTGCGCATCGGCAAGCCGTCACGCGCGAACTCACGATCGTGCCCTACGTGCACGCAATGTTTTCAACCGGCCACGACGCGGCGAACCGCGAGGCATTTCGTGCGCAGGATGTGGCGAACCTGGACCTCGTGGGTCTCGCGCTGCATGGGTCCAAAAAGGCCATCGACAAAACGGTGAAAGGGCTGAAATTGCACTCGTGAGTCGGCGCGAGCGCCGGGCACCGGGAGGACCACGCGCGCCGCCCTCAGCCAATACGAAACACCGCGACCTGCCGGCTCAACTGCCGGGACTGCTCGTCGAGCAGTTGCGCGCACGCGCTCGCCTGCTCGACAAGCGCCGCGTTTTGCTGCGTGATCGAATCCATCATGGTGAGTGCCGCGTCCACCTGCTCGATGCCGGTGCGCTGCTCTTCGGCTGCGGTGGCCATTTCGCTCATCACTTCCCGAAAGCGTCCCGCTGCGTCCAGTACAACCCGGATCGCCCGTTCGGCGTGTATGACCAGCGTCGAGCCGTCGGCGGCGGCCCCCACGGAATCCGCTACCAGCACACCGATTTCCTTCGCCGCCGTCGACGCATGTTGCGCGAGAGAACGCACCTCTGCGGCAACGACCGCGAAGCCTCGCCCGTGCACGCCAGCCCGCGCCGCCTCGACGGCGGCATTCAATGCGAGGATGTTGGTCTGGAACGCGATGCCTTCAATGATCCCGGTGATGTCCGCGATCTTTCGCGAACTCGCGTCGATGCGCGCCATCGTGCTGCTCACCTCGTCGACGGCACGGTTGCCTTCGTTTGCGGCGGACGCCGCCTCGTGCGCGACGGTATGCGCTTCTTGCGCGCGCAGCGCGTTGCGCCGGACCGTCTCGGTCAGCCCGCGCATGCTCGCGGCTGTCTCTTCGAGCGAGGCAGCCTGCTCCTCGGTACGCGAGGACAGGTCGAGCGTACCGGCAGCGATCTCACCGGCGGCGGAGCCGATCGACTCGCAACTCTCACGCACCGTCGTGACCGTTCGCGCGAGCCGCGCCTGCATCTGTTGCAGTCCGTCGAGCAGTTGTCCCATTTCATCGGCACGATGACGGGCAACGGGACGGCTCAGATCGCCCGCCGCAATGGCATCGAAGTGCGCGAGCGCATCGCGAAGCGGCGCAACGATCGCACGGCGTAGCGCTAGCCAACTGAACGCCGCCGCGGCAATGCCGAACGCGAGCATCGCCGTCGATCCCGCAAAAAACAGCCTGAAATAGCGTTCCGCCTGGTCGTAGCTGCGCTTTGCGTTGGCATAGAGCGCGCGCTTGAGCGTGTCGTTTGCGCTGCTCATGTCATTAAACAGCTTGCTTAGCTGCGATGTACCGATCCGCTCGGCGGCGGACCGGTCGCCCGCCTTGAGAGCGTCGATGAACGTCCGCATGGCGGCACGCATTGCGTCGCGGCGCTGCCCAGCGGCGGCGATGAGCGCGGCTTCGCCCGCTTCGTGCGGCTCGGCAACGAAATTGCGCCACTCATCGTCCGACTGGGCAAAGAACTCACCCGCGTGGCCGATCTGCTCCCGTGCGTGGGCGCTGTCGGCGCTCGCCATCGCACCGCCGAGCACAAGGCGGGTGCGGGCGATCAGCAGCTCTGCGTTGCCGATGTGCACCGCCGCTGTCAGCTTGTTCTCATAGGTATCGCGTGTCGCCTCGTTCGCGCGCCATGTGCCTGCGAGGCCAAGCACGCCGATGGCCGTCATCAGCGCGGCGAGCAACGCCATGGTCAGCGCAATGCGCTGCTGCAACGAGATAGCTTTGCGCCGCCCGACAACTGCAGCCACGGGATCACCAGCACCGGACTCATCGGCCTCGTTCACGCGCTGTGAATCAGGAGCCGGTGCGACGGCCCCGACGGTGGAAATGGACAGCATGATTCAAACCTTTTGCTTTGTGAATACATGGATCTTGTCGTGCAGTGCCTGTCTCATTCGAATCCGACCCGACGAACGCCTGCTGCGACGGCTCGCGCCGAAGTGCTGCCCTGCTTACGCGGTATGCGTTCGCGCCATCGACTCGCGTGCCTCTCGCCGCCGGTTCCAGCCCAGCCAGACCGATAACAGCGCGATGAAAACGAAGACGCTCGACACGTTCGTGAAAAGGTCCGCAACCGGCAAATGCATCGCCAGCAACACGCCACCCAGCACCGAGCCGACCACCGAGCCAAGCTTGCCGACGCCGATAGCCGAGCCGACTCCCGCGGAGCGCAAAATGGTCGGATAGAGCATGCCGGCCACCGCATAGAGCGCGAACTGACTGCCGATCACGCATACGCCGCTCATGAACGACGCGCCATAAAGCCACAGTGCCGGCATCGGCATGCCGAGCGAGACGCAAACCGGGAGGCCGAGCAATGCGAGCAACAGGATCACCGCGACGCCATAACGGTCCACGCAGCGGCATAGCGCGAGTGCGCCGACTGTTCCGCCAACCGGAAACATCATGGCGGCTTTTGCCGCTTGCGCCGGTGGCAGCGCGCTCATGTTGAACAGAATAGGAAGCCAGTTCTGCAGGAAGTGAAGCGCCAGCGAATTCAGCACGAAAAGCGCCCACAGCAAAGGCGTCACGCGGACAAGGCCGTTGCCGAACAACGCGAATGGCGTGGCGCGGACACGCTGTTCGTCGTCGACGATATAGCGAACGGCTTGCTGATTACCGGCGGCCACCGAAGCGCCTCCGAATCGCGCTGCCGCCCCCAGGCGGCTCGCGATGCGCGCGATCTGCTCTGGCGCACGCCCTTTGAGGATCAGGAAACGGACAGATTCGGGCAACACGGCCAACGACACAATGGCTACCGCGACGGCCGCCACGCCGCCCACCTGAAAAAGGACGGGCCACCCGAAGCGCGGCAGCATCCACGACGCGATCGCGCCGCCACCGCCGGCGCCAATCGAAAAGCCCGAGAACATCAGCGTGATCCACGTCGCGCGGCGCGCCTTCGGCGCATATTCGGAGACGAGCGCGACGGTGTTGGGCACCACCCCGCCCATGCCAATTCCGGCGAGAAAACGGAGCGTTGTCAATTGATCCAGTGACGTTGCAAGGCTGCAGACGAACGTTAGTATTCCGAACCAGAAGACGCCATAAATAATCGTCAAACGCCGTCCGATGCGATCGCCCATAAAGCCGAGCAGCAACGAACCCACCAGCACGCCGAGAAGGCCGTAGCCGAACACATGGCCGAAGTCAGTGGCCTTGACGTGCCACGCGTGTATCAGGGTTGGCGCCGCATACGCAGCGGCAACCTGATCGTAGCCGTCGATCAGCACGATCACAAAGCACCATGCAATCAGACACAAAGAAAAGCCGCGCAGCTTTTGCCCCTCGATCAACGCGGTTATGTCGACTGCGGGTGCAACGGCGCGATCGTCCTTAGGGAGCACATTCATCGCGTGCACCTCACGAATCGCCCAACGCCGAGCGCATCTCCTTGAGGCGGGCGTCGTCCTGTTTGTGCTGGTCGCCGAATCGCGCCTTGTACAGTACCGCGAGCACCGTCGAGAAGATAGTGGCGAGCAGGAAGAGACCGGACGCCGCATAGAACATCTGTGAGAAAGGCAGATGCATCGACAGCAGAATCCCGCCGACCACCGGCCCCGACACTGAGCCGATCTTGCCGACCGAGATCGCGCTGCCCACCCCGGCCGAGCGGAACGACGTCGGGTAGATCATGCCCGCGACGGCGTAGAGCCCGTACTGCGCACCGACCACGCAGAAGCCGGTTGCGAACACGGCAAACATCAGCCACGCCTCGGACATGCCATGCCCGAGGAAAGCAACGACGGGGCAGCCAATCGCCGGCAGCGAGATGATCGCGAGCACGCCGTGACGATCGACGAAGCGGCACAGAACCAGTCCGCCCAGCACGCCGCCTACGGAGAACATGGTGGTGATGAGCCCGGCGCTCTGCGGATTGATACCGACGCCTTCCATCAGAATGGGTAGCCAGTTCTGCAGGAAGTACAGCGCCATTGAGTTCACGATGAACACAATCCACAGCAACGGCGTAATGCCACGCAGGCCGTCGGAAAAAATCAGCTTGAGGACGAAGCGCTTCTTCTCCTGGACTTCGCCGGGCACGAATTGCGCGTCGGCCGGAATTGCAAGTTCCGGACGCAGGCGCGCAACCAGCTTGCGCACCGTTTCGACACTGCGTTGGCGCACCACCAGCAGCTTCGCGGATTCCGGCAGCGTCAGCATCAGCACGATCGCGACCGCGAGCGAGCCGATGCCGCCTACGACGAACATCACCGGCCAGCCATAGCGGTGAATAAGGGCCGACGAAACGAGTCCACCCGAACCCGCGCCAATGGAAAACCCTGAAAACATCAAGGTCACCCACGTCGCGCGCAGCCGTTTGGGCGCGTATTCGGCGACCAGCGCCACCGAATTCGGCACCACGCCGCCCATGCCGAGACCGGCGATGAACCGCAGCAGCATCAGTTCATGCAACGAAGTAGCCCACACCGATACAAGCGTGAGCAGGCCAAAAAACAGGCTGCCCGACACGATCGCGCGCTTGCGGCCGAACCGGTCGCCGAGATAGCCGAAGATGAAGGAGCCGATCAGCGTGCCGAAGAGCCCTGCGCCGAACACCGGCCCAAAGCCGCCGCGCGCGACATGCCACTCCTTGATGATCGCGGGCGCAGCGAAGGAAACCGCCGTCTGATCGTAGCCGTCCATCAGCATGATGAGGAAGCACCAGAACAGCAGGCCAATGGCGAAACGTCCTGTCTTCTGCTCTTCTATGAGTGTCGAGATGTCGAATGTGCGGTCTGCTTGCATATGCGTCCCAAAGTGCCGATCAGACGGTGGCGTGCTGTGGCTGCGCGCCCCGCTTCTTTCTACTTGCCGTTGGCGCCGCCGGAGGAGCCTCAATATACGGCTGGCCAGCGTGCTACAGAATCAAAAAATCCCGATCATGAAATCGAAAAAGGTGAAGAAAGCCTGCTGTGCGTGCCCTGCTGCAAATCCGCTGCGTGGTTCATGTCCGCCCGCCGTCTTCGCGCCTTATGTCCCGGCAGGCGCGTCGCGTCAAAACATCTGATTGATACCGATGCGCGCAACCGTCTGCGCGCTGGAACTCGACGGCTGATAACCGAACTGCTCCGCTTTCGCATTCGTGCCCGAAGCGCGCTGCAAACCGACACCTGCGTAAATCTGCGTGCGTTTGGACAGATAGTGCGTGAGGAACAGGTTGTACTGGTTGTACGTCAGACCTTCGAACATCGAACGGTTGTACGAAATGCCCATCACGTAGAAGCGCGCGCCCCCGCTCAAGTCGATGTTGACGCCGACCTGGTAGTTGCGCTCCGTCACCGAGCCATGCGTGTCTTCGAGCTTCACGTCGGTAAACGTCGCGTGCGGAATGAAGTTGCCCGCCGTAACGGAGCCGCCAACCGCAATGGTGCTATAGCGGTCGGCGTTGAACAGGGTGCCCTGTTTGAGCTGCTGACCGAGCACCGAGGTCACGCCGAAGACACCGAACAGGTCGGCGGTGCGGTTGTGCGACATCGAGTACGCCGCGCCCAGCTTCACCATGCCGTTCTGATAACGCGCACCGACGCTGTACTGCCGTCCTTCGCTGAAATTCGTCTGGTTGCCGAAGCTGTTCATCGCACCGGCCTGAAAGCCGCGATAATCGATCGACTCGTACTTCACCGAGTTGTCGAGCGCTCGCGTGTTGGCCAGTCCGTCCAGGTTACCCACGGTGTAGAACGACGAGATGCCCGGCACCGAGTTGTTCAATGCACCCACGTATTCGTACACGTAGTCGGGAATGTGGCCGAGACTCAGCGAGCCGAACCGGCTGTTCGCAATGCCCACGTACGCGTCACGGTTGAAGAAGCTCGTCGGATTGATCTGTGCGCCGGTGTTCGTCAAGAAGCCCGATTCGAGCCGCGCAAAAACCGTGTTGCCCCCGCCGATGTCCTCCTTGATCAGGAAGCCGAAGCGGTCTGGCGTGCGCTTGCCTGCCGACTCCTGATACAGATGCGCCCCGCGCGAGTTCGAAACCAGATCGACACCCACGTCGACGCTCCCGTAGAGCGTCACCGATGACTGCGCGAACGCGGGACTCCCCAGTACAAAGGCGCAGCCGCCTAATAACAGACTCGTCGTTCTCAACAAATGTCTCCAATGTTTTTTTTCGCCGGCCGCATGTGCACGTGCCGATCCGCATGTGGCGGATGCGAGCGACTTCGCTTCGCGTTTCGCTGCGCTTTTGCCAGATGTTGGCGAGAGTGTAGCCAATGGATTTAGCGTTTTGAATCGGAAATTATTTATCAACCCATCGAACAAAACGAATAAAGTCCTCAATGATCGGTAAAAACACCAGGTAGACGGGATTAATTGGCAGCCGCGCTTCTATTAGCGGGAACCCGGTGCTAACATCCGCCGCGTCGAGATTATGGATTTGCATTCGGGAGAACCATATGGATATGAGAGGCATGCCGCCGCGACGCATGGTGGTCGGTATTAGCGGCGCGTCGGGCGTCATTTACGGCGTGCGGCTGCTGCAGTTGCTGCGCAAGCTGGAGATTGAAACGCACCTGGTGATGAGCCGCTCGGCGCAAGTCACGCTCGCGCACGAGTCGGACTACAGCGTCGCCGACATCCGCGCGATGGCCAGCGTCTGTCACTCGAACACCGACATCGGAGCGTCGATTTCGAGCGGCTCGTTTCCGACCATGGGCATGATCGTCGCGCCCTGTTCGATCAAGACGCTCTCGGAAATCTCCACTGGCATGACGAGCGGCCTGCTCTCGCGCGCCGCCGACGTTACGCTGAAAGAGCGCCGCCGGCTCGTGCTGATGGTGCGCGAGACGCCGCTGCATCTCGGACATCTGCGCACCATGGCAGCCGTTACCGAAGCGGGCGCAATCGTCTACCCGCCGGTACCCGCCTTCTATGCCAACCCCGAGTCGCTGACCGACATGGTCGACCACACGCTTGGCCGCGTGCTCGACCTCTTTGGGCTCGACACGGCGACCGTGCAGCGCTGGGGCATGTAAGCCCGCCGCCACGCCGCGGTTACCTTTGAGGTTTCCTCACATTGGCCTTGAATTGCCTTTCAATTATCCATCACGTTTCTACAACCGAGGGTTTCTCCCAACTCTTTCCCGATTATCAAAATTCAGTGATAAGCCATTCGGATTAATTTGCTTCTTTCGCATGACGCGCTGAATTAAAGTAATTCCCGATTTCACCGGGTTTACCACTGACAAATATTATCGATTGATTGATAAACAGGATCGATAAAAGCGCCCATTACGAAAGAGGTCGAATCGTCGAATGAAGATAGTTATTGCAGGCGCCGGTATCGGCGGATTGACGGCCGCTGCCGCGTTGTTGAAAAAAGGTTTCGATGTCACGGTCTTCGAGCAGGCGCAGGCGCTCAAGGAAATCGGAGCCGGCGTGCAACTGAGTCCGAACGCAACTCGCGTGCTCTATCAGCTCGGCGTGGGAGACGCGCTCCAGGGTCTCGCGTGCGAACCGCTCGGCAAGCGCGTGCGTCTTTGGAACACGGGGCAGACCTGGCGGCTGTTCGATCTGGGCGCCGAATCGCGGGAAACGTACGGTTACCCTTACTTCACGCTGCATCGTGCGGATCTGCATGAAAAACTCGCCGACGTAGTGCGCGCGATGAAGCCGGACGCGATTCGTCTCAACCATAAGGTGGAGAGCTTTTCGCAGCACAACGGCAAGGTGCTGGTGCAGGCCGTCAACGGCGAAACGTGCGAAGGCGATCTTCTGATCGGTGCGGACGGTGTCCATTCGCGTGTGCGGCACGCGCTCTTCGGTCCCGACGAGCCGGTGTTCTCGGGCGTGATGGCGTGGCGCGGCGTGATCGACGCGAGCAGGCTTCCCGAGCATTTGCGTTCGCCGTATGGCGCGAACTGGGTCGGCCCGGGCGCGCACGTGATCCACTATCCGCTGCGCGGTAACGGCCTGATCAACTTTGTCGGCGCGATCGAAAAGTCGGGCTGGCAGGTCGAATCATGGTCCGAACGTGGCACGCTCGAAGAATGTCTCGCCGATTTCGAAGGTTGGCACGAAGACGTGCGCACGCTGATTTCCGCGATCGATATCCCTTACAAGTGGGCGCTGATGGTGCGCGAGCCGATGACCCGCTGGAGCCACGGCCACGCCACACTGCTCGGCGATGCATGCCACCCTACTCTGCCGTTTCTCGCGCAAGGCGCCGGCATGGCGATCGAAGACGGCTATCTGCTCGCGCGCTGCGTCGAACGCCATGCGCACGACGTGCCCCGTGCGCTGCAGCGCTATGAAGCGCTGCGGCTCGAACGCACCTCGAAGGTTGTGCGCGGATCGGCGGCCAACGCAACGCGCTTTCACAACCCGCAACTGGCCCATGCGGAAGGCGCCGCCGCCTACGTGGATCGGGAATGGAGCGAGGAACGCGTGAAAGAGCGCTACAACTGGCTTTTCGAATACAACGTCGACGCGGTCGAGGTCTGATTCGCACCGACCCCTCATTCGACGCCCCCGTACGACCCAGCAATACAAGGAGACACTGTGTCCATCGCTCTTAACCCTGCGGCGCCGGTGCTAGGCCTGCATCACTTTGCGTGGCGCTGCCGCGACGCGGAAGAAACGCGTCACTTCTATGAAGACATTCTGGGGCTGCCGCTCGTGCACGTGATCCGGCTCGACCGCGTGCCGAGCACCGGCGAATACTGCCCTTACGTGCACCTGTTCTTTGAAATGGCCGACGGTTCGAATATCGCGTTCTTCGATCTGGGTGACGCCACGGCCGCGCTTGCGTCGCCGAACACGCCCGCGTGGGTCAATCACATTGCGCTGCGCCTGGGAACAGTCGATCAACTCGAATCGATGAAAGCACGTCTGATCGGCAACGGCGTCGAAGTGCTCGGCGTCACGGATCATCACTTCGTGCGCTCGATCTACTTCTTCGACCCGAATGGCTTGCGAGTCGAATTGACGGTTCCCGTTGCACCCGCCGAAGAACTCGCGGGTTATAAGAAGCAGGCCCGGCCGGCACTCGACGCGTGGACCGCAGAAAAAGGCAAAGCATCGGAGACACGCCCCGCATGAGCGCGCTCAATTCCACGCACGATCCGGCGCGGCGCAGCTGGATCGAATCGGCGAACGCCGGTAACGCGGATTTCCCCATTCAGAACCTGCCGTTCGGCGCATTCGTGCGCGACGGCGAGGCGCGCAGCGGCGTCGCAATTGGCGATCGCATTGTGGATCTGCGCGCGCTGCACGACATGGCGCTGCTCGACGGCGACGCGGCGCTTGCGTGCGCGGCGGCCCGCGACGGCACGCTGAACGCGTTGATGGCGCTCGACACGCGCCATGTGAGCGCCTTGCGCGCCGCGCTGTCGGCGCTGCTCCAATGCGACGCGCCCGCACGTTCGCGGCTCGAGTCGTCAATCGACGCCGTGCTGCCACGCATGAGCGATGTGGAACTCACACTGCCCTGCACGATCGGCGATTACACCGACTTTCTGACGTCGCTCCATCACACCGAGCGGCATGGGCGCTACAAGGGTCTCGCCGACCCGCTTCCCCCCGCGTTCAAGTCGCTGCCGATCGCATACCATGGGCGCGCTTCATCGCTTCGCGTGAGTGGCGGCGCAGTGCGGCGTCCCCACGGTCAATATCGCGACGCGGAGGGCAACGTCTGCTTCGGCCCCGCGCCGATGCTGGATTTCGAACTCGAACTCGCTGCCGTGATCGGTCGCGGCAATGAACTCACGCAAGCCGTTCCAATCGAGCACGCTCGTGCACATATCTTCGGCTATTGTTTGCTCAACGACTGGTCGGCGAAAAGCATTCAATGGTTCGAGCAGGTGCTCGGGCCGTTCCTTGGAAAAAGCTTTCACTCGAGCATCTCGCCGTGGATCGTCACCGAGGAAGCGCTCGCACCGTTTCGCAAGCCAGCACCTCAGCGCGAGGCGACCGATCCTTCCATCCTCCCGCATCTGTTCGGCAAAGAAGACCAGCGAAACGGTGGTCTGAATCTGCAGCTTTTCGCCCATCTGTCCACGGCCGCGATGCGGCGCGTGCGCATCGATCCGGTGCGGATCACGTATACGCATCTCGACAATCTGTACTGGACGTTCGCGCAGATGGTCGCGCATCACACGAGCAACGGTTGCAATCTGCGCACGGGCGACCTGCTCGGCAGCGGCACGATTTCCGGTGCGAGCGATGAATCGCGCGCGTGTCTGACCGAATTGACCCATGCCGGCAAGAATCCGCTGACGCTGCCAGGCGGCGAATCGCGCATCGCGCTCGAAGACGGCGACGAAGTCGTGCTGAGCGCGCGAGCGAGCGCGCCGGGCGCCGTCTCGATCGGCTTCGGCGAATGCCGTGGATACATCGCGCCCGCTTTGCCGTACCCGCCACCGTTCAATGCATCAGCGCACGGAGAGCAGTGAACCATGACGACCCTCAACGGCTTCTCGCAGTTCGGAAACGGTCCGCACAAGGTCTTCGTGTTGAACGGCTGGTTCGGCAGCTCTGCCGACTGGAGCGCGCTCACGCCGGCGCTCGATCCTGACCGCTTCACCTACGCGTTCTTCGACTATCGCGGCTACGGGCTTTCGCGCGACATTCAAGGCGCATTCACGTTCGACGAAGTGGCAAGCGATGTGCTCGCCCTCGCTGACCATCTCGACTGGCGGCGCTTCAGCCTGGTCGGCCATTCGATGGGCGGCATGGCGATGCAATGCGTGCTGCTCGCGGCACCGGAGCGCATCGTGAAAATGGCAGGCATATCGGCTGTGCCCGCATGCGGCTCGCGAATGGACGAAGCGCGTCTCGCGATGTTTTCCGCCGCAATCGACGACGTGGCGAAGCGCGCAGGCATCATTCACTTTTCGACGGGTAGCCGGCTTGCTGCGCGATGGAGCGCGCACCTCGCGCAGCAATCGCAGCGCGAGTCGCGGCGCGAAGCGTTCGCAGCGTATCTGCCGCATTGGGCAACGGGCGATTTCGCTGCGCAGGTGGCAGGCAAGCCGACGCCGGTCAAGCTCTTCATAGGCGAACATGATCCGGCTATCACCGCGGATCTGACAACGGGCACGTGGCTAAAGTGGTATCCCAATGCCGCGATGGAAACGTTGCCCAATGCTGGGCACTATGCAATGTACGAAGTGCCGGTGGCGCTTGCCACCGCACTCGAAAACTGGCTCTCGAAGCCGTAACGGACCGCATCCAGCAGTCGGGCATGCGCGCGAGGACGACGCACATGCCGCAGGAGACACCATGTACGAAACCACTTATTTGCGCGCGGCATCGCTGGACGAGGCTGTCGGCTGGCTGCGCGAGCATGAAGAGGCGCGTCCGCTATCGGGCGGCATGACGCTCATTCCCACACTCAAGCAGCGCCTCGCCGCACCGTCGCACCTGGTCGATCTCACGCGGATCGACGCACTTCGCGGCATCGAAGTGCGCGGCGGCGTTTTGCGCATTGGCGCGCTGACGAAACACGCGGAAGTCGCGGCCTCCACGATCGTGCGCGGCGCGATTCCCGCGCTCGCGTATCTGGCGGGTGTCATCGCCGATCCGCAGGTACGCAACCGCGGCACGCTGGGCGGCTCGGTCGCGAACAACGATCCCGCCGCTGACTACCCCGCCGCCGTGCTCGGCCTGAACGCGCACGTCGTCACGTCGTCGCAACGCCGCATTGCGGCCGACGAATTTTTCGTCGACACGTTCGAGACCGCGCTCAGCACGGACGAACTCATTACCGCGATCGAGTTCGCGATTCCGGCGCGTGCGGCCTATGCGAAGTACCGGCATCCGGCGTCCGGCTATGCGGTGGCCGGCGTATTCATCGCCCAGTACGACGACGCGGTTCGCGTCGCGGTGACGGGCGCGGGCGCGTCGGTGTTCCGCTGGTTCGATGCGGAAAACGCATTACACGACGACCTTTCGCATGCGGCGCTCGCGTCGCTGTGCATCGACCGCGATACGCTTCCCGACGACGACCATGCGTCGGCGGCCTATCGCGCCCATCTGATCGAAACCTATACCCGCCGCGCGTTGCACGCGTTGCTCGCAACGTAACGGCGCGCGCTCATCGAGGAGACAAAGAATGGAATTCACTGGATCGCAAACCATCGCCGCGTCGCGCGAACAGGTATGGCAAGGACTCAACGACGCATCCGTGCTGCAGGGCTGCGTGCCTGGATGCGAATCCTTCGAGGCAGAAAGCGAAGACCGCTTCATGGCGGTCGTGGTGGCTTCGGTCGGACCCGTGAAAGCGCGCTTCAAGGGCACGCTCGATCTGTCCGATCGCGACGCGCCGAACGGCTACCGGATCGTCGGCCAGGGCGAAGGCGGCATTGCCGGGTTCGGCAAGATGACGGCAACCGTGACGCTCGCCGACGCCGAAGACGGCACGCTGCTCACCTATGTGGCACAAGCGCAGGTCGGCGGCAAGCTTGCGCAGATCGGCTCGCGTCTTGTCTCTTCGGTGGCCAATAAACTCGCCGCTGAATTCTTCAAGCGCTTTAACGCGACGCTCACTGCAGCGAGCCAGAGCACCGCGCAATGAACCGCAAGAACGGGAAACACGGGTGAAACATGGTTGAAGTCCAATTGCAGGTGAACGGCGCGGACGTCACGCGCGACGTACCGGATAACACACTGCTCGTCGAGTTCCTGCGCGAGCATTTACGCCTGACGGGCACGCACGTCGGTTGCGATACGAGCCAGTGCGGCGCGTGCACGGTGCATCTCGACGGTCAGGCCGTCAAATCCTGCACCGTGCTCGCGGCGCAGGCGAGCGGAGGCCAGGTCGTCACGGTAGAAGGTCTCAATGCGAAGTGCGGCGGCAAGCTGCACCCGGTGCAGGATGCCTTCGTTCAATGCCACGGGTTGCAATGCGGCTTCTGCACGCCGGGCATGATCATGTCGAGCGCGTTCTATCTGCGCGAGGAGCCGGCGCTCGACGAGGCGAGCATCAGTCATGCGCTGGAGGGCAACATCTGCCGTTGCACGGGCTATGTGAACATTATCGAAGCGGTTCGTCATGCGGCGCGCGAAATGTACCCCGATGCACCGTTCGCGAAGACGGAGGCGCCCACGTCATGATCGGCAAACCGATACCTCGCGTCGAAGACCGGCGCTTCGTGACTGGCCGCGGCCAGTACACGGACGATATCCACGTCGACGGACAGTTGCACGCGGCCTTTTTGCGCTCGCCGCATGCACACGCCGTATTGCGTTCGGTCGACATCGCCGCCGCGCGTGAAGCGCCCGGCGTCATTGCAGTGCTCGTCGGCCAGGATTATCTCGACGACGGCTTCCAGGGCGTGGATCATGTGCCGAACCCGGTCGACGCGGTCGACGCGACCAGGAAGGCCTTCCTCACGTCGCTAACCGGCTCGATTTTCAATCAGCCGCATATCCCTCTGCCGACAGATCGCGTGCGCTACGTGGGCGAGGCGATCGCCATGGTGATCGCACAGACGCCGCTGCAAGCACGCAACGCAACAGAGCTGATCGAGGTCGATCTCGAGGTGCTCGACGCGGTCGTCAATGGCGACGACGCGATGCAGCCCGATGCGCCGCAATTGTGGGACGGCGCGCACGGCAACCTGTGCTTCCAGACGCAGATCGGCGAGCGCGAAGCAGCGCGCAAGATCATCGCGGGAGCCGATCATGTGGTGCGCCGCGAGTTCCATCACAGCCGGCTAGTCAATTGCCAGATGGAGCCGCGAAGCGCAATAGGCGTTTATGACGCGGCAACCGACGTCTACACACTGATCTCCGGCAGCCAGGGCGCCGTGCGCCAGCAGCTTTGCCTCGCGCTCGCGCTGAAGGTGCCGCCCGCGCGCATGCGCGTTGTGTGCCCGGACACCGGCGGCGGCTTCGGGCCGCGCTCTTTCATCTACGTCGAACAGCTGGCCGTTGTATGGGCCGCCCGACGCATCGGCCGGCCCGTGAAATGGACGAGCGATCGCAGCGAAGCGTTTCTCTCGGATTATCAGGGGCGCGATGCGATCATCCGCTCGACCATCGGCTTTTCGAAAGACGGCCGTATTCTCGCAATCGACAACGAGTGGATCGGCAACGTCGGCGCGCACACGGTCTCGTATGTGCCGATGTCCAACGGCACGCGCATCATGACGACCGTCTACGATGTGCCCGTGGCCGCCGTGCACGTGAGTGCGGTACTGACCAACACGGTGCCGACGGCACCTTATCGCGGCGCGGGCCGTCCCGAGGCGACCCATGTGATCGAACGCATGCTCGACCTCGCCGCGGCGGAACTGCACATCGATCGCGCGGAGATTCGCCGACGCAATCTCGTGCCGCGCGACAAGCTGCCCTACCGGAGCCCCATGGGCCTCACGTACGACAGCGGCGACTTTGGGCGCAACATGGCGCGCGCCCTGACGCTTGCCCAATGGGACACCTTCGAGGAGCGCCGGGCGCAGTCCCGCGCCAATGGGCGGTTGCGCGGCATCGGTCTCGCCAACTACATCGAGTCGCCGGTCGGTGCGCCACGCGAGCGCATCGAACTCACGGTGCGCGTGGACGGCAGTGTCGATATCGTTTCGGGCACTCAATCGACCGGTCAGGGCCACGAAACGACGTTTGCGCAGGTGATCGCGCATCACCTCGGCGTGCCGATGGAAGCCGTGAAGCTGCGCACGGGCGACACCGCGTTCGTGAGCGTGGGAGGCGGCAGCCACTCGGATCGCACCATGCGCCTCGGCGGTATGCTGCTTGTCGATACGGCAAACCAGATCATCGCAACGGGCAAGCGCGTGGCCGCGGCGCTGTTCGACGTTGACCCGCAAAGCGTCGAATTCGCCGATGCGCAGTTCACGGCGCCGGCTAGCGGCCAGCAAGCGAGTCTAGCCGACATCGCGCTACACGTCTCGAAAGACGGACTGCCCGGCGATCCCTCCACGAAGACGCTGCGCGCCCACGCGGAGGTCAGCACACGCGTGCCAGCGCATCCGACGGGCGCAGCCGTCTGCGAGCTCGAGATCGACCCGGACACCGGCATGGTGGAACTCGTGAACTACACATCGGTGGACGACGTGGGCCAGCCGATCAATCCATTGATCGTCGAAGGCCAGGTGCACGGCGGCCTCGCGCAAGGCATCGGCCAGGCGCTGTCCGAGGGCTTTTATATGGACCGCGAGACCGGACAGGTGTTGACCGGCTCTTACATGGACTACGGCATGCCGCGCGCCGGCGCGATTCCACCGCTTAACGTCGAGTTGACGGAAGATCCGACGCACGGCAATCCGCTGCGCGTAAAAGGCGGCGGCGAAAGCGGCATCACGCCTGCCACGGCCACCATTTTCAACGCGCTGGCCGACGCGCTGCGCGAGTACGGCAACGACGAACTGGCGATGCCGGCCACGCCGAAGGTCGTCTGGGAATACATTCACCGCGCGCAAGGAGGCGCTCATGTCAACTGATTCCGTGACTATTCGCCGTCAGGGCGCGTTGCTCGAAGTGTTGCTCGACCGGCCGGAAAACGGCAACCTGATCGACCAGCCGATGAGCGATGCGATCATCGCCGCCGTCACCACGATCGACGACGACACGAAGCTCGTGCGCATTGTCACGAGCGGCAAGGACTTCTGCAAAGGACGTCAATCGCCGATGCCGCCGGCCGGCGCCAAGCCGTCCGCGGAAACGCTGCGCCGCGTGGTCGCCGCACCGCCGCTCGCGCTGTACGATGCGCTGAAGGCCGTGCGCGTGCCGGTGCTGTCCGTCGTGCGCGGCGAGGCGATCGGCGTGGGTTGCGCGCTCGCGGGAGTGTGTGACGTCGCGCTCGCCGCCGACGACGCGGTGTTCCAGATTCCGGAGATGGAACGCGATATTCCCCCGACGCTCGTCATGTCGGCACTGCTCGGACGCGTGCCGCTGAAGACGGTTGCGCATATGGTGCTGAGCCGCGCGCGGCTTACTGCTCATGAAGCCCTGGTAGCGGGACTCGTGAGCCGCGTCGTTGCCGCCGCGTCCCTCGACGCCGAAGCCGATGCGCTCACTGAAATGCTGCTCGGTTGCAGTGCGGTCACGCTGCGCGCGGTCAAGCAGTTCCTGCACCTCGCTCCGGAGATGCCCGCCGCGGCTTCGAGCGGCTTTGCCGCTCATCTTGCAGCCACCGCGCTGTCAGCACGCTTCTGAGGGCCGCGCGCCGCCCTTTGCACATGGACACTACATTGAGACCCAAGACCACCATTACTTCCACCGCGCAAGGCGCGCAATTGCCCGACCTGGAGCGTTTCCGGCTGCGGCGCTTTCTCGAATCGCTCGACGAGACCGAACTCGAGCGGCGCAACGAGCCTGTCGATCTCGCGGATATCGCCGGCATCATGGAAGGCAACCCGCGCGCCGTGTGGTTCGCGAAACCGGCGGGCGGCAACGTGTCGCTCGCGGGCAGCGTGGCGGCCAGCCGCTCGCGCCTTGCTCGGGCATTCGACACGACGCCTGAGCAACTGCTCGAAGTCGTGCGCGAACGTCTGCGCACGAAAGGCAAGCTCGTCGAAGTGAGCCGCGAGCAGGCGCCCGTGCAACAGGTCGTGCTGACCGGCGACGATTGCGACTTCACCGCGCTCCCCGTGCATTTGCAGCACGATCTGGACGGCGCGCCGTATATCTCGGCGTCGATCGATTTCGCTGTCGATCCCGACACCGGCTGGACCAATGTCGGCATTCGCCGGCTGATGCTGCGGGGGCGGCGCATTGCCGGCGTTGATCTGGTGGCGCCGTCCGATTTGCGCGCGATCTCCATTGCGCATTCGAAGCGCGGCGAGCGCTTGCCGATAGCGTTCGCCGTGGGCTCGCATCCAATCGATCACGTCGGCGCGACGATGCGGATTCCCGCCGACGAACTCGAACTCGTTGCAGCGTTGCGCGGCGCGCCGATGGGTGTCGTCAAATGCGTCACCAACGACCTGCTCGTGCCTGCCGACGCGGAGTTCATCCTCGAAGGCTATCTCGACGAGCGCGGCCACGCGGAACCCGAAGGGCCCTATGGCGAATTCCTGGGCTATTACGGCGGCATCAAAACCAACCCCGTGTTTCATCTGACTGCGATCACGCACCGCAAGGACGCCGTGTTTCAGACGTGCACGATTGGAGGCCGCACGATGGCGCGCACCGATACGGCCCAACTGGCCGCGCTGCGCACGGAAGTGACCGTATGGCGTGCGCTCGAAACGGCTGTGCGCGAAATCAAGGCGGTGTATGCGAGCCCGGCAACGGGCGGCATGTTCAACGTGCGTATCGCGATGCAACAGCGCGTGCCAGGCGAAGCGCGCAACGCGATCGCGGCCGTGTTCGCGTCGCTCGCCAACGTCAAACACGTGTTCGTGGCCGACCCAGACATCGATATCTTTTCCGACGAACAGATGGATTGGGCACTCGCCACTCGCTTCCAGGCCGACCGCGACCTGGTGATGCATAGCGGCATGCGTGCGATGCCGCTCGACCCTTCCCTTGCCGGTGCGACGGTCACGGCGAAGCTCGGCTTCGACCTTACGCTGCCGCTGCTGCGTCCGGGCGAAGAGCGCGATCTCGAACATCGTGTGCCGACACCGCCCGCACTCATCGGCGCGCGTTTCGACTCGCTGGAAGCCGCGCTCGAACACGGCCCCAAGCGATTCACGGAACTGATGTCGGCGGCAGGAACGCGCGACGGGCGCGAAGTGGTGCGCTGGCTCGAAGATACGGCCGCGCGCCGCGCCATTGTTCGCGACGACGAGGGACGATACGGATTTGCATGACAGGTCGCGTGAGATCCGCGTCACTCCGCACATGAGCCGCGATCGGGTGTTGTCCCGGTCGCGGACATCCGTGCACGGCGATAGAATCCAGGCAGCCCTCTCGTGCCCTGCCACCAAGGATCGTCGCAGATGAATCTGTCCCTGAAGCAACTCAAGGTGTTTCTTGGCGTCGCCAACGCGTCGAGCTTTACAAAGACCGCACAGAGCATGCACCTGAGTCAGGCAGCGCTGAGCGCGATCATCCGCGAGCTGGAGACGCAACTCAATTGTCGGCTGTTCGAGCGCACCACGCGCACGGTCGCATTAACGGAAGCCGGCCGCCTGTTCTATCCGACGGCCATGAAAATCGTCGACACGCTCGAGAAGTCCGTTATCGAACTGAACGAGCTTGGCCGGCAGAAGAAGGCGTCGTTGCTGCTCGGCTGCACGCCGATGATCGCAGCGAGCCTCATGCCGCAAGTGCTTGCGCGTTTCGCCGAGACGAGTCCGCAAGCACAACTCGAACTGGTCGATCGACCTCCGGGCGAGCTTCTGAAGATGGTCGAGGAAGGCGATCTCGACGCGGCGTTCGGCATCTTCTTTTCGCAACTGTCGGGTATAGATCGCGTGCCTATCTTTCCGACGCGGCTCGTCGTCGTGTCGTCGACAATGGAAGGCGCGCACGGAATCGGCAAGGTGCCGCGCGACGGTGTGCAATGGCGCGCGCTCGAAGGGCTGCCGCTCATCACCTTGCCGAAGGACAACCCCCTGCAGCGGCTGATAGAAGCTTCGCTGTCGAAAGAAGAAGTCACCGCGGGACGGCGGACGGTCGTGGGTCATCTGCAGACCGCCGTCGCCATGGCTCACGAAGGACTTGGCGTCGCGATCATGCCGTCGTTCTGCGAACACATCTGCCGTCACTACGAGGTACGCATCGACGTGATCCGGCCGGAAGTCGAATTTTCGTTCTATCGGATCACGCGCAGCGGCCGCGATACGCTGCCCGCGTTGGATCAGTTCACGCAGATGTTCGCGGCGGCGGCGCAGCTGAGTCCGTCCAACGCGGCTTCGAGAGCAAGGTAATCGCGTCGGCGTGTCCGGTGCCGCTTGGCCGCCTCGCCGCCTCGCCGTCCCGCACGTAGCGAACCGGCACCGCTTCATAAGTACTCGACGTTGCCATCCACACTGATTGCCTGCCCCGTCACGTTGCTGCCCGCCGGCGACGCGAGAAACAGTGCCATTGCCGCGATGTCGTCGACAGTCACCATGCGGCGCAGCGAGATCTTCTTCAGATACTCTTCGCGCATCGCGTTAAACGGGATTCCAAGGGCGTCGGCACGAGCGGAGATCACGCGGTCCATTCGTTCGCCTTCCACCACGCCGGGCAGAATCGCGTTGACGCGCACATTGCTCGGTCCGAGCTCCGCAGCGAGCGATTTGACCAGCCCCACGATCGCCCATTTCGTCGACGCGTATGGCGTTCGGAACGGATACCCAAGGCGTCCCGCAACAGAAGACATCGCGATGATGCTCGCGCAGTCCGATGTCTCCTTGAGTACCGGCACCGCCTTGCGCAAGAAATAGAACTGACTGTTGAGATTAGTGGAGACAGTACTCTCCCATTGCGCGGGATCGAGTTCCTCCACGGCACCCGTAGGTCCCGCTATGCCGGCGTTATTGACCAGAACATCGAGTCCGCCGAGCTTGCGCCGCGCATCGTCGATGATCTGATCGACCTGTGCCTGCTTCGACACGTCGGCGATGCCCGCGTGCAGTTTGGGGAATCGCGACGTGGCCGCATCGATGGCGGGCTGGTTCACATCGCAGATATAAACCTCTGCTTGCGCCTCGATGAAGGCTTCGGCGATCGCCAGGCCGATTCCCGCAGCACCTGCTGATACGAATACCCGCAGCCCGGGCCTCGGCTTCAAAAGATCAATGATGCTCATGCTCGTGTCTCTCCGATGTTCTTGATATGGCTCGTTTTGCGGCCTGTAGCGCGGCTAGTAGCGTGGCTAATAAAGCCGCTCACAGCGTGAGTCCTCCGGTGGCCTCGATAACCGCGCCGTTGACATAGCTTGCTTCGTCGCTCGCGAGGAACGCGTAGATGCTGGCGATTTCCTCGGGCTTGCCGAGACGGCGCAGCGGCACCTGGTCGCGCATCTTCGTCAATACATCTTCAGGGATCGTTTTGAGGATAGGCGTGTCGATGAAACCCGGCGCAACCGCATTGACGCGAATGCCTTTCGGACCCAGCTCGCGACTCCATGTCTTCGTGAAGCCAATCACGCCGAACTTGGCTGCGGCATAGTTCGTCTGTCCGTAGTTGCCGTAGACGCCCACCACGGAACTCGCGTTCAGGATGACGCCGGAACCCTGTTCGATCATGGTATCGACAACGGCCTGGGCGGTATGGAAAACGCCGCGAAGGTTCACGTCTATCACGTCGTCGAATTGCTGCAGCGTCATTTTTTGCAAACGGGCGTCGCGCGTGATGCCCGCGTTGTTCACCACCACATCGATGCGCCCATATGTGCCGCGCACTTTGGCGACCATTTCATCGACCTGCGTGCGATTGGTGACATCGACGGCAAATGCGTCCGCCTTCCCGCCCGCTTCGCGACACAGGTGCGCGACCGTCGCCACCGCATCGAGATTCATGTCGCACGCGATCACGACCGCCCCTTCGCGTGCGAACTTCAATGCTGTTGCCGCGCCGATCCCCTGCCCCGCGCCGGTAATAATCGCGACTTTTCCGTTCAGCTTCATCGTTGAATATCCTTACTGTAAAAGCCCAAGCTCGAACATGCCCGCTATGGTTTCATCTGTGCAGCCGGCCCCGACGACGCAAGCACACCGGCCTCGCTGCGCATTGCTCGCGCCAGCACAGGAACCAGTGCGAGACCGAGCACCCCGGCAATCAGGATCACCGTGAAACCGGCATCGCTTCGACCGGAGGATGTTTCTGCAATACCGAACAGATACGGTCCGACGAAGCCGCCAACCAAACCGATCGTGTTGACGAACGCAAGGCCGGCGGCTGCCTGAATGCCTTGCAGACGCTTCATCGCGATCGCCCAGTAAGAAGGCAGCACACCGCCCGCGAAGAACGCAGTCACCGTGAGCAGCGCAATGCGCGCGGCGGGATTCGTCACTGCAAGGTACGCACAAGCACCCAGGATAAGCCCTGCGGTCAGGATACCGAGAAACACACAGTCGCGATCCGTGCGGCGGTGAATACGCGGAAGAACCAGCACGCCAAGCAGAAAGCCGAGACCGACGCTCGCCGAGAGAAAACCTACCACGAGCGACGAATCGACATGCATCTGATGAATGATGGCGGGCGTAAAGAAATAGAGTCCGACGAACGCGACCTGATTCAGAAAGTAGATGAGGCCAATCAGCACCGTCGTCGGCCGTTTCAGAGCGGCGATCCAGTTCGCGGACGAATAGTCGGCGCGGCCGTGCCCGTCGATCACCGCATGCGTCTCAAGCACATCGCGCTCGGCGGCCGAAAGCCATCGTGCGTCGCGCGGCCGCTCGGGCATCTTGAAGAACAATACGATGCCGACGATCACGCTCGGAATGCCTTCGAGCATGAACATCCATTGCCAGCCGTGCAGGCCGCCGAAGCCGTCGAGTTGCATCAGCGCGCCGCCCAACGGATTGCCGAGCATGAGCGCGAGCGCCGGCGCAATGTAGATCCAGCCGACCACGACAGGCCGGTCGTGCGGTGCGAACCAGAGCGTCACCATATACATCAGCGCGGGGAAAAGGCCCGCTTCCGCAATGCCCAACAGAACACGCAACACGTAGAACGAGGACGTTCCCTGCACGAACATCATCGCCGTCGACAGAATGCCCCACGTCACCGCGATGCGTGCGATCCAGCGGCGCGGCCCGACCTTGTGGGCTGCGAGGTTGCTCGGAACTTCGAGCAATGCATAGCCGAGAAAGAAAATGCCCGAGCCGAAACCGTATGCGGCGGCGCTGATGCCTACATCCGCCGCAAGCTGAAGCTTCGCGAGCGCCACGTTGGTGCGATCGAGGAAGGACATGAAGTAGATGGCGCACATCAACGGGATGAGTCTGGCCATTGCTTTGCGCGTGGCGATGCGATGCAACTGCCCGACCCGCTGATCGGCGGAAGCGGTATCCATAACGTTGTCTCCAATATTTGAAACAGCTCTATTTTTTTGTTGTTGCGAGGCAAACCAGGACTCATCGGGTGATGAGTCCCGTAGCAGGTACAGAGCGGCTACAGATTGACCTGATCGGCGCCCTTGAGGCCCAGCATTTTTCGCGCGTCGGCGGGCGTGGCGATTTCCAGAGACAGCTCTTCCAGAATGCGCCGGATTTTGCGGACCTGTTGCGCGTTGGTCTCCGCCTTCACGCCCTTCGCGAGATACACACTGTCTTCCAGACCCACGCGCACATTGCCGCCCATGATCGCGCTCATGGTCACGAGCGGCATTTGATGCCGACCTGCGCCGAGCACCGAGAAGTGATAATTCTCGCGGCCGAACAGCCGGTCTGCCGTGGAACGCATCAGCAGCATGTTTTCAGGGTCGGCGCCCAGACCGCCCAGAATCCCGAACACCGATTGGATGAAGAACGGCGGTTTAACGAGGCCCTGATCGACGAAATGCGCAAGGTTATAGAGGTGGCCCACGTCGTAGCATTCGAATTCGAAACGCGTGCCGCTTTCGCCCAGTTCCAGAAGAATGTTGCGGATGTCCCTGAAGGTGTTGCGGAAGATCATGTCTTCCATTCCTTCGATGTAGTCCTTCTCCCAGCCGTAGCGCCACGATGAGATTTTTGCGGCGACCGGATGGATCGAAAAGTTCATCGAGCCCATATTGAGCGAACACATCTCAGGTCTCGCCAGTCGCGGATACGCGAGACGTTCTTCGAGCGTCATGCGCGTGCTGCCGCCTGTCGTGATGTTGATGACGGCGTCGGTCGCTTCGGCGATCGCAGGTACGAAGGCCTTGAAGATTTCCGGACTCGGTGTCGGGCGGCCGTCAACCGGATCGCGAGCATGCAAGTGGATGATCGCGGCGCCCGCCTGAGCCGCTTCGATCGCCTGATCCCTGATTTGCCCAGGCGTGATCGGCAGGAATTCGGACATCGACGGGACATGCGTTGCCCCCGTGATGGCGCATGAAATGATGACCTTTCGGCTGGTGTCGCTCATTGAAATATCCTCGATTGCGGACATGATCCGGCGCACTGTCGTACCCGACCGGATCACACGTCCACGTTGTCCCCATTGTCTGCAGATGCCGCGACCGCTGTGCGGGCGCATCGTCTTGTGTAGTCAATCTTATTTCGATACGATCGCAGTGGTAAGGTCATTTCCGGACATGGAGATGTCCCCCGAGGACAATTTGCGGAGCTTTCTTTGGCATCGACCCGCCCATTGCTTAACGAGCGTATCTACGCGCCGTACAAAATCGCCGCGCTGGTCGAAGTCCTCGCGGAGCAAGGCATTGCGGCCGAAACCAGTCTGAAGGGAAGCGGCCTGACAGTGGATCAACTCAACGACGCGTCCGTGATGACCTCGGTGCGTCAATATGCAGTGGTGGCCCGCAACGCGGTGCTGCTCTCGCGCGACCCGGCGACGCCGTTCAAGGTCGGCTCGCGTCTGCACCTGTCGGCGTACGGCATGTACGGCTATGCGTTGATGTCGTGCCTGTCGTTGCGCGATTACTTCCGTCTCGGCGTGAAGTACCATCGCCTCGCAACACCTACGGTGACAATCGACTGGACGGAGTATCCGGACAAGGCTGTCTGGTCGTTTCCGGACGCGTTCGTTTCGAGCCCGTCGCGCGAACTGCGCGAGTTCATCATCGAGCAGCAGTTCACGCAGCATGTCACGCATCTGCAGGACGTGGCCGGCCATAGCTGCCCGCCGCTCAAGGCCTGTTTTTCGTACCCTGCTCCGCCGCATGCCGGCATCTATTCGCAGTACCTCGGCTGCCCGTGCTTTTTCGACGCGCCGCAATGCGAGCTCATCTACGACAGCGCGATTCTGAACCAGAAGCCGCAACTCGCGCACAAGCTCACGGCAACGCTGCTGCAGGAAACGTGCGATCGCCTGATCGGGCAGGCGAAGACCTCGGTGGGCACATCCGGCGAGGTGTACCAGATTCTGATGAGCACGCCCGGTGTTTTTCCAGGCATGGAGGAAGTGGCGACAAGGCTGAACCTTACGAGCCGGACCTTGCGGCGCCACCTTGAAACAGAGGGAACCTCGTTCGTGGCAATCGTCGACGATGTGCGCTGCTCGCTCGCTATCGAATATCTGCAGTCGACAAGAATGAGCACCGAAGATGTCGCGATGCTTTTAGGCTTCAGCGACGCTGCAAACTTTCGCCGCGCCTTGAAGCGGTGGACAGGAAAAGGGCCTGGCGAACTGCGGCGGTGAGCGCGTTTCCAAAGCCCTGTGCCTGCGATTGAATGGCAGTACTGCGAACGTTAATGTGCTCTTCGAACGCAGATACTGTTAGCGGGAACTCACGCGACCCGAGTGCATGAAAAGCTTTACCTTCAGATCCGCGCGTAAATCGAACTGCCGATTGTGAGCGTCGTCGCACTGGTCGACGCGAAACGGATCTCGTAGAGGTCGCGCCCGAAATTGCCCGGCACCTTGACCGACATGCCACCGAGCGTGTCGCTCAACGGCACGAATAGCTGGTAGCGAAGGTCTTCGTTGCCGTATAGCACGTAGCCCGGAAGTTCGTTCAGTGTCGCGAAAAATCCCGGCGGATTGCCAAGAACGACGATCGGCACGGCGCTCGGCGAATCGTTGGTCAACGTCCATTGCGTACCGACGCGTTGCTGCCACGCGCTGTCGAGCGCCGCCAGCGGTGTCATTTGCTGACCGACCGGCAACGTCAGATAGGCATAGCCCGCGCCCGGCACGACGCGCTTCATCAGATAGCGATAGTTGAACGCATTTCCCCCGCTGTCGCTGCCCGACACGACTGCGAAGCGGTACGACGCCGTGTCGGTATCGCTTGCCCACCAGCCGTCGCTGCGATACCGGTATGCGCCAATCTGCGCCCAGCCTCGCGTGTGGGCGTCCCACTGGTTGATCTGCAGACTACCGTCCGCGTTGGCAAGCACCTGATACGGCGAATCCGAATTGCCGTAGATGCCCGCGCCGCTCGCAATGTCCGGCCCCGATGCAACCGGCGCGGGCGTCGTACCGATCCTCGCCGGCAGCGACGAAATCGTGCCGTCTTCTTTCAACGCCGACAGCACCAGCGTTTCAGCAATCCCGCGAGCGTCGTATCCCGCATTGCCGGTCACCAGCAGCGCGAAATGCGAGTTGGGCACAACGAAAAATTCGGTCGAATAGAACGCAGTGCCGCCGTCTTTTTCCCACCCGAGCACGCCTGCAGCGTTGAGCGCCGGCTGCACCACGGTGTCCCAGCCAAGACCCCAGCGCCATTCGGGCGATGGGTTGATCGTCAGGCTTTTCGTCTGGTCCGCGCCCATCTCCGCGATGCCTGCCGCGGAGACGATGCGCCGTCCTTCGAACACGCCGCCGCCGTAGATCATCTGCGCGAGGTTCATCATGTCGGCGGGCGTGGAGCTTAGTCCTCCGGTCGCGTACGCATTGACGAATTCCTGGCGCTGCGTGCCGTTCACGTAGGGCAGCGAGAACGATCCGCTGGAAGGCACGCTCGTCAGATAGCTGGAGTTCGTCATCTTCAGCGGCGCGAGAATCTCCGACTGGACGAAGCTCACGAAGCTCTGCCCCGTCACCGCGAGCACGACCTGCTCGACCATCGTGAAGCCGTCGTTGCAATACACGGCCAGTTCACCGGGCAAATGCTTCAGGTGCGAGTTGGCGAGTTCGGCTTGCGTGTCAGCGGCGTAGCCGGCAACCGGCTCGAACGTGAAGAGATTGCGCCCATTTGTGCCGGGCAGACCGGATGCATGCGACAGCAGATGACGCATGGTGATCTGCGCGTATTGCGGCGACAGCATCGTGAAGGCCGGCAGATATTTGACGATCGGCGTGTCGAGCGCGATTAGCCCACGATCGACGAGGATCGTCGCCGCCAGCGCCGGGAACAACTTACTGACCGAGCCGATGTTGAAGCGCGTCTGCGGCGTCGCCTTGATCTGCCCCGGCACCGATGCCAACCCGAAGGCCTGCTGCCAGACCACCGCGTTGCCTTTGACCATCGCGACTGAAATCGCGGCGACGCCATTCGACGGATCACTGACGGCCTGCTGGATCACCTGTTGACCAAGTGCAATGGTCTGCTGATAAGGCGTCGAATGGAGCTCGTCGTTGCCGCAGCCGGGCAGCACGGCCGCGAGCACCCCGGCGCCCGTGTAGCCGAGAAACTGCCGCCGCCCTTCGCTGGAAAGTCCCTCGTTATTGCGGTTGCATCTGGCCACGGCATTCCCCTTTGTTCAAGTTTTTCAGGACCTGCGACAAGTGTTTCTTCAACCGTGGCACCGCCAGCACGGCGAAGCCATTTTCCGCATCTTCGACACAATGCAAGGGCGTTTCGCGTGCTGCACCCTGCACCAATCATAGCGGCGCAATGAGAGCGCGAGTAGCAATGTGTCGAGATGCTGCGAGGCTTTGGCTCAAGAGTGCGCCTAACGAGTTGCAACACCTGGTCGGGGCAGCCGGCTAAGCTTTCGAACGATATGTATCTTGTGAAGGGCCGCCTAAGCAGCCGCTTCTTGCAGTTTTTCCACCAGCATCAAGGCGTTCGGCACCGCCTCGCCGTGCGCGGTGTTGTCGAAAATACACCAGACGTCGGCTCCGGATTCGCGGGCTTCGACAATGCGCGCCGCGACCGCTTCGATGAACGGCTCGTCGTAGGCCGAATAGTAGATTCGAGGCGAGCCGTGCAAACGGATGTACAAGGTGCGCGGATCGCCCACCGGCTCGGCGCCGGCGACGGGCGGTGGATGCGCGCGCACGCAGGCGACCCTGCCATCTATTAGCGTTTGCGCGGCTTCGTCGGTGAACCACGATGCATGACGCGGTTCGCACACAACGCGCACGTTTGTGAGGTCGCGCAGCAGCGCAAAGAAGTCGCTTGCGACGGATTTATCGAATGCGAGGCTCGGAGGCAACTGCAGCAACAGGCAGGCCATTTTCTCGCCTAGGGGCGCGACCTGCGCGAGAAATGCGCTTATGGCGGCATCGGCGTCGCGCAACCTGAGTTCGTGCGAGACCGCCTTCGGAATCTTCACGGAAAACCGGAATGCTTCGGGTACGGTTTCCGCCCAGCGGGCGTAGGTTTTCGGCTGATGCGGGCGATAGAACGACGAGTTGATTTCTACTGCCGGGAACACCCGCGCATACCGCTCGAGATGGCTGCCATCCGTGGGAAATTGCGCCGCGACATTGGATGACAGCGCCCAGCCTGCACAGCCGATAAGTATCGGCGATGCGGTGGGACGAGTCTCGCGATGCGTCGAATGGGTCATGCTTGTAGGCGCAGCAAAGTCCGGGCCTATGCGGCGTGGTGATGCCGCTGGGTTTAGCAGCTAGATGTGGCACCGACAAGAAAAAGGCCCGCGGGGAAGCGGGCCTTGCGAGATGCTGACGGCGGGAAGGCTGCGGGAGCAGCGTTCCTTTGGGAGACTTTTTACGTCGACGATGGCTTGGGTCGCGCTTGGTAGCAGCTAGTCGGCTTTGGTCTTTTGCGTCGGTTAATGGACCGGACGTGCTCGATCTGCACGCCGGTTGTTACCGCTTACTCCCACTCGATTGTCGCCGGCGGCTTGCCCGAGATGTCATACACCACCCGGTTGATCCCGCGCACTTCATTGATGATGCGGTTCGACACATGACCGAGCAGCTCATGCGGCAGATGCGCCCAGTGCGCGGTCATGAAGTCCAGCGTCTGCACGGCGCGCAACGCGACCACGTACTCGTAAGTGCGGCCGTCGCCCATCACACCGACGCTCTTCACCGGCAGAAACACCGCGAACGCCTGGCTCGTCAGGTCGTACCAGGACTTGCCGGTTTCCTTGTCGATGAACGTGCGCAGCGTCTCGATGAAAATGGCGTCTGCGCGACGCAGCAGGTCCGCGAAATCGCGCTTCACTTCGCCGAGAATCCGCACGCCCAAACCCGGGCCCGGGAACGGATGGCGATATACCATAGCCGGCGGCAGACCGAGCTTCACGCCGAGCTCGCGCACTTCGTCCTTGAACAGTTCGCGCAGCGGTTCGAGCAGCTTCAGATTCAACGTCTCAGGCAGGCCGCCCACGTTGTGGTGGCTCTTGATAGTCTGCGTCGCCTTCTTGCCCTTGCCCGCCGATTCGATCACGTCTGGATAGATCGTGCCTTGCGCGAGCCACTTCGCGTCGGTGAGCTTGCCGGCTTCCGTCTGGAACACCTCGACGAACTCCGCGCCGATGATCTTGCGCTTCGCCTCCGGGTCGGTCACGCCTTCCAGCTTGCGCAGGAACACGTCGCTTGCGTCGACATGAATCACCTTGACGCCCAGGTGATCCGCGAACGTAGCCATGACCTGCTCGGCTTCGTTCAGGCGCAAAAGGCCATGATCGACGAATACGCAGGTGAGCTGATCGCCGATCGCGCGGTGCAGCAGCGCCGCCGCCACCGACGAATCCACGCCGCCCGACAAGCCGAGAATCACATGTTCGTTGCCGACCTGCTCGCGAATCTTCGCGACTGCTTCGTCGATATAGTGGCCCATTTCCCAGTCGGGCCGCGCGCCGCAAATCTGCAGCACGAAGCGCTCGAGCATCGCACGGCCTTGCACGGTATGCGTGACTTCCGGGTGCCATTGCAGGCCGTAGAAGCGGCGCGTCTCGTCGGCCATTGCGGCGATCGGGCACGATTCCGTCGATGCCATCAGCGCGAAGCCGGGCGGCATTTCGAGCACCTTGTCGCCGTGGCTCATCCACACCTTCAGCATGCCGTGACCTTCCGGCGTAGTGAAGTCGCTGATGCCTTCGAGCAGGCTCGTGTGATTGCGCGCGCGCACTTCGGCATAGCCGAATTCGCGCAGATGGCCGATGTCGACCTTGCCGCCCAGTTGCTCGGCCATGGCCTGCATGCCGTAGCAGATGCCGAGCACCGGCACGCCGAGTTCGAACACCGCTTGCGGCACGCGCGGCGTGTCCGTTTCGGTGACGGAGCTCGGGCCGCCGGACAGGATCACGCCCTTCGGCGCGAAGTCGCGGATGAACGAAGCATCGACGTCGTAGGGATGGATTTCCGAATACACGTTGGCTTCGCGAACGCGACGTGCAATCAGTTGGGTGACTTGCGAACCGAAGTCGAGGATCAGGATCTTGTCATGCATGGCAGCGGACGGAGTCAAAAGTGAGCGGATACGGAATGCCGCGCACGAAGCGCGGCGTTGAATTCAAAGCGGTCCACGCGGACATGCGGGCCCGCGGATGCGATGGCGAAACGCGATGATGAAGCCTGTGTGCGCCTGGTCCGCCACTGCTGCAGAGAACTGCCTGCGGCGCGCGCGTACGGATTGCGGTTGCTTCGGCGAATGCAGTGGCGCGCGGCGCGTCAGCCATGAAACGGGGGCCGGGGCGCATTGGGCGCATCGGCAGCGGCATTGCGGGCCTCGTCGCGAGCGGCAGCAGCTTGCACGCGTGCAGCGCGTTCGGATGCGCTCAGGCCGGGCTCGTCGACCGCCGGATGCAACGGCGCGGTAGATGCCGAGCCGAGCGGCCGCGTGTCCGGAGCAGCAGGCACGGCCGTCGCAGGTACAACCGTCGCAGCAGGCATGGCCGGCTCGACGAGCGGCTCCGCGCGATACCCCGGGAAGCCCGCCGTAGCAGGCACCACGGGCTCGCGCCGGCCGTCCGTGCTTGCCGTGTTGGTTGCAGTGTTGATTGCCGCTTCGTTCGCCGCCCTGTTGGCTGCGTTTTTGGCGGCGTCTTTCGCAGCCTGCCTTTCGGCACGCTCCGCGGCAGTGGCTTCAGCGAGGCGCAACTTCTCGCGCCGCCGCACCGCGCCCGACAACCGCACGCCGCCCAGACCCAGCACCAGCAAAACCACACCCGTGAGCACCGCGACGATCTGCCCGAAGCCGGTCAGCGCCGGCGTGTGCAAACCGAGCAGCCAGACCAGCATCAGCACGCCGGTCAACCAGTTCACGTGGCCCACAGCCCTTGCAACCGAAGATGTCAGCCCGCCGTCGATCGACGCATGCAACGCGAGCCACGCGAGCCCGATCAACGCAATGCCAAACGCCTGGCCGACCAGCGCCGGCTGCGTTTGCACCAGCAGCAGCGCGTTGTACAACGAAGTCCACGGCGTCAGCAGGAACAACAGGCCGAACGCGAGCAGCAACAACGCGTCGACGATCAGTACAGCGCGCAGCAATGGCTTCATTGGCGTTTAGTCCACGTGGTAGTTGGGCGCTTCCTTGGTGATTTGCACGTCGTGCACATGCGACTCGCGCAAGCCCGCGCCCGTGATCTGCACGAACTCGGCCTTGTCGTTCATCTCGGCAATCGTGCGGCAACCGCAGTAGCCCATGCTGGCACGCACGCCGCCGATCAGCTGGAACAGGATCGCGTTGACCGAGCCCTTGTAGGCGACACGGCCTTCGATACCTTCCGGCACGAGCTTGTCGATGTTTGCCGAGTTGTCCTGGAAGTAGCGGTCCGCCGCGCCGTCCTTCATCGCGCCGACCGAACCCATGCCACGGTAGGACTTGTACTGGCGGCCCTGATACAGGAACACGTCGCCCGGTGCTTCTTCGGTGCCCGCGAACATGCTGCCCATCATCACGGCATTTGCGCCCGCTGCAAGCGCCTTGCTGACGTCGCCCGAAAAACGCACGCCGCCGTCTGCGATAACCGGCACGCCGGTGCCCTTCAGCGCTTCAGATACGTTCGAGATCGCGGTGACTTGCGGCACCCCGACGCCCGCGACGATTCGCGTCGTGCAGATCGAGCCCGGGCCGATACCGACCTTCACGCCGTCTGCGCCGTATTCGACGAGCGCCTTGGCCGCCGCCGCGGTGGCGATGTTGCCGCCGATCACCTCGACGTGCGGGAAGTTCTGCTTGACCCAGCGCACGCGCTCGAGCACGCCCTTGCTGTGACCGTGCGCGGTGTCGACGACGATCACGTCTACGCCCGCCTGAACCAGCAGTTCGACGCGCTCTTCATTGTCCGCGCCGACGCCGACCGCCGCGCCCGCGCGCAGCTTGCCGTGTTCGTCTTTACAGGCGTCCGGGTGCTCGGTCTGCTTGGTGATGTCTTTCACCGTCATCAGGCCGCGCAGTTCGAATGCGTCGTTGATGACGAGCACGCGCTCCAGCCGGTGGCTGTGCATCAGCGCCTTGGCCTCGGCGAGCGAGGTGCCTTCCTTGACGGTCACGAGCCGTTCACGCGGCGTCATGATGTTGCGCACCGGCTCGTCCAGACGCTCTTCGAAGCGCAGGTCGCGATTGGTGACGATGCCGATCAGCTGCGCGCCTTCCACAACCGGGAAACCGGAGATGCCATGCTGTTGCGACAGTGCAATGACGTCGCGCACCTTCATTTGCGGCGGCACCGTGATCGGATCGCGGACGACGCCCGACTCGAAACGCTTGACCTTGGCCACTTCACGGGCCTGCTCGGCCGCCGTGAGGTTCTTGTGGATGATGCCGACGCCGCCCATTTGCGCCATGGCGATAGCGAGGCGGGCTTCGGTGACCGTGTCCATAGCGGCGGACACGAGCGGCATATTCAGGGAAATATTGCGGGTCAGCCGGGTCTTGAGGCTGGTGTCGCGCGGCAGAACATCGGAGAAGGCCGGGACGAGGAGCACGTCATCGAACGTGAGTGCTGTTTGGATCAGACGCATGGCAAATCCTATAGGCGCAAAAGCGAATTATACGCGATACCTCCCCGCTTTTCACTGCGCGAACAGCAGCTTAGCGAATTTCGGGTGCTTTTTTTCGTGGCTTCGCGTCCGCTATTTCGCTTCGTCTTTCGCCTCGGGTTCGATCGCGTTTCGTTTGCTCGCCTCGAATGCAGAATCAAACAAGACGCGCGCGGCGCCCAACGGCTAATCTGCGGCCCATCCCGGTTTTCTTGCAGGAGCAGTCGATGCAGCGCGGTGTCGCATATGGAGTGATAGCTGGAGCCTTGTGGGGCATGGTTTTTCTGGTCCCGCGGGTGCTGCCGGACTTTTCACCGCTTCTGCTGTCCGCCGGCCGGTACACCATGTACGGCGTCGTCTCGCTGGCAGCGGCGCTGCCAATGGCGCGCTCGCTCCTCAAACGCCTGACTCGCGAGGACCTGGTCGCGCTCGTCAAGCTCGCGCTGGCCGGCAATCTGCTGTATTACCTGCTGCTGACGGCCGCTGTGCATCTGGTCGGCATTGCGCCGGCGTCGCTGATCGTCGGCGTGCTGCCCGTCACGGTGACGCTGATGGGCCGCGGCGACCACGGCGCGGTGCCGCTTTCCCGCTTGGGCTGGCCGCTCGCGATGGTGATGGCCGGCATCGCCTGCATCAATATCGACGTCTTCACGGTCGCCGAAGGCACGCCGGTCAGCGTTCTCACCAAAATGCTCGGCCTCGCCTGCGCGGTCGGCGCGCTCGGCTGCTGGACGTGGTTCGCAGTCGAAAACGCTCGCTACCTTCAGCGGCAGACGCGTTTCACCGGCAACGAGTGGTCCGTGTTGTGGGGCGTGGTGACGGGCATGCTCGGCGCCGCGCTCTGGCTCGCGGCCGCCGCGCTGCCGCCGGGCGGCCCGCAAGGCGAACTGGCGTCAGGCCGCTGGCACAGCTTCTGGATGCTCAACCTCGGTCTCGCGATTGGCGCGTCGTGGCTCGGCAACGGGCTGTGGAACGCGGCGTCGAAGCGGCTGCCCCTCACGCTTTCCGGCCAGTTGATCGTCTTCGAAACGCTGTTCGCGCTGCTCTACGCGTTCATTTACGACGAACGGCTGCCCCGGCCGCTGGAGATCGCGGCAATCCTGTTACTGGTGGCGGGTGTGTGCTGGTCGGTGCGTCAACATGCGGATGACGATTCCGGGGGCGCCACGCCTATCGGGAAAAAGGCGCACGGTTCGGCACCTTGAAGTGGGCGATGCGCCTGTGAGCCGGCGCCTACCGCGAATCCTTGTTCTGCCAGCGGCGGCCTTCAATGGAGCCCGCCTTCCGGGTTTTTTCGACGCGGCGTTGGCGAGAAACCTTCGGGTCCACCAGCAGCGGCCGGTAGATCTCGACGCGGTCGTGATCGGCCAGCGCCGTATCGAGTGGCTTGAGCTTGCCGAACACACCGACCTTCTGCGTGCGCAGATCGATCTGAGGATAACGCTGCAAAACGCCGCTAGCCTCGATCGCCTGCATGAGTGTGGCGCCCGCGGGCAGTTCGACGTCGATCAGCGCCTGCTCGGTGGCGAGCGCATAACAGACCTGAACGGACAGACGTTCGCTCATGCCTTGCCGTAGCGCTGATCGGCGCGCTTCACGAACGATTCGACGAAAGTATTGGCGATGTGATTGAACACCGGCCCAATGATCTTCTCGAGAATGATGTTGGTGAACTCGTAGTGCAGCGCGAATTCGATCTTGCAGGCGTCCGCGCGCAACGGCGTGAAGCGCCAGAAACCGGTGAATTTGCGAAACGGGCCGTCAGCGAACTCCATGTCGATACGTGTGGGCCGCTCCATGCTGTTGCGCGTGGCAAAGTGCTGCTTGATACCCTTGAAGTTGATGTCGATCTTCGCCTCCATGCTGGTGTCGTCCCGGTGGCGGACCTCCACTCCTCCGCACCAGGGCAGGAAGTTGGGGTAATCGGCGACGTCGGTGACGAGGTCGAACATCTGTTCCGCCGAATGGCGGATCAACACGGTTTTCTGGACATCTGCCATAAATTGAACAGCGCGCGGCGAGGGTGGACAAGCGCGGCGGGCTTTCCTTGCCCCGCTTTGCTAAAATCGTGATTTTAAACGAGTTGGGCACTTTCCATTCATGAGCATTATCGACAACAGAAAAGCCTTCTACGACTATTCGGTCGAAGAACGCTACGAAGCAGGGCTCGTGCTCGAAGGATGGGAGGTCAAGGCCTTGCGCGCCGGCCGTGGTCAGATCAAGGAAGGTTACGTCGTAATCCGTAACAACGAACTGTTCCTGATCGGCACGCATATCAGCCCGCTGCCCGAGGCCTCGACCCACATCACGCCCGATCCGGTCCGCACACGCAAACTTCTCTTGCATAGCGAGGAAATCAGCAAACTGATCGGCAAGGTCGAGCAGCGCGGCTATACGCTCGTGCCGTTGAACTTCCATTACAAGGGCGGCCGCGTCAAATGCGAAATCGGTCTCGCCAAGGGCAAGAAGCAGCACGACAAACGCGAAACCGAGAAAAAGCGCGATTGGGAGCGCGAAAAGGCGCGTCTGATGCGCTCGCCGGGCTGAGCTCTTGCACGGTCTGCGTCGTTCGCTTTACGCGACGCGAAAGAACTATCGCGCGGATATGCCGCACCTTGCCCCCGAGGCCGCCGCATCTTTTTTCACCTGATCTAACAAAAATGGCCCGCACTGATGCGGGCCATTGTTTTTTGCTGAGCCAATATCGGAAGGCGCTCACGGCCGACTCGCCCGCGCCTCGCCCGGATTGGTCAGCGCGCGTCCGCCACACCCTTGCCTTTGTTCACGATGGCGAGCGCCGACGCGATCATCGAACTCATGTCCGACAGATTGCCCGGCACGATCAGCGTGGTGCCCTGCTTTGCCAGATTGCCGAACGCGTTCACGTATTGCTCGGCGACCTTCAGATTCACCGCCTCCATGCCGCCGTTCGACTGAATCGCAGCGGCAATCTTCTGGATAGCCTGCGAATTTGCGTCCGCAACGGCAAGAATCGCCGCGGCCTGACCTTGCGCCTGGTTGATCGCCGCCTGCCGCTCGCCTTCCGATTTCTGGATCGCCGCTTCGCGGCCGCCCGACGCGATATTGATCTGCTCCTGCTTGCGCCCTTCCGACGCCGCGATCAACGCGCGCTTCTCACGCTCCGCGGTGATCTGCGCCTGCATCGCGTGAAGAATTTCCTTTGGCGGCGTCAGATCTTTAATCTCGTAGCGTAAGACCTTGACGCCCCAGTTCGCCGCAGCTTCGTCGAGCGCGGAAACAATGCTGTGATTGATGAAATCGCGCTCTTCGAAAGTCTTGTCGAGTTCGAGCTTGCCGATCACAGAGCGCAGCGTGGTCTGCGATAACTGCGTGATCGCAAACACGAAGTTGCTCGACCCGTATGACGCCTTCATTGGATCCGTGACCTGGAAGTACAGCACGCCATCGACCTGCAACTGCGTATTGTCGCGCGTGATACAGACCTGGCTCGGCACTTCGAGCGGGATCTCCTTGAGAATGTGCTTGTAAGCGATCCGGTCGACGAAAGGAAACACGAAGCTCAAACCCGGCGTCAACGTGCTGTGATAGCGGCCAAGGCGCTCGAGCACCCACGCGTGCTGCTGCGGCACGATCTTGATGGTCTGCGCCGCCAGCACGATCACGATGACCAGGAACACCGCCCCGATGATGGTCGAATCCATATCTGCACTCCAGAACCGTTAGTTGGTTTAATTAATTGCTGCGAGCCTACCGGTCAATATCAAAGATGCGCCGCATTGGACCGTGCGTGCTGCGCCGCGGCCACCACGAGGCAACTGCCGCGCAACTCTTTGATCTCGTAAATGCGCGCATCGTCCGGCTCTCCGGGCGCGAGTTCGACGTCCCATTCCGCACCGCGATAACTCACTCGCGCACGACGCTCGTGCCATGCCGGCACGCTCACCGTCTGACCGATGTCGAGATTGACGTCCGGATTCCTGGACGCCTCCTTGCGCGTTCTGCGGCCGAAACGCGAACGCCTCAGCACGAGCACCGCGGCGAGCGCGACGATCGCCGCGACCGCGAACTGCATGTCTGCTGCAGCGCCCGCGATATGCGCAATGGCTGCAGCGACGCAACCGAGCGCGATCATCAGCAAATAGAAAGTGCCGCTGAGCAACTCCAGCACGACCAGCACACCGGCCCCGACCCACCAGAACAGTCCACCTGGCGCCACTTCGACCTCCACAAAGCAAAACACCCCGGATCTACCGGGGTGTTTATAGCACGAAGCGGATGCGGATTACCGGCATCGAACGTGCGGTTGAGCCTGCCTTTGATGCGCGTTCGATGTGCCTCTGATATCCCACGCCTTTCGTCATGCGTGCCGCTTACGACGCGGCACGCGCAACGCTTACTTCGTCGACGTCTTTGCCAGCTGTTGCCAGGTCTCGATGATCGTGTCCGGGTTCAGCGAGATCGACTTGATGCCTTCGTCCGTCAGCCATTGAGCAAAGTCCGGATGATCCGAAGGACCCTGACCGCAGATACCGACATACTTGTCGAGGCGCAGGCACGTTTCGATCGCGCGCTTGAGCATGAACTTGACCGCCGGGTCGCGTTCGTCGAAATCGACGGCCAGCAACTCCATACCGGAGTCGCGGTCGAGGCCGAGCGTGAGTTGCGTCAGGTCGTTCGAGCCAATCGAGAAACCGTCGAAGAACTGGAGGAATTCCTCCGCCAGAATCGCGTTCGACGGCACTTCGCACATCATGATGAGACGCAGGCCGTTCTCGCCGCGCTTCAGGCCGAACTTTTCGAGCAGCCCGACCACGCGCTCGGCCTGCTTGAGCGTACGCACGAACGGCACCATGATCTCGACGTTGTCGAGGCCCATCTCTTCGCGCACCTTCTTCAGCGCGACGCATTCCATCTGGAACGCTTCGGCGAAGTCTTCAGCGATGTAGCGCGACGCGCCGCGGAAGCCCAGCATCGGGTTTTCTTCGTCCGGCTCGTAACGCGAACCGCCAATCAGCTTCTTGTACTCGTTCGACTTGAAGTCCGACAGACGCACGATCACGGGCTTCGGATAGAACGCTGCAGCGATCGTCGCGATACCTTCGGTCAGCTTGTCGACGTAGAACGCGCGCGGCGAGGCGTGACCGCGAGCGACGCTTTCCACGGCCTTCTTCAGGTCCTGATCGATGTTCGGATATTCGAGAATCGCCTTCGGATGAACGCCGATGTTGTTGTTGATGATGAACTCGAGCCGCGCGAGACCCACGCCGGCATTCGGCAGTTGCGAGAAGTCGAAAGCCAGTTGCGGGTTGCCGACGTTCATCATGATCTTCACCGGAATCGGCGGCAGGTCGCCGCGCTGCACTTCGGTGATTTCGGTTTCGAGCAGGCCGTCGTAGATCTTGCCTTCGTCGCCCTCAGCACACGAGACGGTGACGAGCGAGCCCTCTTTCAGCACGTCGGTCGCGTCGCCGCAGCCCACCACGGCCGGCACGCCCAGTTCGCGCGCGATGATCGCCGCGTGGCAGGTGCGCCCGCCCCGGTTCGTAACGATCGCGGATGCGCGCTTCATCACCGGCTCCCAGTTCGGGTCGGTCATGTCGGCGACCAGCACGTCGCCCGGCTGCACACGGTCCATTTCCGACGGATCGTGAATCACGCGCACCGGACCCGCGCCGATCTTCTGGCCGATCGCCCGGCCGGTGGCCAGCACGTTCGATTGTCCCTTCAGCTTGAAGCGCTGCTCCGCCTTGCCGGTCGCCTGGCTCTTCACCGTTTCGGGACGTGCCTGCAGGATAAAGATCTTGCCGTCGCGGCCGTCTTTGCCCCACTCGATGTCCATCGGACGCTCGTAGTGTTTTTCGATGATGACCGCGTACTTCGCGAGTTCGATCACGTCTTCGTCAGTAATCGAGAAGCGGTTGCGCTGTTCGTGCGGCACGTCGACAGTCTTCACGCGGCCTTCTTCGCCGGCCTTCGTGAATTCCATCTTGATCAGCTTGGAGCCGATCGAACGGCGGATGATCGGATACTTGCCTTGCGCCAGCGTGGTCTTGTAGACGTAGAACTCGTCCGGATTCACCGCGCCTTGCACGACGGTTTCGCCCAGACCATAGCTCGACGTGATGAAGACCGCGTCTTTGAAGCCGGACTCGGTATCGAGCGTGAACATCACGCCGGCCGCGCCGACGTCCGAGCGCACCATGCGCTGCACACCAGCCGACAACGCGACTTCAGCGTGCGTGAAGCCCTTGTGTACGCGATAGGAAATAGCGCGGTCGTTATACAGCGACGCGAACACGTGCTTCATGCGATCGAGCACTTCCTCGATGCCGACCACGTTGAGATAGCTTTCCTGCTGACCCGCGAACGATGCGTCCGGCAAGTCTTCCGCCGTTGCCGACGAACGCACGGCAAAGGAAAGCTCTTCAGGCGAGCTGTTTTGCAAGGTCTCGAAACCTGCGCGGATGTCAGCCTCGAGTTGCGGCTGCAACGGCGCTTCGACGATCCATTGACGGATCTCCTTGCCCGCTTCGGCGAGCGCCTTCACGTCGTCGACGTCGAGCGTCTCCAGACGTTTGGCGATGCGTTCGGTCAGGTTGTTGTGATGCAGGAAGTCGCGGAAAGCCAGCGCCGTCGTGGCGAAACCGGTCGGCACGCGCACGCCTGCTTCAGCGAGCTGACTGATCATCTCGCCTAGCGACGCGTTCTTGCCGCCGACAATCTCCACATCGGTCATCCGCAACTGCTCGAACGGAACTACATATGCCCTATCCTTTGCGACGGTAACTGCGTTAATCATACAAGCCCCTAAGTGTGAAAGAAATTCACGGCTGTGCAAGTGGGCTCGAACGCGAGACGCCCATTGGGAGCGTGACCTCGCGTCTTGCACAACCTGTTGGAGAAGCAATCGCTTACGGAGCTTCCGGCGCTTGCGTACCACGCCGATGCAACGCGCTTGTGCAATGCATCACGCCGGCAACGCCAACGAAGCCAACGAAGCCAACCAGGGCGACGAAGAGCGCGAATGCCCGGATTTAGCGATCGATGCGCCGCGTTCCGTGGCGTTTGACGTCCGATAGCGGAGCGTTGAACGACCGTTCGCGGCGAGTTAGGCGCCAATCGCCTGCAATTGCTTATCCAACAGGTTGCCGCTATTCTACCGTGCCGACTCTCGAAATGTGACTGTCGGACGAGAATTGCGCCTCCAACCGCGCCCGGACCGCCTGCGCGGCTCTTTCAATCTTTTCCGAAGAGTCTGCAGGTGCTTCCCGGCGCAGTAGCGGTGCCCACGGCGCGTTGTTTGACGCCGCTGCTTTGCGGTCAGCCACCGCGCAGCGAAATCAACGCAGCGATGTTCCATTCGAGCGCTTTTTGCCGCTCACGTTCCCTGCCCCACTGATGCCGCCCACCGTATTCATCGTCTCCGACGGTACCGGGATCACTGCCGAAACCTTCGCGCATTCGATCCTCTCCCAGTTCGACCAGAAATTCCGCCTGGTTCGCGTGCCTTTCGTCGACTCGACGGAAAAGGCCTACGCCACGCTCGAAAAGATCAACGAAGCGATCCAGCAGGACGGCCGCCGTCCGATCGTGTTCACGACGCTCGTGGACAGCGCCTCGAATCAGATCGTCAAGGGCTCGAATGCGCTCGTGCTGGACATGTTCCAGACCTTCGTCGAGCCGCTGGAACAGGAACTGGAACTGAAGTCGAGCCACGCGATGGGGCGCGGTCACCAGAACGCGGACACCGAGGAATACAAGAACCGGATCGAGGCGATCAACTTCTCGCTTGCGCACGACGACGGCCAGTCGAACCGCAATCTCGCCGATGCGGACGTGATACTGGTTGGCGTGTCGCGCAGCGGAAAAACGCCGACGAGCCTGTATCTGGCCATGCAGTACGGCGTCAAAGCGGCCAACTATCCGCTGATTCCGGAAGATTTCGAGCGAGGCAAACTGCCTACGCCGTTATTGGCGCATCGGCAGAAAATGTTTGGGTTGTCGATCGATCCTCAGCGGTTATCGGAGATCCGTAACGAGCGCCGGCCGGGCAGCAAGTACGCCGCACCGGAGAACTGCCGTTACGAGATCAACGAAGCCGAAACGATGATGCGTCGCGAAGGGATCAAGTGGTTGTCGTCGACGCACAAGTCGATCGAAGAGATTGCGACCACGATCCTGCAGGAGATCAAGCTGGATCGTCCGTCTTATTGAGCGGGGAAACGTGCAGACGAACGCGCGTCGCTGAGCATGTTTGCGGCGCGCTGTTGTCTGCATTGCTCGAAGACGCATACAGCGGCCGCGGCCGCGACATTGAGCGACTCCATGCCGCCCGGCTGGGGAATCGTCACCCGCAATGAGACGGCCTCACGCCAGATTTGCGATACGCCGGCCCCCTCGTTGCCGAACACCCACGCAAGTTGTCCGCTCAGGTCACAGTCGTAGATCGCCGCCGCGCCGTGCGAGTCGGTGATCACGACAGGCACCGCGAGGCGATCGATCAACGTCTGCGCTTCGACGTCTTCGTAGATCCGCAGCAGGAAGTGTGCGCCCATGCCGGAGCGCAACACCTTGGATGACCACGCGTAGGCGGTGCCCGGCGAGCAGAACACATGCTGGATACCCGCCGCGGCTGCGCTGCGCAAGATCGAGCCGACGTTGCCTGCGTCCTGCACGCCGTCGAGCACGACGCATGTCTGCGCGACCTTCTCCGGCAGCGGCATGGCCAGCTTTTCCACGAGCAGCAGAATCCCGACGCCGTGCACGACATTCGACAGCTGTCCGAAAAGCGCATCCGGCAACGTGACGATGCGATGTTCGTCGATGCGCGAAACGATCGCCTGAGCTTCGTCGTGACGCAGTGCGCCGTCGGTGACGACGCACATTTCCGGCTGCCCGGCTACATCGAGATAAGCGCTCGCGAGATGGAAACCTTCCAGCAGCGCATGGCCGCTGCGGCGCTGTTGATGCGTCGAACCGGCGAGCGCCTTCAGGCGTTTATAGAGCGGATTGTCCCGCGAGGTGATGGCTTTCACAGGCAGCGAAGACGGTGAGGTAAGGAAAAAGGTTAGCGGGGGTAAAGCGTCATGCTGGATGCAATCACGCACCGGGTGTAGATCGGGCCGCCCGCCAAATCCGCGCGATATTCAAGCGCCGCTGTGTTCGCCGAACGCGTCGCGATCGAGCATTGCGTCGTCCAGCATGCCGTTCGCCAGCATATCCGGCACGACGATGACTTCGCCCGCGGGCAGCGGCACGCCGGTGCCAAATCGCAAATGGGCCTCGCGCACGGGCGCGAACGATCGCCGATGATGTTCGCAGGGACCGTGCTCCCGCAACGCCGCGAGGTGTTGCGGCGTGCCGTAGCCCGCATGCGCATTGAAGCCGTAAAGCGGATACGTCTGGTGCAGTTCCAGCAGCATCCGGTCGCGCGTGACCTTGGCAAGAATCGACGCCGCCGAAATGCATTTCACGAGCGCGTCGCCACCAATCACTGCTTCGCTACGCACGCTCAATGTGGGGCAGCGATTACCGTCGATCTTCACCAGCGTGGGCGTGACGGACAGCCCTTCCACCGCGCGCTTCATCGCCAGCATGGTTGCATGGAGGATGTTCAGCGAATCGATCTCTTCGACGGTTGCCGATGCAATGCAGTACGCGAGCGCGCGGTCGACGATCTTGTCGTACAGCTCGTCACGCTTTTTGGCGCTCAGCGCTTTGGAATCGTCGAGGCCGCGAATCATCGGCTTCGACGGATCGAAAATCACCGCCGCAGCCACGACCGGACCGGCCAGCGGTCCGCGCCCTGCTTCGTCGACGCCGCAAATAATGTCGTCGGGCGTCTCGAAGTTCAAGCCGACCTGCAGGCCGGCCGACCCCGCCGCGCCTGCGACGGCCGCGGTCTTGCGGCGAGGCGCGGGTGCGATGGTGCGTCCGTCGGTGCGTCCGTTCTTCACGGCCGCGCCTTGCGTTTTTCGACAACGCTCGCGACGACTTCCGCCGCACGCTGCGCAGTGTTTTGCTTCAGCACGTGGTGCATCTCCGTGAAGATTTCCGTCAGCGTGCGCCGGTTGGCTTCATCGCGCAACTGTTTCAGCGTGGCTTCGGCCAGCGCCTGCGGCGTCGCGAAATGCTGGAGGATTTCCGGTACCACGAAGCGCCCCGCCAGAATGTTCGGCAAACCGACATACGGCAGATAGCCCTGCCGGCGCATGATCTGGCCGGTCAGCCACGGCACCTTGTACGAGATGACCATCGGCTTTTTCAGGAGCGCCGCCTCGAGCGTGACGGTGCCGCTTTTCACGAGGATCGCGTCGGCGGCCGTCATGGCGAGTTGGGACTGGCCGTCGGTAATGGTCAGCGCGAGGCCGGGGTGCGAGTCGACCAGCGGGCGCAGCATCTCTCGCAACGCGGGCGTCGCCGCCGGCATCACGAAGCGAAGACCGGGCTCCTGATGCTGCATCATTTCCATCGCCGCGAAGAACGTCGGCCCGATCAGGTCGATCTCCGAGCGGCGGCTACCCGGCAGCACCGCGATGACAGGACCGCTTTCCGCGAGACCGAGCGTCCGGCGCGCGCCGAGCGTGTCGGGTTCGAGCGGAATTTCGTCCGCTAGCGGATGACCCACGTACGAAGCCGCGACGCCCGCTTTTTCAAGCAGCGCCGTTTCGAACGGGAACACGCACAGCATATGGTCGACGGCCTTCGCGATCTTTTTGATGCGCCCACCGCGCCACGCCCAGATCGACGGGCACACGAAGTGAATCGTCGGAATGCCCGCCTCGCGCAACGGATGCTCGAGCCCGAAGTTGAAGTCGGGCGCGTCGACGCCTACGAACACCGCTGGCGGCTCGGCCAGCAGCTGGCGCTTGAGGTCGTTGCGAACACGCAGGATCTCGGGAATGTGCCGCAGCGCTTCGACATAGCCGCGCACGGACAGCTTTTCCATTGGCCAGTGCGCGTCGAAACCCGTGGCAATCATGCGCGGGCCGCCGATTCCGTAATAGTGCGTGGCGGCAGGCAGGCGGCTCGCGAGGCCGTTCAGCAGCGATGACGCCAGCAGGTCGCCGGACGGCTCGCCGGCCACCATCGCGATGCGTAGCGGACTGGGTTGCAATGCCATCGTTTAGCGGATGATGCCGCGCTGCGACGCTTCGACAAATGCCAGCAGCGTTCGCACCGGCTCGTCGCCGTCGCCGCCGGCCGACGCCAGTTCACGCAACTGCACTTTCGCTTCTTCGAGCGACAGGCTGTTCTTGTACAGCAGGCGGTATGCGGAGCGCAGCGCCGAAATCGCGTCCGGCGAAAAACCGCGGCGGCGCAGACCTTCGACGTTGATGCCGTGCGGCTCGGCCTTGTTGCCGGCCGCGATCACGAACGGCGGAATGTCCTGCACGAGCGCGGAAGCGCCGCCCAACATGGAATGAGCGCCGATGCGCACGAACTGATGCACGCCCGACATGCCGCCGACGATCGCATGGTCGCCGATCGTCACGTGGCCCGCCATCTGTGCGTTGCTCGAAAGAATTATGTTGTTGCCGACGTGGCAGTCGTGCCCGATGTGCACGTACGCCATGATCCAGTTGTCGTCGCCGAGCGTAGTCACGCCCGCGTCCTGCACCGTGCCGGTGTGGATCGTCGTGAACTCGCGGATCGTGTTGCGGTTGCCGATTTCGAGCCGGGTGGGCTCGTCTTTGTACTTCATGTCCTGCGGACGGCCGCCGACCGATGCATAGTGGCCGATCCGGTTGTCTTCGCCGATCGTGGTGTGGCCTTCGATCACGCTATGCGAACCGACGGTGGTCCGGGCGCCGATCGTCACGTGGGCGCCGATCACCGCATACGGTCCGACTTCGACGGATTCGTCGAGTTGAGCGCCCGGTTCGACGATCGCAGTGGGATGAATCCTGCTCATGCGTCCTCGCTTCTGATTCTGTTGCGTTGTCTGGATGGGCTGGGTCGAGCCGGCAGCGTCATGAGGCGCCGGCTGCCCGAACATTGACTCAGGCGTCCTTGTCCGTGTGACGCACCGCGCACATCAGGTCTGCTTCCGCCGCCACCGCGCCGTCCACTTCGGCACGCGCCTTGAACTTCCAGATGCCGCGCATATGCCGCTCGAACGTGCAGTTCAGGATGAGCTGATCGCCGGGCTCCACGACGCGCTTGAAGCGCGCGTTGTCGATACCGACGAACAGGTACAGCGTGTTCGACGGGTCGCTCGGCTCTTCCGAGAACGTGAGGAGCGCTGCCGTTTGTGCGAGCGCTTCGAGGATCAGCACGCCAGGCATGACGGGACGCGTCGGGAAGTGCCCCTGGAAATACGGCTCATTGATCGACACGTTCTTCAACGCTTTGATGCTTTTGTGCGGCTCGAGTTCGAGCACCCGGTCGACCAGCAGGATCGGGTAACGATGTGGCAGCAGCGTGAGAATCTTATGAATGTCGAGATTGATTTTTTCGGTGCTCATGGTGTTTCTGCTCACGCATTGACTGCGCGATGATGACTGCGGATGCTGGTGCAGGTGGGTTGGTAACGCATGCTGCCGGCGCTCGCCGTGACCTGATTGCCGTGCCACCGGGTCACGGCAACCGTCTTTGCTTCCTGATATTCGCCCGCCATTTTACGCGGTACTGGCGGGCCGCCCAGAAATCTAGCTTTTGTCGCTCTGTGAATTGCCCGTCGCGCCCGATGCCAAAGGCGCTGGCGTGTTGGCCGGCTTCGCGTCCGTCCGGTCAGCCGAGGCAGTTTCCAGCGCTTTGATACGGTCGCGGAGCTTGTCGATATTGCGCAGCAAAGCTGCGCTTTTGTTCCAGTCAGCGTGGTTCACGGCCGGGAATGCGCTCGTGTACATGCCGGGCTTGAGCAGCGACTTCGACACGCCGGACTTCGCGGTGACGATCACGTAATCGGCGAGCGTCACGTGCCCGGCAATCCCCACAGCGCCGCCGATCATGCAATGACGGCCGATGGTGGTGCTGCCCGCGATACCCGCGCAACCGGCGATTACCGTGTAAGCGCCCACCTTGCAGTTGTGGCCGATCTGCACGAGGTTGTCGATCTTCACGCACTCTTCAATGATCGTATCGGCCATTGCGCCACGATCGATCGTGGTGTTCGCGCCGATTTCGACATCCGCTGCAATCGATACGCCGCCAACTTGCGGAATCTTCACCCAGCTACCGGTACGCGCCTCGCCTTCGCCGACGAAATCCGGCGCGAATCCGAAACCGTCGGAGCCGATTACCGCGCCCGCGTGCACGATCACGCGCTCGGCGAGCTTGCAGCCGTGATACACGGCCACATTCGGATACAGATGCGAACCCGCGCCGATGCGCGTGCCGCGGCCAATGACGACATTCGCGTCGAGCCGCACGTTTTCGCCGATGACAGCGCCGGCTTCGACCGTAACGTGCGGTCCGATCACCGCGCTCGCAGCGATCTGCGCAGACGGGTCGATCGTCGCGCTCGGATGAATGCCGGGCGCGACCTTTGGCGTAGCGAGGTCGATGAAAGTTTGCGCGACGCGCGCGAAGTAAGCGTACGGATTCGGCGTGACGATGAAGTTACGGGCGCTGCGGGACGTGAGCTTCGCCAGGTCGTCGACATTGATCAGCACGGCGCCAGCCTGGGTCGTTTCCACTTGCGACAGGTACTTGGGGTTCGCGAGGAACGCCAGCTGGTCCGGACCTGCCTGGTCGAGCGGCGCGAGGCTGCCGACGCGCTGCGAACCGTCTCCTACTACTTCACCGCCGAACCGTTGGACGATGTCCTCGAGCGTAAATGCCATGCCTGTCCTGTCTCCTGCTGTTCAGTGCGTCTTGTCAGAGTCGCCGGTGAGAGCCCCGCCCCGGCTCGCCTTCCGCAGTTCAAGCGCGGCGGCGTACTTCGGTTCGCGTAAAGCTGATCTGCAGCTCACCAGACGGCGCGCGTCGTGCGCGGCGTTTGCAATCAACGCCCAGGCCGAGGCCGCCCTTCAACCGCTGCTTGCAACGCTCCTGCCTGTGCTCTTAGTTGCCCGAGGCCGCGAGAGCCTTGAGCACCTGATCCGTGATGTCGATGCGCGGGCTCACATACACCGCTTCCTGAACGATCAGGTCGTAATGCTGCGCCTCGGCGATCTGCTTGATCACCTTGTTCGCGCGGTCCAGCACCGCCGCCAGTTCTTCATTGCGGCGCTGGTTCAGGTCCTCGCGAAACTCGCGTTGCTTGCGCTGAAAGTCCGTGTCGAGTTGTGACAGATCTCGCTGCTTTTGCGCGCGATCCGCCGACGACATCGACGCACCGCTCTTGTCGAGCGAATCGGACATCGACTTCAGCTTCTGGGCCATGTCCGCGAGGTCCTTGTCGCGCTTCGCGAACTCGGCCTCGAGCTTGACCTGGGCCGCCTTTGCCGCAGCCGATTCCCGCAGAATCCGGTCCGAATTCACCGCGGCAATCCTGGCTTCCTGCGCGTGCGCTACTCCGACGCCCAGCGTCATTGCCAGCGCCAGCGCGCAAGCCACACGTTTCGAAAACATACCGGTTAGCAAAGTGATCCTCTCGATACTGTTGTTTGGCGAGCTGTCCGCAACGCGGATCAGAACGCCGTTCCGATCTGGAACTGGAACTTCTGATACTGGTCGCCCGTATGCTTGGTCAGCGGGAAGCCCAAGCTCAGCTTGAGCGGTCCGATTGGCGAAATCCATGCGAGGCCGACACCGTAGCCGTAACGCAGACCGTTAGCGCCATTCGACGTGGCGGCGCTGCTCGCGTCCGCCCACACGTTACCTGCGTCGAGGAACGTGAACACGCGCAGGGTTCGATCATAGCCGGTGCCCGGCAACGGGAACGTCAACTCGATATTGCCGACGAGCAGCTTCGAGCCGCCGATCGGGTCGCCCGTGGTGGCGTCGCGAGGACCAAGCGAACTCGGCTCGTAGCCACGGACCGAACCGATACCGCCCGCGTAGTAGTTCTTGAAAATCGGGTACGGCTTGCCGCCCATGCCCTTGCCGTAGCCGCCCTGGAAGTTGAAACCGAGCACGAAGCCACGCGAGAACGAGTAATAGTACTGCGCGTTGATGTCGGCCTTGTAATACTGGGTGCCGCCGATCGGCGTGCCGTATTCGGCGTTTGCCTGCGTGAAGTAACCGCGGCTTGGTACCAGCGCGCTATCTCGCGCATCGCGCGACCAGCCGACAGTAAGCGGTACGTTGTTCGACACGCGGCCAAAGTCCTGAACGTATTGCTTATACGACGCAGGCGTGTTCGCGTCGACGTCCAGCTGGTTCTGCTCGAGACCCGCGCCGAAGTACACCGTATCCACTTCGGAGAACGGAATACCGAACTTCAGGTCGCCACCGATCGTAACGATCTTGAAGCTCGAGTCGGTCGAGTAATATAGCGGCTGATACGTACGGTAATAGACGTCGGTAATACGCTTGATGCCGTCGACCGTGAAGTACGGATCGACCTGCGTAACCGTCAACGTCCGGTAGGTCTTCGCGGTATTGACGTTCACCGCGAGGCTCGTGCCCGAGCCGAACACGTTGTCTTGCGAGACACCGGCCGACAGCACCACCTTGTCGGTCGACGAAAAGCCCGCGCCCAGCGTGATCGCGCCCGTCGGCTTTTCAGCGACCTTGACGTCCACATCGACCTGGTCAGGCGTGCCTTCCACAGGAATGGTGGTCACGTCGACGTCTGTGAAATAGCCAAGACGGTTGATACGGTCTTTCGACAGTGCGAGGCGGTTAGAGTCGAACCACGAGCTTTCGAGCTGACGCATTTCGCGGCGCACCACTTCGTCGCGCGTGCGTGTATTGCCGACCACATTGATACGGCGCACATAGACGCGGCGGCTCGGGTCCACCTGCAACGTCAGGTCGACCTTGTGGTTCGACTGATCGATCTGCGGCTGCGCGTTGACGGTCGCGAACGCATAACCGTATTCGCCCAGTTTGTCGACGATCGACTTCGTGGTGGCCTGCAGCTTTTCGGCCGAAAAACGATCGCCCGGTTTGATCTTGATGAGCTTGGCGAGCTCCGGCTCGCGGTCGAGTAGATTACCGGCCAGCTTGATGCTCGAGATCGTGTACGGCTCGCCTTCATGCAGCGTGACCGTCAAATACATGTCCTTCTTGTCCGGCGTGATCGACACCTGAGTCGACTCGATATTGAACTCGAGGTAGCCGCGGTTCAGGTAATACGAGCGGACATTTTCGAGGTCGCCGGTGAGCTTGTCTTTCGCGTACAGGTCGTTCTTCGTGTACCACGAGAACCAGTTCGGCGTGGACAGCTGCATTTCGTCGCGCAGCGTGCCCGTGCTGAACGCCTTGTTGCCGATGAAGTTGATCTGGCGGATCTTGGCGCTCGGCCCTTCGGCCACCGAGAACAGCACCGAGACGCGATTGCGGTCGATCGGCGTGATCGTGGTCGTGACCTCGGCTGCATAGTAACCGCGCGTCAGGTACTGACGCTTCAGCTCCTGTTCGGCCTTGTCGACGAGTGCCTTGTCGTAGTAACGGCCTTGCGACAAACCCACGGCGCGCAGCGCCTTGGTCAGGTTTTCCTTGTCGAACTCGTGAATGCCCGCGAAGTCGATCGTGCCAATGGCCGGACGCTCCAGCACCTGCACGATGACCACATTGCCTTCGGTCGCGATCTTGACGTCGTTGAAGAAGCCCGTTGCGTACAGTGCGCGAATGGCTTCCGATGCCTTGTCGTCGCTGAACGTGTCGCCCTGCTTGATAGGCAGATAGGCGAACACGGTACCAGGTTCGACGCGTTGCAATCCCTCGATCCGGATGTCTTGCACCACGAAGGGCGTGGTTGCGTGGGCGACCAGCCCATGCGCGGCGAATGCCGCGGTTATAACCGTCTTCGGAACAAAGCGATGAGGTTTAAACAACGTGCTTCCCCAGTGTGTATAGCTGCATCAGGTCGGACGGTCGCCATTGTTAGCGCCGCCGGACACTTTAAAAGTGGATTAAACGAGCGAGATCGTTGAACAGTGCAATCGCCGACAAAGCGACGATGCAGGCGAGACCCGCCCTCTGAAAAACGAGTTGCCAGCGATCGGAGACAACTTTACCGGTCACAGCTTCAACCAAATAATATAACAGATGACCCCCGTCCAATACCGGAATTGGTAGCAGGTTCAGTACACCGAGGCTAATACTGACGAGGGCAAGGAACGACAGAAATGCAGAAGGACCGAGACGTGCACTCTTTCCCGCGTAATCGGCGATCGTCACCGGACCCGAAAGATTTTTCAGCGAAGCGTCGCCGACGATCATGCGGCCGAACATCCGCACCGAATAAACCGCCAGGTCCCACGTACGGCGTGCGCCAAGTTGAAGGCTTTCGAAAGGTCCATAGCGCACGTTGATCGACGGCACCTGGGTCGCGAGTTCCGCGCCGATGCGGCCGACCTGCTGTCCCGTTGCCGCGTCGCGCTGTGCCTGCGGAACAATGGTGATGTCTTCGAGCTTGCCCTGCGTTTGATCCTGCACTTTGCCGCCGGCCGCGCGCTCCACTTGCAGCGTCAAAGGTTTGCCGGCGTGCGATTTTACATACGCGATGAAGGCCGTGGCGTTGTCGGTTGCCATGCCGTTGATCGCGCGCAAACGGTCGCCCGGAACAAGCCCGGCTTTCTGCGCCGCGCTGCCCGGCTGCACACCTGCAACGGTCAGCTTGCCGCCGCCGGGCTCGAAGCCGAGGCGCGACATGAAGTCGTCGTCTACGTCCTTTTCACCGACACCGCGCAGATCGAGTTGGAAGTCCGACGTGCCGCCCGGGCCTTTCGCGCTCAGCACGACGCGCTTGTGATCGAAAGCTGCGCCGAGCAACTTCCAGCGCAAGTCAGACCAGGACCGCACCGGCTCGGAGTCGGCGGCGTTCTCCGTGCGCACCGCCACCACCGTCTCGCCACCTTCGAACCCGGCGACGGCAGCGGCCGTGTTCGGCGCGGGCACGGCCAGAATGGCCGCAGGCTCTGTGACGCCGGTGGCGAACACGAGGCCGAACAGCACGATGGCGAGCAGGAAATTGGCGACCGGCCCGGCCGCCACGATCGCGATACGCCGCCACACCGACTGCCGGTTGAACGCATGCGGCAACGCTTCGGCAGGGATCGGAGCGCTGCCGGTCTCGCGCTCGTCGAGCATCTTCACATAGCCGCCGAGCGGCAGCGCGGCCACGGTCCATTCAGTGCCGCTCTTAGGACTGACCCACTGGAAGAGCGGCTTGCCGAAGCCGATCGAAAAGCGCAGCACCTTGACGCCGCACAGCCGCGCCACGCTGTAATGCCCATATTCGTGGACGACCACGAGCACGCCAATCGCAACCGCGAAGGCGAGCACTTCGATCAGCAGATTCATAAGCGCCTCACTGGACGGCGCGTTCCGTGCGGCGGGCGGCGTCAGGCAGACGCGCGATGAATTCGGCAGCGGCGCGACGCGCTGCGGCGTCTGCTTCGATCACGTCTTCAAGCGCGTGCGCGCTGCCGTTCGGCAACCCGTTGAGCACCGAGTCGACCACTTGCGCGATCGCCATGAAACCGATCTGGCGCGACAGGAACGCTTCAACAGCAATTTCGTTAGCGGCGTTGAGCGCCGCACTGGCGAGGCCGCCTTCGGCAAGTGCCTTCATCGCCAGAGCCAGACAGGGGAAACGCGCGTAGTCCGGTTTCTCGAACGACAGCGACGCGATTTCCGCGAGGTCCAGTTGCGCGACGCCCGAATCGACACGATCCGGGAACGCGAGCGCATGAGCGATGGGCGTACGCATGTCCGGGTTGCCGAGTTGCGCGAGCACCGAGCCGTCGGCGTACGAAACCAGCGAATGGATCACGCTTTGCGGATGAATCAGCACGTCGATGCGCTCGCCCGGCAAGCCGAACAGCCAATGAGCCTCGATCACTTCGAGGCCTTTGTTCATCATCGTGGCGGAGTCGACCGAAATCTTGCGGCCCATCACCCAGTTCGGGTGCTTGCAGGCTTCTTCGGGCGTGACGCCCGCGAGTGTGGCCGGTTCGCGCGTACGGAACGGGCCGCCCGACGCGGTCAGAATGATCTTGGACACGCCGCCATGCAGCGCGGCTTCGCGCGGCAAGCACTGGAAAATAGCGTTGTGTTCGCTGTCGACCGGCAGCAGAACCGCGCCGTTGTCGTGGACCGCGTCCATGAAGATCGCGCCCGACATGACCAGCGCTTCCTTGTTGGCAAGCAGAATCCGTTTGCCGGCGCGCGCGGCGGCGAGGCTCGGCGCGAGGCCTGCCGCGCCCACGATGGCCGCCACGACCGTGTCGCAGCCACTCGCCTTCGACACGTCGACGAGCGCCTGAGCGCCGTAAGTCACCTCGGTCTTGCAGCCCGCCTCGCGCAACCTGGCCGCGACGCGCGCTGCCGTGTCGGCGTCGCCGACCACCGCGACTTCCGGCCGGAAGCGCAGGCATTGCTCGACGAGTTTGTCGCCGTTGCGGTGTGCAGTGAGCGCATAAACCGAAAAACGCTCCGGATGACGCGCGACGACGTCGAGCGTGCTGTCTCCAATCGAGCCCGTGGAACCGAGCAATGTCAGACGTTTTTGCATATCTCTTTCTCTAGCCGAGCAGCAGCATGGCAAGCGGCAGCACCGGCAACAATGCGTCGATGCGGTCGAGCACGCCACCGTGCCCCGGCAACAGGCCGCTCGAATCTTTCACGCCGGCCTGGCGCTTCATCATGGATTCAAAAAGGTCGCCCACCACGCTGAACACCACCAGCAGGGTCAGCGCAAGCAGCGCACGCGGGGCGCCCCAATGCGCCCACAAGCTGGAATACAGGGTCGGCTCGAACGCATGCAAAACGACCGCCGCCAGCGCGACAATCATGACGACGAGCCAGCCGCCGATCGCGCCCTCCCACGTCTTGCCCGGGCTGATGGCGGGCGCGAGCTTGTGCTTGCCGAACGCCTTCCCCGAGAAGTATGCGCCGATATCGGCGAGCCATACCAATAGCAGCAGTGACAGCACAAACGGCACACCCTGCATGCGCGCGGCGACGAGAGCATGCCAGCACGCGACGAATATCACAATCCCGGCAAGAAACAGGAAGTTACGCCACGCGCCCTGCGCGAGCGTCGGTTTGCGCAGCAGCACGAACGGGCCGGCGATCACCCAGAAAATGGCGGCCGCTTTGTAAAACGGCCGCGCATCGTCGACGCCGGTGCCGAGACGCGTGCTGGCCACTAGCGCCACTGCCGCCACCAGCGCGTAAATGACCGGGCCCGCGCCGCCCAGCTTGAGCAGGCGCGCCCACTCCCACGCAGCGAACACGACGACGAACGCAATCAGCGCGCCGAACGCGCCGACCGGCGCGAACAACGTGACGGGCAGGAACACCGCCAGGAGGACGACCGCCGTGATGACACGGGTTTTTAGCATGGAAGCGAATCGACGTTTTGCGATTGCGGCTCGAGCTGAGCACTCGTGCGGCCGAAACGGCGCTCGCGCTCCGCATATGACGCGATTGCGTGGCCGAGGGCGTCGGCGTCGAAATCCGGCCAGAAGATGTCGGTGAAGTAGAACTCGGTGTAGGCGAGTTGCCACAGCAGGAAATTGCTGACGCGCCGCTCGCCGCCCGTGCGGATGAACAGATCGGGCTCGGGCGCATATGCCATGGACAGATGTTCGGCGAACGATTCCTCGTTCACCTCGACCGCCTTGCCTGCCAGCGCCGACTGCTCGGCGAGCTTGCGGGTGGCCTGCATGATGTCCCAGCGACCGCCGTAATTGGCTGCGATGGTCAGCGTGAGGCGCGTATTGCGCGCGGTCTTGGTCTCGGCGCGCTTGATCAGATCGCGGATGCGCGTATCGAAACGTTCGAGATCGCCGACCACCCGCAAACGGATGCCGTTCGCGTGCAGCTTGCCGATTTCGCGCTCGAGCGCGGTGACGAACAGGCGCATGAGGAACGACACTTCCTCGTTCGGCCGACGCCAGTTTTCGGAACTGAAGGCAAACAGCGTCAGATATTCGACGCCCTGACGGGCGCACGCCTCGACGGCTGCACGCACAGCGTCGACGCCGCGCGTATGACCGGCCACGCGCGGCAAGCGGCGCTGGGTGGCCCAACGGCCATTGCCGTCCATGATGATCGCGATGTGTCGCGGCACCGCAGCGACATCAGGCACGCGCACGGTTGAACTGGTGTAGGTCATGGCCGTCGGGACAATAACTGCAAATGAAGAAGTGCAAACCTTGAATTGGTGAATGCTCCCAGACCTGGCGCTGCATGACTGACATTTCGCGCCGGCCCCTGTAGGGGCAGGAAAACCCGTGCCGGCTCCGTGTCTGCACGGAGCCGAGCAACATCACACCGTCATGATCTCTGCTTCTTTGGTCACGACGAGCTTGTCGATTTCAGCGACGAATTTGTCCGTCAGCTTCTGAATGTCGTCACCTGCACGGCGCTCGTCGTCTTCCGAAATTTCTTTGTCTTTGACGAGCTTTTTCAGTTGCTCGTTAGCGTCGCGGCGCAGATTGCGGACGGCGATCTTGGCCGTTTCGGCTTCGCTCTTGACCACTTTCGTCAGCTCGCGGCGGCGTTCTTCGGTCAGCGCGGGCATCGGTACGCGGATCACATCGCCCTGCGTAGCCGGGTTCAGACCGAGGTCCGACTCGCGGATCGCCTTTTCGACGACTTGAACCATCTTCTTTTCCCACGGCTGAACGCCGATCGTGCGTGCGTCGATCAGCGTCAGGTTCGCGACCTGAGAAATAGGCACCGGCGAGCCGTAGTAGTCGCACTGGATGTGATCGAGCAGGCCCGTGTGCGCACGGCCCGTACGGATTTTCGACAGATCGTTCTTGAACGCGTCGATGGAACGCTGCATCTTTTGCTCAGCGCCCTTCCTGATATCAGCCACAGACATTTTTAAACCTCCGAACCTTCAAAACTGTGCGAGCCGGCCAGCACGCGCGATATGCGGCGGCCCGGGCCCGCGTCGAAGCCCACGTTATGTGAACGAGAGTTTACACGTGGACGAGGGTGCCCTCGTCCTCGCCGAGCACGATACGCTTGAGCGCGCCCGGCTTGACGATCGAAAACACGCGGATCGGCAGCTTCTGGTCGCGGCACAGCGCGAACGCGGTGGCGTCCATGACCTGCAGATTGCGGCCGATTGCCTCGTCGAAGCTGATCGTCGTGTAGCGCGTCGCGCTCGGATCTTTCTTCGGGTCGGCGGAGTAGACGCCGTCCACCTTGGTGGCTTTCAGCACGACTTCAGCGCCGATTTCCGAGCCGCGCAGCGCGGCGGCCGTGTCGGTCGTGAAGAACGGGTTGCCCGTTCCGGCCGCGAAAATCACGACTTTACCTTCTTCGAGCTGGCGAATCGCCCGCGGGCGGATATACGGCTCGACCACCTGGTCCATACGCAGCGCGGACTGCACACGCGCCTCGATGCCTGCATGCCGCATGGCGTCCTGCAGTGCCAGCGCGTTCATCATGGTGGCCAGCATGCCCATGTAGTCGGCCGTGGCGCGGTCCATACCGGCCGCGCCGCCTGCTACGCCGCGAAAAATATTGCCGCCGCCGATCACCACGGCCAACTGCGTTCCGAGACGGACCACTTCGGCCACGTCCGCCACCATTCGTTCGATGGTCGCGCGATTGATGCCGAAGGCATCATCGCCCATCAGAGCTTCACCGGAGAGTTTGAGCAGAACGCGTTTGTAGGCAGTGGGCATAGGGGTATCCAGATCGCGCAGAACAGGGCAACAACAAGGGACTAATGTAGGGGTGAAATGCTGATTCGGGCAAGCGCCGCCAAATTGATCGACACATGAGGCTCGTCAATGGCGGCTGCACAGCGGGGGTCGACCCGCGCGCAGCCTTGCGGCGCTGCCGACCGCGGCACAGTCTTGCTCTGCCGCGGGTACAACGGTACTAGCTGAAGCTTAGGTGAAGCTTATTGTTGCTTTGCAGCAGCCACTTGAGCGGCGACTTCAGCAGCGAAGTCGTCCTGCTTCTTCTCAATGCCTTCGCCGACCACGAACAGCGCGAACTTCTGGACGCTCGCGTTGCCAGCCTTCAGCATCTGCTCGATCGTCTGCTTGTCGTTCTTAACGAACGTCTGGTTCAGCAGCGACACCTCCTTCAGGTACTTCTGCACGCTGCCGTCGACCATCTTGGCGACGATTTCAGCCGGCTTGCCCGATTCGGCGGCCTTCTGCTCAGCGATGCTGCGTTCCTTGGCGATCAGATCCGCCGGCACGTCGTCCGACGACAGCGAGACCGGCTTCATGGCGGCGATGTGCATAGCCACGTCCTTGCCGACCTGCTCGTCTGCACCCGTGTACTCGACCAGCACGCCGATGCGCGTGCCGTGCAGATACGCAGCCAGCTTGTTCGACGTCTCGAAACGCACGAAACGGCGGATCGACAGGTTTTCACCGATCTTGCCGACCAGCGCGAGACGCACTGCGTCGACGGTCTGGCCGTCGAGCGGCAGAGCCGACAGCGCGGCGACGTCAGCCGGGTTTTGTGTTGCGACCAGCTCGGCGATCTTCTTCGAGAAAGCCAGGAAGTCGTCGTTCTTCGAGACGAAGTCGGTTTCGCAGTTCAGTTCGACCAACGAACCCGCATTGCCGCCAATGAACGAGGCAACCACGCCTTCAGCCGTGACGCGCGATGCAGCCTTGCTAGCCTTGTTGCCCAGCTTCACGCGCAGCAGCTCTTCAGCGCGCGCCATGTCGCCGTCGGCTTCCGTCAGCGCTTTCTTGCATTCCATCATCGGCGCGTCGGTCTTTGCGCGCAGTTCTGCAACCATGCTTGCGGTAATTGCCGCCATCATTTGCTCCTTGAGTTCGATCTGTCACACGCCGCCCGGACTTCGATACCGGCGGCAAGAATTCGTTTCAGCGTTATGCGCATTTTTTACGGATAACGCGTCGGACACAGCCCCAGCCGGAGACAGCGCCCCACTACGGCGTCGCGGCTTAAAAAAAGGGGGCCTGTAGAAAGCCCCCTTTTTTGCCGGACACAGGGCAGCTTTACGCTTCCGCGTTGACCTCGACGAACTCGTCGCCGTCGTCGCCGCGTGCCGCCTGCACCACTTCGTTGACCGCGTTGGCGCGGCCTTCGAGGATCGCGTCAGCCACGCCAGCCGCGTACAGAGCGACGGCCTTGCTGGCGTCGTCGTTACCCGGGATCACGTAGTCGATGCCTTCCGGCGAGTGGTTCGTATCGACCACTGCGATGACCGGCACGCCGAGCTTGTTAGCTTCGGTAACAGCGATCTTGTGATAGCCGACGTCGACCACGAAAATCGCGTCCGGAATTCCGCCCATGTCCTTCACGCCGCCAATCGACTTTTGCAGCTTGGCCATTTCGCGTTCGAACAGGAGCGCTTCCTTCTTGCTCATGCGTTCCGTTTCACCTGCTTCCAGCGCTGCTTCCATGTCCTTCAGGCGCTTGATCGAAACCTTCAGCGTCTTGAAGTTGGTCAGCATGCCGCCGAGCCAGCGCGCGTTGACGTACGGCATACCCGCACGCTGCGCTTCCTGAGCGATCGTGTCGCGCGATTGACGCTTCGTGCCGACGAACAGGATCGTGCCGCGGTTTGCTGCCAGCTGACGCGCGTACTTCAGCGCGTCGTTGTACATCGGCAGCGTCTTTTCGAGGTTGATGATGTGAATCTTGTTGCGATGACCGAAAATGAAGGGGGCCATCTTCGGGTTCCAGAAGCGCGTTTGGTGACCGAAGTGGACACCGGCTTCCAGCATTTGACGCATGGTAACTGCCATGAAAATCTCCGCGAGGGTTGGGTCTTAAGCCGGCTGCCGTATCCGCCGCGCTGCCAGGTCAAGTCTTGCCTGGCTACGCGCCGCGGACACCCTGGGTGCGCCGGCTTGCGAGTCTGCTGCCCGGTACAGCTTTTCCCATGGCTCGGGCAGCCAGCGCCACGGGAAGCGTCGCTCACATCTGCCTGACACTACTGACTGCCCAGACGGGTAGCCAGCGGCGACAAGAGAAGGACCGACTTAGCCAAAGATTATAGCATGCGACTATCGGCCGACTCAACCTGCCCGGTTGCCCGTCTTTGCTGCCGCTGGTTGCACCCCGACGCTTCCCGCCGCTTCGCGTCCCACCGCAAGGCCATGAAGGACGGGGCACCGGTCCCAGCGCAAAAGCCGTCCGGCGACCGCCAAAACGCTGCGGCACCGGGAATATGGTGCGATAATCCCGGGATAAATCGCATTTCAGGCCCGACTCATGGCTATCACGCTAAAAAACGAACACGATATCGCGCAAATGCGCGTCGCCTGCAAACTGGCGAGCGAAGTGCTCGATTACATCACGCCGTTCGTCACCGCCGGCGTCACGACCGGCGAACTCGACCGCCTGTGTCACGAATACATGCTGAAGGAACAGGGCACGGTCCCCGCGCCGCTGAACTATCAGCCGCCCGGCTATCCGCCCTACCCCAAGGCCACCTGCATTTCTGTCAACGACGTGATCTGCCACGGCATTCCCGGCGACAAGACACTCAAGAATGGCGATGCGCTGAACATCGACATAACGGTGATCAAGAACGGCTATTTCGGCGATACGAGCCGGATGTTCATCGTGGGCGAGGGTTCGATTCTTGCCAAACGGCTCGTTCAGACCACTTTCGAATGCATGTGGCTCGGCATCGACCAGGTGCGCCCGGGCGCGCATCTGGGTGACATCGGCTACGCAATCCAGAAACACGCCGAGGCGCAAGGCTACAGCGTGGTGCGCGAGTATTGCGGCCACGGCATCGGCACGGTGTTTCATGAAGATCCGCAGATTCTGCACTATGGCCGTCCCGGCACAGGGCTCGAACTGCAAGCCGGCATGATTTTCACGATCGAGCCGATGATCAACGCCGGCCGCCGCGACATCCGCACCATGCCTGATCAGTGGACGGTCAAGACCAAAGACCGCAGCCTCTCGGCGCAATGGGAGCACACAGTGCTCGTGACGGAATCCGGCCACGACGTACTGACCGTTTCCGCCGGCACGCCCGCGCGCCCGCCGATGGTCGCCGCCACGGCCTGACCGATTTCGCTCCCCGACCTTCAGCCGCCCATGAGTAGTGTTCCAGCCGTCGCCCCGTCCCATGCCAAGTCGCTCAAGGCGGACTACAAAGTGGCCAAAGCCCAGTTGCTGGAACGCTTCAAGACCGCCACCAACGTGGAAGCGTTGATGGCGGCGCTTTCGCGCACCACCGACGACTCGCTGCGCGCCGCCTGGAACACCTGCGAACTGCCCGCGGATCTTGCGCTCCTCGCAGTGGGCGGTTATGGCCGTGGCGAACTGGCGCCGCACTCCGACATCGACATTCTGGTGCTGCTGCCCGATGCGCCGCTCGAGCACCTCGAAGCGCGTGTCGAGCGTTTCATCAGCCTGGCATGGGATCTGGGACTGGAACTCGGCAGCAGCGTACGCAGCGTTTCGCAGTGTCTCGAAGAAGCCGCGAACGACGTGACCGTGCGCACGTCGCTGCTGGAAGCGCGGCGCATTACGGGCAGCGCGGCGCTGTTCGACGACTTCGCAAAGCGTTATCGCGAGGCGCTCGACCCGAAAGCGTTTTTCCAGGCCAAAGTACTGGAAATGCGCCAGCGCCACGCCAAATTTCAGGACACGCCTTACGCGCTCGAGCCGAACATCAAGGAAAGCCCGGGCGGGCTGCGGGATCTGCAGCTGATTCTATGGATCACCCAGGCGGCCGGGTTCGGCAGCAGTTGGCGCGAACTCGAAGCGCGCGGTCTCATTACAGAGCGCGAAGCGCAGGAACTGCGGCGCAACGAAGGCTTCCTGAAGTCGCTGCGCGCCCGGTTGCACGTCACCGCCGGCCGTCGTCAGGACATTCTGGTGTTCGACCTGCAAACTGCGGTGGCGGAAAGTTTCGGCTACAAGCCCACCGCCACCAAGCGCGCAAGCGAACAGCTGATGCGCCGTTATTACTGGGCCGCCAAGGCGGTCACGCAGCTTGCCACCATCCTGATCCAGAACATCGAGGCGCAGCTTTTCCCGAGCACGAGCGGCATCACGCGGGTGCTGTCGGACCGCTTCGTCGAAAAGCAGGGCATGCTCGAAATTGCGAGCGACGATGTGTTTCAGCGCGAGCCGAACGCGATCCTCGAAGCGTTCCTGCTGTACGAGCAGACGCCGGGCGTCAAAGGCCTGTCGGCGCGCACGCTGCGCGCCATCTACAACGCGCGCGAGGTGATGGACCAGCACTGGCGGCGCGATCCGGAAAACCGGCGCCTCTTCATGGACATCCTGAAGCAGCCAGCCGGCATCACGCACGCGTTGCGCCTGATGAACCAGACGAGCGTGCTCGGGCGCTATCTGCTCAACTTCCGGCGCATCGTCGGACAGATGCAGCACGACCTGTATCACGTCTACACGGTCGACCAGCACATTCTGATGGTGCTGCGCAATCTGCGGCGCTTCGCGGTCGCGGAACACGCGCATGAGTATCCGTTCTGCAGCCAGTTGATCGTCGGCTTCGACCGGCCATGGGTGCTGTACGTCGCGGCGCTGTTTCACGATATCGCCAAGGGCCGCGGCGGCGACCATTCCACGCTCGGTATGGCCGACGCGCGGCGCTTCTGCCGCAATCATGGCATCGAGGGCGAAGACGGCGACCTGGTGGTCTGGCTCGTGCAGCAGCACCTGACCATGAGCCAGGTCGCGCAGAAGCAGGACACGAGCGACCCGGAGGTCATCAAGCGTTTCGCCGAACTGGTCGGCAACGAACGCCGTTTGACCGCGCTGTATCTGCTGACCGTGGCCGACATCCGCGGGACCAGTCCTAAAGTCTGGAACACGTGGAAGGGCAAGCTGCTGGAAGACCTGTACCGCGCGACGCTCGCAGTGCTCGGCGGCGCGCGTCCGGACGCGCATTCGGAACTGGAGTCGCGTCAGGAAGAGGCGCTCGCGCTCCTGCGCCTCGAAACGGTGCCTGAAGGCGCGCAGAAAGCGCTGTGGGACAAGCTCGACGTCGGCTACTTCCTACGCCACGACGCGGCGGACATCGCATGGCAAACGCGCGTGCTCTACCGTTACGTCGAGACGCCCACGCCGATCGTTCGCGCCCGCCCGTCTCCGATCGGCGAAGCGCTTCAGGTGCTCGTGTATGTGAAGGACCAGCCGGATCTGTTCGCCGGCATTTGTGCGTATTTCGACCGCAACGGCCTGTCGGTGCTCGATGCCCGGGTCAGCACCACGCGTCACGGCTATGCGCTGGATAATTTCCTCGTCGCGCATACCGAAGAAGACGTGCATTATCGCGACATTGCCAATCTCGTCGAGCAGGAACTGACCGCGCGCCTAACCGGCGACGGCACCTGGCTCCCGGGGCCGTCGAAGGGCCGCTTGTCGCGGCTTTCGCGAACCTTCCCTGTTACACCGCGCGTCGATCTTCGGGCCGACGAGCGCGGCCAGTACTACATCCTGTCCGTGTCGGCGAACGACCGGCCAGGCCTTCTTTATTCGATCGCGCGCGTGCTGGCCGAACATCGGGTCGGCGTCGCGTCGGCGCGGATCAACACGCTCGGCGAACGCGTCGAGGACGTGTTTCTGCTGGACGGACACGGTCTGTCGGACAGCCGCCTGCAAATTCAGGTCGAGACCGAACTGCTGCGCGCGATCGCAGTGTGAGATTTCATGCGAGACAAATTAACAGCCAAGCACCCGCGGCCGGCTTCGTCCGAACGCGCCCCTGTCCGTAGCGGCAGCACGTCGGCACGTAAGCCGACACGGCCGGCAGGACCGAAATCGTCGATGGCGGACCCGAGTGGCCCGCGAGGCGAAGGCGCGGGCACGTCGTCCGGTGGGAAGCGTCCGGCTGGCGCAGGCGCGCGCGGACCGCGTGCGCCCCGCGCGGAAGGCTCGTTCTCGCGCGAACGCGAAGCGGGCGGAGCCGGCGGCGCACGACGTGCGACGTCTGACCGGCCGCCGCGCAGCGAGAGTGCGGGCGCACCGGCGCGGCGTTTCGAAGGAAGCGGCGAGCGTGGTCCGCGGCGTGAGGGTGGTGAGCGCGCGCCGCGCAGGTTTGAAAATCGCGCGGCTGGCGACGAGCGGGCGCCGCGCGGCGCTGGCCGTGAACGCAGCGAGCGCGCACCGCGTCGGTTTGAGGATAGGACAGGTGGTGGCGAGCGTGCACCTCGTGGCCCTGGCGGTGAACGCGCACCGCGCCGTTTTGAGGATCGCACGGGCAGCACCGACCGTGCGCCCCGCCGCTTTGAAGACCGTGCTGGTAACAGCGAGCGGCCGCCGCGTGGGCCAAGTGCTGAACGCGCCCCACGCCGTTTCGAGGATCGCGCGGGCAGCACCGACCGTGCGCCCCGCCGCTTCGAAGACCGTGCTGGTAACAGCGAACGGTCGCCGCGTGGCCCAAATACTGAACGCGGCGAACGCACACCGCGCCGCGTTGAAGATCGCTCGGGCAGCACCGACCGTGCGCCCCGCCGTTTCGAAGACCGTGCTGGTAACAGCGAGCGGTCGCCCCGTGGCCCAAGTGCTGAACGCGACGAACGCGCCCCACGCCGTTTCGAAGACCGCACCAGCAGCACCGACCGCGCGCCTCGCCGTTTCGAAGGAAACGCAGACCGCGGCGCCTCGCGCGGCTTCGACGGCGAACGCCGTCCGACCAGCGGCCCGCGGACGGGAGCAAGCCGTCCCGCGGAAGGCGGCCAGCGTGGCGAGCGTCCGACGCGCGGTGAACGCGACGCTTCCGACCGCCCCCGCATCAGCGCAGACCGCGGCGCCTCGCAAGACCGCCGCGGCGGCGAGCGCGGACCGCGCAGCGACAGCGCGCCTCGACGCGCAGAAAGCGAGCGCGGCGAGCGCAGCTTTGCCAAGCCCGTCAAGAGCAGCTATGGCGACCGCGCCGATCGCCCGGCCCGCGCAACTGGCGACGCACGAGGGGACCGAGGCGACCGAGGCGACCGCGCACCGGCTCGCCGCGAATTCGGTGACCGCGCGGCCCCGCGCACCGACCGTGCGGAACGCCCGGCACGCAGCTTCGACAAGGCGCCGGCGGCCGAACGCCGTTTCACCGACGACCGCCCCGCGCGAGCCAGCAAGGCGCGCGGCGCCGCTCCGGCCGAACATCGCCCGCACGCTGAGGCTGCCCCGCGCACGCCGCGTCGGGATATCGAGGACGCGCCCGGCACCCTGCGCCTCTCCAAGCTCATGTCCGAACTGGGCCTGTGCTCGCGCCGCGAAGCCGACGAATGGATCGAGAAAGGCTGGGTGCTCGTCGACGGCGAGCGGATCGACACGTTAGGCACGAAGGTTCGCCCCGATCAGCGGATCGAGATCGATCCTGCTGCCGAGGCCGTGCAAGCAAGCCAGGTCACCGTGCTGATCCATAAGACTGTCGGCTACGTGTCGGGCCAGGCGGAAGACGGCTACCAGCCGGCCATCACGCTCGTCACGCCGGAGAATCGCTGGGAAGGCGACCGCTCGGACATTCGCTTCTCCGTCGCACATTTGCGGCAACTCGCGCCGGCCGGGCGTCTCGACATCGATTCAACAGGCTTGCTGGTGTTGACGCAGGACGGCCGCATCGCGAAGCAGCTGATCGGCGGCCATTCCGACATCGACAAGGAATATCTGGTGCGCGTCGCCTACGGCGAGCACACGGTCGACGTCGAAAGTCACTTCCCGCCGGAAAGCCTCGCGCTCTTGTGTCACGGTCTCTCGCTCGACGACGTTCCGCTCAAGCCGGCGCAAGTCAACTGGCAAAACGGCGAGCAGTTGCGCTTCGTGCTGCGCGAAGGAAAGAAGCGCCAGATTCGCCGGATGTGCGAACTGGTCGGCCTCGAGGTTCTTGGCCTGAAACGCGTGCGGATGGGCCGTGTGATGCTTGGCGCGCTACCGCCTGGCCAGTGGCGTTACCTCGCACCGGACGAGTCGTTCTGACGTCATCCGGCAAGCTCAGAGGCTGCGAGATCGACCGCTTCATGGGATCTTGAAGCGCATCGAGCGCCGCAGCAGCCCGATAAAAAACCCACGCATTTGCGTGGGTTTTTTATTATCAACGCGCGGTGCCGGCCAAGGGCCAACGGCCAACGGGCCGCATCAATCGTCGCTATTCGGATCCATGTCCGGAAACAGCACTTCTGTAAAGCCAAACTTGGCGAAGTCGGTAATCCGCATTGGATACAGCTTGCCGATCAGGTGATCGCATTCGTGCTGTACGACGCGCGCATGAAAACCTTCGGCGACGCGGTCGATCGGCGTGCCGTACTGGTCGAAGCCGTGATACTTGATCATCGAAAAGCGGCTGACCGCGCCGCGCAGGCCCGGAACGGAAAGGCAACCCTCCCAGCCCTCTTCCATATCCAGCGAAACCGGCGTGATAGTCGGATTGATCAACACCGTTTCCGGCACCGGCGGTGCATCCGGATACCGTTCGTTGCTGCCGAACCCGAAGATCACCACCTGCAGATTGACGCCGATCTGCGGCGCGGCCAGCCCCGCTCCGTTCGCATGGTGCATGGTCTCGAACATGTCTTTCACGAGCTCATGCAATTGCGGCGTGTCGAAGTGATCGACCGGATCGGCAATGCGCAGCAGGCGCGGATCGCCCATCTTGAGAATTTCGCGGATCATAACTGCCCCTCCAGGAGCTTACGCATACCATCTTCGTCGAGTACGGGAATGCCGAGTTCCTCGGCCTTCGCTAACTTGCTGCCTGCTTCGGCCCCCGCCACCACATAGTCTGTTTTCTTGGACACCGAGCCGGCCACTTTCGCGCCGGCCGCTTCGAGCATTTCCTTCGCCTCCTCGCGAGCGAGGCTCGGCAAGGTGCCCGTCAACACAACGGTCTTGCCGGCCAGCACGCCCTGCGGCGCCTTCGGCGCGGGCGGGCCCTCAGGCCACGTGACCTTGCCCGGCGCGCGCAGTTGCTCGATCACCGTGCGGTTATGCTCTTCGGCGAAAAACTGGTGAATGGATTCGGCGACGACCGGCCCGACGTCGTTGACCTCGAGCAATGCTTCCACCGAGGCCTCCATGATCGGATCAAGCGAGCCGAAGTGCTTCGCCAGATCTTTCGCCGTGGATTCGCCGACATGGCGAATGCCGAGCGCGTAAATAAAACGGGCAAGCGTAGTGTGCTTGGCCTTTTCAAGCGAGTCGAGCAGGTTCTGCGCGGACTTGTCTGCGAAACGGTCGAGCTCGGCGAGCGTCGAGAAGCCGAGGTTGAACAGATCGGCGGGCGTGCGCACCAGGTTCTGTTCTACCAGTTGGTCGATGATCTTCTCGCCCAGCCCGTCGATGTCCAACGCGCGCCGCTGCGCGAAATGCCACAGCGCCTGCTTGCGCTGGGCCGGACAGAACAGGCCGCCGGTGCAACGCGCAATCGCCTCGTCGGGTAGGCGCTCGATGTTCGAGCCGCACACCGGACAATGCGTGGGCATCACGAATTCATGCGCGTCAGCCGGGCGGCGGTCGATGAGCGCGCTCACCACTTCCGGAATGACATCGCCCGCGCGCCGCACGATCACCGTGTCGCCAATACGGATGTCCTTGCGACGCACTTCGTCTTCGTTATGCAGCGTGGCGTTCGTGACAGTCGCGCCGCCGACGAACACGGGCTCAAGGCGCGCCACGGGCGTGATCGCGCCGGTGCGCCCCACTTGCACGTCGATCGCGACCAGTTTAGTCAACGCTTCCTGCGCCGGGAACTTGTGCGCGAGCGCGAAACGGGGCGCACGCGACACGAAGCCGAGCGCGTCCTGCTCGTCGCGCCGGTTGACCTTGTACACGACGCCGTCGATGTCGTACGGCAACTTGTCGCGCTTCTCGCCGACCGCATGAAAAAACGCAAGCAGACCTTCGGCACCCTTCACGACCGCGCGCTCCGCATTGACGGGCAAGCCGAGTTCCTTGTACCAGTCGAGCAGTTCGCTATGCGTGGCCGGCATCTCGACGCCTTCGAGCACGCCGATGCCATACGCAAAAAACGACAGCGGCCTTTGCGCGGTGATTTTCGAATCGAGCTGACGCAAGCTGCCCGCTGCGGCGTTGCGCGGATTGGCAAACTCCTTGTGACCCGCGGCGCGCTGACGTTCGTTGAGACGCTCGAAGTCGCGCTTGAACATCAGCACTTCGCCGCGCACGTCGAGTATGTGCGGCACGCGCTTGCCCTTCAGCTTGAGAGGAATAGAGCGGATCGTGCGGACGTTCTCCGTGACGTTCTCGCCAGTCGTGCCGTCGCCGCGCGTGGCGGCCTGCACGAAGACGCCGTCGACATAGCGCAGCGAGATCGCGAGGCCGTCGAACTTCAACTCGGCCGCGTAGTCGACCGGCACCGGCGGTTCCTTCGCATTGTTGCCGAGTGCATCGCCCACGCGCTTGTCGAACGCGAGGATGTCTTCGTCTGCGAAACCGTTATTCAGTGACAGCATGGGCTGGTCGTGAACGACCGGCTCAAACCCGCTTGCCGCCTCGCCACCAACGCGCTGCGTAGGCGAATCAGGGACGATCAGATCGGGATGCCGCGCCTCGATGCTCTCCAGTTCCTTGAACAGCTTGTCGTATTCCGCGTCCGGCAAGTCCGGCTGGTCGAGAACGTAGTACGCGTAATTGGCGCGTTCGAGTTCCGCGCGCAGCCACGCGGCCCGCTCGGCCGGAGCGCTGGTTGCTGGATCTGAGGCGGGAGTTCGAGCCATGCTGTAGGCGCTTCTTCAGTGAAATTGGACACTGGATTATCGCAGGAAGCGTGCCCCTTTACATCGGCCGAATGGCCAGCTTGCAGACCTGAACGCGAGTATGCGAAAGTCGGCGGCGTCGCTCTTCAAAACGATAACGGCCGCGCATTGCGCGGCCGTTCGAGGCGTTTTGAAACGCGGCGGGTTATTGACTGAACAGACGCCGAGTGGCCGGCGATCCTGCCGGAATGCCGGCCTGTTCGAGCTTCGCGTAAAGCGTCATCAACTGCTTTTCGATTGCGAGCAAAGCGGTCTCCGGCAACGGGCGACGGCCGTCGTCCACCACCCGCCCGCCAATGCGCTCGGCCAGCGACTTCGCGTAGTCGCACATCAGACGGAACGGCAAGATGTCTTCGTCGGCCACCGGCACGTCGAGCACCAGCGTGATCATCTGACCGCCCTTGTACGTGAGGTCGTCGCGCAGGAAGTTCGTGTCGCCGAACTGCAGCATGAACACCGGGCTCTGGCGCGCGTCGAGCTTGACGAAGCGCGTGCCGTCGCGCGAAAGCAGCAAGCCATCTTGCGAGGCCACCGCTTGCACGTAGTTGGCCGACCAAGGCGCGCCGTCGGAGAGCACGTTGATCGACAACTGCGCGTCGCACTGCGCGGCGAAACCGTCGAGCTCACGCGCCATCGCAACTGTTTCGAGCATGTCGGGAAATTCCGGCGATGCGTCGATTGCATCGGCGAACTGCTGTACGCCCGTCACGAACTCGGAGAACTCAAGTTCGTTCAACGCACCGCTGCGATTGGCCAGTTGCGCGGCCGCGCGCAGCTCTTCATAACGCGCGCCGTTTTGCAGCAACTCCCACGCGCCGCCCTCGAGTTTGCCTTCGATATGTACCGGCTTGCTGCCGGCGCGGCGCGGACGCTGCGCGAGCGGAATCACCTTGTCGCCCGCAACCGGTCCGTTCAGACGAATCGGCACGATGCAGTCGATGCGGCGATCGACGATAGCCGGCGGCGCGGACGAGATCGTCGTGGCAGCCGGCAGAATCGGCTCGATCTGTTCGTCCGCTTCGCGCGACGCGTTGCTCGCGGGTTGTTGACCAGCCGCCGCCGCGTCCTTGCCGGCGTCGGCACCGGAGCTCGCCTTTGCGCCACCCTCGGCCTCGGCATCATCGCCGTCCGACAGATAGCCGTTCGGTGTGGTCGTCTCTGCCTGAATGTCGGCCGGCGTATCAAGCGGTGCCGCGCCTACCGGCGCGCCAAAAGTCGGTTCGACGCGGGCCGACGCCGTGTCGGCGGATGCCTCTGCACCCACTACCGGCTCGCGACGCGTTGTGGGCCGAGCCGGTTCGATAAACGGGCTCTGTTCCTGATGGTCGTCGCGCGCGAAATTCTCCGCGGCGTCCGCGGGCATGGGCCGCGGCATCTTGCGGCGCACCTTGGCGCCCTGCCACGCGTTGTACACCACCACGCCCCCGACCACCACGGCACCCGCGCCGATCAAACCGAGTGTCAACTCGTCCATGCATGCTCCATCAGCAATTCTTTATCTGCGCGTCCTGACGCCCGCCCCACGTATCGCGCGGCGAGTGCCGCAGCGCTGAACGCGGGCGCCCGCGCTTCCTTGATTCAAACGAAAACTTAAACGATATTCTGGGCGAAACCCGCAGCCGTTTCCATGTCGACGGCAACGATGCGCGACACGCCCTGCTCCTGCATTGTCACGCCGATCAGTTGCTGCGCCATTTCCATCGCGATCTTGTTGTGCGAGATGAAAAGGAACTGGGTTTTGTCCGACATCGCGCGTACCAGGTTGGCGAAACGTTCGGTGTTCGCGTCGTCTAGCGGCGCGTCCACTTCGTCGAGCAGACAGAAGGGCGCCGGATTCAACTGGAACATCGCGAACACGAGCGCGGTTGCGGTCAGCGCTTTTTCGCCGCCCGACAGCAAGTGGATCGTCGAATTTTTCTTGCCCGGAGGCTGCGCCATCACCTGTACGCCGGCGTCGAGAATCTCGTCGCCGGTCATGATCAGCTTCGCCTGGCCGCCGCCGAAGAGACGCGGGAACAGTTCGCCGAAATGACGGTTCACTTCGTCGAACGTGCCTTGCAACAGCGTGCGCGTTTCCGCGTCGATCTTGCGGATTGCGTCTTCGAGCGTCTCGATCGCGCTCGTCAAGTCGGCCGATTGCGAGTCGAGGAACGACTTGCGCTCGGTGGCCGCCTTGAGTTCGTCGAGCGCGGCCATGTTGACCGGACCGAGCGCGGTGATCGCGTTGTTGATGCGCGTGACTTCGCCCTGCAGATACGACGGCTTCATGTCCGGCGTGAGCTTGGCCTGCAGCTCCGCCTCGTCGACGCCCGCTGCCGCCAGTTGCTCGATGAACTGCTCGCCGTTCAGCCGCGCGGCCTGTTCTTTCAGTTGCAATTCGTTGATGCGGTCGCGCAGCGGTTGCAGCGCGCGCTCGGCGGTGAGACGCGTTTCGTCCGCGGCGCGCAGCTTCGCAGTCAGGTCGTCCAGTTCGAGACGCGCGGCGTGCAACGCCTCTTCCTTGACCGCGCGAATGTCGAGCGCGTCCTGCAAGCCCGTATGAGCGGTCTGCTCGTTGATGGTTTCGAGTTCGGCGCGTGCATCTTCGAGCGACGCCGCGACCCGCTCGCTCTGCTCGTGCGCCACCTGAATGCTGCGCTTCAATTCGTCGATGCGGTTCGCCATGTTGCGCGCGGCGAAGCGCGCGTCGGTCGCGGCGCGGTCGAGATCGCGTGCCTCGCCGCGTGCAGCGGTAAGCGCTTCGTCGAGCGCCTCGAAAGCCAGTTGGTGATCTTCGAATCGCGCCTGCAATTCCGCGAGTTCGCCGTCGTAACGCTCGAAGTTCGCTTCGGATTCCGCACGCATCGCGCGCTGCTCTTCGATCTGTGCGTTGATCTCTTCGAGTTCTTCACGAATCTGCGTGCTGCGCTGCGTGTAACGCTCGTGCGCCTGCGTGAGTTTGAGCACGTCGAGTTGCAACGCGTGCACGCGCTGGGTCGCCCGCTCGGCCTGCTGACGCACGTCGGTCAGCGCCTGCGCCGCTTGCGTGTGCGCGGCTTCGGCGCGGATCGCGGCGGCCTTCGCTTCGTCGGCGAGCAGGGCCTGCGCGCGCACCTGACGCGCGAGATTTTCGATTTCCTGCTGACGGGCCAGCATGCCGGCCTGTTCCGAATCGGCGGCATACAACTGCACGCCGACGCGCGTCACCACGTGCCCCGCCTTCACGACGAACGAGCCGCCTTCGGGCAATTGCGAGCGCAAACTGAGCGCCTGCTGCAGATCGTCGGCGACGAACGCAAGGCCGAGCCAGTCGTTCAACACCGCGCGGATGCCCGCGTCGTCGATACGAACCAGCGACAGCAGCGGCCGAAGCGCGGACGACGCCGCGGCCGGCTGACCGGCGACGGGCGGTGCGTAAAACGCGAGCTTGGCGGGCGGCGCGTCGGTAGCGAACGCCTTGACCCAGTCGAGATTCGATACTTCGAGCGCGGCGAGCCGCTCGCGCAGCACGGCTTCGAGCGCGGCTTCCCAACCGGACTCGACGTGCAGCTTCTTCCAGAGTCGCGGCAGGCCGCCGAGTTCGTGCTTTTCGAGCCACGGCTGAATCTTGCCTTCGGTCTGGACGTTTTCCTGCAACTGCTTGAGCGCGGCAAGGCGTGCGTCGAGCTGATGAATCTGCGCGCTTTCCGCCTGCACGCGCTCCTGTGCGGCACGGCGCTCGGAATCCAGACGCGGCAGGGTTTCCTGCGCATCGGCAAGACGCGTCTGCGCGTCGTGCAGAATCTCTTCGTGTTCGGCGAGTTGCATGCGCAGCTCTTCGAGCTGTGCTTCGTCGGGTGCGTCGAGGCCGCCTGCTTCCGCCTTCAGCCGCTCGTGACGCTGCTGCAACTGCTGCAATTGCTGATCGGCATTGCGCTGATGCGCGGCTTCGAGCTTGAGCGCCTGTTCGGTCTGCGCAATGCCGCCGCGCTCCGCATTCAGTTCGGCTTGCGCATCGCGCCAGCGCGCTTCGAGGGCGGGCATTGCGTCGTGCTTCGCGGCGGCTTCTTCTTCGGCGAGCGCGGCCTTTTCTTCGGCGACGGCGAGTTGCTCTTCGGCGTCTTCGAGATCGCCTTGCGCTTTTTCAGCCTGCGATTGCCACTGTTCACGCTGCGCGGTCAGCGCAGCGATTTGCGCCTGCACGCGGTTGCGCGATTCGACGATGAACTTGATTTCGGCTTCGAGCCGGCTCACTTCGGCGTTCGCTTCGTATAGCGCGCCTTGTGCGCCCTGCATCGCGTCGCTCGCCGAGTAATGCGCGACGCGCAGCGTTTCGAGTTGCGCTTCGACTTCGCGCAGCTTGGCGGTCTGCGCTTCGAGGTCGATTTGCGCCTGTTCGATGGCGCGCTGCTGACGTTCCTGCTCGCTGCCCGCCTCGTTCTTGCGCAGCAGCCACAACAGGCGTTGCTTCTCTTCGCCGTCGGTTTGCAATTCCTTGTAGCGCGTGGCAACGACCGCTTGCGCTTCGAGCTTCTCGAGGTTCGTGCCCAGTTCACGGACGATGTCTTCGACCCGCGTCAGATTCTCACGCGTGTCGTGCAGGCGGTTCTCCGTCTCGCGGCGGCGTTCCTTGTACTTGGAGACACCCGCGGCTTCTTCGAGAAAGACGCGCAGTTCTTCGGGCTTCGCTTCGATCAGGCGCGCGATCATGCCCTGCCCGATGATCGCGTAGGCGCGCGGGCCGAGACCGGTGCCGAGGAAAATGTCCTGAATGTCGCGGCGACGCGCCGGCAGGTTGTTGATGTAGTAGCTAGATGTGCCGTCGCGCGTGAGCACGCGCTTGACGGCGATCTCGGCATACTGGCCCCACTGCCCGGCGGCACGCCCGTCGGCGTTGTCGAACACGAGTTCGACGCTGGCGCGGCTGCCCGGTTTGCGCGCAGTCGAGCCGTTGAAGATCACGTCCTGCATCGACTCGCCGCGCAGCTCCGAGGCGCGCGACTCGCCGAGCACCCAGCGCACGGCGTCGATGATGTTGGACTTGCCGCATCCGTTGGGTCCGACCACGCCGACTAGCTGGCCCGGAACCTGGAAATGCGTGGGATCGACGAATGACTTGAATCCAGCGAGTTTGATCGAGGTCAGACGCACGGCGATTTCGCTGTTTGAAAGGGAGAAAAAATAGGTGGCTCACGAAGGCCGCATGAGCCGTGTGCCGCTGCAGCGATGCGGCCCGCGCTCCTTGCCAGCCCTCGAGACATGGGCGCCGGCTGCACGCGTACCGCGCATGCGCCGGCTAATGAGGGGCAATCATACCATCGCGCGTGGGCGGTTCTTGCCGTCCTTATGGCCGTCGCGCTGGTGGATGTCGGCCGAGCATGTGCTCGCGGCGCTCCTGACGCCCGGGTCGTCGCCCGGGTCCTCGCCTGCGTCCTGATTGGCGGGATCGGGCGGCATTGCCTTCGTGCGATGCATCCAGCTCGACAGCGCCGAAGCGAGCACGATGCACGCGCCGCCCGCCCATTCGCGCGGACCGGGCGTCTCGCCGGCAAAGAGCCACGCGGACATTGCCGTGACCACGAGTTCGAACAGCATGATGATCGACGCCCGGTTGGCCGGCACGCGCGACAGCCCGTATTGCACGAGCATGTTGTTGGACGCGAGCAGAAAACCGAGGCCGAGCACCAGCCAGGCGGCAGTAGCCAGATGTGCGCCGGTGGGCGGCGCGGGCATCGCTTCGAATAGCGACGCGCAGGCGCCAAAAATCGCCGCGCCGCCGAAGATGGTCGCGGTGCGCATCTCCGGTTTCATCTGCGGCAATACACGGCTTGTCTTGAGGATCAGCACGTTGCTCATTGCGAAACCCATGCCGCCCGCGAGGCCCGCCCATTCTGCGAGGTTGCCCGGCAGCGGAATGCCGAGCTGCGGCGACCACAGCATCGTCATCGCGCCGGCCAGCGACAGCGCGGCGAGCCCCGCGCCGGCCCACGTCAGGCGTTCATGCAGGATGAAGTGCGCGAAGAGCGCGGTCCATGCAGGTGTCAGATAGAAGAGCAGAAGCACGCGCATCACCTGCCCGTGGATCGATCCCCACACGAAGCCGAGATTCGTGATGCCCGCGGCGAGCGCGAGCGCCGGCAGCAGCCAGTGCCAGCGCACGGTTTTCAGCGCCCGATGACGCACCAGCAGCACGAACAGGCAACCGGCGCCGCTCGTGAGCGCGCTCGCGGCCGTGCCGGTCACGCCGAGCGATGCGAGCATCCGCAGCGGATACCAGATCATTCCCCACACCGACGCGCCCAGCATGATCGCGAGTGTCGGCCACCCTGTGCGAAGCCAGTTTGTCATGGCGACGCTCTCCGCGAGACGGTGCTGTTCGTGTCACGGACTGCGGCGTTTTCGCGCGCTCCTCGTCCGGACGTCTCCTCAATTGCTGCGTACATTGCTGCTCCTGCCTTGTTTCTGCGCTGACTGTTACGTTCCGCGTCGTTCCCGCTGCAGCGCATTAACTGCCCCGCCTGGCGGGTGGTGGTGTTTTGGTTGATGCCAGGTTACTTCTAGTTGAAGATTCGTTGGCGTCCGGTCGGCGTGGCCAATGCCCGCTTGCCGCAGGCTCAACCGTGGACCACGGCCCGCCAGCCGCCCAACGCCAGCCCTCACGCACGCTATAATCCCCTGCTCGCCGCCGCTGCTATTTTCGCGCGGCGCGACCCAGCGCATGCGCCGTCGTGCATCTTTCCGCGCCCTCTTCGATCAGGCTCGATCCGCCCAGTGAATCCGCTACTCGACTCCCTCCAGCCCTATCCGTTCGAAAAGCTGCGCGCGCTTTTCAAAGACGTCGCGCCGGCCGCCGGCTTCCCGCATATCAGCTTCGGCATTGGCGAGCCGAAACATCCGACGCCCACGTTGATAACCGACGCCGTGATCGCTTCGCTCGGCGGTCTGTCCGCGTATCCGGCCACCGTAGGGTCGCTGCCGTTGCGCGAGTCGATCGCGAAGTGGGTTACGCAGCGCTACGGCCTGCCGCCGGTGGATCCCGCGACCCAGGTGCTGCCGGTCTCGGGTTCGCGCGAGGCGCTGTTTGCGCTCGCACAAACGGTCATCGACCCGAAGCGCAACGCGAAAGGCGAGCCTGCGATCGTACTCTGTCCGAACCCGTTCTACCAAATCTACGAAGGCGCGGCGATTCTCGCGGGAGCAGAGCCCTATTTCGTCAATAGCGACCCGGCGCGCAACTTCGCGTGCGATTACTCGGCGGTGCCGGCCGACGTCTGGGCTCGCACGCAACTGCTCTATGTCTGCTCGCCGGGCAACCCGACCGGCGCGGTGCTGACGCTCGAAGACTGGCGCGAACTCTTCGCGCTCTCGGACCGCCACGGCTTCGTGATCGCCTCCGACGAGTGCTACTCCGAGATCTATTTCGACGAAGCCAACGCGCCGCTCGGCGGCCTCGAAGCCGCGCACAAGCTCGGCCGCGGCTATGACAGACTCATCATGCTGTCGAGCCTGTCGAAGCGCTCGAATGTGCCCGGCATGCGCTCGGGCTTCGTCGCGGGCGACGCGGCGATTCTCAAAGACTTCCTGTTGTACCGGACTTACCACGGCGCGGCGTTGTCGACGGTGTTTCAAAGCGCGAGCATCGCAGCCTGGAACGACGAAGCGCACGTGCGCGAGAACCGCGCGAAATACGTGCAGAAGTTTTCCACCGTCACGCCGATGCTTGCCGCGGTGCTCGACGTGCGCCTGCCCGACGCCGCGTTCTATCTGTGGGCCGACGTCTCGCGCACCGGCCTCACGGACACGGAGTTCGCCCAGCGTCTTTACGCCGACTATAATGTGACGGTTCTGCCGGGCTCGTTCCTCGCGCGCACCGCGCATGGTGTGAACCCCGGCCGCAATTTCGTGCGCCTCGCGCTCGTCGCCGACGTCGACGAATGCACGCAGGGCGCGCAACGCATCGTCGATTTTTGCCGCGGGCTGGCGGGCTGAGTTTGCCGGGTCCCAGGCCGGCACGTCGTCAGATTCGTCGCGCGGCCTGCCGCTGATTGTTCCTGTTCCGTTTTCCCGGCGAACGCCTTGCGCACCGCCTCCCTTCTTCAGACTTCAACTCTTCAGAAAGCACGCATATGTCGCAACAACTTCAGCAAATCATCGACACCGCCTGGGACAACCGCGCCGAGCTGTCGCCCAAAGCCGCGCCGGCCGACGTGCGTGAAGCCGTCGCCCACGCCATCGAGCAACTGGACAAGGGCGCGCTGCGCGTCGCCGAGAAGAAAGACGGCGACTGGGTCGTCAATCAATGGTTGAAGAAAGCCGTGCTGCTGTCGTTCCGCCTCGAAGACAACGCGCCGATGCCGGCGGGCGGCTACAGCCAGTTCTACGACAAGGTGCCGTCGAAGTTCGCCAACTACACCGCTGAAGACTTCGCCGCCGGCGGCTTTCGCGTCGTGCCGCCCGCCATCGCGCGCCGCGGCTCGTTCATCGCGAAAAACGTCGTGCTGATGCCGTCGTACACCAACATCGGCGCCTATGTCGACGAAGGCTCGATGGTCGACACGTGGGCCACCGTCGGTTCCTGCGCGCAGATCGGCAAGAACGTGCACCTGTCGGGCGGCGTAGGCATCGGCGGCGTGCTGGAGCCGCTGCAGGCGAACCCGGTCATCATCGAAGACAACTGCTTTATCGGCGCGCGTTCGGAAGTGGTGGAAGGCGTGATCGTCGAAGAGAATTCGGTGATTTCGATGGGCGTGTACCTGGGGCAGAGCACCAAGATCTACGACCGCGAAACCGGCGAAGTCACATACGGTCGCATTCCGGCCGGCTCGGTCGTGGTGGCGGGCAACCTGCCGTCGAAGGACGGCTCGCACAGCCTCTATTGCGCCGTGATCGTCAAGAAGGTCGACGCAAAGACACGTGCGAAGGTCGGCTTGAATGAGCTCCTGCGAGGCGACTAATGGCGCGCGGCACCAAGACTGTCGTCTACGGAATTCCGAACTGCGACACCGTGAAGAAAGCGCGTGTGTGGCTCGAAGAGCACGGCGTGGAGTTCGAGTTTCATGACTTCAAGAAAGCCGGCGTGACCGAGCCGCTCGTGCAGGACTGGTTGAAAGACGTCAAGCTCGACGCATTGCTGAACCGCCGCGGCACGACGTGGCGTGGTCTGTCCGACGACATGAAGGCGGCGGCGGACACCCAGCCGGGAGCGATCGCGTTGATGATCCACAAGCCGTCGGTCATCAAGCGGCCCGTGCTGGTGATCAATGGGCGCGTGAAGTCGCTTGGTTTTTCGCCCGAAGAATATGCAGCGCTGTTTGCGTGAGCATGGCGGCGTTCGCGTGAGCGCTGCGCCGCGTGCCCTGCTGCTGCATTGTGTTACTTGAACGCGGCGTCGCCGCGTTGCGTCAAAGCTGTTGCCGGCTGCGGTGCGTCACCGCCAGCCGGCATTTTTTCATCCCAAAGTGGCTTGTATCGAATCCATGTCCGGCACCCTCGCCCTTACCGAACAACTGATCGCGCGCGCCTCCGTCACGCCCGACGATCAGCATTGCCAGCGCCTCCTGATCGAACGCCTGTCCGCGCTCGGCTTCGAGCACGAAACCATTGAATCCAACGGCGTGACGAACCTGTGGGCCGTCAAACGCGGCGTTGACGGCCGCGCGGGCAAGCTGCTCGCGTTTGCCGGTCACACCGACGTGGTGCCCACCGGCCCGCTGGAGCAATGGCAGTCCGCGCCGTTCGAACCGACGCATCGCGACGGCAAGCTGTACGGTCGCGGCGCAGCCGACATGAAAACCTCGATCGCCGGCTTCGTGGTCGCGAGCGAGGAGTTCGTCGCGGCGCACCCGCGGCATCGCGGCTCGATCGCGTTTCTGATCACCAGCGACGAAGAAGGCCCCGCCACCGACGGCACCGTCAAAGTCGTCGAGGCGCTGCAAGCGCGCGGCGAGCGCATGGACTATTGCATCGTCGGCGAACCGACTTCGAGCACGCAGTTCGGCGACACGGTGAAAAACGGCCGGCGCGGTTCGATGTCGGGCAAGCTCATCGTCAAGGGCGTGCAAGGCCATATCGCTTATCCGCATCTGGCCAGGAATCCAGTGCATCTGCTCGCGCCCGCGCTCGCAGAACTCGTCGCCGAGCGCTGGGACGACGGCAACGAATACTTCCCGCCCACCACGTGGCAGGTGTCGAATATCCATAGCGGCACGGGCGCCACCAACGTGATTCCCGGCCACGCGGACGTGATGTTCAACTTCCGCTTCTCGACAGCCAGCACCGTGGAAGGGTTGCAGCAACGCGTGCATGCGATCCTCGACCGGCATGGTCTCGAATACGACCTGCAGTGGACCGTGAGCGGCTTGCCGTTCCTCACGCCCCACGGCGATCTGTCGAACGCGCTGGCCAAAGCGATCAAGGACGAAACCGGCGTGAGCACCGAACTGTCGACGACCGGCGGCACCTCGGACGGCCGCTTCATCGCGCGGATCTGCCAACAGGTGGTCGAGTTCGGCCCGCTGAACGCCAGCATTCATAAGATCGACGAACATATCGACGTCGCCCACATCGAGCCGCTTAAAAACGTGTACCGCCGCGTGCTCGAACAACTGATCGCTTAACCGGGAAATATCCAAGGACTATTGCGATGACGCTGCCCTTTTCCACTGTCCGCGACCTGCTGCGTTTCGCGGTGTCGCGCTTTAACCAGTCCGGGCTCTCGTTCGGCCACGGCTCGGCCAATGCGTACGACGAAGCCGCCTATCTGGTGCTGCACACGCTGCATCTGCCGCTCGACCTGCTCGATCCGTTCATGGACGCACGCTTGAGCGCGGCTGAGATCGACGCGGTTCTCAACGTGATCGAACGTCGCGCCACCGAGCGGGTGCCGGCTGCGTACATCACCCAGGAAGCGTGGATGCACGGCTTTCGCTTCTACGTCGACGAACGCGCGATCGTGCCGCGTTCGTTCATCGGCGAGTTGCTGCAGGACGGGCTGCAACCTTACGTTGAAGATCCCGAACAGGTCAGCGCCGTGCTCGAACTTTGCACGGGCTCGGGCTGCCTCGCGATTCTTGCGGCGCATGCGTTTCCGAATGCCGATATCGACGCGGTCGACCTGTCCGCGCCGGCTCTCGAAGTCGCCGCGCGCAACGTGGACGACTACAAACTCGAAGAGCGCATCGCTCTCTTCGAAGGCGACCTGTATGCGCCGCTCGCGGAGCGCCGCTACGACGTGATCATCAGCAACCCTCCGTATGTGAACGCCGCGTCGATGCAGGAGTTGCCCGCCGAATATAAGCACGAGCCGGAAATGGCACTCGCGGGCGGCAGCGACGGCATGGACATCGTGCGGCGGATCATTGCCGAGGCGCGCAACTGGCTGACCGAAGACGGCGTGCTCGTGATCGAAATCGGCAACGAACGTCAGCATGTCGAAGCGGCATTCGGCGGGTTGAATCTCGTGTGGCTGTCCACGAGCGCCGGCGACGACAACGTGTTCCTGATCCAGGCCGCCGACCTGCCTGTCTGAACCGGGTAGATACCGGGCCGGAGTCGAGGCGTGGTTGTGAAGTCGCAGTGAGTGATTCCGCTGCTCACTGCGACTTCATGCAAAGTGCTTGCTCTGATCCGGTAAAAAACTCGATTACATCGGATGCCTGAGCCGTCGGTCACGGTTAGCTTCCCCGCAGTCGTTGCGACGCCGTGCAAGCACTTGCCGTCGTTTCAGGCAATACCAACCCGCCCCCAACCCGCGCGCGTTCTGTAAGATGGGCGCCGTTAGCTCGTTAGCTCGTTAGTTCCTTAGCTTGTTAGCTTAGCTGCCTGTGTTCGTCCAGCGAGCCGTGCAGCGCTTCGCCCATCCCTTCGCTTGCCTATGCAATTCGACCTGCTTCACGTCGGCACGCTGGTGGCCCTCGCCCACATACTCGGCGTGGTCGCGGCATGTCACGCGATTCTCAATACCCGCACGTCACAAGGCGCGATAGCGTGGGCCGTGTCGCTGGTCACGATGCCGTATCTCACGCTCGTCCCATACCTCTTTCTCGGGCGCAGCAAGTTTGCGGGTTACGCCGACGCGCGCCGCGTCGAAAACGAATTGCTGCGCGCGCACGCGCATCCTCCAGAGTGGGACAGGCTCGCTTCCTCGGCGCAACTCCCCGCGCATGCACTTGGCGGCAGGCTCGTCCACTCGCTCACACGGCTGGGCGGCATGCCGTTTCTGCCGGGCAATTCCGTGCGCACGCTGGTGAACGGCACTGCGACATTCGAGGCAATTTTCCAGGCCATCGAAAACGCACGCCATTACGTGATCGTGCAGTTCTTCATCGTGCGCGACGATGCGCTCGGCGAAATGTTCAAAGACGCACTGATAGCGAAAGCCAAGCAAGGCGTGCGCGTGTATTTCCTCTACGACAGCATCGGCAGCTTCGATCTGCCGCACCGCTATGTCGCGTCGCTGCGCGCGGGCGGCGTGGACACGCATCCGTTCGCCACCAATCGGCGGTTCGTCAACCGGCTGCAACTGAACTTTCGCAACCATCGCAAGATCGTTTCTGTCGACGGCGAACGCGCGTTTGTCGGCGGCCACAATGTCGGCGTGGAATATCTTGGCGGCAAGCCGCCGCTCTCGCCGTGGCGCGACACTCATATCGAAGTGCGCGGACCGGCGGTCGCCAGCATCCAGTTCGTGTTCACCGAAGACTGGTACTGGGCAACGCAGCAGTTGCCTGAACTCCATCTGCCGACGGCGCCGTCGGACGAGGCCAACTCCGCGCACCCGGCAACGGGCCACGACATGCACTGCCTCGTCGTGCCGAGCGGCCCGGCCGACAAGCAGGAAACCTGCTCGCTCTTTTTCGTCGAAGCGATCAATGCCGCGCGCGAGCGCATCTGGATCACGACGCCCTACCTGGTGCCCGACGAAGCCGTGTTCTCGGCGCTACGGCTCGCAGCGCTGCGCGGCGTGGACGTCCGCATTCTGATTCCCAGCCGGCGCGATCACGTGGTGGTGTTCGAAGCGTCGAAACTATATGCGTACGATTCCCTGCGCGCGGGCATCCGCATTTTTCGCTATCAGCCGGGCTTCCTGCATCAGAAGGTCGTGCTGATCGACAGCGTGGCGGCGGCGGTCGGCAGCGCCAATCTCGACAACCGTTCGTTCCGCCTGAACTTCGAGATCATGGTGATGACGGTCGACCGCGATTTTGCGAAAGAAGTCGAGGCAATGCTGCTCGCCGATTTCGCCGAATCTCGTGAGATAGATCGTAACGAGTACCGCCACGCGAGCGCATTACGGCGCGTGCTGATGCATGTGGCCCGACTGTTTTCGCCAATTCTGTGAGCCGTCGCGGCACGCGCGGCGCGGTTACAGCAGTTTTTCAATGTCTTCGACAATCGCCTCGGGCTTGGTCAAAGGCGCGTAGCGCTTGACCACGTTGCCGTCACGGCCAATAAGAAACTTCGTGAAGTTCCACTTGATCGCTTCGAGACCCAGCAGACCGGGCGCCTCGCCGGTCAGATAGCGGAACAGCGGATGCGCGTTGGCACCGTTCACGTCGACCTTGTCGAACATCGGGAAAGTAACGCCGTAGTTCTTTTCGCAGAAGCTGCCGATTTGCGCCGCGTCGCCCGGCTCCTGCTTGCCGAACTGGTTGCATGGGAAGCCCAGCACCGCAAGCCCGCGCGCGGCGTAGCCCTCATACAGCTTCTGCAAGCCCGCATACTGCGGCGTGAAACCGCATTCGCTCGCCGTATTGACGATCAGCAAGACCTTGCCTTCGTACTGCCCGAGGCTCACTTCCTCGCCGCCTAGCGTGCGGGCCGAAAAAGAATAAATCGATGTCATGTGCTCTCCCCAGGAAAGCCGTCAGTCTATGCCAAAAGCGCGGCGGATACAGTCGGCCGAATGGCTGATGCCGGCTGAGCGCCCGGTGTCATCCCCGGCAGTCTAAAATAGCGTTTTTCTCAAGCCGGCCTCTTCGTGATCCGCTTTAACCAGTTCAGCCTCGCGCGCGGCACCAAGCCGCTCTTCGACAACACCACGTTCACCCTGAATCCCGGCGAAAAGGCGGGCCTCGTGGGAGCAAACGGCGCTGGCAAGTCGACACTGTTCGCCGTGCTGCTCGGCGAACTGCATGCGGACGGCGGCGATTTTTCGATCCCGCCAACGTGGCAGATCGCGCACGTCGCGCAGGAAACACCCGCTGCGGACAAGACCGCCCTCGCCTATACGCTCGACGGCGACGCGGCATTGCGCGCAATCGAAGCGCAGATCGCGGCCGCCTCCGCCGCGCACGACGGCGCGGCCGAAGCCAACGCGCATGCAGCCTTTGCAGACGCCGACGGCTACACCGCGCCCGCGCGCGCTGAAGCGCTGCTGCTCGGTCTCGGTTTCACGCTCGACCAGACCCGCGAACCGGTGAGCAGTTTCTCGGGCGGCTGGCGCATGCGACTCAATCTCGCGCAGGCGCTCATGTGCCGTTCGGATCTGCTGCTGCTCGACGAACCGACCAACCACCTGGATCTCGACGCAATCGTCTGGCTCGAAGACTGGCTGCACCGTTATCCGGGCACCTTGATCGTGATCTCGCATGACCGCGAATTTCTCGATTCGGTCTGCAACGTTACGCTGCATCTCGAACAGCAGCAGATCAAGCGTTACGGCGGCAACTACTCGCAGTTCGAAGTGCTGCGGGCGCAGCAGATCGCGTTGCAACAGAGCGCGTACGAAAAGCAGCAGCGCACGGTCGAGCATCTGCAGAGCTACATCAACCGCTTCAAGGCACAGGCCACCAAGGCGCGCCAGGCGCAAAGCCGCGTGAAGGCGCTCGAGAAGATGGAACTGATCGCGCCGGCGCACGCTGCGTCGCCGTTCACCTTCGAATTTCGCACGCCCGATTCCGCGCCGAACCCGATGATGGTGATGGAGGACGTGCGCTGCGGCTATCACAGCGAAGAAGGCGTTGAAATTCCGATCGTCGAGCGCGTGATGCTGTCTATCCAGAACGGCCAGCGCATCGGGCTGCTCGGCGCAAACGGCCAGGGCAAGTCCACGCTGATCAAGACGCTGGCCGGCACGCTCGCGCCGCTCGGCGGGCACGTGCGCGAAGGCAAAGGTCTGCGCATCGGCTACTTCGCGCAGCATCAGCTCGAAACGCTGCGCGCGGACGACACGCCGTTGCAGCACCTCGCGCGCCTTGCGCCGGATACGCGCGAGCAGGAATTGCGCGACTTCCTCGGCAGCTTCAACTTTTCCGGCGAAATGGCGACGTCGAAGATCGCTCCTTTCTCCGGCGGCGAAAAGGCGCGGCTGGCACTTGCGCTGATCATCTGGCAGAAGCCGAACCTGCTCCTGCTCGACGAGCCAACCAACCACCTGGATCTCGAAACACGGCACGCGCTGACCATGGCGCTCGCTCAGTTCGAAGGCACACTGATCCTCGTGTCGCACGACCGGCATTTGCTGCGCGCCACGACAGATCAGTTCATGCTGGTCGCAAAGCACCGTTTGCAGGAATTCGACGGCGATCTCGACGATTACCGCGACTGGCTGCTGCAACATGCGGCCGAGCAACGCGCAGCGTTGAAAGCGGGCAATGCGGCGAACGGCGCGTTCAATGGCGACAACGGCGCGGACGGCGGCGTGAATCGCAAGGAACAGCGCCGGCTGGAAGCGGAAACCCGTCAGAAGCTAGCGCACCTGAAAAAGCCGCTGCAAAGCCGTATCACGAAGATCGAGAAGGAGATGGACGCGCTCAACGCGGAAAAAGCGACGCTCGATGCATTCGTCGCCGATCCTGCCAGCTACGAGCCGGCTCAAAAGAGCAAACTGACGGACGCAATTCGCCGTCAGGCAGACGTGAACGCGCGCCTTGAAGCACTCGAAGCCGAATGGCTAGAGACACACGAGGAACTCGAACAAATCGGCTAGCGGGACGCTGTCCGCGATCCGCGCCGGCATCGACGAGAGGTTGGCTTTGTCATCTGCGATGTCCTCCGCTGCATCTTCCGTATCCGCCGCCAACTCGGCTTCGAACGCGGCGTCCGCCCCGCCTCCGTTAAGAGGCCTGCGCGTGCTCGACCTCACGCGTCTGTTGCCCGGACCGGTCGCCGCGCTGCGGCTTGCCGAACTCGGCGCCGAAGTGCTGAAAATCGAAGCGCCGGGCGCCGGAGACCCGACGCGAACAATGATGCAATCGTCGAGCGACCGCGTGGCCGGACGGCCCGGCGCGTTTTACCGGCTGGTGAATCGCGGTAAGCGCGAGACGCGGCTCGACCTCAAGTCGGAAGCAGGACGCAACGTGCTGCGAGCGCTCGCGGCCGAAGCGGACGTGTTGATCGAAAGCTTCCGGCCGGGGGTGATGGATCGGCTCGGCGTGGGCTACGCGACGCTGCGTGCGGCCAATCCGCGGCTTGTGTACTGCGCGATCAGCGGCTACGGCGCACGCGGCCCGTTCGCCGATCATGCCGGGCACGATCTGAATTACATCGGCTACGCGGGCGTTCTCGATCAACTCACCGACCGCGACGGCGCGCCGATCGTGCCGAATTTCCAGATTGCCGACCTGCTCGGCGGCGCGCTCAGCGCGGTTACGCAGATCCTTGCTGCGTTATGGCATGTGTCGCGCGGCGGCGAAGGCCGTTTCGTCGACGTTTCGATGACACACGCCACTCACGCGCACAACGTGATCGCGCAGGTCGCGCTCGCTAATGGCGATTCCGCGGGAGATGCCGCGAGAGATAGCGCGGCCAGCGCCGCCGGGAACACGGCGCGAAACGCAACGGAACACACAGGGCCAGGCGCGGGCCTGCTGAACGGCGGCGTGCCCTGCTACAACTTGTACCGTACGCTGGACGGCCGCTGGCTCGCGGTGGGCGCGCTGGAGCTGAAGTTCTGGGAAAGCCTGTGCATGGCGCTCGACCGCCCCGAATGGGCCACGCGCCACTGGAGTCTCGGCCAGGCGATCGGTGGACCGGACGCCGTTGCGATCACACGGGAACTCGCCGACGTCATCGGTTCGCGTGCGCTCGATGAATGGGTCGCGTTGCTGGAGCCGCTCGATTGCTGCGTCTCGCCAGTCTTGACGGCGGCCGAAGCGGCCCAGCATCCACTGTTCAATCCGCAAGCGCAGGACGAGCACGACGAGCTTGACGAGCACGACGAGCCGGATGAACTCATAAACGGATCTGAAGACCCGAAGCGACGCGCGCCCTAAAGCGCGACCGGAGCACGATTGAACCGCACCTCAACACCTGCGCGAAACGTGACCAGAGCGCCGGCAAAGCGCAATCGAAGCCCGAGCCAGGCGCAACGCTCTTCAACACCTCGCGCCGGCCCGCAGCTTCACCGGCGCGCCACCGTCTGCCGCGGCAACGTCTGACGCGGCGTCTTTTCGTCGTCGTACAGCAGATGCTTGCGGCCTTCCACATGGCGATTGATGGTGGCGCGCACCTCGGCGGCGGTCGCGTCGCCGGCTACCACGCGGCGCGAAATCTGCCCCGTTCTGTCGATCCACTCGACAATCCGGCAAGTGCCGCCCCACGGCTGGTGAATGGGCGCTGAGACCCGGCAGCCGCGCACCTGTATCGGCCCTTCGGCGATGGTTTCATGTGAGTGTTTCAAGGCGCGATCCTTTTTCGGGCATCGGAAGGGATGCAATAGCTTTGCAGCTTAAGGAAAAAGGAAGGGCTTGTTGGTTACAACCAACCTGGAGATATTTACGGCGCATTACGGCGCGCGCGTGGCGCACCACGCGCGCTATCGGCGTCTATTCAAGGGTGCGGACCCGGTCGATAGCCTGTTCGATACGTTCGACCGCAACAACCTGTAAGCCTTCTATCGGCTGCTTGGGCGCGTTGGCCTTTGGAATGACGGCGACCGAGAAGCCGAGCTTGGCGGCTTCCTTCAAGCGCTCCTGGCCGCGCGGCGACGGCCGGATTTCGCCGGCAAGACCTACTTCGCCGAATACCACGAGCCCTTTCGGCAGCGGCTTGTTGCGCATCGACGAATGAATGGCGAGCAGCACCGCGAGATCCGCGGCCGGCTCGGTGATTTTCACGCCGCCCACCGCGTTCAGGAACACATCCTGATCGAAACATGCGATGCCCGCGTGCCGATGCAGCACGGCGAGCAGCATCGCGAGCCGGTTCTGCTCCAGGCCGACGGCGAGGCGCCGTGGATTCGGCGCATTGGCGGAATCCACCAGCGCCTGAACTTCCACCAGCAACGGCCGCGTACCTTCCTGCGTGACCAGCACGCACGAGCCCGGCACCGACTGCTCGTGCTGCGACAGAAAGAGCGCCGACGGGTTCGCGACGCCGCGCAAGCCGCGCTCGGTCATTGCGAACACGCCGAGTTCGTTGACCGCGCCGAAGCGGTTCTTGATCGCGCGTACGAGGCGAAACGACGAGTGCGTGTCGCCCTCGAAGTACAACACCGTATCGACAATGTGCTCCAGCACGCGCGGTCCCGCGAGGGCGCCTTCCTTGGTCACGTGGCCGACCATGATGATCGTGGTGCCCGACTGCTTCGCGATGCGCGTCAATTGCGCGGCGCACTCGCGCACCTGCGCGACCGAGCCCGGCGCCGACGTCAGCGCGTCGGAATAGACGGTCTGGATCGAGTCGATGACCGCGACGTCGGGCTGCTGCTCCGCAATCGTCGCCTGAATTTTCTCAAGCTGGATTTCGGCGAGCAATTGCAGTTCGCTCGCTTTCGAGCCTGGTTCCAGCAGCGACAACCGTTGCGCGCGCAACGCAATCTGCGCGGCCGACTCTTCACCGCTGATGTAAAGCGCGCGTTTGTCGGCGGCAATCTCGGCGAGCGACTGCAGAAGAAGCGTCGATTTGCCGATGCCTGGATCGCCGCCGATCAGCACCACGCCGCCCGGTACGAGGCCGCCGCCGAGCACCCGGTCGAATTCGCCCACGCCGGTGGAAAAGCGCGGCACGTCGGAGGCTTCGATATCGGCGAGACGCCGCACCGGCGCACTCTTTGCGAGCGACTGGAAACGATGGGTGGAAGGTGTTTCGGCGACCGATTCGACGAGTGTGTTCCAAGCCTGACAGGACGGGCACTGACCCGCCCACTTTGGCGTTTGACCGCCGCATTCACTGCATACGTACAACGTTTTTGCTTTTGCCACGCGTTCTTGCCTGGTTACTGTTGTTTGGTGTTCCTGTCTCGAGCGCGCCGTTCGATGAAGCAGCGCGCTCCGCTATTGCCCCGCGTCAATACGCATTGCCGGACACTACTCGGCACGCACCGGCACGCGCGGCGCGACCGCGCACATCAGCTCGTAGCCGATCGTGCCGCAGGCGCGCGCAACGTCGTCAATCGGCAGCGACGCACCCCACAACTCGACGCGCGAGCCCACGTTCGCAGTGGGAACCGGCGTGAGGTCGACGGTGAGCATGTCCATGGACACGCGTCCCACGACCCGCGTGCGCACGCCCTCGACGATCACCGGCGTGCCTTCCGGCGCGACTCGCGGATAACCGTCCGCGTAACCGCACGCCACCACGCCGATGCGCATCGGCCCGCGCGCCTTGAAGAGCGAACCGTATCCGACCGTGTGGCCTTCCGCGATGTTCTGCACGGCGATCAGTTCGGACGTGAGCGTCATGGCAGGCTGCAAGCCGGTGCCCTGGATTGCCGCGGACATGCCCGACGGCGACGCGCCGTACAGAATGATGCCCGGGCGCACCCAGTCGAAGTGCGATTGCGGATGCCACAGCGTGGCCGCCGAATTGGCAAGGCTGCGCATGCCGGCGATGCCCTGCGCACCGCGCTCGAACGCTTCCATCTGGTGAGCCACGCCACGCTCGCTGTCGGCGTCGGAAAAATGGGTCATTAGCGTGATCTGACCGACGCCCTGACAGGCGCGCGCCCGCTCCCACGCCGCGCGGAATTTCTCCGGCGTGTAGCCGAGCCGGTTCATGCCGCTATTCATCTTCAACTGGATGTTCACAGGCTTCGAAAGCCGCGCCATTTCCAGCATGCGCAACTGCTCGTCCGAGTGGAGCGCCGTGGTCAGGCTATAGCGGTCGATGACGTCGATATCCGTCGGACGAAAAAAGCCCTCGAGCAAAAGAATCGGGCCGGCCCAACCCAATTCACGCAACTTCACGGCTTCTTCGAGGTCCAGCAACCCAAAGCCGTCCGTTGCACGCAAACCTGGGAAAGCGCGCGCGAGGCCATGGCCGTACGCATTGGCCTTCACGACCGCCCAGATCTTCGATTTAGGCGCATAGCGGCGCGCGACGGCGAGGTTATTGGCGAGGGCGGAGGTGTGAATCGTGGCTGAGAGGGGGCGCGGCATGGAGTATTTTCGTAAAGACGCTTGCGAATCAGCGGCTTACAGGGCGTTTTCAACGCGCGGCAGCCCGCTGGGCGGTGCGATCAAGGATTCTGCTAGTCTGAATGCAGCTATTTTCATGATATAAAGCCGTGCGCACAACCCATTTCGAACGGCATAAGCCCGGACGCATAACAAACGGCCGGGGCGGACAGACCGCAGCGAGGACAGCATCGCATCAGATGAAAAAAGGTTTTTACACCATCATGGCCGCGCAGTTTTTTTCGTCGCTGGCCGACAATGCGCTTCTGATCGCTGCTATCGCACTGCTGAAAGATCTACACGCCCCGAACTGGATGACGCCGCTGCTCAAGTTGTTCTTTGTGCTGTCGTACGTCGTTCTAGCCGCCTTCGTGGGCGCCTTCGCCGATTCGCGTCCCAAAGGACGCGTGATGTTCATCACGAACACTATCAAGGTGCTCGGCTGCATCACGATGCTGGTCGGCGCGCATCCGCTTCTTGCGTATGGAATCGTGGGTTTTGGCGCGGCTGCGTATTCGCCCGCCAAATACGGAATTCTGACCGAACTGCTGCCGCCTGACAGGCTCGTCGCCGCAAACGGCTGGATTGAAGGCACCACGGTCGGCTCGATCATTCTCGGTACGGTGCTCGGTGGAGCGCTGATCAGTCCGCATATTGCTGCGCCGATCCTGCGGCACCATATCCCCACGGTCAACACGCCCGCTGAAGCGGCGATGCTGGTCATCATGGTGATCTACGTCATCGCTGCGCTCTTCAATCTGCGCATTCCCGACACCGGCGCGCGCTACCCGAAGCAGGAACGCGGCCCGATCAAACTCGTCACCGATTTCGCCGACTGTTTTCTCGTGCTGTGGCGCGACAAGCTCGGGCAAATCTCGCTCGCGGTCACAACGCTGTTCTGGGGCGCGGGCGCGACACTGCAATTCATCGTGCTGAAGTGGGCCGAAGTGTCGCTCAACATGTCGCTCTCGGAAGCGGCAATCCTGCAGGCGGTGGTGGCCGTCGGCGTCGCGGGCGGCGCGATCTTCGCGGCCTCGCGCGTGCCGCTGAAGAAGTCGCTGTCGGTGCTGCCGGTGGGCATCATGATGGGGCTTGCCGTCATGCTCATGGCCTTCTATACGCGCAACCTGTTCCCTTCGCACTGGGGGCTGTACTTCGGCCGGATGCACGTGCCGGGTTATCTGATCGTCGCTTATGTCTTCCTGATGATCGTCGGCGGCCTGTCGGGCTTCTTCGTCGTACCGATGAATGCGCTGCTCCAGCATCGCGGCCACGTGTTGCTGTCGGCGGGTCACTCGATCGCCGTGCAGAACTTCAACGAGAACCTCTCCGTGCTCGTCATGCTGTGCCTGTACGCGGTGCTCGTCTGGCTCGACGTGCCGGTCACGGCGGTCATCGTGCTGTTCGGCACCTTCGTCTGCCTGATGATGTGGCTCGTGATGCGGCGTCACCAGGCGAACCAGCGTGCGTTCGACTCCGTCGCGCTGATCGGCGAAGTCAAGCACTAACGCGCCGGGGCGCGTCCGCTTCTGCCGCCGCCCTCGCGCCTTCACCTTTTCCCGCTTTGCGATGACTCAACCGATTCCCAATGTGCTGACCATCGCCGGTTCCGATTCGGGCGGCGGCGCCGGCATTCAGGCCGATCTGAAGGCTTTCTCGGCGCTCGGCGCTTACGGCGCGAGCGCGATTACCGCGCTCACCGCGCAGAACACGCGCGGAGTCACCGCGATCCACGCGCCGGACGCGGGCTTCATTACCGCGCAACTCGACGCCGTGTTCGACGACATCCGCATCGACGCGGTGAAGATCGGCATGCTCGCCAACGCGTCGATTGTCCGTGCAGTTGCCGACGCGTTGCGGCGGCACAAGCCCACGTACATCGTGCTCGATACGGTGATGATTTCGAAGAGCAACCACGCGCTCTTGCTGCCGGATGCGGTCGCCGCATTGCGCGAAGAACTACTGCCGCTTGCCGATCTGCTGACGCCCAATCTTCCCGAAGCCGCCGCACTGCTCGACGGCGTGCAACCGGCTGCCGACGAAGCGGGCATGGTCGAGCAAGGCGAAGCGCTGCGCGCGCTCGGCGCCCGCGCGGTGCTGATGAAAGGCGGTCATTTGAGCGCAACCGACAGTCCGGACTGGCTGATCCAGGAAAGCGGCACGCTGCGGCTGGGTGGCCCACGTGTGCCGGTGAAAAACACGCATGGAACGGGCTGCACGCTGTCGTCGGCGATCGCAGCACTGATGCCGCAACGCGACGATCTGGCGAGCGCGGTCGCGGATGCCAAGGAGTACCTGACCGGCGCATTGCAGGCGAGCGATCGGCTCGACGTCGGCAACGGCGTCGGCCCCGTGCATCATTTTTATCGATGGTGGTAACGCGGCCGCGCTACTGCTTTGCGTAGGCCTGAGCCTGCTCAGGCCACTCGTCGGGTACGACGAAGCCACGCGAGCGTTCAACCAGGCTGCCCGCCGCGTCTTCTGCCAATGCGGCGATCATGGTCGGGCCGGTTGGCTGGGCGCTTCGAGCGGTGAGCGTTAGCGGATCGATCAACGCCCTGCTGGCGGTCTGCTCCGCGTCTTGAGCATAACGTCGCGGCGCCAGCCATTCGAGCCGCGGCAAGACGCGCCAATGCTGCGCGTGCGCCGCTGCAAAGTCCGGCCACTCACTGCGTGTCACCCACCAGCCGCGGCCATGCGCGGGGTCGAGTTCGGCCGCATCTGCCGGCGTCTCGCCATGCCGATAGAACAACCATCCTTTGACGAACATTTGCGGCGTCCACGGTCCCGGATAACCCGTCGATGCAAAATCTTCGCGCGCGCTCAAGGGCAATTGATGACTGAGCAGATGGGCGAGCTTGAGGTCGAAGCGGTCCTTGAGGTTCGGGCCGACATAGTCCGATAACTGCGATGACGTGAGCGATGACGTGAGCGATGATGCGGACGGTGATAGCGGCGCGGTTCGCGCGTCGACATTGCCGGCATGCAGATAGCATTTCACCGCAAGCTCCCAATGAAGCCGCGCACCCTCTTGCGTGTGCAGCAGGAAATCGCATTCGCCCAGCGTCACCCCCGCACGCCGCAGCGGCACGCCCGCCGCGACCAACCTGGCCGTGGGGCCATGTTGCAGGAACCAGCCGAGCAAGCGTTCGGCGTAGCGGCCGAGGCGAGTCGTGCGCGTTGCGGCGAGATCGTCATGCAGCGGAGCGGGCGCTGCATCGAGCGCGCACAGCCAGTCGACGATGTCGTCGAGTTGCCGCAAGGACGCGAATGGAGTAGCGAGTTCGCCCATCGGCGGTTGCGGACGCAACAAATCGGCGCTCAACAACAGCCAGGCGAGATCGCGAACTGCGCAGTCGCGCAGCTTGTCGAGCAATGTGGGAAGAACGGCGTGCGCGCTGGCGGCATCGGCTGGGACGGAATCTCCGCTCCCAACAGCCACTCCGACAGAGTAAGCGCCGGCGACGTTTTTGCGCGCCGCCGGCTCATCCGCGCTCACTGTTTTGCCGCGTTCGACGCTGCGCCGCCGGCCGCACGCCACGTATCTCGCGCGAGGCACAAATCGGCCCATGCTTTGGCCTTGTCCGGCAGGCTACGCAGCAGATAGGCCGGGTGATAGGTGACGATCACCGGCACACCCTCGTACTCGTGGACGCGGCCGCGCAACGACGAAATGCTCGCGTCGGTCTTGAGCAGGCTTTGCGCGGCGAAGCGACCGAGCGCTACGATCAGCTTCGGCTTTACGAGCCCCACCTGGCGTTGCAGATAGGGTTCGCAGCGCGCGACTTCATCAGGCTCGGGATTGCGGTTGCCGGGCGGCCGGCACTTGATGACGTTCGCGATATATACGTTCGCGTCGCGCGCCAGCGTGAGTGAGCGCAGCATGTTGTCGAGCAGCTTGCCGGCCTGGCCGACGAACGGCTCGCCCACGCGGTCTTCGTTCTCGCCGGGCGCTTCGCCGATCAGCATCCAGTCGGCGTTCCGATCGCCTACGCCGAAAACCGTCCTGGTGCGTTTCTCGCACAGCCGGCAACGCTCGCAGGTTGACACCCGCTCGCTCAGCGCGTCCCAGTCGAGCGTGTGGATCGCGGGAGGTTGAGGCGTGTCGCCGAGCGCGTGCATCGGTGCGCCAGCGTCGCCCGGCGGATGAAGAGGGAGATCGTCGAACCAGGCGAAGTCGTCGGCGGGAGGAGCGTCGAATGACGACGACTCCGGCATGTGCGGCTCGGCGCTCGCGCTAGCCGGATTGCGGCTTTCGGCGGCACGTGGCGCGCGCTGCTGCGCCGGCTCCGCGCCATTTGCCGATTGATCTGAGCGGCGCGCGGACTGTTCAGCACGCTCAAGCGGCTCGGCCTGCTGCGAATCATTCAGTTGCGCTTCCGGCTGGGACCGCTGTGTTTCGAGACCTCGCGCATCGTTTCCAATCCGCGTCTGCGTCGGCGTCTGCATCTGCTCGTCGTCGGCTTGTCGCGACGGCTCTGCCGCGCGCATAGCCGGCGTGTGCGACGTCTGCGGCGTCAATCCGACCGAAGAAGGCTCGCGCGCATCGAGCCGCGTGAGGTCGCTTGCACCGTGCGGGCGCGGCGCGTCGGCGCCCTGCTCCGCGCCGGGTTCGTCAGCGGCTTCCGGCGTCGCGGCCATCCCGCGACGCACCCAGCGCGGCGCGAGCCCGAACTCTTCCAGTACTGATTCATGCAGCGCCATCCGCGCCCTCCCTGACAAACGATAAACGCATCACGATGGCGTCCTCCCGGCTGCGATGCCGCGCCGGATAATAGTTTTTGCGCCGGCCGATCGACGCGAAGCCGAAACGCTCATAGAGCCGGATGGCGCGATGATTCGACGGCCTCACCTCCAGCAGCAAACCGTCGAGTTTCTCGGCGCGGGTAATGCGCACGGCTTCCCGCAGTAGCGCGAGTCCTGCGCCCGCCCCTTGAGCGGCGGGCGTCACGCACAGATTCAGCAGATGCATTTCGTCGACGACCGGCATCAGCACGCAATAGCCGATCAGCGTACCCGTCACATGCCGCAGACAGACACCGAAATAGCCGTTGCGCAGGGAGTCGCCGAAATTGACGCGGCTCCAGGGGGATTCATAGGCGAGCTTTTCAATGGCGGCCACTTCGTCGAGGTCGCCTTCGGTCATGGGCGACATGTAGCGGTCCGCCAGCAGCACGCCGCTCATTGCCGTCCCTCGCGAGGCTCGGCGTGATGAGCGAGCGCCGCGGCCTGCTCCGCCTTGGCGGCCTTTTCCGCGGTGCGCTCGGCCGTTGTTTGCGCGACCTTGTTGCGGATGTACTCGGGCGCGGCCTGATCGGCCGGGACCGTGCGGCCCGCGTGGAACGCACGCAACGCGGCGTACGCGAGCGGCAGCGCATGCGGCAATGCTTCATGATCGACGGTCCGGGCGGCTGCGAGCGCCGGCAGCCGCGCGCCGAAGGCCGCGGCGGCGTTGCCTGCGAGCGTGAACGGTTCGTCGGGCAACACGAGCCGCTCGGGCGTATCGAGCGAGGCAGGTTGAACGGTGCGCCATTCGCCGTCAACCTCGTCCCACGCGTAGTCGGCCCAGTAGATTTCGTCCATGCGGGCGTCGAGCGCCGCCAGCACGCGCGTAGCGGCCGGATTGCGGCGCCGCGCACTCTCCGCGCAAACCAGCAGCGTGCTGACCGGCACCACCGGCAGATCGAGGCCGAACGACAGCCCCTGCGCGGCGCCAGTCGCCGTGCGAAGGCCGGTGAACGAGCCGGGACCTGAACCGAACGCAATGGCGTTGCAGTCGGCGAGGGTCAGGCGGGCTTCGTCGAAAAGTTCGCGGATTGCAGGCAGCAGGCGGGTGGTGGACACGGCGCCCGTCTGCTCGTGACGGACCCACACACGCGACTCGGCGCGCGCGTGGCCCGCTGCACCGGCGTCGGCGGCAGACAGAAGCGCTACCGAGCAGAATTCGGTGGAAGTATCGAGGGCAAGAAGCACTGTTTGAGTCATGGACCGTATTGTAATCGGCGCCGCGCGCGGATGCGGTTTGGGCTCGGCTGCAACGCGCGTTGTGATGACGAGGTCCACGCTAGCGCGACCACCGATACAAAACTGGTGCGCACTCCCTCTGCTCGCACGTGGCTCGCGTTTGGAATAAGCCCTCGGCCACGCCGTGGCATGCAATTGCTATGATCGTCGGCCACCTAACCATCCCGCCGGAGAGCACGACGATGACGGACCTCGACACGCAATTCACCCAAGCCCAGGAAGACGTCAAACAACTGCCGGAGCGTCCGGGCAACCTCACACTGCTGCGCCTCTACGCCCTCTACAAGCAAGCCAGCGAAGGCGACGTTCAAGGCGACAAGCCGGGTTTCACGGATATCGTCGGCAAATACAAGTACGACGCGTGGGCGGCGCTCAAGGGCACTGCGCAGGACGCCGCCAAGCAACAGTACGTGGAACTGGTCGAATCGCTGAAGAGCGGCGCGTCCGCGTAAAGTGCAATTGACGCCGAGCCGCTCGCAGCGGAGCGTCGCGCGATCTCAAGCGCGAGAGTCGCGCCAGGAAATGTCTTAACAGTGGCGCAGTGCAACAAATACCTATACAATGTTGCCTGCGCTTCACTGCTTTGCCCGGTTTTTCATTATCGGCCTTTGCGGCGCAGCGCCTCGTAGCGTTTAGCTCCAATCCAGTTTAGAACCTGTCCCCTCCTGCCTAGCCCCCTACGGGCGATCATGTCCCAGGCTGGCGGCAAGCCAATGTTGGCCTGTCGCATCCGATACAGCTTCTAACGAAAAACTCGCCTTTATTGTTGCGAGTTGCCCCCGTTTTTCGATTTGCTCGCTGCTTCTTTGCTCGCTGAATCCGACGACTTGGGTATGCCGATTGGCGCCGACGTTTTAATTCCCTGTGTTTCAAGGATTCTCATGACTTCGAGCAATACCCCCAGCAGCCCGTTGAACGCCATCGCCGACCAAGCCCTCGGTCTCGCCGACGCACCCGTGCAAGCCGTCGCTGCCGCGCCGGCCGTCGCCGCTGAAGCCGCCGCGCCCGCCGGTCCGACGTTCGCGTCGCTCGGCCTGTCCGCGGATGTCGTCTCCGCGCTGACCGCCGCTGGCTACCAGAACCCGACGCCGGTTCAGCAACGCGCAGTTCCTGCTGGCATCGCCGGTCGCGACCTGCTGGTTTCGAGCCCGACCGGTTCGGGCAAGACCGCCGCTTTCATGCTGCCGGCCATCGAACGTTTCTCGCAATTGCAGAAGGCGCAAGCCAGCCAGCCGCGCGAACCGCGTCCGGCCGACGGCGCACGCACGCGCCGCCCGCAACCGGTTGCCCGTCCGACCATGCTGGTTCTGACGCCGACCCGCGAACTCGCGATGCAGGTCACCACCGCCGCTGCTACGTACGGCAAGCATCTGAAGCGCCTGCGCACCGTCAGCATTCTGGGCGGCGTCGCCTATGGCCAGCAGCTGATGCTGCTTGCAAAGAACCCGGAAATCCTGGTTGCCACGCCGGGCCGTCTGATCGACCACCTGGAACGCGGCCGTATCGATCTGTCGCAATTGCAGATTCTCGTGCTCGACGAAGCTGACCGCATGCTCGACATGGGCTTCATCGAAGACATCGAGACGATCGTCGCGGCCACGCCGGCCACGCGTCAGACCATGCTCTTCTCGGCCACGCTCGACGGCAAGATCGGTTCGCTGACCGGCCGCCTGTTGAAGGATCCGGAGCGTATCGAGATCGTCCAGCGCCTCGAACAGCGCACCAACATCGCGCAAACCGTTCATTACGTCGACGACCGCGATCACAAGGACCGTCTGCTCGACCATCTGCTGCGCGACGCGGGCCTCGACCAGGCTATCGTCTTCACGGCGACCAAGATGGACGCGGACCAACTGGCCGGCCGTCTTGCTGACGCTGGTTTCGAATCGGCGGCACTGCACGGCGATCTGCCGCAAGGCGCGCGTAATCGCACGATCAAGGCACTGCGCGAGCGTCGCGTTCGCGTGCTGGTCGCAACGGACGTCGCCGCTCGCGGTATCGACATTCCGGGCATCACGCACGTGTTCAATTACGACCTGCCGAAGTTCGCCGAAGACTACGTGCACCGTATCGGCCGCACTGGCCGTGCCGGTCGCTCGGGTATCGCCGTGAGCCTCGTGCATCACGCCGAACAGGGCGCACTGAAGCGCATCGAGCGCTTCGTCCGTACTCCGCTGCCGGTCAACGTCGTCGCTGGCTTCGAGCCGCGCAAGTCGGCTCCGTCTGGTAACGGCCGTCCTGGCTTTGGCGGCCGTGGCCGTCCGGGCGGCGGCAATGGCGGCGGACGCCGCTTTGGCAGCGGCTCGGGCAAGCCGGCCGGTAACGGCAGCAGCTCGCGCAGCGGCACCGGCGGCGGTTGGGCCGGCAAGTCGGCTGGCGGCGGTTCGCGTGACGGCGGCTTCGGCGGCGGTTCGCGTGAAGGCTACGGCGGCTCCCGTGACGGCGGCTACGGCGCACGCCGCAGCGACGGCCCGCGTACCGCGCGTCGCGGCAGCTAAAGCGCGCTAGCGCGCGCGGCCAGCAAGCTCCTTTGGCCGCTTCAATGCGACGGGCGCGCCTGTCTGGCAGCAGCTAGACCTAGTTTTACAGACCCCGCAGCCTTGCGCTGTCGTCGGGTCAAACGAAAAACCGGTGCTCATGCACCGGTTTTTTTTCGCCCGCACTCCCATCACCTCCCAAATTTCACGATGTGCAAAAATTTTTTGCGTCGTAAAAAATCGTGCTGCACGGCACAACATGGCAATTGCAAGATGGGAAAAATCGTTTCTTAATGCGGAACGAAACATATAAGTTTTTGATTTTTATAAGGAATAAATATCGGAAAATCGCGCGCAGGCCGCTGTTGTGTCTCCATGGATTTGCCTAGACTCTTATATAAGAGTTCGGGAAACGGAACGCCTTCAAGGCCAACCGCTTCGACGAAGACAGATTTGATCATCCATTTCAGGCAACCAAGGAGAATATTATGACGACGCGCGAAGAACAAGCCCGCCAACTTCAGCAGCAATGGGAAACCGATCCGCGCTGGAAAGGCGTCAAGCGCAGCTACACCGCCGAGGACGTGATCCGTCTGCGCGGCTCGGTGCAGGTCGAGCACACGCTCGCCAAGCGCGGCGCGGAAAAGCTCTGGCATAGCGTGAATACGGAGCCGTTCGTCAATTCCCTCGGCGCGCTGACCGGCAACCAGGCAATGCAGCAGGTGAAGGCGGGTCTGAAAGCCATCTACCTGTCGGGCTGGCAGGTCGCGGGCGATGCGAACGTGGCCGGCGAAATGTACCCGGATCAGTCGCTTTACCCGGCGAACTCCGTGCCGCTCGTCGTCAAGCGCATCAACAACACGTTGACGCGTGCCGATCAGATCCAGTGGTCGGAAGGCAAGAACCCGGGCGACGAAGGCTACATCGACTACTTCGCGCCGATCGTCGCGGACGCCGAAGCCGGTTTCGGCGGCGTGCTGAACGCGTTTGAACTGATGAAGGCGATGATCGAAGCCGGTGCGGCAGGTGTGCACTTCGAAGATCAGCTCGCGTCGGTCAAGAAGTGCGGTCACATGGGCGGCAAGGTGCTGGTGCCGACGCGCGAAAACGTCGCCAAGCTGACAGCTGCGCGTCTCGCCGCGGACGTGTCGGGCGTGCCGACCGTGCTGCTCGCTCGCACTGACGCGGAAGCAGCCGACCTGATTACGTCGGACGTCGACGAAAACGACAAGCCGTTCCTGACCGGCGAGCGCACTGTCGAAGGTTTCTACCGCACGAAGCCGGGCCTCGAACAGGCCATTTCGCGTGGCCTCGCTTACGCTCCTTACGCCGACATGATCTGGTGCGAGACGGGCAAGCCGGACCTCGAGTTCGCGAAGAAATTCGCCGACGCCATCCACAAGGAGTACCCGGATCAACTCCTGTCGTACAACTGCTCGCCGTCGTTCAACTGGAAGAAGAACCTGGACGACGCGACCATCGCCAAGTTCCAGCGCGAACTGGGCGCGATGGGCTACAAGTTCCAGTTCATCACGCTGGCCGGCTTCCACGCGCTGAACTACTCGATGTTCAACCTCGCGCACGGCTATGCCCGCAATCAGATGACGGCGTTCGTCGAGATGCAGCAGGCCGAATTCGCGGCAGCGGAAAAGGGCTTCACCGCGGTCAAGCATCAGCGCGAAGTGGGCACCGGCTACTTCGACGCGGTCACGCAAACGGTCGAGCGCGAAGCATCGACCACCGCGTTGCACGGCTCGACGGAAGACGAACAGTTCTTCGACAAGAAAGTCGCGTAACGGCCTCGCGGCCCGATCGCGAAACGTAAGGCAGACAGACGGCGGAACAACGGCGAAGCGGTTTTGCCGGGGGGTCGCCGTCGACAGGGAGGAGTCTCGCCATCGCCGTATCCGCATATCAATGCGGGGCGATGGCGGGTTCTCGCAAGGCGGGGGCTAGACAGAAAGCCAGCACAAATCATTGTGCGGCGAATGGGACGACGCGCCGGCTGACTGCCGGCGCGTTTTCCGCTGGAGCTGCGAGCCGCAAGGCTGCGAAACCGTAACGTCTCCGAAGTTCAGCGGTACACCAGCACCGGGATTTTGGTATGCGTGAGCACCCGTTGCGTTTCACTGCCGATCAGCAGGCTGCCGAGACCGCGACGTCCGTGGGAGGCCATGAAGATCACGTCGCATGCGCCCCGCTCCGCCGCTTCGATTATGCCGAGATAAGGCGCCGGATGCACGCTGGTGCGCCTGTCGACGACTACTCCGACACGGCTCGCGGCAAGCTCCACTTCGCGCAGATGTTGTTGCGCTTCGCGTTCGCTGCGTTCGAGAAACTCGGACGGCGGTTCGACAACGATGTCGGAGAACGGCGCATACGGATATTGCGGCAGACATGCGTAGGCGGTGATGCGCGCGCCGACCGCCTGCGCGAGGTCGATCGCGCCGGCCATCGCCTTGCGCGAGAGATCTGAACCATCGGTCGGAACGAGAATGTGCTTGAACATGTGCCCTCCGTATCCGTGTCCGGCTGCCCTCTCGCCTTCGTTCGGCGCGGCATTGCCACACTTTTCAGGCTCGTGAATGGACCATGCGTCAGCGCCGGCCGAGGCTTCGCGTGCTGGCCTCAAAAGAATTGTAGGTCGTGGATACCTGTCGCCAACCGTTATTGAGGGTCTGTCCGAGTATGGAAAACCCGTTGCGACGCGTCAGCCCCAGTACTCCGGAAGGCCATACGTATGCTTGAGAAAATCCAGGAAAAGCCGCACTCGCAACGGCAAATGGCGGCGCTGAGGAAACACCGCATGAATGCCAATGGGCGGCGCGGCAAACTCGTCGAGCACGCTTACGAGGCGCCCTGCCGCGATGTCCGCGCCCACTTCCCACCACGAACGCCATGCGAGGCCGTGGCCTTCGAGACACCACTCGTGCAGCACGGCGCCGTCCGAGCATTCCATCGTGCCGGACACCTTGATCGATACGACCTTATCGGCCTGCTGGAACATCCAGCCGCGCTGCTGGTTGGCGCTTGCACCGAGCGCGAGACAATTGTGCCGAGCAAGATCCGCAAGGCTATGCGGCGCGCCGCGCCGGCTCAGATACGAAGGCGATGCCACGCACACACGCCGGTTTTCGCCGAGTTTGAGCGACACCAGCGACGAATCGGGCAATTCGCCGAGCCGCACTGCGCAATCGAAACCTTCGTTGACCAGATCGACGAGCCGGTCCGACAGATCGAGCGTGATCGAAACATCCGGATGCGCGACCGTGAACGCCGGCACCAGCGGCGCGACGTGGCGGCGCCCGAAACCGGCCGGCGCGGAGAGCCGCAAGTGGCCGCTCGCCTTGACGCCGCCCGCCGACACGCTCGCCTCGGCGTTCTGCATGTCATGAATGATGCGCTGACAATCTTCGAGAAATGCCGAGCCTTCGAAGGTCAGCGTGATCTTGCGTGTCGTGCGCACCAGCAATTTGACGCCAAGGCGTTCTTCGAGCGCATCGATTCGCCGTCCGATGATCGCGGGCGCCACGCCTTCTGCAAGCGCCGCGGCAGACAGGCTGCCTTTCGCGGCGACAGTGACGAAGGTCTCGATCTGCTTGAAACGGTCCATGGAAGGACGCCGCTAGCGCGGCGAAGTTGGCCGGAGCGCGTCAGATTAGGTGGATGAAAGTAAAAGATCAAGTGATCTTTGCCCTCTTTTTTAGCGCACAGCAGCCCTAATACAATCCGTCCTGACCTCTGACAGGAGCGCACGGCAATGTCGGCCACAACGACACTCTCTCCCAAAGCAGTGATTTTCGACGCCTACGGCACGCTTTTCGACGTGCATTCGGTGATCGCTGCCGCGGAGCAGTTGTTCCCCGGACACGGCGACGCACTCTCGCAGTTGTGGCGTCAGAAACAGATCGAATACACGCAGTTGCGCACGCTGGCCGATGCCGGCGGCGACGCTGCGCACTACCGGCCGTTCTGGGACATCACGCTCGACGCGCTGCGCTTCTCTGCGAAAAAACTTCAACTCACGCTCGGCCGTACTGCTGAAAAGCGTCTGATGGATGAGTACGCGTGCCTGTCCGCGTTCCCCGACGCGGTGCCAACGCTGCGTTTGCTAAGGGACTCGGCGTCTGTGTCTACGTCTGCCACTACCTCCGGGCTGTCGCCGGCATCCGCATCCCGAGCCTCACGCGGGCCGGCCTCTGCAGTAGGCACGTCAGGCGGTTCGCGCCCCGGCCTCGCGATTCTGTCGAACGGTAACCCTCAAATGCTCGACGTCGCGGTGAAGAGCGCGGGCATGAGCGGCCTGTTCGACCATGTGCTTTCCGTCGATGCCGTACGCGCATACAAACCCGCGCCCGCCGCCTATGCGCTCGGCCCTCAGGCCTTCGACGTGCTTCCGCGCGAGATCGTCTTCGTGTCGTCGAATGGCTGGGACGTCGCCGGCGCAACGTGGTTCGGCTTCACGACGTTCTGGCTCAACCGGCAAAACGCTCCCCTCGAAGAACTGGGCGTGACGCCGCACGGCACGGGCGCGGGCATGAGCGATCTATTGGCTTTTTTGAAGACCGTCACATCTGCCGGACGCGCCCACACCACAGCGAGCCGCATACGCCACAGCCCCGGCGCATGAAGCTCCCCTGTCGCAACTCATTGAATCAACTGAATCTACTGAATCAACTACCGCTGCATTTCAACTTTGCATCTTGCAATCTGACCGACCAAGGAGAAAACATGGCGAATCCGCTGTCATCGTTGTCGCTGCCGCAGGGCATGGAAATCACCGCTGAAATCAAGCCGGGCTATGAAACGATCCTCACACGCGAAGCGCTCGAACTCGTCGCCGCATTGCATCGCACGTTCGAGCCGCGTCGTCAGCAGTTGTTGCAGGCGCGGACGGAACGCACGAAACGGCTCGACGCCGGCGAGCGTCCCGACTTTCTCGCCGCGACGAAGAGCGTACGCGACGGCGACTGGACCATTGCGCCGCTGCCTGAAGATCTGAAATGCCGCCGCGTGGAGATCACCGGTCCGGTCGAGCGCAAGATGATCATCAACGCGCTGAACTCGGGCGCGGATTCGTACATGACCGATTTCGAGGATTCGAACGCGCCCAGCTGGGACAACCAGATCACCGGCCATGTGAACCTGAAAGATGCCGTGCGCCGCACCATCTCGCTCGAGCAGAACGGCAAGAGCTATAAGTTGAACGACAAGGTTGCCACGCTGATCCTGCGTCCGCGCGGCTGGCATCTCGACGAAAAGCACGTGAAGGTGGACGGCAAGCGCGTGTCGGGCGGCATCTTCGATTTCGCGCTCTTCATGGTGCACAACGCAAAGGAGCTGGTCGCGCGCGGCTCGGGCCCGTACTTTTATCTGCCGAAGATGGAAAGCCATCTCGAAGCGCGCCTGTGGAACGACATCTTCGTCGCGGCGCAGGAAGCGGTCGGCGTGCCGCGCGGCACGATTCGCGCGACGGTGCTGATCGAAACCATTCTTGCCGCGTTCGAGATGGACGAAATTCTGTACGAGCTGCGGGAACATAGCTCGGGGCTGAACGCAGGCCGCTGGGACTACATCTTCTCCGCGATCAAGAAGTTCAAGTCCGACCGCGATTTCTGTCTCGCAGACCGCTCGCAGATCACGATGACCGCGCCGTTCATGCGCGCGTATGCGCTGTTGCTGCTGAAGACGTGCCATCGCCGCAATGCGCCGGCCATTGGCGGCATGAGCGCGCTGATTCCGATCAAGAACGATGCGGCCGCGAACGACAAGGCAATGGCCGGCGTGCGCTCGGACAAGGCGCGCGATGCTGGCGACGGCTATGACGGCGGCTGGGTCGCTCACCCGGGTCTCGTGCCGATCGCGATGGAAGAATTCGTCAAGGTGCTCGGCGACAAGCCGAACCAGATCGGCAAGCAACGCGTCGACGTGCTCGTCACTGCCACGGACCTGATGGACTTCCGTCCGGAAGCGCCGATCACCGAAGCCGGTCTGCGCAACAACATCAACGTCGGCATTCACTACCTCGGCTCGTGGCTCGCTGGCAACGGCTGCGTGCCGATCCACAATCTGATGGAAGATGCCGCTACCGCGGAAATTTCGCGCTCGCAGGTATGGCAGTGGATTCGCTCGCCGAAGGGCACGCTCGACGATGGCCGCAAGGTAACGGCCGAGCTGGTGCGTGAACTCGCCGTGCAAGAACTCGACAAGGTGAAGCAGGCGGTCGGTGGCGATACGAAACCGTATGAACGCGCGGCTCAGATCTTCGAAGAGATGTCGACGTCCGAGCAGTTCACCGACTTTCTGACGCTGCCGCTTTACGAAGAAATCTGAGCGCGAACGCTTGTCGTGTTGTAACGACGAGTGCGTGCGACGATTGATCGAGCGAACGGCCCGTCAGGCGCATGCCTGGCGGGCCGTTTCTTATGCGCGGGAACGCGCATACGGGCGCATCAGCACATGCGAGAGCGCGGCGGCCGCGTCAGCGCGTGGCGCGATACTCGACCCAATCGCCGGACTTGATTTCCGGCAGGCCCTTCACCGCGTGAGGCGTGACCGGATAGAAGCGACAGTTCACGACGTTGCCGTCCACTTTCACCATCACTTCCCGGGCCAGAAAGCGATCTTCGACGCCGGGATACACCGCTTCGATCTCGTCGAGCACGGCGACGAGTTCGTCGTCAATTTCGTAGACATCGCCGGTTACGTCTACGCCCTGTTCATCGACAACGAGTCCCGGGTACGAACCGAAGTCGAACAGATGGCCGCGAACCGTGGCCGTGCCAAGCAGATTCGGCTCCGCTATTTCGTTGCGAGCCGCGGCTTCGCGGATGTCGTTCACTTCGCCCGCCCGCAGCGTGCCATATACAAAGACGGTTTGCATCGTGGTTGGTGCTCCTCGAATAGGTCGTCGGTCGATCGGACATTATGCAACGTCCAACACCATGCACGCTCTACAATGAGAATCCGCTCGGGTTCGGGCCTCGTACCCGCAGCGTTTTGTTCCGTGGATCGACTTTTGCCATGACTCCGTACGCCGGCTCGGACCGGTCCAGCTTCGTCAGCTTGACCGACACTCCGCCAGAGTTTCAGCCGAACGACACGCATCCGATTCGCGTGCGCTCGCGACCCATGCCGATGGGTTCTCACTTCGCGCGTCATACGCATGCGTGGGCGCAGGTTGCGTATGCATCGCGCGGCGTGCTGCGGGTGGCGACAACTGGCACGACGTGGATGGTGCCGCCCTCTCGCGCGATCTGGGTGCCGCCGCATGTCACGCATGAAGTCGTGGCCGTCGAAGACGCGTTCCTGCGCACGTTGTACATCACCGAAAGCACGGCGCCTGCCGGGCTCGACGCCCCACGCGTGGTCGAAGTCTCGAATCTGCTGCGCGAAGTGATTGCCGCGCTGGACACGCCCGGCATCTCGCCCGCGCGCGAGCAGTTGCTCGGCGCGCTTGCGATTGATGAGCTAACCCGTTCGGAGCCACTGCCGCTATCGGTGCCAATGCCGAACGAAAAGCGGCTGCGCGCGCTATGCGAGGCGGTAATCGCGGATCCGGCGCCGGGCGAATCACTCGAACAGTGGGCGGCGAGCGTAGGAGCGAGTACGCGAACGATCGCGCGTCTCTTTCGTCAGGAGCTTGGCGTGAGTTTCTCTCAATGGCGGCAACAGGCGATTCTCGCGCGGGCGATTCCGCTGCTGAGTCAGGGACGGCCACTGTCGCATGTCGCGCAGGAGTTGGGCTATCAGAGTCAGAGCGCCTTTTCCGCGATGTTCAGGCGGGCGTTTGGCGAAAGCCCGCGCGCGTTTATCGAGCGGGGCTCGGAGCATCGGCTGGAAAACGGAGGAGACCGCGACGATCCGCAAATCAACGACGTAGACGGTCCGGTCGCACGGAACCGCGCGGACGCGGCGAGCGACGCGGATCGCTAAACCGCCGCCTGGCGGCTCAAACTCGCCGAGCGAGATGACGGATCGCGCCCAACTGGGCAAGCCGCGGGCCGGCCAACTTGTAGCCTTTGCGCTGATAGAGCCGCGCCGCGGGATTGTCGACGAACACACGCAATTGCAGTTCGCGCAGGCCGCGCTCGCGCGCCCATTGGTGCGACATATCCAGCAGATAGGTGCCCGCGCCGAGCCGCCGGTATCCCTCGGCAATCTGCACGTCGCGGATATGAAGCGAATCGCCTTCCTGCGTGATGCGCAGCACGCCAATCGGCTTGCCGTCCATTTCGAGGATGAAATTCTCCGACTCGCGCCAACTGCCCAGAAACAGATCGCCGCGCCAGACGAGATGATGGCGCTGATAATAGCCACCCATGTTGCTGTGAGTCAGCGCCTCGGCGAACTCGAAATCATCCATGCTGGCTTTACGCAGATGGAACGATGACGGAGCTTCGGTTGGATCGAACATGGCAGCACGGCGAAGAGAAGTCGGATCAACGGTAAAACAGGCCGCGCACGCTGGCAATGGCTGTTTGTCCCGAGCATATCCAGGCGGGACCGTCAGCGGAAACAAAAAAGCCCACTTCTTACGAAGTGGGCTTTTTAAATCTGGCGGAGCGGACGGGACTCGAACCCGCGACCCCCGGCGTGACAGGCCGGTATTCTAACCAACTGAACTACCGCTCCAGATTTTGACACCAGGCAAACAAGCTGCACTCGCTTACCGGCAGCACCGTTCAACTTCTAACCGAACGACGCCGATTTTTTGGCGTCCCCTAGGGGATTCGAACCCCTGTACTCACCGTGAAAGGGTGATGTCCTAGGCCTCTAGACGAAGGGGACAACGTACTGCTTACACCTTTAATGAAAAAGCCCGTTCAAGTGTTTATGAACGGGCTTTGTCTGGCGGAGTGGACGGGACTCGAACCCGCGACCCCCGGCGTGACAGGCCGGTATTCTAACCGACTGAACTACCACTCCAGTCTTCACACCCTGGCTTGCGAGCGTCGGTTATTTCTCTGCAAGCTGCGCTGCTTTACTGCAAATCGGGGATTAACCCGAACACTAAAGCGACGCTGATGTTTGGCGTCCCCTAGGGGATTCGAACCCCTGTACTCACCGTGAAAGGGTGATGTCCTAGGCCTCTAGACGAAGGGGACATAATCTTTTCAGACATGTCTTTTACTCGCCGCTGATTCGGACTAACTAGCGCAACGCTAACTGCTAGATAGTTGTTCCGTCAACTGCGAAGACCGCTATTTTAACTACGATACTGCTGCTTGTGAAGTCTTTTTTGCTACAGGTTCCACGCTTCGGAACGACTTCACTCTGCTCTTCTGCTCTGATGGTGGAGGTAAGCGGGATCGAACCGCTGACCTCTTGCATGCCATGCAAGCGCTCTCCCAGCTGAGCTATACCCCCTTGCAGAACAGAAACGAGATTCTAGAGGCCATTCTGCGCTTTGTAAATACCCTTTGAGCAATTGCATGCGACTTTTTCCGAAGTCGCATGCAAACAATCTCAATGCATCCGCGAATGCACTCAGGACCACTTGTTGGCCCTACCGCGCCTCATGCCAACGCCTTTTCGATACGACTGACGACCACGTCGCGACCGAACAGCATCAGAACCATGTCAATCGACGGTGTATGCGTCGTGCCGGCCACGAGCAGTCGGACCGGCATTGCCAGTTGGGGCATCTTCAGCTTGTGCGTGCCGAGCGTCGTTTTGAGCGCAGCGGCGATCGCCTCCTTGGTCCACTCCACCGTCTTCAGCGCGGCCGCGAGGTCGGCGAGCGCCGGGCGCACTGCGTCCGTCACATGCTGCGCTAATGCGTCGGCGTCGGGAGTGGGCGTGCGATAGAACATCGCCGCGTTCTCCGCGATCTCCTTGACTGTCGACGCGCGGTCCTTCAACAAGCCCACGACTGCCGTCAGATCGGCGCCTTGAGCGATGGTGGCCTCGTCGATACCCAGTTCCGCGAGGAACGGCCGTGCAAGTCCGGCGAGGCGCCCGTTATCCGCTTCCTTGATGTAATGCGCGTTCAGCCAGTTCAGCTTGTCGTGGTCGTATTGCGCCGGGGATTTGCCCAGATGCTCGAGATCGAACCATTCGACGAACTGCTCGCGCGAGAAAATTTCAGCGTCGCCATGCGACCAGCCAAGGCGCGCCAGATAATTGACCACCGCCTCCGGCAGATAGCCGGCGTCGCGGTAACCCATCACGCTCATCGCGCCATGACGCTTGCTCATCTTCTCGCCCTGCTCGTTGAGCACGGTCGGCAAGTGCGCGTACACCGGCGTTTCGCCGCCGAGCGCCCGCAGAATGTTGATCTGCCGCGGCGTGTTATTCACGTGGTCGTCGCCGCGAATCACATGCGTAATGCGCATGTCCAGATCGTCGACCACCACACAGAAGTTATAGGTCGGCGTGCCGTCCGGCCGCGCGATGACGAGGTCGTCCAGCTCCTCGTTCGATATCTCGATGCGCCCTTTCACCGCATCGTCCCAGGCCACCACGCCAGTGAGCGGATTACGGAAGCGCAGCACCGGCTGCACGCCGGCCGGCGGCTCAGGCAACACCTTGCCCGGCTCCGGGCGCCATGTGCCGTCGTAGCGCGGCTTTTCGCCGGCTTCGCGCTGACGCTCACGCAACGCGTCGAGTTCTTCCGTCGACATGTAGCACGGGTAGACGAGCCCCGCGTCCTGCATCTGTTTCAGCACTTCGCGATAACGGTCCATGCGCTGCATCTGGTAGTACGGACCTTCGTCGAAATCGAGGCCGAGCCATTCCATGCCTTCGAGAATCGCATCCACGGATTCGCTCGTGGAACGCTCCACGTCGGTGTCCTCGATCCGCAGCACGAAGGTCCCTTTCATCTTGCGCGCGAACGCCCACGGGTAGAGCGCGGAGCGAATGTTGCCGAGGTGAATGAAGCCGGTGGGACTCGGTGCGAAACGGGTACGAACGGAGGTGGTCATTAGCGGTTACTCGAAAACTGGCGCCGACGCAGGACAAGCATCGCCCGTAAAGCGCGGCAGCGAACCGCGCCCATACGGCAGGACAGCTGCCGTGCATGGACACGAAGGAATTGAAGCGAATGTCGAATTATACCTTTCGTGAGCGCGGGGCCCGCCCTCGTCCGAACGGGCTATTGACGGCCACGGCCAGTGGCTGTGCAACGTTTCATTACCGGTCGCCGCGCGCGCGCCGCTTTGATTTATGATGTGCGCGCGCTGGAGCGGAGACGCCGCCATCCGCGCATTGAACCGGTATTTGCATTTGCCCTGACCTTTGCCTGAGCGCGGCGAAAAGTGGCTACTCGCGCCGTACGCGCCCCGCGTGCCCCACGCGCCGTTGCTGGAGAACTCGTTGAAACCTTCGTCGCCTCGTTACGGCCGTCGCAATTTTTCGTTTGCGGCCGCCTCCGCGGTACTCGCCGCCTGTACCACCGCGGGCAGCAAAATCGACGGCGTGTCGTCGTCGAGCCCGGCCACCGCCACGCCTACCACGAACACGCCGCCGCTCGACAAGCCGCAACGGCCCATTCGGGTCGCCCTTGCGCTAGGCGGCGGCGCTGCGCGCGGCTTCGCGCATATCGGCGTGATCAAGGCGCTAGAGGCGCGCAATGTTCAGGTCGATCTGGTGGCCGGCACGAGCGCCGGGTCGGTGGTCGGCGCGCTCTACGCGTCAGGCATGAACGGGTTCGCGCTCAACAAACTGGCGCTGAACATGGACGAAGCCTCCATTAGCGACTGGGCCATGCCGTTTCGCACGCGCGGTTTTCTGCAAGGCATCGCGCTGCAGAATTATCTGAACACAACGCTCAACAATCGCCCGATCGAGAAGATGGCGAAGCCGCTCGGCGTAGTCGCGACCGACCTGAAAACCGGCCAGCCGATCCTCTTTCAGCGCGGCAATACCGGCGTCGCAGTGCGGGCGTCGTGCAGCGTGCCGTCGATCTTCGAGCCCGTCAAAATCGGCGGGCATGAGTATGTGGACGGCGGGTTGGTGAGCCCCGTGCCGGCGTCGTTCGCACGCAAGATGGGTGCGGACTTCGTGATCGCCGTGGATATCTCGCAGCGCCCCGAAAGCGGCCTGACGGCCAGCTCGTTCGACGTGCTCATGCAAACCTTCACGATCATGGGCCAGACCATCAAGGCATACGAGCTCGACAAATACGCCGACATCGTCATCCGGCCGAATCTCGCGGCCATGAGCGGCAGCGACTTCTCGCAGCGCAATGCCGCAATTCTGGCCGGTGAGGAAGCCGTCTCCAAGATCATGCCGGAGTTGCAACGCAAGCTGGCCGCGAGCCGCGCGCAGGCTTAGGGTTACTCACGCGCAGTAAGCTCAGAGATCAGACCCGCCAAAACGCAAAAGCCTGCTTCAAACGAAGCAGGCTTTTTTGTTATTGCCTGAAGCGCCGCTGCAACTGAATTAGTTGTTGCCGCCAAGCGTGGCATTCACACGTTTGCGCAGATCTTCGCCCTCCTGGTACGACGTTTCGATCCGGCGTGCACCGGTGAAACGCTTTTCCCAGTAGCCGCTATCCATGTCGTCCACGCGGATCGTGCTGCCCGTGGACGGCGAATGCACGAACTTGTTGTCGCCGATATAGATGCCGACATGCGAGAACGTGCGGCGCATGGTGTTAAAAAACACCAGATCGCCCGGCTTCAGGTCGCTTACGCGGACCTTTTCGCCCACACGGCTCATTTCCTCAGCGCGGCGCGGCAGCGCCATGCCCAGCGTGTCCTGGAACACATAACGCACGAAACCGCTGCAATCCAGCCCGGAGTCAGGCGTATTGCCGCCCCAGCGGTAGCGAACGCCGATCATGTTCAGCGCGCCGACAACCACGTCGCCTGCCTTGCCGGCCATGCCGGAAAGGAACGAACGGGCGCCGCCGTCAGTGTTGCTGCTGAGCGTTTGCGAATTGGAGGAGGACGAGGAATTCGCCGGGTTGCTCGGCGAAAATGAGGCATTCTGATTGAAACTGCTGACTTCGTCGGCGAAAGCGCCGGGAGCTGCTGCGATCAAGACGCCAATGAACATCCCGGCGACGGCGCGCGTGCAAGCCTGGGTCAAATTTCTGTGCTGCATTGGTCGGTATTTTTTGCTAAAGAATCAGTGGGATAAGGAAAAAAGTTTGGTCGATACTAGCCAGTAAGTATTCACGTGTCAAAACAAATAGAAAAATACAATCGAGACCCGCACCCAATTGGTGAAAGGGTGAAAAATCAGCGGTCCAATGCTGCTTTCAGGAGCTTTCGAGTGTAGGGGTGCTCGGGCGTCGCAAAGATTCTCTCAACCTCTCCACTTTCCACGATAGAACCGTTTTGCATCACCGCCACGCGGTGCGCCATCGCCCCGATCACCGCCAGATCGTGGCTGATGAAAACGAAGCCCAAGTTGTATTTCTGTTGCAACCCGGCGAGCAGTTTGAGGACTTGCTGCTGGATCGAAACGTCGAGTGCGCTGGTCGGTTCATCGAGGATCAGAATCTGGGGCTCGACCACGAGCGCCCGCGCGATGGCGATGCGCTGGCGCTGCCCACCGGAAAACTCATGCGGATAGCGCAGCAGCGCGGTCCGGTCGATTCCGACCTCGCGCAGCACCGCAACCACTCTGTCGCGCCGCGCTTGCGGCGTCATTTGCGGCCGGTGCAGCGCCAGCCCTTCGCCGACGATTCGCTCGATCGTCTGACGAGGTGAAAGCGAACTGAACGGGTCCTGAAACACAACCTGCATGTTCGAGCGCAACGCGGTCTGCTGCGCGCCGCGGTAGGTGGAGAGCGCCCTGCCCTGAAACTCGATCTCGCCGTGCGCGGTCCGCTGCAGCCCGAGCAAGGCCATGGCGAGCGTCGACTTGCCCGAACCCGATTCCCCAACGATGCCGAGCGTTTCGCCTTGACGCACCGAGACGCTCGCGTTTGCGACCGCGCGGAACCGCCCGGCCCGGAACCAGCCCGCAAACCCCGGCACCTTGGTTTTGAAATCGACGGAAACGTCGCGGGCCTGCAGCAGCACCGGCGAAATGGGCAGCACCGGCACGACCGTGCGCTGAGGCCGGCTTTCCAGCAGCCGTTGTGTGTAAGGATGTTGCGGCGACTCGAAAACCTGCTCGACCGGCCCGCTTTCCACGAGCACGCCCTTCTCCATCACCGCGATGCGCTGGGCGAAATGGCGCACGAGATTCAGGTCGTGCGTGATCAGCAGCACCGCCATGCCGCGCTTTTGCGCTTCGTCGCGTTGCAGTTCAAGGAGCAGTTCCACGATCTGCGCGCGAATCGTCACGTCGAGCGCGGTAGTCGGTTCGTCGGCAAGCAGCAGACGCGGACGGCACGCCAGCGCCATCGCGATCATCGCCCGCTGGCGCTGTCCGCCCGAAAGCTGGTGCGGGTAGCTGTTCACGCGCTTGCCCGGCTCGGGAATGCCCGTGCGGCCCAGCAACGCGACCGCGCGCTTGCGGGCTTCCGCCGGCGACACGCCGTCGTGCACGACGATCGTCTCCGCGATCTGCGCGCCGACCGTGTAGAGCGGATTGAGCGCGGTCATCGGCTCCTGAAAGATCATCGCGATGTCCGAGCCGCGCATGCCGCGCATCTCACGCTCGCTTTTCGCAAGCAGATCCTCACCGTCGAACCGGATCGAGCCGCTGACCTGCGCGTCGCTCAGCAGACGCAAGATCGACAGCGCGGTGACGCTTTTTCCCGAGCCCGATTCGCCGACGAGCGCAACGCGTTCGCCGCGCTGGATCGCCAGCGTGACGTCGTTCACCGCCACCGTATCGCCGAAACTTACATGCAGATGATCGAGTTCCAGCAACGGCACGGCATTCGGTGCTTCGGCGCCATCGTGCCCTCGCCCCTTGCGCTGTCCTGGCGCTTGCGTTTGAGCGGTCACTGATTGCCTCCAGCGCGCATTGCATCGGAGATGCGGGTATCGAGCGCATTACGCAGCGCGTCGCCCATGAACGTGAGCAGCAACAGCATCGCGACCAGCACGCCGAAAGTGGACAACGAGATCCACCACGCGTCGAGATTCGCCTTGCCCTGCACGAGCAGCTCGCCGAGACTCGGCGTCGGCGAAGGCACGCCGAGGCCGAGAAAGTCGAGACTGGTTAGCGCGAGAATCGCACCGCTCATGCGAAACGGAAGGAACGTGATTACCGGCGTAAGGCTGTTGGGCAAAAGATGCCGCCACATAATTTGCCAGTTCGACAGACCCATCGCCCTCGCCGCGCGCACGTAATCCTGCTGCCGGTTACGTAGAAATTCCGCCCGCACATAGTCGGATAAGCCGATCCAGCCGAACAGGGAAAGCAGCACGATCAGCAGAATGAAACCCGGCTCGAAGATCGATGAAAAAATGATCAGCAGATAGAGCTCCGGCAACGCGCTCCAGATTTCGATCAGACGCTGCCCCACGATATCGGTACGTCCTCCGAAATATCCTTGCACGGCGCCGGCAGCAATGCCGAGTATCGTTCCAATGAAAGTGAGCACGAGACCGAACTCCACGGAAACGCGAAAACCGTACAGCAGTCGCGCGAAAACATCGCGGCCGCGGTCGTCGGTGCCGAGCCAGTTTTCACGCGAAGGCGGCGCCGGGTTCGGCGCCTTTGAGAAATAGTTCAGCGTGTCGTAGTAGTAGTGGTTCGGCGGATACACGGCGAAGCTGCCCGGCGCGTCGAAACGCTGCTTGATGTACGGATCCAGATAGTCGGCAGGCGTTGGGAAATCGCCGCCGAACGTGCTCTCCGCGTAGGTCCTGAAGAGCGGGAAATAAAGGTGGCCGTCATAGCGCACCACGAGCGGCTTGTCGTTCGACCAGAGCGGGCCCGCAAGGCTCGCGGCAAAGGCCACCACGAAGATGATGAGGCTCCAGTAACCCAGACGTTGCTGGCGGAACCGCCGCCATACACGGCGCGCAGGCGAAGGCGAGACGAATGCACGCGCGGGTTCGACGCGCGCCGCTGCATCGGCTGAAAGGCGGGCTCGATTCATCAGCGCTCCAGTTGTTCGAATTGGATGCGGGGATCGACCCACACATAGCAAAGATCGGAAACCAGCTTCGTCGCGAGACCGATCAACGTGAACAGGTACAGCGTGCCGAGTACGACCGGGTAATCGCGCCGCACGACCGATTCATACGACAGCAAGCCGAGACCGTCGAGCGAAAAAAGCGTTTCGATCAGCAGACTGCCGGTGAAAAAAGCGCCGATAAACGCAGCCGGAAAGCCGACGATCAGCGGCAGCATCGCGTTGCGAAACACATGCTTCCACAGCACGCGTTTTTCGGAGAGACCCTTCGCCCGCGCGGTCAGCACATACTGCTTTCGAATCTCGTCCAGAAACGCATTTTTCGTGAGCATCGTGATTACCGCAAAACTGCCGACGACAGATGCCGTGATCGGCAACGCGATATGCCATAAATAGTCGAGGATCTTGCCCACGACGCTCAGTTGCGCCCAGTTATCCGACGTGAGATTGCGCAACGGAAAGAGCTGCAGGAATGTGCCGCCGCCAAACAGCACGAGCAGCAACACGCCGAGCACAAAGCCCGGAATCGCGTAACCGATCAGCACCACGAGGCTCGTCGCGATGTCGAAGCGCGAGCCGTTGCGCACCGCTTTCGCGATGCCGAGCGGCACCGAAATCAGATACGTGAGAAAGAACGTCCATAAGCCGATGCTGATGGACACCGGCAGCTTCGATACGATCAGCGACCACACGCTCTGATGGCGGAAATAGCTCTGTCCAAGGTCGAACGTCGAGAAACGCTTGAGCATCAACACGTAGCGCTCGAGCGGAGGTTTGTCGAAACCGTATAAGGCTTTCAGTTGCGCGACCTGCTGCGCGTCGACGCCGTTATGCGCGCGCAGACCGAACGGCACAGCGCCCTCTGCGCCCTTGCGCAGTTCGTGCTGCATCTGTTCGACGGGGCCGCCGGGCACGAACTGGATCACGACGAAAGTGAGCGTCAGCACGCCGAGCAGTGTCGGGATCATCAGCAGCAGGCGTTTGAGGATGTAGCTCCACATGGCGGGTGTTTCCGTTGCGAGGGCGAGGTATGAATAGCGATAGCCGGAAGCGGATGACCAGATCGACCGGCTGCGTTACTGCGGTGGCGCCGGCGTTGCTGCTTGCGGTTGCGCGAACCACCACGTCGACGTAATCCAGCCTTCGGCTCCATAGTACAGGGGCAGCGTGGACGGCCACGCAAGCCCGCGCTTGAACGCCACGCGATGCGTCGCGCTGTACCAGTGCGGCACGACGTAGTAGCCATGCATCAGAACGCGATCGAGCGCATGCGTCGCGTCGAGCAGTTGCTCGCGCGTCTGCGCCTGCACGAGCGCGCGCAGGATTGCGTCGACCGCGGGTGACTTCAGTCCGATCATGTTGTCAGAGCCGTTCGTGTCCGCCGCCTTGCTGCCGAAGCGCTCGATCTGCTCGGAGCCGGGCACCTGTACGTCGGGCATGCGGATCGTCGTCGTGTCGAAGTCGTATGCATCGAGCCGCTTCTGGTACACGGCATAGTCGGCGACGCGAAACGTTGCGGTAATGCCGAGCTTTTTCAGGTTTCGAATGAACGTCGCGACGATCGGCTCCATTTGCGCGGCCGATCCCGAGTCGTCGAGTATCTCGAACTCGAACGGCTCGCCCTTTGCGTTGCGCAGCGCACCGTCGCGGTACGTCCATCCCGCTTGCTGCAACAATGCGCGGGCTTGCAGCAGATTCGCACGTAGAGAGCCTGGCGGGTCAGTGTCGGGCTGCTTCGGCGGCGGTCCGAAAACCGCCGGATCGAGCTTCGCGCGCCACGGTTCGAGCAGCGCCAGTTCACCTGGCGACGGCAGGCCCTTGGCCTGCAGATCGGTGTTGGCAAAGAAACTGTCGATACGTGTGTACTGATTGAAGAACAACTGCCGATTCAACCATTGGAAGTCGAGTGCGAGATCGAGCGCTTTGCGCACGCGCACGTCCTTGAACAACGGTCGCCGCGTGTTCAACATGAAGCCCTGCATGCCGGTGCCGTTGTGTTGCGCGAACACCTTCTTGATCAGTTCGCCGCTGTCGAACTTCTTGCCGACGTCACGCCGCACCCAGTTTCGTGCGACATACTCGACGAGGGCATCGTATTCGCCGGCCTTGAACGCCTCCAGCCGCGCGACGTTATCGGAATACAGCTTGTAGACGATGCGATCGAAGTTGTATGTGCCCGCACGCACCGGCAGTGCCGCGCCCCAATACTCCGGGTTGCGCCGGTATGTGATCGTGCGTCCGTTGTCGTAACGCTCGATTAGATACGGGCCGCTCGTGACCGGCTTTTCGAACGCCAACTGATCGAACGGAATATGGCTGCCGTCCGGCTTCATTCCCCACTTGTGCGAGAACACGGGCATGCCGCCGGCGAGCAACGGCAACTCGCGATTGCGGTGCTGAAACTCGAACCGCACGGTGTGCGGATCGACAACCACCGCGCGGACGATCTGTCCGAAGATCGACATGAATTGCGGCGCGGCCTGCGGGCTTTTCAGTGTGTCGAGCGAATACTTGACGTCGTCCGCGGTGACCGGGTCGCCGTTCGCGAACCGCGCGCGCGGATTGATATGGAACGTGGTCGACAAGCCGTCCGGCGCGACCTTGATATCGTCGGCGAGCAGCCCATACGCGGAAGCCACTTCGTCGCTGCTGCCGGTCGTCAGACTCTCGAACAGCAGGTCGACGCCGGGCGCGGTGTTGCCGCGCAAAGTGAACGGATTGAATTTGTCGAAGCTGGTGAGGCGGCTCGGATTGGCCAGCACGAGTGTGCCGCCCTTCGGCGCATCCGGATTGACGTAGTCGAAATGCTTGAAGTCGGCTGGATATTTCGGCTCGCCGTACTGAGCGATCGCATACACCGCGTGCGCCTCTGGCGCTGCGAACCAGCCGGCAGCGGCCAGCGCGCCACACAGAATTGCGACGCGGGCCTTGCGCACAGAACGGGACGCGAGCGCGGGACCGACACACGAGGGCCTGAAAATCGCGCATTCATATGCACGAGGCGATGAAACCCGTCGCGAGCCAGTTGTCATAAGCGCCTTGGTGATCAGTGGGCAATTGCGTTGTCACGGAATTCTACCCAATAAACCTGAGCAAACCGACGTCGCGACCGTCACCTTGAGCGACCGACGCGCGATTTGTGAATATGCCGCGATTTACTTCGCGACGGTATTTTCCCGCGCAAGCGCGGCGCATTCTCAGAGCGTCCTCTGACGCGCAGCGTTGTGCGCTTACGGCAACTCCGCAGATCCGGTCAAGCGATGCGCGCGAGCATGAAAAAACCGCCCATTGGGGCGGTTTCTGTTGTCACTGCTGTTCCTGCAGCGTTCAATGCCAGCCGCGACGATGATCGTAGTGATCGCGGCCGTAGTCGTAACGGCCGGGGGGATGATGACGATACCAGTCGTCGCGCGCCCAGTAGCGACGGCCGTCCCAGTAGCGGTCCCCGTGCCAGCCGATCACGACAGCCGGAGCGCCGTAATAGACGGGCGCGGGCTGATACACGACGGGCGGCGGAGGGGGCGGCGGCGGCGCATACACAGGCGCCGGCGCCACATAAACCGGCGCGGGAATGCCGATATTGACCCCGATGTTGACCCCGCCGGCCATGGCGGCACTCGACGCGCCCAACGCGATAACCCCGATCACAAGTGGAACAAAACGAGCGGACTTCATGGATTACCCTTGGAAGAATGTGTTGTTGGCGGAAATATAACGCAAGCTCGCCAGCGGCGTATTTCAACTTTGTAATAACTGATGCATAAGATCGCAGCCACGTCATGACGTTACGTGTCGTTACATTCGAGACGCTTCTGAGCCGATAAAGGTCGAAATGTCGAAATGTCGGAAGCACAGAGCGCCCTCGCCCTTTGCGGCTTCCCGCCTTCTCTGCCGCACCAACGCGATAACCTGGCCGCGCGGCCAGAAATACATAGCAGAAAAACTTGGTTTGAAGCGAGACGACGTCTTACTAGACTGCACATCGTCTTGTAATAACAAGTTGAGCAATGTCGCAAACGACCCTCGTGCCGGTGCAAGCTGATTCGCCAACCTTATCTGCCGCGCCTCGTCCGCTTTACGCGCAGATCAAGGACGTGCTGCGCGAACGCATTCTCGACGGCAGCTATGCGCCGCATTCGCAGATGCCGTCGGAACACGAACTGTGCCGCATGTTCGACGTGAGCCGCATCACCGTGCGTCAGGCACTCGGCGATCTGCACAAGGAAGGCTTGCTGTTCAAGGTGCATGGCAAGGGCACGTTCGTCTCGAAGCCCAAGGCGTATCAGAACGTCGCTTCGCTGCAGGGTTTTGCGGAAGCCATGTCGTCGATGGGCCATGAAATCGTCAACCAGCTGCGCAGTTGCAGAACCGTCGAAGCCGGACGCCACATTGCCGCGCGCCTGAACATCGCGGAGGGCGCGCCGGTCACCGAGATCCATCGTGTCCGGCTGCTCAATCGCGAGCCCGTATCGCTCGAACTGACCTGGGTTCCGCTGACGCTCGGCAAGCGCCTCGCGAACGCGGACCTTACGACACGCGACATATTTCTGATCCTCGAGAACGACTGCGGTGTGCCGCTAGGTCATGCCGATGTGTCCATCGACGCAATACTTGCCCACGACGACATCGTCGATGCATTGCGCGTCGAAGAAGGCAGCCCCGTGTTGCGTATCGAGCGTCTTACGCATGACGCGTCGGGTCGGCCGGTCGATTTCGAATACCTGTACTTCCGCGGCGACGCCTTCCAGTACCGGCTGCGTATCGACCGCGCAAACGACCTGAAAAAAGATCTGAAAAGAGACCCGAAAAAGAGCAGCAAAAGCGCAATGGAGGCGCGATGAACACACATGTACTCGACTATGACGTCGTAGTGGTCGGCGGTGGAACGGCGGGCCCGATGGCCGCGATCAAGGCGAAGGAGCGCGATCCGTCGTTAAAGGTCTTGCTGCTCGAGAAGGCCAACGTGAAGCGCAGCGGCGCGATCTCGATGGGCATGGACGGTCTGAACAACGCCGTGATTCCGGGTCACGCAACGCCCGAACAGTACACACGCGAGATCACGATCGCAAACGATGGCATCGTGGACCAGGAAGCCGTGTACGCATATGCGCGCCATAGTTTCACGACGATCGAGGAACTGGACCGCTGGGGCGTCAAGTTCGAAAGGGACGGCAATGGCGACTATGCGGTGAAGAAAGTGCATCACATGGGTTCGTACGTGCTGCCGATGCCCGAGGGTCACGACATCAAGAAAGTGCTGTACAGGCAGCTTAAACGCGCACGCGTGGCGATCACCAACCGCATTGTCGCCACGCGGCTATTAACCGACTCACAAGGGCGCGTTAGCGGCGTGCTGGGCTTCGATTGCCGCACGGCCGACTTCTACGTGGTGCGTGCCAAAGCCGTCATTCTGAGTTGCGGCGCCGCCGGAAGGCTCGGGCTGCCGGCATCGGGCTATCTGATGGGCACATACGAAAACCCGACGAATGCCGGCGACGGCTACGCCATGGCCTATCACGCGGGCGCCGCACTCGCGAACCTCGAGTGCTTCCAGATCAACCCGCTCATCAAGGACTATAACGGCCCCGCTTGCGCATATGTGACCGGCCCACTCGGCGGCTTCACCGCGAATGGCAAAGGCGAACGCTTTATCGAATGCGATTACTGGAGCGGCCAGATGATGTGGGAGTTCTATCAGGAACTGCAAAGCGGCAACGGGCCTGTGTTTCTGAAACTCGACCATCTTGCGGAAGAAACGATCCAGACGATCGAGGAGATTCTGCACACGAACGAGCGTCCGAGCCGCGGCCGCTTTCATGAAGGACGAGGCACCGATTACCGCACGCAGATGATCGAGATGCACATTTCGGAAATCGGCTTTTGCAGCGGACACAGCGCGTCGGGCGTGTACGTCAACGCGCGCGCGGAGACGACCGTGCCCGGCCTCTATGCAGCCGGCGACATGGCCGCAGTGCCGCACAACTACATGCTCGGTGCGTTTACCTACGGATGGTTCGCGGGTCACAACGCGGCAGAGTACGTATTGGGCCGCGAACACGGCACCGTCGACGAAGAACAGATCGACGCCGAACGCGCGCGCATTTATGCACCGCTCAAGTGCGAGAAAGGTATTGCGCCAGCGCAGGTCGAATACAAGTTGCGCCGCATGGTCAACGATTACCTGCAACCGCCGAAGGTTACACGCAAGATGGAAATCGGCCTGCAACGCTTTGCAGAAATCACTGAGGATATCGAATCGATATCGGCCACACATCCGCACGAACTGATGCGCGCGGCAGAAGTTCGCGCCATACGGGATTGCGCGGAAATGGCCGCACGTGCGTCGCTTTTTCGAACCGAGAGCCGCTGGGGTCTTTACCACCATCGTGTGGACTATCCACAGCGCGACGATGAGCAATGGTTCTGCCATACGCATCTGCGCAAGGACGCCAATGGCCGCATGACGAGCGAAAAGCGTGCGGTCGAGCCGTATATCGTCGCGCTCGACGAAAACGAACGCAACGCCTATCGCAGCCTGCGTATCGGCGAGCCCGCCCTCGACCCCGCAACCGCCTGACGGAGTAATCCGATGTCTTTTACGCCGCACGATATTTTCCAGCGCAGTTCAGCCCCCGTCACGATCGATGAAAGCAAGTGCATTGCTGAAAAAGGCTGCACTGTATGCGTCGATGTTTGCCCACTCGATCTGCTTGCAATCGACATGAAAAAGGGCAAGGCGTATATGCAGTTCGACGAGTGCTGGTACTGCATGCCTTGCGAACAGGATTGTCCGACGGGCGCCGTGAAAGTGTCCATTCCGTATCTTCTGCGTTGAGCGATGCGCGAAGTTCCTCCTCCTCATTCACGTCAATCCATGTCCCACGCGACCAATCCGACAGACCCAATCCACTTGGGCGATACGCTGAATACTATCGCCGGGGAAGCAGCCGCCCTGCTGTCACGGCTCGCCGACAACGATGCCGTCGTGCGCCGCATTGCGCTGATCGAACTCGCTGATCTCGAGGATGCCTGCGTGATAGCGCCCATCGTCGCAGCATTGCAGCGCGACACCTCGCCCGAGGTGCGCGCCGAGGCGGCCCGTTTGCTCGCTTCATGGGAGCGCGACGACGTGGTGAACGCCCTATGCAACGCATTGCTCGATCGTGACACACAGGTTCGCGCGAGCGCCGCGCAGAGCCTGTCGGAACTCAAGCAGGCGTCCTCTGGCGCGATACTGCTCGACTGGTTGAAGGAACCGGACCCATTCGTGCGATCGGCGTTGTTGCGCGCGCTGCGCGAACTCCGGGTGACGGACGCGCTTGCACCCGCGCTGCAGGCACTCGCCGACGCGGACGCCAACGTGCGCGCCGAAGCCGTCGGCGTGTTGGGATGGTTGAAAAATTCCATTGCGCTTAGCCCGTTGGCATCCATTGCGACCGGCGACGCGGATGCATCGATCCGGCGCGCTGCGACAGGAGCGCTCGGCTTCGCGCCGCCGGCCCACGCCGAGACAACCGCAGCGCTCCTCACCGCCCTGCACGACGACGCCTGGCAGGTGCGCGAAGAAGCTGCCACGACGCTCGGCAAGCTGCGTGCCGCCGAATCGCGCGATGCGCTGATCGAAACACTCGACGACGCCTACTGGCAAGTCCGTTTGCGAGCACTGCGCGCGTTGGGTCAGATCGGCGACGCCGCGAGCGCGACGCACGTCGCCGCCCTGCTCTCTCATCCGATTAGCAACGTGCGCAAGGAAGCCGCGCTTGCGCTCGGTGAAATGGGCGAAATGAGCGATGCACAGATGCTCACCGCACTTGAAGCCGCAGAAATCGACGCGGACCCGGAAGTACGCAAGGCAGTGCGTATCGCGCTGACCCAGATCGCCGGGCGCCGATGATGAACGCGCCTGAGCTGGTGGCGATCGACGCGGCTAGCGCGAGCCTTTTCATGCTCTGGCCGGACGGTGCGGTCTGCGAGTTGCCGTTTGCGTTGCTGCGCTCGGCGTGCATGTGTGCACAGTGTCGCAAGCGCAAGCTCGATGGAGAGACGCCGTTATCGTCACCCGACGTGAAGCTGGTCGACGCGCGGCCGTCGGGCTACGGTCTGCAACTGGTGTTCGACGACGGACATGAGCGCGGAATCTTCCCGTGGATTTATCTGAAGCGGCTCGCAAGGGATCAGCAGACTGCGGCTGATCATCAGGAGTCGAGAGCGCTATAGCGTGCGCACTCGGTTAAATGAGAATCCTCCCATTTTTGCGACGCACTCGTGCACAGATACTCGTCGATCAGACAGGCGCACCGGCGCACATAACGACGAGACAGGCAATGAAAGTGTTTTTGTTGAGCGACCTCGTCGCTCACGAACTGGTGTCCATGCAGATCGATCAGAAGTGGCTCTCGTTTGCGCATTTCACAGAGTCGGTGCAGCTTTGGCTCTCGCGTCATGCACCTGAACTTGAGTGTTCGGAAGCGTTGCTTCAGGAGATCGAACGTGAGGTTCTGCAGATTGCAACCAGACTCTCCGACAACCAGGCCACTGCGGACGACTACTTGCCATCACCACATCGATTCGACGATCTTCTGACAGCCAACTACACGCATCCTCTGGGCGAACAAGCGCTGTCCGCAACGCTTGCGGCGTGTCGCGAAAAGGGTTCCTGTGGTGCTCTATGTGCAGCATTGAGCGAACGCGCGCGCAGGCGTTGACTTGCCACCCGGCGCTTTGGCGATTGGCCTGCAATGCGGCGACTTTGCTGAGCGCGATGAACTGCGCGGTCGTGGTGTAAGGGAGAAAAACCTCTCACACATCTACTTCGTAAGCGTGATGCGCTTCCTGAAGGCGAGTCGCGTCCATGTCACTCCGCTATTGCGGTTTGTCTGTTGGATCGACGGAGTGGCAACACAAAGCACGGCTTGCAAACCCGCAACGCGTGCAAGCTCGATGGTTTCTTCTGGCGCCACGTCGAACATGCGTCGCCCGCGTGGAACGGGCCCATGACGCAGCGACATAATCAACACGCCATCGTCTCGCAGAAGAGAACTTACGTTGGGCATAGCGCGGCACCGCTGTTGATAATCGAGATGCATCCACACCGCGGTCAGCATTACCACGTCAAACGTTTCGTTCATCGAAGTAATAATGCGCAGATCGGGAAGACTGTCGTCAATCCATTCGATGCGCGATGACCGATGCAAATTGATGGCTGCAGTCCGCAGTTCGCCGACCGGTTCGACGGCTACCACCGTGTGCCCCATCGCCGCTAGCGCAGCCGCATCCGTTCCGATTCCCGCACCGATGTCGAGGACGCGCGACGGGGCGTCCGGCAACAGATGTACAACCTGAGAGTGCTGATCGGCGAACGAGATGCTCTGCCATCGCCGGATAAGACTTTCCGCTGCCTGCGCATAGCCTTCGGTGCCACTGACCTTGACGAGCATTGACAGTGCCTTGTTTCGACGGGTTTGCCGGATCGTCTGCCTTGCCTTTGAACTGGCTCCAATCAGGCGCACCTAGCAAAAAAGCGGCTCTTAGACGCCGTATTCGCGCGGTTGGACGACGTGGGGCTGGGAACGTGCCACGGGCGGCCGGGCGTTACACCGGCTGCTATGTCCGCGCCACTGTGTCGGGCGATTTCTCCGACCATACGCTGGCGAGTGATGCGGACCTTCACACCTGGAATGCAGGCACCCGTGGATGCTTATTCTGCGCTCTTCACGCTGGCGTGGCGTGGACGAGGTTACGAAACGTTGGCATAACGCATACGGGCACGTCTCTTACGATAAGCCGCGCATTATGCGACCGACAAAACAAAAACCCCGTAAGTCTTCCGACTTACGGGGTTTCGCCACCATCACTGGCGGAGACGGAGGGATTCGAACCCTCGATCCAGGTTTTGGCCCAGATGCTCCCTTAGCAGGGGAGTGCCTTCGACCTCTCGGCCACGTCTCCCAAACTTTCGGTCGCGCAGGGAGTCAGCGCGACGAAGCCAAGATAATAGCGGGCCGAACAGCCAAGGTCAATGTCTGACGAACGCTTTTTGTGCCAATCTCGTCATTGAATTGCCATTTTGTTCGCGCAGCCGCACAAACAGACACCAACGACCGTAGCGCTTGTGTACGCCCGCCGTTTGCGTCGAGCTACGCCTGATCCAGTTCGAACGCCTTATGCAGCGCGCGCACCGCGAGCTCCATATACTTCTCGTCGATCAGCACCGAGATCTTGATTTCGGACGTAGAGATCATCTGGATATTGATGCCCTCTTCCGACAGCGTGCGGAACATCGTGCTCGCGATGCCCACGTGCGAACGCATACCCACGCCTACCACCGAGACCTTCGACACCTTCGGATCGCCCAGCACCTGCTCGGCCTGGACGTGGCCCTTCACCTGGTTCGTGAGAATGTCCATGGCGCGCTGATAATCGCCGCGGCCCACCGTGAACGTGAAAGCCGTTTTGCCTTCGACGCTCTGGTTCTGGATGATCATGTCGACGTCGATGTTCGCGTCCGCCACCGGGCCGAGAATCTGATACGCAATGCCCGGCTTGTCGGGCACACCCATCACGGCGATGCGAGCTTCGTCGCGCTGAAACGCGATACCCGAGATGACTGCTTTTTCCATGGTCTCGTCTTCTTCAAAAGTAATCAGGGTGCCCGACTTCATTTCGGCGTCGAGCGGGATGAGCGGATCGGTCAGGCTCGACAGCACGCGCGTCTTGACCTGATATTTGCCGGCGAATTCCACCGAGCGGATCTGCAACACCTTGGAACCCAGGCTTGCCATTTCCAGCATTTCTTCGAACGTCACGCGGTCGAGGCGGCGCGCCTCTTCGACCACGCGCGGGTCGGTCGTGTACACGCCGTCGACGTCCGTATAAATCAGGCACTCGTCCGCCTTCAACGCAGCCGCAACCGCGACCGCCGAGGTGTCGGAACCGCCGCGGCCGAGCGTGGTGATGTTGCCGTCGGGATCGATACCCTGGAAGCCCGTGATCACCACCACCTTGCCCGCGTCGAGATCGCGCAGAACGCGTTCGCCGTCGATCTCGCTGATGCGCGCTTTAGTGAACGCACTGTCTGTCCTGACCGGCACTTGCCAGCCGGCGTAACTGACCGCGTCGACGCCGGCTTCCTGCAACGCGATGGCGAGTAGACCCGAACTGACCTGCTCGCCCGTGGCGGCGATCATGTCGAGTTCGCGCGGGCTGGGCTGGGTCGTGATCTCTTTCGCGAGGCCGAGCAGACGGTTCGTTTCGCCGGACATTGCCGACGGCACGACTACCATCTTGTGACCGGCCTTATGCCATTTCGCGACGCGCTTGGCGACGTTCTTGATGCGCTCGACCGAGCCCATCGAAGTGCCGCCGTATTTATGTACGATGAGTGCCATTGTCGTTCTGAACTGGAGGAGAAACCGCGCTGGCGCGCTCGCGACGACCGCACAAAAGCACAGGGGCGCAACGTCTCGTGAACGGCGGCAAAGTGTGTGGCGGCGTAAATGCAGCGCGCGTGCAGCACGCGCGGATTTGCCCGTGATTGATCGCTAATGGCTTACCGGAAAATTCGGATCACGATCGGAAAACCGACAAAAGCGACGGCAAAAGCGGGTCGGGCAAACAAGTTAACGTACCCGATCGTACGCAAAAAGACAAGCCGCACAGCCCGCGGCGCCGCTTGCAACGCCGCCGGCAAACGCTTGCAGCGCGCACCTCAGCACCTTTTTTCGTCGCCTCGTTCGAACCGGTACTCGCGCCCTATTTGAAGACTCAAAGTTGATCACCGTGCGACCGACCGGCCGGTCAGGCGATCAGCAGATCCTCGCGCCAGACGATCGTTACGCAGGCCTCGCCGGGCGGCAACGTTGCCGACAACGCGGCGCGATTCACGCCGAGCAACGGCACGAAGAGCAGTTCTTCGCCAATATACAGCAGCGGCACTTCACGCTTCCATGCGGGAATCCCGCGTTCCTGGAACAGGTTTTTGAGCGTCCGACTGGGCGCGCCGGGCGCATCGCTCGTGCGCATGCGTTCGCCGCCGCTGCGCGCACGCGCGCTGAGCAACTCACGCTGTAAGACATTAACGGGAATCGCATCGGATGAAGCAGTGCTAGCCGATGAAGCCGCCTCTACCGCTTCGAACACGAACGTGCCGCGCCATTGTGGCAAACGCCACGTCGCTTCGCCGTGCCAGGCAAGTTCGCTAACCTCGCGTTCGACAAGCGCAGACTCGTCGGCGGGGTCGCCGCTATCGCCGGCTTCCCAGTACACGAGTCCTCGATAGCTGCGCAACGTGTGCCCTGCGTGGTCGATACGCAAGCGGTGCCCGTCGCCGCCCGCGCCTACTTCACGCAGTTGACGCAGCGCGTCGCCAAGACGCGCGCTCGATGCGGCGACGAAGCCCTGCGCGCGCATCCAGTAGCGCATCAGGTTGAGCGCGCGGTCGTCATCGAGCGCGATGAGCGCGTCGTGAGAGAGCGTACGGCCGTCGTCGCGCGAGACGATGGCGAGGTCGATACGCGCCAGTTCGTCCAGCAAGCGTTGCGCTGCAGCGGCGTGCGACGCGGTGCGGGCGAGCGCATCGCGGAAGCCGGGAAAGTGCACGGCCAACGCAGGCGTGACGTGGTGGCGCAGCGCGTTGCGTGCGTAGCGCGTGTCCGCGTTCGATTCGTCGTCGATCCAGCGCAGATGGCGTGCGCTCGCGTACTGTTCGAGTTGCGCGCGCAGCAGATGAAGCAAAGGCCGCACGCGCACCGCCGCTGAACCCGAAGGCGAAGACTCCCGCGCCATGGCCGCCAGACCTGCGAGGCCGGCGCCGCGCAGCAGTTGCAGCAGCACGGTTTCAGCCTGATCGTCCGCGTGCTGCGCGAGCCATAGCGAATGAACGTCATGCTCTGCGCAAAGCGCGTCTAGCGCGCGATAGCGGGCATCGCGCGCGGCGGCCTCCACGCTGACACCTGCATCGCGCGACACCTCGACGCGCCGCACCGCGAACTCGACGCCGCGTTCCTGCGCGAATGCATCACAATGCGCAAGCCACGCATCGGCGTTAGCACTCAAGCCGTGATGCACATGAAGCGCCACGCAACGCGACACGCCCGCAACACGCACGGCCGCATCGAGCAGCACGCTCGAATCGACGCCGCCGCTGAACGCGACCGCAATCCGGGCATGAGAAGGCAAAGCGGCAAGCGCAACGCTGATCGCCTCGAAAACGAGGCGATCAGCGGGCGATTCGGCGGGAGAAGTCACGTCGTTCAGCGCAGTATTAAAGCGTCACGCGCCGATGGACGAAGAGAGAACGCGCGGGCTTAGGCGCCCGGCGTCGTTTCCTTGAACTTGCCGTATGACATCAGGCGTTCGAAACGGCGTTGACGCAGGTCGTTGATGCTCATGCCCTGGAACTGGCGCAGCGAATCGGCAAGCGCGCGGCGCAGCATGGCAGCCATGCCCTTCGGGTCGCGATGCGCGCCGCCGAGCGGCTCGTTGACGATCTTGTCGATCAGGCCGAGCGCTTTCAGACGATGCGCGGTGAGGCCGAGCGCTTCCGCTGCTTCCGGCGCTTTCGCCGCGCTCTTCCACAGAATCGACGCGCAGCCTTCCGGCGAGATCACCGAATAGGTCGAGAATTGCAGCATCAGCACGCTGTCGCCGACCGCGATAGCAAGTGCGCCGCCCGAACCGCCTTCGCCGATGATCGTGGCGATCAGCGGCGTTTTCAGTTCTGCCATCACATACAGGTTGCGGCCGATGGCTTCCGACTGCCCGCGTTCCTCGGCACCGATGCCAGGATAAGCGCCCGGCGTATCGATGAACGTGAAGATCGGCAGGCTGAATTTTTCGGCGAGACGCATCAGACGCTCGGCCTTGCGATAGCCTTCAGGACGCGGCATGCCGAAGTTGCGCAGCGCGCGCTCTTTCGTGTCGCGACCCTTCTGATGACCGATCACCATGCAGGCCTGGCCGTTGAAACGCGCGAGGCCGCCGACGATCGACAGGTCGTCCGCATAGTGGCGGTCGCCGTGCAGTTCGTGGAAATCGGTGAAGAGCTCGTTCACATAGTCGAATGTGTACGGGCGCTGCGGATGTCGGGCGATTTGCGAAACCTGCCACGGCGTGAGGTTCGCGTACAGATCTTTGGTGAGCTGCTGACTTTTCTTGGACAGCCGCTCGATCTCTTCCGAAATATCGACGGCCGAATCGTCCTGCACGAAGCGCAATTCTTCGATCTTTGCTTCGAGTTCAGCGATCGGCTGTTCGAAATCCAGAAAGGTGGTCTTCATTGGTTTTAATCCTTGGACTTACCGGCAGCGCGTATTCTAACCGCGCTCGCCGATGTCTAAACCACTTCGCAACTATCAAAATCCAACAATTGATAGCTGCAAAGCGGCATCGCTTCTATTGTTTCAGTAGTCGACCGGCAATGGGTCAAGACTACGCCACATGTACCAGGTGGCGACGGTGCGCCACGGCTCCCAGTTCGCTGCGACCTCGCGCGCTTCACTGCGCGTGACGGGCTCGCCGCTAAAATAATTGACGCTGATCGCGCGAATCAGACCGAGGTCGTCGAGCGGCAGAACGTCCGGACGCGACAGGTTGAAGATCAGGAACATCTCCGCGGTCCAGCGGCCGATGCCGCGAATCTGCGTGAGTTCGGCGATCACCGCCTCGTCTTCCATCGACCTCCACTTGCCGACGTGCAGCGCACCGGAAACGAAGTGCTGCGCGAGATCGAGCACGTACTCCGCCTTGCGCCTCGACAAGCCGCAGGCAGTCAGCTTTTCCTGCCCCAGCTTGATGAACTGCTGCGGCACGAGCTTCGGACATGCGGCCGCGACTTTCGCCCACACGGCCTGTGCGGACGCCACCGAAATCTGCTGACCGACGACCGAGCGCGCGAGCGTGACGAACGGGTCGCCCCGACTCAGAAGGTGCACCGGACCGAACTTCGGAATCAGCTTCTTCAAAATGCGATCGCGCTTGACGAGATCGGCGCACGCCTTGTCCCAGTAGTCAGGACGCGTCACTTCGGGCGCGAGGCCGCCGATCTGCACCGGCACCGCAACTTCGCTTGCGCTCGCCGCTTCGCCGCCCGCCGCGGACGACGCACGCGTCTTGCGCACGATCTCGCCTCCCTCACCCTCTTGAGCCTTCGCGACGCGTGCGATTTCCTGCACGTCGCCTGCAAGTTCTGCGGGCAACGCGCCGTTGCTGCTGCCGCTATTCGAGCGCGACGTTCTGCCGGACGATGCTTTCCCGCGTTTCGCAACCGGCGCGTGCGCGGACGTGCCGTTGAGCGCACGCTTGACCGCGGTCTTTTTCGACGCGCCGGCCGCGCCTTTCGACGATGCCGCTTTCACCGCGCTGCTTGCCGTGCGAGCCGACGTTCGAGTCGACTTCGGTGCGGCTGCTGCGTTTGTTTGAGACGTGGCTCGTTTAGCCGGCGTCTTCGTGGCCGTTGCCATCCTGCCTCCTGCCTGGCGAGTCGTTCAGAGGGAAGTACGAGGTGCGCTCACACGCGCCGCCACTCGGTCAACCCGCCGGGTTTGTCTTCAAGTGCAACGCCGGCCTCGAGCAATTCGGCCCGGATCCGGTCTGCTGCCGCATAGTCTTTCGCCTGCTTGGCGGCCACGCGCTCGGCGATCTTCGCTTCGATCGCGGCGGGGTCCAGCGCGCCCTGTACCGCGGCGCCCGCTGCCTGCTGCAGGTATGCACGCGGCTCGCGCCCGAGCAACCCGAGCACCGCGCCGAGCGAGCGCAATTGACGGGCCAGCGCGGGGTCGCGCGTGCGATTTACTTCAGTTGCCAACTCGAACAACACCGACACTGCAACCGGCGTGTTGAAGTCGTCATTCATTGCTGCCTGGAAACGTTGGGCATGCATTTCGTTCCAGTCGAGCGCGGCGCCGTCCGGCGTGACGTCCTTGAGCGCGGTGTACAAACGGCCGAGGGCGTTGCGGGCATCGTCGATATGCACGTCGCTGTAATTCAACGGCGAGCGGTAATGCGCGCGTGCGATGAAAAAACGCACGACCTCGGCATCGTACTGCGCCAATACTTCGCGAATCGTGAAGAAATTATTCAACGACTTCGACATCTTCTCATTGTCGATCTGCACGTAGCCGTTGTGCATCCAGTAATTCACGAAGGTCTGACCGGTAGCCGCTTCGCTTTGCGCGATTTCGTTTTCGTGGTGCGGAAACTGCAAGTCCTGCCCGCCGCCATGAATGTCGAAGCGCTCGCCAAGCAACGTGCAACCCATAGCCGAGCATTCGATATGCCAACCGGGACGGCCACGGCCATACTTCGAATCCCAGCCGGTGTCGGCGGGCTCGCCGGCCTTCGACTGCTTCCACAACACGAAGTCGAGCGGGTCTTCTTTCGCGTCGTTTGCGGCAACGCGCTCGCCCGCGCGCAAATCTTCCAGCGACTTGCCGGAAAGCTTGCCGTAGCCCGCAAACTTGCGCACCGCGTAATTCACGTCGCCATCGCTCGCCTGATACGCGTAGCCGTTCGCTTCGAGCTTCTCGATCATGCCGAGCATCTGAGGAATGAAGTCGGTGGCGCGTGGCTCGATGTCGGGCCGCTCGATGCCGAGCGCGTCCGCGTCTTCATGCAATGCATGGATGAAGCGGTCGGTCAGCGACTTGATCGTCTCGCCGTTTTCGACGGCGCGGCGAATGATCTTGTCGTCGATGTCCGTGATATTTTGCACGTACGTTACGTCGTAGCCGAGCGTGCGCAACCACCGCTGCACGATGTCGAATACGACCATCACGCGCGCATGACCGATGTGACAATAGTCGTACACGGTCATCCCGCAGACGTACATCCGCACGACGCCTGCTTGCAGGGGCACGAAAGTTTGCTTGTCACGCGCGAGCGTGTTGTAGATGCGCAGTGATTCCATAGAGAACGGTGCGTGGGCCGAAAGAAATCCGCAATGTGTTTCGTGCGTGCCGTCCCGCAAACACAAGACGGCCGGGACGAACTGTTGCCTGACTATTACCTGACTCCAAGCCGGGCTGTTGCTTGACTGCTGCTTGACTATTACCCGACTGAGTCTGGCTATGTCCGGCTGTCGCCCGACTGTTAAAACACGCACGGCAGCAAACCGGTGCACCTGGTGCGGCGGTCAGACTGCTATCAAGGCGGAGACGACCACGAGTGGTGAAAAGACAGCCGGCGGTTCGACGGAACGCGCAGACCTTTTGTTAGAATGGCTCGGAGTATAACATCCAGACCCGAGCCTATGAAACCTTCCAGCGGCCGCGCGCGCAGCGCTGCGACCCTTGCCGCGACGGCCTTCGAGAGCCCCGTGGGCAGCGCCCGCCGCGGCATTGCGCGTGACGTTGCACGCAGCCTTGCACGCGCCGTCACGCTGCGCTTTACCGTGGCTGTCGCCCTCGGCATTGTGCCGGGCGCCGCAGCGTTCGCGCAGAAAACGCCGACCGTGTCGCAAGGTCCCGCAGTGCGCGACAACACGCCGGAAATCGACGCATCCATCGCACAGAAAGACTGGCAAGCCTCGCTGACGCAGCTCGACGCGCGCATCGCCACGAACCCGCGCGACGCGCAGGCCAAGTTCAAGCGCGCCACGGTGCTCGCGCATCTGAATCGCGACGAAGAAGCGATCACCGCGTTCACCGAGCTCACGCAGCTGTATCCCGAGTTGCCCGAGCCGTATAACAATCTCGCCGCGCTGTACGCGAAGCACGGCCGTTATGTGGAAGCGCGCGCGGCGCTCGAAACCGCGACCAAGGTGAACCCTGGTTACGGCCTCGCTTATGAGAACCTGGGCGACCTCTACCTGCGCATGGCCAACGAAGCGTACCGGCGCGCGCAGAGCCTCGGCAAGGCAAGCGCCACGACCACGCAGCGCCTCGCCGACATCCAGAAGATCGTGTCGCCGCCCAAAACGGGCAAGTCGACCAAGCGAGCCGCTGCAGTGCAAGAGAACTACACGGAACGGGCCACCGCGAACATGACGCAAACGCCGAGCTTCCAGTACGGCGGCGCAAACGGCTCGCTCGCCATGCCGCCTTACATGGCGCCCTCGCAATAAAGCCGCCACCTTCGCGGCCATACGTTTTTTCCAACCCTGAGGATCTTCATGAAATGGTTGATGTTGGCGCTCGGCAGCGCCGCCCTGATCGCAAACGCACCGGCGTCTGCGCAGTCCGGTTCGCAAGCCGCGCATCCGTCCGTCCTCCTCAAGACGTCGGAAGGCGATATTCGCGTCGAGTTGTATCCTGAGAAAGCGCCCAAGACAGTCGCTAACTTTCTCGACTATGTGAAGTCCGGTCAGTACAGCGGTACGATCTTTCATCGTGTCATTCGCGGCTTCATGATTCAGGGCGGCGGTTATACGCAAAGCTTCGCTGAAAAGCCCACGCGCGCGCCGATTCCGCTTGAAAGCCGCAACGGTCTGAAGAACATGGCAGGCACACTGGCCATGGCGCGCACCAGCGATCCGAATTCGGCCACTGCGCAGTTCTTCATCAACACGGTGGACAACGCCGGCCTCGACTACCCGAATCCGGATGGCAACGGCTACGCAGTGTTCGGCAAGGTCACGAGCGGCATGGAGGTCGTGAAGAAGATCGAAGGCACGCCGACCACCACGCGCGGCCCGATGGGCGACGTACCCCAGAAGCCGGTGGTGATCGAATCGGCTAGCGTCGTCAGCAGCAAATAGCAGTACAACGACAGTACAACAGCACTAACGGAACACGGTACGCTCACGCAAGCGTCAGATCACGCCCCGGCGCGGCCCGCAGTCGAATGCATGAAACGTACGCAAAACGCACGCAAGCGCATGAATGCACACGGCGGCTCACCGCGCCTCTTTCACCCACCCTGTTCATCAAAGGATTCCATCATGGTTGAACTGCATACGAACCACGGCGTCATCAAACTCGAACTGGACGCCGAGAAAGCGCCGAAGTCGGTTGAGAACTTCCTCAACTACGTGAAGGCCGGCCACTATGACAACACGGTGTTCCACCGCGTGATCGACGGCTTCATGATTCAGGGCGGCGGCTTCGAACCGGGCATGAAGCAGAAGCCGACGGCCGAGCCGATCAACAACGAAGCGAACAACGGTCTGAAGAACGTGAACGGTTCCGTCGCGATGGCTCGCACCAACGACCCGCATTCGGCAACCGCGCAATTCTTCATCAACGTGAACGACAACGACTTCCTGAACCACTCGTCGCCCACACCGCAAGGCTGGGGCTATGCCGTGTTCGGCAAGGTGGTCGAAGGCATGGACATCGTCGAAAAGATCAAGAAGGTCAAGACGGGTTCGAAGGGTTTTCATCAGGACGTGCCGGTTGACGACGTCGTGATCGAAAAGGCCGTGATCGTCGACTGATTGCCGGTCGCAGGCGCGCTCACACTATAAAGACCAGACTCAGGCACCTTCAATGCTGCAAGAAACGCCGCTGCGAAGCGTCGCCGCGGGCGTGCCTGGCGAGGGCAAACGCCCGCACGCCGCACGCCCGTTTTTGTTTCTCTCCGACATTCATTTGAGCGAGGCGATTCCGCGCACGGTCGCCGCGTTCGAACACTTCATTCGGGTCACAGCCGACCAGGCGGATTCCGTTTTCATTCTCGGCGATCTGTTCGAATACTGGATAGGCGACGACATGCTCGTCGAGCCGTTCGTCGCGCGCATGGCCGCTCTTTTGCACACGCTGACCGAGCGCGGTATTGCGCTTTACATCATGCATGGCAATCGCGATTTTCTGCTCGGCAAGCGCTTCATGAGAGCGGCCGGCGCAATCTGGCTACCCGATCCTTTCGTAATCACCGCATTCGGCACGCGCATCGCGCTCGCGCACGGCGATCGCCTGTGCACCGCCGATCGCGGTTATCAGATCTTCCGTGGCTTCGCGCGCAATCGTCTCGCGCAGATGCTGTTTCTCGCGTCGCCGTTTTCGTGGCGTCAGGCACTCGCGGAAAACATGCGGTCGAAGAGCGAGCATGGCCGCTCGCGGCCTGTCTCGCTGAAATACGACGTGACGCCGAAAGGCGTCGCGTCGTTATTCAAATGGTCGAAAGCGGCAACGATGATTCACGGGCACACGCACCGCCCTGCTCGTCATCGCGAGCCCGGCGGAATACGCTGGGTACTGCCGGACTGGGATCTGGATCATGGCGAACGGCGCGGCGGCTATCTGCGTATCGACGCCGAGGGAATTCGCGCGTTGCCGCTCGATTGAGCGCGATGCAAGATTAGGGCCGCCGCGCATTGCGCACAGCGGCGTCACTACTGATCCGTCACCGATCGGATCAACGCCCCACCACTGCTCCATCAAGCTTGCCCGCAATGGCCGCGGACAGGCGCCGCAAATCCAGCAGTGCTGCGTCGGCGCCTTGCAGTCCTTCGAGACTGGTGCCGAGATGCTCGAGCGCCATCACGATTTCGTCGATGCGTTTCGCTTGCGTGGCCGCATGATCGATGAGCCCATGAATGGCCAGCGACACGGGATCGTCGGCATTCGGCGTGATCCCGTATGCGCAGAAGCCGCTACGCTCGACAGCGAGCTTGCCGCTCTCACGCGTTGTGTCGTTAGCGGAAGCAGGTTCATTCGTTGCAGGGTCAAGAGCCGCACTCGCGACGCCGTCGATAGGCGCATTGACAGCCGCATTCACAGCCGCGCTATCAACCCCGTTGCCCCCCGCACTGGCGGCCGCTTTCGCGACGACCGAAGCCGCAGCGGCCGCGGCAGCAGTCGAAGCCGCCGCAGGCACGATGACTCTCGCCGGATTGCCCACAGCAGTGCCGCCAGCCGGCACGGGCTTAGTCACCACTGCATTCGATCCAATCTTCGCGTCCGCGCCGATCGTAAAACCGCCGAGAACCTTCGCGCCCGCACCGACGATCACGCCGCGCTCAAGCGTGGGATGACGTTTTGCGCCGCGCGTGAGCGATGTGCCGCCGAGCGTCACGCCTTGATAGATCGTGCAATCGTCGCCGATCTGTGCGGTCTCGCCGATCACCACGCCCATGCCGTGATCGATGAACACACGACGCCCGACCGTCGCCCCCGGATGAATTTCGATGCCCGTCATGAAGCGCGCCATCTGCGAGACGAAACGCGCGAGCCAGCGGCGCCGCGCCTGCCAGCATGCGTGCGCGAGCCTGTGAAGCACCAGCGCGTGCAAGCCCGGATAACACGTGAGCACCTCCCAGGCACTGCGGGCAGCGGGATCGCGCTCGCGGATCGTGGCAATGTCTTCGCGAAGTCTCGTGAACATGGCAGGGACTGTGTTGTGTGGGATAGAGACCGCATGCGCTAACCGCATTGCGCGTGCAGGAGCGCCGCATAGCAGCGCGGCAGCTTTGCTTAGAACGTCTGGAGGATTGTAGGACGGTTCCCGAAAACCTGCCGGAAGTCCATGTAGCGCAAAAGGTCGTCGTGTTAGTCGAGCGCCGCCAACCTGCCGCTCGTACAGCTGGCGCGCCGCGCTACTGCGAGCCACCGTCCTTGTGGCCCGTCTTCAGGAGGATGTGTTTGGCGATGCCGCGCACGATATTGACTTCCTCCCGCTCGAGGCCCGAGCGCGCAAAGAGCCGCCGCAAGCGCGACATCAGTTTCTTCGGATTCGCGGGGTCGAGAAACTCGATTGCGACGAGCGCGCTTTCAAGGTGCGCAAACATGCTTTCAATTTCATTGCTCGCAGCACGCGCGCCTGCCGGCTCGGCAGATGCGGCCGACATTTGCGGCGCACGCATGGCAGGCGCGGTTGAGTCGGCGCCGCTCGTCAGATAGATCATGCGTAACTCGTACGCCAACACCTGCACCGCTTGTGCAAGGTTGAGCGAACTGTAGGCGGGATTGGCGGGAATGTGCGCAAGCGCGCTGCATCGCTCGACGTCTTCATTCGATAAGCCAGTGCGCTCGTTGCCGAACACGAGCGCGATCTCGCCGTGCAACGCCTCGTCGCGCGCGAGACTTGCGGCTGCGCGGGGCGTCCATTGTGGAGGACCGTATTCGCGTTGCCGCGCGGTCAGCGCGATCGACCAATGCACGCCGGAGAGTGCATCGCCAAGCGTCGGCACGACATGGGCCGTGGCGAGCACGTCGTCGGCGCCGCTTGCCATTGCGATGGCTTCCGGATCGCTCTGCACATTCGGCACACGGGGCGAGACCAGGACGAGCCGCGAAAAACCCATGGTTTTGAGCGCCCGAGCGGCGGCACCGACGTTGCCCGGATGGCTCGGTTCGACGAGCACGAAGCGCGTGGAGGTGAAGCCGCCGCGTAGGTCTGCCACGGCGGGATCGGAGGAATGGTGGGTGTGGTCCACGGTGAAATTCTGCTAACGAAAGAACGCGTATGGTAGCGCCAACGCAGGGATACACCGAAATACCTGCGATGTTGCACGCGATGGCACGTGATGGCATGCGCCGCGTTGCCCGTCATATGGCACGTCGCATCGCTTGTCACGTCCCACGCCGCTCGCCCATTGAAATGCGCACGACGGCCCTGCCCGCCTCGAACGCTGCCGCGACCTGCGGACTGAGGTAAAATATCGCGATTCGCGTCCGGCACGGTCAGTGCATGCAATCAGCAAAACCGGGCGCTTCGTTCTTATTCAATTCGTCTCCGTTGGCGGAATGCGTACCGGTCACGTGCCGGGCGAGCATTCCGTGCTGTTTCTGCGCCTCATCGAGGGCGTCAATTAGTGTGCGCGTAGCGCCATTCACCGGCAAGCAGCCGTGCTGCCCCGGCACAAGGATCAATCCATGCATCCCATGCTCAATATCGCTGTCAAGGCCGCGCGCCGCGCAGCTCAAATCATCAACCGCGCGTCGCTCGACCTCGATCTGATTCAGGTCAGCAAGAAACAGCACAACGATTTCGTCACGGAGATCGACAAAGCGTCTGAAGCTGCAATCATCGACACGCTGAAGACCGCCTATCCCGATCACGCGATCCTCGCCGAAGAATCCGGCAAGTCGGACAACGAGTCCGAGTACCAGTGGATCATCGATCCGCTCGACGGCACCACCAACTTCATTCACGGCTTCCCGTACTACTGCGTGTCGATCGCGCTGGCTCACAAGGGCATCGTGACGCAGGCCGTGGTCTACGATCCGACCCGCAACGACCTCTTCACAGCTTCGCGTGGCCGCGGCGCGTTCCTGAACGACCGCCGCATTCGCGTCGCCAAGCGTGACCGGCTGGCCGACGGCCTGATCGGCACCGGCTTTCCGTTCCGCGAAACCGACGGCCTCGAAGCGTATGGCCGCCAGTTCGCGGAAATGACGCAAGCGTGCGCGGGCCTGCGCCGTCCGGGCGCCGCCGCGCTCGATCTCGCGAACGTCGCCGCGGGCCGCATGGACGGCTTCTTCGAGCAAGGCCTGAACCCGTGGGACGTCGCCGCGGGCAGCCTGCTGATTACGGAAGCCGGCGGTCTGGTGGGCAATTACACCGGCGACTCCGAATTCCTGCACGTTGGCGAAATTGTCGCCGGCAATCCGAAGATCTACGCGCAGATGGTGCCGATCCTGTCGCGCTACAGCCGCACGCGCCAGCAAGCGGCTTAACAGCGCATAGCGAGGCTCGGTCGTTGTCCGTTTCGCGGCATACAGAGGTTGCAACCGGCTCGCGCGGTCCTTTGAATCCTGCGGCAACGCAGGGAGCGAATCGAGCGAGCTAGAAATCGCAGCGAGCAGAATCACGACAAGCGGCTTCGGCCGCTTTTTCGTTGGCGCGCCTGCATCGTGCGAGCGTTCGTGCTACAAAGCGGGAAGCCGCGCCGGCGCACCTCTCTCGCCGGCTGCATTTCGCGTTCCACGCTGCGCCCGCATGCGCGCCTCGTTTGCGCCTTTCTCTGCGCCTAAGGCTAGCGCGCAGCTTCCCATCCGCTTCATGAAAAAAGGCTTCTACACAATTATCGCGGCGCAGTTCATTTCGTCGCTGGCGGACAATGCTCTGCTGATCGCCGCCATCGCATTGTTGTCGGTGATCCGGTCGGCCGCGTGGGTCACGCCGTTGCTGCAGATTTTTTTCACCGTCTCGTACGTGCTGCTCGCGCCCTTCGTCGGCGCGTTTGCGGACTCCATGCAAAAGCGCCACGTGATGTTCATCTCGAACGCGCTGAAGGCGAGCGGCTGTCTGATGATGATCGTAGGCGTGCATCCGATGATCGCCTATGGCGTGGTCGGCTTCGGCGCGGCCGCCTATTCACCCGCGAAGTACGGCATTCTCACCGAGCTGCTGCCGGCCGAAAAACTCGTCAAGGCAAACGCATGGCTGGAATCGGCGACCGTGCTGTCGACGATCGTCGGCACGATGGTGGGCGGTGCGCTCATCAGCACACTTGCCGATAAATTCGTTGCACATGCTCATCTGCCGCTGATCCGCTCATCGGCCGATCTTGCGATGTTCGCCGTGATGCTCACCTATGCGATCGCCGCGGGCATCAACGTGTTCATTCCCGACACCGGCGCCCGTTATCCGAACCGCCTGTCAGAACCGACGAAGCTCGTCGGCGACTTCTATCATTGCTTTAACGTGCTGTGGGCCGACAAACTCGCACAGATCGCGTTATGGGTGACGACGCTCATGTGGGGCGGAGCCGTGACGCTGCAATTGCTCGTGCTGAAATGGGCCAATGTGAACCTCGGCTTGTCGCTCTCGAAAGCGGCCGTCATGCAGGGCGTCACCGGTCTGGGCATTGCCGTCGGCGCGGCAGCGGCGGCCGCGCTGATTCCGCTGCGCCGTTCGCTCAAGGTGCTGCCGGTCGGCATCGTCACCGGCGCAGTGGCGATTGCAATGGCGTTCTACAACAAGAACCTGTTTCCCGCCGACGCCGGCGTCCACATCGGGTCATATGTCGCACCGGCCTATATCCTTCTCGCCTATCCGCTGATGATCCTGCTCGGCGCGCTGTCCGGCTTTTTCATCGTGCCGATGAACGCGATTCTTCAGCATCGCGGCGCGACGCTGCTGTCTGCCGGCCACTCGATTGCGGTGCAGAACTTCAATCAAAACCTGGCCGTGCTGCTGATGCTCGGCGCGTACGCGCTGCTGCTCACCGCGAAGATGCCCGCGCAATGGATCATCGTCGTGTTCGGCGCGTTCATCACGTTCATGATGTGGCTCGCGAAACGGCGCAGCGCGGCCAACGAACGCACCGCCGATATGCGCGCGCTACTCGAAGAGTGACGTCTGCACCAGCGGGAAGTTATCCGTGCATGTCGCGGACGTGTGCACGGGTTTGCTGCGCCAGGGTGTGCCGGTGTGAGCCTGCGTTTGCCCGGAATATGCTTGCCTGTGCTCGCGGCCCGAGCAATCGGCGTGACAGCGTGGGTTGGCCATCCGGCCAGGGTCCGCTCGCCGCGTCGGCGGGTTAAACTCACGCCCTGAACAGCTAACGCAAAAAGATACCGAGGATGGGCACTCAAACCGCAGCGGCCAGCGACGTCGCACAACACACGCCAATGATGCAGCAGTACCTGCGCATCAAGGCGGAGCATCCGGGCACGCTGGTGTTCTACCGGATGGGCGACTTCTACGAACTCTTTTTCGAAGACGCGGAAAAAGCCGCACGTCTGCTCGATCTCACGCTCACGCAGCGCGGCGCGTCGGCGGGCAATCCGATCAAGATGGCGGGCGTGCCGCATCACGCGGTCGAACAGTATCTTGCGAAGCTGGTAAAGCTCGGCGAATCCGTCGCTATTTGTGAGCAGATCGGCGACCCGGCCACGTCTAAAGGTCCAGTCGAGCGCAAGGTAGTGCGCGTCGTCACGCCGGGCACGCTAACGGACGCCGCGCTGCTGTCGGACAAAAGCGACGTCTTTCTGCTCGCCATGTGCGTCGCGCACAACCGTCGCGGCGTCGCGACGGGGGTCGGCCTCGCATGGCTGAATCTCGCGAGCGGCGCATTGCGGCTCGCGGAAGTCGCACCTGATCAGGTGGCCGCGGCGCTCGAACGGATCGGCCCTGCGGAAATTCTGGTTGCCGACACCGCTGCGGATTCCGCGAGCTGGACACCGCCCACCGGCGCGCGCGCACTGACTCGCGTGCCCGCCTGGCATTTCGATGTCGCCTCCGGCACGCAACGTCTGTGCGATCAACTCGAAGTAGCGGGCCTCGACGGTTTTGGCGCGCATTCACTCACTTGCGCATGCGGCGCGGCCGGCGCGTTGCTGCTGTACGCGGCGGCCACGCAAGGTCAGCAACTGCGGCACGTGCGCAGCCTGAAGGTCGAATACGAGTCCGAATATATCGGCCTCGACCCCGCCACGCGGCGCAACCTGGAAATTACGCAGACGCTGCGCGGCACAGAGTCGCCCACGCTGTGCTCATTGCTCGACACGTGCTGCACGACCATGGGCAGCCGCTTGCTGCGGCACTGGCTGCATCATCCGCCGCGCGACCCGCTCGTCGCGCAGTCGCGTCAGCAGGCTATCGGCGCGTTGCTCGAGGCGCCCGCGGGTGCGGACGTCGACTCGCTGCGCAGCGCACTGCGACATATCTCGGACATCGAGCGAATCACCGGACGGCTTGCGCTGCTTTCCGCGCGGCCCCGCGATCTGTCGAGCTTGCGCGACACCTTCGCCGCGCTGCCCGAGCTTCGCGCGAAGGTGGCGGCTGTTTCATCGAATGCGGATTCGCTCGCTCGCATCGACGCGTCGCTCGAACCGCCGCAAGCTTGCGCCGAGTTGCTCACGCGCGCTATTGCACCGGAGCCGGCCGCCATGGTGCGAGACGGCGGTGTCATCGCGCGCGGATACGATGCGGAGCTCGACGAGCTCAGGGATATTTCGGAGAACTGCGGGCAGTTCCTGATCGATCTCGAAACGCGTGAACGCGCGCGCACTGGCATCGGCAATCTGCGCGTCGAATACAACAAAGTGCACGGCTTCTATATCGAGGTCACGCGCGGTCAGACCGACAAGGTGCCGGACGACTATCGCCGCCGTCAGACGTTAAAGAACGCCGAGCGCTACATCACGCCGGAACTGAAAACGTTCGAAGACAAGGCGCTCTCCGCGCAGGAACGGGCGCTTGCCCGCGAGCGTTCGCTTTACGACGCGCTGTTGCAGACGCTGCTGCCGTTGATTCCGGATTGCCAGCGCGTCGCGTCTGCACTCGCGGAGCTCGATTTGCTGACCGCTTTTGCCGAACGTGCCCGCGCACTCGACTGGGTTGCGCCGAGCTTCTCGCCGAACGCAGGCATCGAAATCGAACAGGGGCGTCATCCGGTTGTCGAAGCGCAGGTCGAGCAATTCATCGCGAACGACTGCACGCTTACGCCCGAGCGCAAGCTGCTGCTGATCACCGGCCCCAACATGGGCGGTAAATCGACCTTTATGCGTCAGACGGCGCTGATCGCGTTGCTCGCGTATGTGGGCAGCTACGTGCCCGCACGGCGCGCGGCGTTCGGCCCAATCGATCGCATTTTCACGCGCATCGGCGCAGCGGACGATCTCGCCGGCGGACGTTCGACGTTCATGGTGGAAATGACTGAAGCCGCCGCGATCCTGAACGACGCGACGCCGCAAAGCCTCGTGTTGATGGATGAGATCGGCCGCGGCACGTCTACCTTCGACGGTCTCGCGCTCGCATGGGCGATCGCGCGGCATCTGCTTTCGCACAACGGCTGCCATACGCTTTTCGCGACACATTATTTCGAGCTGACACAGTTGCCCGCCGAATTTCCGCAAGCGGCCAACGTGCACCTGTCGGCGGTCGAACACGGACACGGCATCGTGTTCCTGCACGCCGTCAACGAAGGTCCGGCGAACCAGAGCTACGGCTTGCAGGTCGCGCAGCTCGCCGGCGTGCCGAACGCGGTGATTCGCGCGGCGCGCAAGCATCTCGCACACCTGGAACAGCAGTCGGCGGCGCAGCCCACTCCGCAACTCGATCTGTTCGCCGCGCCGTTGCCGATGTTGCTCGAAGATGCGGACGACGAACGTGCTGGCAGTGAAACGCCTTCGCAATCGCCTGCAATGACAGCGCTCGTCGAGCGTCTGCGCGGCATCGATCCGAACGATCTGCGGCCACGAGAAGCGCTCGATCTGCTGTATGAACTGCACGAGCTGGCCGCAGCGCCGGATGCCGATCACTGACGCACGCCGCTGTCTTGCGCGACGTCCGCGCCGACCCGGCGCGGAATTGGCTATGGCCTTCACGCGAGCGTGCGGCCGGCGGTTCGCCGCCGTTTTCGCGTCTGTCTTTGCTGTCTTGTTGCCCGCATCGGGGGCGTATGCGGCAGCGCCCAGCTACAGTTTCGCGGTCATCGCGAACACCATGCAAAGTCCCGCCGACGAAGCGCCGACCCAGCGGCTAATCGATGCAATCGGCCGGGAGCGCGGCCTGTCGTTCATCGTGTACGACGGCAATCTGAAGGGCCCGAAAGAAGCCTGCCGCGATGCGCTGTATGAACGGCGGCATGCAGTGCTGGAAACGTCGCGGCCCGCTCTGTTTTTCATTCCTGGTCAGCATGACTGGATCGATTGCGCGAGCGCGCAGGCAGGCGGTTTCGATCCGGTCGAACGGCTCGACCAGCTTCGCCAGACGCTCTTTAGCGACGCGAGCTCGATGGGTCAGAACCCGATCGCGTTGACGCGAGAGAGCGAGGTATCGCGCTTTCGTCCGTATCGGGAAAACGTGCGCTGGCAAGCAGGAGACACCGTGTTCGTCGGGCTGAACGTGCCGAGTCCGAACAATCATTATCTGACCGCCGGCGGTCGCAACGGCGAGTTCGAGGACCGGGTGATCGCCAATGCGTTCTGGCTCGAACATGCCGGCGAATTTGCGAAGCGACGCGACGCGCGCGCGATAGTCGTGTTCATTCAGGGCGATCCCGATCCCGAGCGCTATGAACGGCCCGAGCGTTTCGCCTGGCTGCGGTTCGGGCACAATCCGCGCCGCGACGGATTTCTGGAGTTCAAGCGCAGCCTCGTGAAGCTCGCTCAGATCTTTCCCGGCCCGGTGCTCGTCATCCACACCGACGACGAACGCGCAAGCGCGGGCTTCGTGATCGATCAGCCGCTACGCAACGACAAGGGGAACCTGGTGACGAACCTCACGCGTGTCGCGCTTGCGCCGCATGATCGCCTCAACCAGTGGATTCAGATAGAAGCGGACTTGGGAAGAAAGCCGCCGTTTCGTGTGACTGTGCGCGACGTACCGCGGCAAATGCCCATGCCCACGGCACAGCCCCCGTTGCTGCGGGACGAGCCCGCCGCCTCGATGCCGGCCGTGCCGTCGCTTGGACCGGCCTCGGACTTGCCGCCGCTAATTCAAACGCCCGGCCAGCCGCAACCGGACTTTCAGCAACTCGACCAGTTGCCGCGCATTCCAGCCGATCAGGGCGGCGGCGGATACGGACCCGCTACGTCGGTTCCGCCTGCACAAACGGTGCCGTCCGCGCAGCCACGCATGCCGGGGGCTACGGGGGCGCCGGGTGCTTCAGGTACCCTCGGCACTCCCGGCGCGCCCGCAAGCTCAGTGCAGCGTGGGCCCTGACTTGCCGCCTTCGTCGTCTGCCTCGTCGTCTTCGTCGAGAACTTCGAGGCCGTCGGCGCCATGCGCGTGTTCATGCTGGATTTCGTCTTCGGTCGCGGGACGCACGTCTTTGACCGTCAACGCAAAACGCAGCGCCATGCCGGCTAGCGGATGGTTGCCGTCGAGCACGACTTTGTCTTCGGCAACGTCGGTCACGACGTAGACGAGCGAGTCGAGGTCTTCGTCGCCCTCTTCCGGCGTGCCTTCGAACTGCATGCCGACCTCGAGCGGTTCCGGAAAGCGATTACGCGGCTCGATCTTCACGAGGTCCGGATCGTACTCACCGAATGCATCTTGCGGCTCGAGCTGGATCTGGGTCTCGAAGCCGGCCTCATGGCCGTCGAGCTCTTCCTCGATCTTGGGGAACGTGCCATCATAGCCGCCGTGCAGATAGACCATCGGCTCGTCGCTCTCTTCAATCAGATTGCCCTGCGCATCCGACAGCTTGTAGGCGACCGACACGACGGTGTTCTTTGCGATTTTCATTCGATTCTCCAGAATACAACTCACATTATACGATGCCCAAGCGGCCCACTGACCACCCGGCCGAAGCAGCTTCGGCACGCAATTCGTCATCGGCTAAAAAGCCGGCTACCGCGATTCTTCCGCCTTCGCCCGACACACCCACGCCATTGCTCGGCAACCTTTCGCCGTCGCAATTCATGCGCCGGTACTGGCAGAAAAAGCCTCTATTGATCCGCCAGGCAATTCCTGATGTCGAGTCGCCGCTCTCGCGCGACGAGTTCTTCGAACTGGCGGACCAGGACGACGTCGAAGCACGCCTCATCACTCACTTTCGCAATAAGTGGCAGCTTGAACACGGACCGTTTGCGCCGGACGAACTGCCGTCGCTGAAGCAGCGCGCGTGGACACTGCTCGTGCAGGGCGTCGATCTCTACGACGATCGCGCGCGGGCCCTGCTGGACCGCTTCCGCTTCGTCCCCGATGCGCGTCTGGACGATCTGATGATCTCTTATGCGACAGACGGCGGCGGCGTAGGCCCGCACTTCGATTCCTACGATGTGTTTCTTTTGCAAGTAAAAGGCAAGCGGCGCTGGCGCATCAGTTCGCAGAAAGATCTGACGCTGCAGGCAGGACTGCCGTTGAAAGTTTTACAGAACTTCGAAGCGGAACAGGAGTGGGTGCTCGAGCCGGGCGACATGCTGTATCTGCCGCCGCACATTGCGCACGACGGCGTCGCCGAAGGCGAGTGCATGACGTGCTCGATCGGCTTTCGCGCGCCGTCAACCGGTGAGCTGACGGCCCAGTTTCTCTACCATCTGGCCGAGCGCGGCGAAGAAAACGGTCAGACGGGAGCGCTTTACCGCGACCCACAGCAACCTGCTGTGGACCGGCCGGCGGAACTGCCTGCCGCGCTGGTCGAACGCGTTGGCGCAATCCTTGCTGGCATCAAATGGAATGAGCAGGACATTGCGTCGTTCCTTGGCACGTACCTCAGCGAACCCAAGCCGAGTGTCGTCTTCGATCCGCCGCAAAGGCCGCTCAACGAAGCACGTTTCATTAGCCAGGCGTCGCGCTTAGGTGTGCGACTCGACCGCAAGACGAATATGTTGTACAACCGCCGTTTTTTCTTCGTAAATGGAGAGAAAATGTCGATCGACGGCGCGAAAAAATGGTTATTTGATCTCGCCGATCACCGGTGTCTGAGTGCGAAACGCTTTGTAACACTCTCACACGATTCGTCGGTGACAGCACGGCTACACGAGTGGTATTGTGCGGGCTGGATGCGGATGGGCGAGCTTGCCTAGCCTCGCGTGTCTGTTATACACAGTACATTGAAATTTTGTATGAGAAAGACAACGTATTGACCCCGGATTTATGGATTGTCAGTACGAAAGTGCATATAATTTCCGCCCAAGCCGTAGGGAAGATTCCTGCTCGTCAAAAGAGCGTCTCCACCAGCGGCCCAGGTCGGTGTTGGAGCACATTACCGGTATTATTTTGCGCTGTTGCTTACCTTTAACCATAAAAGGACGTGATCATGAAGAAATCCCTCCTCGTAGCATCCCTGTTGGCAGCTGTGGCACTGGCTGCATGCAACAAGAGCAACGACCAAGCCGCTGCCCCGGCTAGCGACGCAGCTGCCGCTTCGGCACCGGCTGCTGCTGCAGCTTCGGATTCGGCTGCTGCTGCTTCGGGTGCGGCTGCTGCTGCGAGCGACGCTGCTGCTTCGGCTACGACCGCTGCTTCGGACGCAGGCGCTGCTGCTTCGGCTGCTGCTCCGGCTTCGGGCGCAAGCCAGTAAGCTGTCGCGTAGGGTTCGCCTTAGGGCGAAAACTGCATCGGGAAATCGTCTCGGTTTCCCGAGCAGTAAAACAAAACGCCACGGGCTCACGTCCGTGGCGTTTTGTCATTCAGGCGCCGATTTCGTTAAAGCATTAGCGCAATCGAAGCCGGTTATCGCAACGACATTCGGCTTTGAAGCGCAGCTATTGAAGCGCGGCTATTGAGCAGCCTGGCCGCTCTCCTCGAAAAACTCACGCACCACCTCGATTTCACGTGTGCGCTTGAACGGCGGCAAGCTCTGCCAGATTCGGCGTCCATAAGGTTTATCAACAAGACGCGTGTCGCAGATCATCAAGACGCCACGGTCGGTTTCCGCGCGGATCAGTCGGCCGGCGCCCTGCTTCAGCGTAATAACAGCTTGGGGCAGTTGATGAACCGCAAATGGGCTCAGACCTTTCTTCGTCAGCGCGTCGAGACGCGCCGACAGAACCGGATCGTCAGGCGGCGCAAACGGCAGCTTGTCGATGACGACGAGCGACAGCGCGTCGCCACGCACGTCGACACCTTCCCAGAAGCTTTGACTCCCCACCAGAATCGCGTTGCCATAAGCACGGAAGCGGTCGAGCAATTCCGTGCGGCTTGCGTCGCCCTGCACGAGCAGCGGATAGTTCCAGCCGCGCGCTTCGATCACATCTCGCAGCTTGGCGGAGATTCGGTCCACGGCGCGCAACGTCGTACACAACATGAATACGCCTCCACCAGACGCTTCGATCGCCGGCAAGGCTGCGTCGAACACAGCGTCGGTGAATGTCGGTGACGACGGTTGCGGCAAATTGCGCGGCACATACAGAAGCCCTTGCGACGGGTAGTCGAACGGGCTCGGCAGCGTCATAGAACGTTTGGCGTTGAGTCCCATTTGCGCGGCGTAGTGCGTGAAATCGCCGCGCACCGACAACGTGGCCGACGTGAAGATCCACGCACGCGGAACACCTGCGCGCTGCTTGGCGAAGATCGGCGCGACCGAGAGCGGCGTTTCGTGCAACTGCACGGTATGCGCGAATACTTCGATCCAACGCACCTTCTCGTTAGGATCGGCACGCTCGCTCTTGCCTTCTGCGGAGCCGTTCTGAGCCGCATCGACCGTCTGACGTTCCAGCTCGGTAGGCGGCGTCGTCCAGCCGGCGAGCACGCCCTGCAGCTCGCGTGCGCGGCGCAGACACGCGCCGATCGACTCGGCGCGTTCGGCTTGCGTTGCAAGCGCGGAAGTCAGCGCGTCAAGTTCGGTTTCGAGCGCTACGAGCGCATCAAACAACGGATGATCGTCCGGCAACTGACCGATCGACAAACGCACCGAGTCTTCCTTGAACGCGAGCCGCACGTCACGCGCGGCGCGTTCCACCGTGGAGCCGAGTTTGACCCAGTCGACTGCGTCACGTGCATGACCCAAACCTTCGGCGACGCAATCGCGTGCAAGTTCGAGAAACTGCGCGGTGGAAAGCGTCTCGCCGAAAAACAGCGTGGCGGTTTCGGGAAGCTGGTGCGCTTCGTCGAAGATGACCGTGTTGGCCGTAGGCAGCAGCTCCGCCATGCCGGTATCGCGCAACATGATGTCGGCGAAAAAGAGGTGGTGATTGACCACCACGATGTCGGCCTGCTGCGCTTCGCGGCGCGCCTGCATTACGAAGCAGTCCTTGTAATGCGGACACTCCTGGCCGAGACAGTTATCTCGCGTGGACGTGACCATCGACCACACCGCCGCGGTTTCCGGCACGCTCGCGAGCTCAGCCTTATCGCCCGTGCGCGTGATCTTTGCAAACCGGACGATGTCCTGCAGATACGACGTTTCCTGTCGCGACGGCAAACGGCCGTTATCCGCCGTGCGCTGCAGATAGTAATGACACAGATAGTTCGCGCGGCCTTTGAGCATGGCGACCGACACCGGCACCGCAAGCGCGTCGCGCACGGTCGGAATATCGCGCTGAAAGAGTTGGTCCTGCAGGTGCTTGGTGCCCGTCGAAACGATCACCTTGCCGCCCCACAACATGGCCGGCACAAGATACGCATAGGTTTTGCCGGTACCCGTGCCTGCCTCGACGATCAGCGTGTTCTCGCCGCCGTCCAGGGCCTGCGCTTCGTCGGCTTCTACCGTGTCGGCTGCGGTCTCGGCGGCGCCCGTTTGCAGGCGCCGCGCCGGACGCTTTTGCGCCTCGAACATGGCGGGCTCGGGCATCGCGCGGCCCGACGCTTCCATCGCGGCCGCGACGGCGCGCGACATTTCGATCTGCGACGCGCGCGAGCGATAGCCGTCGATTTGCCTGGCCAATAAACCGTTATCGGCGAAGATCTCGTTGAGCTCCGCGGCGCGGCGTGGATTGAGCGATGCGCTCAGCGCGGACGCGGCGGGACGCGGCGCGGGTGTGCCGGTTTGTGATGCCTCGTCGGCGGCCGACGCGCGGCGGGAAGTTTCAAGCGGTGAATTCAAGGCAAGCGTTTCCTGCAAAATCCGGCTCGCGCGGCGCGCGCCCGGCGCCTGCCAGGCCGCGAACTCAGGCGCGTACGTCCGGTTCGAGCTGCAATTGCAGCAAGATGATGGTGTCCTTGACCTTGAGTTTGCGCTTTTTCAGGCGCTGCAACTCGAAGTCGTCGATGCCGGGCTCATCCGACATTCGGCCGATCAAACGGTCGAGCCCACTGTGCTCCGATTCCAGTTGCAGAATCCGGTCGCGAAGTGTGTCCGCGTTGATGACGTGATGTTGATCGCGCATGCTCGCCTCCGCTCGACTATTGCGTGGGCTGCATGTTCGCCATGTTCAGCCCGTTGCCTGAGGTTGCTGTCCGGCTTAAAACGCGCTACGACTACCTGCACCGATGCGTGCACTACTTCGATACTACAACCGCGCAGGCGCCCGCCACACGAGCGCTACGTCGCGCGCAGCTTACTGTTGCTGCTTCTGCTGCTCTTCGAGTTGCTTCTGCTGCTTCAACTGGTCCTGACGTTTCTGCTCCGCTTTTTCGGCTGCCTGCTTCTGGCGCGCCTCGACGTCGGCTTTGTGCTGAGCCGCTTCGGCCTGCTTTTTCTCGAAGCTCTGCTGCTTCTCTACGCGTTCCTGAGCCTTCTGCGCGCCCTGCTGACGAGCTTCGTCGAGCTTGCGTTGGAAGTCGGCCTGCTTCTGATCGTAAGCCTGCTGATTGGCCGCGGCCTTCGACGGGCTGATGCCGCGCTTCGCCTGGTCGATCGCGTGCTGGCGCTGCTTTTCCTCATAGGCCTGCGCGTTCGCGGCGCGCTGCGGCGCCTCTGCATTGCGCTGTGCCTCGTTCAACTGATGTTGACGCTGTTTCTCTTCATAAGCCTGGGCGTTGCGCGCGTCTTCGGCGGCGCGCTGCGGCGCGCCAGCTTCCTCCTGCGCGCGCTTGAGCTCCGCCTGCTCGTCACGTTTGCGGGCACGTTGCGCGCGCTCTTCGCCGTCCAACGCGAGCTGTTCCTTGCGGATCTGCGCCTGTACGGTGCGCATCTGATCGCGTGCCTTGTTCAAGCAGTGATTGACGAAGAACGTGCTGTAGCAATTATGCTCGGCGACGCCATAGCGGTAGTTGTTTTCGTCGCTGCGCTGGTTCAGCACCTTCTGCCGCGCGTCGAACTCGCTCTCTCCAGAAGTGGCGCTGTCGCCGCTCGCTGTGCTATCAGCTCCGGCATTCACTGAGCCATCCGCTTCGCCACTGACGCCATTGCCTTGATCCGCCGACGCTGCGCCTCGGGTCACCGAGCCCGCGGGCTTTCCGGCAGGCGCACTAGCGCCGCTTTCAGGCGCCACCGATTGCGCCGAAGCAGGCGCCGATAACGCGAGCGCGGCAGCCATCACACACGCCGCACACGACACCGCGAACGCTCTGCCCGAAACCAGCGCGCTCGCTTCGACGCCGCGCGTCACCCGTCCACGCAACGTGAACGGCCAGCGCACTGCGGACAGCGGCAAATGTGGCGTACGGGAGACCGGGTTCGAGCCCAGGCGGTTGAAAGAAAAGGAGATTGGCAACGTCGTAGAGGGGCAACGGAACATGCCCGAAATTCTATCACCCCCGGCGGTTGAGCCCTTTGGCATTTGTGGCAAAATGCCCCGCTCTAGCAACCTGGTCGCAGCGCGCACGCACTGCGTGCCCGGCGCCGCAAGGCGCCGCCGGCGCACGGCCCTTGACCGAGTCCGCAGGAAACCCAAGAGCTTATGACGGAAACCGTAGCACTCAAGATCGTACAGCGCATCGCCGCCGAACTGTCCGTACAGCCGCGCCAGGTCGCGGCCGCGGTGCAACTCCTCGACGAAGGAGCGACTGTTCCGTTCATCGCCCGCTACCGTAAGGAAGTGACCGACAATCTCGACGACACGCAGTTGCGTAATCTCGAAGAACGCCTGCTGTATCTGCGCGAACTGGAAGACCGGCGCGCGGCGATCGTCGCGAGCATCGACGAACAGGGCAAGCTCACCGACGAGCTGCGCAACGCGATCGAAGGCGCCGACAGCAAGCAGGTGCTCGAAGACCTGTATCTCCCATATAAACCGAAGCGCCGCACTCGCGCGCAGATCGCCCGCGAAGCCGGCCTGCAGCCGCTCGCCGACGCGCTGCTCGGCAATCCGCTGCTCGACCCGCAAACGGAAGCCGCCGCGTACGTGGACGCGGAGAAAGGCGTCGCCGACGTCAAGGCCGCACTCGACGGCGCCCGCGACATCCTCTCCGAGCAATTCGGCGAAACCGCTGATCTGCTCGGCAAACTGCGCGATTACCTGTTCAATCAGGGCGTGGTGTCGTCGAAAGTGGTCGAAGGCAAGGAAACCGCTGAAGAAGAGAAATTTCGCGACTATTACGACTATGCGGAAACGATTCGCACGGTGCCGTCGCATCGTGCGCTCGCGCTTTTCCGCGGCCGCAATGCGGGCGTGCTGATGGTCAAGCTGGGTCTCGGCGAAGAACTCGACGCACAGGTGCCCCATCCGGGCGAAGCGCTGATCGCACGTCACTTCGGTATTGCCAATCAGAACCGGCCGGCCGACAAGTGGCTTTCCGACGTGTGCCGCTGGTGCTGGCGCGTGAAGGTTCAGCCGCACATCGAAAACGAACTGCTGACCAACCTGCGCGACGAAGCCGAGCACGAAGCGATTCGCGTATTCGCGCGCAATCTCAAGGACCTGCTGCTGGCCGCACCCGCGGGACCGAAGGCCGTGATCGGCCTCGATCCGGGCATGCGCACCGGCGTGAAGGTCGCGGTGGTGGATCGAACCGGCAAGGTACTCGTCACCGACGTGATCTATCCGCATGAGCCGCGCCGCGACTGGGACGGCTCCATTGCCAAACTCGCGCGCATCTGCGCGCAGACGCAGGCCGAGTTGATCAGCATCGGCAACGGCACGGCGTCGCGGGAAACGGACAAGCTCGCGAGCGAACTCATTGCGCGCCATCCGGAGTTCAAGCTGCAGAAAATCGTCGTGTCCGAAGCCGGCGCGTCGGTGTATTCCGCTTCCGAGCTGGCCGCGAAGGAATTCCCCGACATGGACGTGTCGCTGCGCGGCGCGGTGTCGATCGCGCGGCGGTTGCAAGACCCGCTCGCCGAACTCGTGAAGATCGAGCCGAAGGCAATCGGCGTCGGGCAATACCAGCACGACGTGAATCAGCGGGAACTCGCGCGCTCGCTCGACGCGGTCGTCGAAGACTGCGTGAACGCCGTGGGCGTTGACGCGAACACGGCGTCGGTCGCCCTGCTCGCGCGCGTGTCCGGGCTGAACGCCACGCTGGCTCGCAACATCGTCGATTATCGCGATGCAAACGGTCCGTTCCCATCGCGCGACCATCTGCGCAAGGTGCCGCGTCTGGGTGACAAGACGTTCGAACAGGCTGCAGGTTTTCTGCGCATCAACAACGGCGAAAACCCGCTCGACCGCTCGTCCGTGCACCCGGAAGCGTACCCGGTCGTTGAACGGATCCTCGCGAAGATCAACAAGCACGTTGGTGAAGTGCTCGGCAATCGGGATGCGCTGCGCGGCTTGTCGCCAGGCGAATTCGTCGACGAACGTTTCGGCCTGCCGACCGTGCGTGACATTCTGCTCGAACTCGAAAAGCCGGGCCGCGATCCGCGCCCGGAGTTCAAGACGGCTACATTCCGTGAAGGCGTCGAAAAAGTCAGCGATCTGACGCCGGGTATGGTGCTCGAGGGCGTCGTCACGAACGTCGCGGCGTTCGGTGCGTTCGTCGACATCGGCGTACATCAGGATGGGCTCGTACACGTGTCGGCAATGTCGACGAAGTTCATCAAGGATCCGCACGAGGTCGTCAAGGCCGGACAGATCGTCAAGGTCAAGGTGCTCGAAGTCGATGTGAAGCGTCAGCGTATCGCGCTCACCATGCGCCTCGACGACGAATTCGGCGCGGCGGCGGCCCGCAGTGGCGGCGGTGCGCAGCAGGATCGCGGCAACTTTGGCCGCTCGGGTGGCAATGGACGCGGCGCGTCGCAACAGCGCTCACGCGAACCGGAAGCAGGCGGCGCGATGGCTGCGGCATTCGCGAAGTTGAAGCAAAAGTAAAAGTCTCTGTGTTCAGTGGACGAAGCGCTTGCGCCCCACTGAACACGCGCCTTCTACCACACGTCAGCTAATAAAAAACCCACGCATTTGCGTGGGTTTTTTGTTTCCGCAGAAGCATTCTGCGATGCAAACGGGCAAGGCACGCCCTGCGCCGTCATATCTCGATCTTCGTACCCAACTCCACTACGCGATTAGCCGGAATACTAAAGAAGTCCGTCGGCTTGGCGGCGTTCTGGTGCATCCATGCGAAAACACGCTCGCGCCACACCGACATGCCTGGCAATTGTGTCGGCACCACCGTTTCGCGCGCGAGGAAAAACGACGTATCCATCAACTCGAAGGTCATGTCGTGCGTACGGCCGATTTCGGTGAGCACTGCTTTCACGTCCGGCGTTTCGTTGAACCCGTATGCGGCCTTGACCAGATACAGACCACCGTCGATATTCTTCACCGTCACCCGCTCGGCGTCGTTCACATATGGAATGTCGCGCGTGACGAAGGTCAGGAAGATCGTGCGCTCATGCAACACCTTGTTGTGCTTCAGATTGTGCAGCAGGCTGACCGGCACCAGCGAATCGCTGCCCGTCAGATAAATCGCCGTACCCGACACACGATGCGGCGGGTGCGCGAGCAAACCTTGCAGGAACGGCATCAAAGGAATACCGTCGGCGGCCGTGCGCTCCTTCACGATCATCCTGCCCTTGAACCATGTCATCAGCAGGAAGAACAGAAGCGCGCCGATGCCGAGCGGTAGCCAGCCACCCTCTTCCACCTTCAGCAAGTTCGCACCGAAAAAGCCTAAGTCGATCGTAATGAACACAGCGATGATCAGCCCGACGAGGAACTTGTTCCAGTTCCACACTTTCACCATCACGACACAAGCGAGGATGGTCGTGATGACCATGGTCGCGGTCACCGCGATGCCGTATGCGGCCGCGAGATTGTCCGAGCTTTTGAACGCGATCACGATGCATAGAATGATGAACAGCAGCATCCAGTTCACCACCGGCACATAGATCTGGCCGATTGCGAGTTCGGATGTGTGCAGGATCTTCATACGCGGCACGTAGCCGAGCTGGATCGCCTGGCTCGTCAGCGAATACGCGCCTGAAATCACCGCCTGCGAAGCGATCACGGTCGCGACCGTCGACAGCACGACCAGCGGCAGCAACGCCCATTGCGGCGCGAGCAGGAAGAACGGATTCTCGATCGCTTTGGCGTCGTGCATCAGCAACGCGCCCTGGCCGAAATAGTTCAGCACCAGCGACGGCATGACCAGCACGTACCAGCCCATGCGGATCGGCTTGGCCCCGAAGTGGCCCATGTCTGCGTAGAGCGCCTCAGCGCCCGTCAGCACCAGCACCACTGAACCAAGCACGACATACGCTTGCAGCACATGCGCGGCCATGAAGGTGTACGCGTAATACGGGTTCAGCGCGCGGATCACGTTCGGCGATTGCACGATATGCCACAGCCCGAGCGCAGCAAGCACCACGAACCACACCAGCATGATCGGGCCGAACAACCGGCCAACCGTGGCCGTGCCGTGCCGCTGGATCCAGAACAGCAGCACAAGGATCACCATGGTCAGCGGCAATACGAGATGCGACAGATGAGGCGCCGCAATCTCCAGCCCCTCGACTGCGGAAATCACCGAAATGGCCGGCGTAATCACTGCGTCGCCATAAAACATGCAGGCGCCGAAGATGCCGAGCATCATCAGCAATCCGGCCATTTTCGATTTCTCGTCGAGCGAACGCAGCGCCAGCGCCATGAGCGCGAGCACGCCACCCTCGCCGTTGTTGTCCGCGCGCATCACGAACAATACGTACTTGATGCCCACCACGATCACGATGGCCCAGAACAGCAGCGAAATCACGCCCAGGATGGATTGATCGGTAAGCGGGATGCCATGCGACGGGCTGAAGGCTTCTTTCAGCGCATACAACGGGCTCGTGCCGATATCGCCGAACACCACCCCGATCGCGGCGACCGCGAGGGAAGGCAGTGGCTGTTTGTGCACGTGATTGTTATCTGTCATAAACGCGAGAAAATCCGTTCCCAGGGCGGAAAAAGCGACCGCTATTCTAAACCGCCTGTCTGAAGCCGCCCGGCTTGTTGTGGATACACCACGTGGATGGTCCGCGCAGTGTAGCACTGCGGTATGTGCGCGTCTGCTGTACGAATCGCTATGCCGCGGATGTCATCGCAGGCTGCGAAGCGTAGGCGCCGGTGACTGCGCGCACATAAAAAAACGGAGCCCAATTGGGCTCCGCTTCGGATGCGTTGCATAGCACGGTGCAGCGCTGAGTGCCGCTAAACGTTGCGATGCCCGCTCAGTTTCCCGAGGACTCCTGCGCTTGCGCGACGCCGCGCTTGATCCACGCGCCGAGGTTATGCGGACGAACCGTGTCCCACTCCTCGAACGGCTGATGAATCCACGGATTCGTAGGCAGATATTGCACGTGATAATCGGGCTTCACTTTCGAGCAGCCTTTGTACCAGAGCACTGCGGAGCGCACTGCCGTGATCGCCGGATAACGCTCTTTCAGATGCTGCTGAACCCGTGCGAGCGTGACGCCCGAATCGACGAGATCGTCGACGAGCAGCACGTTGCCGTGCAGTTCACCGCGCGTCATCGTGATGTATTGCGCGATGTCCAGTTCGCCCTGCTCCGTGCCGGCCGCTTCGCGATACGAACTCGTGGCGAGAATAGCCAGCGGCAGATCGTAGATACGCGAAAGCTGGTCGCCCACGCGCAAACCGCCACGCGCGAGGCACAGGATCTTGTCGAACTTCCAGCCCGACTCGTGCACGGCCATGGCGAGCAATTCGATCAGCCGGTGATATTCGTCCCAGCCGACCCACAGGTTCTTGTCGTCGTTGCGCGGATCTTTCATCGCAATCATGGGGAGACCTTGCACCATCGCTTAAGCCTTGAACGGATGACGAAGCAGAATGGTCTCGTCGCGATCCGGACCCGTGGACACCATGTCGATAGGAATGCCCGCCACTTCCTGGACGCGCGACAGATACGCACGTGCGTTCGCCGGGAGCTTGTCCCATTCCTTGATGCCGACCGTGCTTTCCTTCCAGCCCGCGAAGGTTTCGTACACCGGCTCGCAGCGCGCAACTTCCGACGCGCCGCGCGGCAGCAGATCGACGTTCTTGCCGTCCACCGTGTAGCCGACGCAGAGCTTCACTTCTTCGAGACCGTCGAGGACGTCGAGCTTGGTCATGCACAGGCCCGACACGCCATTGATCTGGATCGAGCGGCGCAGTGCTGCAACGTCGAGCCAGCCGGTGCGGCGCGGACGGCCGGTAACCGAGCCAAATTCCTTGCCGACGGTGGCAAGTTCCAGACCGATCGCTTCCTGACGCGCGGCGTTGTCCGCGTCGTACAGTTCGCTCGGGAACGGGCCCGAACCGACGCGTGTGCAGTACGCTTTGGTAATGCCGAGAATGTAGTTCAGCTTCTGCGGACCGACGCCCGCACCCGCAGTCGCTGCGCCCGCGACGCAATTGCTCGACGTGACAAACGGATAGGTACCGTGGTCGATATCGAGCAGCGTGCCTTGCGCGCCCTCGAACAGCAGGTTGCTGCCGGCGGCGTTCGCGTCGTACAAACGGCGCGACACGTCGGTGACCATTGGCTTCAGACGGTCGGCATAGCCCAGCATCGTGTCGAGCGTTTGCTGGAAATCGACAGCGGCGACGCCCAGGTACTGCGTCAGCACGAAGTTGTGATAGTCCAGGTTTTCGCGCAGGCGTTCAGCGAAAGTCTCCGGCTCGAAGAGGTCCTGAACGCGCAAGCCGCGGCGCGCCACCTTGTCTTCATAGGCGGGGCCGATGCCACGGCCGGTCGTGCCGATTTTGCTCGCACCGCGGCGCGCTTCGCGGCCCTGGTCGATAGCAATGTGGTACGGCAGGATCAGCGTGGTGGCTTCGGAAATGAACAGGCGTTTCTGAACGTCGACGCCGGCGGCTTCGAGCTCGCCAATTTCCTTGAACAGCGCTTCCGGCGACAACACGACGCCATTGCCGATGTAGCACGCGACGCCGGGATGCATGATGCCCGACGGAATCAGACGCAAGATGGTTTTCTTGCCGCCGATGATAAGCGTGTGACCGGCATTGTGACCGCCCTGGAAGCGAACGACGCCGTGGGCGTGGTCCGTCAGCCAGTCGACGATCTTGCCCTTGCCTTCATCACCCCACTGGGTCCCCACGACGACGACGTTACGCCCGGGGTTCACATTCACTGCGCTGGCAGACATGTTGTTTCGTAAGCTGGTTAAAAACGTATTCTACCTAGGTTCGCGGAAGCATCCGGAATTTTTCCGTTTCCGCTCAACGGTATGCACGTTATGGTGGGTATTGCGAAGAAGCGCCGCTCGTATCGGAGCGCGCTCAGGAACGCGGTTCAACCGTCCATGCGCCGTTGCGCTCGACCAACACGCGGTCGAACGCGAATTCATCCAGGTCGTGCTCGTGGCCAGGCAGTGCCTGAATCACCACTTCGCCGGCATCGCGCAACGCGGCGACGCTCACACGCAGCGCGTCGTCGTGCTGCCACGGCGCAAGGATCGCGCTGCTCCGCGCTTCGACAGGCGAGATGCGCGCCACTTCGCGCAAATCGAGCGAAAAGCCGGTCGCCGCCCGTGCGCGCCCATAAGCCTGCCCGACATGGTCGTAACGGCCGCCGCGCGCGACGGCATTCGGCACGCCGTCCACGTACGCCGAGAACATGACGCCGCTGTGATACGCGTAGCCACGCAAATCGGCGAGGTCGATCATGACTTCGGCGCCTTCCACCTGGCTTGCGAGGAAGGCGAGGTCGTCGAGCGCACGCGCGATAGCCGGCGCATTCGGCAAGCGGGCGCGTGCCTCCTCGAGCACCGAGGCGTCCCCGTAAAGCGAGGGCAGCGAGCGCAACGCATCGCGTGTCACGGCCGTGAGGTTCGCGGTCAATTCCACTAGCCGCGGCACGTCCTTGCCCGCCAGCGCGTCGTACAACGATTGTCCCAGCTCGGCGGCCGCCGGTTCCGCTTCGATCAATGCGGCGAGCACGCCCGCGTGGCACAGGTCGAGACGCACCTTGGCGAGGCCCGCGAGACGCAGCGCATCGAGCATTAGCTGCTGGATTTCGAGATCGGCCTCGAGGCCCGCATGACCGTAGATTTCGGCGCCGATCTGAATCTGCTCGCGCGTCGCGTGCAAGCCGCGCGGCCGCGTGTGCGCGACATTTCCGGCATAGCAAAGACGCGTGACGCCCTGGCGATTCAGCAGGTGCGCGTCGATACGCGCGACCTGCGGCGTGATGTCGGCGCGCAGGCCGAGCGTGCGTCCGGACAACTGATCGACGAGCTTGAACGTGCGCAGATTGAGGTCGTGCCCGCCGCCCGTCAGCAGCGACTCGATGTATTCGAGCATCGGCGGCATCACCATCTCGTAGCCGTACGAGCGGAAACGGTCCAGCAGATGGCGCCGCAACTCTTCGATCTTGCGGGCTTCCGACGGCAGCACGTCGGCAATATTCTCGGGAAGTAACCAGGTCGACATCGATACAGTCCTACGACGTTGAACACGGCGGCTGAGTGCGCCGGTAAGTGAGAGTGTTTGGCGGGCCAGGGCTCGATTCTGGCGAGTTCGGCGGCTTTCCGGATGCGGCCCGTATTGCGTTGGACCGAAAGCGCGGGTTCCGCAGCGAGCCGCCGCGCAAATGTGCGACCTTGGTCACACCCGAACTCGCGCCGCACGCGGCATCGCGCTAACCGGCCTACTGCCTCAGGTCACGAAAAACAGCAGAATCAGCCCGAGCAGCATCACGATCAGCCCGCCGACACGAATCTGATGCGCCGGTCGTTCCGCTATTCTACGGAACGTGTCGCGCCAGGCGCTCGGAAAAACGAACGGGAACATCCCCTCGATAATCAGCATCAACGCGATCGCGAGCAGTAACGAGCCGACTATATCCATGCTAAAGAAGGGGGCCGCGATGCGAATGCCGCGGCGTTCCGGGTTATTAGTGTTTGCGCGGAGCCGCGGAAGCGTCCGGGGCGAGGCCGCCGGTCGAACTACGCATGAAGCGGAAGAACTCGTTGCTCGGATCGACCACGATTACGTCGCCTGGCTTGAAGGTCTTCCGGTACGCCTGCATGCTTTGGTAGAACTGATAGAACTCCGGGTCGCTGCCGTACGCTTGCGCGGCGATCTCGGCGGCGTTTGCGTCGCCCTCGCCCTTGATGGTTTGCGCCTGACGGTAACCGTCCGCGAGAATCGCCTGCTGTTGCGCGACCGCGTCCGCCCGGATCTTGTCGGCCTCGGCGGCACCCTTCGCGCGCTCGTCGGCCGCGGCCTGCTCGCGTTCGGCGATCATCCGCTTGTAGACCGAGTCAGCCATTGAGGCCGGAACATCGACCCGCGTCAACTGAACGTCCACGACCGACACGCCCAGCGACGCCGCACTCTTCGCCATCGCGGCACGGGCTTCGTCGGCGAGTGCCTGCTGTTTGGCCAATGCGTCGGACAACGTGTACTTGCCGAACGCGTCGCCGAGCGCACTGCGCGCAACGAGGGCAATGCGGTCCGGCAGGCTCTGCACGTCGCCCTTCGTTTCGGTCAGCAGCTTCAGCGGATCGGTCACGCGATATTTGACGACAGGGTTCGCGAGCAGATCGTTCTTGTCCGACGTGACGTAGCGATCTTCGTCCGGCGCGTCGAGCGACTGGATGCGGTTATCGACAAGCGTCACCGTTTGCAACGGCGGCGGCAACTTCACGTGCAAGCCTGGACCGAGCAAGGTGGGAGCGGCGTCGCCGCGCGGGGACAACACTGCCATATGACGCTGGTCGACAACGAATACCATCGACGAAGCGGCAAACAGCACGATGACAACGGCAATGACGAGCGCAATGATCTTGTTCATGATGTGTGCCCCTTATTGAACGTCGTCTTCACGCGTACGGCTGCGGAAGGAATCGCGTGAGCGCAGCGCGTCGCTGCTGGCCGCCGCCCGGCTGGCGGGTGTGGCGGCTGCGGCAGACGCAGACACTGCAGGCGCTGCCGCCGTCGATCCGCCTGCGGCGGGCGCATTGGAAGTCGCTACCTGCGGCGCGCTGGCGGCCACGCCGCCCGATGCCGCCGTGGCGGCTGCAGCAGAATCGGCCACCCGTTGACGAGTCTGCTCGACCAGCTTGTCGAGCGGCAGATACAGCACATTGTTGCCGCTCTTGCTGTCCACAAAAACCTTCGTCGTATTCGAATAGATCTGCTGCATGGTTTCCAGATACATGCGCTCGCGAATGACCGCGGGCGCTTTCGAGTACTGCGCATAGACCTGCTTGAAGCGGTCGGCGTCGCCTTGCGCCTCAGCCACCGTTTTGTCGCTGTAGGTTTTCGCGTCGTCGATCTGGCGCGCCACATCGGCTTGCGCGCGCGGCAGCAGATCAGCGGCGTACGCCTGCGCGTCGCGCTTCGCACGCTCGTTCTCCTGACGGACCTTGGCAGCGTCGTCAAACGCGGCCTGCACCCTGTCGGGAACCTGCACGCCCTGGATCGTCACACCGGTGACAGCGAGGCCGGACTGATACTCATCGAGCGATTGCTGGATTGCTGCCATTAACTGCTGACGAATTACTTCGCGATCCTGACCAAGAATTTCGTCTGTGCTGCGCGCGCCGACGATGCCGCGCACCGCCGCCTGCGCGGCCTGCATCACGCCCTGATCGGGATCGACGCTGCGGAAAAGGTAATCGGTCGGCTTGCGGATCTGGTACTGCACCGCAAAGCGCACGTCGACGATGTCCGCGTCGTGCGTGAGCATGGACGCGTCTTTTACGTTCGCGAGACGCACCACGTTATTGCGGCCGATTTCCACCTGGCGAACCTGGCCGATATTGACGAGCTCATGCGCTTCGAACGGATAAGGCAGGCGCCAGTGCACGCCTTGCCCCGCCGTGTAGCGATATTTGCCAAACTGCATCACAACGCCGGCCTGGCCGTCTTGCACGACGAACACACCACTGCCGAGATAGATTGCGATCAGCACGCCGATGACGATGCCCACGCCGATGCGCGCGCCACGGCCGTTGTCCGGACGCCCGCCGCCAACACCGCCGCCCTTGCGGCCGAACATGCGGCTCAGACGGCGGTTGAAATCCCGCCACATCTCGTCGAGATCCGGGGGACCTTCACCTTCCTTGGTCTGAGGACGCTTGGGCTCACCCGGCCGCTGACGCTCGCCATTGCCGTCGCCACGGCCCCAGCGGGGATCGTTCAGTGAAAACATGGCGCGCATGCGCAGCCAGATACTCCGCTCGTTGTAATCGTTCACCTGTGTTCGTTCACCAGAGTAGACAGCGGGTATGCAATTGGAACGGGTCAGTGCCCGAGTTCTGAGACCTTGCGCTCGTCGCGCGGTGCCGCCGACCGGTCTTCTTCCGAGGAGTCATGCGGCGTGTCGGACAGAGCTTCTGCAGTAGCGATCTCAGCGATGGCAGCGCGCAATGTATCCAGCCCCTGCCCCGTGCGCGCGCTCAAAAAGACGCGCGAAATATTACCATACTCGTCCCGCTCGACCGCGTCCCCGCGGGCCGCCAACTCCGGCACTGCGTCGATCTTGTTGAACACGAGCACCTGCCGGATCGTGTCCGCACCGATCGCGTGCAACACCTCGTTGACCTGATCAATCTGGTCGAGTCGCACCGCGCTCGACGCGTCGACGACATGCAGCAACAGATCAGCGTGAATTGTTTCCTCGAGCGTGGCGCGAAACGCCGCAACCAATTGGTGGGGCAGTTCGCGAATGAAGCCGACCGTGTCGGACACCACCACCTGCCCTGCTTCGTCGCCGAGATAAACGCGGCGGGAGGTCGTGTCGAGCGTGGCGAACAGCTGGTCGGCCGCATACGCCTGCGCCTTCGTGAGCGCGTTGAAGAGCGTGGACTTGCCCGCGTTCGTATAGCCGACCAGCGACACCGACATGGTCTGATTGCGCGAGCGCTGGCGGCGCTGCGTGCCATGCTGACGACGCAGTTTTTCGAGCCGCGTCTTGAGCGCCTTGATGCGCTCGCCGATCAGCCGGCGGTCGGTTTCGAGCTGCGTTTCGCCTGGACCGCGCAAGCCGATACCGCCTTTTTGCCGCTCGAGGTGGGTCCATGCGCGGATTAGCCGCGTCGACAGATACTGCAATTGCGCGAGTTCCACCTGCAGCTTGCCTTCATGGCTGCGGGCGCGTTGCGCAAAAATATCGAGGATGAGACTCGTGCGGTCGACCACGCGCCGATTAAGCGCTTGCTCCAGATTGCGCTGCTGGGCAGGCGCAAGAGCGTGGTTGAAAATAACGAGTTCGATGTCGTTCGCCTCACACGCGAGACGCAGTTCTTCGGCCTTGCCGCTGCCGACGAACATCTTCGCATCGGGACTGGCCCGGCGCCCGGTGAGGGTGACTAGAGGATTCGCGCCCGCGCTTTGCGCGAGCAGGCTGAGTTCTTCGAGACTGGCTTCGAAATCGATCTTACCGAAGTCGATGCCGACAAGCGCTGCATTGATCAAATTGGAGGGTATCAAAATGAGGCGGCCGGAGGTGATCGCCAACGGGCGACGCTACGCCGGCCGCGACGGGGGTTTAGGACTGTTCAGAATCCGGGTGGAAATTCACCGGACGGGCTGGCACGACAGTCGAGATTGCGTGCTTGTAGACCATCTGGGTGACCGTATTCCGGAGCAACACGACGTACTGGTCGAACGATTCAATGTTCCCTTGAAGCTTGATGCCGTTGACCAGGTAGATCGACACCGGCACATGCTCTTTACGCAGTGCGTTCAAAAACGGGTCTTGTAACAATTGCCCTTTGTTGCTCATAGCAAACTCCGTATTTTTTTGCAGGTTGACTAAATTGACGACAGAAGAAAAAGGTATCCGCCGTCAACCGCTACACTATAGCCGATTTTCGTTTTCGCGCGGGCACCCTGCCCAAGCGGCCAAACCCAACGCACATGCGGGTTTCAGCCTTTGTCCGCGTAAGGGTTGGTCGACGATCTGAACTCTATTCGCAATGGAGTCCCGGTCAGCTTGAAAGTTTCACGGAAGCGGTTTTCAAGGTAGCGTTTGTACGTTTCGGTGATCGCATCGAGTGCGTTGCCATGAATCACAATGATCGGGGGATTCTGTCCACCCTGGTGCGCGTAACGCAATTTCGGCCGCACCGGACCACGGCGACGCGGCTGCTGAAACTCCACTGCATCAATCAGCGCACGCGTGAGCTTCGGCGTGGGCAGCTTCGCCATTGCCGCGGCGTACGCGTCGTCCACCGAGCGCATCAGCGGACCGATACCTGTTTTTTCCGCTGCAGAAATGAAATGGAACTTGGCGAAGTCGAGGAATTTTAGTTTGCGTTCGAGATCCGCTTTGGTGCGCTCGCGCACATGCGAATCGAGCCCGTCCCACTTGTTTACGCCGACCACCAGCGCACGACCTTGCTCCACCACGAAGCCGGCGATATGCGCGTCCTGTTCCGAAATGTCCTGACGCGCGTCGAGCAGCAGAATCACGACATTCGCGTCCGAAATCGACTGCAGCGTTTTCACCACCGAGAACTTCTCGATCGCTTCGAACACCTTGCCGCGACGGCGCAAGCCCGCCGTATCGATCAGCGTGTACGGCTTGCCTTGGCGCTCAAAGTCGACGTAGATCGAATCGCGCGTAGTGCCCGGCATATCGAACGCGATGACGCGCTCTTCGCCGACCAGTGCGTTGATCAACGTCGACTTGCCGACGTTCGGACGGCCGACGATCGCGATCTTTACGCCGCGCGCTTCCTTCTCGTCGTCGCTTTCTTCGGGCTGGCCCGCGTAAGCGACGCCGAGCGCCTCATTGATCATCTCCGTGACGCCGTCACCGTGTGCAGCCGAAATTGCACGCGGATCGCCGAGACCGAGCTCGTAGAAGTCGGCGGCGACCGTGCTGTACTTCATCCCCTCGGCCTTGTTGACGACGAGGAAGATCGGCCGGCCGGTCTTGCGCAAGTAGTCGGCAATTGACTTGTCTTGCGGCGCAAGGCCATTGCGACCGTCGACGATGAACACGACGATGTCCGATTCCTCCACTGCCTGGCGCGTCTGGCGCGCCATTTCATGGAGAATGCCGTCTTTCGCGACGGGCTCGAAACCGCCGGTGTCGACGACCAGGTAGGGCCGCTCGCCTGTACGCCCTTCGCCGTAGTGGCGATCGCGCGTGAGGCCGGGCAGATCGGCAACGAGCGCATCACGCGAACGCGTGAGACGATTGAAGAGTGTGGATTTCCCCACATTGGGGCGCCCTACGAGGGCAATAACGGGTTTCATCAGATGTTGTTCACAGTGAAACGCGGATCGGAATCGACCGTCCGCGTTGCGACGCCATTGCGCCGCTAGACGGCAGCGTTTGACGAAAATTATCACGAATTCGGCCAGCCCCGGCTGCGCTGTCCATATGCGCGCCGAGGCGGACGGGGGTTTGACTGTATGGCAGCGCGGCGAGGCTACGAGGCTTCGTTTTGCTGCGGGCAGTTCGCTCGCGAATTGCGCTGCCCGTCTTGCAACGGCCAAAGAACGGCGCCGCGAGCGGTGAACAAGCCACATTGGGCGTTTCTGTTGGCCCGTGTGCGTCACCGCTGTACGCTGCCGTTGGTCGCCGCTTTGTTTGCCGCCTTCGCTGAGTGGCTTTCGCAGCTGTTTTTCTCGGCCGCGTTGGTTGGCCGCTGTTTTTCAGCCACTGCTTGTAGCCGCTTCATTGGCCGTTTTCGTTGGCTGCGTTCGCCGGCCGTTGCCGTTGGCCGCTTTCATTGGCCGCTTTCATTGGCCACTTTCATTGGCCACTTTCATTGGCCACTTTCATTAGCCACTCATTCAGCCGTTCTTTGTCGGCCCGCCGACCCAGCCAGTGCGGCGGAATTCCATTTCCCTACTTACTTGCGACGCCGCCTTGCGGGACAACACGTGCGCCGCCGAACGCAAAGAACATGGCACCTGCATCCACCGCCAACAGCGTTCGGCCGGCAAAGCCGGCCCGCCCGCTTGGGCGGCGTTCCCGCAAAATCAACGCGGACGATAACCGTACAGGTCGCCGTCGCGCGTTTGCACTACGAGCGTCTCGCCGGCCAGCACCGGTGCCGCCGAAATCGCGCTTCCGTCGGTCTTCATGCGCGCGACTAGCGTTCCGTCGTCGCGCGACAGGAAGTGCACGTAACCCTGGTAGTCGCCGAGCACGGCCGCATGACCGAGGATGAACGGCACGCCCAGTTCGCGATTCTTAAGCTTGTCGTTCTTCCACAGCTGCGTGCCATTCGTGACGTCGAACGCGGATACGACTGACCAGTCGTCCGCTGCGACAACCGCGCGGTCGTCCTGCGCGAGACCGCTCGCGCTCGAGAACGCCTTTTCCCACAGCGCACGGCCAGAGTTCGCATCGAAACAGCCGATCTGCCCTTGGAACGTCACCGCACAGGTTTCCGAGCCGACCAGCGTGGGCGGTCCGGTCACGTCGTTGATGCGCTCCACTTCGGTCACGCCCTTCGGATAAGAAACCGGCGTTTGCCAGTAGTTCTCACCCGTCTGCAGATTGATCGCGGCAAACGCACCGCCGGGGAACCCGGCCAGCACAGCCGCGTCGCCGGCGAAAGTCATACCCGACGACACGCGCAGGTTCAGCGGCACCGCGCGGTTGCGGTAGTTCCACTTCTGCTCGCCGGTTTGCGCATTGAATGCGACGATCTGTCCGTCCACGGTACGCACGACCACCAGACCGTTGCCGACGAGCGGCGGCGAAATGATTTCGCCCGGTGCCTTGGCCGTCCACAATTGCTTGCCGTCCGCGCCGAGCACATAGACGTCGCCCTTCAGGCCGCCGACCGCCGCCAACGTGCCGTCGCTGCCGACACCTGCGGAAATGTCGTCGTGCAGCTTGACACGCCAGATGTCTTTGCCGGTTTGTGCGTCGATCTTCGCGACCGAACCGTTTTGGCCGGCCGCATAGACGGCGTCGCCGACCGCAACCGGCGAGAACAGATAACGACCTGCCTTACCGACGCTCGTCTTCCAGGCTTGCTGCACGTCGAGCACGGGTTTGAACTCGGTGAGCGGCGTCGGCACGCGGCGCTCGTCTTTCGTGGATGAGCATGCCGCGAGAGCGAGGACGGTCATCGCACAGACAACGGGCACAGCGTAACGTTTCAGCAGATTCATCGGTGGACGAAGCATTCAGGAAATAGGTTAAAGAAACTCGTTGCACGCGGTGCACCGCACCCGGCGCTTAGCCGCCCAGCGCGTCGAGCTTGAACTGGATCAACTGACGTGCGGAGCTGTCATTCTTCGACAGCGATTCGAGCGCGAGCTTATAGGCCGCGCGCGCGTCGTCACGCTTGCCCTGAGCGGCGAGCAGATCGCCGCGGCCGTTTGCGACGATGCCTTTGAACGCATCGGACTGCGGCTCGGCGAGCAGTGCGAGACCCTGGTCGTAAGCCTTTTCGTCGAGCAGCAGCGAAGCAAGCCGCAACTTGGCGATCTGCTTGAACTCGTCGTCCTTCGCGTGATCGATGGTCCATTGCAGCTGGGCTTTTGCCGCGGCTTCGTCGCCTGCGGCATAGAGCGCCTTGGCGGCGCCAAGCGCGGTCATTTGCGCGTAGGCCGTGCGGCTGAACTTGTCTTCCATGTCTGCCGCGACGCGCGTGATCTTCGCCTTGTCGCCCGACGCTACAGCCTGCTGCACCTGGTCATACAACACAGCGGCTTCCGCTGCCTGACGCCGCTGCCAGAAATTCCAGCCGTTCCAGCCTGCCGAGACGACCAGCGCCACCAGCACGATCCATGTGGTGGCATTACCCCATTGCGCCCACCAAGTCTTCAGACCTTCAATCGATTCTTGTTCGTCGTGGTAACTCATTGCCCGGCGATTTCCTCTTTCTTGCTACGTGTGCGTGTCGAGCCTGATTGATCACCAACCGGCTCGACGACATCGCGATCAGTCGTCGCCGTCTTCGGCGGTTGCAACCATCGCATTGATTAGAAATTCGGTCAAGTCTTCGGCGGGCACGTTATGTTGCTCGTTTTTACCGCCGCTCGCCTGCGTATCTCGCAGCGGTTTGACCCCGACCGTACCGTTCGCGATCTCATCTTCGCCGAGCACCACCGCGAACGCGGCGCCGCTTGCGTCGGCGCGTTTCATCTGCGATTTGAAGCTCGCCGACTGGCCGTCAGCGCTGCAATGCAGGATCACATCAAGGCCGGTGTCGCGCAGCCGCTCGGCGATGATGAAAGCCTGTTCGCGCGCGGCGTCGCCTTGATGGACTACGTAGACGTCGCAACCTTCGTCTTCAGGCACGAGCTTATCTTCCTTCAGCAACTCGAGAATTCGCTCGATGCCCATCGCCCAGCCGCACGCCGCCGTGGGCTTGCCGCCTAGCTGCTCGATCAGCGGATCGTAACGGCCGCCCGCCGCGACGGTGCCCTGCGCGCCCAACTTGTCCGTCACCCATTCGAACACGGTCAGATTGTAGTAATCGAGACCGCGCACGAGACGCGGATTGATCTTGAACGGAATGTTGTTCGCTTTGAGAATGCGCTGCAAACCTTCGAAGTGCGCGCGCGATTCCTCGCCGAGGAAATCGATCAGCTTCGGCGCGTTCTGCGCGACTTCCTGCAGCGCCGGATTCTTCGTGTCGAGCACGCGCAGCGGGTTCGTGTAGAGACGGCGTTTCGCGTCTTCGTCGAGCACGTCCATGTGCTTTTCGAGGTAAGCGATCAGTTCGACGCGATGCGCCGCGCGCTCTTCCGCGAGACCGAGCGAATTGATTTCGAGCTTGATGCCAGTCAAGCCCAGGTCGTCCCACAAGCGCTGGCACATCATGATGATTTCAGCGTCCGCGTCCGGACCGGCAAAGCCCAACGCTTCCACGCCGACCTGATGGAACTGGCGATAGCGGCCGCGTTGCGGACGCTCGTGACGGAACATCGGGCCGATGTACCACAGGCGCTTCGGGCCGTCGTACAACATGTTGTGCTCGATCGCCGCGCGCACCACCGCCGCCGTATTTTCCGGGCGCATAGTCAGATTTTCACCGTTCAACGCGTCGGTGAAGCTGTACATCTCTTTCTCGACGATGTCGGTCACTTCGCCGATACCGCGCGTGAACAGCTGCGTATGTTCGACGATCGGCGTACGAATATTCTGGTATCCGTACGAACGCAACATCGACTTGACGGTGGTTTCGAAAAATTCCCACAGCCCGGCGTCCTGCGGAAGGATGTCGTTCATGCCCTTCACGCCCGACAGCTTTTCGAGCTTTTTCTTCTGTTCAGTCATCTGTATCCGATAGCCGATGTTTAGTTGAGCGCCTCGGCGCGGCCGTACCGGCGCTCGACGTAGTCACTCACGATTTGCTGGAATTCTTGCGCAATGTTTTCGCCGCGCAGCGTCTTTACCTTCTCGCCGTCGATGAACACCGGGGCCGCCGGATTCTCGCCCGAACCAGGCAGGCTGATACCGATGTTCGCCTGCTTCGACTCGCCCGGACCGTTGACGATGCAGCCCATCACCGCGACGTGCATTTTCTCGACGCCAGGATACTGATCGCGCCACACCGGCATCTGCGTGCGCAGATACGTCTGGATTTGCGACGCGAGTTCCTGGAACAGCGTGCTCGTCGTGCGGCCACAGCCGGGGCACGCGATCACCATAGGTGTGAACGAGCGCAGGCCCATGGTCTGCAGAATTTCCTGGCCGACGATGACCTCGCCGGTACGCGACGCGCCCGGCTCCGGAGTCAGCGAGATACGGATCGTGTCACCGATGCCTTGCTGCAGCAGCACCGACAGCGCCGCCGTGGACGCGACGATGCCCTTGGAGCCCATGCCCGCTTCCGTCAACCCGAGGTGCAGCGCGAAATCGCAACGGCGCGCGAGTTCGCGGTACACCGCGATCAGGTCCTGCACGCCGCTCACCTTGCACGACAGAATTATCTTGTTGCGTGAAAGGCCGAGTTCAACCGCGCGCTCGGCCGAGCCGATCGCCGACTGGATCAGCGCTTCGTACATGACGCTTTGCGCTTCCCACGGCGTCGCGCGGGCAGCGTTTTCGTCCATCATTTTCGCGAGCAGATCCTGGTCCAGACTGCCCCAGTTGACGCCGATGCGCACCGGCTTGTCGTACTTCACCGCCGCTTCGATCATCTGCGCGAATTGGGTGTCGCGTTTCGCGCCGTGCCCAACGTTGCCGGGATTGATCCGGTATTTCGACAACGACTCCGCGCACGCGGGGTAATCACGCAGCAGCAGGTGGCCGTTGTAGTGGAAATCGCCGACGAGCGGCACCGACACGCCCATGCGGTCGAGCTGCTCGCGCACCGCCGGCACGGCCGCGGCCGCCTCCGGCGTATTGACCGTGATACGCACCAGTTCCGAGCCGGCTTGCGCCAGCTCCTTGATCTGGATGGCCGTGCCAATCGCGTCGGCGGTGTCCGTGTTCGTCATCGACTGGACGCGCACGGGCGCATCGCCCCCGATGGTGACAAGCTGGCCACCCCAGCGGACGTCGACCGCATGCGACTTGCGCCGCGCAGCCTGTCCGCCGAACACCGGCTCGTTTGACACGATCTTGCTACTGGATTGGGATTGAGCTTCGGATTGCATCGAAAAACCCATTTACGCCACGCGCGTCACACAAAGATGCGACGCCTCAATTGAAAAAGCGCCGCGGTCCGGTTGGCCGCGACGCACACCGTCTGTATCAAGGCAGCGCAAAGCGCGCCACATTGCCTTTCGCCGCCGCATATTTCGACGGATCGACCGGCTGACCGTCCAGCGTCAACGACTCAAGACCGGCCTTGTTGCCAACCGTGACCCTGAAAGGCGCCTCGCCCGTCACTTCCTTTGTATCGCCAGCATGCACGAGGCCGGAGAACACTTCTTTGCCGTCCTTGCCGCGCACACTGAACCAGCTATCTTTGGTCACGCGCAGCGCAATGATTGCGGACCCCGCGACCGGTGCCGATGCTGCCGCCGCCTTCGTCGAGTCACCGGCGACAACCGCCGGGGCGCTAGCAGCAGGCGCCGCCGTGACGGGCGGCGCGGAAGCCGGCGCGGTGCCGGCCGCAAGCGGCACGGGCATCGGCGTAGCCGACGCTCCGCTCTGGCCGCCAGCCTGCGCCTCGGACTCGGACGCAGCCTCTTGCGAAATTGCTTCGGAGCCCGCTGCCGGGCCTTGCGCGACAGTGCCCGACGCGCCCGTGGCGCCACCGGCCCCACCATTCGCGCTCGCCTTCAGGCGCGCGAGCCATGCTGTTGAATCGCCCCCATTGGTGTGCCACATGGCGAGCGAAATCACCGCGACGATCACCGCCGCCACGCCCCACAACCACGAGCGGCTTTTTTGTGCGCCGCCGCCAAGCGACAGCGACACCCGGCCGCGCGGCAAGTCCTTGCCGGAGGACGCGGGCATTGACAGGTCCGGCGCCGCCACACCCTTCTCGCGGCGCAACGCCTGCGTGAACGGAGCAGGATCGGCGCCGAGCATCTTGGCGTAGCTGCGCACCACGCCGAGAGCGAAAGTGGTGTCCGGCAAGTGGCTGATGTCGCCCGATTCGAGCGCGCGCAACTTGGCGGGCGCCACTTTCAGCCGGGCCGACACGTCTTCGATCGACCAGCCCTTCGACTCGCGCAGTTGCGTCAAGCGCGCGCCAACCGCCGCAAGCGAGTCGAGGCCCGGCTGAGCAACAGGCTGTACGACAGGCTGCAGCGCCGCCCGCGAGGCAGATGCCGGGTGGCTCTCGTTCGTGTCTGTGTCCTGCGGCTGCGGGTGCTGCGGCTCACTCATCCCAAATCCTTTCGCGTCGATTCTTTTTCACTCGTGCGACCGGACCGGTCCAAACTTCATGTCCGAATCGCAGACCGTTTATAACAAAATGCGCGGCCTCATGTGCCGCTTCCGATCGATTCTGCAAACTTTCTTTTCAATCGCCGGCATGCCTGGCGCTTTAGAGTTTTGACGGGCGTTTCGCGCCCTAATACCCGAAGGCGCCGCCCTTGCGACCTACACGGCACGAACTTCAATGATCTTCGCTGCCTTCCCGGTGCGCTCAGCAAGGCGCGTGCGGTCTTTCACCGCACCGGCCAACTGACCGCAGGCAGCGTCGATATCATCGCCGCGTGTTTTACGCACCGTGGTGACGACGCCCGCGTCCATCAACACTTGTGCAAACCGCTTGATCTGTTCCTGTTTCGAGCGCACGAGGCCCGACTCGGGGAACGGATTGAACGGAATAAGGTTGAACTTGCATGGCACGTCGCGTGTGAGTGCCAGCAGCTCGCGCGCTTGCGCTTCGCTGTCGTTCACGCCGTCGAGCATGCAATATTCGAAAGTAATGAAATCGCGCGGCGCGACTTTCAGATAGCGCTGGCAAGCCGCCATCAATTCGCGCAGCGGATATTTTTTGTTCAGCGGCACCAGCATGTCGCGCAACGGATCGCTCGGCGCATGCAGCGAAACAGCCAGCGCAACGGGCAGATCGGCGCCAAGCCGGTCCATCATGGGCACGACGCCCGAGGTCGACAGCGTCACGCGCCGACGGGACAAGCCGTACGCGTTGTCGTCGAGCATCAGGCGCATGGCAGGCACGACCGCGTCGTAGTTCAGGAGCGGCTCGCCCATGCCCATCATCACGACATTCGTGACGACGCGCTCACCTTTGCCGTCGCCACCCGAGGCGCGACCACCGTCCACCCCGCGCGACGCCCGCAGCGCGAACTCGGCCATACGCAACTGGCCGATGATCTCGCCAGTCGTGAGATTGCGGGAGAAACCCTGCTTGCCGGTCGAACAGAAACGGCAGTTCACCGCGCACCCCGCTTGCGACGACACGCATAGCGTGCCGCGCGTTTCTTCGGGGATGAAAACGGTTTCGACTGCGTTGCTGTTGCCGACGTCGATCAGCCACTTACGTGTGCCGTCGGTGGAAATATGGTCGCTGACGATGCCCGGCATCGAGATCGTAGCGCGGCCTTTCAGCTTTTCGCGCAAGGACTTCGCGAGATCGGTCATGCCGTCGAAGTCTGCAGCGTTGTACTGGTGGATCCAGCGCTGCAATTGCTTGGCGCGAAACGGCTTCTCGCCCAGGCTGTCGCAATAGGCGACTAGCCCTTGGGCGTCGAGGTCGAGAAGGTTGACGGTGGAACTGCTCGTCATATCGAATCCTGCCATTTCAGTGCGAGACTGCGTTCATGCAACAAGCTGCATGAACGCAAAGCCGTTCGCGCCCATCCCTGCTGCTTTTACCTTACTACTTTGCCCAGCGATTCGTGTGACTAAACGAAACCGGCTGCACAACCGCCGGGGCAATCCAGCATTAGCGCGAGTAGACGTTCACTTGCGGGAAGAAAAATGCAATTTCAACTGCAGCCGTTTCAGCGGCGTCGGAGCCGTGCACTGCGTTTGCGTCGATGCTGTCAGCGAAGTCGGCGCGGATCGTGCCCTTTTCCGCCTTCTTCGGGTCCGTTGCACCCATCAGGTCACGGTGCTTCAGGATAGCGTTTTCGCCTTCCAGCACCTGAACGGCCACCGGGCCCGAAATCATGAATTCGACCAGGTCCTTGAAGAACGGACGTGCAGCGTGCACCGCGTAGAACTTCTCAGCGTCGGCACGCGACAGATGAACCATGCGCGAAGCCACGATCTTCAGGCCAGCGTTTTCGAAACGGCTGTAGATCTGGCCGATCACGTTCTTGGCCACTGCGTCCGGCTTGATAATCGACAGGGTGCGTTCGATCGCCATAAAAACTCCAAAAAATTAAGAGGTTACAGATTCAAATGAATCCGCTATTGTAGCATGTTCCCGTGTATGATTGCGATTGAACCCTTACAGCATTGAAAGACTCAAAGCAGGAGTTTCTGAATACTGGTAGCGTAGGCCTCGTGAGCACTTTTTAATGCACTTTAAGTTGGTTGACGGCATTGAAACTCCCTGCCGCCGCACCGATCTTAGGAACGAGTAGTCCGCGACCGGGGCGAAAAGCTTCCGGCACGGCCCGCTGCAAGAGCGCTGGATAAACCGCTGATACCACCACGCAACACGCTTCTGACGTAAGGAGAGACCATGAACGATCATCCGTATAGCTTTGGCCGCACTGGCGCGGTCAGCACGGTGGAAACGCGTAACCGCGTGCTACGAAACACCTACTGGCTGCTCGCGCTGTCCATGATTCCGACAGTGCTCGGCGCGTGGGTAGGCCTGGCCACCGGGTTCTCGCTGTTCGCCGCCACAAGTCCTGCCATGAGCATGCTGGCGTTCTTCGCGATCGCCTTCGGTTTCATGTTCGCGATCGAGAAAACGAAGGAGAGCGCCGCCGGCGTATTCGTGCTGCTCGGCTTCACGTTCTTCATGGGCTTGATGCTGTCGCGCATTCTTGGCTTCGTGCTGGGATTCTCCAACGGCCCATCGCTGATCATGCTCGCCTTCGGTGGCACCGGTGTGATTTTCGCGTCGATGGCAACCATTGCGACCGTCAGCAAGCGCGACTTCTCCGGTCTCGGCAAGTGGCTCTTCATGGGCGTGATCGTGCTGCTGCTGGCGTCCGTCGCGAACGTGTTCCTGCACCTGCCGGCGCTGATGCTCACGGTTTCCGTCATGGCCATCGTGATTTTCTCGGCGTACATGCTGTTCGACGTCCAACGCGTCGTGAACGGCGGTGAGACGAACTACATCACGGCAGCGCTCGCGATCTATCTCGACCTGTACAACGTGTTCGTGAACCTGCTTGCGCTGCTCGGCATCTTCGGCGGCAACCGCAACTAAGTTCTACGCGTCGAACCTAGGCGCGGCATTGCTTGGCCCCACCAGCCGCCGCGCCGTAGAAAAAGCCCATAACGATTGCTCGTTATGGGCTTTTTTCGTTGGGCAATACCGCAACGCTCACAAATCGAGCCATTCAAACCCTTCGGCCTGCGACGCCACTACGACCTCAGTCGGCGCCGCGCCCAGCACGCTTGCCATGGCAGCCCGCGCCAGTTCCGGCAGATTATTCTGCTGACTTAAGTGTGCGGCCACCAGATGGCGCAGTTTGGAGCGATCGAGCGAAGCCAGAATTTCGGCTGCGGCGTCGTTGTTCAAATGCCCATGATTGCCGCCGATGCGCGCCTTCAGCGATTGCGGATAGCGGCTGCCGGCAAGCATTCGCACGTCGTGATTGCATTCGAGCACCAGCGCGTCGCAACCACTCAACACGGAACTGATATGCGGCGTGGAAGTGCCTACATCAGTCAGCACGCCAAGGCGGCTCGCGCCATTTGAGAACACGTATTGCAACGGCTCGCGGGCGTCGTGAGGAACCGTGTACGGAAGAACGCTCAGGTCGCCGATCGCCACAGCCTCATCGCCCCACAGCACTTGCAGGTCGACATTGGCCTCGTCGGCACCCACTGCGCGGGCGGTGCCCCAACTCATGTACAGCGGGATGGACCACTTGCGCGCCAGTGTCAGCGCGCTGCCGATGTGGTCGCTGTGTTCGTGAGTGATCAGGATGGCGTCGAGACCTTCGGCGCTACAGCCGAGCCGCGTCAGACGCCGTTCGACTTCCTTGGCGGAAAAGCCGCAGTCGAGCAGCACACGCGTGGTGGTCGCGCCGCTTTGCGCTTCCACCAACAGTGCGTTGCCCTCACTGCCACTGCCAAGACTTGCGAATCGCACAGGCCGTTAGTTCAGTTGCGCGTGCAGGAGCGTCACGATGCGCTGCGCGTCGGATGAATTGTCGATCTGCCCGTTCGCGTCGAGCACTGCCACTTGCGTCACCGTGTCACCCTTCGGGCGCACGTTGACGAGAAACTCCTGCCCCGGCTTTTTCGACGAATTGCCGCTGTAGAACAGCTTGCCGAGGAGGCCTTCTTTCTTCAGTTCCTGCATCGAATCGGCGTAGCGCACGTAGTAAATGCCCTTCGCGCGATCCCGGTTGTCCACGGTGAAATTCGTGCGGTCGAGCGCGAGGCCGACGCGCAGCCATGCACGGTCGAACGATTCCTGCAGATCCAGCGTGGAAGTGCCCGCGCTCTTGTCGAGCGTAGCCGGCGCGGTGGCCGGGTGCGCCTCCGTCAGCAGCTGCTTCGACTGCGCTTCGGTCAGGCCGAATTTCTGCATCAGCTTGGTCAGAAACAGCGCTTCCAGCGCCGGATCGCGCGGACGCTCTTCCCAACGCGACGATGTCTTGTCCTGCCCCGTCAACACCTCTTCCATTGCGCTATGCGTGACGGAAATGTCGGTGGTGTCTGACGGACCACGCGACACGAGCGTGCGGAAACTGTCGCGGGTGCCCGACGAATAAGCGAAGTCGATCACCTTGCCGACCGTACGGCGGAACCAGTCGTCGGGAATGTTGGCGCGATTTTCAGCCCAGTCGGTCACCATGATGCCGGTGGCCGGCGCGTCGGTCTTCAGCGCGAAGCCGTTCTCCTGCCAGAACTCCTGCAACTGCGGCCAGAGTTGTTCCGGCGAGCGGCCGTCGACCACCAGCCAGCGGCGGTCGCCGTCGCGCTCGATGTGCATGCCATACGGGTCCTGCGCGGTCGGCTGACCTTCCGTGGAATTGCCGGCAGCCGTAACCGCGCGCTGCGTGGCGCCGCCCAGCGCCAGATTAGCCGGAGGTGCAACGTAGCGCTGGTCGGTCGGCGTGGTGGTCAGATCGCCGGGCACGGCGAGCGGCGGCGCACTGCCCGCGCCTTTGTAATTCACACGATCGGAGGCAAACCAGTCGTTCAGGGTGTCACAGCCGGCGAGCGTCACCAGGGCAAGCGTCAGCGCCGCCATGCGGGTTGCGTGGAGGGAAAGTGCGGAACGTTTCATGAGGTCCTTCGTGATGCTGGAACGCGGTGCCTGGTTCTGTGTGCCGGGAACGTGGGCTGGATCGACGTCGGTTAAGGGAATGCCAGTGGACTGGGTGAGCGCCGAGGGTACGCGGACGGGCCGCCTAACCGAGCAGGCCCGCTTCGCGCAGCGCGCCGCGCACCACTTCATGGTATTGCGCGTCGAGCGGCGTAAGCGGCAGGCGGATTCCGCCCTGCACACGACCCAATTGCTGCAGTGCCCATTTCGCGGGAATCGGATTCGATTCAATGAACAGGTTCTTATGCAGCGACAGGAGCTTCAGATGAATCTCGCGGGCGGTCTTTGCGTCCGCAGCCAGCGCGGCCTTGCACAGTTCGCTCATGGCGCGCGGCGCGACGTTCGCGGTAACCGAGATATTGCCGTGACCGCCGAGCAGCATCAACGCGATTGCCGTGGGGTCGTCGCCGCTGTAGATGCCGAAGTGAGCCGGTGCCGACTTGATCAGATGCGCGGCCCGATCGATATTGCCCGTCGCTTCCTTCACACCGATGATGCCCGGCACCTGCGCGCAACGCAGAATAGTCTCGTTGCTCATGTCCGCGACCGTGCGGCCGGGCACGTTATACAAAATCACCGGAAGGTCTACCGTTTCGGCGATTTTTGCGAAATGGCGATAGATGCCTTCCTGCGTCGGCTTGTTGTAGTACGGCACGACCTGCAGCGTGGCGTCGGCCCCCACTTCCTTCGCCTGGCGCGTGAGTTCGATGGCCTCAGCAGTCGAGTTGCCGCCCGAGCCCGCGATCACCGGAATCCGGCCCGCCGTGTGCTCCACCGCAGTCTTGACCATGAGCACGTGTTCTTCGACCGACAACGTAGCCGACTCGCCGCTCGTGCCGACGACGACCAGCGCATTCGTGCCTTCCGCGACGTGCCAGTCGATCAGTTTGCGAAATGCCGGCAGATCGAGGCTGCCGTCTTCGAGCATCGGGGTGATGATGGCAGGAATGCTGCCGCGAATCTGAACGCCGTCGTTGCCGCGCGGGTTGCCGGATTGATTGCCGTTAGTCATGAAACGCCATGAATTTGATCAGGTAAACCGCGATTGTAGCGGATTAGCCGGGCAACTCGTAACAAGGCGGGGGCGCCGCCTGTGCGGAGTCGTCTGAGCAATCCGCCTCCAGAATTGCGCAGATGCGCTGGACGTAAGCCGGGCGTGGCTGCGCGACAAAACCGTCCTGAAAGGCCACCACTCGCAACCGGGCGCGCACCACGTCGAGCAGCTCGCCAGGCGCGAGCAGGAACGCCGGATTAGAGGGCTTGCCCACCCCTTCGTTTCCTTGCGCGAACGTCTCGTAAACCAGTACGCCGCCGGGCGCGAGTGAGCGAATCAACTGGGGAAAAAGCGGCCGGTGCAGATAGTTAGTGACGACCACTGCGGCGAACTGTGCGTCCGCTGCCAAAGGCCAAGGCGCGTTTTCGATGTCGGCCATGACCGTCGTGACGAGCGGCTCGTCGGCCAGCGCATTCAGCGCGGCCGCGTCGCGGTCGATTGCAGTCACCGGATGGCCGAGCGATGCGAAAAAGCGCGCGTGCCGTCCCGCGCCAGAAGCGACGTCGAGCACCGCACCGTGCGCCGCGACCAGATGCGCCCATTGACGCACCCAGCGCGACGGCTCGCCCAATCCATGCAAGACAGCGGTCGTGCTCATCGCTTTGGCGCAGTCGTTCAGTTGTACGACAGGCCCATGGCCTCGCGCACGTCGCGCATCGTTTCCGTGGCGAAGCGGCGGGCCTTGTCACAGCCGTCGGCGACGATCGCGCGCAGCAGCGACGGATCGTCCATGTACTTCTGCGCGCGTTCGAGCATCGGCTGCTGTTCGCGCAGGATGCCTTCGATCACCGGCTGCTTGCATTCGAGACAGCCAATGCCCGCGGAGCGGCAACCTTTCTGAACCCACTCGTGCGTGGCTTCGTCGGTATAGACCTGATGCAGTTGCCACACCGGGCACTTGTCCGGATCGCCCGGATCGGTGCGGCGCACGCGCGCCGGATCGGTCGGCATGGTGCGCACTTTCTTCGTGATGGTCTCGGCATCTTCGCGCAGACCGATCGTGTTGCCGTACGACTTCGACATTTTCTGACCGTCGAGGCCAGGCATACGCGACGCTTCGGTCAGCATGGCCTGCGGCTCGACCAGGATGATCTTGCGCGAACCTTCCAGGTAGCCGAACAGACGCTCGCGGTCGTTCATCGACAGGCTCTGCGATTCCTGCAACATCGCGCGCGCCTGTTCGAGCGCTTCGTCGTCGCCGTCCTGCTGATACGCGTTGCGCAGTTCGTGATAGAGCTTCGCGCGCTTGCCGCCGAGCTTCTTCGCAGCTTCGTTGGCTTTCTCTTCGAAGCCCGGTTCGCGGCCGTACAGGTAGTTGAAACGACGCGCGATTTCGCGCGTCATTTCGACGTGCGGCACCTGGTCTTCGCCCACCGGCACGAGCGAGCCGCGATACAGCAGAATGTCCGCCGCCATCAACACCGGATAGCCGAGGAAGCCGTACGTGGACAAATCTTTGTCCTTCAGCTTTTCCTGCTGCTCCTTGTAGGTCGGCACGCGTTCGAGCCAACCGAGCGGCGTGCTCATGCCGAGCAGCAGCGCAAGCTCTGCATGCTCAGGCACCTTGCTCTGGATGAACAGCGTGGCCTGCGCCGGATCGATGCCCGAAGCGAGCCAGTCGATCAGTACGTCCCACACGTTCTTTTCGATCACCTCGGGCGTTTCGTAGTGAGTCGTCAGCGCGTGCCAGTCGACCACACAGAAGAAGCACGGGTACTCGGACTGCAGCCGCACCCAGTTTTTCAGCACGCCGTGATAGTGGCCGAGGTGCAGCGACCCGGTGGGCCGCATGCCGGAGAAGATACGGTCTGGGAACATGGTTATTTAGAAAAGCGAAACAAGTGGAGTCAGGATTGCGGTGATCGCGCTATACCCGAGGGTAACGAGCGGGCCGAGCCAGTATCGCGTCAGCGTGCCCGTCATGACCAGCGCCATGACGATGAAAAAACCATACGGCTCGAGTCGCGACAACGTGATGGCCTGGCGCGGCGGCAATAACGCCATCAGCACGCGACCGCCGTCGAGCGGCGGCAGCGGAAACAGATTGAGCACGCCGAGCACGAGATTGACGCCGACGCCGGCGCCCGCCATGCGCGTGAAAAACGGTTCGTCGACGGCCATCACCGCGAGCGCTACGCCGAAGAGGCCCCAGATGAGCGCCTGCACGAAGTTGCACGCGGGACCGGCAGCGGCGACCCAGAGGCTCCCCCAGCGCGGATTGCGCAGGTTGCCGAAGGCAACGGGTACCGGCTTCGCGTAGCCGAACATGAACGCGCCGCTCGTCGCGAAGTAAAGCAGCAACGGAATCGCAATCGTGCCGAGCGGATCGATGTGCCGCATCGGATTGATTGAAACGCGACCGAGCACATAGGCCGTGTTGTCGCCGAGCCAGCGCGCGACGTAGCCATGCGCGGCCTCGTGCAGCGTGATCGCGAAAATCACCGGCAACGCGTAGACCGCGATGGTTTGTATCAGGGAAGAATCCATAACTCGCTATTGTAACAATGCGATTGCGTGCATCTGTCCGCTTTCGCTCATGCCGTCTCTTCGAGACCGAATGGCGCGAGAGAACCGCGCCCTGCCCGCACCAGTACCGGCTCGGCGCCGGTCAGATCGATCACCGTGGACGGTTCGCACACGCAGGCGCCGCCGTCGATCACGAGATCCAGTTGCTTTTCCAGCCGCTCGCGAATTTCCTCGGGATCGTTCAGCGGCGCGGATTCCCCCGGCATTATCAACGTGGAGCCGAGCAGCGGCTGACCAAGCTCTCCGAGAATCGCGAGCGTGATCGCATGATCCGGCACACGCAGGCCGATCGTCTTGCGCGACGGATGCGACAGGCGCCGCGGCACTTCCTTGGTCGCCTGCAGCACGAAAACGTAGGGTCCCGGCGTCACGGATTTGATCAGCCGGTACTGGCGGTTGTCCACCATCGCGAAGTTCGCCAGTTCCGACAGATCGCGCACGAGGAGCGACAGCAGCTGCTTTTCATCCAGCCCGCGAATTCGGCGCAGGCGTTCGACCGCGTCCTTGTCGTCGAGATGACAGGCGAGCGCGTAGCTGGAATCGGTCGGCAACGCGACTACGCCGCCGTCGTTGATGATCTGCACCGCCTGTTTGACGAGGCGCGGCTGCGGATTGTCTGGATGAAGCCGAAAGTATTGGGACATGGCGGCTAACGATGGCTGAGGATCGACGGCAAATTATGGCGAATCGGCGGGACGCGCGCGCAGATGGCCGGCTCCCGCACGCGACGTGCCGCATGGGCACGGCGCGCGTTCACAGCCAGCGTTCCCAGACGGGTTTGAGATCGGAAGGAAGCGGCGGCAACGTGCCGAGTTCGACGCGGCCCTCACCGGGCGCGTGGAAGTCGGAGCCACGCGACGCCTCGAAGCCGAAGCGGCGGGCCACGTCGGCATATTCGCGGTACTGATCGGGCGTGTGGCTGCCCGTGACGACTTCGATCGCCTTGCCGCCCAAGTCGATGAATTCGGCGAAAAACGCGTCGAATTCGACCGGCGAGTACGCGTAACGACCCGGATGCGCGATGATCGCCTCGCCGCCCGCGGCCTTGATCCAGCCGACCGCGTCCGCGAGCTTCGCCCAGCGGTGCGATACATAGCCGGGCTTGCCGTCGCCGAGATAGCGGTTGAACACGTCTTGCGTGGAACTGGCGTAGCCGCTCTCGACCATGAAGCGCGCGAAATGGGTGCGCGAGATCATGTCCGGGTTCGACACGTATTTGAGCGCGCCCTGGTAAGCGTCGGGAATGCCGAGCGTGGCCAGTTGCTCGCCGATGGCTTCCGCCCGGGCGGCCCGCCCGTTGCGCGTGCGAGCAAGGCCGTCGATCAGCACGGAACTCGTGGGATCGATGCCGAGTCCGACAATGTGCACCGTACGCGCCGCCCAGGTCACCGAAATTTCCACGCCGCTGACATAGCTCATGCCGAGTTCCCCGGCGGCTTCGCGCGCTTCGCGCTGGCCGGCGAGTTCGTCGTGATCGGTCAGCGCCCACAAGGTCACGCCCCCCGCATGCGCACGGCGCGCGACATCGGCCGGCGCAAACTGGCCGTCGGAAACGGTGGAGTGACAGTGGAGGTCGGCGTTCATCATCGTCTGGAGAAGGTTCTGCAGTCCATTTTACTGCAACGCAGTAAGTGGACGCAGGGCAATCTCTCGTCGCCGCTTTCCGCTGACTTGCCGCGCGCCCCGGTTTGCTTGCGCGCTACGCGCAGAATCCCTCGATCAGCGCCGCCACCTGCTCCGGCTGGTCGTGGTGCACCATGTGCCCCGCCTCGTCGATGATCTTTTCGCGCCAGTCCGGAAACGCCTGGAAACGCGCCTTAAATTCATCAAGCGGAATTTCGCCGGCAATCGCGGCGAGCGTCGGCGAACGGGCGGCTTCGACGTGCAGCACTTTTGCGCTCACCTTTCGCCAGACGGCCATGACCTCGTCGAGCCGGTACAGCGTCGGGCCGCGCAGCTTGTGCGCCGGGTCGGCAAGCAGCATGAAACGCCCTTCACCATCGGGCTTCGACCAATGCTTTGCAAGAAACTGCGCACGCGCGGCGGCCAGACGTGGATTGGTCCTGACGAGGCGGCCGGCTACTTCGTCGAGCGACGCGTAGCGCTTGAGCTGCGGCGGATCGCGCAACTCGTCGAGCCAGTTTTGCAGACGTTTCGGCGCCTGCGCCGCATGCGACGGCGCAAGTCCAAAGCCCTCGAGGTCGACCACGCGACGCACCCGCTCCGGCCGCACGCCTGCGTACAGGCAGACGATATTCGCGCCGAGGCTATGCCCGACCAGATTGACCTGGCCGGTCGGCGCATAGTGATCGAGCAGTGCGTCGAGATCGGCGAGGTAATCGTGGAACCAGTAGTGACCGCCGCCGCTTTGCGCCACCGGCCAGTCCGACAGGCCGAAGCCGCGCATGTCCGGCGCAATGACCTGCCAGTCGCCGCCCATTGCATCGACGACGAACTGAAATGACGCCGCCACGTCCATCCAGCCGTGGAGCATGAATAGCGCCGGCGCGTCGGGGTTGCCCCAACGCCGCACATGCAGACGGACGCCTCGCACGGCGACGAGCTCGGAGCGGGAAGTGTTCATGATCGGCCACAAAAAAGAATGATCGTTCGATTATAACGAGATAACCGTACGGCGGACCTGAGCCCGGGTCGAGACAAGCCTCAGTCCTCGGTTCCCTGATCGGTCTGCGCGCCGCCTGCGTCGATGCCCGCCAACGCGGCCAGGTCGGCGAGTTCGGTGTCGTCGAAACCCGCGTCGCGGCGCGCCTCGAAATTGAACGGGCCGCGCAATTTCGGCGCGTGATACTGCTCGGCGAGGCGCGTGTAAGTGGCGTGCGGATCGAGACCGCTCTTGTCGCAGAGATAACGAAACCACCGGTTGCCGATCAGCACATGACCAATTTCGTCGCGCAGTATCACGTCCAGGATCGACGCCGACGCGTGATCGCCCGCCTGCTGCAAGCGCGCGCGGATAGGCGGCGAGGCGTCGAGCCCACGGGCTTCCAGCGTGCGGGGAACCAGCGCCATGCGCGCGAGCACGTCGCCACGGGTTCGCTCGCACATGTCCCATAGGCCGTCGTGCGCGGGAAAGTCGCCATAGGCACGGCCGTACTCGGCAAGCCGCGCCGTGAGCAGCGAGAAGTGATACGCCTCTTCGGCTGCGACCTTTAACCAGTCTGTGTAGAACGCGGCGGGCATGCCGGCGAAGCGCCAGACGGCGTCGAGCGCCAGGTTGATCGCGTTGAATTCGATGTGCGCGAGCGCGTGCAGCAGCACCGCTCGCCCTTGCGGCGATTGCATGCTGCGCCGCCCGAGCTTGCGCGGCTCGACAAGTTCAGGCCGTGCGGGACGGCCCGGAAGTTCGGGCGGTTCGTCCAGTTCGAGTTCCGCAGGGCATGGCGCGCTGCCGTCGATCACGGCGGCATACAACGCGCGCGCCGCGGCCGCCTTCGTGACCGGATCGGCTTCGCGCAGCGCGGCGAGCGCGGCGCGGCGCGCACACTGCGGCCGGCTGATCGAGCCGGACGCGGGCTCGTCCGCCGAACGGGGCGGCGCCAATGGGACTGGTGGAACAGCGGAAATCATCAGATGTGAATCGGTGAAGAAATTGGGAATGGCGACGAAGACGTGATCGCACAGGCGCGGAACGGTCTCGCGAGGCCTAAGCGTGACAACCACACAACCGTTTACAATACTCGATTCGACAATCGCGAGCGCCAGCCGCAACGACGAAGAGCCACCAGCCACGCATGGGCGCGGCCCCTTTTCGCCGCCGGCGTCCGGCGACCGATCCACGAGGAGACAACGTGACCATTTACAAGCTTGGCGACGCCGCACCGACCATCCACGAAAGCGTATTCGTCGCGGACTCCGCGACCATCATCGGCAATGTGACGCTCGCGGAAAATTCGAGCGTCTGGTTCGGCGCAACGCTACGCGGCGACAACGAGCCGATCACGTTGGGCGCGGGCAGCAACGTTCAGGAAAACGCGGTCTTACATACCGACCCCGGCTTTCCGCTGACCATCGAGCCGAACGTCACGATCGGCCACCAGGTAATGTTGCACGGCTGCACGATCAAGGAAGGCTCGCTGATCGGAATTCAGGCGGTGGTCTTGAATGGAGCGGTAATCGGCCGCAACTGTCTGGTCGGAGCGGGCGCCATCGTGACCGAAGGCAAGGTATTTCCCGATAATTCGCTGATTCTCGGCGCGCCCGCCAAGGTGGTGCGCGAATTGTCCGAGACGGATATCGCCAACATGCAGCGCGGCGCGGCAAGCTATGCCGAGCGCCGCGAGTATTTCAAGGCGCAGCTCGTACGCATCGGCTGACCGGCCGGGCGCGCAGCGCGCACGGCGCCGGCACGGCATATCGTCGTGGCGCGCCATTCGACTGAGGAAAAGTTGTGAGCGACCAGTTGCAAAAATTCATGTTCAGCGCGGCGCCGGTGCGCGGCGAAATCGTTTCGCTGCGCAATACGTGGCAGGAAGTGCTGACGCGCCGCGAGTACCCGGCGCCGGTGCGGACCATTCTCGGCGAGATGATGGCTGCGTGCGCGCTGCTGTCGGCGAATCTGAAGTTCGACGGGACGCTGATCATGCAGATTTTCGGCGACGGCCCGGCCAAGATGCTGGTGGTTCAATGCAGCTCGGATCTGTCGATGCGCGCCACCGCCAAGCTTTCCGGCGACGAAGGCACGATCGGCGACAGCGCTTCGCTGGTGGAGCTGCTCAACGCAAGCGGCCACGGTCGCTGCGTGATCACGCTCGACCCGCGCGACAAGAAGCCTGGCCAGCAGCCGTATCAGAGCATCGTGCCGCTGTCGGGCGTGGACGGTCCGCTCAACTCTATGGCCGAAGTGCTCGAGCACTACATGCATCACTCCGAGCAGCTCGACACGCGCCTGTGGCTCGCGGCGAATTCCGAGCGTGCGGTCGGCATGCTGCTGCAAAAGCTGCCGGGCGACGGCGGCATCGTCCCGCATCCGGGCGAGCTGGACGCGGACACCTGGGAGCGCGTCTGCACGTTGGGCGGCACGCTCTCGCAAGACGAGCTGCTGAAGGAAGAACCGGAAACGGTGTTCCGGCGGCTCTTCTGGCAGGAAAACGTTCAGCATTTCGAGCCCGCCGCCGCGCGTTTCGAGTGCACCTGCTCGCGCGAAAAAGTCGGCTCGATGCTGAAAATGCTCGGCCGGGAAGAGGTGGACAGCGTGCTCGAAGAGCGCGGCCACGTCGAGATTCATTGTGAGTTCTGCAACCAGCGGTATGAGTTCGACCCGGTCGACGTGGCGCAACTTTTTCTCGTGAACGCACTCTCACAAGGTGTGACGCCGGCTGCTGGGCAACGGCACTGAAGCGGCTGGCCGGGCGAGCGCTTTCCGCGCTCGCGGCGGCGTCCGAAGTTGGGCTGAGCACGCGTGTCACCGCTTTTCATTGCCATTGAGTGTGCGCCCCACCCGGGCTTTTACAGACACAGGCGGCGCGGTATCTTTGACATTGTGGGGCTGCACTGCTTAGTGAGTGCCGCTGTACATGTTTTACTTAGGTATCCGACTGATCGAGACCGAACATGAGCATTTCTTTCTCGCTGCTACGTCCCGCGCGCACGCTCGCCACCTTGACGGCGCTGGCGGGCGTCACTGCGTTAGCCGGTTGCATGATGGACCCGCCGGGACCGTCGCCTATTTACAGCCGGCTGCCCGCCGACCAGTCGGGCATGGCCAGCACCGCGCAACCGCTCACGCCCGCTGAGCGCGAGCGTTACAACGCAATCGATCAGCAGGTCATGGCGGAGCAAAACCAGGCAATCGCTGCCGAAAACGCCGCGCAGGCGTGGTCGCGCTATTACAGTCCGCCAGTGCCGGTGAGCGTTTACGGTAGCTACTACGGCGGTGGATGGGGGCATGGCTGGGGCACCGGCGTGGGCATCGGCTACGGCCCTTGGGGCTGGTGATTGACCGTGCGCGCTGATTAGCGCTGGAAGCGCCAGCGATTAAAGTATTCCGGCTGCCGGTTTCGACTGTTAAATGCTCATTGATGTAAAAAAGGCGCGGGTCAATCGACACCGCGCCTTTTTTTCGCCTTCCCAACGAAGCGCCGTCAGCGCTCAGTGCGCGGGCTTCTTGTCTTTCGCTGGCTTGCCGCCGTGCTTGCGCTCTGGCTTAGCGCGTGACTCCGGATTCGGCACGACATGCAGCGGTGCCGACGACACTTCGCCGCGAGTCGAGGTGGAAGCCGAAGGCGCGTTGGCCGTCGGCAAAGGTGCATTCGGCGAAACGAATTGCACGAACACTTCGCCGTCTTTGACCATGCCCATTTCGTAGCGGGCGCGTTCTTCGACGGCAGCGGTGCCGTTCTGCAAGTCCTGCACCTCGCCCTGAATCCGCTCGTTACGCAGTTTCGCGTCGGTATTCTTTTGCATCTGCTGCGCGAGCTGCTGCTGCAGTTCGTGCACGCGCAACCAGCCGCCATGGCCCCACCAAAGCGGATACTGGATCAACGCCAGCAGAACGATCAGTACAGCAGTGACGAGCCGCATGAAGTAAGCACAATAAATACGCGCCGCCCTGCGCTAAACGCAGGGCGGCGAGGTCAATCAGACACGAAGAAAAACCGGCTCATCGGTCAGCGCTAGAAACAGTCCAATCACAACGAATTAGCGCAGATTGTAGAACGCCGACTTGCCCGGATAGCTGGCGATATCACCGAGGTCTTCCTCGATGCGCAGCAACTGGTTGTATTTCGAGATGCGGTCCGAGCGCGACAGCGAACCCGTCTTGATCTGGCCGGCGTTCAGGCCGACGGCGATGTCCGCAATCGTCGAATCTTCCGTTTCGCCCGAACGATGCGAGATCACAGCCGTGTAGCCAGCCCGCTTGGCCATCTCGATCGCGGCGAAGGTTTCCGTCAGCGTGCCGATCTGGTTGATCTTGATGAGGATCGAGTTCGCGATGCCTTTCTCGATGCCTTCTTTCAGGATGCGCGTGTTGGTCACGAACAGGTCGTCGCCAACCAGCTGGATTTTCTTGCCGAGCTTGTCGGTCAGGAGCTTCCAGCCTTCCCAGTCGCTTTCGTGCATGCCGTCTTCGATCGAGACGATCGGGAACTTGTCAGCGAGCGTAGCGAGGTAGTCGGTGAATTCCGCCGACGACAGTTGCAGGCCTTCGCCCGCCAACTGGTACTTGCCGTCGTGGTAGAACTCGCTCGCCGCGCAGTCGAGCGCGAGCAGCACGTCTTCACCGGCACGATAGCCAGCTTTTTCAATTGCTTGCAGGATGGTCGACAGGCATTCGTCGTTGCTGCCGAAGTTCGGCGCGAAGCCGCCTTCGTCGCCCACCGCCGTGCTCATGCCGCGGTCCGACAGAATCTTCTTCAGCGCGTGGAACACTTCAGCGCCGCAGCGCAGTGCTTCGCGGAAGGTCGGCTGGCTGACCGGCACGATCATGAATTCCTGGATGTCCAGGCTGTTGTTCGCGTGCGCGCCGCCATTGACGATGTTCATCATCGGCACCGGCAAGTGCATCGCGCCCGAGCCGCCGAAGTAACGGTAGAGCGGCAGGCCGGCTTCTTCAGCGGCGGCCTTCGCGACGGCCATGGACACGGCCAGCATCGCATTCGCGCCGAGGCGCGATTTGTTGTCCGTGCCGTCGAGTTCGAGAAGGGTCTTGTCGAGGAAAGCCTGCTCGGAAGCGTCAAGGCCCATGATCGCTTCGGAGATTTCGGTGTTGATGTGTTCGACTGCCTTCAGCACACCCTTGCCGCCGTAGCGGCCAGTTTCGCCGTCGCGCAGCTCGATCGCCTCGCGCGAACCAGTGGATGCGCCCGACGGCACTGCGGCGCGGCCCATGGTGCCCGACTCGAGCAGCACGTCGCATTCGACGGTGGGGTTGCCTCGCGAATCGAGAATCTCTCGACCGATGATATCTACGATAGCACTCATGGTTTCCTCAAGAAATGACGATAAATTCTTTACTGTGACACTGTATCCCGCAGGTCGATCGGAGTTAGCGGTTTAGCGCTCACCCCGTCTACAGAGCACACGAATGCGGAGCTGGCCTTCAGCGCTCGTTCCGGTCCGTGCGGAGCATGGCCTCCCGACAGACAAGCTACGCGACGATACGTTCGACCACCATTGTGCACGTTCGCCGCGCACTCCCACTTGAATGGGCGGCTCAACACGCGAGCCAGCATGCGGCGAACGGCTGAATCAGTTGAAATCGCTTTCGAGGAACGGCGCGCGCTTGACGGCCTGATCGAGCGTGACAAGCGTCTCGAGCAGATCGGCCATGCGGTTGAGCGGCACCGCGTTCGGACCGTCCGATTTGGCCTGCGCCGGATTCGGGTGCGTCTCCATGAAAAGACCCGCGACGCCGACCGCGACCGCGGCACGCGCGAGCACCGGCACGAATTCACGCTGCCCGCCCGAGCTCGTGCCCTGCCCGCCTGGCAACTGCACCGAATGCGTGGCGTCGAAAACGACGGGCGCATTCGTTTCACGCATGATGGCAAGCGAACGCATGTCGGACACGAGGTTGTTATAGCCGAACGACACGCCGCGCTCGCACGCCATGAAGCGGTCTTCCGACAGACCAGCCTCGCGTGCCGCGTCGCGAGCCTTGTCGATCACGTTTTTCATGTCGTGCGGCGCGAGAAACTGGCCCTTTTTGATATTGACCGGTTTGCCCGACCGTGCGCACGCGTGAATAAAGTCAGTTTGACGGCACAGGAAAGCCGGCGTTTGCAGAACATCGACCACTGAGGCGACCTGTTCGATCTCGTGCTCCGCGTGAACGTCGGTCAGCACCGGCAGGCCGAGCTGACGCTTCACTTCCGACAGGATGCGCAGCCCTTCGTCCATGCCCAGACCGCGAAACGATTTGCCGCTACTGCGGTTGGCTTTGTCGTACGACGATTTGTAGATGAACGGAATGTTCAGCTTTGCGCAGATTTCCTTCAGCCGGCCCGCCGTGTCGATCGTCATTTGCTCCGATTCGACGACACAGGTGCCCGCGATCAGGAAAAACGGCTTGTCGAGCCCGATTTCGAAATCGCCCAGTTTCATGCTTTCTCCCCGACTTCGTTCGTGACGCGCGACTGCTGACGCGCGAGCGCAGCCTCGACGAACGACTTGAAAAGCGGATGGCCGTCACGCGGTGTGGACGTGAATTCCGGGTGAAACTGCACGCCGACGAACCACGGGTGCATGCTGCGCGGCAGTTCCATCATTTCCGGCAGATCTTCGCTCGGAGTACGGGCGCTGATGATAAGACCGCCGGCTTCGAGTTGGGGCACGAAGCGGTTATTGACTTCATAACGGTGACGGTGACGCTCGTTCACGTCCTTGCCGTAGATCTCTTCGGCCATGGTGCCGGGCTTGATCGGGCAACGCTGCGAGCCGAGGCGCATGGTGCCGCCGAGATCCGATTCTTCAGTGCGCTTTTCGACGCGGCCTTCGCGGTCGTACCACTCGGTGATCAGCGCGACCACGCGGTTTTCGGTTTCCTGATCGAACTCGGTGCTGTTCGCGTTCTTCAGCCCGACCACGTCGCGCGCAAACTCGATGACGGCCAGTTGCATGCCGAGGCAGATGCCGAGATACGGCACCTTCGCTTCCCGTGCATAGCGGATCGCCGCGATCTTGCCTTCAGTACCGCGACGGCCGAAGCCGCCAGGCACGAGCACCGCGTCGAGATGCTTGAGACTTTCGACGCCCTGCGTCTCAATCTCTTCAGAATCGATGTACTCGATGTTCACGCGCGTCGCCGTATGCATGGACGCGTGGCGCAGTGCTTCGATCAGCGACTTGTACGATTCGGTCAGATCGACATATTTGCCGACCATGCCGATGGTGACCTCGTGTTCCGGGTTCTGCAGCTTCTCAACCAGGTCCGCCCACATGGACAGATCGGCGGGCTTCGGCGTGAGCTTCAACTCTTCGCAGATGATCGCGTCGAGACCCTGATCGTGCAGCATCTGCGGAATCTTGTAGATGCTGTCCGCGTCCCACACCGAGATCACGGCGTCTTCCGGGACGTTGGAGAACATGGAAATTTTCGCGCGCTCGTCGTCCGGAATGCGGCGGTCGGCGCGGCATAGCAGCACGTGCGGCGAAATACCGATTTCGCGCAGCTTCTGCACGCTGTGCTGCGTGGGCTTGGTTTTCAGTTCGCCGGCCGTGGCGACCCAAGGCACCAGCGTGAGGTGCACGAAGCACGCGCTGTTGCGGCCCATGCGCAGGCTCATTTGACGCGCGGCTTCGAGGAACGGCAGCGATTCGATGTCGCCCACCGTGCCGCCCACTTCGACGATAGCCACGTCCGGCTCGCCGCAGGTGGCCGACGCCGCGCCACGCTCGATGAACGCCTGGATTTCATTCGTGATGTGCGGAATAACCTGCACCGTCTTGCCGAGATAATCGCCGCGGCGTTCCTTGCGGATTACCGATTCGTAGATCTGGCCCGTGGTGAAGTTATTGGCCTTGCGCATCTTCGTGCTGATGAAGCGCTCGTAATGGCCGAGGTCGAGGTCGGTCTCCGCTCCGTCTTCCGTCACGAACACTTCACCGTGTTGGAACGGACTCATCGTGCCGGGGTCGACGTTGATGTAGGGATCGAGCTTGAGAAGGGTGACTTTAAGACCGCGCGATTCGAGGATCGCGGCGAGGGAAGCGGCGGCAATACCCTTGCCGAGGGAAGATACTACGCCGCCGGTGACGAAAACATATTTGGTCATCGCTGGATGCTCGCGGGAAAAACGGATTATACCGTAAAGCAGGGTCTCAACCCAGCAAAATGCGAGCGGCCCGGGCACGCATGCGCGCCGCGCAAACCACCGGTGACCGGCGCGCGCAGCGTCAGCCGCGCTGCTCCAGTTCGCGCAACATCCGCTGCACGGCACGCGCGGTTTCGATCGGCTTTTCCATCGGAAAGAGGTGGCTGCCCTCGATCCATTCCACATGGCCGCCGGTAGCACGGCGCGTGGCGCGCAAGCCGACCTGACGGATTTCTCGCGACCGGGTGCCGGCGATGAATCCGACCGGCACCGGTGCGCCGCGCGCGAGCCGCGCGCCGAGCGTATGCGGCAAAGTCCGGTAGATCTGATATTCGATACGGCGATCGAACGCGAGGCTGCGCGAGCCGTCGTGCGAAACCTGTGGAATGCCGAACTCGATGTAGTCGGACAGCATGCGCTCGTCCCAGCGCGCGAACGCTGGCTTCGAATGGAAATGACGCCACGCCTCTTCGCGGCTTGCCCAGTGAGTGCGGCGCTTGCGCGTGGCCGCTGCGGGCGAAAGCCGCTCGTCGAGCCCGGTCCATTGCGACACGCGCAAAATGCTGCTGCGCCAGCCTGCCACCACCGGAGAATCGAGCATCACGACGCCCCTCACCCACTGCGGTTTCTTCAAGGCCGCCATCAGCGACACATAGCCTCCGAGCGAGTGTCCGACGAGCCACACCGGCTGCTCGTAGGTCCGCCCGATGTCATCGAGCAACTGCTCGACGAGATGCGGCCAGTCCTGAGTCACCGGATAGCGCGGATCGTGTCCGATGCGTTCGATGTGCCGCACTTCATAGTCGTCGGCGAGTTCCGCAAAAATCGTCCGGTATATCGACGCTGGAAAACCGTTTGCGTGCGAGAAGTGAATGATGTTTTTCAACTGCGGCTATCTCCGTTCTGTTTATTCGCGGCGGGTGAAGCCTGGCGGTGTCTCGCGGTGCTGAGTGTTGCGGTATGGCTGTGACGGTGCTCCGCTGTAAAGCTTGAGTACGATTCCCATTGAGCGGCTTCGCTTTGCCGCCCGCTCATTGCCTCTCTTCTACGGCGCTCTACGAGTTGCCTTCAGCGCGCTTCTTTTGCGGCTCTTCCACTTGCGTAGCGTCAGCCGGCGATCGGTTCAGCGATCCATCCAGTAACGCCGGCGTGTGTCGCGATAACGCTCGATGGTCAGCGCGGTATCGCTTGCATGCGCACCTCGCCGCGTGGCGAAATCCGGGTCGATCAGGACGCGCACCGCGCCATCCGCATCGCTGCGTCCGAGTTCGATATGCCGCGCCGAATAACGCGCCAGCACGCCCGCACTGGGATGATGAAACCGGTTGCGATAGCCTACCTGAAATAGCGCGACGAGCGGGTCGATAGAATCGAGGAACGGCTCAGTCGACGACGTCTTGCTGCCGTGGTGGGGGACCACCAGCACCTGAGCACGCAGCATCTCGCGATCGCGCGACAACAGCACGCGTTCGGCAGGGGCTTCGATGTCGGCGGTCAGCAGCGCGGCAAGGCTCGTGGCTTGCGCGTGCGCGTCCGGCGCGTCAGCCGACGGGCGATTCGCCGCGCTTTCCGTTGTACTCTTCAGCGCATGATGCAATCTGCTGCCCGACGCATGCTCCGCCGCGCTGGCGGCTCCACCATCCTTCACGCCACCTGCCGTACCCTCCGCAAGCGAAGCCTCTGCACTTCCCTCTCCCGGGCTCGCAACTGCACCCGGCGACGTGCTCACCCGCAGCACACAGCAATGCGCGTTCGGCTTGCCCTGTAGCGGCCCGGCGTCGGGCCAGAGCATCGAGAATTCGACGCCGTCCCACTGCCAGCGCTGTCCCGCCGCACAAGGCAGCGTCTGCGCGCCCCGTTGCCTCGCATTCGCCCATAGCGCATTAGCCGGTGCGAGAGCGGCGACCATCTGATGGACCTCGATCGCATCCAGCACGGCCGGCGCGCCTCCCGAGTGGTCCGAATCCGCGTGGCTAACAATCAGCGTGTCGAGGACGTTGAAGCCGTGCGCCTGAAGATACGGCACGACGACTCGCTCACCAGCGTAGGTCGATTCCGGGCCCGGCCCCGTGTCGAACAGCAGCACGTGGTGCGCCGTCTCGACCAGCACCGACGTGCCCTGCCCAACGTCCAGCGCGGTCAGCCGGAAGCTGCCGTGAGGCGGCCCGGACGGCGCTGGCGCAAGCAGCGGCAACCACGCGAGCGGCGCCGCCCAGCGCAGCGGCCAGCCGCGCGGTGCGAGACACCACAGCACGCCGGCCGCGGCCGCAGCGAGCGTCCATCCGTCCGGCTGCGGCAGCCACCACAGCGCCCACCTGGGTCCGGAAAGCCAATGCAATCCGGCCATCATCAGCTCGAGCAGCGCGTGCGCCGTACGAAACGCGTAGGCATCGAGCGGCGCGGGCAACACGACACCTGCCAGCACCGAAGGCGTCACCAGCAGGCTTACCCACGGAATCGCAAACGAGTTCGCGAGCGGGCCCGATCAACGGAATCTGAGCGAACCAGTAGACGGTCAACGGCGCGAGCGCGACGGTGGCAGCAAGCTGAACATGCGCGGCGCCGCGCAGCCGTTCACCGAAAGCCTGAACGCGGCGCGCGGCGGCAGCACGCAGGCGCGACAATCGACTGGGCGTGCCGCCCTGTTCGTCCGTCTCGTGCGTGCGCTGTTCGTGATTCTCCACGCGAGGCCGCCCCGACGTGGCAAAGAGAATCGCCGCCACTGCGCAGAACGACAACCAGAATCCCGCCGAGACAACTGCCCACGGATCGATCAGCAACACGAGCCCGAGCGCAGACGCGAGCACGGCCGAGCGCGGTACATTGCGCCCGCTCAGATACGCGAGCGCCATGACGCCGGCCATCCACAGCGCGCGCTGCACGGGCACGTTGAAGCCGGCCAACGCAGCATGCAACGCGGCGAAGAGCGCGCCGCCAGTCACCGCGACGAACTGCGCGGGAACGTGCAGCGGCCAGTTGCGGCCGATCAATCCCGAGCGTCGCCAGCACGCGCCGCAAAGCCATGCCGCGAGACCCGCGGCAAAGCCGATATGCAATCCCGAGATCGCCACCAGATGACTGGTGCCGGTGGCGCGCATCAACTGCCAGTCGCCGGCGCTCACTTCGTCCTGCGCGCCGATTGCCAGCGCGACGACGATGCCGCGATGCGGCGAGTGCGCCAGCACCGCGTCGATGCGTGCACGCAGCGCCGCGCGCCAGCGGTCCACCGTCACGCTCGCGCCGCGCGCATCCGGGCGCAACCGCACGGCCTGCGTTGCCGCGCTCACGTAACCGGTGGCCCGCACGTTCCGCGCAAGCAAGCCGGCTTCCGCGTCGCGCACGCCGAAGTTCGCATTGCCATGTGGCCGTTTCAGCCTCACACGCAGACGCCAGCGTTCACCGGGCTCAAGCGGCGGCGGCGGCGCTTCGTCGGCGATCCAGGACAGTTGGACGACGCGCGGAAACCTGACCGGTTCGCCAGGCGCCGATTCAACGGCAGGCGCGTCGACCGACTCCACGTCGAAAAGAAAACGAACGCCTTTATCGTCGCGCGCGGGCAATCCTTTAATGTTGCCGGTCAGCTCGATGTCGCGGCCTTCCCACGCAAGCGGCAAGCTCGCTGCGAGCCGTGCTTCCGCACGCAACGCCGCGTAGCCGAAGCCGACGCACCAGGCCGCGCATGAGAGCGCGCCCCAACCGGCGAATGAGCGCACACGTCGAAGCGTCCAACTGGAAGGCGCGCTCCGCTCGCGATCCGCGATGTGCGAAGACCCACGCAAGGCCCACACTGCGGCAGCCGACGCCACGCAGCCCAACGACACCAGCGCGCACCAGCCGCCCCAACCGGGCAACGCCGCCTGCCGCTGCAGCCAGACGACGCCCAACCCGAATCCACACCACCATGCACGCATGCGCCCTCCGCCCGCCACCGGCCGTACGCGGGACGAGACGACGCAACGCACGGCGCAACGCGCAAGCATGCCGCCGGACGTGTGTCTCGCCCGGCGCAAACCACTCGAGAATCAACCGGACAAATTATGCAGAGGAAAGCGCGAGCCGCGGCAGCGCGGCGAGCGCGTTAGCCGTTGTGCCTAGGGCGGCTTCGTCCACCGCCATGCCACGCAACTGCGCGAGTCCGGCGCCGATGGCCGGAATCTGTTCGGGGGAGTTGCGCTGCTTGTAAATCCACGAAGGCGCGATGTCCGGCGCGTCGGTCTCGACCACGAGCGCGTCGAACGGCAACTGCTCGGCAAGGCGGCGAATCTGCCGCGCGCGCTCGAACGTCAGATTGCCGCCGAAACCGAGATGCATGCCCTGGTCGATATACGCCTGCGCCTGCTGGAAGCTGCCGTTGAATGCATGCGCGATGCCGCGATGAATCTGATGCCGGCGCAAGCCTTTGATCACCTGATCCTGCGATTTGCGCACATGGCAGATCACCGGCAGATCGAATTCCCGCGCGATCTGTAGTTGACCGTTGTAGAAGAATTGCTGCCGGGCGTCGTCGAGACCGTCGACGAAATAATCCAGCCCGATCTCGCCGATGCCGATGAAGCGCGGGTCGTCGAGGCTCGCCTCAATTTCCGCGCGCAGCAGTTCAAGATCCTGTTCCTGCGCGGATGGCGTGAAGAGCGGATGAATGCCGAGCGCATATGCGCCGCCGTCGAAGCGGTGCGCCAGCTCGCGCACGGCCGCGAAGTTCTGCCGGCCGATGGCCGGAATGACGATACGCCCCACGCCCGCACTCTTCGCCGCCGCAGCGACGTGCTCGCGGTCGGCGTCGAATTCGGAGGCGTCGAGATGGCAGTGCGTATCGATCCACATGGGTTGCCTCGCTGACAAGTGGACTGAGTGGATTAAGCAGATCAGGCGGCCGGTACGTCGAGTCACTTCCAGCTCTGTGCCGCCTCGCCACGCTTACACCGGAACCGGCGGCTCCTCATGCAAAATCCCGTCGCGCAACCGCATGATGCGGTCGCACCGCCCGGCCAGTTCAGGGTCGTGCGTGACGATCACGAAACTCGTTTCGAGCGTTCGGGACAATTCGAGCATCAGATTGAAGACCGTGTCCGCAGTGCCGCCGTCCAGATTGCCGGTTGGCTCGTCGGCAAGCACGCATGCCGGCCTCGTGACCAGCGCCCGCGCAATCGCCACACGCTGACGCTCGCCGCCCGACAGTTCGCCCGGCCGATGTTTCGCGCGATGCGCCATGCCGACGCGCTCCAGCACCGCGAGCGCTTCACGACGCGAGGCTTCGGTCGTCATGCGGCGAATCCGCAGCGGCATGGCGACGTTATCGAGCGCGGAAAACTCGGGCAGCAGATGATGGAACTGGTACACGAAACCGAGTGCGCGATTGCGCAAGTCGTTGCGTTCGCGTTCGGAGAGCTTCGTGAACGGCTTGCCCATCACCGAGACGTGGCCCGCACTCGGATCGTCAAGGCCGCCAAGCACATGCAGCAACGTGCTCTTGCCCGAACCGGACGCGCCGACAATCGCGAGCTTCTCGCCGCGCCGCACGTTCAGTTCGGCGTTGTTGAGCACCTGCACATTCAGGCCGCCCTGCACGAACGACTTCGAAATGCCGGTTGCTTCCAGCACGTACTGATGGGGCGTCAGTTCCTGAGCGGCCATGGGTAGAGTTGCGGAACGGTCATTCATAGCGCAGCGCCTCCGCGGGACGGACTTTGGCACCGCGCCAGCTCGGGTAAAGCGTCGCCACCGCCGACATCAGGAACGCAATGATGCCGATTCGCGCGACGTCGGCGGGAATCAGTTCGGACGGCAGCTCGCTGATGAAATACACCGACGGCGGCAGGAACTGCACGCCGATCATATGTTCGATCATCGGCACGAGCCATGGAATACTCCACGCGATCAGGCAGCCCAGCGCAACGCCGGTTGCCGTGCCGATAAAGCCGATCGTCACGCCCTGCACGACGAAAATCTTCATGATCGAACCGGGCTGCGCGCCGAGCGTGCGCAGGATCGCGATGTCGGCCTGCTTGTTGGTCACCGTCATCACGAGCGACGATACGAGATTGAACGCCGCGACCGCAATGATCAGGGTGAGGATGATGAACATCATGCGTTTTTCGATCTGCACCGCGGAGAACCAGGTTTTGTTCTGCTGCGTCCAGTCGCGGATATACAGGTCGCCGGAGAGGCTGCGCGCAAGCTGATGTGCGACTTCCGGCGCGCGCTGCATGTCGGCGAGACGCAACCGCACTCCGGTCGGCGCGGGTAGCCGGAACAGCGCCTGAGCATCCTTGATATTGATGAGCGCGAGCGTGCTGTCGTACTCGTAATGCCCCGACTCAAAGATACCCACCACCGTGAACTGCTTCAGACGTGGCAGCATGCCGGCCGGCGTAATGGTGCCTTCGGGCGCGACCAGCGTGATCTTGTCGTTGACGGTCACGCCGAGATTGGTCGCGAGGTCCGCGCCCAGCACGATGCCGAAGTCGCCAGGCACGAGATCGGTGAGCTTGCCGCCTTTCATCTCCTTGCCGATGTCGGATACCTGCGGCTCGAGCGTCGGCTCGACGCCGCGCAACGCGACGCCGCTGACCGCATCCTGGCGCGTGAGCAGCGCCTGCGCTTCCACATAAGGGGCGGCGCCGATCACTTCCTTGTTCCGGCGCGCTTCGTCGGCCGTGAGTTGCCAGTTAGGCATCGAGCCGGTCGGCGAAAAGATTTCGACGTGCGCAAGCACCGACAGCATGCGGTCGCGCACTTCTTTCTGGAAGCCGTTCATGACCGACAAGACCACGATCAGCGCGGCGACGCCAAGCGCGATGCCCGACATCGAAACCAGTGCGATGAAAGAGATAAAGCCGTTGCCGGTCGTGCGTTTGCCGGCGCGGGTATAGCGCCAGCCGATCTGCCATTCGTAGGGAAATTTCAAGCGAGTCCTTTTCTGCGTTCTTCGGCTACCCGGGCTGCGTGCGGCGTCTTGCGGCTGGCGATACGTCTGGCGATGCGTCCGCGGATAAGCCCGCTGTTGCATCTGCCTTCGCGTCGCGAGTCCGGCCCGAGTGTCCTGATCATTGGTGTCGCGGCAATCCGGATGGTTCCTGCCGACGTCGCGGCGCAAACCCGCCCCGCATTGCCGATGCCGCCACCGTCAACCAAGCGCGAAGTTTGCCATACAATGCCGCGCCGCCGCATAAAGGGACTGCCGGTAGAGCGGCTGGCGGGACTGCCGGACAGCCCGCTGCGGGAGCGCTGCGTGGATAGGTCGACGCCACTGCCGATGCAACCGCCGACGCGACGGCGACCCATTGCCGTCCGACGCCGACCCGCGCCATCCCGCGCCAACCGGCCGAGCCTATCGAAACCGCAGCGCGCTTTGCCCTACAATGCGCAGCATCATGCACGCCGACCGCCTCCATCTTCTGCTTCCTTTCGCGCTGCCCGCCGCAGCCGACGCCTCCACCGCCCTACACGACATCAGCAGCCCCGCACTCGACCGGCTGGTCGCGCGCGCGACGCTCGTCGAGCGTGTGATCGGCGAGGATTTTCAGCGCACGCTGCCGCATGAACGGTGGATCGCGCGTCAATTCGGCGCGCTATCTAGCGCATCGACCGCCTCGACGGGCGCGGCGGCCGCCGACGAAGCCCCGCTCGCGCCCTACATGCTTCGCGCCGACGGCGGCGAGCCGGGCGACGCGACGTGGGCCTGCGTGCAGCCGGTGCACGTTCGCATCGCGCACGACCATCTGGTGCTGATCGACCCGGCGTCGCTCGATCTTTCCGATGACGAAGCGAGCGCGCTGCTCGAGGTGGCCCGGCCTTTGATCGAGGAACTCGGCGTGCGCATCGAGGCGCCGAAGCCCGCGCGCTGGTACCTGTCGGGCGACGGCTTCGGCACGCTGGCCGGCGCATCGCCGTTGCGCGCGAGCGGCCGTAACATCGAAATCTGGTTGCCGCACGAAGCGCATTCCGGCGAGCGTTCGCGTGCGTGGATGAAGCTGCAGAACGAAGTGCAGATGGCCTGGTTCGAGCACCCCGTGAACGAAGCCCGCGAGGCGCGCGGCCTGCCCGCCGTCAATTCGATCTGGTTTCACGCGCAAGGTGCGGCGCGGCCTGTGCGCAGCCCGTTCTCACGCGTCTTTTCAGACGCCGCAGCCACGCGCGGTCTAGCACTCACAGCCGGCGTGCCAGTTGGCGCTCCGCCCGCTTCGTTCGCGGCGCTGTCTTCGCTGGAGGACCGCGGCGGCACCAATGCAGGCGACCAGGCAACCCGTTCGAGCGCGGCGAACGATGTGCACACCGCAGCACACGCACGAAACACCACTCTTGTGGAGCTGGACCCGTTCTCGGCGCCGTACATCGAACAGGACTGGGCGCGCTGGAACGCGGCCTTCGCGGCGCTCCAGGGCGACTGGTTCGAACCGGCGCTCGAAGCGTTGCAATCGGGTGCACTTGCCGAACTCGGCCTGACCTTGTGCGGCGACACGGGGTCCGTCACGCTCAGCATCACGCGCGGCGATCTGCGCAAGTTCTGGCGACGGCGCCTGCTCGCCTCGCTTTTCATCGAATGATCGATTGCATGACCGACCCTACAGACGGCCTTTCAGAATGACCCGAATCGTTACGCGCGCCTGTTCTCCCGTCGACGCTGAAATTCTCGTGCGCCACGGCCTGCATCCGGTACTCGCGCGTCTGTATGCGGCGCGCGGCGTGTGCCTGCCCGATGAAATCGAAACCGGACTTGCGCGCCTCGTGCCGCCCGCCGCGCTGAAAGGCTGCGAAGACGCCGCTGCGCTGCTCGCCGACGCGATCGGGCAAAAGCGCCGCATGCTGGTCGTGGCCGACTACGATTGCGACGGCGCCACCGCCTGCGCGGTCGCAGTGCGCGGGCTGCGCATGTTCGGCGCCCAGATCGATTATCTGGTGCCGAACCGTTTCGAATACGGCTATGGCCTCACGCCCGAAATCGTCGCGCTGGCCGCGCGCAACGCATCGGGCAAACCGGACCTTCTGCTTACGGTCGACAACGGCATCGCGAGCGTGGACGGCGTCGAGGCAGCCAACGCCCTTGGCATCGACGTGCTCGTCACCGATCACCATCTGCCCGGCGACCAGTTGCCCGCCGCCCGTGCGATCGTCAATCCGAACCAGCCGGGCTGTGAGTTTCCCAGCAAGTGCATCGCAGGCGTCGGCGTGATGTTTTACGTGCTACTCGCGTTACGCGCCGAATTGCGCCGCCGCGGCGCGTTCGGCGACGATTTCCCGGAGCCGCGCCTGGATGGCCTGCTGGATCTGGTCGCGCTCGGCACCGTCGCGGACGTCGTGAAACTCGACGGCAACAACCGCGTGCTGGTCGCGCAAGGTTTGCAACGCATCCGCAAGGGCAAGATGCAGCCCGGCATCGCCGCCCTCTTTCGCGCCGCCGCGCGCGACGCGCGCAGTGCGTCGGGCTTCGACCTCGGCTTCGCGCTCGGTCCGCGCCTGAATGCGGCGGGACGGCTGTCGGATATGTCGCTCGGTATCGAATGCCTGACGACCGACGACGTCGGCCGCGCGTGGGAACTCGCGCAACAACTCGATGCGATGAACCGCGAGCGCCGCGAAATCGAAGCGGGCATGCAGCAACAGGCGCTCGACGACCTCTCGTCGATCGACCCCGACGGCGCGGCCACCATCACGCTGTTCAATCCGGCCTGGCACCAGGGCGTGATCGGCATCGTGGCCGGACGGCTCAAGGAAAAATTTCACCGGCCTTCGTTCACGTTCGCACTCGCCGACGACAGCGGCCAGCTCGTCAAAGGCTCGGGCCGCTCGATCGCGGGGTTCCATCTGCGCGACGCGCTCGATCTGATTTCAAAGCGCGAGCCCGGCATGATCGTCAAATTCGGCGGCCACGCGATGGCGGCAGGCCTGACGCTCGCCGCCGCCGACGTGCCGCGCTTTACCGCCGCGTTTGAAGCGGTCGGCCGCGAGTGGCTCACCGAAGAAGCGCTTTCGCGCACCGTCGAAACCGACGGCGAACTGGAAGACGCGTACTTCACGCCGCAGTTCGTCGAAATGCTCGACGCCGCTGTCTGGGGCCAAGGTTTCCCGGCGCCGGTGTTTTCCGGCGAATTCGACGTCGCGTCGCAGGCGCTCGTGAAGGACAAGCACCTGAAGCTGCAACTGATGCGCGGCCGCCAGCGCTTCAACGCGATCTGGTTCAATCACACCGACACGCTGCCCGCACGCACCACGGTCGCGTACCGGCTGGCGAGCGACACGTGGAACGGCGTCTCGCGCGTGCAGCTGATCGTCGAGCACGCGGCGAGCTAGAGCGACTCCACCGGCGTCACCTGCGCCGCTGCGCGAAGCTGCCGCGGCGCCGAAAATCTCCGCAAAATCAATCCCAAACCCGCGCCGGATCGCTCGATCGACTCCGGCGCCCGGCGCCGATCGGCTATAATTTCCCCTTTTTACGAAGCTATAAAAGATCGACATGGAAGCGGAACGTCTCAACGCGATCGAAGCCTCTCTGGCGGACCTGCGCAAGCGCGCGGCCGACCTACGGGGGTATCTTTGACTACGACGACAAAGCACTGCGTCTAATCGAAGTCAACCGGGAACTCGAAGACCCGGACGTCTGGAACGACTCGAAACACGCCCAGGCCCTCGGCCGGGAGAAGAAACTGCTCGACGACACCGTCGGCAAACTCACGTCGCTCGACAACGACTTGCGCGACGCGCAAGACCTGTTCGACATGGCGCGTGAAGAAGGCGACGACGAAACGCTGATCGCCTGCGAAACGGACGCACAAGAGCTCGAACAGCGCGTCGCCGACATGGAATTTCGCCGCATGTTCGCGAATCCGGCCGACCCGAACAACGCGTTCCTGGATATCCAGGCCGGCGCGGGCGGCACCGAGGCGTGCGACTGGGCGTCCATGCTGCTGCGTCAGTACCTGCGCTACTGCGAACGCAAGGGCTTCAAGACCGAAGTGCTGGAGCAGACCGACGGCGACGTCGCGGGCATCAAGAACGCCACGATCAAGATCGAAGGCGAATACGCTTACGGCTTCCTGCGCACCGAAACCGGCGTGCACCGCCTCGTGCGCAAGTCGCCGTTCGACTCGTCGGGCGGACGTCATACGTCGTTTTCTTCGGTGTTCGTGTATCCGGAAGTCGACGATTCAATCGAAGTGGACATCAACCCGGCCGATCTGCGTATCGACACGTACCGCGCGTCCGGTGCGGGCGGTCAGCACATCAACAAGACCGACTCCGCGGTGCGTATCACGCACATTCCGTCGGGTATCGTCGTGCAGTGTCAGAACGACCGCTCGCAGCACCGCAACCGCGCTGAAGCAATGGCCATGCTGAAATCGCGCCTGTACGAAGCGGAAATCCGCAAGCGTCAGGCCGAGCAGGACAAGCTCGAAGCGGGCAAGACGGACGTGGGTTGGGGTCACCAGATCCGCTCATACGTGCTGGACAACAGCCGTATCAAGGACCTGCGCACCAACGTCGAAATCAGCAATACGAAGAGCGTGCTCGACGGCGATCTCGATCCGTTCATCAGCGCGAGCCTGAAACAGGGCGTCTGAGTACGACCGGCGCGGCATGCAACGTCGCGCCGTATCTTTTTACCGCCTGAGGTCTGTCACCAACTGGCTGTCCGCAAGCCGGCCGCCGAATGCGGACCACCGATTGCGGACCACCGAATCCGGACCACCGATTGCGGACCACGAATACCAAACCATCATGAACGAACCGATCCAGCCTAATACGGCCCAGCCCGATGTGGCCCAGCCGAGCGTCGTGCCCGAGGTGGACGACAACAAGATCATCGCCGAACGCCGTGAAAAGCTGCGCGAGGTGCGTGAGCAAGGTGTCGCCTATCCGAACGATTTCCGTCCCACGCATCATGCGGAAGATCTGCAGTCGCAGTTCGAGCACACCGACAAGGAAGCGCTTGAGGCAAACCCGCTCGAAGTCGCGATTGCCGGCCGCATGATGCTCAAGCGCGTGATGGGCAAGGCGAGCTTTGCGACCGTGCGCGACGGCTCGGGGCAGATCCAGTTTTTCATCACACCGGCCGACGTCGGTCAGCAAACGTACGACGCCTTCAAGAAGTGGGACATGGGCGACATCGTCGCGGCGCGCGGCGTGCTGTTTCGCACCAACAAGGGCGAGCTTTCCGTGCGCTGTACGGAACTGCGCCTGCTGTCGAAGTCGCTGCGTCCGCTGCCGGACAAGTTCCACGGCTTGTCGGACCAGGAGATGAAGTATCGCCAGCGCTACGTCGATCTGATCGTCACGCCGGAAACGCGCAAGACGTTCGTCGCGCGTACGAAGGCAATCTCGTCGATCCGCAAATTCATGGCCGACGCCGACTTCATGGAAGTCGAAACGCCCATGCTCCACCCTATTCCCGGCGGTGCGGCGGCCAAGCCGTTCACGACGCATCACAACGCGCTCGACATGCAGATGTTCCTGCGCATCGCGCCTGAGCTGTATCTGAAGCGGCTGGTGGTGGGCGGCTTCGAGCGCGTGTTCGAGATCAACCGTAACTTCCGCAATGAGGGCGTCTCCGTGCGCCACAACCCGGAATTCACGATGATCGAGTTCTACGCGGCGTACACCGATTACAAGTGGCTGATGGACTTCACCGAGCAGTTGATCCGCCAGGCCGCGATCGACGCATTGGGCACCGCGACGATCACGTATCAAGGGCGCGAACTCGATCTGGCGAAGCCGTTCCACCGTTTGACGATCACTCAGGCTATCCAGAAGTACGCACCGCAATACACGAACGAGCAGCTAGCCGACAGCGCGTTCCTGCGCACGGAGCTGAAGAAGTTCGGCGTGGACGCGTCGCAGCCGCAGTTCCTGAACGCGGGCGTGGGCTCGCTGCAACTCGCGCTGTTCGAAGAGACCGCCGAGTCGCAACTGTGGGAGCCGACGTACATCATCGACTATCCGATCGAGGTGTCGCCGCTCGCGCGCGCATCGGACAAGGTGGAAGGCATCACCGAGCGTTTCGAGCTGTTCATTACCGGTCGCGAAATCGCCAATGGCTTTTCAGAATTGAACGATCCGGAAGATCAGGCGGCTCGCTTCAAGAAGCAGGTCGACCAGAAAGACGCCGGCGACGAAGAAGCCATGTTCTACGACGCCGACTATATCCGCGCGCTCGAATACGGCATGCCGCCAGCGGGTGGCTGCGGTATCGGCATCGACCGTCTGGTCATGATGCTCACTGACAGCCCGAGCATCCGCGACGTGATTCTGTTCCCGCACCTGCGTCGCGAAGACTGAGCATTACGCGCTTTGCCTTGAAAACGCCCGGCTTCGATGCCGGGCGTTTTGTTTTGTACGGAACGCCGAACACTGGCTGGACCATTCGGGCGTGTAACCATTGGTAAAAGCGCCCTTGCGTACGCGGGCGAAAGCGCGATTTTGGTCAAATCGTTACAATTGGAAACGTCAGGTGGATCGATTTCGCGGAGACTTGGTCTCACTACAAGTCACTCTGCCAAAGACGGAGGCGAAAATGGAAAGACCCAACACGCAACCTGCTACACCGGTCACGCAGAACTCGGCACCGCCGACATCCCAGCGGCGGCTCCATCCGCTCGTCGCGACCGCTGCGGGCGCTGTGATTATCGCGAGCCTCGTCGCGACGGCGGCGATGACGGGCATGTTCCCCAAGGCGTCCAGCACCGGCGAGCCCACCAGTCAGACGCAAGCGGCGCAGGTCTTGCCGCAAAACGGCCAGCCAGCCGTGGTCGATTCGGCGGCGCCGGCCAACCCGTCGGCGCAGCAGAGTTCCGGTCAGATCGCCCAGCAAGCCGCGCAGCAGCAACCCGTACCGCAGCCGGAACGCGCGCCGGCACCGGTTCCCTCGCAGCAACAGTACGCACAACAGCAACAGGCACAGCCCGCGCCGCAATTTGCTCAGCACCAGCCGACGCAACCGGCCTACTGCGCGAGTTGCGGCACTGTCGTGGCCATTTCCGAAGCGCGGCAGGAAGGTCATGGAACCGGCATTGGCGCCGTCGGCGGCGCGGTGGCGGGCGGCGTGGTCGGCAATCAGTTCGGCAGCGGCAACGGGCGCACCGCGATGACACTGCTCGGCGCGCTCGGCGGCGGCCTTGCGGGCAATTCAGTCGAAAAACATATTCGCAGCACGACGTCCTATTCGGTGCGGGTGCGAATGGAAAATGGCAAGACGCGCTACTTCACGTATCACGAAGCGCCGCCCTTCCAGCAGGGACAACGCGTTCGCGTGCAGAACGGTACGCTGGTGGCGGACTGACGCCGCGCATCGGATCTAACGTGCATAAAAAAGGCGATTCCAATGGAATCGCCTTTTTCTTTACCGCAGCCGCATCAGCGCAAGCCGCTTCGCAAACTCAGTAATCCGCGTCTTGAATCCATGCAGCCTGGATCGCCTCGAGGATTTTTTCGTTCGACCGGTTGGGATCGTCGTCGAATCCTTCCAGTTCGGTGACCCAGCGGTGCAGGTCGGTGAAGCGCACTTGCTGCGGATCGACGTCCTGATGCTTATCGGTCAGGGCCATCGCGATGTCTTGCGTATCGGTCCACTTCATGGCTGCGTCCTCCTGTTAGTGATTTTCCTTCGCGTGATTGATCGAGTAACGCGGGATTTCGACGACCAGGTCCTGCTCGGCCGGCACAATCGCCTGGCACGACAGACGCGAAGCCGGCTCGAGCCCCCACGCCTTGTCCAACAGATCGTCCTCGTCTTCCTCGGACGGCGTCAAGGCGGCGAAACCCTCACGCACGATCACGTGACAGGTCGTGCACGCGCACGACTTCTCGCAGGCATGCTCGATTTCGATTCCGTTATCGAGCAGGTTGTCGCAAATGCTCTTGCCGGGCACGGCTTCGATCACCGCGCCTTCCGGGCACAGTTCGACGTGAGGCAGCACAACGATTTGAGGCATACATTTTCCGTTTGGGTCTGAGGCGCGGCCTCAACCGGGTCCGCGCCATTTTACTGGCGACACGCGAAGTTTTTAAGTCCGCGCGACGCGCTTCAGTTCTTGCGGCGACGCCGCTTGCCGACACTTGCCGACGCTGTCAAAGCAGCCGGCGCGAGCTTCAGATCTCGTCGAGCTTGCGGCCGGCCAGCGCGCGACGAATGCCCTTGTTCATGCGGCGGGCAGCGAATTCGTCGGTGCCCTCGGCAAGCCTTTTGGTGGCCGCTTCGATCGCGTCGACGTCGTCGCTCCCGGCGACATTGCGCAGGCCGGTCAGCAGCGCGTCGAGTTCCGCGCGCTCGCTGTCGTCGAGCAGTTCGGCGTCGGCGGCGAGCGCCGCGTCGGTCGCTTCGACGAGACGCCGTGCTTCGACCTGCGCCTCGCGCAGCGCGCGGGCGCGCATGTCGACTTCAGCGGTGGAGAAGCTGTCTTCCAGCATTCTGGCGATGTCGTTGTCGGCGAGACCGTAGGACGGCTTCACGACCACCGACGCCTCCACGCCCGAGCCCAGTTCGCGCGCAAACACGGACAACAGGCCGTCCGCGTCCACCTGATACGTCACGCGGATGCGCGCCGCGCCGGCCGCCATCGGCGGAATGCCGCGCAGCTCGAAACGCGCGAGCGAGCGGCAGTCGCTGACGAGCTCGCGCTCGCCTTGCACGACGTGGATCGCCATTGCCGTCTGGCCGTCCTTGAACGTGGTGAAATCCTGCGCGCGCGCGACCGGAATCGTCGAATTACGCGGGATGATCTTTTCGGTCAGACCGCCCATTGTCTCGACGCCGAGCGACAGCGGAATCACGTCGAGCAACAACCAGTCGTCGCCGTCCGCGCCGCGGTTACCGGCGAGCAGGTCAGCCTGGATTGCGGCGCCCAGCGCGACGACCTGGTCGGGATCGAGATTGGTGAGCGGCGGCTGGCCGAAGAACGATTCGACCGCGCGGCGAATCACCGGCATGCGTGTCGCACCGCCCACCAGGACGACGCCCTTGATCTCTTTGGTCGTAACCTTGGCGTCGCGCAACGCTTTCTTCGTCGGGCCGAGCGTGCGTTGCACGAGCGCCTGAGTGATGGCCTCGAAAGTGGCCTCGTCGATCGTCAGATCGATCCTGGTGCCGTTGGAAAGCGTCACGGCGAGGGTTGCCTCAGGCGCGTCCGACAACGCCTCCTTGGTCGTGCGAACGCTGTCGAGCAGCAGCCGCACGTCTTCGGGCGCGAGCGCTTTCGGCGCGATGCCGGCCTGCTCCAGTACATGGCGATACAGCGCGTGGTCGAAATCGTCGCCGCCGAGCGCCGAGTCGCCGCCCGCCGCGAGCACTTCGAATACGCCTTTCGTGAGCTTGAGAATCGACAGGTCGAAGGTGCCGCCGCCGAGGTCGTAGACGGCGTACAAGCCTTCCGAGCCGTTGTCGAGGCCGTAGGCAATCGCGGCCGCGGTCGGCTCGTTCAACAGGCGCAGCACGTTCAGGCCCGCCAGACGCGCGGCGTCCTTGGTCGCCTGGCGTTGGGCTTCGTCGAAGTAAGCGGGCACCGTGATCACTGCGCCGACCAGTTCGTCGCCAAGCGTGTCTTCGGCGCGCTGGCGCAGCGTCGCGAGAATCTCCGCCGATACCTCGACCGGGCTCTTCACACCGTCGACGGTACGGATCTGCACCATGCCGGGCGCGTCGATGAAATCGTAGGGCGCGTTTTCGGCACCTTCCACTTCCGCCTTGCCGCGTCCCATGAAACGCTTGACTGAGACGATCGTGTTGCGCGGATCGGTCGCCGCCTCGGCCTTGGCCGCGCGGCCGATGCGGCGGCCGCCCTTTTCCAGGTAGCGCACGACGGAGGGCAGCAGCACGTGGCCGTCTTCGTCGGGCAGCACATCGGGCACGCCGCTGCGCACGGCGGCGACGAGGGAATTGGTCGTGCCGAGGTCGATACCGACCGCCAGACGCCGCTGATGGGGCGCCGGCGCCATGCCGGGTTCGGAGATTTGCAGTAAGGCCATCTGGATCTTCTCGGAGCCGTCAGACTCCGTCCTGAAATTGCGTTGCTGGATGTAATGCCAATGCCGCTTTGCATCGCTGCGATGCGATGCTGCAAACGAGCCGCCTAATCCTCGAGCCGCTCGATCTGCGTGCCGATTTCCGCGGCCACCCGTTCGATAAACATCAACTGCCGCACCGCCTCGCCCGCCGCCTGATTTGCGCCGCTGTCGAGCAATGCGCCGAGCTTCTCGAAACGGATGCGTTCCTCGTCGCGCAATTCCGTGAGCAACGCGTCGAGCGCGTCGACGTTCTTGGCCGCGGCGGCGTCTTCAATGCCTTCGCGCCACTCCATCTGCTGCATCAGAAACGCCGGCTCCATGGCGGTGTTGTCGTGCGCGCCGACGTCGATGCCACGCAGATGCAACAGGTAGGTCGCGCGCTTTAGCGGATCGCGAAGCGTTTGATACGCCTCGTTCGTGCGCGTGGCCCATTGCATCGCGATGCGCTTCTGTGCGTCGCCGGCCGCCGCGAAGCGGTCCGGATGCACTTGCGCCTGCACCGTGCGATACGCGTGATCGAGCGCAGCCGGATCGAGCGCGAATTGCGCAGGAAGACCAAACAGGTCGAAGTGGCTATCGTTCAGCGAGACGTTCAGCGAAACCATCGAATCAAAAAATTCCGTCGAGAAAAGTGCATTGGAGCGGAGGTCGCCGGGCTGCCTCACGCGAAATCGCGGAGCAAACTAAAAAGGCGGCCCGCGCCGCCTTTGGTCCGCTGCACGCGGAAGTTTTCGAGTTACACGCGGAACGACTCGCCGCAGCCGCACTCGTCTTTCACATTCGGGTTATTGAACTTGAAGCCTTCGTTCAGCCCTTCGCGCGCGAAATCGAGTTCGGTTCCGTCGATATAGGCAAGGCTTTTCGGGTCGACAATGATCTTCACGCCATTGCACTCGAACACCTCGTCTTCGGGCGCGAGTTCGTCCACATACTCGAGCTTGTAAGCCAAGCCGGAGCAACCTGTGGTGCGCACGCCGAGACGCAGGCCCACGCCTTTACCGCGACGGGTCAGATACTTCTGGACGTGCTGTGCTGCCTTCTGGGTCAACGTAATTGCCATAGCGTTTCTCATTGCGCGGTGCGTGCCGACACACCGCTACCCTGCCTGCATCAAATGTCGCTCATGCCTGACGGCGCGTGTTGCCGCGCCGCCCGCTTCCTTTCACCCGGTCGTTCCCGAACCAGAAGCCTCAAGCGTGCTGCTTGTCGCTTTCTTCGACCGCTGCGCCGTGACGTTGCTTGTAGTCGGCGACCGCAGCCTTGATCGCGTCTTCCGCGAGAATCGAGCAGTGGATCTTTACCGGCGGCAACGCGAGTTCTTCCGCGATCTGCGTGTTCTTGATCGACATAGCCTGATCGAGCGTCTTGCCCTTCACCCATTCGGTGACGAGCGAGCTCGATGCGATCGCCGAACCGCAGCCGTACGTCTTGAACTTCGCGTCTTCGATGATGCCGTCTGCGCCCACGCGGATCTGCAGCTTCATGACGTCGCCGCAAGCAGGCGCGCCGACCATGCCGGTGCCGACCGTGTCGTCGTCTTTCGCAAACGAGCCGACGTTGCGCGGGTTTTCGTAGTGATCCAGAACCTTGTCGCTATAAGCCATGATTACACTCCTTAATTCGTTTCAATCTGCCAATCGGATAACAGCGCGATCCATTTCGACCAGCCGGCGCGTCAGTGCGCCGCCCACTGGATGGTCGAAATGTCGATGCCGTCCTGATGCATTTCCCACAGCGGCGACAGATCGCGCAGCTTCGAAATCTTCGTCTTCAGCAGATTGATCACGTAGTCGACGTCCTGCTCGGTCGTGAAGCGGCCCACCGTGAAGCGGATCGAGCTGTGCGCGAGTTCGTCGTTACGGCCGAGCGCGCGCAGCACATACGACGGTTCCAGCGAAGCCGATGTACACGCCGAGCCCGACGACACCGCCACGTCCTTCACCGCCATGATCAGCGATTCGCCTTCGACGAAATTGAAGCTGATGTTCAGGTTGTGCGGCACACGCTTTTCCATGTCGCCGTTCACATACACTTCTTCGATTTCCGACAGGCCGCGCAGCAAGCGGTCGCGCAGCATGCGAATGCGCTCGTTCTCCGTTGCCATTTCTTCCCGCGCAAGCCGGAATGCTTCGCCCATGCCGACGATCTGGTGCGTGGCCAGCGTGCCCGAACGCATGCCGCGCTCGTGACCGCCGCCGTGCATTTGCGCTTCAATACGCACACGCGGTTTGCGGCGCACGTACAACGCGCCAATGCCCTTCGGGCCATAAGTCTTGTGCGCCGAGAACGACATGAGGTCGACCTTCAGCTTTTGCAGATCGATCTCGATCTTGCCGGTGGCTTGCGCCGCGTCCACGTGAAAAATGATGCCTTTTTCACGGGTGATCTCGCCGATTGCCTCGATGTCCTGAATCACGCCGATCTCGTTGTTCACGGACATGATCGACACGAGAATCGTGTCCGGGCGAATCGCCGCCTTGAACTTTTCGAGGTCGATCAGACCGTCGTCCTTCACATCCAGATACGTGACTTCGAAGCCTTCGCGCTCGAGTTCGCGGCAGGTGTCGAGCACGGCCTTGTGCTCGGTCTTCACCGTGATGATGTGCTTGCCTTTGCTCTTGTAGAAGTGCGCTGCACCCTTGATCGCGAGGTTGTCCGACTCGGTTGCGCCCGAGGTCCAGATGATTTCGCGCGGGTCGGCGTTGACGAGCGCCGCGACGTTCTCGCGCGCTTCTTCGACTGCACGCTCCGCCGTCCAGCCATACGAGTGGCTGCGCGATGCGGGGTTACCGAACTGCTCGCGCAGATACGGAATCATCTTGTCCACCACGCGCGGGTCGACCGGGGTCGTGGCGCTGTAGTCCATGTAAATGGGCAGGTGGGGAATGTCGTTGTTCATCTATCGCTCCGGGGACGTCGTGTGCTCTGGCTTCTGAATTCGCTATGGGCTGCGGTGATGTCGTGCCGCGCCTCAGGAACCGGCCATGTTGAAAACGGAATTGGGCCCTTTTGGCGCCACGCGCACCGGCTCGACCGCCGGCGCCTCGCTGCGCCTATCGCGCAGGACGGCCGGGGCGCCTTCGCGCGAACGCTGCTGATCCACCAGATCTTTCAGGGAGACCGAATCCAGGTACTCGACCATTTTCTGGTTCAGCGTGGACCACAGCTCGTGGGTCATGCAGTGACCGTCGTGCTGTTTCGTGCCCTCGCACGAGCCCTTGCCGCCGCATTGCGTAGCGTCGAGCGGCTCGTCCACCGCGATGATGATGTCGGCTACGGTCACGTCTTCAGCACGGCGGGCAAGGTTATAGCCGCCGCCCGGTCCGCGCACGGACTCGACGATTTCATGGCGACGCAGCTTGCCAAAGAGCTGCTCGAGGTATGACAGGGAGATATGCTGGCGCTGGCTGATACCCGCAAGCGTCACCGGGCCCTGCTCCTGGCGCAACGCCAGGTCAATCATCGCCGTGACGGCGAAACGGCCTTTCGTGGTGAGTCTCATATGTATGGGGAACCGCTATTCTCGACAAGTTTTGTCAAGTATAAATACATGAGCGATTTAGTCAAGTATCCCTATCGCAATTTGGGTCATTCGCTTAATTGTCAGCGCGCCTCGCAGCCGACCGCCGGTGGATCTAGCCGATCAATTGGGGACGCAGCGCCGCGATAAGGCCTCGGCACGCCGCCTCGCATTGATCGAGAACCTGCTCGAAGCCTTCTGCGCCGCCGAAATACGGATCGACAACTTCGCGTGCGCCGCCCCAGCGCGCGTCGGTTTCAGGCACGAACTCCATCAGCAGACGGATCTTGTCGCGCTGATCCGGCGGGCAGACCTGGCGCAGCGCGGCCACGTTCTTATCGTCCATTGCGATCAGAAGATCGAAGCGATCGAAGTCGATTCCGGCGATCTGCCGACCGCGCAACGCGGCGAGATCGTAGCCCCGGCCACGGGCAGCGTGCTGCGCGCGCTCGTCCGGTGGCTGGCCGATGTGCCAATCGCCTGTTCCTGCCGAGTCGATCAGGATGCGCTCGCCAAGCTTCGCTTCTTCGACGAGACGGCGCATCACGCCTTCCGCGGTGGGAGAACGACAGATGTTGCCGAGGCAGACAAAGCAGATAGACACAGTTTTCATCAGCGGCTTCTTCTGACGCTTCACAGCGCACTAGTAGTACAACTCCGCGGCAACGGCACCGGCCCGCAAAACGTCGTCCACGCGGGCTTAGGAGATGAAACGCGACGCCTACCGCACGGTGCCGCGATTATACAAAGCCCCGCCGAATCTCGCCCGCAGCCTAACGCTCGATCCGGCTGGTCGCTCGCCAGTTCAGGATGCCTGTGGCAGCGGCGACGCCGTGACGGCGCGCAACGGCTTGGCCGGCAACGAAGATGCATCGTCGATCATGCCGTACGAGACGGCGCGCGCGAGTTCCGCAGTCAGTTGCTCAGCGGCAAGGGGCGCCTGCGAGGCACGCGAAGCCATGTCACCGCAGATTTGCATATACGCCAACCCCGCCAGCGCGAGGACGAGTGCGAGAGGCCAATACACCGCTATTTTCTTTTTCATGATGTCGTTCTTCCTAAGTGGCTCGCGAGTTCAATGCTCACTATGCCCATCACGAATCCTATAGAAAGAGGCAATCGAGAAAAACCCGCCGTCGCGCGATACAGCGTTGCGTGTAATGGAACAGTGCAACGACGTGACTACTGGCAGCGCCATACGCCGTCGCGCCTGGCACGGAACTTAACTCCTTACAAAAGCATACAAAGCTGGCGAGACAGACGGTCATAATTGCGGTCTCATAGACATGAAACCTCTTAGCTCGGGCTTGAAATGAAACGCTTTGCACCCCTCGGCGCTGTCGCCGTTGCCGCCCTTCTGGGCGGCTGCGCCGTGTATCCGGACGGCACTCCGATGTACAGCAACGGCTACAGCACCTACGACGGTTACGATGGCTACGGCGCGCCTGTCCCGCCACAGACCAACGTCTACATGGGTTACAGCAACTACTACGGCCCCGGTTATTACGACGGCCCCGGGCGCTACTACGGGCCGGGACCGGGATATCGCGGTTATCCGGGACGTCCGTACCACGACGGCGACAACGGCAATCACGGCGGCAATGGCAATCACGGCGGCAACGGTGGATGGCACGGCCAGCCCGGCGGCGCATCGCCGCCCCAAGGGGCGGCCGCCGGTCCGCGTGGACCGAGTGGGTCGAATGCGCCGCGCCCGGTCGCCGCGCCTCCGCCGCCGGCACCGGCGCAACAGGCAGGGGGAGGAGGCGGAGGTGGAGGCGGCCATGGCAACGGCGGCCGAGCGGGCGAGGGAGGAGTTCCGAGTCACCGGTCGAGCGGGATGACAGAGCACTAAATGGCGTTTGACCGCCTCGGCGATCTGCAAGAAGCACGTACAGCGTACCTGGCAGGGACCTCGGCGCACGCGGATTCGCTTTCGCGCAGTTGACACAAGCTTGCGGGAGCGCGCGCCTCGCTGAGTCAGTGACTCACTGACTCACTGACTCAGCGACTACGGCCACGATGGCTGCGCCCCGTTACCCGCGTTACAGCGGGACGCGAAGCGTGCTCACCACAATTAGCCGATATGACTGCGCTGCGCGGCGTACAACTCCCGGAATGTGCGCCCCACCGGTGCAGGCATGTCACGGGTGTCGGTCCAGCCGGCGCCGGCTAACGGCAACTTGGCGATCGACCGATTGCTTCCGCCGAGGCGCTCTAGCACGCGCACGGCGAGCTTCGTGACAAGCGCATACATACCTGGATGCAGCGCCATAAAGCCCCACACAGCCAAGCCGGCGCGTTCCTTCCATGGACGCAGTCGCCGCTCCACCTGCTTCTCCCGCAGCTTTCGCAACAGATCGGACAAAGGAATCCCAACCGGGCACACGCTGTTGCACTCGCCACATAGCGTGGCGGCCTGCGGCAGATCCAGCGCCTTGTCGAGGCCGACGTAGCTCGGCGTCAGCACCGAGCCCATAGGTCCGGGATACACCCAGCCATACGCATGTCCGCCCACCTTTTGATACACCGGACAATGGTTCATGCACGCGCCGCAGCGAATACAGCGAAGCATCTCCTGAAAATCGCCGCCGATCAGCCCCGTACGCCCGCCATCGACGAGCACTACATACATGTGCTCCGGCCCGTCCTGATCGCCCTCGCCTCGCGGTCCGGTCAGGAGCGAAAAGTAATTCGACGTGGTCTGGCCGGTCGCCGAGCGCGGCAGCAGACGCATGGCCGTGGCGAGGTCTTCGAGCGTAGGCAATACCTTCTCGATGCCGGTCACGGCCACATGCACGCGGGGCATGACGGTGCACATGCCTTCGTTGCCCTCGTTCGTGACGAGCACGACCGAGCCGGTTTCCGCGATCACGAAATTGCCGCCCGTCACGCCCATGTCCGCGCTCATGAAATGCGGACGCAGCACCTGCCGTGCTTCGAGCGTCATGTCGGGAATTTCGGTGAGGCGCGGCCGGCCATGTGTTTTGGCGAAGAGGTCGGCGATCTCGTCTTTATCCTTATGCACGACCGGCGCGATGATGTGGCTCGGTGGCTCGTTGCCGTTGATCTGCAGAATGTATTCGCCGAGATCGGTTTCAATGGACTGGACGCCCATTTGCCCGAGCACTTCATTCAGGCGCATTTCTTCGGTGACCATCGACTTCGTCTTGATCACCTTCTTCACATCGTGCCGGCGTGCAATGTCGCCGACGAGCCTCGCCGCCTCCTGAGTGGTCTCCGCGAAAAGCACCGTGACGCCGCGCCGGGTCGCCTCCCGCTCGAAGGTTTCCAGCCACACGTCGAGGTTTTCGAGCGCGCGATTGCGACGTTCCTTGAGCGCCGCGCGCGTGGCGGCGAAGTCGATTGCCGTCATCGCGACGGCGCGGGCGGAAACGAACTTGGTGGACAGCTTGGTCAGGTTCTGCTGCAACCGCTGGTCCGCGAGTTTCTGACCGGCGCGCGCCTTGAACTGCATGGACTGGACTTGCATGGCGATCCCCTTAAACGTCCCCGGCCAGCACTTGCGCGATGTGCAGCACGCGCGTCGCGGTATCGCCGGTACGCCTTAAACGCCCTTCAATATTGAGCATGCAGCCCAGGTCGCCGAGCACGACCGTGCCTGCACCGCTGTCGCGAATATTCGCGCATTTTTCGTCGACGATTGCAGTGGAAATGTCGCCGTACTTGACCGCAAACGTGCCGCCGAAGCCGCAGCAGTGCTCGCAGCCCTTCATTTCCGTCACCGCCACGCCCACCTGTGCGAGGAGCTCGCGCGGCTGCGCCTTGACGCCAAGCTCGCGCAGCCCGGAGCACGAGTCGTGATACGTAACCGGCCCTCCGAACTCGCCCGGCTGCAATTGCACGTGGGCGACATTCACGAGGAAATCGGTGAGCTCGAAGACCTTGGCGCGCAGCCGGCCGAAGCGGTTCATCAGTTCGGGATCGTCGGCGAAGAGGTCGCCGTAATGCGTGCGGATCATGCCGCCACACGAGCCCGAGGGCACCACCACGTAATCGAACTGTTCGAACTCCCGCAAGGTCTTTTCGGCGAGATCGCGGGCGATACGGCGCTCGCCCGAGTTGTACGCGGGCTGCCCGCAGCATGTCTGCGCCGGTGGGACTACGACTTCAAAACCGGCGCCCTCGATCAGCTTGATAACCGAAAAACCGATTTCGGGCCGCATCAGGTCGATGAGGCAGGTGACGAACAATCCGACTCGCATGAGCCCTCCTCCGGGAAAACGTCCCTGATTATCCGCTGTTTGGCGGACAATACCAACGCTCGGAAGGTGTAGGACGAAGGCCTCGCCGAATTCGAAGAGGTCTTCCAAGTGCGTTCGCTTTTTTCACGATACGAGATACAATCAATTTCCGCTGTTTGACGCGTCAACTGATTCTTCTTATGAGCGACACGAACCCGGATCCCAAAACTTCGATCCAGGTGATCGAACGCATGATGCGCCTGCTCGACGCACTCGCCGCGCATAGCGACCCGGTCAGCCTGAAAGAACTCGCCATCCGCACGCAGCTGCATCCGTCCACCGCGCATCGCATCCTGAACGACATGGTGATGTGCCGGCTGGTCGATCGGTCCGATCCCGGCACTTACCGGCTCGGCATGCGCCTGCTCGAACTCGGCAACCTGGTGAAAGCGCGCCTGTCGGTGCGCGACGCGGCGCTCACGCCGATGCGCGAACTGCATCGCGAGACGGGCCAGACGGTGAACCTGTCGGTGCGTCAGGGCGACGAGATCGTCTACATCGAACGCGCGTATTCGGAGCGTTCGGGTATGCAGGTGGTGCGGGCCATTGGCGGACGCGCGCCGCTGCATCTCACCTCGGTGGGCAAACTTTTTCTCGCCGCCGACGAATCGACGCGCGTGCGCGCCTACGCGACGCGCACGGGCCTGTCCGGTCACACGCAGAACAGCATCACCGATCTCGCCAAGCTCGAGCGCGAACTGTCGCACGTACGCCAGCAGGCTTGCGCGCGCGATAACGAAGAACTCGAACTCGGCGTGCGCTGCATCGCCGCGGGTATCTACGACGATACGGGCAAGCTGGTCGCTGGCTTGTCGTTGTCCGCTCCGGCCGATCGCCTGCAGGATTCCTGGCTCGGCCAACTCAGCCAGACCGCGCTCGTGATTTCCGAGGCGCTCGGGTATCGGCCGCAAGCTTCCCAAGGTCATAACCACCATCCGGGCTCGCACGCGTAACGCGAAAACCGTCCGTCGAATGAAAAAAGCCCCGCAGAAGTGCGGGGCTTTTTAACTTCAAGCGGCTGGCCGGCAAGCCGGCCGTGCGCGAACAGCTCAGGTGCCGGGACCGCTGGCGTCTGCGCTCGTGATACGCGCCTGGTCGCCGCCGTTGTCGAGCCACGTGCGCAGCCGCGTCGCATCGGCGAAACGCGAATACTTGCCCGACGAATCGAGCAGCACCAGCACCATCGGACGGCCATGAATGTTGGCTTGCATCACGAGGCATTCGCCTGCTTCGTTGATGAAACCCGTCTTCTGGAGACCGATGTCCCAGGTCGGGTTACGCACGAGTGCGTTAGTGCTGTTGTAGGCCAGCGTGCGCTTGCCGGTGTAGACCTCATAACTGTGATCCGTTGAGAACCTGCGGATCAGCGGATATTGATAGGCCGCGTTGACCATCTTCACGAGATCGCGCGCGCTCGACACATTCTGGCTCGTCAAACCCGTCGGATTTTCGAAGTGCGTGTCGGTCATGCCGAGTTGCCGCGCCTTTGCGTTCATGGCCGCGAGAAACGCCGGGCGGCCACCGGGGAAGTAGCGCGAAAGCGCTGCAGCCGCGCGGTTTTCCGACGCCATCAGCGCAATGTGCAGCATGTCTTCGCGCGAGAGCACCGAGCCCACGGACAGGCGCGAGCCAGTGTTTTTCTCGTAATCGCGGTCTTCGTCCGTGACTTCGAGCTGATCGGTCATCGGTTCTTTCGAATCGAGCACCACCATAGCCGTCATCAGCTTGGTGATGGACGCGATCGGCACCACGGCGCGCGAATTCTTGTCGAAGAGCGGCTCGCCCGTGTTCTGATCGACCACGTACGCGACGCTCGAGCGCAGCATCAGCGCGTCCGGCGTTTCGTGCAGGCCGAACGCCTGGCCAACGGTAGGCTGCCGCGGCTCATATGCGACGCGCCGCACTACGGAGCGATGACGTCCGCTCGACGTATAAGTCACACGCTTGCGCTTGACGCTCGCGCGGGGCGCGTCGTCGTCGACGGCTGCGGTCTTCGCCACTGCGGCTTTGCCCGCTTTAGCCGCCTTGCTGGACACCTTGGCGGTGGCGGCCGGCTTGGTCGCGGCTTTCGCGTGTTTCGAGGTTTTTGCAGATGCAGCTGGCGTAGCGGCAAAAGTGCTCACCGGGGCGCCAAGCGCGGCCGCGAGGACCATGGAGGCGGCCACCGACAGCGCGGTGCTGCGCGCCGCGCCGTGGATCACTTTTAGCGACGAAAACATGTCGGTTTTCATGGGTGTTCTATGAGGAGCGGCGAGAGATTTCCGCAAGTGTAGTAAAACAACGAAAATTTAGCAATTTGAAGCACTTATGGGCGCTCCTTAAACCGGCTTGTAAGCTCCGATCGCAAAAATACAAATAAGTGCCGCGCCTCGATCGAAAAAAACGATCGGGACGCCGAGCCCCGCCATCGCCGTTACGCTCAAAAAGGGCGTGATCCTTCAAGCATAACGGCAATTTCGAGACAACCTTGATGAGGGGAAACACGAGCGTCGCGCAACCAGCGCCGCAACGCCTCGCGCGACGCTTTGGATGCGAGGCGCCTGCGCGATGTTAAGTGTCCGCTGCAAATCGAAAGACGCGCATTCGACCAGCATCAACGATTAACGTTCCGTGACACTTTATGGTTTACATCGATTCGCTTGCGCGGCGATATTTTGTTAAATGACAACCCTGCGCTCCACCCGCTTTGCGACGCACAACTAGCGCGTAAAAGCGGGCATTTTCCGGAACTAACTACCGAAAAATCGCCGCACCAGCTCAGTGCAACGGTCAATTCGACCGCGTCACGTGCTTGTCATGCCAAGCGCATAAGCTATTGTTTTCTAAGTGGTTTCTTAAAATTGTGCAATGCACAAAAACCGCTTGACATTCGCTGGCGGCATCTTAAAATAGGATCCATTGCTGCGATGCACAATTCATCGCGGTCCGGGCAGACGAATCTGCGTCTCGCCACCACCCAATGCGGTCTGCAAAGATGGGCCGCGATCCAGGAGCGTAAACCATGACTTTGCTGACCCCCGAGCAATTCGCTGCAGCCCAGAAAGCTAATTTCGAAACGCTGTTCGGCCTGACGACCAAGGCATTCGAAGGCGTCGAAAAGCTGGTTGAACTGAACCTGCAAGTCGTGAAATCGACGCTCGCGGAAAGCCAGGAAAATGCCCAACGCGCGCTGTCCGTCAAAGACGCGCAAGAACTGCTGGCACTGCAAGCAAGCCTCGCACAGCCGGTCGCTGAAAAGGCGCTGTCGTATGGCCGTCACGTGTACGAAATCGTCTCGGCAACGCAAGGCGAGTTCGCCCGCGTAGCCGAAGCGCAATTCGAAGAGCAGAACCGCAAGGTTCAGTCGCTCGTCGAAAACGTCGCGCGCAACGCACCGGCCGGTTCGGAAACCGCCGTCGCCGTGATCAAGTCGGCCATCACCGCCGCCAACACCACGTACGAAACGGTTCACAAGGCCACGAAGCAAGCTGTTGAAATCGCCGAAAGCAACTTCAACGCAGCCGCTACGGCCGCGTCGAAGGCAGCTTCGCAAGCCGCAGCGCAAGCATCGCGCTCGGCCAAGAAGCCGGTCTAACGTTCAGGCCTCGCTCCTCGGGCTTGCCCGGAGCGTGACTTGAAGGCGTTATTTGCGCCGGCCCAGCTCACCGCTGCGCCGGCGCTTCTGCAAGCAACAGCGTCGTGCCGTTGCCGCTCACACGGTTTCAATTGGCCGAACGCTCCGATACGTTGATTGACGTATCGTTTGCCCGGCGAAGCGCCGGGATTTTTTTGCGCGGCGTAAGCACCCCGCTGGGGTGCGATCCGGCAGCAAACCTATCTCGCTCGCTGTTCCAAATGAAAACGGCGCGCCCCGCAAAGGGCGCGCCGTTTTTCGTTGGCACGATCCGCACGAATGCGGATGTACCGTGCGTATCACTTCTTTTTCTGCGGCGGCAAGTCCGTACACACGCCTTCGTAGAGTTCGGCGGCCATGCCGATCGATTCGCCGAGCGTGGGATGCGGGTGAATCGTCTTGCCGATGTCGGTGGCATCCGCGCCCATTTCGATCGCGAGGCACACCTCGCTGATCAGGTCGCCTGCATTCAGACCGACAATTCCGCCGCCGATCACGCGGTGCGTTTCCTCATCGAACAGCAGCTTCGTGAAGCCCTCGTCGCGTCCGTTGGCAATCGCGCGGCCCGAAGCGGCCCACGGGAATACTGCCTTGCCGTACTTGACGCCTTCGGCCTTCAACTGGTCTTCCGTCTTGCCGGCCCAAGCGACTTCCGGGTCGGTGTACGCCACCGAAGGAATCTGCAGCGCGTCGAAGTACGCCTTCTCGCCATGAGCCGCTTCGGCAGCAACGTGGCCTTCGTGCACGGCTTTATGCGCGAGCATCGGCTGGCCGACGATATCGCCGATTGCGAAGATGTGCGGCACATTCGTGCGCATCTGCTTGTCCACGTCGATGAAACCGCGGTCCGTTACCGTCACGCCCGCCTTGTCCGCGCCGATCTTCTTGCCATTCGGCGAGCGGCCGACTGCCACCAGCACCAGGTCGTAGCGCTGGGCTTCGGCCGGAGCCTTCTCGCCTTCGAACGACACGTAGATGCCGTCGTCTTTGGCCTCTGCCGCGGTGGTTTTGGTCTTCAGCATGACGTTCGCAAAACGCTTGCTGTTGTACTTCTCCCAGACCTTGACGAGATCGCGGTCGGCGCCTGCCATCAGACCGTCGAGCATTTCGACGACGTCGATCTTCGCGCCGAGCGTGGCGTACACGGTTGCCATTTCCAGGCCGATGATGCCGCCGCCGATCACCAGCATCCGCTGCGGAATTTGGCGCAGTTCGAGCGCGCCGGTCGAATCCACCACGCGCGGATCTTCCGGAATGAACGGCAGCTTCACCGCTTCAGAGCCCGCAGCGATGATCGCCTGCTTGAACTTCACGACCTTCTTGCCGCCTTCGGTCTGCACTTCCATGTGATTCGGATCGACAAAAGAGCCGGTCCCCGTCACGACTTCGACCTTGCGCATCTTGGCCATGCCAGCGAGACCGCCCGTCAACTTTTTGACGACGCCCGACTTGAAGTCGCGCAGCTTGTCCAGATCGATCTGCGGCTTTGCGAACGTGATGCCATGAGCGCCGAGCGCTTCGGCTTCGTCGATCACGAGCGCGGTGTGCAGCAGCGCTTTGGACGGAATACAGCCGACGTTCAGACAAACCCCGCCAAGCGTTGCGTAACGCTCGACCAGCACTGTCTTCATGCCGAGGTCGGCCGACCGGAACGCGGCGGAATAGCCGCCAGGGCCCGAGCCGAGCACGAGCATGTCGCATTCGATGTCCGCGCTGCCGGAGAAGCTACCGGCTTGCGGCGCGGGCGCGGCGGCTTGAGGCTTCGCCGCGTCGGCCTGAGGTTTCGCTTCAGCCGGCGCTTTCTCGGGTTCCTTGGCCGGAGCCTTAGGCGCATCTTTCGCGGGCGCCGCGTCCGCCAACGTTTCGACGAGCGCGATGATCGTGCCTTGCGAAACTTTGTCGCCAGCCTTGACGCGGACTTCCTTGACGGTACCGGCTGTGTCGCTCGGCACTTCAATGGAAGCCTTGTCGGACTCGAGCGTCATCAGCGCCTGTTCGTTCTCGATGACGTCGCCAGGTTTGATGTTGACTTCGATGACATCGACGTCTTTGAAGTCACCGATATCCGGCACTTTTACTTCGACGAGACTCATAGTGTCCCCTTCTCTTATTGACTGTGATGAACGAGGAACCTGCACCGTCAGGCGAAAACGCGCCATTCGTCTGGCTGCTTTTCTCTGGAATACGAAGGAAAGCAGGCGCCGCCCTGCACAAGGGCGACGCTAAATTCACCGACGAGAGAGCAGGTTCTACAGGGAGACGCGGATCAAAGAAAAAACCAGCGCCCCGCGCAACATCACAATCAAAGAATCACACGCCGGAAATCGGCAAGAAGCGCCCCAAGATACGCATTGAAGCGCGCAGCTTCGGCCCCATCGATCACGCGGTGGTCGTAAGACAGCGACAGCGGCAGCATCAGCTTAGGTACGAACTGCTTGCCGTCCCACACCGGCTTCATCGCGCCACGCGACAAGCCGAGAATCGCGACTTCGGGCGCGTTGATGATCGGCGTGAAGTTCGTGCCGCCAATACCGCCCAGCGACGAGATCGAGAAGCATCCGCCTTGCATCTGGTCCGGCTTCAGCTTGCCTTCGCGCGCCGCCTTCGACAGGTCGGTCATTTCCTTTGCGATTTCGACGAGACCCTTCTTGTCCGCGTCGCGAATCACCGGAACCACGAGACCGTTCGGCGTATCGGCAGCAAAACCCACGTGGTAATACTGCTTGAACACGAGGTTGTCGCCGTCGAGGCTCGCGTTGAACGTCGGGAATTTCTTCAGCGCCGACACGACGGCCTTGATCACGAACGCCAGCATCGTGATCTTCACGCCGGCCTTTTCGTTTTCCTTGTTCAACTGCACGCGCAGCGCTTCCAGTTCGGTGATGTCCGCTTCGTCGTTGTTCGTGACGTGCGGAATCATGACCCAGTTGCGATGCAGGTTCGCACCGGAAATCTTCTTGATGCGTGAGAGCGGCTTCGGGTCGACCGGACCGAACTTCGTGAAGTCGACCTTCGGCCACGGCAGCAGATTCAACTCGCCGCCGCCGGCAGCCGCGGGCGCGGCTGCACCGGCCGGCGCTGCGCGCTGGCCCGTCATGACGCCCTTGATGAACGCGGTCACGTCAGCTTGCGTAATGCGGCCTTTCGGACCCGTGCCCTGCACCTGCGTCACATCCACACCGAGTTCGCGCGCGAACTTGCGCACCGACGGCGAAGCGTGGCTCGGATGCCGTGCGCCCCCCTCGCCGGCCGGAATCACCGGCGCTTGCGCGAGTGCGGACGGCGAAGCCGGAGCGGGCGACGGCGTAACCGGCGCGTCCGACGGCTTTTCGGTTTGCTGCTTCGGTGCTGCTGCGGGTGCCGGAGCGGGTGCCGCGGCGGCGCCTTCGGCTTCCACCACGACGATGACCGAGCCTTCGGAGACGGTATCGCCGACCTTGACCTTCACTTCCTTGACGACACCAGCGGCCGAGCTGGGCACGTCCATCGTCGCCTTGTCGGATTCGAGCGTGACGAGCGACTGCTCTTTCTCGACGCGATCGCCGACCTTCACCGCGACTTCGATCACGGGAATGTCTTTGTAGTCGCCGATATCGGGCACCTTGACATCCTGCAGGCCGCCGCCGGTTGCAGCGGGCGCTGCGGCCGGTGCAGGTGCGGGCGCAGGTGCGGGCGCAGGAGCAGCAGCGGGGGCAGGCGCAGCAGCGGGCGCCGGAGCAGCCGCGCCACCTTCGGCGCCGTCCAGCACGACGATCAGCGAACCTTCCGACACGTTGTCGCCGACCTTGACCTTTACTTCCTTGACGACGCCGGCGGCCGAACTCGGCACGTCCATGGTCGCCTTGTCGGACTCCAGCGTGACGAGCGATTGCTCTTTTTCGACGGTATCACCCGCCTTGACCAGCACCTCGATCACAGGAATGTCCTTGTAATCGCCGATGTCCGGCACCTTGACTTCGATCGCTTGACTCATTGTTAGTGTCTCCTGGGCCGCGCACGCACCTGCCCCTGACGATCAGGAACAGGCGCGCACGCCGTGGCACACGGGGAATGATGCCTTAGACGGTCATCGGGTTGGGTTTGGCGGGATCAAGGTTGTATTTCTTGAGCGCCTCGGCGACGACCTTACGTTCGATCGTGCCCTCGTCTGCCAGTGCGTTCAACGCGGCCACCGTGACCCAGTAGCGGTCGACTTCGAAGAAGTGGCGCAGCTTCTCGCGCGTGTCCGAACGGCCGTAACCGTCCGTGCCCAGCACGACGAAACGTTGCGGCACGAATGCGCGAATCTGCTCGGTCAGCGCGCGCACGTAGTCGGTGGAGGCAATCACCGGACCAGGCGCGTCCTTCAGGAGCTTCTCGACGTGCGAGACTTTCTTCTCTTCGGTCGGATGCAGCAGGTTCCAGCGCTGCACTTCGTGGCCTTCGCGCGCGAGTTCGGTGAAGCTCGGCACGCTCCACAGATCGGCGGCGACGCCCCAGTCGTTCTTCAGCAGGTCGGCGGCGGCGATCACTTCGTTGAAGATCGTGCCCGCGCCCATCAGCTGCACGCGCGGCGCCTTGCTGTCGGCATCGGCCTTGCGGAACGCGTACATGCCCTTGATGATGTCAGCCGCTACGCTCTCGCCCTGCGGGATCGCCGGGTGCTCGTAGTTCTCGTTCATCACCGTGATGTAGTAGTACACGTCTTCCTGATCAGCGACCATGCGGCGCAGGCCGTCCTGCATGATGACCGCGAGTTCGTAACCGAACGTCGGGTCGTAGCTGATGCAGTTCGGCACCGAAGCGGCCCACAGCAGCGAGTGGCCGTCTTCGTGTTGCAAACCTTCGCCGTTCAACGTCGTGCGGCCCGCGGTTCCGCCCAGCAGGAAGCCGCGCGAGCGCATGTCGCCCGCGGCCCATGCGAGATCGCCGATGCGCTGGAAGCCGAACATCGAATAGAAGATGTAGAACGGGATCATAATCTCGCCGTGCGTCGAGTACGACGTCGCGGCTGCGATCCAGTCCGACATGCCGCCGGCTTCGTTGATACCTTCCTGCAGAATCTGACCGGTTTCCGACTCGCGGTAGAACATCAGCTGGTCGGAATCTTCCGGAATGTACTTCTGGCCATCCTGATTCCAGATACCGATCTGACGGAACAGACCTTCCATACCGAACGTACGCGACTCGTCGGGCACGATCGGCACGATGCGTTTGCCGAGCGCCTTGTCCTTGAGCAGGATGTTGAGAATGCGCACGAACGCCATCGTCGTGGAAATCTCGCGGCCTTCGCCCGTGCCCTTCAGCAGCGGCTCGAATGCCGACAGGTCCGGCACCGGCAGCGATTCGGCCTTCTGACGGCGCGCCGGCAGATAACCGCCGAGTTCCTGACGGCGGGCACGCATGTACTCGAGTTCCTTCGAACCTTCTTCGAACTTGAGGTACGGAACGTTCACCAGGTCTTCGTCGGCGATCGGCAGACGGAACTGGTCGCGGAATTTCTTCAGTTGCTCCACCTGCATTTTCTTCTGCTGGTGGGTGATGTTCATGGCCTGGCCGGCTTCGCCCATGCCGTAGCCCTTGATCGTCTTCGCAAGAATGACGGTCGGCTGGCCTTTCGTCTGGGTGGCTTCGGAAAACGCCGCGTAAATCTTGTGCGGGTCATGGCCGCCGCGGTTCAGATTCCACACGTCTTCGTCCGACCAGTCGGCGACCAGCGCCTTCAGTTCCGGCGTATTGAAGAAGTGCTCCCGAACGAACGCGCCCGACTCCGACTTGTACGTCTGATATTCGCCGTCCACGACTTCCATCATGCGGCGCATCAGCGCGCCCGACTTGTCGCGCTGGAACAGTGCGTCCCAACGGCTGCCCCACACGACCTTGATGACGTTCCAGCCCGCGCCGCGGAATTCGCTTTCCAGTTCCTGGATGATCTTGCCGTTACCGCGAACCGGACCGTCGAGGCGCTGCAGGTTGCAGTTGATCACGAACACGAGGTTGTCGAGCCGTTCGCGGCCGGCCATGCCGATCGCGCCGAGCGATTCCGGTTCGTCCGTTTCGCCGTCGCCGAGGAAAGCCCACACCTTGCGGCCTTCGGTCTTCGCGATGCCGCGCGCCTGCATGTACTTCATGAAGCGCGCCTGGTAGATCGCCATGATCGGGCCAAGGCCCATCGAAACGGTCGGGAATTGCCAGAAATCCGGCATCAGCCACGGGTGCGGATACGACGAGATGCCCTCGCCGCCCACTTCCTGGCGGAAGTTGTCGAGCTGCTGTTCGGTCAGACGGCCGAGCAGGAACGCGCGCGAGTACACACCCGGCGACGAGTGGCCCTGCACGAACACGAGATCGCCGCCGTGTTCGGGGGACGGCGCATGCCAGAAATGGTTGAAGCCGACGTCATACAGCGTGGCCGCCGACGCGAACGACGCGATGTGGCCGCCGACATTGGTGTCCTTGCCGGCGCGCAGCACCATGGCAATGGCGTTCCAGCGCGTGTACGAACGGATGCGGTGTTCGATGTCCTGGTCGCCGGGAATCTTCGCCTGACGCGTGACCGGAATCGTGTTGATGTACGGGGTGTTGGCGGAGAACGGCAGATGTTCGCCATGCACGCGGGCAAACTCGATCTGCTTCTCGATCAGGTAGTGGGCACGGTCGGGGCCAACAGCAGAAATCACGCCATCCAGCGCTTCGAGCCATTCGCCGGTTTCCTGGGGATCGTCGTCTTTCTCAGCGGCGACATATTTCATGACTTCGTCGGGTACAGCGGACATGCTCGTCTCCTGGATATAGAGGAACGCTCTTTGGACAGACGACGCGGACGAAGCACGGCCGCGGCAGCTTCGGCCGATTGTAATAAGGGTCCCGACGTCCACGCAACAAAATTTTCGAATTACGAGATCGGTTATCATAATGCGGAAAATTGTTGCGGCGCAACCTGATTTGACTGCCTTTTGACGGATACGCGAGCTAGTGTGCGCCGATTAACGGCACTTTCCGTGATTTTTGCGCCATTTGGGAAGTACGCGCTGCGCTACAATGCCACGCATGTTGACCGAACGGCTTTTCGCTCGCTCGGCGCGCACCGCCGGTTCGCCGGCGGATTCGACGCCGTCCTCCCGCTGGCACCATGGACCATGGTGGTCGAATTCCTATTTGCTCACGCCGCTCCTGTCGATCCTGGTTTTCCTGGTCGTCATGAGCCTGATTCTTTGGAGCCTGAACCGGCGCGAGCAGCAGCAACAGGAAGACACGCTCTACCGTAACGTCGCATGGGCCCAGCAGCAGATCCGCCTGTCCATGACGGGCGCGCAAGAACAGATCCAGGCTCTCGCCCGCGACCTCGTGGCGGGCCACGCCGATCCGCAGTCGTTCCAGGTGTCCACCACGGACATCATGCAGGGGCATCCCGAGATCCTCTACATGAACTGGTACACGAGCCAGCAGCAGCCGCGCTGGCCCAGCACGGCGCTTCCGGTATTCGGACAGCGGCTCGCGAAGCCTAACGACACCCAGATGGACGAGGCAGTGAAAGCCGCCTTCACCGAGGCGCGCAGCACGCGCCGCCAGGTCTACTCGCCGCTCATCTACGACGACCTCGGCAACGGCTACATCACGTTGCAAACACCGGTCTATCGCGACCGCGAATTTCTCGGCTCGATTGCCGCCGTGTTTTCAGTCGAAGGCATTCTGAAGCACGACATCCCGCCCGAGCTGTCGGCCAAGTACAAGATTTCGATCATCGACGCGAACAACCGCGAGCTGACCACCACGTCCACGCGCCCGCGCCTGCCGCGCGACATGTTCTACGACCTGCCGCTCGACCCGCCGGGCCAGGGTGTCTCGGTGCGCGTCTATGCGTTCCCGCAAATGACCAATTTCACCAACAACACACTCGTGTGGCTGGTGGCAGGTCTATCGTGTTTCGTGCTGTGGAGTCTGTGGAGTTTGTGGAAACACACGCGGCAGCGTTTCGAGGCGCAACAGGCGCTTTACGCCGAAGCGTTTTTCCGTCGTGCGATGGAAAATTCCGTGCTGATCGGCATGCGCGTGCTCGACATGCACGGCCGCATCACACACGTGAATCCGGCGTTTTGCCGGATGACCGGCTGGGACGAAAGCGACCTTGTCGGCAAGACCGCGCCGTTCGCTTACTGGCCGCGCGACGCTTATCCGGAGATGCAGCGTCAGCTCGACATGACGCTGCGCGGCAAGGCGCCCTCTTCGGGCTTCGAATTGCGCGTGCGCCGCAAAGACGGCTCCACGTTCCACGCGCGCCTCTACGTATCGCCGCTCATCGACAGTTCGGGCCGCCAGACCGGCTGGATGTCGTCGATGACCGACATCACCGAACCCAAGCGCGCGCGTGAAGAACTCGCCGCCGCACACGAGCGCTTCACGACCGTGCTGGAGAGCCTCGACGCCGCCGTCTCGGTGCTCGCCGCCGATGAAGCCGAACTGCTGTTCGCGAACCGCTACTACCGGCACCTGTTCGGGATCCGCCCTGACGGCCACCTGGAATTGGCGGGCGGCGGGTTCGATAGCGCACAGGCGTCGTCGGATTCGATCGATATGGTGGATACCTACGCCGGACTGCCCGCCGCCGCGTTGACGGAGAGCACGGCAGACGCGCAGGAAATCTATGTGCAAAGCATCCAGAAATGGTTCGAAGTGCGCCGCCAGTACATTCAATGGGTGGACGGCCACCTTGCGCAGATGCAGATTGCAACCGACATCACCACGCGCAAGCAGGCGCAGGAACTGTCGCGCCAGCAGGACGAAAAACTGCAGTTCACGAGCCGGCTGATGACCATGGGCGAAATGGCCTCGTCGCTCGCGCACGAACTGAATCAGCCGCTCGCCGCGATCAATAACTATTGCTCGGGAACCGTTGCACTGGTTAAATCCGGTCGGACGACGCCGGACAACCTGCTGCCCGTGCTCGAAAAGACCGCCCAGCAGGCGGTGCGCGCCGGCATGATCATCAAGCGGATTCGCGAGTTCGTGAAACGCAGCGAGCCCAAGCGTCAGGCTACGCGCGTGGCGGACATCGTCGCAGACGCGGTGGGCCTCGCGGAGATCGAGGTGCGCAAGCGGCGCATTCGCATCGTCACCGACATGCGCTCGCGGTTGCCCGTCATTTACGTCGACCCGGTGCTGATCGAGCAGGTGCTGGTCAACCTGCTCAAGAACGGCGCCGAGGCGATGGCCGAAGCGCGGCCCAATGCGGTCGATCCGGTGATCCGCGTGGTCGTGCGGCTGGAAAGCGGCTTTGTCTGCATCAGCGTCGTCGACCAGGGTCCGGGTGTCGACGAAGCAACGGCCGAGCGGCTGTTCGAACCGTTTTACAGCACCAAGTCCGATGGTATGGGCATGGGGCTGAACATTTGCCGTTCGATTATCGAATCGCACCGCGGCCGTCTGTGGGTGGTCAACAACGTCGAGTCAGACGGCCACATCACGGGCGCCACGTTCCATTGCAGTCTGCCTATTGGAGAGCCCGACGGCCCGAGCAACGGCGGGTCAGAGGCGCCGACACCACAAACCGTTACGGGAGAGCTATGAACAGCCCAGTCACCACACAGGAAACTGTCTTTGTCGTCGACGACGACGAGGCCGTGCGAGATTCGCTGCGCTGGCTGCTGGAGGCAAACGGCTACCGCGTGCAGTGCTTTTCGAGCGCCGAGCAATTCATCGACGCATGGCAGCCGCATCAGCATCCGGGCCAGATAGCCTGCCTGATTCTCGATGTGCGGATGTCCGGCATGAGCGGACTGGAACTGCAGGAGCGCCTGATCGCCGACAATGCGTCGCTGCCGATCATCTTCGTGACAGGTCATGGCGATGTGCCGATGGCAGTGTCCACGATGAAAAAAGGCGCGATGGACTTCATCGAAAAGCCGTTCGACGAAGCCGAGTTGCGCAAGCTCGTCGAGCGCATGCTCGACAAGGCGCGCAGCGAAAGCACGAGCGTGCAGCAGCAGCGCGCGGCCGCCGAGCGTCTCGGCAAGCTCACCGCCCGCGAACATCAGGTGCTGGAGCGGATCATTGCCGGCCGCCTGAACAAGCAGATCGCCGACGACCTCGGCATCAGCATCAAGACGGTCGAAGCGCACCGCGCGAACATCATGGAAAAGCTGAACGTCAACACGGTCGCCGACCTGTTGCGACTCGCGTTGTCGAACAAACCGCAGCAAGCGGCACAATAAGCGCCGGCGGCGTGCTTCAGGCGCGCCTTCTGCCGCGCTTAACGCGAACTGAAAGGCCGTCGCCCCCGGCGGCCCGGTCGGCGCGGTCGGTCCACACGGCCCCCAAGCGGCCGGACTACCCAGTCCGGCCTTTCGCCGGTTCTTCCTCGCTACTTCTTCGTCAAGGCAAGCGCTCGCGTCGATCGGACGTCATCGGCATGACCGCGCACGCCGGTATAATGACGGACTTTGCAGCGGCGCCTAGCTCCGATTGGCGTCACGTGCTTTTCTTGCGCCGACCCGTTCCCGCTGAAAAACGCCACGGTGCGCGGCACGCGCGCTGCTCCGCTTTCCATACTGTCCCTCTCGACCGACCATGACTGCCAAACTGATCGACGGCCTCGCCCTTTCCAAGACCCTGCGCGCCGACGTGGCCGCGCGCGCCGCCGCACTCACCGCTCGCGGCCATCAGCCGGGGCTTGCCGTCGTGCTGGTCGGCGACAATCCGGCAAGCGAAGTCTATGTGCGCAACAAGGTCAAGGCGTGCCACGACAACGGTCTCGGCTCATCGCTCGACCGCTATCCGGCCGATCTGCCGGAAGCCGAACTGCTCGAACGTATCGACGAACTGAACCGCGATCCGCGCATCCACGGCATTCTCGTGCAGCTTCCGCTGCCGCCGCATATCGATAGCCACAAGGTGATCGAGGCGATCGCGCCCGAGAAAGACGTGGACGGTTTCCACGTCGCCAATGCCGGCGCATTGCTGACCGGCCAGCCGCTGTTTCGCCCGTGCACGCCGTACGGCGTGATGAAGATGTTTGCGGCTTACGACATTCCGCTTCAGGGCGCGAACGCGGTGGTGATAGGACGCTCGAACATTGTCGGCAAGCCCATGGCGCTGTTGCTGCTCGAAGCGGGCGCCACGGTCACGATCTGTCACAGCAAAACGCGCGATCTGGCCGCGCATACGCGCAACGCCGACATCGTGGTGGCCGCCACCGGCCTGCGCAACATTCTCACCGCCGACATGGTGAAGCCGGGCGCGGCCGTGATCGACGTCGGCATGAATCGCGACGAAGCCGGCAAGCTGTGCGGCGACGTGGATTTTGCAGGCGTCAAGGAAGTGGCCGGCTACATAACGCCGGTGCCGGGCGGCGTCGGCCCGATGACAATTACGATGTTGCTCGTCAACACGATCGAAGCCGCGGAACGTGAGGCCGCGCGGCACGCTTGAGGTAAAAAAGAAAGCGCTGAGCGTTGCCCTGCCCCGCGCTTTCAACTCGCTTCGCACCCTACTCGGAGGTCGGCTCTCGCATCAGTTCGAGCCGACCTCCCGCTTCGCTTCCTGCCTCGCTTTCAGACTCACTTACTGCAACACCTTAAAACACCCTCGCGTCGCTTCCAGCCGACGTCTCGTCATCTCCTCGCCCTGCTCCCCGCCCCGCTCATTTCGAATGTCTGTCTCACACGCATCGCGTCTCACGGCGTTGCCGTCGCAGTAAACGAAACCCGTCACTCCAAGCCTGGATTGACCGCCCCACACATTCACCACACGCTCTAGCGCGCGGCCTGCTCGCTCACCGGCACGCCGTCGGGACGCGGCGCCCGCCGGCGCGCGAGGCGCCCACGGCACCACGTCAGCACCGGCCGCTCGACGCAGTGCCACGACAAAGCCGCGCAGAGCAGGATAAACGGGGCGGCGATCAGCACTGCCGTCACATGGCTCAACTGCGGAGCGATATTCGCGACGCATTGCTGCACCATGAAGCCATACAGGTAGATTCCGTACGAGTAGTCATGGCGCGGCACGAACCGCCGCAACAGCGGCGTCGTCCCTATCCACAGTACGCCGTACACAAAAGCCAGATAGAACAGCGGCTGCGCGCCGGCCGTGTCGCGGAAGACGAGGAACACCATGGTGAATGCGAGCGCTGTCAGGCCGTCGATACTGATCCGCTCCCGCAAGCCATACAGCAGCATGCCAAGCATGAAAAACGGCTCCGGCCAGAACGAATAGCCGCCGGGCGTCTCGGTGAAGTCGCGCAGGCCAATCTGTGCGAGCGGCAGCGAATGCGGCGTCAGATGCGGCGGCAAATGCACGCGCAGCACGAAAGCGGCAATGCCGAGCGCCGCCGCGAGCGCGACGCCGCGCGCGCTCGACAGCAACCCGAGCAAGCCGGTTGCGAGCACGATCAGGTAGCAGCGTACTTCGAGCGGCAGCGTCCACAACGGGCCGCACACATCGACGGGAAAGCGGTTGTGTTCGAACACCCCCGGCAGCGCCCAGCCGGTTTTCATCACGATGGTCGAGAAGTTGTCCAGATTCGCCCACGTCATGCCCGAACTGAAGTACTCACGCAGCGGCAGCGTCGTGAAAAGCGGTCCGACGATGAAAACCGTAACGAGCGATCCAACCGCCACCGCCGGCCACAGGCGTGCAATCCGCAGCACGGCGAAGCGCGGCACCGAGCGTTGGCGGTCGAAGCTCGCGGTCACCAGCATGCCGCTCAGCAAAAAAAACGCGTACACACCGAGCGCGCCGAAACCGTCGAAACCGAGCGCGTTTTCGACCCAGTCGGTCGTGCCGTCCGGTGACTGCAGCAGATACGAATGGCCATACACCACGGCCACGGCGGCCAGCAGCCGCACGAGGTCGAAATTGTTGCCTTTGCGCGATAAAGCGTGCGAAAGCGGGGTCATCGGTACCTCTCCTGCTGAAAAGCGTCGCAACGCGATAGACACGTCAGAATGCGGCGCGGCACCATTTGGCACCGTTCGTTTTCGCACAAAAGCGCTACAGGCGGCCACATCTGCTAATTTGTGTGCCGGCAATTGGAATCGGCGCGCCCCGCCCCAATAATGCTGATGTGCGGTGTAATAACCGCCATGAGCCGCCACGAGCCGCCGCAGCGCGCACGCGGCTCAAGCACCGATTAAAGTACCGATTACCCGTTCACCCGCGTCAGACAGGAAGCCTCATGTCCACTACCGTCTCGAATCACGACAATCCGCTCCTCGATTTCTCCGACCTGCCGCGCTTTGGCGACATCCGCCCCGAACATGTCACGCCCGCACTCGACGTGCTGCTCGCCGATGCGGCCGCCGCCGTCGAACGCGCCGCCCAGCCGATCACGCCCGCTTCGTGGGCCGATGTCGTCGAGCCCGTCGAGCGCGCGACCGAACCGCTGTCGCGCGCCTGGAGCGTCGTGGGCCATCTGAACGCCGTCGCCGACACGCCCGAGTTGCGCGCCGTGTATGGCGAAAATCTGCCGCGCGTGACCGAGTTCTGGTCGAGCGTCGGTCAGAATCTCGCGCTCTACGAGAAGTACAAGACGCTGAACGCGAGCGATGAATTCGCCTCGCTGACGAGCGAACGCAAGAAAATTCTTGGCAACGCGCTGCGCGACTTCCGTTTGTCCGGCGCGGAATTGCCTGAAGACCAGAAGCCGCATTTCGCCGAGTTGCAGGAACGTCAGGCAGCGTTGTCGAAAGCGTTTTCGGACCACGTGCTCGATGCGACCAACGCCTACGCGTATTTCGTCGAAGCCGGCAACGAGGCGGAACTGGCCGGCCTGCCGGAAGACGTGATCGAGGCCGCGAAGGAAGCCGCCGAGCGCGAAGGCAAGACCGGCTACAAGTTCACGCTGCATTTCCCGTCGTACTTCCCGGTCATGCAGTACTCGGAAAACCGTCCGATGCGCGAAGCCATGTACCGCGCATATGTGACGCGCGCATCCGAACTGGGCCCGCAATACGGCAAGGGCAAGCCCGAATGGGACAACACGTCGGTGCTCGCCGACCAGTTGAAGCTGCGTGCCGAAGAAGCGCATATGCTCGGCTACAAGAATTTCGCCGAGGTATCGCTCGCGCCCAAAATGGCCGAATCGCCGGAACAGGTCATGGCTTTTCTCGAAGACCTCGCCACGCGCGCGCGACCGCATGCGGAACAGGACTGGAAGGAGTTGCGCGAATTCGCTTTGAGCGAACTCGGCTTGAGCGATCTGCAACCGTGGGACATGACGTTCGCCGCCGAACGTCTGCGTCAGAAGCGCTATTCGTTCTCAGAGAACGAGGTCAAACAGTATTTCCCTGAAGACGCCGTGTTCAAAGGCCTGTTCAAGGTGACGGAAACGCTCTTCGGCGTGCGCATCCGCCGCGACGAAGCAGCCGTCTGGCATCCGGACGTGCGCTTTTTCCGCGTCGAAAACCAGGACGGCGGCCTTGTCGCGCAGTTCTATCTCGACCTGTATGCACGCGAAGGCAAACGCGGCGGCGCCTGGATGGACGACGCGCGCGGCCGTCACAAACATACGCATGGCGGCGTGCAAACGCCGGTTGCTTATCTGACCTGCAACTTTTCTGCGCCGGTCGGCGGCAAGCCGGCCTGCTTCACGCACGACGAAGTCATCACGCTTTTCCACGAATTTGGGCACGGCCTGCATCACATGCTCACGCGTGTGGACGAGCTCGGGGTTTCGGGCATCAACGGTGTGGAATGGGACGCGGTCGAACTACCGTCGCAATTCATGGAGAACTTCTGCTGGGAGTGGGATGTGCTCTCGGACATGACGTCGCACGTCGAAACCGCGCAGCCGCTGCCGCGTGAACTGTTCGACAAGATGCTGGCCGCGAAGAATTTCCAGAGCGGTCTCGGCACGTTGCGCCAGATCGTGTTTTCCATGTTCGACATGCAGTTGCATACCGGCTTCGACGCAGCAGGCACGAAGAACGCGACCGAACTTGCAAGCGAGATCAACGAGCGCTTTCATGTCGTGCCGCAGGCGCCGTTCTCGCGTTGGCCGAACACGTTCAGCCATATTTTTGCCGGCGGTTATGCGGCCGGCTACTACAGCTACAAGTGGGCCGAAGTGCTGTCCGCCGACGCCTACGCGGCATTCGAGGAAGCGGCGCAGGCCGCGAGCGGCAGCGTGCTCGACCAGACAACCGGCATGCGTTACCGCAAGGAGATTCTCGAAGTGGGCGGCAGCCGTCCGGCGATGGAATCGTTCAAGGCGTTCCGCGGACGCGAGCCGAACATCGACGCCTTGTTGCGACACAACGGCATGACGCCCGCCGCGGCGCATTGAACGCCGCACGATGCGCGGAGGAAACCCTCGGCGCATCGATCAGTGCCGATGTAAAGAAGCCGGTGTTCCGCGCGAGCGGACACCGGCTTTTCTTTAGCTAAAACCTGCCGCGCTCAACTGCGATGCAGCTTGAAATCCACCTCTGCGGGACGCCCTTCGAGCGACAGCGCCGCGCGCGCAGCCGGCGCACGGCTCACCACCTTGCCGCGGCTTATTACCGCCAGTCGCGCCGCGCGCAAACGGATCGCTTCGACCGGATCGCGCGCGTCGAGCAGCACGAGATTGGCTGCGCAGCCGGGCGCGACGCCATAGCCTTCCAGACCGAGAATGCGCGCTGCGTTCACCGTGACCGCGTCGAAACACGCGTGCATGCCTTCGACGCCTGTCATCTGCGCGACGTGCAAGCCCATGTGCGCGACTTCGAGCATGTCGCCCGAGCCCAGGCTGTACCACGGATCCATCACGCAATCGTGCCCGAAGGCGACGTTGATACCCGCCGCCATCATCTCCGGCACGCGCGTCATGCCGCGCCGCTTGGGATACGTGTCGCTGCGTCCCTGTAACGTGATGTTGATGAGCGGATTCGCGATGGCCGCCACGCCCGATTCGCGCATGAGCGGCAAGAGCTTGCTCACGTAGTAGTTGTCCATTGAATGCATCGACGTCAGATGCGAGCCGGTGACGCGCCCATGCAAGCCGAGACGCTGCGTCTCGGCCGCGAGCGTTTCGATGTGGCGCGACATGGGGTCGTCCGATTCATCGCAATGCATGTCCACGCGCAGCCCCTGCTCCGCCGCATACTCGCACAGCATGCGCACCGACTGCGCGCCGTCGGCCATGGTGCGTTCGAAATGCGGAATGCCGCCGACCACGTCGACGCCCATTGCGATCGACCGCTTCAGGTTCTCGAAAGCGCCTGGGCTGCGCAGCACGCCGTCCTGAGGAAATGCCACCAGTTGCAGATCGAGATAAGGCGCGACGCGGCGCTTCACTTCGATGAGCGCCTCGACAGCGAGAAGACGCGGATCGCACACATCGACGTGACTGCGGATTGCAAGCAGCCCGCGCGCGACCGCCCAGTCGCAATACTGCATCGCGCGTTCGATCAACGCGTCCTGCGTAAGTTGCGGCTTCAGTTCGCCCCACAACGCAATGCCTTCGAGAAGCGTGCCCGACGCGTTCACGCGCGGCAAACCATACGAGAGCGTCGCGTCCATATGGAAATGCGGATCGACGAACGGCGGCGTGACGAGCGAGCCGGCGGCGTCGATTTCCTCGCGCGCGGCGGCGGCGAGATTCGATTCCACGGCAACGATGCGCCCCGCTTCAATGCCGATGTCGAGCGGCTGCCCGGCTAGCGGCGCGACGCTTTTCGGCAGCATCGCGTGGCGGATGATCAGATCCATCTCTCCCTCCTTGTCTGTATGTCCGTGCGCTGTGGCTGATGACGATTCTATCGGCGCCAGAAAGTATGCGCAGGTTGTATCTGGCGTCTTATCTACCGCTTTATCCGGCGTTTTGTCCGCTTGCCGTACCGGCGAGTGCCGCGAAATCCGTACCGGCGGCGTGCACCGCCGCGCACCTATACTCAGCTCAGTCAGCAAGACGCAATGATCGGGAGCATGCAGATGAAGACGATAGGAGTGATTGGCGGAATGAGCTGGGAGTCGTCCGCCGAGTATTACAGGCTGCTCAACCGTCACGCGAAGGCGCGCCTGGGCGGTCATCACAACGCACGCAGCCTGATGCTGACCGTGGACTTTGCGCCAATCGAAGCAGATCAGCGCGCGGGCGACTGGGGCGCGCTCGGCGAGAGGATGGCCGACGCGGCGCGTCAACTGGAACGCGGCGGCGCCGAGCTGGTGATGCTCGCCACCAATACGATGCATCGCGTGTATGAATCGATCGAGCAGGCGATCAACGTACCGTTTCTGCATATCGCCGATCCGACCGGCACCGCGTTGCGCGCGGCGGGCGTCGCGCGCGTCGGCTTGCTCGGCACGCGCTATACGATGGAGCAGACGTTTTACACAGGCCGACTGCACGAGCGCTATGGACTCGAGACTTTGGTGCCCGAAGAAGCAGAACGCGCGGACATACACCGCATCATTTACGACGAGTTATGTCACGGCAACGTGAACAGCGAATCGCGCGCGGTGTATCAAAACGTGATCGAATCGCTGGCTTCGCGTGGTGCGCAAGCGGTGATTCTCGGTTGCACCGAAATCACGTTGCTGATCAAGCCGGAAGATTCTGTTCTGCCCGTCTTCGATACCACGGCGTTGCATGCGCAAACGGCGGTTGAGTGGGCGATTGGAACGCAGTAGTGCCAGACGACGCGCGATTGCATTTCATCGCAATCGCAGCGCCACAATTGCGGCGCTACAAGTTAAAAAGCCCGCTGGTTTGCGCCAGCGGGCTTTCAACAATGCTTGGTTGCGGGGACAGGATTTGAACCTGTGACCTTCGGGTTATGAGCCCGACGAGCTGCCAGACTGCTCCACCCCGCGTCAGAGAAAAAGGATTGTATAGAGATGTGAGCTATACGTCAAACGATCCCGCAACAATCGCATGATTCATTAGAGCGAAGCACGAACGAAAGCGCAAAAGGAGCATCTGTGGCTCACAGATCCAGCACAGTCGCGCCCTCGATCTTGCCGTCGATAATATCCGCGCCGTACTGGCTCGCGCTGCGTTTGGCCACGCCGAAATCGGAGAACGTTGCAGGCAGCACGAGACGGAACACGCGGCTCGCCTTCGACCCGCTGATTGCGCCGGGACGACACACGCGCACCGCGACGTCATAGCCTTCCGCGTGCCGCTTGTGACCGTCGAACTTGTCGAACGCCCGCGAGAAAACCAGCGGATGCACTTCGAAGTCCTTATAAAGATCAGGATAAAGTTGAGCCATGATGCCCTCCGCTGCACGCCAGTGCCTGAGTAAGTCAAACTGTGAGTGTGATCCCCACTATACGCCGCGCGCGTCGCGCATCGGCTTTTTATTTTGGTTCGCTGCGCGTGGTTCGAGCCGCGCGAAAATCGTTTTGCCCCGTATGCGCTGGTAAGCTACGGCTCCCGCGCCATTCAGCTTGAGAATCTCCCGTGAAAATCGCCACCTGGAACGTCAACTCCCTCAAAGTCCGCCAACAGCATGTGATCGACTGGCTGGAAACCAGCGGCACCGACGTGCTGTGCCTTCAGGAACTGAAGCTGCCCGACGAGAAGTTCCCGCGCGCCGAACTCGAAGAGAAAGGTTACCGCAGCTGGTTCGCGGGCCAGAAGACGTACAACGGGGTCGGCATTCTCGTGCGCCAGGGTCTGAATGTGGACGAAAGCAGCATCGTGCGAAATATTCCCGGCTTTGAGGACTTGCAGCAGCGCGTGGTCGCGGCGACCGTCGAAGGCGTGCGCATTATTTCTGCGTACTTCCCGAACGGCCAGGCGCCCGGCACCGACAAATTCGCGTACAAGCTCCGCTGGCTCGCCGCGCTGCACAACTGGGTTGCAAGCGAAATGGCGCTGTATCCGAAGCTCGCGCTGCTCGGCGACTACAACATCGCACCGGACGACCGCGACGTGCACGATCCCAAGGCGTGGGAAGGCCAGAACCTCGTTTCGCCGGAAGAACGCGCCGAGTTCGTGCGGCTGATCGAATTGGGTCTCGTCGACGCATTCCGTCAGTTCGAACAGCCCGAAAAAATCTATTCGTGGTGGGACTACCGGATGATGGCGTTTCGCCGCAACGCGGGCCTGCGCATCGACCATATCCTGCTTTCAAAGCCGCTCTCTGAAGCCTGCACGTCATGCGAAGTGGACAAGGTGCCGCGCAAGTGGGACCAGCCGTCGGACCATGCACCGGTCGTCGCGCAGATCGGCTGACGAACACCGGCAAGATCAGGCCGGGTCTGGCGATGCCTAACCCGGCGGGGAGACACAAAGGCTCTCACAAAGCCTCTCCCGAAGCCTCAAGCGGAAGCGCTCAGCGTTCGCCATAAAAACTCGAAAACCATCGCATCGTGCTCGGCCTGCTCCAGTTCATCGGAGCCGCCGTGTCCTCCGTCCGTGTTTTCGCGGTACCACACGTTGTCGACGCCGAGCGCCTGCATGCGCGCGGCCATCTTTCGCGCATGGCCGGGATGCACGCGATCGTCGGCGGTGGATGTCGTGAACAGGACCGGCGGATACTTCACGCCGGCCGACACGTTGTGATAAGGGGAGTATGCGGCGAGTGCGCGCGCGTCGTCGGGGTCGTCGGGATCGCCGTATTCGTCGATCCATGACGCACCCGCATGCAGCAGGTGATAGCGGCTCATGTCGAGCAGCGGCACTTCGCAGATCACCGCGCCGAAGAGTTCGGGGCGCTGGACCATGCACGCTGCCACCAGCAGGCCTCCGTTGCTGCCGCCCTGAATGCCGAGTTGCGCGGCGCTCGTCACGCCGCTCGCGACGAGCGTTTGCGCCACGGCGATGAAGTCGTCGAACGCACGCTGCCGTTCTTCGCCTTGCGCCGCCGTGTGCCACTGAGTACCAAACTCGCCGCCGCCGCGGATGTGCGCGACCACGTACACGCCGCCACGCTCCAACCAGCCGATGCCCTGCCCCGTCAGATAACTCGGCAGCAATGGAATCGCGAAGCCGCCGTAGCCGGTCAGCAGGCAGGGCCGCGACGATTGCGAGGCCGGCTGCCCTCCTGCCGGGTCGTTGCATTGCTGATCCCGCGCGGTCCGCGGTCCGACCACCGTGTACGGTATCCGCGTGCCGTCCGCGGAGACTGCATGCCCGCGCGTCACCATGAAGCGCGTCGCGTCGAATTGTGTCGGCCAGCGCTCGAGCAGTTCCCACTCGTTGAGATCGTCACGGGCAAGATCGGCGAGCCAGTACGCGGGAGGCTGCAGATAGTCGTCGGTATCGACGAACACCTCGTCGTTCAGCGTCGACTCCACCGGCGAGACGTCGGCTTGCCCGTCCGGGTGCGATGGAAAGACGCGCCGCTGCCACTGCCATGTCTGATCGGCGGCTTGCGACGTAGTGAACAACAAGGTCTTGTTCTGCACGTCTTCCAGATACGAGACGATGAGCTGGTTGCGCGTATGCGTCCATTCGCACGCGGAGGTCTGCGCAGTCGGCATGAAGAGCGGTGTCACGTCACGCTCGCCGCGCAGGAACGCGGCTTCGCGAATCGCCAGCAACGCGCCGCCCGGATAGACGACGCCATTGCAGTGCCAGTCGAGGCGCGGTTCGAGCAACAGCCAGCCCTGCCAGCCGCTCACTGCCACGTGCGACGGCACATCATAAAGACGCCAGGCGTCGGCCGGAGCGTGAGCGCCATCGACGCCGCCCGCGTCGTCCAGGTAGTACGTGTGCGAGTCGAAGAAATCGACGCTGCTCACCACCGTGTGCCGCTTTTCCACCGGATCGTAATGCCCTTCCACGCCGATATCGCTAAACGCACCCTTGAACACGACGGGTGCATCGGCGAGCGCCGTGCCGCGCGTCCAGCGCCGCACTTCGCGCGGATAGCCGGAGCGCGTCAGGCTCTTGCGACCATTGTCCCATCCCACGTAAAGCGTGTTGCGGTCGATCCAGGATGCGGTGTGCTTGCCGGCCTTCGGGATCGCGAATCCGTCGTCGACAAAACGCCGCGTGTCGATGTCGAATTCGCGAACCACCAGCGCGTCCGAGCCGCCCGGCGACATCGTGATCAGCGCGCGATCGCCGTCGGGATAGAGAATGTCGAACTCCGAGCACACCCACGGCGTTCCTTCTGCTTTGCCGAGTGCATCGAAGTCGATCAGATTCTCCCATTCAGGCTTGCCGCCGCGCCATGCGGCCCAGGTCGTGCGCCGCCAGATGCCTTTGGGATTGCGCTCGTCCTGCCACAGGTCGTATGCCCATTCCTTCCAACGATCGGGAATCACCGGACGTTCGCGCGGCAAGTAGGCATCGGCGAGACGTTGCCTGAGCGTTTCGAACGGCACGCCGCTGCACCATGCGGCGCGCGTGCGGGCATTTTGCCTCTCGACCCACGCGAGCGCTTCAGGGGCGTCGAGCGCCTCGAGCCAGAGAAACGGGTCGGGAGAAACGGAAGAAGCAGAAGGCATCGTCGGCTGTCGAAGGAAAACAGCGTTGATTATGCCTTGCGACCGCGGAAGCCCGCTTCAATGGCTTCCGCGACTCGCGACGCGGGGTTACCGGGCGCAACATCTCGCGATCGGCCAGGGCGGGCGCCGCGCGCGCCATACCCTGAGCCGCCGCGCTCCGGTCAGTGGGAACGAACGAGCGTCAAGGCTCGAGATTGAGTTCCTGAATCTTGCGCGTAATCGTATTGCGCCCGATGCCCAGACGCTCCGCCGCCTCGACCTTGCGTCCGCGCGTAAAGTCGAGCGCCTCGCGGATCACTGCAGCTTCGAAGCGGCGCGCGAGTTCGTCCATCACATCGGCGGAGTTCTCGCGCAAGAGGCGTGCGACTTCCGTGCGCAGGCCGCCTTCCCAAGCGCTGACGGGCGTGGCGACCGGCATGCTGCCAGCCGCCGCGGAATGCGTGACCGGATTCATGCCGTTGATCGGCGCAGTACCCGCCAGGCTCGCGTCCGACGTGCCGAGCGCGGCGCCGCCACCGCCGGCAAGGTCGGTTGCACCGGCCTGCGCGGGACCGAGATCGGGCGGCAAGTCCTTGATCTCGATGGTCTGCGCGGGCGCCATCACCGTCAACCAGTTGGCGAGGTTTTCCAACTGCCGCACGTTGCCGGGAAACGGCAGCGACGCCAGATACGCGAGCGCCTCTTCCGACACCCGCTTGGACTCGACGCCAAGATCGCGCGCGCTTTTTTGCAGGAAGTGCCGCGTGAGCAAAGGAATGTCTTCGCTGCGCTCGCGCAATGCGGGCAAACGCAACCGGATCACGTTGAGACGGTGATACAGATCCTCGCGGAACAAACCCTGACGCACGCGCGATTCCAGATTCTGGTGCGTCGCCGCGATCACGCGCACATTGGCGCGCAGCGGGTTGTGTCCGCCGACACGATAGAACTGACCATCCGACAGCACGCGCAACAGACGCGTCTGCAAATCGAATGGCATATCGCCGATTTCGTCCAGAAAGAGCGTGCCGTTCTCGGCCTGTTCGAAGCGGCCCTGGCGCATTGCCTGCGCGCCGGTGAACGCGCCGCGCTCGTGGCCGAATAGTTCGGATTCCAACAGATCCTTTGGGATCGCGGCGGTGTTGAGCGCAATGAAGGGACCGTTCGCGCGTGGGCTATGTCGGTGCAGCGCACGCGCGACCAGTTCCTTTCCGGTGCCCGATTCGCCGGTAATGAGCACGGTTGCCGCGGAATGGGACAAACGTCCGATCGCGCGAAACATGTCTTGCATTGCCGGTGCCTGGCCGAGCATTTCCGGTGCATCGGCAACGCGCTCGTCCCACGTCTGTTCGCCGCGCATGCTCTCGTCCACGGCGCGGCGGATCAGTTCGACAGCCTTGTCGACGTCGAACGGCTTCGCGAGATATTCGAACGCGCCGCCCTGGAATGCGGCCACGGCGCTGTCGAGGTCCGAGAACGCCGTCATGATGATGACGGGCAAGCCCGGCACCTTGTCACGCACGGTTTGCAGCAATTCGAGGCCGGAGCCTCCGGGCATTCTGATGTCCGACACCAGCACCTGCGGGCTGTCGTGATCGAGCGCCGCCGACGCCTCGCGCACATTCGCGAAGCTGCGAGTCGCGAAGTTTTCGCGAGCGAGGGCTTTTTCAAGCACCCAGCGAATCGATTGATCGTCGTCTACTATCCAGATCGGCTTCATATAGGTCTGTCAGAAGTCTTGAGATGCCTGCAGTGTGCAGATGCGGTGTTAGCAGTCGAGCGGCAGCAGAATCTGAAACTCGGTGTGGCCAGGCCGGCTTTCCACTTCGATCAAACCGTCGTGTTGTTGCACGAACGTCTGCGCGAGCGTCAGGCCGAGACCGCTGCCATCCTCGCGCCCCGATACGAGCGGATAGAAGATGCGGTCACGGATTTCCTCGGGAATGCCGGGGCCGTTGTCGATGATATGCAAGTCCAGTGCCAGCTTACATAAGCGTTTCGACACCGTAATCTTGCGTGCGATGCGCGTGCGCAATTCGATGCGAGCGTCGCCTTGCGAAATGCGTTCGCGCAAAGCTTCGGCCGCGTTACGCACGATGTTCAGCAGCGCCTGGATCAATTGCTCCTTGTCGCCGCGCAGGTCCGGCACGCTCACGTCGTAATCGCGCTCGATGGTGAGCCCGCGCGGAAACTCCGCGAGAATCACCTGACGCACGCGCTCGCACACTTCGTGAATATTCACGTCCCCGACGATATGCGGATGACGGTGCGGCTCGAGCAACCGGTCCACGAGCGTCTGCAAGCGGTCCGATTCCTTGATGATGACCTGCGTGTATTCGCGCAACTCGTCGCGTTGACGCTCGCCGAGTTCGAATTCGAGCAATTGCGCCGCGCCGCGAATGCCGCCGAGCGGATTCTTGATTTCGTGCGCGAGATTGCGGATCAGCTGTTTATTGACGGCCGTCAGGTCGTTGATGCGCTCCTCGCGGTCGGTGCGCAAATGCCGCTCGTTCTCGAACAGTTCGAGCAACACGTAGTCTTGCGCGCTTTCCAGGAAGCCGACGATCGCGTGCACATGCAGCGGCTCGTGACCGGGCCGCTCGAGCACAGCATCCAGATGCGTCGCGTGGAAACGGTTCGCGGCGATCGAGGTGATGGTCGCGACCAACTCGTCCGCGTTCGAGAAAATGTCCGGCCACGCCATCTGCGTCAACTGCTTGCGCGAAAGCTCGAGCATCGACTCGGCCGACGGATTCGCAAACGCGACGCGCAGCGTGCGCTTCTCGAGTATCAGCACGACGGTGGGCAGTGCCTCGAAGCCCTGCAGCAAACCGGAAGCGACGAGCTGCGCGTCATCCGACAGCGTCTGCTCGTGCCCTTTGCGCGCCTTGATCAGATTTTTCAGAACCATCTTGCAGTCTGGCCGATAGGAGATGGTGGCAAATCACTGCGGCCGGTCCAACGAAAAAGGGACGGCGCCGCCGTCCCTTCGTGACCGATCGCGAGCGTCGGACAAAACGCTTCGCCGTTCGAAGGGCGAAGCGCCATTGCCGCTTACAGCGAGTAGTACATTTCGAACTCGATCGGGTGCACCGACTGACGATAACGTTGCAGCTCGTTCGTCTTCAGTTCGATGTACGCATCGAGCATCGAATCCGTGAACACGCCACCGCGCGTCAGGAATTCGCGGTCGCCGTCCAGCGCGTCCAAGGCCTGATCGAGGCCGGCACACACGGTCGGGATCTTTGCATCCTCTTCCGGCGGCAGGTCGTACAGGTTCTTGTCGGCAGCTTCGCCCGGATGAATCTTGTTCTGCACGCCGTCCAGACCCGCCATCATCAGCGCGGAGAAGCACAGGTACGGATTCGCCATCGGATCGGGGAAGCGCGTTTCGATACGGCGGCCCTTCGGGTTCGACACGTGCGGAATACGGATCGACGCCGAACGGTTGCGAGCCGAGTAAGCCAGCTTCACCGGTGCTTCGAAGTGCGGCACGAGACGCTTGTACGAGTTCGTCGACGGGTTCGTGATCGCGTTCAGCGCGCGAGCATGCTTGATGATGCCGCCGATGTAGAACAGCGCGAATTCCGACAGACCCGCGTAGCCGTTGCCTGCGAACAGGTTCTGGCCGTCCTTCCAGATCGACTGGTGAACGTGCATGCCCGAACCGTTATCGCCAACGATCGGCTTCGGCATGAACGTTGCCGTCTTGCCGTACGTGTGCGCGACGTTCTGGATGATGTACTTCATTTGCTGCAGCCAGTCGGCGCGTTGCACCAGCGTCGAGAACTTGGTGCCGATTTCATTCTGGCCCTGGCCCGCGACTTCGTGGTGATGCACTTCGACCGGAATGCCAATCTGTTCGAGCAGCAGGCACATTTCCGAACGGATGTCCTGGAACGTGTCGACCGGAGCGACCGGGAAGTAGCCGCCCTTCGTGCCCGGACGGTGGCCGGTGTTGCCGCCTTCGAATTCCTTCGACGACGACCACGGTGCTTCTTCAGAGCCGATCTTGACGAAGCAGCCCGACTGATCCGTGTTCCACTGAACCGAGTCGAAAATGAAGAATTCCGGCTCCGGACCGAAGAAGGCCGTGTCGCCCAGGCCCGAGCTCTTCAGATAGGCTTCAGCGCGCTTGGCGAGCGAGCGCGGGTCGCGCTCGTAGCCCTTGCCGTCCGCCGGTTCGACGACGTCGCAGGTCAGCACGAGCGTGGACTCTTCGTAGAACGGGTCGATGAAGGCCGTGTTCGCGTCCGGGACCAGCAACATATCCGATGCTTCGATGCCCTTCCAACCGGCAATCGACGAACCGTCAAACGCATGGCCGCTTTCGAACTTGTCTTCATCGAATGCCGACACCGGCACCGAAACGTGTTGCTCTTTGCCGCGCGTGTCGGTGAAACGGAAGTCGACAAACTTGACGTCTTCGTCTTTGACGAGTTGAACGACGTCGGCCACGGATTTACTCATAACCTATCTCCTGATTAACGAATTCGGCGGATTTCAGCCGCCGCCCAATCTAGCTGACCCGTCCCGGCACGTCCACCCCTCAATGATGAAGAGTAAAAGTCGAAATTAGCCGCGGCAGATCGATCGGGACGGTTAAAGCAGCAACTGTGCCATGTATGCGCCAACAAGGCGCGAACGCACGTGCTGCGCGCGTTTCCGGGGAATTCGCGCACCGCCTGACGTGCGCCCTTCAGTTCGCGTCTCAGCGTCAAGCACCGCATTGGGGCAATTTTCGTTGAGCGCTATCCGTGTCAGTTTATTTTGGTGCATTGGCGGAAATTTGCACCAAACATGGGCGATTAAATCCGCCGGATGGCGTGGTGTTCGACGCAGCATCTGGACCCCGCGCCACGTCTGGAGGCCGCGATAGAATGGTCTTTTGGTCAAGGAGACTGACTCATGAGCACACTAGAACAGCTGTATTCACAAGCGGACAAACGTCGCACCGAAAACCAGTTGCCGTACGCTGGCGCGCTCTCGCCTGCCGAGGCGTTCGAACTGCTGCAGCTCGATCCGCGCACGCGTCTCGTGGATGTGCGCACGCGCGCGGAACTCGACTGGGTCGGCCGGCCGGTGATCGGCGACGGGCAGTATGCGCACGTCGAATGGACGCGCTATCCGGGCGCGGTGCCGAATCAGGAGTTCCTGCATCAGTTGAGCGACGTTGCGTCGCCGGATACGCCGGTGCTTTTTCTGTGCCGCAGCGCCGCGCGTTCGAAGCTCGCTGCCGTCGCGGCCGCGCAAGCTGGCTTTACGAAGGCTTATGACCTGCTGGAAGGCTTCGAAGGCGACAAGGACGGCCAGGGGCACCGCAAGACCGTCTCGGGCTGGTGTTTTCGCGGGTTGCCGTGGATCGGCGCTTGAGAGGGATTGCGTGAGGGCGATTGCGTGAGGGCGATTGCGTGAGGGCGATTGCGTGAGGGCGATTACGTACCGCCCAATGCGAATCCGCGCGGCAAGCGCGGTCGCAAATTTCGTAGCGCGCAGGCGAAGCTCAGGCGCGGGGCTTCGCCGCTGCCGCCTCGTGCTCGACGATGTCACCGCCCAGCAGGTGCACGCCTTCTCGCAGCTTCACGAACGCCGCTGCAACCGCCTCCGGCTCGCCCTTCACGCCCAGGTCGATGTGATGACGCGCATACACACCCCCGCGCTCGGCGTCGCCGACACTCGGCAGACTGAACACGCGCACGCCAGGAAAATCGTGTTCGATCTTCTCCATTAGCGGCGTGACGCGCGACTCGGGTAGTTCGAACACCAGCAAGGACTTTTCCGCGTGCGGCATGGCGTGATGCAGATGCGCGTAGTGGGTGTCCAGCACCCATTCGATCATTGGCCAGGCCATGACTGGGAAGCCCGGCACGAAATAGTGCTCGCGAATCGAGAAGCCCGGAATCTTGTTGTAGCCGTTCGGAATAATCTCCGCGCCCTGCGGATACGTGCCCATATTCAGACGATGCAGATTCTCGGGCGAATTCAGGTCCAGCGGCGTCGCTGCCGTGGCCGGATACATGTCGCGAATGCGCTCCTGAATCAGCTTCTGCGCTTGCGGATGCAATTCCAGCGGCACGCCGAGCGCAGCCGCCGCGCATTGACGCGTATGGTCGTCCGGTGTCGCGCCGATGCCGCCCGTCGAAAACACGATATCGCCGGAGTCGAAAGTGCGCCGCAGCGTCGCGGTAATGCGGTGCGGGTCGTCGCCGATATATTCCGCCCAGCCGAGCGACAAGCCACGCGCGCCCAGCAGTTCGATGACTTTCGGCAAATGCTTGTCGACGCGCCTGCCCGACAGAATTTCATCGCCGATGATGATGACGCCAAATGCCATTGCCGCCTCTTTGGTTATGTCGTTTGTTGATCAATAAGGAACCGGCGCAGTCTGCCGCACGCCCCCTGCCTCGTCCGCGCGCATGCGTTGCAGTGCCCGCAAACAGTAGTAGCCGAACCACAGCGCCGAAAACACGAGGATGAATGCATAAATCCAGATGGTCACCGCGGTGATAACCGGAAATAACACGATCAGCCACACCGACGATGCCCACAACAGCGTCGGCAACGAACCCAGCAAACCGCTCGCGACGCCGATCAACAGCAGCGGCAAGCGGAAACGCCGAACCAGCGCACGCCGTTCGTCGCGGGTCGCGTGCAGAGCGAGCGCGTCGTAGGTCATCACGCGATAGGTCAGCCAGCCCCACAGCAGCGGCGGAATCAATGCGAAAAAGGGCGGCACCAGCCACAGCGGCAGCGTGACGATCAGCAGCACGAGACATACCAGCGTCGTCCACAGCGCCTGGCCGACGCTGCCGTACCACGTTCCGCCGCGACGCATTTCGAGGCCTGGGAACTGGCGAGTCGACAGGAAGCGGATCACGGCCGGCATCGACAGCGTGGCGATCAGCAGCAATACCGTGACGACGATCAGCGGGATCGTCATGGCAATCACGAGGAACGGCGCGATGGCCGCGTGCAGTCCGGAAAAGCCAAGCGAGTCGAACAGATGGTAGAGCGTGACGGTGAACGACCAGCTTTCGAGCCAGCCGCGCGTCGCGCCGATCAGCGTCTGCCACGAGAACCACAGGATCACGCCCCACCCGACTGTTGCCGCGAGGAACGGCAGGAAGGTCAGCCAGAGCATGCGCGGGTGGAGCGCGCTTGCGAGCGCGCGCCCGAACGAGCGCAACAGATCATTCATGCGAGCCAGTGCCGGTGAATGCAACGATGAAATGGAGGAAGCGGCGCGCCGTCACAGAATGCGGACCTTGAGCGCGAACGTGGACAGCATAAACCACGTGACGCGCCGCCGGGGAAACCGGCGGCGGGCGGAGAAACGAACCGTCAGGCTCAGACTGCGGTCGCACCGCCCTGATTGCGCCGCCGTGCCGACAGACGCCGGCCGATGCGCGCGAAGGCGAGCCAGTGCTGCGCCCAGAAACCTTCGCCGTAGACGCGGCCCTGAAGCTGGTCGCTGATACCGGTCGGCTCCATCTCGCGGCTCCACGACACGCTCCGGAACAGCATGTCCCACCACGGAAACAGCACGCCGAAATTGCAGCCGTATTTCAGACCTTCGTGACCGTAGCCAATCGCATGATGGCGCCGATGGAACGTCGGGCTGACCAGCAGACGCTCTCCGAGCCAGCCGAAGTACAGGCGAATGTTGGCGTGCTGGACGCTTTGCGCGAGATTCGTGATGGCGACCAGCACGACGAATTGTGACGGCGGCACGCCGATCACGAGCGCGATCACTGCGAAGAACGACGCCTGTAGCAGGTCGTCGAGCAGATGATTGCGGTCGTCGGCCCACAGCGACATTTGCTGCTGGCTGTGATGCACCGCATGCAACTCCCACCAGACGCCGACGCGGTGCTGCCAGCGGTGATACCAGTAACCCGCGAAATCGAGCACCAGAAGGTACATGACAAAAGTGACGAGCGGCTGCGTAGTCACGCCGGGCCACAGATTGTCGAACTCGATATTCGAGATGTCATGCAGGCGCAACCACGCCTGCACATGGTCGAAAAACGGCTGCAGCGCAAAAAAGGAGAACAGGTTGAGAATGCCCAGCTTGGCGATCCACGTGTAGATCACGTCGACGCGCACCGCTTTGCGGTTCTCCCACTGCTCGACCGGACGCAGCGCTTCCAGCGGCCGCAAAATCGCGTACATGGCCAGCACTTCGAGGACGCCCACGATTACCCAGTACAGGCTGTCGTAGGTGTCCTCGTCGTAGTCCATCAGATTGAAGTGGAACAGCAGCGGCTGCACCACGTCGACATACAGCAACGTCTGCAACGCGGAGACGAAGCTGTCGAGAGAAGACGAAATCAGATGGAACATGGCGCTGGTCGGGTTACTTCGATCGGTGCGGCTCGCTCAAAAGCGGCTTGGATAGCTGCATTATCACGCGCCATTCGGCGCCGTGACCGGCGCACGATTAAAGAAATAGATGCCATGCGGCGAACGGCCTACCGCAATGGTCTGAATCAGCTTGCGCGTGTTCAGGTCGATGACGCCGACGTGCTTCGCGAAGCGGAACGTTACCCACAGATACCGTTTGTCGGCGGAAAGTTCCATGTCGTCCGGACCCGGCAGCAAACCGGTGATGTCGCCGACATTGGTGAGCGAATCTTCGTCGATGATGCTGATCGTGCTTGCCACCCGGTTGGACACCGCGACGTGCTTGCCGTCGGCGAGCGAGCGGAAGTTGTGCGCGCCGTTGCCCGTGTGAATGGTCTTCACGATCTTCTGCGTGTGCCAGTCGACCACGGCCACGTAGTCGGCGCCGGTCATGCCGACGAGCAGATACTTTTCGCCCGGCGTCATCCAGAGCCCGGCGGGGACCTTGCCGACCTTCATTTTCCACTTGACGGTTTGCGTAGCCAGATCGATCGCGGCGAGTTCGCCGGAGACCTGCAGCGTGACAAACACCGTTTTACTGTCGTTCGTGAACGCCATGTGGCTCGGCATGACCGCGAGCGGCAGACGCGACGCGAGCGTCATCTGGTTCTTCTGGCCGTCGTAGTGATAGATATCGAGGCGGTCGAGGCGCAAACCGGTAGTAACCAGCCACTTGCGATCAGGCGAAAAGCCGATCTGGTACGGGTCTTCAATGTTTTCGACCCAGCGCTGCACCTGCCCCGACTTTGGGTCGACGAACATCAGGTTGTTCGAGACCGAGTTCGCCACGATCAGCGACGAGTTGTCCGGCGTCGCCATCAGATGATGCGGTTCCTTGCCGGTCGGTACAGTGCCGACTACCTGGCGAGTCGTCTCGTCGATAAGGCTCAGCGTGGCTTCGGCGGAATTCAGCACGATCACGTTGTTGGCATGGGCCGCCGGAGAAAAAACGCCTGCGGCGGCTACGAGAGCCATGCCCGCGGCGAACGTGGCTGTCACGCCAGAAAGAAAAAATTTACGCATGAAAACTCACTTCGGAGAACGACCGTCATTGTAGAACGTTTGCCCGGGCCTGCGGTTGACGCAGATCGGGGTGTCGCTCACGGAAAATGAGGGGCCGGATGGGACGCTTGCGGAAAGCTTGAAATCTGCCTCCGGGTGCGTCGGCGGTGCAAGAAACGTCAGTCTCATTTGGGCGCGGACGCGGTAAGACAATCTCCGCTCCGCATTATTAAAACTCGGAATAATCACGACTACTCTCTATTCCGCCTCGCTTTACAACCAAATTAAGCGATCGATTTACGACCGCTGGATTTGTTTCGCATATTTTCGGATTTCGCTTATTTCCGCCGTTCGCAGCGCGCTCCGACAATCTCGCGTGCTCATCGTCCAACCCTCAATCCCGTGGACGTTTCGAGTGTGACGCAGATAATCCGGGCGTGGGCAACCACACGAAAGCAACAGCCAGATAATGGCAGCAGGCAGGCTCGCGTTAATAGCCGATATTTTCCGCACGCAACCTGATTAATGGGCGATGACGCCCTCTCCGATTATTTCGTCCACTCCGGCCACGACACAACTGCGCGGAGTTTCAAGACAAGTGAACAAAATCCATCAATCAATCTGGTGCGAAGCGACGGCAACCTGGGTAGCGACGCCGGAAACGTCAACGGCGAAGACCAAGCGCGGCTCTACGCGCACGAAGCTTGTCGTACTGGCGGTTGTCGCGGCGGCTGCGGCATTGGGCGAGGCGAACGCGATGGCGGCAGGCGTCAATTCCACGGCCGCGGGGCCTTTCGCAGCCGCCGCCGGAGATAACTCCGTGGCGCTCGGATTGAACGCGACGGCATCGGGTACGAGTTCCATTGCGGAAGGTGCGGGCGCCGCCGCGGCGGCAGACAACTCGATTGCAGTGGGCTCAGGGGCAACAGCCTCCGGGTTAAATTCGATCGCACAAGGCGCGGGTTCGAGTGCTTCAGCCGACGGTTCGACAGCGTTGGGCATGAGTGCGCGTGCAGAGGGTTTCCGGTCGATTGCAGCAGGAAACGGCGCCGTGGCGTCGGGCGCCGATTCGGTCGCAACGGGGACCGCAGCCGTTGCCGCTGGTGATCACGCGGTTGCCACGGGAGTGCTGGCAAGTGCAAACGGCATCGACTCGATCGCGGCCGGGTCAGGAGCGCTCGCAGACAAGGATGGCAGCGCCGCCTTAGGCAGCGGCGCAGCCGCAACCGCAACGCAGTCGACCGCCCTTGGCTACGGCGCGAAGTCCAGCGCGATCGGCAGTGTCGCGCTGGGCTATGCGGCCACGGCGTCGGGCAACAACGCCTTCGCCGGTGGTCCGTCGGCTACTGCCTCAGGCGGGAACTCCACGGCGCTCGGCTACGCGGCCCTGGTTACAGGCTTGAACTCGGTCGCGATCGGTTACGGTGCCGCAGCCTCCACTGACAACAGCGTGGCGCTCGGCGCTCAATCCGCAACGGGCGCGGACCTCAGCAAACCCGCGTATGTACCCGCTGGCGCCGATCCCACGACAATTGCGGCTACGGTCGCAAAGGGCGAAGTATCGATCGGCTCTCAAGACAACGAGCGCCGCCTGACGCATGTCGCGGCCGGAGCGGACGCAACCGACGCCGTCAACGTCAGTCAGTTGCAGGCCGCTACCGCAAGCGCGTCGCGCTACTTCAAGGCAAACGGCAACGGCCTGAACGATGGCACGGACGACGCATCGGCGACCGGGGCCAATGCGGTCGCCATCGGCAGTTCGGCACTTGCCGCAGGCGATGCAAGCTCGGCCGTCGGCACGAGTTCGCACGCACAGGGCGGCTACAGTACCGCCGTCGGGGGTTTTGCCAGCGCGTCAGGCGAGGGCTCGACTGCCCTCGGCTATGAGGCAACCGCTGTCGCGGCCAACTCGGTCGCGCTCGGGTATCAGGCTAGCGCTGTCGCGGCCAATTCGGTCGCCCTGGGCTATCAGGCAAGCGCTGTCGCCGCCAACTCGGTCGCGCTCGGTCAAGGTTCAATCGCTGATCGCACAGGAACGGTCTCGGTCGGCTCAGCCGGCAACGAACGCCAGATCACCAACGTCGCTGCCGGCACCCAGGCAACCGACGCCGTCAACCTGAGCCAGTTACAAACGGTGAGTGCGAACGCGGCGCGCTATTTCAAGGCAAACGGCCTGAACGACGGCACCGACGACGCATCGGCGACCGGGGGCAACGCGGTTGCCATCGGCAGCTCGGCACTTGCCGCCGGCGACGCAAGCTTGGCCGCCGGCACCAGTTCCCAGGCGCAGGGTGGCTACAGCACCGCCGTTGGAGGCTTTGCTAGTGCGTCAGGCGACGGCTCGACTGCCCTCGGTTATCAGGCAGGCGCGGCGGGGCTCAACTCCCTTGCCGTCGGCTATCAGGCAAACGCGGCGGCTTCCAACTCCGTCGCGCTCGGCTATCAGGCAAGCGCCGTCGCCGCGAACTCCGTTGCGCTCGGCCAGGGTTCCATCGCCGATCGCGCCGGAACGGTCTCGGTCGGCTCGGCCGGTAACCAGCGGCAGGTCACGAACGTCGCAGCCGGCACGGCCGATACCGACGCCGTCAACGTCGCACAGTTGAAAACCGTCAGCGACCAAGGCGCTGCCAACGCCGCGAAGCTCGACGGTGCAGTGATGTACGACCAGGACGCCAATGGCAACGTCGACAAAAACAGCGTCACGCTGGGTGGCAATGCTGCCAGCGGCGGCACCACGATCCATAACGTCGCCGCAGGCGTCGACGCTTCCGATGCCGTCAACGTCGGTCAACTGAACGCTGCGATCACCGGCGCCGTCAACAACGCCGTGGTCAACGCAGCGAATCCGTTCTTCAGCGGCGAAGGTAATCGCGACACCGAAGGTGCCGTGTCGTCGGGCGTACACTCGGTCGCGGGCGGCGCGAACGCGCAGGCCACCGGCGTGAACGCCACCGCAATCGGCGCGAATTCCATCGCAGGCGGCAACAACGCGACTGCGCTCGGCGCGGCCGCCAATGCTAGCGGCGCGAATTCCGTCGCCTTGGGCCAAGGCTCGATCGCGGATCGCGCGAATACGGTGTCCGTCGGCGCCGCAGGTCAGGAGCGCCAGATCGCCAATGTCGCAGCCGGCGTGCAAGGCACGGACGCAGTCAACGTCAATCAGTTGCAGCAGAGCGCGAACGGCGCGGTGGGCGAGGCGCGCAGCTACACCGACGACCAGATCCGCTCAGCTCGACGCGACTCGTACGGCGGCACTGCATCTGCTCTAGCCATGGTCGGTCTGCCGCAAGCTGTGCTGCCCGGTCACGGCATGGTCGCGATGGCCGGCGGCACCTATGGCGGCCAGTCAGCGCTTGCCATCGGCGTGTCGCAGTTGTCGGAGACGGGCAAGTGGGTCTACAAGCTGCAAGGCAGTACGGACTCGCGCGGCCAGATCGGCGCATCGATCGGTGCGGGTATGCACTGGTAAGTAAGTGCTGCCGGGCTGGCGCGCTGGCGTCCGGTCCGGCAGCGCGCCGTGCATCGCGGCGCTAAATATGGAGTCAGCAGGTCGGCGCAGGTCCGGCGCCGGATTGCGCCTGTTCGCGCGTGACACCCGTGCTCCATAAGAAACGGGTGTCACGCGCCTTTTTTGTTCAGCGCGGTTGAAGGCGAGGAAAGCGCAGGAAGCGCCCGGCATGCGCAGCGGCCCCCAAACGCCCGAGCCACCGCCACGCACTACGCCCCTCCCAACGACTCACCGCTGCATCGAATCCCACACCTTGTAAAGCCGCTTGACCGACACAGGCATCGGCGTGCGCAACTCCTGGGCGAACAGCGAAACGCGCAGCTCTTCGAGCAGCCAGCGGAACTCGGACAGACGTGCATCGCGCACGCCGCCGCGCTGCGCGACCGCTCGCTGATAGTTCTGCAGCAGTGGCTGGAATTCCGCGAACTGCCGTGCGTCGCGCGCGGGATCGGCCTTCAATTTGTCGATCCGCAACGCGATACCCTTCAGATAACGCGGAAAATGCGTGAGCTGCGAGTACGGGGTGTCCACCACGAATCGCTTGCCGATCAGAGCGTCGAGCTGATTTTGCATGTCCGCGTGCGCAGCCGTGAACGACTTCGCCTGCACCAGCTTCTTCAGTACCGACGCATATTCGCCGAGAATCTGCCCAACCAGCCGCGCAATCTCCTGCGCCAGCAACGTCAGCCGGCTACGCCCTTCATCGCGGCGTGTGTGGAAACTGACGTCGTCGTCGGGCAGCGGGTCTTGCAGGCAGGCGCGATCGAGCGCGGTGTCGATCAGCTGATCGCGTAACTCCTCCTGTGTACCGCGCGTCATGAACTGCATCGCCATTTCGCGCAAGCCCGGCAGATTTTTCTCCAGATACTTGATCGGCTCCTTCAGCTGCAAAGCGAATAGCCGACGCAGGCCCGCCCGATGAATACGCGCGGCCTCATCCGGCGAATCGAACACCTCGACGTCGCAATGCGTGCCGCGATCCACGAGAGCCGGGTAACCGAATAACGTCTGCCCGCCGCGACGGATCTCGAGCAACTCCGGCAGCTTTCCGAAATTCCACGTGGTGAGGTTTTCGTACAGCGCCGTGCCGCCCGCACTACCCGCACTACCCGCACTACCTGCGCTACCCGCGCCACCCTGCGACGGCGTCTGCGGCGCTGACGCAGCCGCGCCCTTCCCTCGCTGTGCCTGACCACTGGAGGCAGGCGCCGTCCGCGGCGCTCCACCAACTCCTGCTCCGTCCGTCCGCGAACCGGCCGCATCCGCCAACGCCGCGCCTGCCGCGCTCGATGCGATCTTCTGGAAGTGCTGCTGGGCCTGACCGCCCAGTTCCGCCCGTAGCTGCGACAGATTGCGCCCCATCGCGAGCTGCCGCCCGTGTTCGTCCACGACCTTGAAGTTCATGAACAGATGCGGCGGCAACGTCTCAAGCTTGAAGTCGGACTGTTTCAGCATCAGTTGCTTCTGCTCGCGAATATCGGCGATCAACGCTTCGAGCAAACCGCCAGCACCAAAACGCGGCGGCCCATGCCGGTCGACGAAACCGGCCGCATATTCCGGCAGCGGCACGCAGTGACGCCGAAGCTTCTGCGGCAGCGACTTGAGCAGCAGTTGCGTCTTCTCCTTCAGCATGCCGGGCACGAGCCATTCGCAGCGCCGCGCGTCGACCTGATTGAGTGCATAGAGCGGCACGGCGAGCGTGACGCCGTCGCGCGGAGAACCCGGCTCGAAGTGATAGGTGAGCGCCATTTCGACGCCCGCCATCGTCATCCGTTTCGGGAACAGATCGGTCGTCACGCCGGCAGCTTCGTGTCGCATCAGGTCGTCGCGCGACAGATACAGCAGGCGCAGCTTGTCCTCGGGCTGACCGCTTTTCTTCAGTTCATCGCGATACCAGCGCTCGAACGACGCGCCGGTGTAAATCCCCTTCGGCAGCGCCTGGTCGTAGAACGCGAAAATCAGTTCGTCGTCGACGAGCACATCCTGACGGCGCGACTTGTGTTCCAGTTGCTCGATGTCGGCAAGCAGCTTGCGGTTGTGCGCGAAAAATCCGAGCTTGGTGTCGAACTCACCTTCGACGAGCGCGCCGCGGATGAACAGTTCGCGCGCTCGCGCAGGGTCCTGTTTGCCGAAGCTCACGCGCCGCCGGTGATAGATCGGCAGCCCGTACAGAACCGCGCGCTCGAAGGCCGACACCTGCGCCGCGCGCTTCTCCCAATGCGGTTCTGACAGCGACTTCTTCAGCAAATGCGAGCCGATTTTTTCGATCCATTCAGGCTCGATCTTCGCAATGCAGCGCGCGTACAAACGGCTCGTCTCGACGAGTTCCGCGGCCATGACCCACTTGCCCGCTTTCTTGACGAGCGCGGAGCCCGGCCATAGATAGAACTTGATGCCGCGTGCACCCAGGTAGTACGGCTCGTCGTCGGCTTTCAGTCCGATGTTGCCCAGGAGACCGGTCAGCAGCGCGAGATGGATCTGCTCGAAAGTCGCTTCAGCTTCGTTCAGACGCCAGCCGTGTTCACGCACCACCGTCAGCAGTTGCGAATGCACGTCGCGCCACTCGCGCAGACGCAATTGCGACAGAAAATTCTTCCGGCATTCCTCGTGCAACTGCTTGTTCGATTTCTTGTGCGCGATCGCTTCTTCGAACCAGTTCCAGATTTTCAGCCACTGCAGGAATTCCGAGCGTTCGTCGGCAAACCGGCGATGCGCCTGGTCGGCCTGTTCCTGCGCCTCGATCGGCCGGTCGCGCGGATCTTGCACCGACAACGCGCTCGCGATGATCAACACTTCCTTCAGCGATTGCTGATCGCGCGCGGCGAGAATCATCCGGCCGACGCGCGGATCGAGCGGCAAACGCGCGAGTTCGCGGCCGAGCGGCGTCAGCTGATTGTCGTCGTCGACGGCGCCGAGTTCGTTCAGCAGCTGATAGCCGTCGGCGATCGCACGGCCCGGCGGCGGCTCGATGAACGGGAACGTCTCGATCGCCGTCAGATGCAGCGACTTCATGCGCAGAATTACCGACGCGAGCGACGACCGCAGAATCTCCGGATCGGTGAAGCGCACGCGGCTCTGGTAATCGCTCTCGTCATACAGGCGAATGCAGATGCCGTCGGCCACCCGCCCGCAGCGCCCTGCCCGCTGATTCGCGGCGGCCTGCGAGATCGGCTCGACCTGCAACTGCTCGACCTTGTTGCGATACGAATAGCGCTTCACGCGCGCGAGTCCCGTATCGACCACGTAGCGAATGCCCGGCACCGTGAGCGACGTCTCCGCCACGTTCGTCGCGAGGACGATGCGCCGTGCGTTGGAGGTGCGGAACACGCGCTCCTGATCGGCGGCGGAGAGGCGCGCGAACAGCGGCAGGATTTCCGTGTGCGGCGGATGATGCTTGCGCAGCGCCTCGGCGGCGTCGCGGATTTCACGCTCGCCAGGCAAAAACACCAGCACGTCGCCGGGGCCTTCGCGGCACAGTTCGTCGACGGCGTCGACGATCGCTTCCATCAGATCGCGGTCGCGCTCCTTGCCGGTCTCTCGCGGAGTTTTCGCACGTTCACGCGACGCCGGACCGCCCGATGTGCCTGACGTACCCTGCGCCGCTTTCACGGCGGGGCTGTCCTCTTCGATCGGACGGTAGCGCACCTCGACCGGGTAAAGCCGCCCGCTCACTTCGATTACTGGCGCGGGCTTTTCCTCGCTGCCGAAGTGGCGCGCGAACCGGTCGGCGTCGATCGTCGCCGACGTCACGATCAGCTTCAGATCGGGGCGCCTGGCCAGAATTTCCTTCAGGTAGCCGAGCAGAAAGTCGATGTTCAGACTGCGCTCGTGCGCCTCGTCGATGATCAGCGTGTCATACGCTTTGAGCAGCGGATCAGTCTGTGTTTCGGCGAGGAGAATACCGTCCGTCATCAGCTTGACGGATGCACCCGGCGACAGATTGTCCGTGAAGCGCACTTTGTAGCCGACCACTTCGCCGAACGGCGTGCCAAGCTCCTCGGCGATGCGCCGGCCCGTCGCCGAAGCGGCAATGCGGCGCGGCTGTGTGTGGCCGATCAAGCCCGAGCCGCCCGCGCCGAGGCCGCGCCCTAACGCGAGGCAGATTTTCGGCAACTGCGTGGTCTTGCCCGAGCCGGTTTCGCCCGACACGATTACCACCTGGTTTTCCGCGATCGCCTTGGCGATTTCGTCGCGGCGGGCCGAGACCGGCAGCGCTTCGGGGAAAGTGATCGGCGGAACCGGATTCGGCTGCACCACGCGCGCCTCACGTGGGGCGCGCGGTTCACGGGGCGGTTGCTGGCGCGATGGCTTTCCAGCCTCCGGCTGCCCGCGCTGGTCGCGCTGGTCGCGCTGGTCACTCTGAGCGCTCTGCCCGCGTTGTTCGCCGCGTTGTTCGCCGCGTTGTTTGCGTTGTTCGCCCCGTTCACGCGATTCAGGTGCGCTACGCGTCTCGCCCGACGGCTCAGCGCGCTCGACATCCTTCGCTGTGCGAGACGGATTCTTCTGGTTGGAAGACGCCTGCGCGCGTTCGCCGGCACGATGCGGCTCGCGCGCCTTGCGAGGCGCGTCCGGGTTGCTTCGGTTCGCGTCCTTTTCGGGGCGGCGCTGCGCGTCGCCGGAGTTCGCCTGATCGGCGGCCGGCGCCGCATTCTCATTCGCCGCGGCGGGACTTTTGGGTACATTCGACATGGGGGCGCATTATAATCCCCGGCATGAATTCCCAAACCGACCTCGTCCCCGCGCCCGCGAGCGTTCCGGCCCCCGCCGGAGCAACGGAAAACCTCGCACAGCACGCGCAATTCGTCGACTGGATGCGCTCAGTCGCCCCTTATATCCACGCGTTCCGGAATAAGACGTTTGTTGTCGGTTTCGGCGGCGAAGTGGTGCATCAGGGGCTCCTGAATGCGCTCGTGTCCGACATCGCGCTGCTGCAGGCCATGGGCATCCAGATCGTTCTCGTGCACGGCTCCCGGCCGCAGGTCGAAGAACAGATGAGTCTGCACGGCGTCGAGTCGGAGTTTTCGCACGGCATGCGCATTACCGACGCCCGCGCGCTCGAGTCCGCGAAAGAAGCCGCGGGCGAAGTGCGTCTGGATATCGAGGCCGCCATCAGCCAGGGCTTGCCGAACACCCCCATGGCGCACGCGCACATCAGCGTCGTCTCGGGCAACTTCGTGACGGCGCGCCCGGTCGGCATTCTGGACGGCGTCGACTTCGCGCACACAGGCGTGGTGCGCAAGATCGACGCGGATTCGATCCGCCATTCGCTCGCAAGCCGCAAGCTGGTGCTGTTGTCGCCGCTCGGCTTTTCGCCCACCGGCGAGGCGTTCAACCTCGCAATGGAAGACGTCGCCTCGGCTGCCGCCATCGCCTTGCGCGCCGACAAGATCGTGTTCCTGACCGAAACGCCCGGCCTCATGCAGGCCGGCGAAGACGGCACCGAACTGATCCGCGAACTGTCGCTCGACGACGCGTACAAGCTGCACGAAAGCGGCGAAGTCACCGGCGACGCGGGCTTCTATCTGAAGCATTCGATCCGCGCATGCCGCGGCGGCGTTGCGCGGGCGCACATCATCCCTTACGCGCTCGACGGCAGTCTGCTGCTCGAACTGTTCCTGCACGACGGCGTGGGCACGATGATCTCGTACGAGAATCTGGAAAGTCTGCGCGAAGCCACGCCGGACGACGTCGGCGGCATTCTCGCGCTGATCGAGCCGCTCGAATCGGACGGCACACTGGTGCGGCGCGGCCGCCATCAGATCGAGCGCGACATCGACCATTTCTCGGTGATCGAGCACGATGGCGTGCTGTTCGGCTGCGCGGCGTTGTATCCGTACACGCAGGAGCGCATCGGCGAAATGGCTTGCCTGACAGTCGCGCCCGAAGCGCAGGGCACCGGCGACGGCGAGCGCCTGCTCAAACGCATCGAGCAACGCGCGCGGGCCCGCGGGCTCACGCGCATTTTCGTGCTTACCACGCGCACCGAGCACTGGTTCCTCAAGCGCGGCTTCGTCAAGGTCACGGTCGACGACCTGCCCGAAGACCGCCGCCGACTGTACAACTGGCAGCGCAAATCGCTCGTGCTGATGAAACAGCTCTGAGCGGCCCCATATAAAGCGACCGCCCGTCCTCGTATCGATTACGGTAATTATTTTTTATGGGACTGGAGTGAGTGCCGAAGCATTCACTCCGGTCGACACAGGAGAAGCACAGCATGACTCGTATGGTTCAATGCGCGAAGCTCGGCAAGGAAGCCGAAGGCCTCGATTTCCCGCCGCTGCCGGGCGAACTCGGCAAGCGGATCTACGAAAGCATTTCCAAGGAAGCGTGGCAAGCCTGGTTGAAGCAGCAAACCATGCTGATCAACGAAAACCGTCTGAACATGGCCGACCCGCGCGCGCGACAGTATCTGATGAAGCAGACCGAAAAGTTCTTCTTCGGCGAAGGCGCAGATACGGCGCAAGGTTATGTGCCGCCGCCAGCTGAGTGAGCGCAATTCGAGTGCTCCGCACTCGCAGCAGTAGCGACGAAATCCGCGCCAGGTGCGCGGATTTTTTTCGCCCCTCGCCTGCCGCACAAACTCTCCAAACGGTACATTCGGTGCTCTTCCAGATGTCTTTTCAAGACTGTCTCGATCGCCGGAATCTCCCGCCCCGCAAGGGATCGAGCGCCTTCGGCAAACCGCGGGTGCGAAACCGGGTTTGCACGATCCTCTGTCATCGTGCTAACATGTGCGTCGTTCCAACAGCAATTCACCTACATTCGCGTTCTCTGACCTTGCGACCCGCCATGTGCCTGCACTGCGTGAGTCCATCGCGATGGAACAGTTTTTATACAAGAAGGCTTGTCGGTCGTATCGCGGTTTGAAGTCGCCCTTCGGTCATCCAAGGGTCATTCAGGCGGCGAATAAAGCACCGGCCTTTTTCGTTTCAAGCCTTCCAGTGGCGTAGTCCGGCCTCCAGCCGTCTGCGTCCTCATGCATCTGCCCCCCTCCACGGCCACGCAGGTGCAACAGTCAACACAATTTAATCGAGTGTTTTTTCGCGACCTGGCTCGCGAGGCACGGGCGTTTGCTGCTATTGCCGCGCTTTCGCGTTTCTTTTCCGACGCGCGCCCACTCTTTCGCCTTCGCGGCGCAAGAACGCCATCGCCCCGTTTGCGAAACTGCACTTCCCAGCAACCGTGGCGGAACGCATCATGAGTTTCGTCGCAGTCATCGGAGTTTTACCTTGACCGCTTCCAGCAACGGCTTCTGGCGACATCACAAACAAGAACAGCGCCTTTCTCTCGACGACATCACCGTCGTCGACAACTCGCTCCTCAAACGTGCCGTCGGCGCCATGGCGCTCGGCAACGCAATGGAATGGTTCGATTTCGGCGTGTACAGCTACATCGCTGTCACGCTCGGCAAAGTGTTCTTCCCGTCGTCGAGCCCTTCCGCCCAGTTGATCGCCACGTTCGGAACGTTTGCCGCCGCATTTCTCGTGCGCCCGGTCGGCGGCATGGTGTTCGGGCCGCTCGGCGACCGCATCGGCCGTCAGCGCGTACTCGCAATGACCATGATCATGATGGCGATCGGCACGTTCGCGATCGGGCTGATCCCGAGCTATGGCTCGATCGGCATCCTCGCGCCGGCGCTGCTGCTCGTAGCGCGTCTGGTGCAAGGCTTTTCGACCGGCGGCGAATACGGCGGAGCAGCCACCTTCATCGCCGAATTTTCGACCGACAAGCGGCGCGGCTTCATGGGCAGCTTCCTTGAGTTCGGTACGCTGATCGGCTACGTGCTCGGCGCAGGCACGGTTGCGGTGCTGACCGCGACGCTGTCGAACGATGCGCTGCTGTCGTGGGGCTGGCGTGTGCCGTTCCTGATCGCCGGTCCGCTGGGCCTGGTGGGTCTTTATATCCGGATGAAGCTCGAAGAAACGCCCGCGTTCAAGAAGCAGGCCGAGCAACGCGAAGCCGAAGACAAGGCGGTGCCGAAGCAGTCGCTGCGCAATCTGCTCATGCAGCAATGGAAGCCGTTGCTGCTGTGCGTCGGCCTCGTGCTGATCTTCAACGTGACCGACTACATGGCGCTCTCGTACCTGCCGAGCTACCTGTCGGCCACCCTGCACTTCAACGAATCGCACGGCCTTTTCATCGTGCTGCTCGTGATGGTACTGATGATGCCGATGACGCTCGCAGCCGGCCGTCTGTCCGACACGATCGGCCGTAAGCCGGTGATGCTGTTCGGCTGCGTGGGTCTGTTCGCGCTGTCGATCCCTGCCCTGCTGCTGATCCGCATGGGCACGCTGGTGCCCGTGTTCGGCGGCCTGATGATTCTCGGCGTGCTGCTGTCGTGCTTCACGGGCGTGATGCCGTCGGCACTGCCGGCGCTGTTCCCGACCAAAATCCGCTACGGCGCGCTGGCCATCGGCTTCAATATCTCGGTGTCGCTGTTCGGCGGTACGACGCCGTTGGTGACCGCATGGCTCGTCGACCGCACCGGCAATCTGATGATGCCTGCGTACTACCTGATGGGCGCGTCGCTGATCGGTATCGTCTCCGTGATGGCGCTTCGCGAAACCGCCCGCAAGCCGCTGCTCGGCTCGGGCCCTTGCGTGGCGACGCGCGCCGAAGCGCACGCAGTACTGCGCGGCGAACGTGAAGCCGAAGAGATGGACGAACGCTACGCAGCCACTGCTACGGCGCGTGCGTGATTGACTGCGGCGCGGTAGCCGCGGTGACGCGACACGATTCCTTCGGCAGTCGCCGCTAACCGCGGTATCAGGCTTGATTGCGGTAATCGCGCTAGCGAAGCCGACGTACCGCGCGGCATTCCAGTTACATCGAAAATAGACGTACGACGGGCCGGCAGATTTGCCGGCCCGTTTTCATTTCAGCAGCAGATCGAATCTCGCCTGCGCGCGCGATCCTTCGACCGTCAGGATGCCCGCCGACACCGGCAGCTTGAAGCGCCGCGGCCCCGCACTGCCGGGGTTGATGAACAGCACGCCGTCGCGCTCGGTGATCGACGGCTTATGCGAATGGCCGGTCACCACCACGCCGATACCGTCGTTGCGCGGATCGGCTGGCACGTCGGCGATGTCATGCACGACAAGAATCGCGACCTGCTGCACGTTGAGCGTCGCATGCGTAGGCAGCGACGCGGCCCACTCGCCGGTGTCGTTATTGCCGCGCACGACGGTGAGCGGTGCGATCTGACGGAGCGCCTCCAGCACGGCCTCGTTACAGATGTCGCCCGCGTGAATGATGGCGTCGCAGCCCGCGAGATATTCGAGCGCTTCGGGACGCACGAGGTTGTGCGTGTCGGAGATGAGACCGATGCGGCTCGATGGCGCGCGACGATTAGACGAAGTCATGACGACAGTATCCGTGAAGCTCGGGTCTGGTCGCAATCAGGCTCGTTGCACGCAGACTAGCTGCGCAAGGGCGATCGCCCGCAAGCACCGGCAAAAATCAATCCACCGTCTGCTGCAACGATGTCTCACGTGACACCGCTTGCAGCGGCCGGCTCGAATCCAGCATGCGCCGCGTCGCGCCCTGCACGACGACGGAAATCGCCGACGCGCACGCAAAGCTCAGCCACACGCCATAGCGCGGCAACATCGCTGCTGTCACCGCGAAGAACGCCGCAAACGAGCCGCGCCCGATCACCATGCCGCGCATCAGCAACGCAACGAAGCCAGGGCCGTGTTCACGTTGCGCCGACACGGCGAGCACGATGCCGAGCAACGGAAACACCGATAGCAGGCCGCTCCACGTCGCGCCCATCGACGCGGACAGGCTCGTGACAGCGAGCGTCAGCAGCGCGCCGGCAAGCATGCGCATGGCAAGGTCGACCGCGCCCAGGCGTCCGGCCGGCACGTGCGCTGACACGCGCGGCAAGGCGCTCTGCGAAACCGCGACCGCCACGCAAGCCGCGCCCACCGCCCAGACTAGCGAGTGGCGCAGATGAACGAGCAACACCGCCGCTGTCAGCCACCCGCTCATGCCCGCAGCCAACGCGAGCGGCCAGGGCCACCGGCGGCAACTCCACGCATATGTGAAATTGAATGCTTCCGACGCGGCAATCGCCGCAATCGACGCGACCGACGCCGGCGCTGCGAACGACGGTCCGCGCTCCAGTGCGAGCAGCAGCACGATCGGTCCCGCGACGACCGGCAGGCCCGCGAGCCATCCCGCGACCGACGGTCCCCACAAGCGTCCCGCGATCGTCAGCGCGGCGAGAAACGCCGGCACGAGCGCGAGCTTCAGCGCCAGCACGCTCAGGCTTCCATCACATGCTCGATGCGCCGGTCCGGCACGAGCCACCATGCCGCAGCAAGCGCGTAGAGCGCCGCCGAAATCCACGGTGCGACGAACGCGAGCGCAATGCCCGCCAGATAAATCGCCACCGACACTTTCCCTTTGATGTCGTTGCCCACCGCTTTTGCGAGCGTCGAGTCATGACCGTGCGCACGGATCAGCGTGCGCGTCAGGATGAAGTACGCGATGGCCGACATGAACAGCACGACGCCGTACATGGCAGTGGGCCACGAGGCAAGATGATTTTCGCCGACCCAATGCGTGACGGCGGGAAGCAGCGACAGCCAGAACAGCAGATGCAGATTGGCCCACAGCACGCCGCCGTTGACCCTTTGCACCGCATGGAACATGTGATGATGATTGTTCCAGTAAATGCCCACGTAGATGAAGCTCAGCACATAGGCGGCGAATACCGGCACGAGCGGAGTCAGTGCGGCGAGATCGAAGCCTTCCGGTACCTTGATTTCCAGCACCATGATCGTGATGATGATGGCGATCACGCCATCGCTGAAGGCTTCGACACGTCCCTTGCCCATCGGCTGTTCCTCGAATGAATGCGATTGAATGCGATTGAATGCGGGGCGATTATCCGCGATGGCGCGACGCTTTGTCGATGCGCGCCGCGCTCGCGTTACTTCAGCGGCTTCAGGCCGTCGAGCAAGGTCGGCACCAGTTCGCTGATGGTCGGGTGAATGTGCATCGCGTATTGCAAGGTGGGATACGGCGCGCCCGCCGTCATGATATCGATGAAGGTATGAATCGCCTCGTCGCCTTCTATACCGTGGATCGCCGCGCCGAGAATCTGCCGGGTGTGCGGGTCGGCAAGCACCTTCATGAAACCGTCGGTCTCGCCGCGCTCGCGAGCGCGGCCCACGCGCGACATCGGCATGGTCGCGATCAACGCGTCGCGGCCGCTCTTGCGCACGTCGTCTTCGGAAAGGCCCACGCGCGCGAGCGGCGGGTCCACGAACACCGCGTACGCCATGATCCGTTTGTCGACAGTGCGCGTGCCGCCATCGAACAGATTGGCCGCGACGATCTGGTAATCGTCGTAGGACGTATGCGTGAACGCGCCTCGCCCGTTGATGTCGCCGATCGCCCATACGCCCGGAACGTTGGTGCGCAACTGGCCGTCCACCGGAATCGTGCCATGCCGGTCGGTTTCGATGCCGGCTGCGGCAAGACCGAGATCGTCGGTATTCGGTTTGCGGCCGGTTGCGAACAGCAGGTGCGACGCCTCGAGCGCCGGAACATTCTGCTCGAAGCCGATACACACCTCATTCTCGCGATGCGGATGCGGCTCGACGCGCGAAGGCTGCACTCCGAAACGGAACTCCACGCCCTCACGCGCCAGCACGCTCTGCACCGACTCCGCAAAGTCGGCGTCCTCGCGCGTGAGCACACGATCGCCGCGCACCAGCACCGTCACTTCGCTGCCGAAGCGGCGAAACACCTGCGCGAATTCGAGCGCGATATAACTGCCCCCGACGATCACGAGCCGGCTTGGCAACTCCGTGATCTCAAGCAGACTCGAGTTGGTGTAATAGCGGGCTCGCTCGATCCCTTCAAGCGGCGGCACCACGGCACGGGTGCCCGTATTGAGGAAAATTTCGTCCGCGCTCAGTTCGTGCAGCACAGCTCCGTCCGGCCCGCTGACGGCAAGCGTGTGCGGCCCGGTGAAGCGCGCATGGCCGGTGAACACCGTGAGGTTCCTGGCGCCCCGCAGCCAGGCCTCGACGCCGTCGTGCGACTGGCCCACGATCTTGTCCTTGCGCGCCTTAACCGCTGCCATATCCACGCCGACCGCGCCGCCAATATGCACGCCCAGCCTTGCCGCATGGCGCGCCACGTGCGCCGCGCGGGCGCTCGCCACATACGCCTTTGTCGGCGTGCAGCCGACGTTCACACAGGTCCCGCCGAACGCCGCGCGTTCAATGACCGCCGTGCGGCGGCCGCTTTTGCCAAGACGCACGGCGAGCGGCGCGCCGCCCTGTCCCGTGCCGATCACAACCGCGTCGAAGTGCTGTGCCATCGCAAGTCTCCTGGGGCTCAGATGCAGGTCGTTGCATCTTACGCCCAGTCTTCAGCGCGGTTATGTCACGCTGCCGATCCTCGCGGATTGAGAACCCTCGCGACATACGCCAACACGGCGAGCGGATTACGTCGCCGCATACACATCCGCCAACGCGCGTGCATACGCGCTCGCTCCCACTGGCCGGCTGTACAGATAACCCTGCTGTTTGTCGCAATCGATCGAACGAAGGAATGCGGCCTGCTCGGGCGTCTCCACGCCTTCCGCGGTGACGTTCATACCGAGCGAGTGCGCCATGGCCACCACGGCCTGCGTGATCGCGATCGAATCGCGATGATCGGGCAAGCCCGCCACGAACGACCGGTCTATCTTCAGGTTGTGCAACGGAAAGCGTTTCAGATACGACAGCGACGAATAGCCAGTGCCGAAGTCGTCGACGGAAATACGCACGCCCGTCGCGCTCAACGCGAGCAGCATGGGCAGCACGGTGTCGCTGTCGCTCATCAGAAGCCGCTCGGTGATTTCCAGTTCGAGCGCCGCCGGCTCGAGCCCGGAGTGGTCCAGACAGCGCCTGATCCGCTCCACCAGACCGTCGTTGAACTGGCGCGGCGACAGATTCACCGCGACGATCAGATCCGGCGCGAGCGTGCGCCGCCATTGCGCCGCCTGCTCGCAGGCACGGGCGAGCACCCAGTCGCCGATCTCGACGATCAGGCCCGCGTCTTCCGCAACCGGAATGAACTCGGCCGGCGAGACATTGCCAAGCTCGCTGTTGTACCAGCGCAGCAGTGCCTCCGCGCCGATGGTCCGGCCGGCGTGACTATCGACGATCGGCTGATACACGAGACTGAGCTCGTGGGCGGCGAGCGCGCGGCGCAGCGACTGCTCGATCAGGAACCGGCGTTGCAGTTGCTGATTGAGTTCGGCCGTGAAGAACTGGAAGTTGTTGCGCCCGCGCTGTTTTGCGTGATACATCGCCGAGTCGGCGTTGCGCATCAGCGTAGGAGCGTCCTGGCCGTCTTCGGGAAAGCGGCTGATGCCAATCGACGCGCCCAGGTAGTACTCGTTGTCCGCCACCGCGAACGGCACCGCGATTTCCCCGAGGATGCGACGCGCGAGGCCGACTATCTGCTCGTTGCATTCGCAGGCGCTCACCACGATCACGAACTCGTCGCCGCCCACGCGCGCGAGTGTGTCGTCCGGGCCGACGCAGCCGGCAAGCCGCTCGGCGACCCGTCTCAGTAACGCGTCGCCGGCCTCATGACCGGCCGTGTCGTTGACCTTCTTGAATCCGTCGAGATCGACGAACAGCACGGCGACGCTCGTAAGCTCGCCGCTGTAATTCGGGTTGCCGGGTGCGAACAGGCTGTTCATGCGCTCCGTCAGATAGGCCCGGTTGTAGAGCCCGGTGAGGGAATCGCGCGTCGCGAGAAATTTCAACTGGCGCTGCGCCTCGCGCACCGGGCCGATGTCGGTAAACGAGATCAGTACGGAGTCGGGCTTGCTCTCGCCCGGCTTCAGAATCGGCACGACATTCTCGGTGACCCAGATCACTTCGCCGTTCACCAGTTCGAGCGCCAGTGTGACGCCGAGCATCGGCTTGCCGCTCGCAAGCACCTGCGCGACAGGCCGCTCATGCTCGGCCACGGGCGAGCCGTCCTCGTGAAAGCCACGCACCATCACCGTGCGGATACTGCGTCCGACAATCTGCGGACCGGTGCGCAACATGCGTTGCGCACTCGGATTGCAGGCCAGCACGACGCCCGAGCGAGACTGCACGACAATGCCCTCGATCAGATGATCGACGACCAGCCGGTGGTGCTCCTCGCTGTTCGCAAGCCGCTGCGCCATCGCGTCCTGATGCACGGCAAGCCCGACGCTGCGGCTGATATCGCGGAGCATCGTCTCTTCCTGCGCGGTAGGACGGCGCGGCTCGCGATGATAGACGGCGAACGCGCCCAGCACGGCGCCGGCGTCGTTCTCGAACGGCACCGACCAGCACGCGCGCAAGCCGTGCGGCAACGCAAGCGCGCGGAAGTCCGCCCATAGCGAATCCGTCTCGATGTCCTCGACCACCACCAGCCGCCGCTCGTACATCGCGGTGCCGCAAGAGCCCGCGCTCGGACCGATCGGCACGCCGTCGATCGCCGTGCTGAACTCCGCCGGCAACGACGGCGCGGCGCCCATTTTCACGTGTACGCCGTCGTCGTCGAGCAGCAGGATCGAGCACGACGCGCCCCCGCCCAGCAGCGCTTCCGCGCGGTGGCAGACTTCTTCCAGCAATTCCGGCAACGGCGTATTGCGCGTGATCAGCCGCAACACGCTACGCTCCGACGCCAACACCTCTTCGGCCAGATCCGGCCGGTAATGGCCGGCATCGGGCGTCGCTCCTACGTCCATGCGTGATGTCGCTTCGCGGTTCATATATGCGCCCCCCAACCCAACATCGGCAAGAAAGCGTAAGCAGCGCATCAGGGTATACCCGCCAAACGTGAAGATGTCCGCCGGGCGTGCTTCCGTTTGTCCTGCATTGCGCGATCCGGAGTGTCGGGCGGACCCGCGCGACGCAACATCTGGTAATCACTCGCGGTAAGTGCCGCGTTTTTCCGGCGTCTCGATCGCACGGGATCGGACGATCATCCGTTGCATGAAAAACCATGCATCGCGGGAATCGTCATGAAAATCGTCCGCTCCGTTCTGATCGCCGGGCTGCTGATCGCGCATTCGCCCGTTCAGGCCGCAAGTTTCAACTGCACGAAGGGCCGTTCCTTCACCGAGAAGATGATCTGCAGCGACACGGCGTTGTCGCGTCTTGACGACACGCTTGGGCAGCTCTACTGGAAAGCGCGCCGACGAGCGCCGGATCGGCGCGGCTTTATCGCCGACAGCGACAGCAAATGGGCCTGGCGCGAGGCCAATTGCCGGGACGCGGCGTGTCTCGGCACGTGGTACGCAACACGTATCGACGAGCTTCAGCAGTTGCTGGCGAGCCTCCCGACGGGCGCGCCGCCTGCGCTCGCCCAACCCATGGAACCTGCCGATGCGTTCAAACCCGCGCGCAAGCCCGCGCCCCCGGAGCGCTCACGCAAGCCGTCCGTGCCTGCGAGTCCCACCGTCGAAACGGCAATGCGCCAATGCACGGCCGCGAATCCGGGGATCGCAATCGGCGAGCAGTGCCCGAGCGTCATCAAGCAGAACGACGGCCGGTGGAAATACCGGCCGCATGGCGGCGACTGGTTCTGCGGCATCGCGATGCTGGAGCGGAGCTAGCGGCTATTCCAGAACCTGCGCTGCACGTCCATTACCTCGGACTCGACTTCGGCGACCGGGCCGATCACTTCGACGCGCTTCTGACAGTGATCGAAGACATACCGGCAATCGACGCTCATGGTCGGATTCTCGGCGTGATCTCCGGTCGCCTCCAGCAGGCGCTTCTCCGTCATGCCGAACACCACCCGGCCGATGTTCGCCCAATACATCGTGCCCGCGCACATGCAACACGGCTCGACCGACGTGTACAGCGTGCAACTCCACAAGTAGGCGGGAGTGAAGTTGAGCGCCGCCACGCGAGCGAGCACCGACTCCGCATGGTTCACGGTGTCGACGTTGCCTTGCTCCATCAACACGGTTTCCTGGTCCGGGCCGACCAGCACCGCGCCGAACGGGTGATGCCCGAGCAGCGTCGCGCGCTCGGCGATCCGGCTCGAATGCCGCAGATGCCGCACGATCTGCTCGTGCGTGGGCGTCAAACCTTGCGGCGGAAAGCCAGCCGCATCGGCGCCGGCGGTTGCGCTCATCTCCCCGCTCGGAACAGTCAGACTCACGGGTGTACTCCTTTTTTACTGTCGGCAGGATGGAAAGTTCATGCGGTTCGCGTTACTTCGGCAGCGAGCCGTCGACGCCCTGCACGAACCAGTTCAACCGCAGCAGCTCCGCGTCGCTCAGCGACTTGCCCGCCGCAACCTTCACCGCCCCGGACTGATCCACGATCGGCCCGGCGAACGGATTGAACTTGCCCGAGATGATGTCGTCGCGCTTCTGGCTCAACGCCTTTTGCGCAGTCGGCGACACCGCTTCGGTGTTGATATCGGCGAGATCGATCGCCTTCTCTTTCAGGCCCCACCACACCGGCGCGTTGTTCCATGTGCCCGCCATGACCTGCTGCACCAGATACGTGTAATACACGCCCCAGTTGCTCACGCACGCACCCAGTTGCGCGTTGGGCCCGAACTTCTTCATGTTCGAATCCCAGCCGAACGCGTGCACCTTCTTCTGCTCGGCGGTCTGCATGGTGGCAGTCGAATCCGTGTTCTGGATGAGAACGTCCGCGCCCTGGCCGATCAGCGTTTCGGCGGCCTGCTTCTCGCGGCCCGGATCGAACCAGCTATTGATCCACACGACCTTGACGCGCACCTTCGGGTTCACGGAGCGCGCGCCCATCGTGAAAGCGTTGATGTTGCGCACCACTTCCGGCACCGGCACCGAGCCCACGAAGCCAAGCGTGTTCGACTTCGTCGTGTAACCGGCGACGAGCCCGGCGAGATAGGCGCTCTGGTAGGTGCGCACGTCGTACGTCGCGAAGTTGGCCGCTTTCTTGTAGCCGGTCGCGTGTTCGAACACCGTATCCGGGAAGTCTTTGGCGACTTTCAGTTCGAAGTCCTGGAAGCCGAAGCTCGAACCCACCACGATCTTGTTGCCCTTCGACGCGAGATCGCGGAACACGCGCTCAGAGTCTGCGGACTCGGGCACGTTCTCGATGCGTGTCACCTTGATCTTGTCGCCAAACTTTGCCTCGACCTCTTTTACGCCCTGTTCGTGCGCGTAGGTCCAGCCGGCGTCGCCGGGATTGCCGAGGTAGACAAACGCAATGCCGACGGGCTGCGCGGTGGCCGCCGACGCTGCCGTGGCAGCAAAGCCCAAGCTGAGGCCGACGGTCGCGGCACATGCCGCGACGAGCGCGGTCCGGGCAGTCTTGATACGCAATGATCGATGCAGCGCTCGCGCCAGCGTTGTTTTCATGAATTCTCCGAAATCGATTAAGGGGTTCGCCTGGCGCCCGTTGGTGCGGGCAGGCCTCCAGCATAGGGGGCCATATTCCGAGGTCAATTTCAGAGGAAAAATTATTCGCTGTTATCCCGTGTATAACGGAACCGGTATTGCGCGCGGCGCGATTAACTAGTGAAGGCTCGGCGGCGAAGTGTCGTCGGGGTCGGGCGCCCCGTCATCGCCCGCGGCACCGCTCTCGCCGAACAGCTCCGCGCACACTTCCCGGCCGCTGTCGCTCAGACGCGCGGTGCCGGCGCCCTCTTCGTCGAAAGTCGTCTCCACCAGACCGCTGTCGACGAGCACCGTCAACTGCCGCCGAAGCGCGCTCATCGGCACGTTGGCCTGCTTGGAGAGCCTCGCTAACGACCACGCGCCGCTGCGCATCTCGCGGCGCGGCCTCACGTCTCCCAAGCTTTCTCGATGCGCGCGCCAAAGCTGCCCCAGCACGGCGATCAGCACCGGGTCGATTTCATCGTCATCCATTCGTGTCTCCTTCTTACTGTTTTTGTCTGCCTGGCTCTGCTGCATCAACTCGTGCAAGCGCTTCACGCCATCTGCGTCACCAGTTCGCCCAGTGTCTTCAACGCCGCCTCCGTTTGCGCAGTCCACGGGTAGCTGTAATTAAGCCGGATGAAATGGCGAAAATCGTTGCGCGTCGAAAACATCATGCCCGGGCCGACCGTAATGCTGCGCGCGAGCGCCGCCTGATAAAGGCGCATCGAATCGACACGCTCGGGCAACTCCACCCACAACACATAGCCGCCTTGCGGCGTCGAGATACGGGTGCCGGCCGGAAAGAAACGCCGCACCAGCGCGGTCATGATGCTCGCCTGCTGCCGGTAGACCTTGCGAACATGCCGCAGATGCCGGTCGTATGCATCCTGCCGCAGATAATCGGCGACCGCGACCTGCGGCACGGAAGGCGTCGTGAGCGTGTTCAAAAACTTCAGCTTCTCGACCTGCGCACGATAACGCCCCGGCAACGCCCAGCCTATCCGGTAAGACGCCGTGAGGCTCTTTGAAAAAGACGCGCAATGCAGCACGAGCCCTTGCGTGTCGAAGCTTTTCAATGCCGACGGCCGCGTCTCGCCGAAATACAACTCCTGATAAACGTCGTTCTCGATCACCGGAATCTGATGCGCGGCGAGCAATTCGACGAGTTGCCGCTTGCGCGCATCCGGCATCTGGAAACCGAGCGGATTCTGGAAGTTCGGCATCACCATGCAGGCGGCGATCTTCTGCCGCTCGATGACCTGTGCGAGTGCGTCGATGTCGATGCCGTCGACCGGATGCGTCGCTACCTCGATAGCGCGCATACCGAGACGCTCGATCGCGTGCAGCATCGCGTAGTAAGTCGGCGATTCGACGGCCACTGTGTCGCCCGGCTTGGCGACCGCCTGCAGGCTCAAGTTGATGGCCTCGGTGGCGCCGAGCGTGATGACGATCTCGTCCGGATCGACCGGCATGCCGTTCTCGGTATAGCGCCGGGCGATCTGCCGGATCAGCTCCGGGTTGCCGGGCGGCAGATCGTCGATCAGGTTCCAGCTCGCCTGACGGCGCGCAATCGCGTTCGCGTACTGGTTGATGCGCCGCCACGGAAATAGCGATGGATCGGGATACGGCGAGCCAAACGGAACGGCGTCGTGCGCGCGAATGCTGCGAAGCGTCGACAGAACGAGGCGGCTCACGTCGACTTCCGCGGCAACGGGCGCGACCAGCGCGGCAGGCTTGCCGCCCGCCCGCCGGGTCTCGGGCCGAAACGCGTGCAGCGCGGCTTCGCGCACGAAGTATCCGGACTGCGGGCGCGTCTCGACAATGCCGCGGCTCTCCAGCAACGCGTACGCATGCAGCACCGTCTTGATGCTCACGCCATGCTGCTGGCTCGCCTGCCGCACCGAAGGAATCCGCTCACCCGCGGCGAACACGCCCCGGCGCACGGCTTCGGTGATTTCATCGGCGAGCTTTTCGTACAGTTTCAAGGACGTGGCTCAAGGAACTGGATGGTTTGAGACGCCAGTCTATGACAAATCGCAAGCAACTGTATCCCTTCCTTTTTTGATTTTCTGTATGCTGCACTGCGATTGGAACACAGTAGCCTTGGAACATCGGCCCGAAAAGCCATGACAAGACCACGCGCGGCAACCTCATGAAAAAAACCGACACACGCAGCGAATCCGGCAGCGAACCTCGCATCGAGCCATACAAGCATCCGGCAGCCGGCTGGGGCGCGCTCAAATACGTCGCCATCAACCTGATCAAGGAAAAGGTGACGGGCGGCAACTACCGCACGCTGCTCAAACAGAATCAGCCTGACGGCTTCGACTGCCCCGGCTGTGCATGGCCCGACCGCGAGCACGCATCCACGTTCGAGTTCTGCGAGAACGGCGTAAAAGCGGTGGCCGCGGAGGCAACCAGCAAGCGCGTGACGCCCGCGTTCTTCGCGGAGCACACCGTCGCCGAACTGATGACGCAGTCCGACTTCGAGTTGGAGCAGCACGGCCGCCTGACCGACCCGCTCGTCTATGACGCGATGCGCGACCGCTACGTGCCGATCGGCTGGGACGAAGCGTTCGATCTGATCGCGAGCCATCTGCAGCGTCTCGACGACCCGAATGAGGCAGCGTTCTATACGTCCGGCCGCGCGAGCAACGAAGCAGCGTTCCTGTACCAGTTGTTCGTCCGGATGTACGGCACCAACAATTTCCCCGATTGCTCGAACATGTGCCACGAAGCGACGAGCCGCGGCCTGCCTCACACCGTGGGCATCGGCAAGGGCACGGTGACGCTCGACGACTTCGAACATGCCGACACGCTGCTGATCTTCGGCCAGAACCCCGCGACCAACCATCCGCGGATGCTCGGTGAACTGCGCGAGTGCGCAAAGCGCGGCGCGACGATCGTGTCGATCAATCCGCTGAAAGAACGCGGACTCGAGCGTTTTGCGAGCCCGCAGCATCCAGTGGAAATGCTGACGATGGGCAGCACGAAGATCAGCTCCGTGTTCATCCGCCCGAAGGTCGGCGGCGACTTCGCGCTCATCAAGGGCGTCGCCAAGCGCGTGATCGAACTGGACGACGAGGCTCAGGCTTCCGGGCTGGAACGCGTGCTCGACGTCGCGTTCATCGCTGAACATACGGTCGGCTTCGAGGCCTTCGCCGAAGATCTGCGCGCGGAAAGCTGGGAGACCATCGTCGCCGAAGCAGGCGTGCCGTTCGAGGACGTGCTGAAGCTCGCCGACATCTACGTGAAGGGCCGCGCGGTAATCTCGACATGGGGCATGGGCCTCACGCAGCACAAGAATTCGGTGCCGACGGTACAGCTGCTGTCGAACCTGATGATGATGCGCGGCAATATCGGCCGGCGCGGCGCGGGCCTGTGCCCGGTGCGCGGACACTCGAACGTGCAGGGCGACCGCACCGTGGGCATCGAAGAAAAGCCGACGCAGGCGTTCCTCGACCGGCTCGGCGAGGCCTACAATTTCGAGCCGCCGCGCGAGCATGGGCTCGACGTGGTCAATACGATTCAGGCGATGCTCGATGGCAAGGTCAAAGTGTTCATCGGCCTTGGCGGCAACTTTTCGATTGCGACGCCCGACACGCCGCGCACATGGGAAGCCATGCGCTCGTGCGATCTGACCGTGCATATCACGACGAAGCTCAACCGCAGCCATCTCGTGCATGGCCGCGACGCGCTGATTCTGCCGACGCTCGGCCGCACCGAGATCGACTTGCAGAACGGCGTTGCGCAAGGCGTGAGCGTCGAAGATTCGATGAGCATGGTGCACATCTCGTACGGCATGAACAAACCGGCGTCGGAGAACCTGCTGTCGGAAATCGCGATCGTCGCGCGCATGGCGCATGCGACGCTCGGCAGCGACAAGGTCGATTGGCTCGCGCACGCCGCGGATTACTCGCTGATTCGCGACGGCATCGAGAAAGTAATCGACGGCTTTCACGATTACAACGAGCGGCTCAAGCGCCCGGGCGGCTTCCACCTGGGCGTCGCATCGCGCGAGCGGATCTGGAAAACGCCCAGCGGCAAGGCGCAGTTTCTCGTGCATCCCATCGCGCTCGACACGCCGATTCATCGCGCACGAGAACAGCACGGCGAACGCCTGATGACGCTGATGACGACCCGTTCGCACGATCAGTACAACACGACGATCTACGGCCTCGACGACCGTTATCGCGGCGTATATGGACAGCGGCGCGTGCTGTTCGCCAACAAGGACGACATCGCGATGCTGGGGTTTGTCGCCGGACAGCGCGTGGACATTACGAGCGTGTGGGCCGATGGTATCGAACGTCACGCAGATGGTTTTCTGCTAGTCGAATACGACATTCCGCGCGGTTGCCTCGGCGCTTACTACCCGGAGACAAATCCGCTCGTGCCGCTGTCGTCGGTCGCGGACGGTGCGGGTACGCCCACATCGAAGTCCATTCCGGTGTTGCTGAAGGCGTCGGCTGTCGAAATGGCTGAAGCGGTCGCCGCCTGAGAAGGCCATGACGTGCCGCGCGCTTTCGTTTGGATAAACCGTGGCACGTATCAAGCCTGACTCTTCGCCGACTCGCGATGGGTCAGGTAAAGCCGCAGGTCGAATTCGATCTGGTGGTAACCCGGCTGCATGAACTCGCAGAGGCGGTAGAACGCCTTGTTGTGGTCGCTCTCTTTCAGATGCGCGAGTTCGTGCACGACGATCATTTTCAGAAACTCCGGCGCCGCCGTTTTGAATAGCGACGCAATGCGGATTTCCTTCTTCGCTTTGAGCTTGCCACCCTGCACGCGCGAAATGCTGGTATGCAGGCCCAGCGCGTGACGCACTACGTCGAGCTTGCTGTCGTAAGTGACTTTGTCGATCTGCTCCGCGCTGCGCAAATGCTCACGCTTCAATTCCGCGCAGTATGTGTAGAGCGCACGGTCCGTCTGGACTTCGTGCGAGTTCGGATAGCGCGCGGCGAGATAGGCGCCGAGCTGGTCGTCGGCGATCAGCTTTTTGACTTTCTCCAGCAATGCGGGCGGATAGCCGCTCAGATATTTCAGTTGATGCATGGTCGTGGCTTTGCATGAGCGCCGCTTGAGAATGCGGAACGCTGAACGCCAAGTTTACACGGCCAGGCCAGCAACGCGCTCAAGGGCGCCAAACGGGACCGTCAGGAAAGTCGTGCTGGTCGAGCGAGGCCGCGTGCATTTCGATGCTGTAGCCCGGCCGCTGCGGCGGCATATAACGGCCATTGCGGATCACGACAGGATCGACGAAATGCTCATGCAAGTGGTCCACATATTCGAGCACCCGGTTTTCGAGCGACGCCGATACGCAAATGTAGTCGAACAGCGAAATATGCTGCACGTACTCGCATAGGCCGACGCCGCCCGCGTGCGGACACACGGGCACGCCGAACTTCGCCGCCATCAGCAGTACGACGATTACTTCGTTCAAGCCGCCCAAACGGCAACTGTCCACCTGACAGAAATCGATTGCGTGCGCCTGCAGCAACTGCTTGAACATCACGCGATTATGGCAATGCTCGCCCGTCGCCACACCGATTGGCGCAAGGCGGCGGCAGATCGCCGCATGACCGAGAATGTCGTCGGGGCTCGTGGGCTCTTCGATCCACCACGGGTCGAACTGCGCGAGATGCCGCATGTTCGCGATGGCTTCGTCCACATCCCACACCTGATTCGCGTCCATCATCAGCTTGCGGTCCTGGCCGATTTCTTCGCGCAGGATGCGAGCGCGGCGCATGTCCTCGTCGAGATTGCCGCCGACCTTCTGCTTGAAATGCGTCCAGCCTTGAGCGACGCCTTCGCGCGCGAGCCGGCGAATCTTGTCGTCGTCATAGCCGAGCCAACCTGCTGACGTCGTGTACGCAGGATAGCCGTGCGCGAGCATTTCGTTTTCGCGCCCGCTTCTGGTAGCCGCGTGCCGATGCAGCATCGCGATGGCCTCCTGCGGCGTGATCGCGTCCGTCACATAGCGGAAGTCCAGGCACCGCACCAGTTCTTCCGGGCTCATATCGACAAGCAGTTTCCAAACCGGCTTGCCTTCCGCCTTTGCCCACAGGTCCCACGCCGCGTTGACGACCGCAGCCGTGGCGAGATGGATCGCGCCCTTGTCCGGACCGATCCAGCGCAACTGGCTGTCCGAGGTCAGCATGCGCCAGAAAGCGCCCATGTCCGAAGCAATCTCTTCGAGCGTTCTACCGACGACAAGCGGAGCGAGCGCCTCCACCGCCCTCACGCAGATCTCGTTGCCGCGGCCGATCGTGAATGTCAGCCCATGGCCGGTAAGCGCGTGTGGCGCATCCGTTTCAAGGGTCACGTAGGTGGCCGAATAATCGGGCGCGGCGTTCATCGCATCGGAGCCGTCGAGCGAGCGCGAAGTCGGAAACCGGATGTCCCTGACGGACAGCGTGGTAATCGTGGTCATGTGAGCACGCTCCTCGACGGCAGTTCGTTAAGCGACGATCAATCAATCGTAGAGCACTGCGGCGATCTTTGGATCGTTCATGTTGCTCTTGTCGTACCAGTAAAAGCCGGTGTCGACTTTCTTCGGCAGCTTCTCGCCCTTGAGCGCTTTCACCGCGGAATCGACGACGCATTTACCGATCCCGATCGGGTTCTGCGTGATCGCGCCGGCCATCAACCCGGAGTTGATGTCGTCTTTCTGCTCCTTGCCGGAGTCGTAGCCGATCAGCACGAGCTTCTTGCCCGATTCCTTGACGCCGATAGCCGCGCCTTCCGCCGAACCCTCATTGGCACCGAAAATGCCCTTGATATTCGGATTCGCCTGGATCATCGCCTTGGCGATTTCGGCGGACTTCAGATGGTCCCCGCCGCCGTACTGCACCGAGACGATCTTGACGTTCGGATGCTTGCTTTTCATTTCGTTGAGGAAACCGTCGCGGCGGTCAATGCCCGTGCGACTCGTCTGATCGTGCACGATGACGCCCACTTCCCCTGCATTGCCGATCGCCTCGGCCATCTTGTCGGCGGCGAGCGCGGCGGCCGCGAGATTGTCGGTCGAGCAGGTCGTGAGCGGAATGTCGCTGTCTACGCCGGAGTCGAATGCAATAACCGGAATCTTCGCGGCCTGCGCTCTTCGCAGCAGCGGGATGGCCGCCTTGCTGTCGAGCGCGGCGATGCCGAGCGCCTGCGGTTTTTTCGCGAGCGCGGCCGACAGCATGTCTATCTGCTTGTCGACCATGGCTTCCGTCTCCGGTCCTTCGAAGGTGATTCTGACCTTGTGTTCTTTCGCGCCCTGTTCGGCGCCTGCCTTGACCGCCTGCCAGAACTGGTGCTGGAAGCCCTTGGAAATGAGCGGAATGTAGACCTCGTCCGCGTGTGCGAGATTCGCGCCGCCGACGAGCGCGCCGACGCCTATGACGACGCCGAATAGTTTGCGATTCAACATGAAATATCTCCTCCTGAGGTGTGGACCCTTCTTCTTCAGCTGTGCAGGAAGCCTTGTGGCGCCTCCCGTTGTTGATATTGTCGCGAGCGTCAGCTCTTCCTGCGTCGCAAGATGTCCGCGTAGACCGCGAGAATGATGATGAGGCCAGTCACCACGATCTGCCATTCCTGAGCAACGGACATGATGCGCAAGCCGTTGGTCAGCACGCTCATAATGAATGCGCCGATGATGGTGCCGAGTATCGTGCCCGAGCCGCCCGAAAGCGAGGTCCCGCCGATCACTACGGCCGCAATCGCTTCGAGCTCGTAACCCTGGCCGAGCGCCGGCTGCGCCGAATTCAGCCGCGACGCGATCAGCAACCCCGCAATACCGCAAATTGCGCCGCCCAGGCCGTAAATGGCGATCTTCCACCTGTCGACGTTCACGCCCGAAAGCCGCACCGCTTCTTCGTTGCTGCCGAGCGCGAACGTGTAGCGGCCAAGCGCGGTGCGATTGAGCGTGACGGAACTCACGATCGCGAGAAAGAACAGAATCAGCACTGCGTTGGGAATCGGCAGGCTCGGCACCAGATAACCGATCAACGAGTCCTGCGAAATCATGTAGAAGTTTTCGGTGTCGGTGAAATAGATCGGCTTGTCGGCCGACACGACAAGCGAGAGCCCCTTGAGCAGCAGCATCATGCCGAGCGTCGCGATGAACGGCGGTATCTTCATCTTCGCGGTGAGCGTGCCCGAAATGGTGCCGCAGATCGCGCCCGTGCCGATCGCGGCAATCACGCCGAGCCACATCGGCAAATGCCAGTACGTGAGAAACACGCCGCAAATGACTGCGGTGAAGGTCATCAGCGTGCCGACGGACAGATCGATGCCGCCGGTGATGATGACGAACGTGGAGGCAATCGCGAGGACTCCGTTGACCGCCGTCGCCTGCAGAATGCCGAGGATGTTGTCCATCTGCATGAAAGCGGGCGACGCGAAGCTGAAAAACACCAGCAGAAGGATCAGGCTTGCGAAGGCGAGCAGCTTCTGCAACGCAGTCGGCGAGAAGATGCGGGCTCTCAGGCCGGTTAAGCGCCGCTGGCCGGTCAGCGCGGAAGAATCGGGTTGCATTGTCATAGCGTCCTCTCGCGGCTTACGCCGCTTTCAGTGTTTGGCGCTGCGTGGCCAGATGCATGATGCGCTCCTGGGTCGCCTGCTCCGCCGGGAGTTCGCCGGTGATACGGCCCTCGCACATCACGACGACACGGTCGCTCATGCGCAATATCTCCGGCAGTTCCGACGAAATCATCACGATCGCCTTGCCCTCGTCCGCGAGCGAGCGCAGCAGCTTGTAGATTTCGCTTTTCGCGCCGACGTCGATGCCGCGCGTCGGTTCGTCGAAGAACAGCACGTCGCAGTCGCGCTCCAGCCACTTCGCAATCACGATCTTCTGCTGGTTGCCGCCCGACAGCAGCCGCACTTCCTGCGCGGCGGACGGCGTGCGAATCGCGAGCAGATTGATGAAGTGGGACGCGCGGCGGCGCATTCGCGCGCGGCGCAGAAAAAAGTTGAGCGACAGGAAATTGCGCAGGTTCGACATGACGATGTTCGATTCCACATCCATGCCGGTGGCGAGCCCGAAACGCTTACGGTCCTCCGACAGATAGCCGATGCCATGCGCGACGGCGTCGCTCGGCGTTCTGATCGAGGCCTTCGCGCCTTCCACGAAGATCTCGCCGGACTCGACCGGATCGGCGCCGAACACGGCTCGCGCGACCTCGGTGCGCCCCGCGCCCATCAGGCCGGCAAAGCCCAATATCTCGCCTTTGCGCAGCGTAAAACTCACGTCCCGCACGAGCGGGCCGGCGTGGAGATTTCTGACTTCGAGCGCGATCTCGCCTTGCGACGCAGCCCGCCCGGCGGGCGCAACGTCGCTCAAGGTGCGCCCGACCATCATGCCGATGATCGCCTCGACGCTCGTGTCGGCGGCGGCGACGGTGGCCACGTACTCTCCGTCGCGCAGTACGGTGACGCGATCGGCGATCTGCTTGAGCTCGTCCATCTTGTGCGAGATATAGACGACGCCGACGCCACGCTGCTTCAGTTCACGGATGATGCGAAAAAGCTCGGCGATTTCGGCGTCGTTGAGCGCCGACGTAGGCTCGTCCATGATGAGCACGCGCGAGTCGAACGACAAAGCCTTGGCGATTTCGACCATCTGCTGGCTCGCAACCGTGAGGTTGCCGACCATGGCGCGCGGGTCGATATTCACATGCATGCGCGAGAGGATTTCGCGCGCCTTCGCATTGAGCTTGTCTTCGTCGAGAAAGAGGCCAAGCCGCCCGCGAGGCTCGCGGCCGATGAAGATGTTCTGGGCGACCGTCAGGTGATTCATCAGTTGGAGTTCCTGATGAATGATGCCGATGCCCGCGGCTTGCGCGTCACGCGGGCTCTGCAACTCCACCGTCTGTCCACCGAGGAGAATCTCGCCGGAATCGCGGGTGTAGACGCCGGCGAGGATTTTCATCAGCGTCGATTTGCCGGCGCCGTTTTCGCCCATCAGCGCGTGGACTTCGCCCTCGACCAGGTCGAACTGAACGTCGTGAAGCGCCCGCACGCCGGGAAAGCTCTTGCTGAGCTTTTTGACGGAAATCAACGGGGTCATGGCGCGAAGCCGATGACGAGCGAGCGGCGAACGCCCGCATCAACCCGGGAGACGGGTCGCGAAAGCGCCGGGCGGCCCGGCATTATTCGAATGAAATCGCAACGAGAAGCCAGGCACATTGCTGGACCCCCAAACCGATGTGCGACGATTCTACGACGCGCGACGGGAGCGGCTCAAGCTCAGGCATTCCCCAGTGTGTGCAGTGCTTACGTGGTGGGGTTTGTGCACAGTTTGGGATTGGGGTGGGGGCGGCGGTAACGGATACCGCCACCGGCAGGGAAAGCAGATGAATCAAGTCGATATGCAAACCCACGGCGTCCGCGGAGCGACATCGCAAGAAGCGGGAGCCACGTTACGACTCACGCATCATCTTTGGAAGCGCACGGCGGCTCCGAAGAAGGGGGATTCGTGGTCACCTTCCGGGATATTCCGGAGGCCATTACCTGGAGCAATGCCCTTGATGAGGCTCGCTCCATGGCCGCTGAGGCGTTGCTCTCGGCAATGGATTCTTATTTCGAAGATTAGCGGCCGGTTCCGGCGCCGTCCAAGGCAAAAGAAAGGCGAGGAGTTGATCAACCTTCTCGCGATCGAGTCGGCGAAGGTACTTTTTGCGAGCACATCGACCTTGCTGACGTAGAAAGTGACTAGTAAAAACCAGCTCAAAACTTGGCTACCTCCGCGTCTATCCCTCTCCCTACATCCGCTGCAGATGAATGTCCGTCGCGCGACTTGGGGCGTTTACCTTTGCTGTAAAATTCGCCGACCCGTTTTTGCGCCCCGCGATGTCCACAGAGGTAACAAAAGAGAATGACAGGAAAATTCACGAACTTGCTCCCGGGTGTGCCCAGCGTCGAGAGCCCGTTTTTCAAGCAGATTTTTGCGGACCCGTCGGTCGACGCCGAAACGCTTAGGGTCGCCACTGATTTGAATCGCGACGGCTATGCAATTATCAAGTTTCCCGACGACGACTTTGACGCGATTGCAGCAGCCATCAAGTCAAATCTTCACGATCAGTACGATTGGGCCACGTGGCGGGAAAAGTGGTACGACGCCAAAGTCGGCCTGCGAGTCCTTGATGCATGGAAGACCGACGAAAACGTTCGTCGAATTGCCACGAACGCGAAAGTGATCGACTTGCTGTCCAAGCTTTTCGGACGGCAAGCGTGGCCGTTTCAAACCCTGAATTTCCCTGTCGGCACGCAGCAGCATGTCCACTCTGACTCGATTCACTTCAGCTCAGTGCCGGAGCGCTTCATGTGCGGCGTATGGACGGCTCTCGAAGACATTGGTGAAGATGCCGGCCCGCTCCTGTACTATCCCGGCTCACACAAATGGCCCGTCTACACGAACGAACACATCGGCTACTGCGCCACAGAGCCAGTCACAGAAACAAACAAGATGGACTACGAGACAATGTGGGACGCATTGATCGAAGCCCATGGAGCAAAGCCGGCCATCTTCACACCAAAAAAAGGCGAGAGCGTCATCTGGCTATCAAACTTGTTGCATGGCGGTCTTGAGCACAAGAACAAAGAAAAGACTCGCTGGTCGCAAGTGACACACTATTACTTCGAAGGCTGCGCGTACTATCGTCCGTTCAGATCCGACCCGTTCTATGGCTCGATCTATTTTTCGAAAATGAACGACATGATCACCGGCGAGCCGGTGAAACACCAATACAGCGGCTTCAATATTCCTGAGAGCTTCATAGACTCGTCTTTCAATAATTGCAGCGCACAAAAAGCGGTGATCCCTGCAGACTTTGACCCGCAGCAGTACCTGCTAGCTAATCCCGACGTCTTTGAGGCCGGAGAAGATCCAGTCTTGCACTACCGCCTGCACGGTTGGCGCGAAGGACGGCGACTCAGGCCAGAATGACCCGTGGCCGATGCATATTGAACGCCGGTGGCGGATGCCCCGGTCGTTGTCTTCCTATGCCGCATACGCGGTGATCGGGGCTGAGGAAGGAAGAACGTTCCTCTTGCGTTGGCGGCGAGCGGGTTCTGTCGATGACTGTATTTGGTGAGCGCGCATTGCTGACGCGCGCTCAGACATTGGAAAATGTTGGAATACCCACCAAAATTGTTGACGAGCAGCGCACGCGTCAACTCATAGCTGCACAATCCGCAAGCAACGGGATCACAATGAAAACGAAAACAGCGCTGGCAGCACTGACCATGCTCACCGCATGCACCACCATATCCGACGTCACGCCCGCTGGCGACGGCCGCTACACAGTTACCACGCAGGTCCGAGGCGGCATGACCGCATGGGGCGAGGTCAAGGCGTCGAGCCTGCAACGGGCGGACGCATACTGTAGGCAGCAGGGCAAGCTGATGCATCAGGTCGATATGCAGACGCACGGCGTCCGCGGATGGACGCCCCAGGAGGCAGAGCTCACGTTCTCATGCACGACCAGTTGATGCCGTCCTGGACAGCACTATGATCAAGCAATCAACGTAGTTTCGGTGGACATTTGCAGCGTAGTTGATCCTCGGTGCGGACGCCTATGCCCGTGGTGGTCATTACCGCTGCGGCCGCAGATGCAATTCACTCGGGACACTCGTCTTACTCGGAATCATTGCCTTAGCATGCGTTGGAGGCGCCACGTTAAACCGCCCCATTTCGACCCATACGGCAATCCGCGCCCCTGCGTCGGTTGCGAGCACTTCGGCGGAGTATCGCACCGGCGGCTCGATCGTTCTTTGCATGTACGGCGGTCGCGCCCGAGTCAACGCGCAGCCGGAACAGGGCTGTGTGCATTGGCTTCGCTCCATTGGCCCAGACGACTAACAGAAGGCAAAGCGACGGGTATAGAAGTCAGCAAGCCAGCAGCGCAACCAGACATACGACTGCCAAAGTGAAAAACACGCTGCCTGCGACTAAGTCGTACGGATATTTCATGCGATCCCCCGATTTCTCAGCCAGCAAGAATACGGTGGACCGAAATGGCGCACTGTTAAGGATGGTTAGACATGAAAAATGTGCGCGGCGGGCTTGTGGAAGCTGTCGGCACCGGGTTTGATCTTGCCCGGCAGGCAAAGTACATCTCGTCTTCTGGCCGCGCACTGTAGACGGAGCAGCGCTCTTTTCACCCAATTCCCTGAGGTATTCAACCACCCGGGAAAACTCGCTGCGTTGCTCGACGTTCTTGAACACTTCCTTTCACTTGCGCATGTGCCTGGAGCTGATCGCATCGCCCCAGTACTTCTTCCCGTCCTTTTCCATCGACCATGGATCCGAATGCTCACGATGACTGCGTTCGACGTAGTCCTCACCTTGGGAGCTTAGCCGCGCGCGTTCTTCGCGCCGATGTCGGCGGTGCCATTTTGCTTTCTCGGGCGCCTCGGTCTCAGCGGTCGTGTTACCGAGAATTGGATTCTTCCGTTTGCTACGACTCATCGCCGACCTCCTGAAACCAGCGGTGCTCCCAGATGGAGAGACGGTCCTTTTGATGGCGCCGCGGATTGCCGCACATCCAGCAGCTGCAAGGGGTGGGAGTGTCGATCAGGCGGCCGATTTGTACGTCAGTTTTCTTCGGCTTCCCGGCCCACCAGTCCCTACGTTTATGTTTGAGTCGCGCCCGATCCGCCCGGCGCCGCGCTGTACCTGCCATTTCACACCTCAGTTTTAAATGCTGAATGTGCGAAAGCCCGCTCGCGGCGGGCATGATGGGCGGTGTTCAATTCGGTGAGAGTGGCGTTTGAGTATGGTACCTCACACACTGCCGGGGTGGCTACGATTGCCGCGTCTACAGTGGAGCCGATCAATGATGAACTGTGCGGTTTCCACGCCTGCCGGAGCGCCGCTGACTTACTACACAGCCGACATTGCGCCGACGCTTGAATCGATGCTCTCGGGGATCAAGAAGGACACGTGACCACTATGCGAATTTTTCCTGATGAGTTGTTCCTTCCTATTGCGACAGGGCGGCATCCAACTTGACCTCAAGCTTTTATCGACGCTGCCGTTAGTCTTCGCATGGACCCCAACATCATCACCCAAGCAAAAGCATTCTTCGAGTCGGCGAGCATTGCAGCCGAAGCCAGCGTTGTCGCGCGATACGGGGAGTTCGACATCTTCAAGGAGAAGCACTGTGCTGCATACGACGCCGCATTGTTTCCGCTGCTCGTGGAGTACTTTGGCGACATGACGATCGAGGAGGTGATAAGCATCGTCGGGTAGCCTCAACGATGGTGGCTCATCATCGAGATTGCAGTGTCGCTACACCTTCCGCCGAATGATCGCGTTCATGATGTCACACAGTTCGAGCGCGGAGCCCGATCCCGGAAGGATGAAGCGAAAATGGACAAGACTTCGGACGTCGTCAAAGTCGCAGCATGGGTTGCAAAGCTGACGGCCGAAACGCAGAAGTTGAAACTGTAGGTGCGCTGGATGTCCTTAGTATGGCGCGCGGCCTGATCCTCGCGATCATGACAATCGCGAAGTTTCTGTTCAACTAAATCCGAGGGCCGCCGAAAGGCGGCTTTTCTCTATGAAATGTTCGTCTCCGAAAGCGTCCGACTTCCACGATCTCAAGAACCGATTGGATCGCACAGGCGAACAGATGGCCGAGCTGTTCGGCGTCGCGGGTAGCCAGCAATGGCGCAAATATACGGGTGGCGTCGAGCCACGCGAGATGAGTCCACACATCCTTTTTTCGGAGCCGCTCGGCTTGCACTGTCTCCCGATGAACTAGCGAAGGTGCTGGCAACGATGCGGAAAATAGGTGCTGAGATCGAATTGGATTGATGTGTTGCCGGGACGCAGCCAAGACGGCATACGTGAAGGTGGGCAAGCCGGGCGAGGCTGTCACGCTACCCTTAAAGCCCCTATCCGAACACGAAATTCCATGATCTGCGGCACGGCGCCGCGTCGGAAATGATTAACGCGGGAATCGACCTGTTCACGGTCGGCGGCGTCCTAGGGCACAAGTCCGTCGTGTCGACCAAACGGTACTCGCACCTCGTCACTGACAGACTGGCTGCTGCAGTGGGTAGGATCGGGCAAAAGAGGAAGGACCCGCAGAATCCGGTTTAGGGCAGAAAAATCCACACCCCCTCGTTGGTACGCGTTGCGCGATTTCGTCATTTCCCGCGCTGGGCGAATGGTGCCGGGGACCGGACTTGAACCGGCAAGCCGTTAGGCGGCGGATTTTAAGTCCGCTATGTTTACCAATTTCATCACCCCGGCGAGGGTGGTCAAAACGCGTGGACGCGCATTCTACCATTGGCCGCCTGGCCGGCCAAACCTCCGCAGCGCCGCCGATCGAACCGGCAACGCCAACACACCCGCACCGCACTTCACCGCCCCCGCTCGACTTCAAACCAAACAATCCGCAACCGAAACCGACGTCATCGCCAAGTCACAAACCTTTCCGATAATCCGCTCCTGAAAACGTTTACAACCGAGCGGAAATCATGACCCCGACAATCAAGGACGTCGCTGCGCACGCGGGCTTTTCGATCGCGACGGTCTCGCGCGCGATCAACGCGCCGCACACCGTCAATCCGGTCACGCTCGACAAGGTGCGCCAGTCCATCGACGCACTCAACTTCCGGCCCAGCCCGCTCGGCCGTCAACTGCGCGGCGAGCGCACGCGCCTGATCGGCGTGATCGTGCCCACGCTTGCCAACCCTGTGTTCGCGGAGTGCCTGCAAGGCATCGACGAACTCGCGGCCGCGCAAGGCTACCGGCTCATGCTGATGACCACCCAGTACGACGCCGAGCGCGAACGCCGCGCCATCGAAACGCTGCGCGAGCATCGCGTGGAAGGCCTGATCCTGACGGTCGCCGACGCCGACACGCATCCCCTTCTCGACGAGCTCGACCGTGACGGTCTGCTCTATGTGCTGATGCACAACGACACGGTGCGCCGTCCGTCGGTGTCCGTGGACAACCGTCTCGCCGCCTACGAAGGCGTGCGCATGCTGATCGCGCACGGCCATCGCCGCATCCTCATGCTCGCCGGCACGCTCGCTGCCTCCGATCGCGCGCGGCAGCGGCATCTCGGCTACACGCAAGCAATGCAGCAAGCCGGCCTCTCGCCTGCACCCGCGCTTGAAGTCGACTTCAACGCGGACGAACTGTCGCCCGCGGTGCTCGCGCATCTGACGAGCGGCCCGAACCGTCCAAGCGCCCTCTTCTGCAGTAACGATCTGCTCGCAATGGTCGTGATGCGCGGCCTGCGCCGGGCGCGTCTGCAGATTCCACGCGACATGTCGATTCTCGGCTTCGACGGTCTCGCAATGGGCGAACTTTTGTCGCCGCCGCTCGCAAGCGTCTGCGCGCCGAACCGTGAGATCGGCTGCGCCGCATGGCGCCGTTTGCTGACACGCGTCACCGCAAATTTCGAAGGTCTCGGCGAAACGCCGCTTGCACTGACGCTGCCGCACAGCTTGCGCGAAGGCGCCACGATCGCCGCAATTTCAAATCGCAACGACGCGGGCGCGACGCATGTCGGCCAGCGTCTTCATCTCCAACCTTGAACAATCCACCTGAACCACCCGCTCTCTTCCATTCCAGGAGAACCGCAGTGATCCGCTCTTCCGTACGCCTTGCATCGGCAGTCACACCGCTGATGCGCCGCCTCGTCCAATCCACCGCCGTCGCACTGTGCGCCGGTACGCTCGTGACCGCCGCGCTTGCCACCGTCACCTCGCAAACGGCCCACGCCGATGAAACCGCGATCTGCTACAACTGCCCGCCCGAATGGGCCGACTGGGCAAGTCAGATCAAGGCGATCCAGCAGAAGACCGGCATTCGCGTGCCGTTCGACAACAAGAACTCCGGCCAGTCGATCGCGCAGTTGATGGCGGAACAAAAGAGCCCGGTGGCGGACGTGGTGTATCTGGGCGTCTCATCGGCTTTCCAGGCGAAAGACAAGGGTGTCGTCGAGCCGTATAAGCCCGCGCATTGGGACGACATCCCCGCGAACATGAAAGACCCGCAAGGCTACTGGTTCACGATCCACTCGGGCACGCTCGGCTTCTTCGTCAACAAGGACGCGCTCGAAGGCAAGCCCGTGCCGCGCTCGTGGGCAGACCTGCTCAAGCCCGAGTACAAAGGCATGGTCGGCTATCTCGATCCGTCGAGCGCATTCGTCGGCTATGCAGGCGCGGTCGCGGTGAATCAGGCGCTCGGCGGCACGCTCGATAACTTCGAACCGGGCCTCGACTGGTTTCGCAAGCTCAAGGCCAACGCGCCGATCGTGCCGAAGCAGACCGCCTACGCGCGCGTCATGTCCGGCGAAATTCCAATTCTGCTCGACTACGATTTCGACGCCTATCGCGCGAAATACAAGGATCACGCGAACGTCGAATTTGTGATCCCGAAGGAAGGCACGATCTCCGTGCCGTACGTGATGAGTCTCGTGAAGGGCGCGCCGCATGAAGCGAACGGCAAGAAGGTGCTCGACTTCGTGCTCTCCGACGAAGGCCAGAAATTGTGGGCCGATGCGTATCTGCGCCCGGTTCGCGCGAACGCGATGAGCGCGCAGACCGCCGCAAAATTCCTGCCGGCAAGCGACTACGCACGCGCAAAACCCGTCGACTTCGGCAAGATGGCCGAGAAGCAGTCGAGCTTCGGCGAGCGTTATCTGCAGGTGATGCATTGAACGACATTACGTTCCCACTGCGCTGGCGCATTGCACTGATCGCGCCGGCGCTAGCGGTCTTCATCGCGTTCTGGCTGTTGCCGATGGGCGCCCTCGCGCAACTGAGCGGCGACGGCCACGCGTTCGCCACCTACCGCGCGATGCTGACGAATCCGCGCTACATGTCGAGCCTCGGCGCGACGATCGTGTTGTCGGCGGCCGTCACGGCGGCCACGTTAGTGCTCTCAGTGATCGCCGGTTTGCTGCTCGCGCGTCGCGAGTTCGCGTTCAAGCGCACGCTGCTCGCGTTGCTGACGTTTCCGCTCGCGTTTCCTGGCGTAGTGGTCGGCTTCATGGTCATCATGCTCGCGGGACGCCAGGGGTTGATCGGAGCGCTGTCGCTCAAGCTCACCGGCGACCGCTGGGTGTTCGCCTACTCGATGAGCGGCCTCTTTCTCGGCTACCTGTACTTCTCGATTCCGCGCGTGATCGTCACGGTGATGGCGTCGGCAACCAAGCTCGATGCATCGCTCGAAGAAGCCGCGCGTTCGCTCGGCGCGTCGCCGTGGCGCATTACGCGCGACATCGTATTGCCCGCGCTGTCGCCCGGCCTGATCGCGGCGGGCGCGGTGTGCTTCGCGACCGCGATGGGCGCGTTCGGCACGGCATTCACGCTCGCAACCGACATCGACGTATTGCCGATGACCATCTACACCGAGTTCACGCTCAACGCGAACATGATGACGGCGGCCGGACTTTCGATCGTGCTCGGCATCGTCACGTGGGCGGTGCTTGCATTGGCGCGCAGCGTGAGCGGCTCAGCCGTGGCGGCGAGCGCATGAGCGGCGTCATTCGATACAGCGCGAACCCAACCGGAAGCAGAACCTCTCGATGAATTCCATTACTTCCTCTTTGCCGTCCGAGGCAAAGCCACGTACGCGGTTCCGTCTGCCCGATGCAAGAGCGTGGCTCACGGCGGGCCAATGGCTCGTCACGCTGCTGCTATGCGCGTTCCTGATCGTGCCGGTTGTCATGTCGATCGTCGCCGGCGTGACCGTCAACTACTTCAAGGGTGTTTCGAGCGGCTTCACGCTGCGCTGGCTCGTCGAAGTGTGGACGCAGTATCACGGCTCGGTGTTCCTGTCTCTCGAAGTGGCAGCGATCACGTTGCTTATCACGCTGCTGACCGGCGTTCCCGCAGGCTACGTGCTCGCGCGCAGCAAGACGCGGCTTTCGCGCATCGTCGAGGAATTCCTCGTGCTGCCGATTGCACTGCCGGGTCTCGCATCGGCTCTCGCGCTCCTCGTGGTGTACGGCGGCTTCACGATGTTCCGCATGAGCGTGGCGTTTATCGTCGTCGGACATGTGGTGTTCACGCTGCCGTTCATGGTGCGCGCGGTTGCCGCAGTGTGCGCGAGCAGCGACCTGCGCACGCTCGAAGAAGGCGCGGCAAGTCTCGGCGCGAGTTTCATGCAGCGCTTCGTGACCATCGTTCTGCCGAACGCGAGGCCGGGCATCGTGGCGGGCGCGCTCGCCGTGCTGACGCTTTCCATCGGCGAATTCAATCTGACGTGGATGTTGCACACGCCCGACACGAAAACGCTGCCGGTCGGTCTCGCCGACACATATGCGTCGATGCGCATCGAAATCGGCAGCGCCTACACGATTCTCTTTTTCATCATGACGATGCCGCTCCTCGTCGCAATGCAATGGCTCGGCGTCGATGCGACCGGGCAGCGCAACGCGGCGAAAAAACGCATCGCCGGTTCTGCTTCGAATTCCGTCACGACACCATGAAACTCGCCTCTACCGCTGTGCCCGCTTCTGTTGCCGGCTCGGTTCCCATCACGTTGACGCAATGCGCGAAAACGTTCCGCGGCACACGTGTGCTCGAACCGGTCGATCTTCATATCGAAGCCGGTGAGACGCTCGTGCTGCTCGGTCCGTCCGGCTGCGGCAAGACCACGACGCTGCGCATGATCGCAGGACTCGAAACGCCCGACGCCGGCGGCCGCATCGCATTCGGCGACGACGACGTCACCGCCCTGCCCATCGAAAAACGTCAGGTGGGCATGGTGTTCCAGAGCTATGCGCTGTTTCCTAACCTGACCGTGCGCGGCAACATTGGTTACGGATTGAAGATCAAACGTATGCCTGCGGCGACAGCGCGGCAGCGCATCGACGAATTGCTTGACATGATGCGCCTCACCGCGCATGCCGATAAACCGATCGACCAGCTCTCCGGCGGACAGCGTCAACGCGTGGCGCTGGCACGCGCGCTTGCCGTGCAGCCGCGCGTGCTGCTGCTCGACGAACCGCTCACGGCACTCGACGCCCGTTTGCGCGACGCACTGCGCAGCGAGATGAACACGCTGCTGCGCAAACTGGGCATTACGACCGTGTATGTGACGCACGACCAGGCCGAAGCGATGGAACTGGGCGACCGCATCGTCGTAATGAGCGCCGGGCGCATCGAGCAAATTGGGTCCCCGCGCGACATCTACTACCGACCTGCAAATCGCACCGTCGCGCAGTTCGTCGGCACGATCAACCGTGTCGCCGGCGAACGCCGCGGCAACATGTTGACGACCACGGGCGGTGCCGTGCCGCTGCCTTCGACGCCCACGCAAATTGCGACGCCGGCACGCTCGGCGCACGAGATTTTTTTCCGCCCAGAAGACGCGTTTCTCGCCGATCCCGCACACGCACAACTGCAAGGTCACGTCGAAACAAGCGCGTTTCTCGGTGAGCGCACGCGCCTGACGATCAGCGGCGCCGCACCGGATGCGTTGCTCGTCGACGTCGCGGGCCGCGTCGAACTGGCGCGCGGCACGCCGGTCGGCATCTCGATCGTGCAGGACGCGCTGATTGCGCTATCGTAATAACGCGGCGCTGCTTTTGAGCGCGCTCAAACAAGGACTATCCCATGCTGCTGGCTCAAATTAGCGACCTGCATATCAAGCGGCCCGGCGGGCTCGCCTATCGCCGCGTCGACACCGCCGCGTATCTCGCGCGTTGCGTCGATGCGCTGAACGCACTCGTTCCCCGTCCTGACGCCGTGATCATCACCGGCGACCTCGTCGATCAGGGCGATCCGCAACAGTACGAACATCTGAAGACGCTGCTCGCGCCGCTTGAATTGCCCTACTTTCTGCTGGTCGGCAATCACGACGACCGGGCCGCGCTGCGCGCCGCCTTCCCCGACCGTGCGGAACTGCACAGCGGCGGCGAATTCGTCCAGTACGCATTCGATGTCGGCGCATTGCGCGTGATCGCTCTCGATTCGCTGGAGCCGGGCCAAAGCGCCGGTACGCTGTGCGACGCGCGGCTCGCGTGGCTCGAGACGCAACTCGACGCGGCGAGCGGCAAGCCAACAATCGTCGCGCTGCATCATCCGCCGTTTGCTTGCGGCATCGGACATATGGACGAGTTGCGGCTCGATCCTTCTGCGTCAGCCAGACTGGCTGCACTGATCGCGCGTTATCCGAACGTGGAGCGCGTGATCTGCGGGCATGTGCATCGCCCGATGTTCGTGCGTTTTGGCGGCACGATTGCATCCGCGGTACCGGCGCCCGCGCATCAGGTCGCGCTCGACCTTCGCGACGACGCGCCGTCGGCGTTCATGATGGAACCGCCTGCGTATGCGCTGCATCGCTACGATCCGGCAACAGGTCTGGTTACGCATCACGCGTATGTCGATGCCGCCGACGGTCCCTATCCGTTCCACGAGCCGGAAGGTGCGCTAATCGACTGAACACGCGTCCGTTTCTGATGGATCAGCGATTGACGAACGTTCGACGCGCGCGCCGCGATACGCTGAAGTACGGTATTCCGAGCGCGGCCGCGACGATCGCCTGGATCAGGCCGTCGAACGGAATCGCAATGTCGATCCCAATCGCATGCGTCATGTAATCGCTTGCCAGATAAGCGCCGGTGCGCAGCACCAGAATCGCACCGAGCCACGCCTGCACGTGCACGTTAAAGCGCGCCGATCTACGCACGGCGAGGAGCGTCAGCCAACCTGCACCCGCCACGATGAACGCGCCGGTCATCACATTCGCGCCGACCATGACGATCACCGTGCGATACCAGCCATGTGTTCCGGCGCGCGCGAATACCGCAAGCAATTCCCATTCGAGCATCATTTCCAGTGGGTCGCGCATTGCGATTGCGGTAGCGAGCGCCCACGCCGCGAAACAGATCAGCGCGATGAGCAGGCATCCGCCAATGCGTGGCGACTGGCGTTGAATCGAGCGTGTCATGGGCTCTTTCATGAGATCGTACGGAGTTGGCTGAGATAGCGCGCCGATTCTACGAATCCGGGCCCGGCAAACTTCGCATTTTTGTCACGGGCGCACATGGCGCACGAGTGGCGGCGAGTCAGCACAATCCGGTTCGCTCCGGTATGATCGGCACGCTTGAGGACCGTGCATGGGCCGGTCCGCCCACCGCTTCTCTCATGTCCACTTCCAACGCGTCCACACCCGCCTCCGCCGACCGGTCGCTGCGCAGCCTGCTGCTTCTGCTCGCGACCATTGCCGGCATCTCGGTCGCCAACATCTATTACAACCAGCCGCTGCTCGACAACTTCAGGCAGTCGTTCCCCGCGAGCGCGTCATGGGTAGGCGCGGTGCCGGCCATCACTCAGCTCGGCTACGCGGCCGGCATGTTGCTGCTCGCGCCGCTAGGCGATCGCTTCGACCGGCGGGCGCTGATCCTGCTACAGACTGCGGGCATGTGCGTCGCGCTTGTCGTGGCGGCCGCCGCGCCGACGCTGTCGGTGCTGATCGTCGCGAGCCTCGCGATCGGTGTGCTCGCTACCATCGCCCAACAGGCGGTGCCGTTCGCCGCCGAACTCGCGCCGCCGTCGGAGCGCGGGCATGCGGTCGGCACGGTGATGAGCGGTCTGCTGCTCGGCATCCTGCTGGCGCGGACAGCTGCAGGCCTCGTTGCGCAATACCTCGGCTGGCGTGCGGTATTCGCCGCTTCCGTGGTCGCATTGCTCGTGCTTGCCGTGGTCATCATCCTGCGTCTGCCGAAAAGCAAGCCGACCTCGACGCTGACCTACGGCAAGCTGCTCATGTCGATGTGGCATCTGCTCGTCGAGCATCGCGCGTTGCGCGAGGCTTCGCTGACGGGCGCCGCGCTATTCGCCGGTTTCAGTATCTTCTGGTCGGTGCTTGCGCTGTTGCTGGCGGGCGCGCCGTTCCATCTCGGACCACAGGCTGCGGGACTGTTCGGCATCGTCGGCGCGGCGGGGGCGCTCGCCGCGCCTCTTGCCGGCAAGTTCGCGGACCGCCGCGGACCACGCGCGATCATCACGCTGTCCATCGTGCTGGTGGCAATCTCCTTCGTCGTGTTCGGCGCATCCGCGAAGAGCATCGTGGGACTCGTGATTGGCGTGATCGTGCTCGACGTCGGCGTGCAGGCCGCGCAGATTTCGAATCAGTCGCGCATTTACGCGCTCAAGCCCGACGCACGCAGCCGCGTGAACACCGTGTACATGGTTGCGTATTTCATCGGCGGAGCGATCGGCTCAGGCGTCGGCGCAGCGGTGTGGCCGGTTTTCGGATGGGTGGGTGTGAGCGTCGCGGGTCTGTTGTTCGCGGGCCTCGCCGCATGGAACCATCTGGCGCTGCAGGCTCGTACTGCCAAAGGTTGATCGCGGCGAACGCTTAGCCGTTGCTTCGTGCGAATGCGTACTCGTGCAGTGCATCGATTACGCGATCGAATTCGAAAGACTTGTCGTAGAAGTGGCGCACGCCATATTGTTCGCAGCGCTCGCGATAAGCCGGCAACGCATGGTTGGTCAGCACCGCGGCGAACACGGAGTCGATCAAACCTTCGCGCTGCAAATAGGCCAGGACGGGTACGCCCGAGCCCTGCTTCAATTGCAGATCGACAATCACCGCGTCGAACGCGTCGTCGCTCAGGAGCGCGATGGCTTCGTCGGCCGAATCGGCATAAGCCGCCACGCGCAGCGAACCCGACGCGTCGATCGCCTCCACGAGACTGCGGCGGATCAGCGGCGAATCCTCGATAAGCAGCACGCGCAACGGTGCGCGGCTGGCTGACTCGGCAACGGTGTTCGATTCGCTGTTCATCGGGATTTCTCGATCGTCCATTATTCGATCAAGCCGTTCTTGATCGCGTAATAAGTCAGATCGGCATTGTTCGCCAGGCGCATTTTCTCGAGCACGCGAGCCCTATACGTGCTGACCGTTTTCACGGACAAATGCAGTTCCTCGGCAATCTGCGTGGGAATCTGCCCCGCCGCGAGCTTGCAGAAAATCTGAAACTCGCGCTCGGACAGCGCTTCGTGCGGCCGCGCCGCCGCCGGTTTGTCGAGATTGTCGGCAAGCGTGTCGGCCACCGCCTCGGATAAATAACGATGCCCTCGCGCTACCGCACGAATCGCGCGCACGATCTCGTCGGGTTCGCAGTCCTTGTTCAGATAACCGTTCGCGCCCGCGCGCAGCAGGTTGATCGCGTACTGGCTCTCCGGGTAGCCCGAGAGGATCAGCACGCCCTGCTCCGGGCGCACCTGCTTGATGACGCGCAAGGTGTCGATGCCGTTCTTGTCCGGCATCGCAATGTCGAGCAGCACGACGTCGAATGCCTGTTCGCGCACGAGGCTGATGGTTTCGTCGCCGGTGGCCGCTTCCGCCGCGACGCACATGTCCGGCTCGTCGGCGACGAACTGTCTGAAACCCCCTCGGACGATCGCGTGGTCGTCAGCTATCAACACTCGAATCATCGGCTTGGTGTCCGTACGATGGAATCGCTCCAAAGCAGACATTGTAATGACGTCGCGCCGTACTTTGGCGTTATCGCGGCCGGAACCGCCGGCCGCAAGCTCGCCATGCCAGGCGCAATCACTCGCGCCCTTCGAGCAGGTCGGCCATATCGTCCGCATGCTCTTCCTCGACTGCGAGAATTTCTTCGAACATACGCCGCGTCGTCACGTCCTTCTCGCCAAGATAGCGGATGATCTCGCGATAGGTGTCGATAGCGATGCGCTCGGCCACCAGGTTCTCGCGAATCATGTCCGTCAGGTTCTCGCCTTCCTTGTACTCGGAATGCGCGCGCGTTTTCAGGCCGTCCGGCGCGAAGTCCGGCTCGCCGCCAAGCTGCACGATGCGCTCGGCGATACGGTCGGCATGTTCCTGCTCTTCGGCCGCGTGCTCCGCGAATTCGGCGGCTACCGCTTCCGAGTTGATGCCCTTCGCCATGAAATGATGGCGCTTGTAGCGCAACGTGCAGACGATTTCGGTAGCCAGCGCGTCGTTGAGGAGCTTGAGCACCGTGTCGCGATCAGCGCCGTAAGTTTGCGTGACCGGACCATCCGACATGTGCTTGCGGGCGTCGTCGCGGATCTTCTGAATGTCCATCACGAACGGATCGCTCGACTGCGATGCCGCGCCTTGGGCGCCAGGTGTGTTCGCCATTGAATCTCTCCTTTATCCGTATTGGGGGGTGGCTGCATCACGCAAGGTGCCCGCGCGATGCGCCGATAGAATCATGTTCAGATCTATGTTCGGAAGACACCGAGCAGCAGCGTGACCACGAACACGACGAGGAAAATATAGAACAGTATCTTCGCGATCTCGGCCGCGCCCGCCGCGATTCCGGTGAAACCGAACACCGCAGCAATGATGGCGATGACGAAGAACACGATGGCATAGTGAAGCATGGCGACTCTCCTTCTTGTTGGTATCTGCGGGGATTTCCGTGCGCTCAGGTTGCGCGTGCCGCTTTGCTTAAGCGCCCAGTTTCAGGCGCCTCGAGGAGGCAAAGCGGCGCTAATCGACGATTTTTTTCGTCACCACGAAGCCGAGCACGAGGAACACCACGCACAGAATCAGGAACACGACAAACAGGAACTTCGCGATTGCCGCCGCGCCCGCAGCCACGCCGGTGAACCCAAGAAGGCCGGCGATCACCGCGATGACGGCGAAGAACAACGCCCACTTCAGCATGATGGCTTCCTCCAGAACAGTGAATGGGATCAGGTTCCATCGTATCCAGCTGTATCGCCGGGCGCATTCCGACGCACTCCGGTTTTCGTGTGAGAATCCGCTTACATTGGATTACGGCCGCTTTACGCGAAGCGGCCGGGACGCAGATTCGCCACGCACAATGTGCGCGCCAGCGCGCGGGCGCGCACCCGCGGCGACTGCAGCGGACGCTACACTGATGCGTGTCCAAGGAGTAGAACGTGTCAAACGTGCAGAACGCGGCTGATGTGCATAATGAAGTGCACAATAAAGTGCAGAACGAAGCGCAACAGGAAGCGCGAACCGGATCGCAAACCCCGGCGCCGCAACGCGGCGCCGCGGCCCGCCTGAGCAACTGGATGCGCAACCGCAGCTGGGCGATCGCGATGACCGTGGCGATTGTGATCACCGTCGGCGGCCTGGTGATTCTCGAAACCGCGCGCGAGCGCATCGCCGCCGAGTACGAGACAGCGCTCGAAGCCCGCGACGTCACCGTGCAACTCAGCGCGCTCGCGAGTCAGCTATCGCGTCTGAGCGCGCAGCAAAGCGACTTTCTTCTGACGAAGCGTGACGCCGCGGCTCACGATTTTTGCGCAACCGCCGTCAGCATTCGCGACAGCGAACAGCTGCTGGAGCGTTTTTACCGCAGTCCCAAAGCCGATAGCGCGGAGCTCGCGAGCTTCACGCAAATCCGCGCGCTGATCGACGCGCGAATCGGCGCCGGCGCCGCCGCCTTGCAACGCGCGGCGCCTCGTCCGCTCGATCTGAGCGCATGCGGCAACGCGAGCCATGCCAACGCGGTAGATGCGGCGCTCGTCGACAGCACACTGAGCCTGCTGCGCGACAACGAAGAACGGCGCGCGCAGCACGCACTCGCCGCGAGCCGTGCCGATCAGCGCATTTCGACGTTATGCGCGGCTGGCCTGTCGGCGCTCAATATCGTGTTGTTCATTCTGCTCTTCCGCAATCTGGGCATTCAGATCGACCGGCAGGCGCGCGTTCAGCGTCAATTGATCACACAACAAGGCGAGCTCGATCAACTCGTGAACGAACGCACGCGTCAACTCGAGGCACTCGGCTGGCATTTGCAGGCCGTCAGCGAAAACGAGAAGACGCAACTCGCGCGCGAGCTGCACGACGAACTCGGCGCCATTCTCACCGCGAGCAAAATGGACGTGGCGTGGGCAAACCGCAAACTGAAAGAGAGCGACCCGGACATCTCCGAGAAGTTAAAGCGCGCGCTCGCCAATCTGGACCAGGGCATTGCGCTCAAGCGCCGCATTATCGAAGACATGCGGCCTACCGTGCTGGCGAATTTCGGTCTTGTGACCGCACTGCGCACACTCGCCGACGAAGCCGCGCAACGCAATAACTGGACGCTGAACCTGCAGCTTCCCGCCGACGATATCCAGCTCGACGAGCAAACGGAAATCGCGCTCTTTCGCGTCGCGCAGGAATCGTTGACGAACGCGGCGAAGTACGCGCGAGCGTCGCAGGTGTCGATCGGCTTGCAGGTCGGCGACGGGCGCGTCACGCTCGATATCGCCGACAATGGCGTAGGCATCATGCCAGCCGATCTGACACGCACGCATACCCATGGACTGCTCGGCATGCGTCAGCGGGTCGCCGCGCATGGCGGGCAGTTCGACATCAGACGCGGCGTGCCGAGGGGTACCGACATCCATGTCGTGATGCCGAGCGTCAGCACGTCGGCGCAGCCGGGCAGCGACCCGTTGCCGTTCCCCGCGCGCACTTCGGTCTAGCCGCGTTGCGCCGCGCTTGAATCCGCTGCTGCTCGTATTTGTAGGAGTGCGCCGACGCCAACACCAGAGCACGCCTACAACAAAATCGCAGCGTAGCCGACAGCGCGGCACGCACCCTTTTTTTACCATGCAATCAGACCGGATCGACTGGCGCAAGCCAGGGTCGGCAGCTAGCACAGCCGCTAGCGGGACACGTCTACCGATACCTTCTCGACAAGGAGAACTTTCATGAATCGACTGATCGCTTTGCTTCTCATCGCAGGCACGGCCGCGCTCGCCGGCTGCAACACCATGGCAGGTGCTGGCCAGGACATCTCGAAGGGCGGCGACGCCCTTACCAACTCCGCTGAAAAGGCGAAGTAAGTCGTTCTACGTCGAGCGGCCAGCGCCGCCGCGGCGCATAGCCGCTGCGTTTGAACGAAACCCGCTGCGGGAAACCGCAGCGGGTTTTTTGTTGAACGTTGTTGAACGTTGTTGAGCGCGGTCATGTCCGGGTGCGGGTATCGAATGCATGTATCGATGCTTGCGCACAAAACAAAGCGGCGACCCACATGCGTGGATCGCCGCCCCGTCCTCCCCAGGACTTGCCGCTATCGCGTGCGCTGCAATGCGCGCACGCTCTCTAGCGAACTTATGCGCCCGTCAGCGTGTTCGACAATTCGACGCTCGGCGTGTTCGTGTTGCCGTTCTGCACGACGAGCAGATGGATCTGTCCCACCGCCAGCTGGCTCAGCGCGCCGCCGATCGGCACCGACGTGATCAGCCAGTCAGCGTTGTTCGACAACGTGAACGACTGCGACTGATAGATCGGCGTCTTGCTGCCGGCCGCCGTCGCGATCAGCACATACTGGCCGCCCGACACGTAGATGGAATCCTGGCCGCTTGCCGGCACCGCGTTCTTGAACGACAAGCCGGACATCGTCGGGGCTACGTTGCTGATGTTCGTGTTGGTCGACTGGACCAGATAGAGGTCGAGGTTCGGTGCATTGCCCGATGCGTTGAAGCCCCGCACACGCGCGCTGTTCGAAAGCAGACCCTTGTCGAACGGATCGTCGATCAGACCGATGTCGGCTGCCGCCGCGCCCGGCAACGCGAGCACCGTATATTCGTGGCCCTTCGCGACGTTCGGGAAGTTGCCGCTTGCGAGCGCGGTCGTCGTGCCGGTTGCCGCATAACCCACGTTCGTCGAGCCCGTGTTGATGTTCGTGAAGTTCGTCACGCCCTTATACGAGACATTCGTCTGTCCCGACGGTGCGGTGCCGTTCACGAGAAAATCCACGGCCGGTCCGCTCGGGATCGCATGCACGAAATGGATTTGCGGGTTCGTCAGGCCAAGCTCTTTGCCTACGTCGTCGGAGCCCCCGCCGCACGCGCTCAGGACAGAAGCAACGGCAATCACGGCCGCCATGGTTCGGATCAGTTTCATTGTGTTCACCTATATCGATGTCGGGCTCTCCGCCCATTCATATGCGGGCGCACGCTTAAAGACAGTGCCATCTGAAACCGTGTTCGATGCGTTGTTCGAACGGTCCCGGTCCGGCTGTCCTTCGCGAAGCACTCCCTCCTATCCCTGCGCGCATTACGCCTTTTCAGGGCGCCGCGCGGTCCATTCGATGGACGCACGCAATGAGCAATGGCTGTGCCGCAACCATCGATTTGGCTTATCGAGGCGTGACAATGTCTTACCGGGCAACATCTTGCGAGCATTAGAAGCTTTCCTCAGATGGTGGTCGCGATCGCGCGGTGTATCGTTCGTGCGCATCCCATACTTACAACGGCAGCCTGTATGTCTTACCAACACTTACTCGCGGAGCTGGACCTCGGTTTCACCCGCCTGCGCAATCGCGTTGTGATGGGCTCCATGCATACCGGCATGGAAGACCGCTTCTGGAATTATCCAAAGCTGGCCGCGTATTTTCGTGAGCGAGCGAAGGGCGGCGCTGGTCTGATCGTCACCGGCGGCATCTCGCCGAATCGCGAAGGATGGCTGCTGCCGTTCGGCGGCACGCTCAACTCAGTATTCGATCTGCGCAATCATCGACTGCTCACGCAGGCGGTTCACGAAGAAGGCGGCAAGATCGCGCTGCAGATCCTGCACGCGGGGCGTTACGGGTATCAGCCGCTAGTTGTGTCGGCATCGGCTTTGAAGTCGCCGATCTCGAAGTTCAAGCCGCGCGCGCTGAGCATTGCCGGCATTGCGAAGACGGTGCGCGACTACGCGCGCTGCGCGAAGCTCGCTCAACGCGCGGGCTATGACGGCATCGAGATCATGGGCAGCGAAGGCTACCTGCTCAACCAGTTCCTTTGCCCGCGCACCAACCGGCGCACGGACCGCTACGGCGGCGGCATCGAAAACCGCATGCGGATTGCGCGCGAGATCGTCGAGCGGGTTCGCGAGGTTTGCGGGAAGCGCTTTATCGTCGTGTATCGGCTCTCGCTGATCGATCTGGTGGAAGGCGGCAATACGTGGGATGAAACCGTGCAGGTCGCGCAGGCGCTCGAAGCAGCGGGCGTGACGATGTTCAACACCGGCATCGGCTGGCACGAGGCGCGCGTGCCGACCATCGTCACCTCGGTGCCGCGCGCCGCGTTCGCCGCGCTGAGCGCGCGACTGAAGGCCGCGGTGAAGGTGCCGGTGATCGTCTCGAACCGCATCAACACGCCTGAGGTCGCGGAGGCATTGATCGCCGACGGCGCCGGCGATCTGGTCTCGATGGCAAGACCGCTGCTCGCCGATCCGGAGTTCGTGCTGAAAACCGCCGAAGGACGCGCGCACGAAATCAACACCTGTATTGCGTGCAATCAGGCGTGTCTCGATCATACGTTCAGGAATCAGCGCGCAACCTGCCTCGTCAATCCGCGCGCGGGGCGCGAAACCGAGCTGGTGTATCGACCGCTCGCGGGTCCCCAACTCGTGCGCGCTATCGCGGTGGTCGGTGCGGGACCGGCGGGGCTGTCGGCGGCGACGGTTGCAGCGTCGCGCGGACATCGCGTCACCTTGTTCGATGCAGGCGCAACGATCGGCGGCCAGTTCAATCTGGCCATGCGCGTGCCGGGCAAGGAAGAATTCAGCGAGACGATCCGCTATTTCCAAAGCCAGCTGGAACGGCATTGCGTCGACGTGCGGCTCGGTACGCGCGTCGACCCAGCGCTCCTCGCCGCCGGTGCTTACGACGACATCGTGATCGCAACCGGCATCGTGCCGCGTCGGCCCGCAATCGCGGGTATCGATCTGCCCAATGTTCTGTCGTACGTGGAAGTGCTGCGCGGCGCGCCTGTAGGACGCCGCGTCGCCGTGATCGGCGCGGGAGGCATCGGCTTCGACCTCAGCGAATTCCTGCTGCATCCCACTGGCGAGCCTTTGCCGATGCCGCGCGATGCGTGGCTAGACGAATGGGGTGTCGATCTTTCCGTGAGCGAACGCGGCGGTTTGAAGCCGCCCGCTGCGGCTAGGCCGTTCCGGCAAATCTGGCTGTTGCAACGCAAAGCGGGCAAGCTCGGCACAGGGCTCGGCAAGACTTCGGGCTGGGTGCATCGAGCGACGCTCGCGCGAAACGGCGTGAAGATGCTGGCCGGGGTGTCGTACCTGGAAATCAGCGAGCGCGGTTTGAAGATCGCGCATGGCGGCGTCGAAGAATGGCTGGAGGTCGACAACATCGTCGTGTGTGCAGGGCAGGAATCGCTGCGCGATCTGCATCCGCGGGAACCGGCGGATGCCGGCGGCCCACGCTATCACGTGATTGGCGGCGCGGCGCTCGCCACCGAGCTGGATGCCAAGCGTGCAATCCGCGAAGGCGCGGAACTGGCCGCACGGCTTTGACGCAGGACATCTACGGAAATGGGCGGAGTCGCGTGCGCGCCCTGCCCGTACCGCCGCAGGCGTCGCCTTTCAGGCGAGCCCTTTCTTCCGATAATCGAGCCAGAATGACAAGCCCACGCTGACCAGGATCACGACCGTCGCGATCACCGTCGAGTGCGTAACGGGCTCGCCGAGCAGCAACGCGCCGAGCGCCACCGCAACCACCGGATTCACGTACATGCAACTGCTCGCAATGATCGGGCTCGTATGCCGTATGAGAAAACCGTAGGCGACGTAGGCGGCCATGGTCCCGATCAGCATCAGATAGACGAACGCGAGCAGCGGGAGGAAATGCACTTCGAGCATGCGCTCGCCCGAAACCCAGGCGACCATGGTCGACATTGCGCCGCCAAGGCCGATCTGCAGCGACGTGGACAAAAACAGGTCCGACGGCAGCTTAAGACGCCCCGCGAGATGCGCGCCGCCCGCCCAGAAGAGCGCCCCGCATAGAATCGCGAGACTGCCGCCCGCCGAACCGGGCGCACTGTCGCCATGGCTCAGGATCGCGATACCGACCAGCCCGAGCCCGACCGCGAACCACTCGCCTTTGCCGATCTTGCGTCCCGCCACGGCAGCGATCACCGTCGCAAAGAGCGGCACGGTCGCGACCATTACCGCGGCTGTGCCCGTGCCGACCGTGCGCATGCCGTACGCCAGCATGCCGCTCGACAGCCCGACCAGCATCGTACCGACGAGGCCGGCGTTGCGGATCTCCGCCGCGCTCGGCCAAACCGGATTGCGGCGAGCCGCGAAAACGAACAGCCCGACGCCCGCGAAAAGATTGCGCAGGCCGGACATCAGCAACGGCGGAAACGAGCCTAGCGCAACATGGACTGCAAGATAGGTCGAGCCCCACACCACATAAACGACGCCGAGCGCGAGCGCGATCTGCCCGTTGCGCGACTGCGGCAGACGGATCGGGAAACCACGAGAAAACCGGCTTGGAAGTTCCAGCGACATCGTTTCAACCCGCCCATGCCGTTCGAGGCGCCCGCTGGGGGGACGGCGGACACCGCATCGGCGATGCGGTCAGGCGGGCGAGGCTGGCAGACATGGTGGTGGAGCGAAGTACGAAGGTTGGCTAACAGAGAAAGCCAGACGGGACATGCAACGCCGCGCCGGTCGAGCGGTGGCTCTGGCGGATTCGCGGCTGACACGCGCCGAATTCGTGGCGCGCATCGCATTATGCAGTAAGCGCCCACCGCGCCATGCGAAAGAATCGTAACTTTTGGTGCGCATGCAACAAAAAGCCGGGGCGTAACCGCACCCCGGCTTTCTGTCTGGATTTGAGCGCCAAGCGCCGCTTCATGCAACGTGCATCGGAACCACCCGGGCGGCGCAAGCCGCACCGGGCACGCAAAATAAGCGGCTATGGCGGCCCGCCTAGTTGCTCATCGCGCCCGACGCGTCGTGTTTCATGCCCATTGCGTCGCCTTTTTTCATCTTGTCGTGCTTCATTGTGTCCTTCTTCATGTGGTCTTTCGACATGCCGTCCTTGGACATGGAATCTTTCGACATCGAATCATGCGACATCGAATCGTTGGACATCGCGCCGCTTGCCTGCGCGAATGCGGCGCCGCCGCTCATCAGAAAGGTGACGGCCACTGCTGCGATTGCAAATTTCTTCATGGGATAACTCCGTTTGTTGTGGATCAATCGAACCGGCCGTAGCCGGCGTATTTCCGAAGCTTCTGCCGCCCGGGGTCGCGCATGCGCGCGGCGCATGCGGCGACCCGCGCGCGTCAGGAGCCTCCGAACCAGTTGTAGCCCTGGTCGACCCAATAGCCGCCAGGATACGTGTTGGTGACGAACATCTCGACGATGTGCTTCGGGTTCTTGTAGCCGAGCTTGGTCGGCATGCGCAGCTTCATCGGGAAGCCGTATTTCGCGGGCAGGCGCTCGCCGTCGTACGAAAACGTGAGCAGCGTCTGCGGGTGCAGCGCGGTGGGCATGTCGATGCTTTCGTAGTAGTCGTCCGCGCATTTGAAGCCGACGTACTTCGCACTCGTGTCCGCGCCGATGCGACGCAGAAAATCGCCGAACGGCGTGCCGCCCCAACGACCTATCGCGCTCCACCCTTCCACGCAGATATGCCGTGTGATCTGCTCCGCGTGCGGCAGCGCGTACAACTCCGGCAAGCTCCAGACGCGCTGGCCGGTCACGAGGCCGCTGATTTTCAGCTTGTAGCCGGAAGCGTCGACCTGCGGCACCTCGTCGACACCGTAGTAGGCATTGAATGGAAACGGCCGCGTGATCTGCGCTTCGGTGTAAGTCGGCGCCAGCTGTCTCGGATCGAACAGCGCGGCTTGCGCGCGATCGTTCAGGCGCGAGACGGCAGTGAGAAACTTGTTGACCGATTCGTCGTCGGTCAGCGAGCAGCCGGTCAGCATCGACAAACCGCCAAGCGACAGTAGCTGCTTGCCGAAGAGACGCCGCGACGGCATCGAAAGCTCGCGCCTGACGTCGATCAGGATCGACTCGCGGTCCAGTTTGCCAGCGACATTCGTCGCAGCGTTTTTAATGAGCTTGTTCATGATTCGGTATCCGTAACATTCGCGCGAAGCATTTATCGACCGCGCAACATGGCAAGCAGCGAGCGAGGCACGAGCGCAACCATCGCCAGATGAACGACGATGAACGCGGCCATCAGCGCCATCGCGCAGAAGTGGACGATGCGGGCGTTGTCGTAGCCGCCCATCAACTCGCGCAGCAGCGGGAACTGCACCGACTTCCAGATCGCGAGCCCAGACAGCACCAGCACGAGCAGATCGAGGACGACGAACAGGTAGGCGAATTTCTGCACCGCGTTGTAGACCCGCAAGTCCGCGTGCGACAGCTTGCCGGTCAACGCGGCGATGAAATCGTGCAACACCGCGCGCGGCGAGACCGGCAAGAACTTGCGGAAGAAACGTCCGGTCGCAAGGTTCAGCGCGAGATACGCGAGGCCGTTGAAAACCAGCAGCCACATCGCTGCGAAATGCCATTGCAATGCGCCGCCGAGCCAACCGCCGAGCGTGATTTCCGTCGGAAAACGGAACGCGGGAAAGACCGGCGACGCGTCGTAAATGCGCCATCCCGACAGCATCATGACGATCGCCGCGAGTGCGTTGAGCCAATGCGTGATGCGCACCCATACCGGATGTATCACGCCGCTGGAGGGCGCGGCAGGCGGTGCGCTGTCGCGAACAACATGAGGCGTTGCCATGGGAATCTCCGTTGATTGACGCGAGCTCAATGGCAGGCAGCCAGTTCGGCCACCTGCAGCACGTCGCCGGTTGCTGCGTTCTGGACAAAAGCAACTACGCCGAATCTGTCGGTCGACGCGTTTGCGTTCCTGTTGGTATCGGCATTGGTATCGGCATCGTCGAAACGAATGTCGCGAGTAATCTGCGCATTGCCGCCGACGAGCGGCACCGGCCCGATCCATTGCCGCACCACTCGTTCGTGATGCAATGTCGCGCCGCGGTTTTCGCCGGCGCCGACCTGCGAGCTCAGCGAGTTTTCATACACCGCGACGTAGGCATCGAGCGGCCCGGCGGTATCGGCAGCCTTGCTGTCAAAGCGCGCTGCGACGTTGAATGCGCCGCCCGTCTGCGGCTTCAGTTCGAGGGCGACATTCGCTCGTGCCGGCTCAGCCACGAGCTTGCCCACGCGACCTTCGAAACTGTCGCGTTGCGACCAGCTTCGCAACTCGCGCCCCGCCACGAAAACTTCAGGCGTGTAGATGGTGTGGCCGCCCGCAAGATCGGTGAGCGTCTGCTGACGTTCCGTGAAGCGGTGCTGCGAGAAGCGATCCGTCCAACCGAGGCTGTTCCAGTAGTCGACGTGCAGCGCCAGAGGCACGATGCTTTGCGTCGAACCGCTGTGCTTCCATTGGCTGAGCCACTGGTCGGCGGGCGGACAGCTATTGCACCCTTCGCTGCTGTACAACTCGACGAGTGCAACGCGATGCGCTGGACTACGCGCGCTGCACATCGCGCCGGCTGCATTTGCCAGACCGCTTGCGGACAACATGGCTATTGCACTGAAGACTGCAACGGCTCGAACGAACGGTCGGCGTGCGCGGCGCATAACGATTGATTGCATGACCTGCTCCTATCGGGATCTGCACGTTTGTCGATGCGCGCAGCAGGTTATGACAGTCCCCCGCAAATTTTTTTGCCTGACGTTTGCACGCGTGTTCATCGCATCACCGTTTGGCGCGGCCCGACTTACAGCGGCGAAATGTTCGCGAAGGTCGTTGAAAGACGCCGTGCTAACATGCCCTTAATCACTGCGCCGCTCGCTGTCGTCACAGTCATCGTCAGCTACAAGCGGCGCGTCGCCCATCTCCACTCGACAACTGCCGGCCCTTCAATGCGTTCTCCGACTTCACGCGCCCACATTCGCTTGCGCCCCCGCCGCGCAAGTGGATGCGCGCGCGTGCAGTTCGCGCCGCATTCCGCCGAGGAGCCGTCGCGAACGCTTCCGCCAGAAACGCTTCCGCTTCTCGCCGCCCGGCGCCCCACCTGACGCAGCTCGCTTCCTTGCCTGAAGCCGCGTCGTCCCCAAGGGGACTTTCGGGGCGCCGGGCCGATCACATCCGCATGATGTTTCCTCACACAGATTGCAGCCATATTGCAGATCGAATTGGAGTAGCCGCCGTGAAAACGACCAGAAGGACCAAGCAGTGTTACCTCACCGAACTCGACGTCGCCCGTCTTGAGAAGCACGCCGCTGCACCCGGCGCGGACGCACGTTTGCACGACATGCTCGACGACGTACTGGAGCGCGCGGTTATCGTCGATTCGCGCGAGATTCCGGCCAACGTGGTCACGATGAACTCGCAGGCGACGCTCGTCGACGAAAGCAGCGGTGAGCACATGACCTGGACCGTCGTCTATCCGCCCGACGCCGACTTCGCGCATGGCCGCCTGAATGTGTTCTCGCCAGTCGGCCTTGCGCTTCTCGGCGCGAAACGCGGCGAGCAGATCCGCTTCGTGCCGCCAAGCGGTGCCGAAAAGGTGCTGAAGCTCGAAAAGATCCTGTACCAGCCCGAAGCCTCGGACGATTTCACGCTGTAAGCAAACAGGCCGCGTGGCATAAGTGCTGCAGCGCGTCATACGCGGCACGCCCGTCAATACAAGGATAGTGCGCAAATAGCGGATCGGCGGGCTGCGACGCGATGCGACGTCTTGCGCTTTCGCTCCCGCATATAGCCCCGGCCCGCAAGGGCGCTGCGCTTCGCGCACGACGCACATACCGATCGCACACAGCATTGCAGACGGGTTGCCAAGCGGCGCCCGCCCGGTGTATCGTGTGCGCTGCTAACGCGGGGGTCCTGCGATGCACGGGAGTTGGAGGTCCGTGCCACGTGGGTGAGAAATACCCTTTGAACCTGATCTGGATAATGCCAGCGCAGGGAAGCGTACGGATTTCGCACTCCAGCCCTTGTGCCTCATCTCTCGCGAATTCCGACTACTTCCGTCTCGTCTCCTGCTTAGCGGCCCACATTGCTTTGACGGAGAACACGCATGAACGCCAACCCGAAGTTTCTTTCCGCCGACGCCCACGTCGACGAAGCCGCCGTCGCGCCGCTGCCGAATTCCCGCAAGGTCTACGTGACCGGCTCGCGCCCCGACATCCGCGTGCCGATGCGCGAAATCACGCAATCAGACACGCCAGACAGCTTCGGCGGTGAAAAGAATCCGCCCGTCTACGTCTACGATACGTCGGGTCCCTACTCCGATCCCGAAGCGAAGATCGACATCCGCGCCGGCTTGCCCGCGCTGCGTCAGCGCTGGATCGAAGAACGCGGCGATACGGAACCGCTCTCCGGCCTCACGAGCGACTACGGCCGCGAGCGCGCCGCCGATCCCGCGACCGCCGAATTGCGCTTTCAAGGCCTGCATCGCACGCCGCGCCGTGCGATGCCCGGCAAGAACGTGTCGCAGATGCACTACGCGCGCAAAGGCATCATTACGCCGGAAATGGAGTACATCGCGATTCGCGAGAACCAGCGCCGCGCGGAATATCTCGAGACGCTGAAGACAAGCGGTCCGAACGGCGAAAAGCTCGCCGCCATGATGGGCCGTCAGCATCCGGGCCAGGCGTTCGGTGCGAGCGCGTTTGGTCCGAACGGCCTCACCGAAATCACGCCGGAATTCGTGCGCGACGAAGTTGCGCGCGGCCGCGCGATCATCCCGAACAACATCAATCACCCGGAAAGCGAGCCGATGATCATCGGCCGCAACTTCCTCGTGAAGGTGAATGCGAACATCGGCAACTCGGCGGTGACATCTTCGATCGGCGAGGAAGTCGACAAGATGACGTGGGCCATCCGCTGGGGCGGCGACACGGTGATGGATCTGTCGACCGGCAAACACATTCACGAAACGCGCGAGTGGATCATCCGCAATTCGCCGGTGCCGATCGGCACGGTGCCGATCTATCAGGCGCTCGAAAAGGTCAACGGCAAGGCCGAGGACCTTACGTGGGAGATCTTCCGCGACACGCTGATCGAACAGGCCGAGCAAGGCGTCGATTACTTCACGATTCATGCGGGCGTGCGTTTGCAGTATGTGCCGCTAACCGCCAAGCGCATGACCGGTATCGTGTCGCGCGGCGGTTCGATCATGGCGAAGTGGTGCCTCGCGCATCACAAGGAAAGCTTCCTGTACGAGCATTTCGAAGACATCTGCGAAATCATGAAGGCGTATGACGTGGCCTTCTCGCTCGGCGACGGCCTGCGTCCCGGCTCGATTTACGACGCGAACGACGAAGCGCAACTCGGCGAATTGAAGACGCTCGGCGAGCTTACGCAGATCGCATGGAAGCACGACGTGCAGACGATGATCGAAGGCCCCGGCCACGTGCCGATGCAGTTGATCAAGGAGAACATGGACCTGCAACTCGAATGGTGTGACGAAGCGCCGTTCTACACGCTCGGGCCGCTCACCACCGACATCGCTCCCGGTTACGATCACATCACGTCGGGCATCGGCGCGGCAATGATCGGCTGGTTCGGCACCGCCATGCTCTGCTACGTGACGCCGAAGGAACACCTGGGCTTGCCGAACAAGGACGACGTGAAGACCGGCATCATCACGTACAAGCTCGCCGCGCACGCCGCCGATCTGGCGAAGGGCCATCCGGGCGCGCAGGTGCGTGACAATGCATTGAGCAAGGCGCGCTTCGAATTCCGTTGGGAAGATCAGTTCAACCTCGGTCTCGATCCGGATAAGGCACGCGAATTCCACGACGAAACGCTGCCGAAGGATTCCGCAAAGGTCGCGCATTTCTGCTCGATGTGCGGCCCGCATTTCTGCTCGATGAAGATCACGCAGGACGTGCGCGAATTCGCGGCGCAACAGGGCGTCACCGACGACGAGGCGCTGAAAAAAGGCATGGAAGTGAAATCCATCGAGTTCATGAAGAAAGGCGCCGAGATCTATCAGCGGCAGTAAAAGCCACGCGGTTCTCGCACCGGTGACAGCCGCGCGCGCATTTCGATGCGCGCGCAACGTCTAGCAACACAAAGCCCGCCATTGGCGGGCTTTTTTTCGCCTGCTGTTCAGGTACGGCTCCTGCTACGCGTTGGGAAACATTTGATTACGAAACCGTCAGTCTGCTGACAACCTCATACATCTGGAAACTGTCCACAGCGATAAGATCAATTCAGGAACGCAATACGACAGGCGGCTTCCAATCACAACAAAGGGAGTGAGCATCATGAAATCGATTCGTAAATTGGGTTCGCTCGCGATGATCGTCGCGGTTGTCGCGAGTCTTTCGGCCTGCGAGGGAATGAGTACGCGGCAACGGGATACCGCAATCGGCGCGGGCGTCGGCGGTGCCGCCGGTGCGGTCATTGGAGGCAGTGCGCTTTCCACGCTCGGCGGCGCGGCCGTGGGCGGCGTGATTGGTAATCAGGTCGGCAAGTAAGCTTCGTTACTCCTCAGCGGTGAAACGCGAGCCCGGGTGCAATGCCCTGCTCGCTTTCCGCTGACAAGACGTGCGCCGGGAAATGCCGTAAAACGAGGCGAAATACGCCGTTACGGTTTTGCAATCCTCTTTGCGCCGCGTGAGCGTAAGCTCGTGCAATGACGTACCGACGAAGGCGTCGGCTGCGTCGCTCGCAAGTAGTTTGCATACCGGAGCTCGTCATGAAGTCCCGCCTGATTGACTCTTCTCATCCCGTTCACATGCTGTCGCGGCTCCGCACGCGCCAACGTATTTCTACCAGCGGTTGCATCGGCCGCGTCCGGCTCGCGCTCTGCGGCGCCGCGGGCGCAGTGGTGCTGTCGGGCTGCTATTACCCATACGGTTACTATCCGGGCTACTACCCTGCGTATTACGCGACCGTCCCAGCCAGCGCGGCACAGCGAGAAGTGCCGGTGGGCACGGTGGGCGGCACGGGCACCGATCCGCAGGCCGGGCAGCAACCAATGCAAGGGCAACAGGGGCAACAGGTCGAGCAGCAGCCAGGCTCGTCGTACCCCCCTGCCACCTATGTGGTCGCGCAACCGCCGGTGTACGTTGCGCCCGCTTACCCCGCGTATTATCCGCCGCCGGTTTATCCGCCCTGGTACGGCTACGGCTATCCTGGCTGGTACGGTCCGTCTGTGTCGATCGGCTTCGGCTGGTGGTCGGGCGGACATGGCCATGGGCACGGCTACCATCATTGAACGACTTCAGGTTGAGCGAAGTGATTCTTGCCGGCGCGCGCCGCCGGCAAGAATCAGGGCGACAAGCTTCCGATTGCTCCCGTAGTTTCCCTTCTTGACGTGAGAGCCTCGGGCTCTATGCTTGGTTAAGCCGCACACAGTAACCGTTTAAAAGCGAGCCGACCGGTGGTTTTCTGCGCGGGCGGCGCTCATCCGTCCTGCAGGAGCGACGCGTCCCGTCATTCGCAGTCACGCGTCGATTTCGAACAACAACGAAGGAGACGTGATGTTTCATCAACTACTCACTCCAGTCGGCAATTCCCTGCTTCCGTCGTTCCTAGTCGCGGCATTGCCGATCATCGTCGTGCTGTTGCTGCTCGGCTGGGCGCGCCGGCCTGCATGGCAGGCGTCGCTCGCGGGGCTGATCGTCGGCCTCGTCGTCGCGATTGCCGTGTGGCAGTTTCCAGTGAGGCTCGCGCTGGACTCCGTCGCCGCTGGCGTCGTGTTCGCGTGCTGGCCGGTCATGTGGATCGTGTTCACCGCGATCCTGCTATACAACATCGCACAACGCTCCGGCCGCTTCGCGGCCTTTCGCATGTGGATGATCGACAACCTGCCGAACGACCGGCGCGTCGTGCTGGTCGTGGTGGGCTTTTCGTTCGGCGCGTTGCTGGAGGGAATTTCGGGCTTCGGCACGCCGGTCGCGATCACGAGTTCGCTGCTGATCCTGCTCGGTTTTCCGACGCTCGAAGCACTCACCTTCACGCTGATTTTCAACACGGCGCCCGTGGCATTCGGCGCGCTCGGCGTGCCGATCACGGTGCTCGGCGCAGTCACGCATCTGCCCGCCGATTCGCTCGCAAAAATGGTCGGCCGCCAGTTGCCGTTCTTCGCCTTGCTGTTGCCGTTCTACGTGATCGCCGTCTATGCCGGCTTTCGCAACATGGTGCGCGTCTGGCCGGTGCTGCTGGTTTCAGGCGCCAGTTTCGCGCTCACGCAGTTCGTCGCGTCGAACTACGTCAATTACAGTCTGACCGACGTGTTGTCGTCGATGGTGTCGCTCGTCGTCACGATCGCGTTTCTGCGCGTGTGGAAACCGGCCGTCGATCCCGCGTTCGCGGTCAATATCGACCGCGTCGGCGAAGTGCGCGGCAAGATCGGCGGCAGCCAGGGCTGGTATCCGTGGATCATCGTGTCCGTGGTCGTGATCGTCTGGACCGTGGCGAAAATCTTTTTGATCGGCGACGTCAAAGTGCCTTGGCCAGGCCTCGATAAGGCGGTGTTCATCACCTTGTACAACACACCGTACGGCGCGATCTGGGACTTCCAGCCGCTCGCCACCGGCACGGCGATTCTGGTCGCCGCGATCATCACGAGTCTGGTGGTCGGACTCAGCGCGCGAGATTTCGGCGCGGCGATCGTCGATACGTGGGTGCAGACGCGCATCGCGATTCTCACAGTCGCGACCATCGTCGGGCTCGCCTATCTGATGAACTACTCGGGGCTCACGTACACGCTCGGGCTCGGGGTCGCGTCGGTCGGACCGTTCTTTCCGCTGGTGTCGGCGTTCCTCGGCTGGGTCGCGGTGTTCCTGTCCGGCAGCGACACGTCGGGCAATGCGCTGTTCGGCAACCTGCAAGTGGTTGCGGCCAATCAGTTGAACCTGAACCCCGTTCTGATGGCGGCGACGAACTCCTCGGGCGGCGTGATGGGCAAGATGATCTCGCCGCAAAATATCTCGACAGGCGTGGCAACGACGGACCTCAAAGGCAAGGAAGGCGTGGTATTCGCCAAGACGTTCAAGCATTCGATTCTGTTGACCGTGCTGCTCGGCATTCTGGTTTGGCTCCAGCAGAATGTCCTTCAGGGGATGATTCCGCACTGAACAAGCGTTGGCGTGGCGGGCGCGCTGGCTCGGCGCGCCCGCGCCTCTCTCTCGCGTCGTGAAATCGCAATTTTTCTCACATCAGCGTGAGAATTGCTCGCTTTGCGCGGCTTCCCGCCACGCTTACGATCACGTGTGTCAGACGCCCTCTCCCGAATCTTGCCATTTCATTCCACGCTGAAACGTTTCGTCTTCTCGCGCTGATACGATGCGCAGGCGTCTCGACTCAACCGCGCGCGACGCCATCACAATGAATGCCAAAAATATCGTCCAGTTGCTGATCCTCGCGGCCCTGTGGGGCGCGTCGTTCCTGTTTATTCGCGTCGGCGTAACCGACTTTGGCGTCGCGCCGCTGATGGCGCTGCGCGTCGGCATCGGTGCGGCCTTCCTGATCGCCGTCCTGCTCGCGCGCCGCCCGTTGCAGCAATCGGCGACGATCCTGCGCACGCGCGCTTTTCCGCTGCTCGTGGTGGGTATTCTGAATTCGGCGGCGCCCTTTTGTCTCTTCGCCTATGCGGAGCTGACGCTGTCGGCGGGCGTGACGTCGGTGATCAACGCAACGACACCACTGTGGGGCGGCCTCGTGGCTTTCCTCTGGCTGCGCGACAGGCTGAGCGCGCTGCGCACGCTCGGCCTCGTGATCGGTTTCCTCGGCGTGCTGATGCTGGTCTGGGATCAGATGGCCAGCCCGGGCAGCGCGTCGGCGACGCCGCTGACAACCGCGCTCGCCGCCGGCGCGGCGCTCGGCGCAACGCTGCTGTATGGCATCGCCGCGAATTACACGAAACGTTACCTGACCGGCGTCGACGCGCTCACAGTGGCCGCCGGCACGATGACGGGCGCCACCATCGTTCTGTTGCCGCTCGCGGTGATCTACTGGCCAAGTGCGCCGATCTCGCTGCACGCGTGGGGCGCAGTGCTCGCGCTTGGCGTGGCGTGCACCGGCATCGCCTACATGCTGTTCTTCCACCTGATCGCGGTGGCCGGACCGGCGCGGGCGATCACGGTCACCTTCGTGATCCCGATCTTCGGCATTCTGTGGGGCGCGCTGTTTCTCGGCGAAGGCGTTTCAGCCGGCATGCTCGAAGGCTGCGGCGTGATTCTGGTGGGTACGGCGCTGGCAACGGGCGTCATCAAGCGCTTGCCGTGGGTCGGGACCCGTCACGCGGATACCTGAGGGTTGCGCAACGGGTCGATCAGAGGGGCATTCAGGCGAACGGCAACCCTTGCGGCGCGCCGCCGTGAGGCGTTCGCATCAGGTCAGCGGTAGCGTCTTACCTACCCGCTGCCCTGCGACACGACGCGCCCCCGCTTGACTCCAATCACCCACCGTTTGAATTCAGCGCATCGGCCACCTCGGGCGCAGCGTGCCCGCGTGACGCGTCCGCAGCGCTCGCGGCCGTCGCGACTCCTGCGGATTCAAGGCCGCACCGCACACGAGCGCGAGAACGAGCAAGCTCGCCGCCCACATCCAGTAAGGGATCACGTCGAACATGGCTGTCTCAAGTTGAGCGCCGGTCCACACCGGCCCACTCATCGTGAGCAAGACGTGTGCACGCGGCATCTCGCGTGACGGCAACGTGATCTCATTCGTCGCAAAATAAAAAACCCGCCCGGGAACGGTGTTCCGGACGGGTTTTCAGACAGCCTGCCGCCAGTTGCAGCGGCGCGCGTCAGTGCAGCTGATCGGCCATCAGCGTCATGATCTGCGTGGCCTGCGGGCTTTCGTCGACACCACCTTTGTCGTCGACCACGGCGACGCGGGTCTGGTCAGGCGTCAGCGCCCGCACGTTCACGCGATACTGCTTGGCCACTTTTTCCTTCTTGCCGTGGAATACCTGGCTCCAGAAGCCCTGCTCGGCCGACGACATGTCCTTCGGATCGACGTAACGCACGAAGTACAGGCCGCGGCTCAGATCGCGGTCGTCGACGGTGAAATTGCTGCGGTCGAGCGCGAGGCCCACGCGCAGCCATGCACGGTCGTACGGCTCGCCGAGCGTCAGTTCGTTCGACGACAACTGCGCCGACGCGTTCGCCGCGTCCGGATCGCGCACCGGCTGCTGTGCCGAAAGGGCGACATTCTGTGCCGCAGTGGCCGCAGCCGCCGATTTCGCGCCCGACGTAGCCGCGTTAGGCGCGGTCTGCGCGCCGGCCGGCGACAGTTCTGCTGTCTGGCCGCCGCCCGACTTTGCGCGCGAATCGGCAAGCGCGAGCGCCGCCATCAAGCGCTTCAGGTATTCCTGCTCTAGGCCGGGGTCGTTCGCCTTCGGCTCCCACGTGCTCGAGTCGTTGTTCGTGCCGGTCAGCGCCTCGCGCATGCCCTTCTGGCTGATGAACACGTACGTGCCGCCGTTCGGCGCCGCTTCGAGGCGCGTGCGGTACTTGTTGCGCTCGGAAGTCACGTAGCTGTTGCCCAGCGCCTTGGACAGCGTGCTGCGGATCAAACCGTCGTTGATCTGCGCGTGCGTTTCGTTCCAGTCGGTTTCCATCACGCCCTTGTCGCGCTGGTCGACCACCAGCAGGAAACCCTGCTCCTGCCAGAACCGGCGGATTTGCGGCCACGCGTCTGCCGGCGCCTTGCCGTCGATCACGAGCCAGCTTTCTGTGCCGTCGCGCTGGATATGCATGTTGCTCACGGGCGGCACGACCGCCAGCGTGTTGGCCGCGGGCGCCTGCGCCTGAACCTGACGCAGCGTGGACAGCGAGGTTTCGCCGCCTTGCGGGGGCAGCGAACGCTGATCGGGCGTCTCGTCGATCATGTTCGGCGGGACGGCGAGTGACACCTGTTTCGATTTGGAGTCGCTCTTGTAGTCGACTTTGGTCGGCGACGACGTGCCGCAGCCGGCGACCAGCCCGCCCGCCATCAGCATTACTGCAAACCGCTTGGTAAGACGAAGATCAGTCATGTTCGGGGAATCCTTCCGCTACGCCACGGCAAGTTTCCGTGGATCAACCCGATATTTTACCGATCCCGGCGAGCCCTGTGCAAAAACCGGGGTTTGCCCCGTCCGACGGACTCACCGCAAGCGTCATATTTAACGTTCGGCAAACATTCCGAATGGCCTGTCAGGTGCATGCGACACGTCTGTCAGAACATTGTTTTCAAAGACTCTTTGCAGGCTCGCCGCCCGTCACTTTTGCGATAACACAGGGCCGTGAAACGGGCGCCAGGCTTCGTCAGGAAGCGCGAGTGATATCTTCAAATCGACTTCGCGAGAACAACGAACGCGCCATGCCACGGAGACTGTCATGCCCCAAGCCCATCTCTTTCCCGTCATTACCGCGTCAGCGATTGCCGTCGCGACGCTGTGCGTCAGTGCCCATGCTTGCGCTCAACTGGGCGGTGTGATGCCGCTGCAGCCGACGGGCCACGCCGCGGCGCCGCAAAGCCTGCTGAACGGCGCGCTGCGCCTGCGCACATTGACCGATGCGGGCAACACCGCCATCAACGAATACGCGACGAGCACGGGCGAAATCGTCGCCTATACGTGGCAGGGCCCGACGATGCCCGATCTCGTCGCCCTGCTCGGCAACTACGCCGGCTCTTACCGGGCGGGCGCTGCGGCCGCAATCGACGGCAATCTGCACGCGTCGCGCGTCGCGCGGCCGGACGTGATCGTGGAATCGGGCGGACCCATGCGCGGCTATGCGGGCCGCGCATGGCTACCCGGCGCGTTGCCGCCGGGCGTCACTGCCGACGATCTCCGCTGACGCTGGTCCAGACGCTTCCGGATGGGCCCGGCGCTTGTATCGGTGCTGCTCCAGTTCGAAAGACCATCGGACAACCCGTTCGGCGCCGGCGGACCAACAGAGCCGGACAAGCAACGCGGCCAACGCATGGTCAGCCGCGCAAATCCTGTTGCTGCGCTCGCGCCGGCCTTCAACCCGATTGCGGCAAGCCGCGCCCAGAAGCGCCTCAACTATTCGCCTCAGCGCGCCCGCACCACCAGGCGCCCGGAATAACCAAAACCACTGCCGACCTACGTTGACGCCATGAAGCTCAATCTCTCACTCCCTCTCCTGCTGCTCGTCTGCGCGGCTCTTACGGCATGTGGCGGCGGCAGCGGTGGCGGCCCGGCCGCGACCACCCCGGCGAGCAGTTCAGGGGCGGCGAGCGCGCCCGTCGCGTCGGCTCCAAGCGCCGCCTCGAGTCCGAGCGGCACGGCCGTCGCACAGTCGAACACGCCCAATGTGCAGCCGATTGTCGTGACGGCGGCGCCGCGTCTCACGCGCAACATGCTGACCACGAGCGTCACCATCTGCCAGCCGGGCACGGACAACTGCGCGACCATCGACAACATTCAGGTGGACACCGGCTCGCACGGTCTGCGCATTCTTGCCTCGGCCGTTCCGGCTGGCTTGCCGCTCGCCGCGATCACGTCGGGCGCCGGGATATCGGGCGAATGCGCGGTGTTCGGCGGCGGCTACGCGTGGGGCGCGGTGCGCAGCGCGGACGTGCGCATGGCCGGACAACTGGCCGCGTCGATCGCGATTCAACTGATTGCCGACCCTGCGGTGCCGACGGTCCCTGCGGACTGCGCCGGCGCAGGTCCGTCGATGCTCACGCTCGACACGCTGCGTGCCAACGGCATTCTCGGCGTCGGCGCGTTCGCGGCCGACTGCGGCAGCGCCTGCGCGAACGCGGCGCTGCCACGCTGGTACTACGGCTGCGACGCGGGCGGCGCCTGCATGCCGGCCGCGCAACCTCTCGCACAGCAAGTGGTCAATCCGGTCAGCCGCTTCGCCCTCGACAACAACGGCGTCGTGATCGATCTTCCCGCGGTTCCAGACAGCGGCGCGCTCACCGTTTCCGGGTCGATGATCTTCGGCATCGGCACTCAGGCAAACAACACGCTCGGCAGCGCGCGGGTGTTGAAGGGCAATCCGCAGACCGGCTACGTGACGACCACGCAAGGCGCTCAAACGTACACGCAAAGTTATCTCGACACGGGCTCGAACGGCTTCTTCTATCGCGATACGCAACTGCCCCAATGCGGCTACTGGTATTGCCCGAGTTCGACGCAGTCGGCGACGGCGACGATCACCGGCACGGACGGCGCGGCAAACGCAGTCACGTTTTCGGTCGGCAATTCGCGGGTTCTGTTTGCATCGGCGAACAACGCCTTCGACAACATGGCGGGCATCGCAAGCAGTGGCTTCGGCTGGGGCCTGCCGTTCTTTTTCGGGCGCCGTGTGTACACCGCGATTGCATCGCGCGCGACGTCCGCGGGGCCCGGCCCTTACTACGCCTTCTGAGTGGGGATGCCTCATTTGCTGTGCTGAAAATTCGCAAATTCGTGGACGGCGCAAATTCGATATCGGCTGGCTGCGATAATCGTCGTTCGCGGCTAACGCATCTGGAAAATGCTTAGTCATGCATAACTACCCACGCCCTCCCGATGGAAGAAGCCACCTTTTCGCTCGACCAATTCGAGCATCTCGTCTACACGCGGCAGCATATCCGGGCGTCGATCCAGCTTCTCTCGGCATTCGCGCTGCTGCAGTACAAACGCGGTCTGCTGGACGAGAGCTTTCTTGCGTCGGGCATGAGCGGCCTTGCGCCTGCAGAGCAACGCACGCGCTTCTGTACGCGGCTCGCCAGCGCGGCCTCCACGCTCTTTGCCGATCCGGAGTTCCAGCTGCCCGGCGAATGTTTCAGGCTCTTTCTGACGCTGCATGAATGGGTGGGTTTGCTGTTCTCGGTTACGCCGTTTGGCAATGCGGACCATGTCGCCTGCCAACTGAATCCGCGCGGCGCGCACGACAGGCAGTTTCTTGCAGGTGACCGTTTCGTCGAGAAGCTTTGCGTGCTGTATTCAACCGGCTCTGAAATGGAGCTGGACTTGGTCGCGCTGTGGGCGTACGACAAGGTGCTTGCGGCCTCCCTGGCACTCGTCCTGCTGGCGCCGGTTTTCAAGGGTTCGCCGAGCGCGCACGTTAAGCGCGAGGCACTGATCGAGTGGCTTCCCGGCAAACTGCAGCAGATCGGCGACCTCGACGATCTGCCCACCGCGTTGCTGCACAACGCCTACATGTTTTGCAGCTACGCAGAAACGCCGCGCCGTCATGAGATCAAGCGTGACATTAATGTGCTCGTGCGCCGCAAGCTCACGCAACTCGGTTTGACCGACCTGCCGGCGCCACCGCGCAAGGCGAACGCGGCGAGCGCCAAGACGCCGAAGAACGCGAAGCGCCGCAAAAAGCCGTTGATGATAGTCGTGCTCGAGTGGTTCGGCGGTGCGCATTCAATTTACCGCACGCACTCGCGCACTATCGAGGCAGCGCGCAAGCATTTCGAGGTGGTGGGCTTTGGCTTCGGCTATGCAATCGACGATATCGGGCGAGCGGTCTTCGACCGTTTTATCGAACTGGAAGATCCGGAGTACATCGGGGAATGTCTGCGCACCATTCGCGACTTTGCGGAGCGCGAAAAGCCCGACGTGCTGTATATGCCGAGCGTCGGCATGTTCGTGATGACGGTATTCATGTCGAATCTGCGGGTCGCGCCGTTACAGATCGCCGGCCTCGGGCACCCGGCCACCACGCACTCGGACAAGATCGACTACGTGAGCGTCGAGGAAGACTATGTCGGCGATCCTGCATGCTTCAGCGAGCGCCTGATGAAGCTGCCGAAAGACGGCCAGCCGTACCGGCCTTCGGTTGCGTTGCCGGAGATCTCCGCGTGCATTCCGCCTGCGCACGAAACGCTAGAAGTGGTCATTACCGCTAGCGCGATGAAGCTCAACCCCGGTTTTCTCGCAGCGTGTCGCGAGATCGGTGCGCGGGCCGCGACGCCTGTCGAATTCCACTTCATGAGCGGCGTGCCGGCCGGCCTCGCGCTCGACCAGATGCGCGAGGTCATCGGACGCGCGGTGCCGGGCGCGGTTGTGCACGAGTTTTGTCAGTATGCGGGCTACCTGGAGCGCGTGAATCGCTCCGATCTCTTTCTGAGCCCGTTCCCGTTCGGCAATACGAATGGGATCGTCGACGCGCTCACGCTCGGTTTGCCGGGCGTGTGCAAGCGCGGGCCTGAGGTATTCGAACGGATAGACGGCGCGCTGTTCGAGCGCGTGGGTATGCCGCCGTGGACAACGGCGGACAACGTCGAGGGTTATATCGCGGCAGCGGTGCGAATGATCGACGGACACGACGAACGCACAGCATTGCGGCAGCGGCTGATCGACACGCGCGCGGTTGAGCGCTGCTTTGAAGGCCGGCCTGAGGCGTTTGCCGAAAGCGCGCTAGCGTTGATGCTGGAGAGCAGATAGCAGCGCAATGTCAGGCGGTGGATTCACGTCATCTGGATAATGAACCGGCCGCCTGGGAGCTTACTCGTCTGTTTCGTTCGCGTCCGGGTCGGAGGGCGCCGCCAGCTTTGCGGGCGCTAGCCAGCTAAACGTGTCCAGCGTCGGGCCATGGAACGTGCATTCAGCGGCTGCGGCCAGAATCAGCTTCTTCGGCTTGTTCGGCTTCCGTGCAAGCGCATCGGCCTCCGACGCAGTGACCGCCGAAGCCGCCTGCGACACAGACGAAGCCGCCCCCACACCCGAGGCCGCCATTCTGCGTCCTGCCCGAGCGCCCGACGCTGCTCGCGCTGACGCGGCCGCTACTTCAGACGCCGTCATCACATGTTCAATGGACCCTTCCACCACGACGCGTGAGCCGTCGATTCCCGCGCCCGTATGGCCGATCTTCAGCGTATCGGTCGATTGTTCTGCCAGCTTGCTTCGCATTAACTGCTCGCACGCGTCCGAGTTCTTGTAGACAGCCGTGCAGGCCGCGAGGAGTGCTGCGGCGGTCGCAGCGCACGCGATAGTGACAATCCGAATCTTCATTGACGTTCCGTTTTTCAAGCCGTCGGGAATTGTAGCCTGGCGCCGCGCGCGAGCGCCCCGCTTGACGCCGCCCCAATAATATGTTCCTATTGCGCACTATGTACCGCGCCCAGACCACCCTATCGCTACTACTAGCCCGCTCTACCGGGCTAGGTCTGCTGCTGCGCGCTTCCATCTGAAACACCCGAAGCACCGCATAATTCCCCAGTAACTGACCCAGCCCCGGTTTCCGACCGGCGGCGCTGCTTTGCGTTCTTGTCGTCCGGTCGACTACCAGCCAGTCGAACCCACGGACGATGAAAATGTTGAAGAACCCAGCTACCAAGTACCGCTCCTTCAAGCCCATCAATTTGACGGACCGCCAGTGGCCGTCGCGCACGATCACGCGCGCGCCGATCTGGATGAGCACCGACCTGCGCGACGGCAACCAGGCACTGTTCGAGCCGATGAACGCAGAGCGCAAGATGCGCATGTTCAAGACGCTGGTGCAGATCGGTTTCAAGGAGATCGAAGTCGCGTTCCCGTCGGCATCGCAGACCGATTTCAACTTCGTGCGAGAGCTGATCGAAGGCGGCCACATTCCCGACGACGTAACGATCGAAGTGTTGACGCAAGCCCGCGACGATCTGATCGAGCGTACGTTCGAATCCTTGCGTGGCGCGCCGCGCGCGATCGTCCATCTGTACAACGCAACCGCGCCGGAATTCCGCAAGATCGTGTTCGGGCTCGACCAGAACGGCGTCAAGGAACTCGCGCAAAAAGCCGCGCGCACGATGAAACGTCTCGCCGATGCCGCGCCGGAAACGCATTTCACGCTGCAGTACAGCCCTGAAGTGTTCAGCGGCACCGAACTCGAATTCGCGAAGGAAGTTTGCGACGCGGTGTTCGACATCTGGCAACCCACGCCCGAACACAAGGCCATCGTCAATCTGCCTGCAACGGTCGAAATGGCGACGCCGAACGTCTACGCCGACCAGATCGAATGGATGCACCGCAACCTCGCGCGCCGCGATTCGTTGATCGTGTCGGTGCATCCGCATAACGATCGCGGCACCGCGGTGGCCGCGGCGGAACTCGCGGTGATGGCAGGCGCGGATCGTATCGAAGGGTGCCTGTTCGGCAACGGCGAGCGCACCGGCAACGTGGACCTCGTCACGCTCGCACTGAATTTGTACACGCAGGGCGTCGATCCCGGACTCGACTTCTCGAACATCAACGAAATCGCGCGCACCGCCGAGGAATGCACGCAGTTGCCCGTCCATCCGCGTCATCCGTATGTGGGCGATCTGGTGTTCACAGCATTCTCCGGCTCGCATCAGGATGCGATCAAAAAAGGTTTCGCTGTGCAGAAACCCGACGCGATGTGGGAAGTGCCGTACATGCCGATCGATCCGAACGACCTGGGCCGCACCTACGATTCCGTGATCCGTGTGAACAGCCAGTCTGGCAAGGGCGGCATCGCGTACCTGCTCGAGCAGAGCTACGGCGTCGTGTTGCCGCGCCGCTTGCAGGTGGATTTCAGTTCGGCCGTGCAGCGTTTTACCGACGACAGCGGACAGGAAGTCACGCCATCGCAGATCTGGGAACTGTTCCAGCAGGAGTACGTGCAGAATACCGCGCCAGTGCACTACATCGGCCACAGCCTGTCCGAGCAGGACGGACGCGAGCACATCAAGCTGACTGTCGACATCAATGGCACCCGGCGCGTATTGAACGGCGAAGGCAACGGTCCGCTCGACGCACTGATGCACGCGATCGGTGTGCCCGTGCGCATCCAGCATTATGAGGAGCGCGCCTTGACGCAAGGCGCCGACGCCCGCGCGGTCGCCGTCGCCGAAATGGCCGGTGCGGACGTAACCGGCAGCGCGTTCGGCGTGGGTATCGACGCCAATCTGGTGACCGCGTCGATTCGAGCGGTGATCAGCGGCGTGAACCGCGCGTATGCTCGCGTCAGTGAAGAGGCGAAGACACGGTTCTTCGAAACGGCGCTGGACAACGAAGCAGAGCGCGTCGAAGCGTAAGACACCAATAAGGTGCCTTTAATGGCCTGATATGCAAAAGGGGCGCAGTTCTGAACTGGCGCCCCTTTCTTCTTTGTTGCATACCTCAGCGGCTTTCTTATTTAAAGGTGCGCTCACGCCCGCTTCACTCGGTCCATGCATCGGGCAAGCTGTGCGTCAGCGTCGAGACGAAGCGCGCGGTTTCCTCCTGCTTCGGCCGCATGAACACATCGCGTGACGGACCCGACTCCACCACTACGCCGTTGTTAAGGAACACCACGTCGCGTGCGATCGTAGCGGCGAGCCGCAAATCATGCGTCGCCATCAGCATGGTCATGCCTTCATTCGCGAGCTGCTTGAGTACTTCGACCACTTCCGCGGCGAGTCCGGGATCGAGCGCGGACGTGGGCTCGTCGCATAACAATACTTCGGGCGACGGCGCCAGTGCTCGCGCGATCGCAACTCGCTGCTGCTGCCCGCCCGACAGGGTGACAGGCCATGCATCGCCCTTGTGCGCGATGCCGACCTTCTCCAGCAATTCGTCAGCGCGGGCCCGCGCCTTTTCCTTGTCCCATTTCAGCACGGTGATGAGGCCTTCCATCACGTTCTGACGCACCGTGAGATGCGGAAACAACTGGAAGTTCTGAAACACCATGCCGGTACGGCGGCGAATAGTCAGGACCGTTTCGCGCGACGGCCGCTCGTCGCGGCTGAACGTGAGTTTCTGATCGCCGATTTCGAGCGAGCCGGCCTCGGGAATTTCCAGCAGATTCACGCAACGCAACAACGTACTTTTGCCGCTACCCGACGGCCCGATCAACGCAGTCACGTTGCCCTGCGCGAGGTGCAGGTCGACCGAGTTGAGCACACGGAGCCCGGAAAAATACTTGTCGATTTTTTCCAGTCGGATCATTAGTTGCCCGCCTGAAAGAGTGCATGACGGCCGAACTTTCGTTCAAGCCTCACTTGAGCCGACGACAGCACCGAACTGAACAGGAGATACACCAGCGCAGCCTCGGTATAAAGAATCAACGGTTCGTAGGTGACCGAAGCAATTCTCTGCGCTGCCTGAAACACTTCGGGCACAGTCAGCACAGCAGCCAACGACGTGTCCTTCACGAGCGCGATAAACGAGTTGGACAACGGCGGCAGCGCGACGCGTGCGGCCTGCGGCAAGATCGCACGACGCAGCGCCTGTTCGCGCGTCATTCCCATTGAATACGCGGCTTCCCACTGTCCTTTCGGGATCGACTCGATTACACCGCGAATCACTTCCGAGTTGTAGGCGCCCACGTTCAGCGAGAAGCCGATAATCGCCGCCGTCAACGGATCGAGCACGATGCCTACGTTCGGCAAGCCGTAGAAGATCACGAATAGTTGCACGAGCAACGGTGAGCCGCGAAACAGCCACACGTAAAAGCGCACTACCGCCACTGCCCACTTCGGCCCAAAGAGCCGCACCAGCGCGACAATAAACGCGAGCGCGAGTCCGATTGCAAACGAAGCCAATGTGAGCGGCACCGTGAACACGAGCCCCGCATATAGCAGGGGCCACAGCGAGTGCGCCATCAGATGCAACCATGCCGGCATGATTCAGACTCGCGAAAGGCGTTTATTTGGAGACGTCTTTGCCGAAGTACTTCTGCGAGATCTTCGCGTAGGTGCCGTCTTTCTTCATATCGGCGAGCGCCTTGTTGATCGCCGCGACGAGTTCCGGGCTGCCCTTGCGAATCAGCACGGCGGACTTGTCGCTGCTTTCCGGCGATGTGTCCAGCGCGGCGATCTTCACCTTCGCATCCGGCTTGTGCTTCTTGAAGTCGAGGAACGACAGCGAATCGTTCACGGTTGCATCGACACGGCCCGCGGTCAGCAGATCGATCGATTCATTGAAGCCCTGCACGGGAATCACTTCCGCGCCGTGCGCGGCGGCGATCTTGCCGAAGTTGCTGGTGAGCGTGTTGGCGGACTTTTTGCCCTTCAGATCGTCGAAAGTCTTGATCGCGTTGTTGTCCGAGCGCACGATCAGTGCAGCATGCGACGTGATGTACGGGTCGGAGAAATCATATTTGAGCTTGCGCGCGTCGGTCACCGCAACCTCGTTGATCACCGCGTCGTAGCGGTTCACGTCGAGACCGGCAATCAGCCCGTCCCATTTGCCTTCGATGAATTGCGGCTTGACGCCCAGACGCTGCGCGATCTGCGTGCCGACTTCCACGTCGAAGCCGGTTAGCTTGCCCGACTCGTCGTGATAGGTGAACGGTGCATAAGTGCCTTCCGTACCAATCCTGAACACGCCCGAGGACTTGATCTGCGCGAGTTCATCGGCGGCGAACACGGGGCTCACGGTTACCGCATGAAACAGCGCGATCAGCACAATGGAACGAATCGACTTCATGAGTGGCTCCCTAAGGTGGTCAGGACGCATGCCTGGACGCGTGTTGGCAGTCCCACCGGCGCTCGTGCCCGGCGGAGTGGGCGGACTGTAGCAAACGGCCTGCGTTTTTACAAAGGATCAGGTTTCCAATCCATATGCGCATCCGTGCTAAGCCGCAGCCATCGCCTCCACTATCACATGAATTCCAACTCTACAGCAGATGTGACGACGCGGCATGCATCGCAACATGGAACATGGGCGGGACGCCATCGGGGAAAACGCGAGACAGCGGTGCCGCGTGATTGCGCGGTGATTGCGCGGCGCCGAAAGGAAAAACGGCGCGAGCTTGCCCGCCCGCGCCGCAGTCCGGACTTTAGACCGCTACCGCTCGATGGGATGCGGCTCTTTCAGCTTGTTCGACACGCGGATCGCGTCGAAGTAAGCAGCATTTGGCGGGCGCTTCTGATACTGCCCGGCGCCTCTCACGGCTCGCAGGTCGCCGTCGGTCCAGGCAAGCGCGCCGCGCGTGAGCGTATGCATGGCCACGCCTTGCACCGTCATGCCTTCGAACACATTGAAGTCGACTTTCTGATGATGCGTCTTCACGGAGATCGTCTTGCTTGCGTTGGGGTCCCATACGACGATATCCGCATCGGCGCCGACACGCAACGCGCCTTTACGCGGGTACAGGTTGAAGATCTGTGCGGCGTTCGTCGACGTAATGCGCACGAACTCGTTAGGCGTGAGACGCCCGGAGTTCACACCGTGATGCCACAGCACCGCCATGCGATCTTCAACACCGCCGCAGCCGTTCGGAATCTTCGTGAAGTCTTCGCGGCCCATGGCCTTTTGCGACGCACAGAATACGCAGTGATCGGTCGCGGTGGTATGCAATTGGCCGGCCTGCAAACCTCGCCACAATGCCTCGCGATGTTCGGCCGAGCGAAACGGCGGGCTCATCACATGCGCTGCGGCGCGCGTCCAGTCGGGATCGCGATATACGGCTTCGTCGATCACGAGATGCCCCGGCAACACTTCGCCGAATACGCGCAGCCCTTCGCTGCGCGCCCGCGAGATCGCATCGACAGCGTCTTTCGCGGACACGTGCACGATATACACCGGCACTCCCAGCACCTGCGCGATACGAATCGCGCGATTGGCCGCCTCGCCTTCGACTTCGGGCGGCCGTGACAGCGGATGCGCCTCGGGCCCCGTGAAGCCTTTTGCAAGCAGCTGGCGCTGCAACTGAAACACCAGTTCACCGTTTTCCGCATGCACAGTGGGCAGCGCGCCGAGTTCGAGCGATCTCGAGAAGCTGTTCACCAGCACTTCGTCGTCGGCCATGATCGCGTTCTTGTAGGCCATGAAGTGCTTGAAGCTCGACACGCCATGTTCATGCACGAGCGTGCCCATGTCGCGATACACCGAGTCGTCCCACCATGTCACGGCGACATGAAACCCATAATCCGCCGACGCCTTCTCCGCCCAGCCGCGCCACTGCCTGAACGCTTCCATCAGGCTTTGCTTCGGACCAGGAATCACGAAGTCGATGATGCTCGTGGTGCCGCCCGACAATCCCGCTGCAGTGCCCGTATAGAAGTCGTCGCTCGCGGTGGTGCCCATGAAGGGCAGCTCCATATGCGTGTGCGGATCGATGCCGCCAGGCATCACATACTGCCCGCCCGCATCGACGATCGCCGCGCCCGCCGGCGCTTCCAGGTCCGCTCCGATCTGCAGGATGGTGCCGCCGTCTTGCGGGTCGGCACACAACACGTCCGCTCGATACGTGTTCTCCGCGTCGATAATGGTGCCGCCGCGAATCAGGGTCGTCATCTTGCCGCCTCCTTATGAATTTGCTTGTGTCCCTGCTACATACGCGTTTATCTCATGCACTCGCGACGCGCGCGCTGGGTCCTTTGCTGAGTTTCATCCAGGCGCTGTACACGATCGACGCCAATGCGAGCCCGACAAACCATGCATACGTGTAGACCGTATTGAAGATCGACGGCACGTTCGCGAACGAAGCAGGAAACGCCGTGTGCAAAAAGCCCGGCAGATTCGGCAGCACACCGATCACCAGCGCGACCACCGCGCCGATATTCCAGCCGCCGGTATAGCTATATTCGCCGCGCTCGTCGAATAGTTCGCGGGTATCGAGCCGCGTGCCGCGAATCAGGAAGTAGTCGACCATCAGAATGCCTGCCACCGGACCGAGCAGCGCCGAGTAACCGACGAGCCACGTGAAGATATAGCCTTGGGTAGTCGCGAGAATCTTCCACGGCATCATGACGATTGCGATGGTCGCGGTAATCATGCCGCCGACGCGATACGAAATGCCCTTCGGCCACAGGCTCGAAAAATCATAAGCGGGTCCGACGAGATTCGCGGCAAGATTGCAGCACATCGTGTCGAGCGTGAGGATGATGAGAGCGAGGCCGACGCCAATGCCCGTCATCCGGCTCGTCAGGTCGATCGGGTCCCAGATCGCCTTGCCGTAGATCACCACGGTGGCGGACGTCACCACCACCGAGATTACCGAGAGCAAAGCCATCGGCACCGGCAAACCGATCGACTGCCCGACAATCTGGTCGCGCTGCGTTTTTGCAAAGCGCGTGAAGTCGGGAATGTTCAACGCGAGCGTGGCCCAGAAGCCGACCATGGCGGTAAGGCCCGGCCAGAAAGTCGCCCAGAACATGCCCTCCTTCTTGCCGCCCGGCACGAACTGCGAAGGCGCCGCGAGCATCGAGCCGAGTCCGCCCGCTTTCGACGTCGCCCACCAGACAAGCGCAATACACATGACGATCTTGATTGGCGCCGACCAGCTTTCGAGCCAGCGGATCGAGTCCGTACCATGCACGATGAAGTAGATCTGCAAGGCCCAGAACACCAGGAAACACGCGAGCTGTGCAATGGAAATGTCGATGAACGGCAACGCTGCGCCGTGCAGTGCGTTGCCGGTGAGAATATTCAACAGCGTATAGATCGCGCTGCCGCCGAGCCACGTTTGAATGCCGTACCAGCCGCAGGCCACAATCGCGCGCAGCATTGCCGGCAGTTTGGCGCCCTGCGTGCCGAACGACGAGCGCACCAGCACCGCATACGGAATGCCGTGCTTGGCGCCCGCGTGGCCGATCAGCAACATCGGCACGAGCACGATCAGGTTGCCTAGCAGCACGGTCAACACCGCTTGCCACGGCGACATACCCTCTTCAGTCAATCCGGCCGCGAGCATGTACGACGCAATGTTCATCACCATGCCCACCCACAGCGCTGCAAAGTGATACCAGCGCCAGGTGCGCTGCGCGGGGCCGGTGGGTGCAAGGTCGTCGTTGTAAAGACTGCTGCCTTGCGCGCCGGCCGCGAATTGCGGATCGACGGGTTGCGCGGTCTGCTTCATCGAAAGATCTCCACTAGATCGTTGAAGCCCGCGCGGCTTCTGTCGGCGCGTCGGGCGTTAGAGAAAACACCGGTTCGGTACAAGCGCTGCGCTAACAACTGCGCTTACAACGATTTCGCCCTGTATTTCAGGCGGCTTTTGCTGCGTGGGCGGGTTCGGCGTTCGCTGACTCTGCCTCTACCTCACCAGCCGGAGCATTCACTCGCGCCGGATTGTTCGGATGCGTAGTCCAGTTCGCGTATTCGCCGTTGTCCACGCGCTCCATGGTGATGCATTGCTCGACCGGACACACATGCATGCACAGATTGCAGCCCACACATTCGGAGTCCATCACTTCAAAATGCCGGACGCCATCTTTTTCTTTCATGATCGCCTGATGCGCAGTGTCCTCGCATGCGATATGACAGAGGCCGCATTGAATGCACTTGTCCTGGTCGATGCGTGCCTTGATGTCGTACTTGAGGTTCAGGTACTTCCAGTCGGTAACGTTGGGCACGGCGCGGCCGCGAATGTCGTCGAGCGTCGCGTAGCCCTTCTCGTCCATCCAGTTGGCAAGACCGTCGGCGAGATCCGTGACGATGCGAAAACCGTAGTGCATGGCCGCGGTGCAGACCTGCACGCTGCCCGCGCCCAGCACCATGAATTCGGCTGCATCGCGCCAGGTCGAAATGCCGCCGATACCCGAAATCGGCAGGTTCGGCGTCTCCACGTCACGTGCGATTTCAGCGACCATGTTCAATGCGATCGGCTTGACCGCCGGGCCGCAGTAGCCGCCGTGCGTGCCCTTTCCGTCCACCATCGGCAACGGCGACATTGCGTCGAGATCCACGGCGACGATCGAGTTGATCGTGTTGATCAACGACACACCGTCCGCACCGCCCTTGTATGCCGCGCGCGAGCCGAGCCGGATGTCGGTGATATTCGGCGTGAGCTTGACGAGGCACGGCAGCTTCGAGCTTTCCTTGACCCAGCGCGTGACCATCTCGATGTACTCGGGCACCTGGCCGACCGCCGCGCCCATCCCCCGTTCGCTCATGCCGTGCGGACATCCGAAATTCAGTTCGACTGCATCGGCGCCCGTGTCCTCCACGAGCGGCAAGATCCACTTCCAGTCGCGCTCATTGCACGGCACCATCAGCGAAACGATCATGGCGCGCTCGGGCCAGTCGCGTTTCACCTGTGCGATCTCGCGCAGATTGACGTCGAGCGGGCGGTCGGTGATCAACTCGATGTTGTTGAGCCCCGCGATGCGTTGACCGTTCCATTGCACCGCGCCGTAGCGCGAACTCACGTTGACCACGTGCGGGTCGAGGCCGAGTGTCTTCCACACCACGCCGCCCCAGCCGGCTTCGAACGCGCGGTTCACGTTATAGGCTTTGTCGGTCGGCGGCGCAGACGCGAGCCAGAAGGGATTCGGCGATGTGATGCCGGCAATCGTACAGCGCAGATCGGCCATGTTCGGCTCCTTGGGGACGGCTATTTTGTTGTGTCTTCCAGTGCTGTGCAGCGAGCCACGCTACGCGGCTTTCACGGCGGTGCGAGCGAATTGCGCATCGATAGCGGCGGCCGCCAGCTTGCCGTCCTGCACGGCTTGCACGGTCAGGTCGATACCGCCCCTGGCCGCACAATCGCCGCCCGCCCAGACGCCGGCAAGCGACGTCTGCCCGGTTGCATCGACAGCAATGCGGCTGCCGTCGAGCGTCAGCAACTCGCGTTCGATTCCCACCGGCACGAGCGTCTGGCCAATCGCCTTGAGCACCATGTCCGCTTCGATCACGAAGCGCTCCTGGTCGCCCCCGCTCACTGTGCGTTCGAATTCGACGCCCGTCACCACGCCGCCCTCGCCGATCAAACGTACTGGCATTGCATGCGTGATAAGCGTGACGCCGCTCGTTTGTGCGAAGTCGCGTTCGGCCCATGTCGCGCTCATGGATTCGACGCCGCGCCGATACACCATCGCTACCGATGTCGCGCCGAGCTTGCGGCTTTGCACAGCCGCATCCACCGCGGTATTGCCTCCGCCGATCACGACGACGCGGCGGCCCACCGGCACCGTGCCGAGATCGCGTGCGCTGCGAATCTGCTCGATGAAATCCACCGCATTCATCACGCCGCTCAGGTCCTCGCCGGCCATCGCGAGTGCGCGCACGCCCGTAAGGCCAATCGCGAGAAACACGGCGTCGTGTTGCTTGCGCAGCGTATCGAGGTCGATGTCGCGCCCTAGCGCAACTCCGTTTCTTATTTCGATGCCTCCCACGGAGCACAGCCATTCCACTTCACGCTGCGCGAAATCGTCGACTGTTTTATAGGCGGCAATGCCGTATTCGTTGAGACCGCCGGCTTTGTCGCGAGCGTCGTAGAGGGTGACGTCATGGCCCGCCAGTGCAAGGCGATGCGCGCACGCGAGCCCCGCAGGCCCCGCGCCTATCACTGCGACGTGCCGACCGGTCGCGGGCGCCCGCTTGAACAATGCTTCGCCGCGCGCCATCGCCCAGTCGGTTGCATGACGTTGCAGTGCGCCGATCGCCACCGGCTTCGCGTCCTGATGATTGCGCACGCAAGCGCCTTCACACAGAATTTCGGTCGGGCACACGCGCGCGCACATGCCGCCGAGCGGATTGGCCGACAGAATGTCCACCGCCGCGCCCTTCAGGTTGCCGTTGCCAATCTTGCGAATGAAGCTGGGAATATCGATCCCGGTCGGACAAGCGTTGACGCAAGGCGCGTCGTAACAGTAGTGGCAACGGCTCGCCGCCGCGGCGGCGGCGCTTGCGTCGAGCAAAGGTGCAATGTCGGAGAACTCGCAGGAAAGCTGCTCGGGCGACAGGCGTTGCGCGGCGATGTCGCCGGTTTGCTTGATAGCCATACACGTTCCTTCTGTCGATTTGAGGACGCAGCCGCACCTGTCGGCTCTCGCGTGAGCGAAGCCTGCACGGCATGTTTTTCTGGCGCTACGGTGAAGCCGTTAAAGCAGGTAATCCGGCTCGCGACCAGAAGCCAGGACGGCGCTCGCAAGCCGCATTGATCGGCGAACTATGAAACCGGCTCGCACGCACGCTCCAGCATCGCATGGAGCAACACGTTCGCGCCGGCTTCGATCCATTCGAAGAAGGCGTCCTCGATTTCGTTATGGCTGATCCCGTCGACGCACGGCACGAACACCATTGAAGTGGGCGCGACTTGCGCGAGATAACAGGCGTCGTGACCCGCGCCGGACACCATGTTGCGATGCGAGTAACCGAAGCGCTCGGCCGCTGCGCGCACCGACTTCACGCAAGCTTCGTCGAACGCAACGGGCTCGTAGTAAAAGATCTGTTCGAGTTCGGTTTCGAGACCGATGCCGCTCGCGATCTGCGCCACGCCTTCGCGCAACGCGGCATCCATCTTCGCCAGCACGGCGTTGTCCGGATGCCGGAAGTCGACGGTAAAGAACACTCGCCCAGGAATCACATTGCGCGAGTTCGGATAGACCTGCATCATGCCGACCGTCGCGCATGCGAGCGGCGCGTTATCCAGCCCGATGCGATTGACGAGGTCGACTACTCGCGCGGCGCCGAGCAGTGCATCGCGCCGGCGAGGCATCGGCGTCGGACCCGCGTGCGCCTCCTGTCCCGTCAGCGTGATTTCGTACCAGCGCTGACCTTGCGCGTCCGTGACCACGCCAATGGTTTTCTGCTCGGCTTCGAGAATCGGCCCCTGCTCGATATGCAGTTCGAACGCCGCATGCAATCGGCGACCGCCGCACGGCACATCGCCCGCATAGCCGATGCGCTGCAGTTCCTCGCCGATCGTCTTGCCATCTACGTCTTTGCGCGACAAACCGTATTCGAGCGAGAACACGCCTGCGAACACGCCGGACGCAACCATGGCCGGCGCAAAACGCGAGCCTTCCTCGTTGGTCCAGATCACGACTTCGACAGGATGCTCGGTCTCGATGCCGTGATCGTTCAGACTCCGAATCACTTCGAGACCGCCCAGCACCCCGTAAATGCCGTCGAAGCGCCCGCCAGTCGGCTGCGAGTCCGCATGCGAGCCGGTCATCACAGGCAGCGCATCGGGATTGCGTCCCGCGCGGCGCATGAACACGTTGCCCATCTGATCGACACTGACTGTGCAGCCGGCTTCCTTCGCCCAGCTAACGATCAGGTCTCGCCCTTCCTTGTCGAGGTCGGTCAGCGCGAGGCGGCATACGCCGCCTTTAGGCGTTGCGCCGATCTTTGCCATCGTCATCAGGCTGTCCCACAGCCGCTTGCCGTCGATCCTGATCGACGTAGCGGGCTCTGCCCGCTTTAGCGCTTCGGATACCGCGTTCATTCGTCTCGCTCCTTCCGGTGAACCGACATGAAACTGGTGCATGGGCGGCGGCTTTTGGGGCGTCTCCGCACGGCTGCGGTGCAGGTTCCATGCGCCTGGTTGCTTCTCATAGCGAGGGCTAACCCTGGTGCATGTCCCGCTTTCTCAATCCTGTCCAGTTGGACAGGTTGTAGACGATTAACTCCGCCAAATCAATGCTTTTCGCACGTGCAAACCAAGAGCGAGAAGCGTGCCATTGCATTGCAGCAGCGCGGAAAGCGGCTTTCAAAATACGTAGATCAGCAGTGCGTCGAGCGACTAGAATGAAGCGCGACGCGGCACCCATGCTGCCGAAGGCGAACATGAGAGACGACGACGTGGCTGGGGGCATCACGGAAAACGACGAAACGCGCGCGCCTTTGCGGCGGCGCAAGGCGCACATTCGCGAGTCGAACGAAGCGCATCTTCTGGCTTGTGCGGAAGCGGTCTTCGCGGAACGCGGACTCGACGGCGCGAGCACCGCGATGATCGCCGAACGCGCGGGCTTACCGAAAGCCAACGTGCATTACTACTTCCCGACCAAGCTTGCGCTTTACCGGCGTGTGCTCGAAGACCTGTTCGAAGACTGGTACCGCGCAGCCGATACATTCGAATGCAGCGACGATCCGGTGGAGGCAATCGGCGGATATGTGCGCGCGAAAATGGAATTGTCGCGGCGGCGTCCGCTCGGCTCGAAAGTGTGGGCGAGCGAGATCATTCACGGCGCCGTGCATATGGAAGACATTCTCACGGGGCGCGTCAAGCCATGGCTCGACAGCCGTGTAAAAGTAATCGACGACTGGATCTCACGAGGCCTGCTCGCGCCTGTCGATGCGCGCACGCTGATGTATATGATCTGGGCGACGACCCAGCACTATGCCGACTTCGACGCACAGATTCGCGCGCTGAAAGGCAAGCGCGCGATGACGCAAAAGTCGTTCGAGGCGACGACCGAAGAAGTCGTGCAGCTGGTCATTCGCGCGTGCGGGGCAGTGTCGCCGGCACAACGGGCGCCAGGCCGGTGACGCTTCGCGGTAGCGGTTTCTGGCGCGGCCGGATCAATACGTTTCCAGATGCAGGCGCCCTTCTTTCTTCAGCTTTGCCCACAGCGCTTCCCAATCCAGCTGATGCTGCTCGCCGATCTCCTTCAGCGCTTGCAGCACGCCGTCTTCCATGCCCTTTAGCCCGCATACATAGATATGCGTATTGTCGTCCTTGAGCATCTGCGCAACGTCGACCGCGCGTTCGCGCATCGCGTCCTGCACGTAGCGCTTGGGCTGCCCCGGCGTGCGCGAGAATGCGAGATTGGTGTCGATGAAATCTTTCGGCAGATTAGTTAGCGGTCCGAAGTATGGCAATTCCTCTTTGGTACGAGCACCGAAGAACAGCATCAGCTTGCCCGTTGCTCCCTTCAGGCGACGGCGCCGGCGATATTCCGTCATTGCGCGCATCGGGGCCGAACCGGTGCCCGTGCAGATCATCAGAAGATGCGAATTCGGATGGTTCGGCATCAGAAACGTGCTGCCGAACGGGCCGATCACCGTGACCACGTCGCCCTTTTTCAGATCGCACAGATAGTTCGAGCAGACTCCGTCGATCGAATCGCCATGCCGTTGTGCGACGCGCTTCACCGTCAGCGAAACGTTGTTGTAGCCGGGGCGCTCGCCGTCGCGCGGGCTGGCGATCGAATATTGGCGCGCGTGGTGCACGCGCCCGTCGCCGGTCGCGCCGGGCGGAAGAATGCCGATCGATTGACCTTCGAGCACCGGAAACGGCATCGTTCCAAAATCCAGCACGATGTGATGTATGTCGCTTTCCGTCGATGCGTCGGTAAGCCGGTAGTTGCCGACCACAGTCGCCGTAGTCGGTGTCTTGTGTGTGTACAGATTGACGTAAGGCTTCGCGGCGGACCACGGCGGCACGACCGACCCGCGCACGGTGTCTACTTCAATGCCGCTCGCGTTCGCCACTGCATCGCCGGTAGTGTCCGCCGCGGGCGATTCCTCCACTGCGGGCGCGGCCATTGTGTTCTGCTCCGGCAAGACGTCCCACGTGAATTGTTCTTCGACCGGATATGCGTCGGCCTTCAATACGGTACGCCAGTTGTCGATCGCGCCGGTCGGACAAGGCGGCACGCACGCCATGCAGCCGTTGCAGACATCCGCTTTCACGACGTAGTTGTTTTCGTCGTGCGTGATCGCGTCGATCGGACAGGTCTCTTCGCACGTATTGCAGCGAATGCAGATTTCCGGATCGATCAGATGCTGCCTGAGAACCTCGATCGACACTGGGCCGTTCATGACTTCCTCCACCATATTGTGCCGTGCAAGCTTGCCACGCGCGCTTCATGCAACTTCAGCAACTCCCGCGTTTTGCGAAACCGGCGTTCAGTTAAAGCGCACGTATTCGAAATCGACCGGCTGACGGTTCACGCCCATCGCAGGCGGCGCAATCCAGTTCGCGAATTTGCCGGGCTCCGAGACGCGACCCATCAGCGAAGCAACGAATGCGCGGTCTTCCGGTGTAGCAAGCCACTTCGCTTCGTTTGCGGCCCACTCCGCTTCGCCAATCACGCGGCCGTCGGGCGACACGCGTGTGCCCGCAAAGGTGCCGATCTGCCGGTTGAACGCCTTGTGCGGCACCGTCATGCGAAAGTCTATGCCGGCCTTTTCGAGCACCTTGTTCCAGCGTCCTACACCCGCAACCGAGTCCTTGATGTAGTCGTCGCGCAGAACTTCGTTCATCGCATTGAGCATGGGCACTTCGCGTTCCACGAGCTTGCCGTCCTGCACATCCAGCAGCTTGTAGCTCTGTCCGTTCAATTGATGATCGTCGTCGCGCTTGCCCTCTTCATAGCGGCCCTTCAGGCCCGAGCTATAGAACGTGGCCGCATTCGACGAATGGTCCGCGCCGAACAGGTCGATCGTCACCGAGTAATGGAAGTTCAGATAGCGCTGAATGGTCGGCAAGTCGATCACGCCGGCCGCGCGAATCCTGGCGACGTCGTCGGTGCCGAGTTCGTTCATCACCTGAGCAGTCCGCTGAATCACGCGCGAAACGCCCGATTCGCCGACGAACATATGGTGCGCCTCTTCGGTCAACATGAACTTTGTGGTGCGCGCGAGCGGGTCGAAGCCCGACTCCGCGAGTGCGGACAATTGGAACTTGCCGTCGCGATCAGTGAAGTACGTGAACATATAGAACGCGAGCCAATCCGGCGTTTTCTCATTGAACGCACCGAGAATGCGAGGATTGTCGTCGTCGCCGGAACGTCGCCCGAGTAATGCTTCGGCTTCCTCACGACCGTCGCGGCCGAAGTAGCGGTGCAGCAGGTACACCATGGCCCACAGATGGCGGCCTTCTTCCACGTTGACCTGAAACAGGTTGCGCAAGTCGTACATGGAAGGCGCGGTCAAGCCGAGGTGTCGTTGCTGCTCGACGGAAGCGGGCTCCGTATCGCCTTGCGTCACGATGATACGGCGCAGATTGGCGCGGTGCTCGCCGGGCACGTCCTGCCATGCGGCTTCGCCCTTATGTTCGCCGAAGTGAATCTTGCGGTCCTGGTCGCCTGGGGTCAGAAAGATGCCCCAACGATAGTCCGGCATCTTCACATGATCGAAATGCGCCCAGCCTCCCGCATCCACGCTCACCGCAGTACGCAGATACACGTCGTAGCCGTGCGAGCCTTCCGGGCCCATATCGCCCCACCACGACAGGAAGTTCGGCTGCCACTGCTCGAGCGCGCGCTGCAGCGCGCGGTCGTCGGCGAGGTTGACGTTGTTCGGAATCTTTTCGCTGTAGTTGATCGTTGACATGGTCGTTCCTTGCAATGCGGAAGGTGAGAGGCGTACCGGGAAGCGGGCGTCGTATCGCGCTCGTGCGTCAAACGCGCGATACGTCGAATTGCGCCTTGCTGCCCTTGCCGTACACCTTGAGCGCACCCTTCTCGCCCACTGCGTTCGGCCGGTTGAAGATCCAGTTCTGCCACGCGGTGAGACGGCCAAAAATGCGCGTTTCCATTGTTTCGGGGCCGTTGAAACGCAGGTTCGCTTCGAGTCCGGTCAGCGCATCGGGAGACATTGCCGCGCGTTCTTCGAGTGCGATCCGAATTTCATCGGCCCAATCGATGTCATCCGGCGCTGCCGTGACAAGTCCCAAACGCTCGGCCTCGACCGGCTTGACCGACTGTCCGATCAGCGAACGCACCGCGTCGAGCGGCGCCGCTTCTTCATAGAAGCGGCGTGCAAGCCGTGACTGGCGGGTAACCATCGGATAAAGACCGAAGTTCGCTTCCGACAGCGTGATGGCCGGCTCCTCTTCCTCATTGCCCGGCAACGCGGCCATATACGAGCGATCCGCTGCAAAAGCGAGTTCGGCGAACGTGCCGGCAAAGCAGGAGCCCGGTTCGATCAACGCGAATAACGAACGCGACGAAACGTCGATGCGCGCGAGCGTGCGGCGCAACATGCCAATCGTCTCGCGTACGAACCAGTGGTCCTTGTGCTGCATCAACACGGCGTCGGCGGCGAGCACGTTGCGCGCGTCGCCTTCGGTTCGGAATATCCACGTGCCGACTTCAAGCTCGTTGGTGCGCATCGACAGGATGGCGTCGTCGAGTTCGCGAGCGAATTGCAACGGCCACCAGTTCGCGCCCGCTGCGACGATCGCGTCGATATTTGTGGGCTGTTCCGTTTGCGGCGCTTTTGCGGTGAATGTCGCAATGCGTTTAGCGCGATCGATCGTGACGTCTAGCGTTTTATACGTGAGTCCGTCGTCGCGGTCCGTACGCTCGATGCGCGTGAGCATCACACCTTGCGCGGCCGAAGGACGATCGCTCTGCGCGGCGAGTTCGAGCGCGCGGGCCTGAATGGCCTGGTCGAACTGGTTCGGTTTGACGACCTCGTCCACGAGACGCCACGCTTTTGCCCGCTCGCCGCGAATACCTTCGACCACGGTGCAGAAAATGTCGGCGCGGTCATGGCGCACCTTGCGTTTGTCAGTGACTCGCGTGAGACCGCCCGTGCCGGGCAGCACGCCGAGCAACGGCACTTCCGGCAACGACACCGACGAAGAGCGGTCGTCCACCAGATAGATCTCGTCACACGCAAGCGCAAGTTCATAACCGCCGCCCGCGCAGGCTCCGTTCACCGCCGCAAGAAACTTGAGGCCCGAATGACGCGACGAGTCTTCCAGTCCGTTACGCGTTTCGTTCGTGAACTTGCAGAAGTTAACCTTCCACGCGTGCGACGAAAGGCCGAGCATGAAGATGTTGGCGCCCGAGCAGAACACACGGTCCTTGAGGCTCGTCAACACGACGGTTTTGACTTCCGGGTGCTCGAAGCGGATTCGCTGAATGGCGTCGTGCAGTTCGATATCCACGCCGAGGTCATACGAATTCAGTTTGAGCTTATAGCCGTCGCGAATGCCGCCGTCTTCCGCGATGTCGATGCCGAGCGTCGCTACCGGGCCGTTGAAGCTCAGCTTCCAATGCTTGTACTGCGAGGGATCGGTGCGGTAGTCGACCGGCGCAATCGCGGCTTCTGCTGTGGACATGGGCGTCTCCTGACTGGACGATGCAAGTTGTTTCTAGAACAATAGTGCACCGTCCAACCCATGTAAAGCACTTTAATGCATATTAAGGTGTTTCCCTGATCCGTCAGTGCATGTCAGACAGCGCGTGCCTCATCGGGCGATTCGGCTGCGAGCCGCGCTGCAAGGCGGTCTCGCAGTTGCAGATAAGCGTCCGCCAAGGTTTTCTCGCTCGTGTCGAAGGTCATATCCGCGCGGCCATACAACTCGCTGCGGCCGGCCAGAATGCGCTTCAGGTCGTCCATCGCCTCCTTGTTGCCCGACATGGGGCGCAAATCGCCCTGCGCGACGACCCGGCGCATGTGCTCTTCCGGCGCGGCCTGCAGCCACACGGTGAAGCAATGCGACAGCAGCGCGTTGAACGTGCCGGACTCGGACACCAGCCCGCCCGGCGACGCGATCACCGCACGTTCGTGCTCCTGAATCACCGCTTCGAGCGCACGGTGTTCGTACCGCCTGTAAGCGCTCGCGCCATATAGGGAATGGATTTCCGCCGGCGGGCAGCCCGCCAGTTGCTCGATCACCCGCGTCAGTTCGACGAACGGAACCTTGCGCTCCTGCGCGAGCATGCGCCCGAGCGTCGATTTTCCGGCGCCGCGCAGTCCGATCAGCGCAATCCGGTCCTTGCGATGCGGGTCGCGCGGCGCCTGCGCGAACATCTCGGCAAGTGCCACGCGCGCGCGCTGCAACGCGGCCTGGTCGCGCCCGTGCAGCAGTTCGCGGATCAACAACCATTCGGCGGACGCAGTCGTTTCGTCGCCGATCACCTCGGCCAGCGGGCAGTTCAACGTGGCCGCGATCTGCCGCAACACCAGCACCGACGCATTGCCGACGCCCGATTCCAGATTCGCGAGATGCCGCTCCGACAAGCCGGTTTCAGCAGCCAGTGTCTTGCGCGTCATGCCGCGACGTGCGCGCAGCAGGCGCACTCGCTCGCCCATCGCGGTCAGAAACGGGTCGCGCTCTTCGCGTTCGCCGGTGCGCTCGCCGCGAGCGCTCTCCTCGCCGACGGTTTCGATCGACGGCGAATCGGATGGCGAGTCAGACGGCGAGTCAGAAGGCGAGTCGGACGATGAAGCAACGTTATTTCGGTTCATGTTTTCTACCTAGATCCAGCCATACATGTACTATAGTGCTTGACACACGCTTAGTGAACGGTTAATTTTCGCCGAACATTGATCGCATACCAAGCTCGCCGCGATTCTTCGAGCGGCATTACGGAGACCGCGCAGCGCGTCACATGCATTAACGTGCGTGCGCACAGTCTGGAGGCCCGCATGTCCCCATCCGATTTCCAGCGCCTGATAGCCGGCGTGACAGCGCAACTCGCGGGCCGGCCGCTGAACGCCGAACTCGCAGACTGGCTCAACAGCACGTATCCCGCAGACAGCCAGACATTTCGCGATCTCGCCGCTGCATGCCGCGCGGGAGCCGCTGAAGGCTGGCTGTGCAACCGCGAGGGCGGCGGCATCCGTTACGGGCGCATCTTCAAAGCGCTGCCCGACACCCACGGCTTTTCCGTCGACGTGGTCGACATGAAGGACATTGCCGGCCCGCATCATGTTCATCCGCACGGCGAGATCGATCTCATCATGCCGCTGACAGAAGGCGCGACTTTCGACGGTCATCCTGCCGGCTGGTGCGTCTATCCGGCAGGCTCCGCGCATCGCCCCACGGTGGCGAACGGCGGGGCGCTCGTGCTGTATCTCCTGCCGCAAGGCGCAATCGAATTCACCGCTGCGTGAGTGCCGTCATGATCGAACTGTTGAAGAACCACGTAGCGGGCGAATGGGTCGCGGGAACCGGAGACGGACACACGCTGACCGATCCGGTAACGGGAGAAGCGCTCGTGCGCGTGTCCAGCGAAGGACTGGATCTGTCACACGCATTCCGCTTTGCGCGCGATGAAGCCGGCGCGTCCCTGCGCGCGCTGACCTATGCCGAGCGCGCCGCGCGTCTCGCCGATGTGGTCAAGCTCCTTCAGTCGAAGCGCGAGGACTACTATGCGATCGCTCTCGCGAACTCCGGCACGACGCGCAACGATTCAGCGGTCGATATCGACGGCGGCATTTTCACGCTGTCGTACTACGCCAGGTTAGGAGCATCGCTCGGCAATGTGCATGCGCTGCGCGACGGCAACGCGAGCGCATTGAGCAAGGATCAATCGTTCAGCGTGCAGCACGTGCTCACGCCAACGCGCGGCGTCGCGCTCTTTATCAATGCATTCAACTTTCCGTCGTGGGGCTTGTGGGAAAAAGCGGCCCCTGCGTTGCTTTCCGGCGTGCCCGTCATCGTCAAGCCCGCGACCGCGACGGCGTGGCTCACGCAACGCATGATCGCCGATGTCGTCGACGCGGGCATCCTGCCACGCGGCGCGCTCTCGGTGATTTGTGGCGGCTCTGCGGGGTTGCTCGACCAGGTTCAGGCGTTCGATGTCGTGTCCTTCACGGGCTCGGCTGAAACGGCCGCATCGCTGCGCGCGCACCCGGCTTTCGTCGTACGCGGCGCGCGGCTCAACGTCGAAGCCGATAGTCTGAACAGCGCGATTCTGTGTGCGGATGCGACCCCCGACACGCCCGCATTCGATCTTTTCATCAAGGAAGTCGTGCGGGAAATGACCGTGAAATCCGGGCAGAAATGCACGGCGATCCGGCGCGCGTTCGTTCCCGACACGGCGCTTGATGCCGTCGTCGATGCGCTAAAAACGAAGCTCGCGAAGATCACCGTGGGCAATCCGCGCAACGACGCCGTGCGCATGGGATCGCTCGTGAGCCGCGCGCAATACGAGAACGTGCTGGCGGGCATTGCAGCGTTGCGTCAGGAAGCGGTGCTCGCGTACGACGGGTCGGCCGCGCCGCTCATCGACGCCGATGCGGCTGTTGCTGCGTGCATCGCGCCGCATCTGTTCGTCGTCAACGATCCGGATAACGCAACCCTGCTGCACGATGTCGAAGTATTCGGACCCGTGGCGAGTGTGGCGCCATATCGCGTCGCAGACAGTGCCGGTGAACTGCGCGAAGCGCACGCGGTCGACCTCGCGCGGCGCGGACAGGGATCGCTCGTCGCATCGATCTATTCAAACGACGACGCGCACCTGGGCAGGCTTGCGCTTGAACTCGCCGATTCGCATGGCCGCGTGCATGCGGTTTCGCCGTCCGTCGAGCAGAGTCAGACCGGCCACGGCAACGTGATGCCGATGTCGCTTCACGGCGGACCGGGACGCGCGGGCGGCGGTGAAGAACTCGGTGGTCTCCGCGCGCTTGGTTTCTATCACCGGCGTTCAGCAATTCAGGCGTCGGCAACGGCAATCGATGCAGTTGCGCAGCTAACCCATTTGCCCACGGCATGACGGCTTGAAGATGAACACCACATGACGAAGAAGCGCCCACAGTAGCGCACGCAGACATTCAGCGGATCATGAGCACATAACAGCCGGACCGCCCCCACTCGATGGAGGAGACATATGGAAGCCCTGTTCGAACCGGCTGCAAGCCAGCCCGTCGTCACGGTCGAGCCGCCGCCCGCTCGCTTCAATTTCGCGGCTCATCTGTTCGCGTTGAACGCGCCGCGCGCGGCGAAAACCGCCTATATCGACGACAGCGGCCACATGACTTACGGCGAACTCGAAGACCGCGCACGGCGCTTTTCGAGCGCGTTACGCGGTTTGGGCGTGCATCCGGAAGAGCGTGTACTGCTGGTAATGCTCGACACCGTCTCATTGCCCATCGCTTTTCTTGGCGCGCTCTATGCGGGCGTGGTTCCGGTGGTCGCAAACACGCTGCTCACGCCGGCCGATTACGTGTACATGCTCACGCATAGCCATGCGCGGGCGGTCATTGCGTCGAGCGCGCTGATCCCAAACGTCACGCAAGCCATGGCGACGGCCGAGCACGACGGCTGCCAGCTCATTGTCTCCAACCGGGCGGCGCCAGCACCTGAAGGCGAGCCGCTCGCGGCGCCGGTATTGGAAGACCTGATCGACGCCGCGACGCCCGCCTTGAAAGCCGCCACCACAGGTTGCGACGACATTGCCTTCTGGCTGTACTCATCGGGCTCGACCGGAAAACCGAAGGGCACGGTCCACACGCATGCGAATCTTTACTGGACCGCCGAGTTATATGCAAAGCCGGTACTCGGCATTGTCGAAAGCGATGTGGTGTTCTCCGCGGCGAAGCTGTTCTTTGCCTATGGGCTGGGTAACGCGCTGACCTTCCCGCTTTCTGTCGGCGCTACTGCTGTGCTGATGGCTGAGCGCCCCACCGCCGACGCCGTTTTCTCCCGCCTCACGCGCCACCGTCCGACCGTTTTCTATGGCGTGCCGACGCTTTACGCGAGCATGCTCGTTTCGCCGAACCTGCCTGCGCGCGACGATGTCGCGATGCGCATTTGCACGTCCGCTGGCGAGGCATTGCCGCGCGAGATCGGCGAACGTTTTACGCGGCACTTCGGCTGCGAAATTCTCGACGGCATCGGCTCGACGGAGATGCTGCATATCTTCCTGTCCAATCGCGCGGGCGCAGTCGAATATGGCACGACGGGGCGCCCTGTACCGGGTTACGAAGTGGAGTTGCGCGACGACAGCGGTCGCGCGGTCGGCGACGGCGAAGTGGGCGACCTCTTTATCAAAGGCCCGAGTGCCGCGCTGATGTACTGGTGTAACCGCGAAAAAACGCGAGCCACTTTTCTCGGCGAGTGGATTCGCAGCGGCGACAAGTACAGCCGTCTGCCAAATGGCTGCTATGTGTATGCGGGCCGCAGCGACGACATGCTGAAAGTCAGTGGCCAGTATGTGTCGCCGGTCGAAGTGGAAATGGTGCTGGTGCAGCATGACGCAGTGCTCGAAGCGGCCGTGGTCGGTGTCGATCACGGCGGCCTTGTGAAAACGCGCGCGTTCGTCGTATTGAAGCGCGAGTTTTCACCGTCTGAGATACTGGTGGACGAATTGAAGGCGTTCGTGAAAGACCGGCTCGCGCCGCACAAGTATCCACGCGATATCGTGTTCGTCGACGACTTGCCGAAGACCGCCACCGGAAAAATTCAACGCTTCAAACTGCGCGAACAGTCATAAGGTGATACATGCAGAATGCCGCTGTCGAAACACCCACTAGCCATTTCGCCGATTTACCCGCCACGGCATCGCACGGGCCGCTGCGTATTGAATATCGCTGGTTGAACGGTGAAGCCGCCGAACCAACGGGCAACGCAACGAGCCATGCGCCAATCGCCGTCTTTCTTCACGAAGGACTCGGCTCGATCGCCATGTGGCGCGACTGGCCACAATCGCTGTGCGAGCGGCTCGGCATGCGTGGACTCGTCTACTCGCGTCCCGGTTATGGTTTGTCGACACCGCGCCCCCACCACGTCAAATGGCCGGTCGACTTCATGAGCGACCAGGCACGCGATATTTTGCCCGCGCTGCTGGACGAACTCGGCATTGGCCTGCAGGAACGGCGGCGCATGTGGGTCATTGGACACAGCGACGGCGGCTCGATCGCATTGCTTTACGCGGCGTTGCATCCCGACGCGCTGGCGGGCGCGGTGGCCATCGCGCCGCACGTATTTGTCGAAGAGTTATCGGTGCAAAGCATCGCGCAGACAAAGCAGCTTTACGAAAGCACCGACCTGCGCGACAAGCTCGCCCGCTATCACGCAGACGTCGATTCCGCTTTCTATGGCTGGAACGATATCTGGCTGGACCCCGCATTCGGCGACTGGTCGATTGCGCAGCAGCTTCCGACGATCAGCAAGCCGTTGCTCGCCCTACAAGGCCACGACGACAACTACGGCACGATGGCTCAGATCGACACCATTCCCAAGTACGCGCCGCATGCGGAACTCGTCAAGCTCGACGCTTGCGGACACTCGCCACACCGCGATGCGCCGGACCGGTTGAACGAGGCAATCGCGGAGTTCGTGTCGCGATACCGGTAGCGGCAGGTTGCCGCTCGCCGGCACGCAACGGGCGAGGCGACAGCCTCTATCCCCATTTGTCACCAAATCCCCAAATTTCCAAAACTTCACAAAACTTACACAGGTAAGCGGATATTCTCTTCGCACCGCTGACCTGGGCACACCGATGCCCGCGCGTTCCCCGTGCCGGAGACATCGCTATGTCCTATGTGTCGAAGCCGTTCAGTGCCTTGCATCGCAAACGTTTGGCCACTGCGCTCGTGGCGCTGCCGCTTTCCGCGCTGATCGTCGCCTGCGGCAATGACGACGCCAAGGCGCCGGATGCGGGCAATGCCGGCTCCGCGCTGAATGCCACCGATCAGAGCAGCACCGCCGTCCTGTCGGCAAATCCTCTTTCTGCATCGCCCTCGCCTGCCGCCGTCACGATTCAAAGCCCAGCACTACCTGCATCAAGCGCCGACCCGGCATTGTCCGCCGCCGCTTCGACGCCCCTCGCCACACCTGTAATCCATACCGTTGACTGAGTCCCGCGCTTCACGCGCCGCTCATGCCTGCCGCGCTGCGTGGATCGTTTTCCCACTGAAGACACGAAAGCACATACCATGACCTCAAAAAATCGTCGTGATTTTCTACGCTCTGCCGCGCACGCGGCCGGTTCCGTCACCGCGCTGAGCATGCTGCCGCAAGGCATTCGCAACGCGCTCGCCATTCCGGCGAACAACAAGACCGGCACGATCCGCGACGTCGAACACATCGTGGTGCTGATGCAGGAAAACCGCTCGTTCGACCACTACTTCGGCACGCTTAAGGGTGTGCGCGGTTTCGGCGACACGCGTGCGGTCAACCTGCCCAATGGCAAGCCGGTGTGGTATCAACCGCTTGCTGCGGATCTCGGATATGTGTTGCCGTTCCGCCCGAGCGCGCCGAACCTCGGACTGCAGTTCCTGCAGGACCTCGCGCACGACTGGAATAGCACGCACGCCGCGTGGAACGGCGGCCGCTACGATCAGTGGGTGCCCGCCAAAGGCTCGACCACCATGGCCTACCTCACGCGCGAGGACATTCCTTTTCACTATCAACTCGCCGACGCTTTCACGATTTGCGACGCCTACCATTGCTCGCTGATGGGCCCGACGGACCCGAACCGCTACTACATGTGGGCAGGCGGTGTAGGCAACGACGGCACCGGCGGCGGTCCCGTGATCGACAATTCCGAACTCGGCTACGGCTGGTCGACCTATCCGGAAGTGCTGCAAAACGCAGGCATTTCCTGGAAGATCTATCAGGACATCGGCACCGGGCTCGACGCCAAGGGCTCGTGGGGCTGGACTCAGAACGCTTACATCGGCAACTACGGCGACAACTCGCTGCTCTACTTCAACCAGTACCGCAACGCTCAGCCGGGCAACCCGCTGTATGAGAACGCGCGCACCGGCACGAATGCATTGAAGGGCGACGGTTACTTCGACATTCTCAAGCGCGATGTGCAAAACAACGCGCTGCCGCAAGTCTCGTGGATCGTCGCACCGGAAGCCTATTCAGAGCACCCGAACTGGCCCGCGAACTACGGCGCGTGGTACATCGACCAGGTCTTGCAGATCCTGACGTCGAATCCCGAGGTGTGGAGCAAGACCGTACTCCTGATCAATTACGACGAGAACGACGGCTTTTTCGACCACATGGTGCCGCCGTGTGCGCCGAGTTCGAGTGCGAACGGCCTCTCCACCGTCGACACCGTCAACGAAATCTATCCCGGCGATGCAAAGAACGTTGCCGCGCCGTACGGCCTCGGCCCGCGCGTGCCGATGCTCGTCGTCTCGCCGTGGTCCAAAGGCGGCTATGTTTGTTCGGAGGTGTTCGACCATACGTCGGTAATCCGCTTTATCGAACAGCGCTTCGGCCAGCAGCACAATCTCGGCGAGCCGAACATCTCGCCGTGGCGACGCGCCGTGTGTGGCGACCTGACGTCGGCCTTCAACTTCAGCAATCCGAACGACGCCTTCCCGACGTTGCCGAGCACGAGCGGCTATGTGCCGCCCGATCAGAACCGTCATCCGGACTATGTGCCGCTGCCGCCGGCGGTCCAGGCAGTCCCGCGCCAGGAACCCGGCGTGCGCCCGGCTCGCGCGCTGCCGTATGAAATGTTCGTGCGAGTGCATGGCGAAGGCGCCGAAAAAACGTTGACCATGCGCTTCGTCAATACGGGCAGCGCGGGCGCGGTGTTTCTCGTCTATCGCGCGAACAGCCTCGAGGCGCCGCGCACGTACACAGTCGAGGCTGGCAAGCGCCTGCAGGATCAGTTCCCGCTGAATGCGGACGGCACTTACGACTTCACCGTGCACGGTCCGAACGGTTTCTTGCGCCGCTTCACCGGCCGGCCGATTGCTCGCAGCTGGTGGGACGGCTCGGATATCGCGCGCCCCGAAGTGCTCGAAGGCTACGACGTCGTGAACGGCAACCTGCAATTGCGCCTTGAAAACGTGGGCAGCGCGCATTGCAAGTTCACGATTGTCAATGCGTACGACCCGAAGCACACGATCAAACGTGTGGTGCGCGGCGGCGATACGGACGAGCTTTACCTCGATCTTCGCAATGCGCACGGCTGGTACGACCTGGCGATTACCGTCGACACCGACCCGCTGTTTGCCCGCCGTTTTGCGGGCCACGTGGAGACGGGCAAGAGCAGCATGAGCGATCCCGCGCTGGGCGCCTGAACGAGCGCGAACACCAACGCATGACAACGGCCGCTGCGATAAAACGCAGCGGCCGTTTTTTTCAAATCGTAGTGCACGTTGGCCGTATTTGAATCTTATCTTCAGACGAATTCGCGCGATGCACTGCGTGAAGACACTAGCGCACATGCGCTCAAGACTTTCGGTTCGAGAGCCGTAAACCGCGTATGAGGCGCCCGCCTCAATCACTACGGCTCTATGCTCATCCGAAAGACTTCCACCATGTTCACATCCATTCGCGCGCGGATCGTTGCGCTGTGCGTCGCTATCGTCGTGGTCGCACTTGCTGCCAATGCGGTCCTTAATTATGTGGTCGCGAATTCGTACAACGCCGACGCCATCGACAGCAGTTTGACGGCAGTCGAGAGCGGCCATGCAGCCGGTATCAGCGACTGGGTTGCCGCCAACAGCCAGATGATCGACTCGCTGCAGAACGCAGTTCTGCAACCCGACCCGTCGCCGGCGCTCAAGCAGATCGCCACCGCTGGCAAGTTCACCAACGTTTATGTCGGCTACGCTGACAAGACAGCAAAGTTCTCCGACCCGACCGGCATTCCCGCCGACTACGATCCGACCGGGCGGCCCTGGTATAAGCAGGCCGTGGCAGCAGGCAAGCCGGTGGCAACGCCGCCTTATGTCGATGTCGGCTCGGGTAAGCTGGTGGTCGCCTTCGCCGCGCCCGTGGTACGCGACGGCGCGGTGAAGGGCGTGGTGTCCGGCGACGTCGCAATGGACAGCGTGATCGCCAACGTGAAATCGATCCACCCGACGCCCGCGAGCTTCGGCATGCTGATCGATGCGAGCGGCAATATCGTCGCGCACCCGGATCCAAAGCTCACGTTGAAGCCGGTGTCCGATCTGGTGCCGGGACTCGCGGCCGACAAGCTCGCCGCGCTCTTTGGCGCGCAACGTCCGCTGCAGATGGACGTGAGCGGCAGCCCGAAACTGTTGCGCGCGCAATCCATTCCGGGCACCAACTGGTACGTGGTCGTCGCGCTCGACAAAGCGGAGGCAACCGCCGGCATGCGTTCGCTGCTGACCGCGTCCGTGATCGCGCTGATCGTGATTGCGGGCATTGCAGCGGCTATCGTCGCGGCGGTCACCGCGGTTTCGTTCCAGCGTCTGTCGAAAGTACGCGATGCAATGGACGACATCGGTTCCGGCGAAGGCGATCTGACGCAACGCCTGCCCGCCGTCGGCAACGACGAAGTCGCGCAGATCGCCCGATCGTTCAACACATTCATCGACAAACTGAGTCACGTGATGCGTCAGATTCGCGACGCGAGCGAGTCGGTGCGCGTGGCCGCCAATGAAATTGCAGCAGGCAACGTCGATCTGTCCGGACGCACTGAATCGGCTGCGGCGAGCTTGCAGGAAACCGCCGCGTCGATGGAAGAGATCACGTCCACGGTCACCCAATCGGCGAGCGCCGCGAAGCAGGCCGACACGACCGCGGTTTCCGCATCGCAGGTCGCTTCGCGCGGCGGCGTGGTGATCTCCGAAGTGATTACGACGATGGGCGAGATCGAACATGCGTCGGTGAAGATCTCCGACATCATCGGCGTGATCGACGGCATTGCTTTCCAGACCAACATTCTTGCGTTGAACGCTGCGGTTGAAGCTGCCCGCGCCGGCGAACAGGGTCGCGGCTTCGCGGTCGTGGCGGGCGAAGTGCGCAGCCTCGCGCAACGCAGCGCGCAAGCCGCCAAGGAAATCAAGGCGCTGATCGAAGCCACGGTCGCGAGTGTCAGTTCAGGCTCAGGCCAGGTGCGGCAGGCGGGCGAAACGATGACGGAGATCGTGAGCAACGTCGCCAACGTGACCACGATCATTTCCGAAATCACGCAAGCCGCCAATGAGCAGACGCGCGGCATTCAGGAAGTGAACCGCGCGGTGAGCCAGCTGGATGAAATGGTTCAGCAGAACGCCGCGCTCGTCGAACAGTCGACCGCAGCAGCAGCTGCATTGCAATCGCAGGCGGTGAGCCTTGCGAGCGCGGTTACGCAGTTCAAGCTCGACTAGACGATCCGAAAAAACCGGTGGCGCGGGCTCACGACTCGAAGTCGAGCCCGCCGATCAGTGCCACCGGATCGGCCTGCGTGTGCGAAAGAAAATCGAGGTCACGCGCATGATGCCACGCCGCCAGCTTTCGCGGCAGCGCGGCCAGATAGCGAGAGAAACGCGCCTGGCCTTCTTCTTTCATGAGCCTCTCGATCTCGTCGCTGTCCCACGTGAGATATAGATTCAACGGATGCTCAAACTGGGCGATATGCTCTAGCGGTGCGGCATGAATGCGCAGGCGCGTAGGATGGCCAGGGCCTTCGTACGGCAGTACTTCCGTGTGCACGGTGGTAGCGAAGCACGCGGCGATGGCCCCGGCAATGCGAGGCGCGAACTCTTCATCGAAACGGGCGGCATTCTCTGGACGCATCTGATTCTCCGACATGCTGCGCAATGAGCGGAGCATCGTAGCATGTACCATGCGGCCCGCTGCAAGCACTCAGCTCGGCGCCGCCTAGCCCACGCGCCTCGTTTTACGCGCGCGATTGCCGCGCCGCCGGATCACGTAACTCACGAGCGCAGCAAGCGCTGCCGTCGCCGCATAGCCAGCCAGGCGAATAGCCTGCTCGGTGGGCAGGCGCGCGATCAGCATCGCGACAATGATGCTTGCGAGCACGACGAGAAATGCGATTGTCCACTTCATTCCGGTCTCCGCTGACGTTCACGACGTTCATAACGTTCTTCAAGTTCGTGGCGTACTGTCGCACGGCGCGTGCGCGCTCTTTTTCACAGCATACTCGCGAGAGCTACATGAAGGGACAATTGTGGTCCGCCGAAGACGCGCGGGCTACGAAGCGTGGGCTACAAAGCGTGGGCTATGAAGCGCGGGCTATGAAGCGCGGGCTACGAAGCGCCGCCTCTTCCGCTTGCTCGCGCCTGCGCCAGAATGAACTCGATGAAAGTCGCCGCGGCGCGAGTGTGGTGCCGGTTCGGCATGTAAAGCATGTACATGTTCGTGCCGAAGATGCTCAAACGCCATTCGTCGAGCGTGGTGACGGCATCGCCGCGTTTCAGATCATCCTGCACCACATAATCCGGCAAGATGCCGACGCCAAGTCCTGCAAGTACCGCTTGCCGCAAAAACAGAAAGTTCTCGGAGATGATCGTCGGTTCGAGCAGCACCTCATGCCGTTCGTCACCGAGATAGGCGGCAACGCGTAACTGACGGCCCACGACCGCCGCCGTAATCAACGGCGTGGTGCGCAGATCGTCTAGTTGCATGGGCATGCCGTGGCTTTCCGCGAACGTGCGCGATGCACAGGCAACGTACCTGACCGGCCCCATGTCGCGTGCCACGAGATTTTGCGGTGGCTCGGACATGACCCGCACGGCAATGTCCACTTCGTCGCGCATCAGGTCTTCCACGCGGTTCTCGAACAACACATCGAGAACGATGCCCGGATAGCGACGCTTGAACTCGATCAACCACTCCGACATGACGAGTTGCCCATAACCGCTCGGCACGCTCAGGCGCACTCGCCCCTGCAGGCTTTGCCCAAGCGTCGTTACCGATTCGCGCGCGGCCAGTAGCGCGTTCTGAATCGCGCGGCCATGCTCATATAGCTGAAGACCGATCTCCGTGGGCTCGACGCGACGCGTGGTGCGCCGGACGAGTTGCAAGCCCACCGAGCGTTCCAGCTGGTTCAGGTGATAGCTCACGTTCGCGCGGCTCATTTTCAGGCGCCTCGCCGCCTCGCTCAGGTTACCTGCGTCGAGTATCTCCACCAGCAAAGTCAGCGAATGGACGTCCACAACCGCGCCTTTTGTCAAAGATATTTTGACAGTCTGTCAATCGTTCATGTGATTGTCAATGAACCTTGACCACTCCACAATCAGCACAATTCGCGGGCGCGGGATGCCGCCTACGCGCCCAGACAATCAGCCAGGAGACGAAACGCCATGAGCCTCACCACTTCAACCGACGTCGTGACACGCGAATTGCGTGGCAAGGTGCTGCTCGTCACGATCGATCACGCGCCCGTCAACGCGCTCTCCGCCGACGTGCGGCGCGGACTGCTCGCCGCGATCGAAGCCGCCGACAGCGACCCTTCCGTGCAAGCCGTGTTGATCGTCGGCGTGGGCCGCAACTTTATCGCCGGCGCGGACATTCGCGAGTTCGGCAAGCCACCGGTGCCGCCGTCGTTGCCGGACGTATGCAACCGCATTGAAGCGTGTACGAAACCCGTCATCGCGGCGATTCACGGTGCGGCGCTCGGCGGCGGTCTGGAAGTGGCGCTCGCGGCGCACTACCGGCTCGCCGTAGACGGGGCGAAGCTCGGCTTGCCCGAGGTCCAACTCGGGTTGCTGCCCGGCGCGGGCGGCACGCAACGCACGCCGCGCCTGATCGGCGCTCAGGCGGCGCTCGACCTGATGTTGAGCGGTCGCCATGCAAACGCGCAGGAAGCACTGGCGTTAGGGCTCGTCGACCGGCTTGGCAGCAGCGACGACATCCTCGCGGAAGGGCTCGCCTATGTTCACGAATTGCTTGCGGGTCATGCGCCAGTGCGGCGCACCCGTGACGCCACTGCGTTGAACGACCGGGCCTCGAGCCTCGCCGCAGTCGCTACGGCACGCGCCGAGACCGCGAAAAAATCGCGTGGTCTGTTTTCACCGCTAAAAATCGTCGATGCAGTCGAAGCGGCGATCGCACAGCCTTTCGAAGACGGCTTGCGCCGCGAACGCCAACTCTTTCTCGAATGCCTCGACAGTCCGCAGCGTGCGGGCCTCGTTCATGCGTTTTTTGCGGAGCGCGAAGTGCTCAAAGCGCCCGAGACGCGCGACACGAAGCCGCGTGGGCTGAACGCGATTGGCGTCGTCGGCGGCGGCACGATGGGTGCGGGCATTGCCGTCGCAGTGCTCGACGCGGGCCTGCCCGTGACGATGATCGAGCGCGATGAAGCTTCGCTCGCCCGGGGCCGCGCGCACATCGAAAAGGTCTATGACGGCCTGATTGCGAAGGGCCGCATGAGCGCCGAGAAAAAGGCCCAACTCATGGCGCGCTGGACCGGCAGTACTTCATACGATGCACTCGCCAACGCGGATCTCGTGATCGAGGCGGTGTTCGAAGATCTGTCGGTCAAGCAGGCCGTGTTTGCCGAACTCGATCGCGTGTGCAAGCCGGGCGCCGTGCTCGCAACCAACACGTCGTATCTGGACATCGACGCGATTGCAGCCAGCATCTCGCGCCCCGCCGATGTGATCGGTCTGCACTTCTTCTCGCCGGCCAACATCATGAAGCTGCTTGAAGTAGTCGTGCCGAAAGCCGTCAGCGCCGACGTTGTCGCCACCGCATTCGAGCTTGCCAAAAAGCTGCGCAAGACGCCGGTACGCGCAGGCGTGTGCGACGGCTTCATTGGCAACCGCATTCTCGCCGTGTATCGCAGTGCCGCAGACGCAATGATGGAAGACGGCGCCTCGCCCTATCAGATCGATGCAGCGGTACGCGGGTTCGGCTTCCCGATGGGACCGTTTCAGGTGGTGGATCTCGCGGGTGGCGACATCGGCTGGGCAGCGCGCAAACGGCGCGCAGCGACGCGCAATCCGGCGGCGCGCTATGTGCAGATTGCCGACCGTCTATGCGAGCGAGGCTGGTTCGGTCAAAAGACGGGGCGCGGCTTTTATCTGTACCCCGAAGGATCGCGCAGCGGCCAGCCCGATCCGGAAGTCGAGGCGATCATCGATGCCGAGCGTGTACGAGCCGGCATCACGCCGCGTGAATTCTCCGACGACGAGATCATTCGCCGCTACATGGCCGCGATGATCAATGAAGGAGCGAACGTCGTGCACGAACGGATTGCGCTGCGACCGCTCGACGTCGACGTGACCTTTTTATACGGCTACGGTTTCCCGCGCTATCGCGGCGGCCCGATGAAATATGCGGACATGGTCGGCCTGCCGCGCATTCTCGCGGACATCCGCGAATTTGCGAAAGAAGACCCATTGTTCTGGCGAGCTTCGCCCCTGCTGATTGATCTGGTCGAGCGCGGCGCGGATTTTGCGAGCCTCAATCACACGGCATGAAGCGGCTCGCTTTTCCGCGCAGCCGTTGAACATCACGAAGGAACAGTCATGGATCTGAACTTCACCCCTGAAGAAGAAGCCTTCCGCGAAGAGGTGCTTGCGTTCTTGCGCGACAAGCTTCCACAGCACCTCGCCGACAAGGTGCATGGCGGCCGGCGCCTCACGCGCGACGACATGGCCGGGTGGCATGCGATTCTGAACGAGCGCGGCTGGCTTGCGAATCACTGGCCGGCAGAATACGGCGGACCGGGTTGGACCGCAGTGCATAAGTTCATCTTTGAAAACGAATGTGCGCTGGCCGGAGCGCCGCGCATCGTGCCGTTCGGCGTCAACATGCTCGGACCGGTGTTGATCAGATACGGCAATGAAGCGCAGAAGCGGCATTGGCTGCCGCGTATTCTCGATGGTTCCGATTGGTGGTGCCAGGGCTACTCCGAACCCGGCGCAGGGTCCGATCTCGCTTCGGTCAAGACCACTGCCGTGCGCGGCGTCGACGCGGACGGCGAGCATTACCTCGTGAACGGCCAGAAGACCTGGACCACGCTCGGCCACTACGCGAACATGATCTTCTGTCTCGTGCGCACCGCAACCGACGTACGCAAGCAGGAAGGCATCAGCTTCCTGCTCATCGATATGAAAGCGCCGGGCGTCGAAGTGAGGCCGATCATCACGCTCGATGGCGAGCATGAAGTGAACGAAGTATTTTTCACCGACGTGCGAGTGCCGGCTACGAACCTTGTCGGGGAGGAAAACAAGGGCTGGACGTACGCCAAATATCTGCTGACGTACGAGCGTACGAATATTGCGGGCGTCGGGTTCTCCGTCGCGGCGTTCAACCGGCTGCGCAAGATTGCCGCGAAACAGCAGCGCAACGGCCGGCCGCTTTGCGAAGATCCGGCGTTCGCGGCGCGCATGGCACGCGTTGAAATCGATCTGGAGAACATGAAGACGACCAACTTGCGCGTGATCGCGGCAGTAGCGGGCGGAGGCGTGCCGGGTGCCGAGAGTTCGATGCTGAAGATTCGCGGCACGGAGATTCGCCAGGAAATCTCGTCGCTGACGCGCCGCGCGATGGGGCCGTATGCGCAGCCGTTCATCGAAGAAGCATTGCACGACGGTTATCAAGGCGCACCGGTCGGTTCCGAAGAAGCGGCGAGCGCGGCTTCGATGTATTTCAACAACCGCAAGCTGTCGATTTTCGGCGGCTCAAATGAAATCCAGAAGAACATCATTTCTAAAATGATCCTCGGACTGTAGGAGACGCACGTCATGAATTTCCAGCACACCGAAGATCGCCGCATGCTTGCGGATACGCTGAACCGCTTCGTCAGCGAGCAGTACCGCTTCGAGACGCGCGACAGGATCGCCCGCTCGCCTCAAGGCTTTAGCCCTGAACTGTGGAGTCGTTTTGCAGAGCTAGGCATTATCGGTGCCCTCTTCGATGAAGCGAACGGCGGCTTTGGCGGCGGCGGATTCGATATTGCGGTGGTGTTCGAGAGCCTGGGCCGCGGCCTCGTGGTCGAACCGTTCCTCGATACGCTTAGTGTGGGGCAGGCCGTCGCACGAAGCGGCAACGCCGCGCAACGCGCTCTGCTGGGCGAATTGATCGACGGCTCGCGTATCGCCGCACTCGCGCATGGTGAACCCGGCGGCCATTACGAACTCTCGCGTGTCACCACGCGCGCCCAGCGCGAGGGCGACACGTGGCAATTGAACGGCGCTAAAGCGGTGGTGCAGCACGGTGAGCACGCTGCACTCTTCCTCGTGTCCGCGCGGACCGTCGGCGACGACGACTCAGAGGAAGGCATATCGCTCTTTCTCGTGCCTCGGGACGCAGCAGGCGTCAGCGTGCGCGGCTATCCGAAGATCGACGGCGGACGCGCGGCCGAAGTCACGTTCGACAATGTCAAGCTCGGCGAAGAATCGCTGCTTGGCGCGGAAGGTGCGGGCTTCCCGACGCTCGAGTATGCGATCGCATGTGGTGTGCTTGCGTTGTGTGCGGAGGCCGTCGGCGCGATGGATGTCGCGAAAGACTACACGCTCGACTACCTGCGCACGCGCAAGCAGTTCGGCGTGGCGATAGGCAGCTTCCAGGCGCTGCAGCACAGAATGGCCGACATGCTGCTGGAAATCGAGCAGGCGCGTTCAGCGGTAATCAACGCGGCAGCGGCGCTCGGTGCGCAGCGCACGGTGCGGGAGCGCGCGGTGTCGGCGGCGAAGTACAGCATCGGCAGGATCGGCGCACTCGTCGCGCAAGAGTGCATTCAACTGCACGGCGGCATAGGCATGACGTGGGAGTTGCCACTCGCTCATTACGCGAAGCGGCTTGTGATGATCGATCATCAGCTTGGAGATGAGGATCATCACCTGGATAGATTCGTGCGCTTGGGGCGCGAGTGAAGTCATAACCGTGTCTGCCCGCCAGGACCAGCAGTCTCCTGACCGCTGATGAGAACAGTTCAGGTTCTAAGGGTTATGACTGACGCGCTCGCTTCGACGGTTTCGGGGCATTCCACGCTCGTTTCTGGCCAGCACTGCGCCAGATCGCAACCTCATTCAATGCGCGGGATAAATCCCGGGTTGCCGGTCTTCACGACCTGGTTGAACCGCTGCCTGGTTTCGATGCGATTGATCTCGTCAAAGGCGTCAGCGGGAAGAGCTGAAATGTCGAAATTCTCGCGCGCACGGGCGGCGGTCTTCGGCGTCGTCAGGACGGCGGTACCACGCTGCACCGCCCATGCAAGCAGTACCTGTGCAGGCGTCTTGCCAATCCGCGCGGCAATTCGTGAAACGACGGGATCTTCGAGCGGCCCGGGTCTAATTCCGTGACCTAACGGGGCAAACGCCAGAAACACGATCTCTTTCTTCTTGCAGAACTCCAGGAGTTCGTTTTCTGGAAGATAGGGATGCGCCTCGACCTGAACCACGGCCGGCTTTATTCTTGCCGATTCATAGAGCGGTATCAGATCATCGAGGCCAATGTCGGACAGACCGATCGCGCGACATCTTCCCCCGTCGACCAGATCTTCCATCGCCCGCCACGTATCGAGCAGGGTCACTCCTTCGTCGTAAAGCACGTTTCCATTTACGTCTCGGGGATCCTGCTCATCTCCCGCCTGGAATGCGAACGGCGTATGAATGAGATAAAGATCCAGATAGTCGAGTCGAAGCCTTTCAAGGCTTGCGTCGAAAGCCGGTTTGACGCGCTCCGGACGATGATTCGAATTCCATAGCTTCGTGGTCACGAAGATGTCTTCGCGTGCGATTCCACCCGCTGCAAGTCCCGCTTGTAACGCGTCGCCCACCTCGCGCTCGTTGCGATAGCGTTCCGCACAATCGAAGTGCCGATAGCCCGCTTCCAGCGCGTCTTTCGTGGCGCTTATCGTGATGGCCGCATCGGCGATCAGCGTGCCAAAGCCGATTGCGGGCATGGAGCCGCCTCCGTGGTTCAGCGCAATTCTTTTGAGCCGGAAATCGCAAGGCTCGATCATGACGATACCTCCGCATTGAGTGGTGCCGCACAGGTCCCGAAGCCGGGTACTCCGGTCGGGCAAAGAGACAGGGTCAATGCCACGCATCGAACCTGAAGCGAAGACTGTGCCTTTGCAATTGTCCAACCCTTGTCTCGACTTCCAGCATAGGACGATTTGTGAAGAACACCGGACGATTTCGACGAAGAGAAGAGACGCGGTGCGCCGCGCGCCGCATTCACAAATGTAAGCTGACCTGTCTGGCGAACTCGCCGATCACCTCTTCATTGCGCGATAAAAAGACCCACTGGCCCACTCGCGTCGGAACCACAAGCTGCGCCTGTACCAGGCTTGCAACGTGCGCCGAGACCGTGGACTGCGATAATCCGCTGCGCGCATGAATCGCGTTCGGTGGAACGCCATGACTGAAATCGATGTGACCCTGTGCAAAAACTTCGTCCGGCGTCTTCAACCACGCGAGAATCTGCCGCCGGAAGGGATTGGCTAGCGCCTTGTGAATCAGGTCGACATCAATCATGGCGTTTTGCCCGGAATGGAAATAGAAAGCATCGAAAGCATGCTCAGAACATGTCCGCAGCCTGAAGGCGCACCGCCCCTTCCTTTCGTGGTTCCGGATCGGATCGCGACGGTATGAACGGCCCTGTAATCATGTTCGAATAGCTTTGACCCGGACCTACCATTGGAAATACGTCGGCGTTCTGATCGATCATCACTTCCAGAAAAGCGGGTCCCTCGAACGCCACGAATGCTTTCAGTTTCTCTTCGAGTTCGCTCGGTGTTTCGACGCGACAGGCAAACTCGAAGCCGTCCGCGCGCGCCGCCATCACAAAGTCCTTGCGATGAAGAGCCTTGTCGCTCACGAAAGTACGTCCTTCGTAAAAGAGACGCTGCCACTGGCGAATCATCCCGTCACCGCGATTGTTGAGCAGCAAGACTTTTACTGGAACGCCGTACGTGCTGGCCGTTTCGAGTTCTCCAGCGTTCATGCGGATACTGCCGTCACCGTCGATGTCGATAACCAGCGCATCAGGCCGCGCCAGTTGAGCGCCGATTGCGGCGGGCAGACCGTATCCCATCGTGCCCATGCTGCCCGAGGTAAGAAAGCTTCGCGGCTCGGTGAACTGGTAGAACTGTGCGGTCCACATTTGATGCTGGCCTACACCTGTGCTGATGATCGCGCGGCCACCTGTGATTTCGCTGAGTTTTTCAATCACACGCTGCGGCTGAATCAGCGGGTTGCTGCGGTCATAGTTCATGCCGTGGTGCTGCCTCAGTTCCGTCACCCATCCGATCCATAGGGCGGACGACAAAGCAACGGACTCGTGCTCCATCAATGCGCGCAATGCCTGCCTCGCGTCGCCTATGTGACTCCAATGCGCGCGCTTGACCTTGTTGATCTCCGCCTCGTCGATGTCGATATGTGCGACGTGTCGCGCGCCTGCCGCAAACATGTCCGGTCGGCCGCCCGCGACCCGGTCGTCGAATCGTGCGCCCACAGCAATCAGGAAGTCGCAATCTTCAACGGCGTAATTCGCGCAGGCGGCGCCGTGCATGCCGAGCATGCCGAGCGATAGCGGGTGTTGCGCTGGCATCGCGCCGAGGCCCATCAACGTCGTCACGACCGGGATCTCGTAACGCTCCGCGAGCTGACGCAGTTCGGCCGTTGCGCCTGCCGCGATAACACCGCCGCCCACATACAGGAGCGGTCGCTCGCTTTGTCCAAGGAGATCGAAGAACTGGGCGCCTTTTTGCTCGTCAAGACGAGAACCGTTAGCCACCAATCGCAACCGGTCGGAGTAGCCGCGAAAGTGCAAGGTGCCTTGCCCGCGATATTGACCGACCCAGTTCTGGATGTCTTTTGGCACATCTACCACGACCGGACCAGGGCGGCCGGTGCGCGCGATTTCGAATGCCGTGCGCAATGTCTGTTCGAGTTTGGCGGGGTCGGTGACGAGAAACACCTGTTTGGCGCAGGCCGACATGATGTTGAAGACCGGCGCTTCCTGGAAAGCGTCACTGCCGATTGCCGCACGCGGCACCTGCCCGCATATGAGGACGACGGGAATCGAATCGCCGTTACAGTCGGCGATCGGCGTGACTGCATTGGTCGCGCCAGGCCCGGACGTCACCATGAACACACCTACTTTTCCGCTCGCGCGCGCATAGCCGGCCGCCATGAAACCCGCCGCCTGTTCGTTGGCCGGCACGACGAATTTGATCTGGCGTTCAGGGCGTGCGGCGTGTGATTCGTTGAAACGGAACACTGCGTCGTAAGTCGGCAGGATCGCGCCGCCGCTATATCCGAATAGCGTATCGACGCCCTGCTCCGCAAGTACGCGCAGGATAATGTCGGCGCCCGACATTGCTTCGCCGGGAAGCGTTGGTGCCGGACAGACTTGTGAAGCAACGTTCAGATTGGTGGTCATGGCTGACTCGTGTGGAGAACCGCCTTGGGATCGACGGCCAGGTCTTACCGGCGATGGACCGGAAGAACATGAAGACGATTCTGCCAATGTTCGAAACAGCACGCTCAACGATGCAGGCGCTCTACGGGCCAAAAGAGAACACATCCGGGCCACCGGAACGCCGTGGCATTGCGAAAAAGGAAACGCGGTCGTTCCAGCACCTTGCGGTACACGCTTCGGTTCAAATGCCTGGACGCAATAGTGCTTTCGCAACGTCGCCGGCGATGTGCTCGCCCAGATCTTCTCCGACGAGAGCCAACGCGAGATAGATACCGGCACTCACGCCGCCCGACGAATAAAGGTTGCCGTCTTTCAAGCAGATTTGATCCGTTACAACGTGTACCGATGGATACTCGCTTGCAAGACGCTGTGCGTCGCACTCACGCGTGGTCAGCCAGCGATCGTTCGCAAGACCCGCGCGCGCCACGAGAAAAGCACCGTTCGATACCGACGCGATCTTTCTCGCGATGCGTCCAGCGTTCGTTAGCCAATTCACCAGTTCGCGGTGCTCGCGCTCCGAACCTGTCGCCGGAGAACCGGGCACCATGACAATGTCGAACGATGTCTGCAAATCGCGCAGAGATGCTGTGGTGCCCACCGCGGTGCCGTTCGAGCATGTAACCGGCCCGGGACGCGGCCCGACAACGTGCTGCTCGTAGAAGGCGGCGCCGCATACACGGTTCGCTTCCTGGAACACGTCCATTGGGCAACTCACCTCGAGCAGTTGAAAACCTGAATACACCATCATTCCGACACGCATGCGCCGTTACTCCGCGAGTGCACTCAACTAGATCGATCCTTCAAATCAACTTTAACCAATCGACGTCGCCCCGGAATGCATAGAACCCGCGATACCTGGCCAATCAGCGCGGAATTTGGGCCACTTCGTGCCGCCGGCGTTGCCGTGAGTTTTTGTCCGTTCTTTACACTGACGCAAAAGTCATTTAACGGTTACGGCGGGCGCCGCATGTGGCGGTTGCTGTAAGCTAAGCCATCGCTCGTTGCCGTCGCTTATCGCGTTGCATGGCGCCCCCATCAAGGAGCGTCGGCCCATGCTGGTAACGGAAGCGCATTCCTATTTGATGAAGGTCACGGCATGAAAGTCGCCATTGTCGTATTCGATGGTGTGCAGGCACTGGACGTTGCAGGCCCACTCGATGTATTCGCGGAAGCGAATGCAAATCTCTCCGAGCATCAACGCTATGAGGTGTCGCTTGTCGGAAGCAAAGCCGGCACCGTGACATGCTCCAACGGGATGCAACTTTCCGTGCCATCGGCTTTTGCCGATTCTCTCGCCCAGTTCGATATGGTTCTCGTCGCGGGAGGACCGACCCTGCCCGATTACCAGCCAACGGACGACTTTTTGAAATGGTTGCAAACGCAGGCATATGGCGCGGCACGGTTCGGTTCGGTGTGCAACGGCGCGTTTGTGCTGGGACACGCGGGACTGATCGACGGCAAGCAAGTAACGACCCATTGGGCAGAAGCCGCCCGCCTCGCGCGCGACTTCCCTCTGGCCTGCGTGCAGCCCGACCGGATTTTCATTCGTGACGGCCGGCTGTTTACATCTGCTGGCGTGACAGCGGGAATCGACCTTTGTCTTTCGCTCGTGGCCGAAGACTGGGGACACGAAATGGCGGTGCGTGTCGCAAAACGCCTTGTTGTATATATCCAGCGGGAAGGCGGTCAATCGCAGTACAGCCCTTACATCGGCGCCGGCAAGGATGACAATCCGATTATCGGCAAAGTGCATCAGTATGTGACCGAGCATATAACCGACACTCTTTCGATCGAACAGCTCGCCACCGCTGTTTCGGTCAGCCGACGCACTTTCTCCCGCCTCTTCGCCAAGTATGCGAAGGTCACGCCTTCGGCGTTTGTCGAACAGGTTCGCGTAGATACGGCGAGAAAGCTGCTCGAAGACTCGGACGCTCCGCTAAAAACCGTCGCATTCAAGTGCGGTTTTCACAGTGCCACGCAAATGCGTACCACCTTCGCCCGTCGACTCAATGTCACGCCAAAACAATATCGCCAACGATTCCGCGGCACGGTCGAGTCGCACCCGCGGACAGATACGGGCAGCGGCATGCTGGTGGCGGCTCAAAGCGCGAGCTATTCGTGAGTTGCGCAATCGACGCTCAATCGCTTCCGGATGTTCTCGAGCCAGGTTTGTCGCTGATATTTTGTGGAATAAATCCTGGCATGCGTGCTGCAGCGACAGGTCACCACTTCGAGGGTAGAAACAACCGCTTCTGGCAGACGGTGCACCTCGCAGGCTTTACTCCGCAACAGATTCGTCCTGAAGACGACTGTACTTTGCTCCGTTATGGTTGTGGACTCACCACGGCGGTCTCGCGTCCAACTGCGCGAGCAGGCGAGCTTTCGCGACTGGAGATAGAAGCGGCCGCATCTGATTTCCAGCGCAAAATCGAACGGTATGCGCCGCGGTATGTTGCCTTTCTCGGGAAGATGGCGATCTCGGCAATGTCCGGCAGGCGCGATATCCAATGGGGATTGCAGGCCGATAGATTCGGCGGTGCGCGCGCATGGGTGCTGCCTAACCCGAGTGGCCTCAATCGTGCATATAGCCTCGATTCGCTGGTGAGTGCCTATCGCGAACTTTACGTGGCCGTTGCGTCTTCGTCCTGAAGGTGCGGATTGCTGCGCAGGCTCTCGGTGACGAAATCCACAAACGCGCGCACCTTGCCGCTCGCGCCCCGCCGCTCGATGTGCAGCAGATTCACTGGCACAGCCTCGGGTTCGAACGCCGTCAGGAGAGCCCGCAGCTTGCCATCGAGCACCTCTGGCGCCGCTTGATACGAGAGCAGTTGAGTGATGCCTACGCCATCGAGTGCCGCCAGCACCGCGGCGGGAGACAGGTCGACAATCATGCGTGGCTGAAGCCGCACCGGCAGTCTTGATCCATTCTCGTTGAACACCCATTCGAACGGACTGGACACGCCGGTAAACGACACACAGTGGTGGTTCATCAGGTCCCTGGGATGGCTGGGCTCACCATGCGCAGCAATGTACGCCGGCGCCGCGTAGGTCCGGCGTCGCACCGTGCCTAGAGGAACGGCAAATATCGTCGAGTCTCCAAGATGGCCGATACGAATTGCAATATCCACGCCTTCTTCCAGTAGCCGAGTCGTGCGATCGGCATACACGGCATTGACGTTGACCTCGGGGTAGCGCAGCGCGAACGCGTTGATCAAGGGCGCGACGAACCGCTGCCCGAATAGAACAGGCGCCGATACCGTCAGCGTGCCGACAGGATTCAGGTGGTCTGCAGCGACATTCGCGTCGGCCTCGGTAATAGCGTCCAGCACCTTACGGCAGGCATCGAGGTAGCCGACGCCTGCGTCAGTTGGCCGAACCGTGCGAGTGGTCCGTGCGAGCAGTTGCGTGCCAAGCCGCGCTTCAAGCGAATTCAGTGCCCGTGAGACCGCCGGTGTCGACATTCCGAGCTTCTCCGATGCACCCGTAAAGCTGCCACGATCGACGATGGCTACAAAGACCTCCATCTCGCGCAATTTGTCCATTTCAACTCCCCATCGGTCATCTGCTGCGCCCCTCGCGATTGTAGGCACCGGAATGCTTCGTTTCTTCACCTTGGCCCAAAGAAGACCGGGATTGGCCGAGCGCAGGCTATTTAAGGAAGACGCAGATGCAATGCACAAAGTGTTCGCTGTGCTAGCTATGCCCGCATCCGCACTATTGGTCTGACGGAAGAAGACGCTCGTCTCCGCGCGGCGACTGTGGTGACACGCGCCAGCGGAATGGCAAATTTGCCGAACTTATTGGCCCAATATGGGGCGCGCTTGCGCTTCAGTAAATTCGATGCGTCACGGACAATCAATGCAGCCAATCGCCCGACTGCGGGTCAATCGTATCGCTAAGCAAAGGAAGAGTCCGGAATGTTTTCTGCAATGCTCGAAGTACATCCTCTACGTGAACAGTTCGATCTGTATCTCGGCATGGCAAAGATGCTACGCCCAGAACTCGAAAAGATCGTGGGCTTTATCGACAACAACCGCTATGCAAGTTTGACGCGCGACGGGTGGCTGCTTTCGCTGTCAACGTGGCGCGATGAAAAGTCCCTCGTGCGCTGGCGCACCACGACGAAGCATCATCAGGTCCAACAGGCAGCGCGCGACCGAGTGTTTTCCGACTATCGCCTGCGAATTGGACAAGTCGTCGAGGACACTTGCCTGCCTGAGGGAGAAGTGCTGCTTGAACAACGTCTCGATGTAACTGAGACAGGAGCAGGCACTGCGGTCACGTTACTCGCTGCGACGTATGCGCCGGAGTGGCTCAGACAGGCAGGAGCAGAGGCAGTTGTGAAGTCAATGGGACTCGACCTTGCGGCTTCCGGTCTGGTTGCGTGGGACGTATTCGATGCGCTAATGACGCCAGGCGACGTGATTGCGGTGCTGACATGGCGCGATCTAGAAGCCGCGCAGGTGTTCCAACGAGGAGCCACGCTGCCGGCCAACGTGCATTTGCGACATATTCGTGTGGTGCGCGAGTATGGAATGTTCGATCGCCGTGAAGCACCTCAATACTTCAGCGACGCGCAGCCCGCTGCCTAGCGCGCGGGGCGAATCGGGAGGCGGCTCTACACTGCCTCTCGATACGCCCGAGTACCGTCAGCCTATGCCTCGACAATGCGCACGTCATAGTCTTCGTCAACGAAAGCAACGAGGAACTCCTCCGGCATTAACCACGAATCGACGCTCACGGTTTTTGCATCGACGTTCACGCTAACTTTGGCGTCTGCGTCGACCATCTTCATTGCATGCTCAATGGTCGGGACGTCGTCTGTGTGAATGTCTTTCTTCACCGAAAATTTCATGTCTCACCTCTCCAGTCAATAGCATTACGGCTGCACACGTTCTCCGCACCAGAGATCAGGCTGCATGCAAACCAGCACACGGTTCATGGCGATGCACCTTTCAGAAGAAGCATGGCGCGACGGCACATCGCCGGCTCGTCCTAACTATGGGTGTCGTATTTGCCATTGGAAAGCCTGCATTCTTGCGTTGGCCCAAAAACGATCAGAAATGGCCACCGTACGCTTCGTGGCGAGTTACACGTCTTCGTACTGTCTCCAGCACAACCCATGTCGATTGGCTCGTCGAATCGAAAGAGACTATTCCAGAACACGCGCATGCATGAGGGCGCTCGGACTCATTGGCCCGATTCGCAAACGGAATGGCCAAATGCACAAGCTCCATTGTCTTTCATGAAGATCAGTTGGTCTCCTAGAATTAATCAACCTCGATGCGGTAGTCCCGCGGCGCTGAAATACGTTGAACGGACGCGCCGGAACTACGAGGGGAAAGAAGTGACCTGTACGCCGATTCCGCTCGATATTTAACACTACCGAGCGTCGGCAATCCCGGTGCCCGGCGCAAAAGCCCAACCATTCTGGTAGATCTGCAGACCTCATGAACATCGCAACGCCACGGACAACTGGAACGGCAGAACCGGAGGAAGTCGGCTCGTCGGCACCGGTCGCCTTACGGGAAGCAGACAGTCCAGCTCCAAAGAACGCTGCGACATCTGCGTTATCGCCTCGCCTCGCAATCGGGTTGGTTGGGATGCTTCTCTCCTCATTGCTGGCGATAGTCAATGAGCAGGTGACGGCGGTCGCGCTGACGGACATCCGCGGCGCGCTGTCGATCGGACACGACGACGGAACGTGGCTGACTGCTCTCTTCGAGGCTGCAAACGTGACCACGATGGTATTTGCGCCGTGGTTCGCGATGACGCTCACGCTCAAGCGGTTCACGATCGGCGCGGTAGTGGCCACCATGGTGTTCGGATTTCTTTGCCCGCTGGCACCGAATCTGCCGACGCTGTATGTGCTTCGAGTACTCCAGGGAATAGCCGGCGGTTGTCTTCCGCCGATGCTGATCATCGCAGCACTGCGCTATCTTCCGCCGAAGATCAAGCTCTATGGACTTGCTGGCTATGCATTGACTGCAACCTTCGGGCCGGCACTCGGAATTCCTCTCGCCGCGCTGTGGACTGAATATGTGAACTGGCGGATGACTTTCTGGCAGATCGTGCCGCTAGGCCTGCTGAGTTGTATCGCGATCCAGCAAGGGCTTCCTGTAGAGCCGCTCAAACTCGAACGCTTCAAATCGTTCAACTGGAGCGGATTCGTGACAGGCTGTCCTGCAGTTGCGATGCTGGTCATTGGTTTATTACAGGGCGACCGGCTGGACTGGCTCAATTCCGGCTTTATCCGCGTGATGCTCGGCGGTGGTGCATTGCTGCTGATCGCATTCATCGTGAACGAGTGGTTTCATCCGCTGCCGTTTTTCGGCCTGCGTCTACTTGGCCGGAGAAACTTCACGCACGGCCTTCTTACGCTCGCGGGGGCCGTGATCCTGCTGACCGGCATCGCCGTCATCCCGTCCCAATACCTTGCGAAAGTACACGGCTACCGGCCGCTTCAAACGACGCCGTTGGCGCTGCTCGTCGCACTGCCTCTATTAATTGCGCTGCCTCTGACTGCGGCCGTTCTGAACATCCAGCGGATCGACCGCCGGTGGATTCTCGCCGTAGGAATTTCGCTGATGGGCGTCACCTGCTTCATGGGAAGCTTCATGACGTCAGAGTGGGTGCGCGATAACTTCTACTGGCTGCAATCGCTGCAAATTGCAGCACAACCCATGGTGATCCTCTCGATCCTGATGGGCGTAACCGGTGGTCTCGCTCCAACAGATGGCCCGTTTGCATCCGCCATGTTCAACACGGTGAAGGTTTTCGCAGGAGTGGTAGCGACCAGTCTCATCGAGGGGCTAGGTACCGCTCGCCAGCACTTTCATTCGAGCATGCTCGTTGACCGGCTCGGCAATAGCGCACTGATTACAGCGCAAAGCGTCGGTGAAGATCACGGCCTCCTCGCCGCACTTGCGCATCGTATTCACGAGCAGTCCGTCGTGCTGACATCCGCGGACCTTTATCGCGTGATGGGCTGCATCGCGATAGCCCTGCTTCTTCTCGTGCCCGTGTTACCGACGCGTATCTATCCGCCCTGGTGCACCACGCCTCCCTCTTCCCGCTGATCGACGAACATATGTCAACTGTCTTCCGACTCCCTTTGAAAACGCTTCGGCTCGCCGCGTATGTGGTGGTTCCCTGCGTCGTTGCACTTGTTTGTATATGGCTGTGGGCCGAGCCCGGCAGCGAGTCGACCAACGACGCGTATGTCACCGCCGATTTCACTCTGGTGGCGTCACGCATCGCAGGCCAGTTGTCTGACGTGCCGGTCACAGATAACCAGCAGGTGAAGGCCGGCCAACTGCTCGCGCGTATCGACGACCGTGACTTCCGGGCAGCGCTCATGAGCGCCGAGGCTGACGTGGCCGCCGCGAAAGCCTCCGTTGCGAACTACGACGCAGAGATTGCGCGACATCCGTCGCTCGTCGATCAGGGCCGCGCGACGCTTCGCTCGGACGAAGCAGCCATCGAGTTTGCGCAAGCAAATGCATCGCGCTATCGCAATCTGTCCGAAACCGGCGCGGGCACGACGCAGGAACAACAGCGTGCATCGAGCGCACTGGCCGAGCAACTCGCACAACAGTCGCGCGATCGCGCAGTACTCGTCGCCACCCAGCAAAACCTCGACGTGCTGCGTACGCAGCGCGATAAAGCAGCCGGCGCCCTCGCGCATGCGCAGGCCACTCTGGAGCAGGCAAAGCTGAACCTTTCCTATACGGAGATTCGTGCGCCCATAGACGGGAAGGTCGGAAGACGTTCGGCACGCGTTGGCGCATTCATTACGCCGGGTGCCCCGCTTCTTGCCATCGTGCCGCTTACGGATGCATATGTCGTCGCGAACTTTCAGGAAAACCAGCTTGCAAGAATGCGCCCGGGAGCTACAGTGCGCATTAAGGTCGACAGTTTTCCGGGCGTCGTTATTCGAGGCCATATCGACAGTCTTGCGCCCGCTACCGGCGTCAGCTTTGCGCCTATCGCGCCCGACAACGCGACCGGTAATTTCACGAAAGTGGTGCAGCGCGTGCCGGTCAAGATCAGCATCGACCCGGGTCAGCAAGCGGCATCTGCATTGAGCGTGGGGCTTTCTGTCGAGACTGAAGTCGCTGTCGGCAAACCCGCCGATGTGTCGATGAAGGAGGCGGACCTCAAATGAACGCGCGCGAGTTTTCCGTCCGTACACCGGCATTGGCTGTGTTGGTGTGCTTTGCGCTAAGCGGGTGTCTGGTCGGGCCCAACTTCGAGCGCCCAGAGGCCGCTGCACCTGATGTGTTCAATCGAACACAGTCCGCGCAAGCAGCGAGCCGCCCGGTCGAGTCGGAATTCAACTCCGACTGGTGGAAGCTGCTTAACGATCCCACGCTGAATTCGCTGGAAGAACGTCTGGGTGATGCGAACCTCGATGTAGCGGCGGCGTCCGCTCGCCTGCTGCAAAGCCGGGCGGAGAGACGCATCGTCGGCGCCGAGGAATATCCCAGCCTCAATGGAGCCGCCTCATATAACCGCGAGCGTGGCAGCATGAACGGCATCCTCTCGTTGCTCGGCGTTACTCCCACGGGAACACAAACCCAGTCTGCTTCCGGTGCCTCGCCGACCGGCGTGGCGGCATTGCCTGGCGACAAAGGCTCGCCGGCATACGACCTTTATCAGTTCGGCTTCGACGCGTCGTGGGAACTCGATTTCTGGGGACGAGTAAGGCGTGGCGTGGAGGCCGCCACCGCGATGAGCGAGGCGTCTTATCAGGACCGGAATGCTGTGCTGTTGTCTGCACGCGCGGAACTTGCGCGAGACTATGTTCAGCTGCGCGACACTCAGGCTCTGCTGGAAATAGCAAAGCAGAACCTTGCGATCGCTCGCGATGCCACGAAGCTCACAGAGACGCGAGTACGTGAAGGCGTCACTACGAATCTGGACGTGGCCAACGCTTCCGCGCAGGCAGAGTCGATCGAGAGCCTCATTCCGACTCTTGAGGCGAGCCGCGAAACAACGATCAATGCAATTGGCGTGTTACTGGGAATGCAGCCGGGTGGACTACAGCAGATGCTCAGCGAGGCCGGTGATGTTCCCGCGTTGCCTCGTCAGGTACCTATCGGGTTTCCGTCGGAAGTGGTGCAACGCAGGCCGGACATCAGGAGAGCCGAGGCGCAATTGCACGCCGCGACCGCGACTATCGGTATGGCTAAGGCAGACTTTTATCCGCGCATATCGCTCAATGGCAGCGCGGGATTTCAGAGCCTTCAGCTTTCGAGTCTCGCAGACTGGGCGTCGGGTCAATTCGTGATCGGGCCGTCAATAACGCTTCCAATCTTCGAGGGCGGCCGCCTGAAGGGAACACTGCACTTGCGCGAGGCGCAACAGCAGGAAGCCGCTATCGTCTACAAGCGCACGGTGCTGCAGGCCTGGCGCGAGGTGGACGATGCGCTTGTCGTGTACGACGCCGAACAGCGCCGCAACGATCGGCTCAAACAAGTGGTCAGCCTGAATCAGAGTGCGCTTTCGATCGCACGGCAACGGTACAAAGCAGGGGCCGTCGATTTTCTCGACGTGCTCAACGTGCAGAAGCAGTTGCTCGACGCTCAGAGTAATCTTGAACACAGCAAAGCGAACGCCGCCACTGATCTCATCACGCTCTGCAAGGTACTCGGCGGTGGTTGGGAGTCGACTTATGGCCAGCAGCAAGCGGAGCATTAGAAGTTGAGCCGCGACGCTGCCCGTTCTTACAATCGACACGCAATTAGGCAATTGCGGCACAAAGGGGTCAAAAGAAGGTATGTAATTCAACCTACACGGTTCGATTCGTGATCCTATCGATCTATACCGGATCGTGCTTCAAACTGAGGTTAAAAATGAAAGTTTCCTTATCTTCAATGCTGGTTGCCACGGTAATGTCCGCTGCATCGGGTCTCGCGTATTCGCAAACTGGCCAGCCTGTCCAGAATAGCGACGGATCAGGTACGACCATGTCGCAACCTGCAATGTCGCAACCTACGGCAGCGACACCCGGGTACGACTCTCTCGGACCGCAACCCGGCGGCTCCGCCGCAAGCGGCAGAGGGCGAGACGGGGGTCCTTGTATCGTTGGCTTGTCTTGCGACATTTATCGGGGCAGCTAACTCGGCCGGCGACACATGTCACCGCGAGGCGTCGAGCATGTGTCGAACGTGTGTCGACCGCCTCGCTCCAGGCTGCGCCGGAACCGCCCGTCATTCCGCCGCGCAGTGAACGTCGAATTTGATGAGCTTCGTCGGGCCGAACGTGTTGCTGATTGCCACGTCGGCGGCATCGCGGCCACGCGCCATCAGTACCCGACCGATACGCGGCACGTTATTGCGCGGATCGAAGGTTTGCCATGAGCCGCCGACATACGCTTCAAACCATGCCGCAAAATCCATTGCGCTCCAGGGCGGCGGCACGCCGACATCGCTGATATAGCCGGTGCAGTAGCGTGCCGGAATATTCATTGCACGGCACAGCGCCACAGCCAGATGGGCGAAATCGCGACAGACGCCTTTGCGTTCCTGCCATGCATCGAATGCGGTTTTGGTCGGGCGCGCGAATTCGTAGCCAAATTCGATATGCCGGTGCACGTAGTCGCAAATCGCCTGAACCCGTGCACCGCCGGGTGGCGTGCCGGAAAATAGTTTCCACGCAATGTCGGAAAGCAGATCCGTTTCGCAATAACGGCTGCCGAGCAAGAACGCGAGACACTCGTCCGGGAGCGCTTCGACGGCGTGCTGATAGTCAAAAGGACCGCGCGTCTCCGGCTGATCGGAGACGTTGAGCAGCGCGCTTGTCGAAAGCGAGATCGCCCCTTGAGGTGCAACAAGGCGGCTGCACAGATTGCCGAAGCTATCGCGATACTGCGTAATGGCCACTGGCGGATCCACAACCAGAAGATCGGCGGACAACACGTCCTGAGCGTGCGAAAAGTGTGTGTTCAGCATCAACATCATCGGTGTCGGCTGTGCGCACTCATAGACCAGCTCATAGCCCACGCGAAGTTTCATCGGACCATCCTTTCATTGATAAAACACGTGACGCGCTGCGCGCTGGATATGCCGGGTGCCGGCGGTGACGTGGGTCGGGTGGATCGAGCGACGGATCAGCGATAACAATTCTGCTGATGGTGACTCGCCAAAAACAGGAAAAAGGTGCACGCGAAATCGCAGCGACGCTGCTTCTAACTAGCTCTCGTACACCTTGTTGAAATGCGCACACACATGGGGCAAAGCGGCTGCCCGCCACGTGCGCGTGTCGTTACTTTTTCTTCGCTACCGCACTCGGTACGGCAGACTTGGAGGCAGGCGTCCTGAACAGATCCGTTCCCGGTGATGGTGACTTCTTCGGCTGTTTTGGCTTTTTCGCCTCGCGGTTACTACGCAGTTGACCTTTTGCCATTTTGTTCCCCCGTTTCGGCGGCCACGAAGAGGCCGCTCTCCTCCTCATTCTGGGCGCATTTCTGCTTAATGTCGCGATCTATTTAAAAGCGGCGCTCGGAGCCAAAGCTTGCTGCCGTCAACGGCTGCCGATACCGTGCTGCGTCGCGGGACTGCATGCGCTGGCAAACCGGGTCCGCCGGTCACGAGCGTCAATACTCGTAACCGGTAAATATGCATGTCAACGCCTGTCTACGCATCGCCTGCTGCGGGAGATATTGGACCATGGTCCCATTCACCGTGCCCGACTGACTCGCCTATCCTTGATGCGGAAATGGCAGTGCGGAACACTCAATATCGCGACTTTTTTCCTCAACCATCCGACAAATGCAATCCGACCATCCTGTTCCGGAAGGTGGACAGACTGCGGCGCCCGCGCGGCGATGGCTGCGTTGGCTGCCCGGTCTGACGATGCTTCGGACATATCGGCTCAACTGGCTACCTAACGATCTCGCAGCGGGACTGGTGCTCACCACGATGCTCGTACCCGTGGGTATCGCATATGCCGAGGCGTCCGGCGTGCCTGGCGTTTACGGTCTCTATGCGACGATCGTTCCGTTACTGGCTTATGCCGTCTTCGGCCCCAGCCGGATTCTGGTTCTCGGTCCCGACTCCGCGCTGGCCGCGCCGATTCTTGCCGTCGTTATTGCTACCGCCGGCAGCGACCCGTCTCGCGCGATCGCGATAGCCAGCATGATGGCGATCGTCTCTGGCCTCTTCTGTATTGTGATGGGGCTTCTCCGCCTCGGCTTCATTACGGAACTGCTCTCCAAGCCGATTCGATACGGCTACATGAACGGCATTGCGCTGACTGTCCTGATCAGCCAGCTACCCAAACTCTTTGCCATTTCCTTCGACGATCGCGGACCCTTGCGTGATCTGCTGTCGCTTGGCGCCGCAATCGTCGACGGCAAAACCAACTGGTACAGCTTCGCGGTCGGTGCGGGAAGCCTCGCGCTGATACTGTTGCTAAAACGCTTCGACAAAGTGCCGGGTATTCTTATCGCCGTCGTGGTCGCGACGCTAAGCGTTATCGTTTTCGATCTGGACAGCCGAGGCGTCAAAGTACTCGGCAAGATCCCACAAGGTCTCCCGTCATTCGCGTTGCCATCGATCGGCGATGCCGATCCCATCAAGATTCTGTTGGGCGGCTGTGCGGTCGCACTGATTTCATTTGCGGATACCAGCGTGCTGTCACGGACCTTCGCTGCGCGATTTCATACACATGTGGATCCCAACCAGGAGATGGTCGGCTTGGGAGCGGCCAATTTAGCAGCTGGCTTTTTTCAGGGCTTTCCGATCAGCAGCAGTTCTTCGCGAACACCCGTGGCCGAAGCAGCGGGCGCGAGAACGCAGGTGACAGGTGTTGTCGGCGCGGTGGCGGTAGCAATCCTTCTGATCGCCGCGCCCAATCTGATGCGCTACCTGCCCAATAGCGCGCTCGCCGCTGTCGTCATTGCCGCAGCCCTCGGCCTGTTCGAATTTGCGGACCTCGGCCGCATCTTTCGAATCCAGCAATGGGAGTTCTGGCTTTCCATTGTCTGCTTCGTGGGCGTCGCCGTCTTCGGTGCGATTCCCGGTATCTGCATCGCAATTGTGATCGCAGTCATAGAGTTCCTGTGGGACGGTTGGCGCCCCCACTATGCCATTCTCGGACGCGTGGAACACCTTCGCGGCTACCATGACATCGAGCGCTATCCGCATGCCTTGCGGATTCCGGGACTGCTTCTATTCCGCTGGGACGCGCCATTGTTTTTCGCCAATGCCGAGCTTTTTCAGGAATGCCTGCTGGAAGCCGTCGATACCTCTCCAACGCCCGTGCGCACAATCGTAGTGGCTGCCGAGCCTGTCACCAGCATCGATGTGACTTCGGCAGACATGCTCAGAGAACTGACGCGAACACTAGGCAAGCGCGACATTGAGTTGCACTTTGCGGAAATGAAGGATCCTGTGCGAGACAAGCTCAGACGTTTCGAAATGTCCGATGTGCTCGGCGATGCGCAATTTCATCCGACCGTGGGGAGTGCCGTCGATGATTACCTCGAGCGGCACTCAGCGCAATAACTCATCCGCTATGAATGGGTTACGCGCTTCCCAGCCTCAGATCAGCAGCCGCCTCGCCTCTCCAAACATATCCCGTTCAGGGAGAAGATCACTGCGTTTGAAGCGCAGCAATGCAAACGCACGGGTCAGGTTGGCGGACTCAGGCAGTTGCACGACCGTGAACTCGACCTCGTTCGCCTCCCGACCGCCCGTTCCATTCGTACCATCCGTACCATCGGCCACGATATTCATCGGGTCTAGCCGCAGCTTTTTCTGTTGCACGCATAGGTATGGCCCCGGCGAAGACAGTACTTCGCATATCAGACCCAGTCCACGCTCGATGGTCTCCGTCTTGAGACCGAGCTTCGCCAGTTCCTGTTCGTTCCGGTCGAGTTGCGCCTGGGCACTCGCCATCTCGCCGACGCTCGGCGGCGCTTTGCTTCCCAGCATGGACTGCACGCCAGCGGCTTGCCGCTCCAATAGCATTAGGCGTGCTCTCAACAATGCGCGCTCTTCCTGAAGGGCATTACGCCGCGATTCGTCGGTTTCGATTTTTTGCAGGCCTTGCAACATCAACTGGTCGAGCAGTCGCAGCACGATCTGTTGACGAAGTTCTGCATCGGTTGCGCCGCATACGCGCACCTGATGATCGCTGAAACTGACGGTAGTTTGAGCGACATCCGATCGGGTGGCTACGCCGTGCTGTGCAACGCCGAACACCTGCCTCTGATGCAAGGCCATGCCCAACACCGCGAATACCTCAAGCAATTCCGCATGCTCCTCGAAGTAACTCCGCAAGTGTTCTGATTGACTCAATGCGGCACACACGTCCTGCGGCGTCGTAAAGAAGGCGTGAATGCAGGGATCGCTGGACCATGCGGCAGCAGTCGCCTCGTGCGCAGCGGGAACTTCCGCAGTGAGCCGCTCGATGTAACGCACGGCTTCAGTCAACGCGGGCAACAGACGCGCCTCATAATTCCGGGCGAAACGTAATGGAGGGCTCATTCCGACGACGCGCTCCAACATTTGCTTCATCTGCTGGTGATCGCTTCGATCGTCGTGACGGTGGTGGTTCAGCAACCATGACAGCATGCTCATCGCCGGCTCCTGGCGTGCTTTTATCTCTCGCGTCCCCGAAGAATCTGCGCGTTGATCAAGACTGGCAGTACTTGTTATGGATGCGCGACGGCAATGTTCTCGCGGCATGCATGAGCAAGCGGCCTCGCGTTAACGGCCAATGCAAAGCGTAGTCCACGCTGATCTTGATCGGAGTCTGTTCATGGTCGCACCGCTGTACGACTCCTGTAATCAGACCAAGGTCGTATTACCGGTGGATCAGCCAGCGGTTACGCTGGATTCGCCAACTCCGGTTCATTTTCGGGCGCGGTCGCGCGCTGCGCTCGACCGTCCATTCAGGCCGACGATGACGCGTATCTGGTGCCGTTGGGCGCTTGCGTGTGCAAGTGCATTCGGCACTCTACTGGCCAACGCCCCAGCGTGTTCACAGGAACTGGAACCTCGCTCGTATTCTCCTTCGCCTGTAGGCACCAATTTTCTGGTCGCAACATACTCGCATCTTTCTGGCGATGTACTGACGGACTCGTCTTTACCGATTACGGGTGTGCAGGCCCAGTTCAACCTGCTGACGCTCGGCTACGTCAGGACCTTCGATCTGCTCGGTCACACAGCCTCGTTCGGAGTCGGGGTGCCGTTCGCGCGCGGCAACGTCAGCGGCAATGTGATCGACGCGCCCACCGAAGTACATCGAAGCGGCATTGGAGACACGCGACTTCGCTTCGCTTACAACGTCTTCGGTAATCCACCGTTGCCGCCCGAGGCTTTCACGAAGCCGGAGTCGACTACGTCGCTTGGCACGAGCCTGACGGTCATTGCGCCGTCCGGGCAGTATGTGGATTCGAGGCTCGTCAACATTGGCGCAAACCGATGGGCATTCAAGCCCGAACTGGGCATCTCGCAGCCATTCGGAAACTGGTTCATGGACGGGTCCGCCGGTGCGTGGTTTTTCACGGCTAACAATGACTTCTTTCGCGGCAAGAAGCGCAGCCAGGCGCCTTTAATGATCTTTCAGTTGCACGTGGGCTACGGCTTTCGCCCCGGCCTCTGGGTCGCGGGCGATATCGGCTACGCAGCAGGCGGCCGAACCACGACGAACGGTGTCGACGCCGCCGATCGATCGGCCAATATGCGATACGGGATGACGTTCTCCGTGCCCATTGCACGAGGCTGGTCGACCAAGTTGGCCTTCTCGCACGGACTCGTCACACGCGCCGGCGGAGACTTCACGTCCATTTCGTTGACGCTGCAGTATCGCTGGTTTAGTCGATGATCATGGCCACGCGCCAAGGAGCGTTATGCCCGAGTGTGTTGTACCCGCTTAGCTAAGCGCTGCCGCATTCGCTCACTCGTCAATGGCGCGAGACCTTCAAGTCAGGTTTGGCCGCGACCGTACAGACGGCTTTATTCGGAACGAAACGTTGGCTATCTTTGATTCAGAGTTAATTAAAACCACCTGGAGACGCAATCATGAAAACACTTCACGTCGTGAGCCGGCTTGTCTTCGCCGGATGTCTGACGCTGGCCTCGAACGTCTACGCGCAAACCAGCAACGCGATGCCGACGACGTCAGCTTCAGGTGCAAGCTCAGGCAGTACGGCACAGTCCGACAAGAAGCTGGCCCGCGATGTTCGCAAAGCGTTGTCTAAAGCGCCCCACTTCAACGTATCGAACGTATTCGTCAAGGCGCGCAGCGGCGTCGTGACCTTATCGGGCAGCGTGCCCGACGGTGCCCAGATCGAGCAGGCCGCGACGGTGGCGATGAACGTGCCGGGCGTAACTTCGGTGAGTAACCATCTGTCGCTGTACACCAAGGGGTATTGACGCCCGACCATGCAAATCGCGGGCTTAACCGGCGGCGCCGCGAGGCTCGAATGCGAACCGCTCGATCTCGCCGCCGCGCGCCACCACCGCGGTGCTCTCCGGAATCTCTTGCCACCATCCGGGCAAATCGGCGAGCGGTTCTGAAAGAACCAGAAACGCATCCTGCCCGGCCATCGCGATGCGCGTATCGTCGGGATACAACTGGTGCAGGTGGCGGAACGACGTGTTGTGAAACAACGAGCGCGACTGTCTTTCGCTCGAGTAGCGCACGGCGACGATCTGCTCGCCATCGGTTGCGCAGACGGTCATGTTCAACGGTTCGGCGACGCCGTGGCGTCGCCCCGTTTCTTCGACGAACCCCACCATCCTCTCGAGAGCCGTAACGGGTTCCAGTTCGAGACCGAACGTGAGCGCGAGGAAGAACAGCACTTCGGAGTCGGTCGAGCCTTCGATTGAAGGGAACAGTTCGGGCGAAATCGCGATCATCAGGTCGCGACGCACCGCAGGATAATTACGCACGAGCCCGTTGTGCGCGAACAGCCAGCGGCCATGACGGAACGGATGACAGTTGGTTTCCTGCGACGGCGTGTCGGTCGCCGCCCGGATGTGGGCGACGAATAGCGGCGCGCGGACCGCTCGCGCCGCTTCGCGCAGATTGCGGTCGCTCCATGCGGGCTGAATGCAGCGGTAGCGAAAAGGTATGTCGGTCGGATGGCCGTACCAGCCGATCCCGAAGCCGTCACCATTGGTGGTCGTGTGGCCGAGCCGCGAATTCAGGCTCTGATCGATCAAGGAATGCTTGGCGTTGAACATCACCGTTTCAAGCTGAATCGGGTTGCCGGAATAAGCGAGCCAGCGGCACATGAGAGGTCTCCTGTCAGATACGCCGGGGTAAGTGGCGAGAAGTTCGCGAGGCAAAGGAGCGCCGCACCGGCTCTGTGAAATTGCGGGCCGCACGCGCGGTGCCGATAGACCAACTTGACGATATCGTTCGAGCAAGGCACTAAGTCCCTCTCGATCCGATCACTGCACGGCCATTACGATCAACGCGGCGGCGACCACCGCCACTGCGTCTTCGACCAGCGCCGCCGGCCGGTCGCGACCAAACGCGCGCGACATGGCTCCGCGGGCTCTCGCGCCGCCCAATGTACCGATGACTGCGCCGACCAGTCCAGCAATCACGCCGCCGACCCAACCGCCGTGCGCCGCGCCGATTGCCGCGCCGCTCAGCCCGCCCGACACGAGACGCGCGCCGAACTGTATCGGCACGGTGCGGCTGGCGGTATTGGGCAACTGATCGACGATGAACTCCGCAATCGCCAGCACCGTGAAAATGTAGGGCGTGGCAGCGAAGCCGAAGAATGCGAGCGGTGTCTCCCGCAACGGCAACCAGCCGAGGTACGCCGCCCAACTGACGGCGGTGGGTGCAGTCATCGTGCGAAGCCCTGCCACAACGCCAATCAGCAATGCGAGAACATACATAGACATGCGGACTCCAGGTCGGAACCAATAACGCGTATTAAACACGCTCATTGACTTCCGTGTCATCGGGGTACCGCATCGATTTGCGGTCGCGAGTTGCGATGCGCAGCTACAGGGACCGCCGGCGTTGGGTGTTCCTCAGAACAACAAAGAGGGATCTTCGGGGCGCACTCGCTATCGCGAGATCGGCTTCTTTTTGCTCGACAGGCCTGGAATGGATATCAGGTTAAGCGCAATCACCGCGATTGCGACACCGAAAAAAATCGCGAGTACGCCGTAGCGAAACTCCGCCGGGCGATCGTAAAGCAAGCCGACGATAGTCGTATAAAGACCGCTCAGCCATAGAGCGACGCCGACCAATGCGATCGCAACCCGCCTTTCCGATTTTTTCATCAGGACCTCTGCAGTCTGCGACTGGTTCCTCAAACCATATTAGTGCGCCGTTGCGGCGTTTTCCAGAAAAGGCGCGTTTGCGCCGACAAATATTCGGGCGGACGAGCCCATCGACGCGCCATTCCGGAATCTCGACGTCCAGGACCAAGGTCTCATTGACCACCCTGAAGTTCGAGTGTTTTATTGCATCGGGAAGGTTTGCGTGTCCGTAACCTGCTTCGCGCCGGTTTTGGACTGATCTGAGCCCGGTGCACGCTCGCCCGTGAAGCCTCCACTAAATACTGGCTGACGCACCGCGGATACCTTCGGCCACACCGCGATATGAACCGTGTAGAGAGAGAACAGACATGGACTGGAATCGCTGGTACAGCTTGAAGAGCTACCTGAGATCTTCGCTGTGGACTGTGCCACTCATTGCGATCGCGATCTATGCCGTGGTAAAGCCCGTGGCTGAAATGATCGGAAGATGGATGACGAGGCAAGGGACCCTTGATGCAAAAACCAGCCTTCTTGGACTGTCCATGACGGGTGCGCGGTCACTGCTCGGCGACATCGTTTCCGCAGACCTGGCGTTCCTCGTATTCACGTTTGGTTCGCTGCTCGTCGCAATCCAGGTCGCCGGGGGACAATACACCCCGCGAATCATCGCGACGACATTGCTGCGCGATAACGTCATCCGTAGCATTTCGGGGTTATTCGTTTTCACACTGCTGTTCGCCAATAGAACGGCCGGCTGGATGGGCGAGAATCAGGTACTCCAGCTGCAAGTGTTCATTGCAGCGCTATTCGGATTTACTTCCGTCGTCGCTTTTCTCTTTTTGATCGACTACGCGGCAAAATTTTTGCGCCCTGTCAGCCTCGTGGCTCGCGTCGGAGAGCAAGGAATCGCGGTCATTGAGAGCGTTTACCCCTCCCCGTCTACGGGCGTGGTCGTCGCGCCGGAACTTCACAAAGAGCGAGGCGTACCCGATCGCATTGTTTGTCAGCGCGGAAAGCCTGGCATCGTTCTGGCCGTGAATCTGGAAAGGCTGGTGGCCAAGGCACGGCGCGCTGACGTAGTGATCGAATTCGTGCCGCAAGTCGGTGATTTCGTCGCGGTGGACGAACCCCTCTTTCATTTGTACGGAAACTTCGGCGCAATCGACGAAAACAAGCTGCGCACGCTCGTCGCTTTCGGGACGGAGCGCACGATGGAGCAGGACCCTATGTTCGCGTTTCGCATCCTGGTCGATATTGCGCTCAAAGCGCTGTCGGCGGCGATAAACGATCCGACCACGGCGGTGCTTGCGATCGATCAGTTGCACCGGCTATTACGCATGGTGGGCAAACGTTCTTTGCGCGTCGAAGAGATCGAGGATCGTTCGGGGCGGGTTCGGGTGATCTTGCGAACGCCCAATTGGGAAGATTTCGTGCATATCAGTTTCCGCGAGATACGTCAGTATGGCGCGAGCAGCATTCAAATCGCACGGCGTCTGCGCGCGGCGATAGAGAACCTCATCCAGTGTCTGCCGGTGCATCGTCATGAGGCATTGCGCGTCGAGCTAATGCTGATCGACCGTGCGATCACCAGGCATCATCCATTCCCGGAAGACCTGGCGTTGGCCCGCATTCCTGACTCGCAAGGGCTTGGAGGTTCGGCGGTCTCGACGACGAATAACTATTAAGTAGCCCTTCCGGAGACAAGCCATGCGCAAACTGATAATGGGCATCGTCGAGTTTCGCGAGAAAATGCTGCCGCAATACGCGAAGCAGTTCAGCAAACTGGCGCTTGCGCAGACACCCGATGCGCTCTTCATCACGTGCTCGGACAGCCGGGTTGTGCCGGACCTGCTTGTCTCGACCCATCCTGGCGATCTGTTCACGATGCGCAATGTCGGCAATCTGATACCACCAGCAACTTCGGAAGGAACCTCTACCGGCGACCTCTCCGAGGCAAGTGCAATCGAGTACGCAGTGCTGGTGCTGAAAGTCGCGAATATCGTTGTATGCGGGCATTCCGAGTGCGGTGCGATGAAAGCCGTATATGCACACAACGCCAAGCTGAAAGCGCCGAATCTCGATAGATGGCTATTCCACGCCAATAACGCAGCGTTTCGCCTCGAAAACGAAGGTCCGCTCAATGGGACGTTGAAAACGCACGATCAATTGTCGCAACTCAACGTGCTTGTGCAACTCGAGCACCTGATGACATACCCGATAGTTCATCAGCAGGTCACGTCCGGGGCACTGGTATTGAGCGGCTGGTGGTTCGACATCGCGACGGGCGACATGTACGCCTATGAGCGCACGAGCCGCTCATTCGAAGTCATCGACCGTGCGATGGCTGACCGGATGATTGCGCGCCTGGCCGCACGTGCACGGTGAAGGCGCGCTCCGATGTTCGCTCGCGGCGACGTCACTCGATGAAACGAAATCAGATGAGTTGCGCAGTGGGACGTACGACGATTTCGTTGACATCGACTTCAGCCGGCTGCTCGATGGCGAACATAATGGCACGCGCAACGGCTGTGGGAGAGATCGCTTTTTTGTAGATCTCCAGAATGCGGGCGCTGTCTGTGCCGGTAGTTTTGTTCTGAATACCACTGTCTACTGCACCGGGCGTGATCGAGGTCACCCGGATTGAATATTGGGCCATCTCGGCTCGCAATCCTTCCGAGAGCGCTCGAATGGCAAACTTGGAAGCAGAGTGCACGGCGCCACCCGGTGAAAACACCTTCAAGCCATGCACCGAGCCCAGGTTGATCACGTGGCCAAAGCCTTGTCGCAGAAATACGGGCAAGGCGGCTGCGATCCCCCACAGGGTCCCCTTCAAGTTCAGGTCAATCGTGGTTTCCCATTCCTCGGTGTTCACCTCGGCCATCGGACGAATCAACATGACGCCCGCGCTGTTGATTAGCACGTCGAGCTTGCCGAGATCGGCGACGACGGTATTGACGACCCGCTCGATATCGCTCTTTCGAGTGACGTCGACGTTGTAGTGCCTGGCGTCTCCATCCTCGGCACGAATTTGCTGGACCAGCAGCGCCGATCTCTTTTCGTCTATGTCCGCAACGGCAACGATTGCGCCGTCTGCGGCTAACGCTCTCGCCGCGGCAGAGCCGATTCCGCCCGCGCCGCCTACGATCAAAACCACCTTACCCTTGATTCCTTCACGCATCACGTATCCTTTTGCCTTTGATGAGCTTCGGCGCATTTGCGTTGAGCAAACGCCCGAGCCGCCGTTCATGCATCGACAGATGCTGTTGCTCATCGAAGGCCTCATGCTAACCGGCATGTTTTCGTTGAACCATTCGCTAATTTCCGACAATGGCTGATCAAATCCGCACACCGTTCGATTGGGAAGACATCCGTATCTTCGTGTCTCTAGCACGTTATGGGAGCCTGTCAGCCGCAGCGCGTGCATTGTCGCTGTCCCACGCGACGATATCCCGCCGCATTCGGACGCTCGAGAAAGCGATGGGGGAGAAATTGGTGGAACGTCGTCCCGATGGTTATGCGTTGACCGCGGCTGGCGTGCGCGCTCTGTCTCCTGCGAGCGAGATGGAAGCGGCCGCTGCAAGATTCGGACGCCGAGGCGAAACCCAGGTCCCGAGTGGACTGGTGCGCGTCAATGCCCCTCCCAGTTTGGCCCAAAGCTTTCTCGTCGAAAGACTAGCCCGCTTGAGCACGACCTATCCAACGTTGGATATCGATCTCGCCACCGACTTTCGAGCGGTCAGCCTCGAGCGACGTGAAGCCGACATTGCGCTGCGGTTCGGTCGGCCAACTGACGGCGATGTCATTGCAAAGCGGGCGGCGACGGTCGGTTTCGGTTTTTATGCTCTGGATGAATGGCGGCGACGTCTGGATGCCGGCGAGAGCCCAACCTTTGTTGGCTTCGACGAGGCCAACGCGCACTTGCCGGAAGCCACCTGGCTCAGTGAAACCTACCCGCGCGCCCGCATGGCATTCAGAAGCAATAGTCAGGTGATGCAGGCTGCAGCGGCGCGCGCCGGCGCAGGAATCGCCCTATTACCGCATGTTGTCGGGCGCAACCAGGATACATTGGTGCGCTGCCTGATATTGGAAGCGCCGCCATCACGAGAACTTTGGCTATTGATCCGACGCGATGGCGTCACCGACCTCGCAACCAAAACGGTGGCCGACTTTCTGATCAACCTCTTCTCCAGCGAGCGTGAATCGATCGAATAGGTTGCGCTCCGATATCGCTTAACCCTTGCCAAGAGTCGTGTCGCACGCACGTCGGTTCCGCCTTGAGCGCATCTGTACAAAATTGATCATCCGTTGAACAAATCCGAGGAATGCCGCCCGGAGAGCGATGTCGCCATAATCGCCCCATTCTCATTCGACATTAGGCGCTGCGATGACTGGTGCAACGATTACCCTGATTGGCGGACCCACCACTTTGATCGAGATAAACGGCTGCCGGTTTTTAACGGACCCGACGTTCGATCCGCCTGGTACTTACCAGCCATACCCTGGCAAGTCAGTGACGTTTGATAAAACCACCGGTCCCGCGATGACGATCGAGCAGATCGGCTCGTTAGATGCCGTATTGCTCAGCCACGACCATCACTTCGATAATCTCGACTCAGCGGGGCGCACAATCTTGCCGGGCGTGAAAACGACCTTCACCACGATGTCCGGGCAGGAGCGTTTGGGCGGCAATGCGTTGGCTCTCGCCCCCTTCGAAACAAAAACGTTCGAAGGCCCGGGCGGCAGGCGTTTGCTGATTACCGGGACGCCGGCACGACATGGCCCGGTGGGAATCGAGCCGTATTCGGGTGACGTCATCGGTTTTCTGCTGGGAGAAGAGGAAGAAGGCGATGCGATCTACGTGACCGGCGATACTGTCTGGTACGAGGGCACGGCTGAGGTCGCCCGCCGGTATTCTCCAAAGGTGGTGATCGTCTTCGCCGGCGCGGCCGAACCGCGGGGACGCTTCCAGATGACGATGGACAGCAACGATGCTCTCGCTGCCGCCCACGCCTTCCCCAATGCGAAGATCCTGGCAGTGCACAACGAAGGCTGGAAGCACAACACGGAAAGCGCCGACGACCTCGCGTCGGTATTCAACTCGCTCGGCGTCGGCGATCGCTTGTTGCCCTTGCTGCGCGGCGAGCCTTTGAAAATCGAGTGGTGAATGACAAACCCGGCGAACGCAGCCGGTCCTACGCTCGGTGTCGACAGAGCGCAGCGCACACGCTATGCCTCATCCAGAAAAGTGTGCCGGGTCGCCTGCAAGGCGCAACCCGGCATCGCTCCGAGCCTCAAGGCACGGCTAGAAGGACTGCCAGGCCGGATTGCTATCGCCGGACATAACGGGTGCGTCGGTCCTGCGCTGGACACTCTTCCTGGTCTTCAGCATAGGGCGGCTTGCTGCGACCGTCGTGTGCTCCGGCAGGCTTGCGAGGCCGACGACGTGCGCGGGCAAACGAAACGTCGAAACAAGTTCGCGCAGCGTGCCTGACTGTGCCGCCATCGACTGCGCAGCTGCAGAGGCTTCCTCAACAAGCGCCGCGTTCTGCTGCGTCACCTCGTCCATCTGCATGACGGCCTGGTTCACCTGCTCGATACCGGTATGCTGTTCGACCGACGCAGAAGCGATCTCCCCCATCAGATCAGTAACACGCTTTACCGAGTCGACCACCTCTTTCATGGTAGTCCCCGCGTTATCGACCAGTGATGTTCCGGCCTCCACTTTCGCCACGGACTGGCTGATGAGTTCCTTGATCTCTTTTGCCGCCGAAGCACTACGCTGCGCGAGTCCGCGGACTTCGCTGGCGACAACTGCAAATCCCCTGCCTTCCTCCCCGGCCCGTGCGGCCTCGACTGCCGCGTTGAGCGCGAGGATGTTGGTCTGAAATGCAATGCCCTCGATCACGGAAATGATCTCGGCCACTTTTGCCGAACTCGCGGAAATGTCGTGCATGGTATGAACCACTTGCGCCACGACTTCGCCACCTCTTGCTGCCACCTCGGATGCGTTGCTGGCCAGCGTATTGCCTTGCTTCGCGTTATCCGTGTTCTGTTTGACCGTCGCGGTCAGCTGCTCCATGCTCGCTGCGGTTTCTTCGAGCGATGCCGCCTGCTCTTCCGTTCGCTGGCTAAGGTCAGTGTTGCCGGCGGCAATCTGCGAGGAGCCGGTAGCAATGCTTTCGCTGCTGGATCGAACGCGGCTGACAACGTCCACGAGTCGTTCGTTCATGTTTCGCAGCGCCAGTAACAGCTGGCTGGTTTCATCGGAACCGGACACCGCAATGTCAGATGTGAGATCACCGCGGGCCACCGTCTCGGCAATACCAACCGCGCGGCCGAGCGGAGTGACGATCGAACGTGTGATCAGCCATGCCACGAAGATAGAAAGAAGGATCGCCGCACAGGCAAGCGTTGCAGTGAGCACAATCGTACTACGGTAGTTCGACGCAGCTTCAGTACTCGCTGCAGCGGCTCCGGCGCGATTCAGCTTCACACCTTGCTCGATCCATTGAAGCGCATCTGTGAATTGCCGTGCGGACTCGCCCGTTGCCAGCGTTCTAGCGGCGGCAAAGCCAGCGTCTCCCGACTCGGACAGTTCAAGCAGGCTCTTGTCGGAACCGAGGTATGTCGTCCACGCCTTCTTCATGTTGTCGACGATCTGCTGTTCCTCGTGTGAGGAAACAAGCTTCTCATAGTCGGCCATCGCAGTACTTAGCGATGACAGTGCCGCGTCGTGCTGCGTGCGTTGGTCCTGTTTCTGGCGTGTATCGCTTTCCAGTATGGAACGCAGACTTGCCCTGCGCACGCCGTTGGCCAGGGCCCTGATCTCCCCAAGACTCTGCACGCTCGGCAGCCAGTTCTCGGCGATGTCCTGAGTGCCTCCATAGATTCTGGAAACCTGCAGAACTGCCAGCCCCCCGGTCAGCAGCAGCAACAGCAGCGCAACGCCAAATCCGACTCTAAGTCGCGCCCCAATTCGTAGATTGCCCAGATACTTCATTGCTCAACTCCCACTTGATGTGTCTTAGATATATCGGATCGGTCAATGGCACACTGAACGGTGCCATGTGTAAACACTTCTAATAAATAATGTTCGGTATGCTTAACTGTTTTTCCAATCCATTTAAAGCTTAATTCAGGACTCGAATGTGATTTAGCGGCCCCTTCCCCCAGTCTCCGCAGACATCAGGCGTACGACAGGCATTCCCTCGAAGGTGACGTGCGTATCCCTTGCTCCATGGTCGATCCGGCCAATGGCGACGCAACGCAGGCGTCCGCTTTTCGCTCCCGCGCCTTCCCATGCGGCCCGCTCTCGTAGCTTTCTGCAACGGCAAGCAGCTCCCCCAGCTCTCCGCTGCGCCCGGTCAGCGCGGCCCTGATGGACTGCTCGAGCGGTAGCTCCTGAGCAAACTCAGCCTGTTCCCGCGCATAACTCACGTGCAGCAACGACAGCATGCCGGTGAGGTAGGCGGTCTGTGCGAACGCCGTTCCAGCCGGGCGCTGCAGCAGGGCGAGTCTCAGCATGAGAGACGCGCGTTGAGTCGCCAGCGCAATCAGCGGGTCACGGGAGACGATGTCGAAGTCCCCATGGTTGTAGAGCAGCAGGCTGCACCACTGGAAGAGCCTCGTTGTCCCGGCCGCAGCGAGTGCGTGGTGCAGCGATGAGATGGCCGTACGTTTCTGGTTGGCAGTACCCGGGCAGTTCGCAAGCCGAAGCAGTTGCGCCACCAGCACTGGCATAGTCGACAGTGCACGTATGATCCGGTGATCACACGCATCGTCGATCAGCAGGTTCAGCACCTCCAGCACCTGCCCCAGATCAGGCACCATACGGCGCGCCTGCATGAGCTCTGGCCTGCTGAAGTAGAACCCCTGAACCATGTCGCAACCCGAATCGATGGCAGCCTGCAACTGCTGCCTATCGTCGACCTTCTCTGCTACGACGACCTTGCCAGTGCGTTTCAGATCGCGCACCACTGTCTTTGCCCTGCCTGCTTCAATGGCGGGCCACTCGAGCTTGACGATGTCTACTACCGGCAGAAAAGCCTCGATGTCAGGAGTGATGTCCAGCACATCGTCCAGCGCGATCCGGAATCCGGCAGCGCGCAGCAGAGCGCATCGTTTTTTAAGCTGGTTGTCGAGCTCGCACGTCTCGAGTACTTCCAGCACGAAGCGCCTGCCACCAAGAATCTGAGTCACTGCGGAGTGCAGGAAGTCCGCCGTGCAATTCAGATATCCATCGAGACCGTCCAGAACTGCCTCGATCCCCAACGCCCCCACGGTGCGCTCGACAACCTCCGCAGTGCAGCCAAACCCGTCGTGGATATTCGCCCCGGGGCCAGGTCCATCCCTGAACAGAAGCTCATAAGCCACGAGCCGGCCCGCCCGGTCGACAATCGGTTGGCGCGCGACCCAGGTTGTTGCAGCCTGGCTAGCTTCAGTCTGCTCACTGCTACTCATGCTCTCGCCTCCCGTTGTTTGTCCGGTTCGTATTGTTTTCGCCGCTGACCGGCGTCTTCAAATATTGATAACGGCGCGAGTCTGACGATTCTTTAGTGAAATTTCCATTTTTTCCATTTTATGCGGATGCCTAAAACGCCGTCTCGTCCACTCTGCCGAATTGATCGCCGTGCGCCATGTTCAAAAAAAAAACCGGCCAATGGCCGGTTTCAGAAATCCTTGCCCGTCGGGGTACGGGTAGGACGAGGGTTGATACGAGCCTCCATCTTAACTCGATTTGCCGAATTTGCTATATTTTTTTCGTGATTCGCCGTTTACCCCTATATGCCGTATCCTCCCGGGGACGAAAAGACTGGAACAAGATGGAAGACCCAATCATCACCACCCGGGCGGCGGCGGAACTGCTCGGCGTTTCGATCCGCACTGCGCAGACATGGATCGAACAGAACGCCCTCGACTCATGGAAAACGCCAGGCGGCCACCGGCGCGTGCGCCGCAGCGCTGTAATGGACCTGATGGCGAGACTGGCGCGTGAAAGAATCCACGGCCCTGCGATGGTCCTCGTCCATGCGCCGCAACATAAAATGCATCGCTACGTTGAAACCTTGGGCGTTTTGCCGGAGTGCACCGTTCGCGCCGATTCCGACCCGTTCGCAACATTGTTAACGGCCGGATATCTGCTACCGCCAGTGATCGTCGTCGAATTCGACGGGGAAGACGGCGTCTACCCGCGGCTCATAAAAGAAATCCTTCAGCATCCGGGCCTAGGACACACTCACGTCGTCGTGACCGGAGAGGTGCCAGGCAAACAGGTGGCGAATCTCGGTGGCCCAGGAAGCCGCCTGCATGTGTTGCCGGCGGGCGGGACTTCGGAAATTCTGCAGAAGACAGTCCGCCACTTACTCGGTGACAAAGGGGCACTGGCCCGGCCTTCGGTCGGGCCGGAGAGCGGTGATCCAGCGAGCAACGAGTCGCAACGGTTGATGGCCGTTGCCGCCGCCGGCGTAGTCGATACGCCTGAGGAAGAAGCGTTCGACGAGATCACGCGACTGGCGGCAACCCTGCTTGAGGCGCCCATTGCGTTGCTGACGTTGCTCACGCCTGAGCGGCAGTGGTTCAAATCTCATTGGGGCCTTGAGCGCAGCGAAACACCGCGTTCATGGGCCTTCTGCAACTTCACGATCCAGCAGGACGACGTATTCGTCGTTGAGGACGCGGTGGCCGACCTGCGCTTTGCAGAGAATCCGCTGGTGACGGGCGAGCCCCACATCCGCTTCTATGCGGGCGTGAGCGTTCGCGACATTCAGGGCTACGCGCTCGGGTCGCTGGCTGTGATCGACCGCGCGCCGCGCAGACTCCTCCAGTCGCAGCGCGACGCACTCTCCACGCTCGGGCGCCTTGCGTCGGACCGTATCAACCTGCGCATCAGGGAACGCCAACTCAGATGGGCTCTGACGAGGCGCGCTGACGCGGGTGCCCCGCCCGTCGCCTGAGATCGAACGAATGATCCTGGTCCACCAACTGAAGGCTCGACGCCGTCAGTAAGCACGACGGCGCGTCGCTCGCGCACTCGAAGCCGCGCTGTCTTTTTTCGCAACACATAGCCGCCTGGTTGCGCCAACACGCAACAGCGTCATGACCGTCAGCAAGCACGCTGACGGGCTCCAATGTTCCCCGCCTCTCCAGCCTGGCGCGTCTTGCGGCTTAGCCCTGCCGAAATGGCATGCGACTTGCCTTGAACGACTCGCAGTCAGACTGCGTTCGCAATGCGATGACGTCGCCGTCCGGCTTCGCGTCGATAACTCAACAGCAACCATGTGGTGTGGATCGGACCAGCGCGCCGCGCTCGAGTTCTGATTGGCCGCGACCACGTCGCATGAGACCGGAGCAGCGCTTAAGCGCGACCTCAGGTCGACACAGGAGACAAGGATGAAAGCACGTTCAATTTCGGTGCTGCGGCCGCGAGCGCTTGCAACAAGCGTCGCCGCGGTCGTCAGTCTGTCATGCGCAACGGCCGCCTTCGCCGACGACTATCCCGCCGTCACCTACGACCGGCTGAGCGCCGCGCAAAGCGATCCGGGTTGGCTCACGTATTACCGCACCTACAACGGTCAGGCACATTCGCCGCTCAAGCAGATCGATACGTCGAATGTGAAGCAGTTGAAACAGGTGTGGAGCTACAAATTTCCCGCGGATCTGCAACAGGGTTTCGAAGCCACGCCGATCGTCAATGGCCGTTACCTCTTCGTGACCACGCCGAAAGACAACGTCTATGCATTCGATGCGGCAAGCGGCAAGCAGTTGTGGAAGTTCGAACCGAAGCTCGGCGCCGAGTCGTTCAAGACCGCATGCTGCGACGTGATCAATCGCGGCGTCGCGCTTTACGGCAAGAACGTGTATGTCGCGATGCTCAACGGCGAGGTCGTCGCGCTCGACGCGCAAACAGGTTCGCTCGCATGGCGCAAGACGATGTTCGAGCCGGGAGTCGGCTATGCGTTCTCGCTTGCGCCGCTCGCGATCGACGGCGCACTGGTGGTGGGCAGCGCGGGCGGCGAGTATGGCGCACGCGGCTTCATCGCGGCATTGAATCCCGATAACGGGAACGTGCTGTGGAAGCGCTTCACGGTGCCGGCGGCCGGAGAGAAAGGCGCCAACACCTGGCCCGACGGCATGCAGGAGCACGGCGGCGCGCCTGCGTGGCTCACGGGAACGTATGACGCGGCATCGAGAACGCTGTACTGGGGCGTGGGCAATCCGGGCCCGTGGCTCGCAGATCTGCGGCCGGGCGACAACCTCTATTCGGATTCGCTGCTCGCGCTCGACCCGAAGACCGGCGACCTCAAATGGCATTACCAGTACACGAAGCACGACACCTGGGACTATGACGGCGTCAACACGCCGGTGCTCGCCAACATCAAGTATCAGGACAAGAACTATGACGCGATCATTCATGCGGACCGCAACGGCTACTTCCACGCGATCGACCGCGGCACGGGCAAGCTGATCTACGCGAAGCCCTTCGTCAAAGCCACCTCAGTGACGGGCTACACGGCGGACGGCGTGCCGGTTCAGGACCCGTCGAAATACCCGAAGACAGGCACGACCATCGAGACGTGCCCGAGCTTCCTCGGCGGCAAGAACTGGTGGTCGGTATCGTACGACCCCGACAGGCAGGTTGCGATTGTTCCGGCGCTGCATGCGTGCATGTCGCTGTCCGGCAAGTCGGTCACGTACATGGAAGGACTGCCGTACCTCGGCGAAGGCTTCGAGATCAAGCCTGAGCCTGGCAGCAAGGGCTACGGCGAACTGCAGGCTATCGACGTCACGACCGGCAAGAAGATGTGGAGTTATTGGAGCAAGCTGCCGTGGAACGGTGGCGTTGCCACCACCGCGAGCGGACTCGCGTTTAGCGGTTCGTTGGACGGCCATCTGTACGCATTCGACTCGTCGACCGGCAAGGTCCTCTGGAAAAGCCCGAAGCTCGCCAGCGGCATCGTGGCGCAACCGTCGGTGTTCGAAGTCGACGGCAAGGAGTACGTGGCGATTCTCGCCGGCTACGGCGGCGCAAATCCGATCTGGGGCGGGCCGATGGCGAAAGCTGCCGAAAAAATCCCACGCGGCGGCACGCTGTACGTATTCGCACTCAACCACGGCTGATCTCCACGCGGCCGCCGCGCCGGCCTCGCGCGCCTGATCGCGCGCGCAGATGGCTTGCGGCGGTCCCGTCTTTCCCGGAAGCAATATGATGAAGACTCGACTCAACTCTTTTGCTCTAGCCGGCGCGTTGCTGGCGAGCGGCATGCCGATGCCTGGTCACGCCAGCGCGGGCGTGCGCGTTTGCACTTTTCCAGGCAGCCCTTCGACGGTACTCGACGAGGCCGTCACACGCGAAGCATTTCGCAGCGCGGGCATTGCTTTGACGCTTGCGCCAGGAGGCTTCGCGAGCAACGACGACGACGGCGTCTCGCTTAAGGAACTCGACAAGGCGCTCGCCCGCAAGTGCGATGTGATCGCCGGCTTTCCGCGCTCCGAGGTCGCCGACGGCTCCAATAGCAAGCTGACTTTCTCGCGGGCTTATCTGCACTCGGGCTATGTGAGCGTGGCGATGCATGAACCCGCGGCGCACACAGGCGACGCCGAGATTGTTGCGGCCACATATGCGAGCCCCGCGCAGTTGATCGCCGTGCAGCAACCGAACGTGAAGCTCGATCTTGAGAACACCGCTGAACTCACCGTCGATGCCGTCGCAAACGGACATGCACAACGTGCGATCGTCTGGTACCCGGCTGTCGTTGCTTATACGAAAACGCATCCCGAGCGGCGCTTTCAGATCGCGCAAGCCGCTTCGGCATATGCCGACTGGCAACTGGTGTTTGCGTTCGGCAAAAACGGAGCAGCGTTGCAGCCGCGTATCGACGCCGCGCTGCGCAAGATGGAGTCCGACGGCAGGCTCGCCACGTTGACGCGCGGCTGGACGCTACCTCGCACAGCACAGGCGAGCATGCCGGACACAGCGGTGTTTGCGTATCGCGACGGTCCTCGCCGCGCCGACATCAAAGGAGCAATCATGCGAGCCGGTGGTCGCGAGATTGCCGAGGGCCATTTCATCAAGGTCGATGCGGCCGTGTCCACGGACGCGCCGGCTTTCGACCGCGGCCAGGTCGCGCATGGCAAGACCTTGTACTCGAGCGCATGCGCGAAGTGCCACGGTCCCGATCTGCAAGGATTGAATGCACCTGCGTTGCGAGGTCCGTCGTTTGCACCAACGGCGAATGCGAAGCTGACTATCGGCGGTGTGTATGGGTATATGGCGACCAACATGCCCGCGGACCGTCCCGGCAAGATGAAGCCGCAAGACTATGCGGACATCATGGCGTTCCTGTTGTATTCGAACGGCTACAGCGCCGGAAAGAGCAAGTTGACGGACGAGAGCGCGAGGGCGTCGTCGAAACCGCTGAGCGCCGGTAGCTCGCTCAATGCGGGTACTTCGCCCTAGAGGCAAGCGCTGAAAATGTGATTCGCGCCGTGCGGCGCGAGTGAAAGCGCTCAGCGATTCCCTGTGGTTCAGGAGAATCGCTGGGCGCTTTTAACGCGTGTGCAGAGCGCGTTGCGCCGCCGAACACTCAAGTCGTGATCACAAGTCGTGATCACTCTACCCAGCCGCGTTGCCGCGCATGCTCGATGAAACGATAGATGTCCGTGGCGAGATCCGACGCGTTGAACATGTCCTCGAGCTCGCCGATGATCTCGTCGAGTTCGCGCGTGCCGTCGCAGCGGCTTAGTATTTCGCCGGCTGTCGGATTCAACTTGACGACCCCTGCCGCAGACACCAGCACATAGCCGACTTGCGCGACATCCCGCTGCAAGCAAAAGCGCGGATGCAAATTCGGGCGCGGACCAATGAAGTTTTCAGTATCCGGAGCATTCATGGCAGTTACGCGTTTCTGATTCGTTGTGGCAGGGCGCTGCCTGCATCGAACCCCGGAATCTATGCTTGCGCAGGCGATGCTTTGAACGCCGCCGCGCGCGTCGTGCAACGTGACGCGCGCGGCGGCGTTTGAACATGGCTTAGCGAGTGGCGATATACATCGTAATTTCAAAACCAAAGCGCAAGTCGGTGTAAGCGGGGGTGGTCCACTGCATGGCTGTCTCCTTGAATAGGACATTTGATAAAAAACCGCATCGTCGAAGCGGTCCTCTCGCCGACGCAAGGTCCATGCCGAACGTATCGACCGGCGCTTTCATTTCGCCTGTAGTGCAGCCAAAGCGCTGCGTCCCAAGCGACGGCTCGTTTGCGACCCAATGCCTGCCGCGCGTGGCAAGCACGGCGCGCTGGGCGCCGGATCGAAATTCGCACCCGTTCAATTCCGGAACAGTGCTGTTGCACAACGGAGCATTGCAGCGCATCGCTCCGCACGTGAATCACGCTGCGTCTTCGCTGTTGTTCGCGCCGTGCGCCGGCAGCTTCCGATAGATGGTATTGCGCGAGATGCCGAGCGTGCGAGCCGCAGCCGACACGTTGCCGCCATGCTGCGCGACCGCGTTGGCGATCACGCTCGCGGCAACGTCGTGAAGCCGCCCGCTCGGTAACGACAACACATCCACTCCGTGCGGGGACGATGGCCCGGCGACACGCAGGTCGTCGAAGAAATCGTCGGGAAGATGCTCGCGGCGAATTTCTCCGTCTGCATCCACCATCACCGCCGCCGTGCGCAGCAGATTGCCGAGCTGGCGGAAGTTGCCGGGCCACGCGCATTGCCCGAAGAGCGTCATGACGTCGTCTGCGATGCTCAGTGCCTGGCCGCCGCCGTTCTCAGCCGCTGCGCAATCCAGCATTTTTCTGATCACCGCCGACAGATCGGTGCGTTCGCGCAGCGGCGGCAATTTGACGACCAGACCGTTGAGGCGGTAGTACAAATCCTCGCGAAAGCGGCTCTGCGCGATCATTTCACGCAGATCGCGATGGGTCGCGCAAATGATCGCGACATCGACGGGAATCGACTTTGTCGAGCCGAGCGGGTTCACGAGACGCTCCTGCAGCACCCGCAACAGACGCACTTGCAACGGGTACGGCATGTCGCCGATTTCATCGAGAAAAAGCGTGCCGCCGTTGGCCTGCAACAGTTTGCCGACGGCGCCTTTGCGCCGCGCGCCGGTGAATGCGCCCTCCTCGTAGCCAAACAGTTCCGATTCAATCAACGTTTCCGGTATCGACGCGCAGTTCACCGCGACGAAAGGGCCGGCGCGGCGAGGCGAATCGTTGTGAATCGCCTGCGCGAGCAGTTCCTTGCCGGTGCCCGTCTCGCCGGTGATCAGAATCGGGATGTTCTTGCCGATGACCTTGCGCACCTTGGCGATGACCGCCGCGATCTGCGGGTCGCCGGTGTCGAGATAACCGAGCTTCGACAGCGGATGCGCGGGCATGGCGGACGGTTCGCTGCGCTGGCCTGCAGCCGATTCGGTCGGCGTGCGCGAACGGGCGGGCTCGTCGGCGACTGTCGCGCGGCGGAACCGGACGTTCGCGCACACCACGGCGCCGTTGCTCAGGTTCAGCGACAGATGACGATCGCGATGCGTGCGCAAACGGTCGATCAACTGGGCGCTCGTGAGCCCGAACAGCGACGACAGCGTATGCGCGCGCAACCCCGCAAGCGGCAAGCCGAGCTGGAACTGCGCGCTGCGATTGGCGGACAGAAAGCGGCCGTCGCACGTGAAGGCGGCGATGCCTTCCATCAAGGTACCGAGAAATTCCGGGCGGCCATGAAATGCGATCTGCAAGGTTTCGCGGAACGTGTTGGCAAACAGGTGATTCTCGATCATCTGCACGGACATTTTCGCGAGCGCCATGGTGTGCTGGTGATAGCTGCGATGGTCGCCCGTGACGTCGAGCACGCCGATGAGATCGCCGTACGGATCGAGAATCGGCACGCTGGAGCAGGTCAGGAACCGGTTCGCGGCGAGATAGTGCTGCTCGCCGTGCACGACGGTCGCGCTGCGCTCGGCGAGCGCTGTGCCGATTGCATTGGTGCCTTGACGGTTTTCCGCCCAGTTCGCGCCCGGCCGCAGCGCGACCTTTTCGGCGCGCCGCAGGAAGTCGTCGTCGCCGATCGAATGAAGGATCAGACCTTCGGCGTCCGTCAGCACGATCATGCTCTGAGTGTTCACAATCTGCTCATGGAGGGTTTCCATGACCGGCGTGGCGTGCGCGCAAAGAATGCGGTTCTGCTCGAGCTTCAGCGCCAGTTCGCCGGCCGGCAGCACATCGTAGTCGGGACGCATGGACTCGCTCAGACCGAACACTTCCGAGCGTTCATGGGACTTCTGAATCGACGGGGTAAGCCAGCAAGTCTCGTTGGGGGCGAATGGGGTTACGGCGTGATACGTGTCGTCGCGCATTGTCTCCTCCTGGTCAGGCCCGGGTCGTTTTGCCCGGGCCGTGATGGTGCGACACAATGCAAATATTGCGCCAACTCGTCACGCACAGCGGCTGGCCTGATGGTTGACGGCACGCATGCCACCGACATCACGCGCCCGACGGACTCAGCAGATTCCCCAACGCCGACGCCGTCACCGGCCGCGAAAACCAGAAACCTTGCGCCTCGTCGCAGCCGAGCGCCTGTAGCTGCGCCGCCTGCTCAGGTGTTTCGACGCCCTCCGCCGTGACGCGCAGCCCGAGCGCGTGCGCCATTGCGACGATCGCGCCGACGAGCGCGTGACATTGCGGATCGCCGGCCATTCTCGTCACGAACGACTGGTCGATCTTCAGGCGATTGAGCGGAAACCGCGTCAAATACGCGAGACTCGAATAGCCTGTGCCGAAGTCGTCGACGGCAATCTCCACGCCGAGCCCGCGCAGCGCGTGGAGCGTTTCTAGCGTCTGGTCGGTGTCGCCCAGCAATACGCCTTCAGTGATCTCCACTTCCAGATAGGACGGAGCGAGCGCGGCGCTGTCGAGCGCGCCGCGAATGGTCTCGAACAGGTCGTGCCGCTGGAACTGCTGCGGCGACACATTGACCGCGACGCGCGGCAGGTTGCCGGTGATGCGAAGCAGCTTGCCCGCGTCGCGACACGCGGTGCGGATCACCCATTCGCCGATCTGCTCGATGAGTCCGGACTCTTCGGCAACCGGCACGAACTCGGCCGGACTGATCATGCCGCGCTCCGGATGATTCCAGCGCAGCAGCGCTTCGACTTGCGCGATGCGGCCAGTGGCGAGCGTCACCTGCGGCTGGTAGACAAGATGCAACTGCTGGCGCTCCAGCGCTTCACGCAACATGGTCTCGATCTGGAAGCGGCGCGCGGCCTGCCCTTCGAGCGCGGTCGAAAAACGCCGGACCGCGTTGCCGTTGACCGCTGCTGCCGCCGAGAGCGCGACGCCCGCGCGGCGCATCAGCGTGGGCGCATCGCCGCCGTCGTCCGGATACGCGACGATGCCGATGCTCGCCGCGATGTTCAGCGCCGTACCGCCGTAATCGATCGGTTCGGCAATGCGGCTGAGCGCCTCGGCGGCGAACGCATCGGCAGCGGAGCCGGTCTCGTTGATCAGCAATGCGAACTGCGTGCCGCCGATCGAGGCGATCGTGCCGTCGTTCGGAAAGAGACCTCGCAACCGCTCGCCGACGATCTGCAACACCAGTTCGGCTGCGTGCAAACCGAGTGCGTCGCGAAGCTTGCGCAAGTGATCGAGCTCAGCGATCAGCACTGTAAAGCCGCTCGTATGGCGTTCGCAGCGTGCGATCGTCAACTCGAGGCGCTCGGTGAAAAGCGTCTGATTGGGCAGACGCGTCACGCCGTCGTGATGCGACACGTACCAGAGGCGCGCGTCCGATTGCGCATAGCGCGTCATGTCGACGACAACGCCGACGTAACGCGCGTCGCCGGGATGACACACCCCTTCACCGGAGAGCGGAGACAGCGCGAGCACCACGCGCACGGGCGTGCCGCTGCGTCGCAGATAAGTCCACTCACTCTCGTAGCGGGCGCCTATCCTGGCCAATATCGGCAATTCACCGCGACGTCTCGCAAGCTCTGCCGGATCGTGCAGAGACTCAAAGCTACGCCGGCCGACCAGTTCATTGGCGGTCATTCCCGTCAGTTTTTCGAAGGCCGCGTTGACGTGCTCGAACGTGCCGCGTGCATTGCAAATGAACATGCCGAAGGGCGCCGCTTCGAGAGCGGCGTCGCGCGCATGCACTGCGGGATGAGACGGGTCTTGCATCGCGCGCCTTATATTTTTCTGATAATGGCCGAGACCGCGTGCGGCGACTAAGGCGCGCGCGGCAGCGCTGATTCGATAAACACCGCACAGAGCGCTTGCATGCCCTTTGCGTCGTCTTCGTCGAAGCGCGCAACGAGCGGGCTGTCCACGTCCCATACGCCGATCAGCGTGCCGTCTGGCGCAACGAGCGGCACGACGATTTCCGATTGCGACGTGGAATCGCAGGCGATATGGCCGGGGAATTCGTGGACGTCGCGTACAACCTGCGTCTCGCGCGTTTGCGCAGCAGTGCCGCAGACGCCCTTGCCGAGCGCAATGCGCACGCACGCCGGCTTGCCCTGGAATGGGCCGACCACGAGTTCGCGGCCATCGTAAAAGTAGAACCCGGCCCAGTTCAGACCGCTCAGCGAATGAAACACGAACGACGAGAAATTCGCGGCGTTGGCGATCCAGTCGGTTTCGTCGGCGAGAAGCGCGCGCGCCTGCGCGACGAGTTCTTCGTAATGCGCGGGCTTGGGCAATTGCGAGGCAGAGGAAACTTCGAACATGACGGGTCCGTGATGAAAGCGGAAAGTGAGGAAACCAGTCGGCCCAGTGTAAAGCAAGCGGCGCTCTGGTTCACTGGAGTGCGGCCACTACGACTGCACGCCGATGATCACGCTCGATGCCTTGAAGATCGCCGTTGCCGCTTTGCCTGCCGCGAGGCCCAGGCGCTCGGCACTCTCGTTGGTCACGACCGCAGCGATCTGCGCGCCGCCCGCGCCAATGATCACCTCCGAATTGACCGCGCCTTTCGTTACTGACGTCACGGTACCCGCGATGCAGTTGCGCGCCGACACCTGATTCTTCGCTACGTCGACCATCACGATAATCGACGACGCCTTCACCAACGCAAAAGCTTTCTTGCCTGCGGCGAGACCAAGCGCCGTTGCACTGCCGTGCGTAATGATTGCGACGATGTCCAGTCCGTCCGCGGTGCGCAGCGTGACTTCGTCGTTGACGGCGCCGTGCGTGACTGTCGTGACTTCGCCGGCAAACTGGTTGCGTGCGCTCGTTTGCATATCTTGCTCCTATGGATCAACGCACGAGGCGTTGAATGCGTTCGTTTGCGAATCGATCAAGTGTAATGGAACGCGCGACACCGTATCATCGTGGCCTTGGACTTACTTCGCCGAACTCATGCCTGTAGCCGTCCCTTTCCGCATCGCTCGCTCCTGGCCGAACGCCGCGCGCGCCGTCGTCATTTCCGTGGCTTTCGCGTCGCTTGCGGGGCTCGCCGCGTGTAGTAATCCGTCGCAGACACGCGACGCGCGCGTTACCGCGGATACGATCACGCTGTTCCCGCTCGGCGCCTATGATCAGGACGTCGATCACTGGCTCGATCCGGCGAGCCCCGGTTACGACCAGGCGTTCCTGAGTGCCGCCGACCAGCAGGCGCACTTCCGGGCGCTCTATGCACGCTACTTCGGCACCGGCACCAATGCGCCGTCGCCGTGGAATTCCGAGTACGTCGCCATGCGCGTCTATCGCCAGCAAGGCGCGGATATCGTCGCGCTGCAGCAGCGCCGCATTGCCAGCTTCGACAATAGCGGCAAGAGCGGCGCGGCTGTCGGCTATGGCGAGAACTTCCGCCCGCACGACAAGGCTTGGATCGACGCCATCGCGCGCAACATGAACGTCGCGCAGTTCACCGAGGCGCCGGTCTACCAGCCCTCACGGCGTGCAATCGCGACGACCAACCTCATGGTGCGCGAACTGCCGACCTCCGACCCGTCGTTCTACAGCCACCGTCTGGCTGGCGAAGGCTATCCGTTCGACAATCTGCAGATCTCCGCGGTGCGGCCGGGGACGCCGCTGTATGTGCTGGGCACGAGCGTCGACGGTGCATGGCGTTATGTGCAAACGCCGGATGTGCAGGGCTGGGTGCGCAGCGACGGTGTGGGCATGGCGAGCGAGCGGTTCGTCGATACTTGGCGCGCAGCGACGGCCAAGTCGCTCGGCGCGGTGATTTCTGCTTCGGCGCCGGTGCGCGATAGCCGCGGTGTCTTCCGTTTCGACGCGCCTGCCGGCACGCTGTTGCCATTGATCGCGCGCTCATCGGTCAACGCGGGACGCGGCGTGAAGACGCGTGCGGCGGCTGACGGTAGCGCTAGCGGTGCTGGTGCTGCCAATGACTCGAGCGTGGACGCGAGTGCCGGAACCAACGCTAGTGAACGTGGCGCAGTCGCCGTGGCGCCGGCTCCGCACCAAGTCCTCGTGCCCGCACGCGACGCAGAAGGCGACGCGCTCGTTCGCACAGCCGAACTTACCGACCAACAGATTGCACCGATGCCGCTCGCCGCGACGCCGCGCCATCTCGCTACGCTGATGAAAGCACTGATTGGCCGGCCTTACGGCTGGGGCAACAGCGGCCTCTATAACGACTGCTCGTCGGAGTTGCAGAGCATCTTCGCGACCTTCGGCGTGTGGTTGCCGCGCCATTCGTCCACGCAGATGAGTGCCGGGCGCATGATCGATCTGTCCGCTTCGACGCCTGGACAACGCCTCGACTATCTGGCGCAACATGGCGTGCCGTTACGCACGCTGATTTATATCGGCGGGCATGTGATGCTTTACATCGGCAATACGACTCGCAACGGCGTCACGGTGCCGGTCGTCTATCAGGACGTGTGGGGACTGCGTCCCGCTGACAATAGCCGGCGCGCGGTGATTGGCGGCTCCGTCATCCTGCCGCTTTTCGAGCACATTCCCGAGGATTCCACGCTGCAGTCGCTTGCGGCGACGCCGACATTTCAGATCAGCATAGTCGGCGCGCCCGACGGGACGGCGGCGCCTTCGCCAGGCCCCGCCGCGGCGCCACCGGCGCCTGCGGATGAAGATAATCCGGCGGGCTGAGGGTTGGCTGCGATGGTTGGCTGCGATGGCTGGAAGCTGACGGTCGATGGCTGACAAGCGACTTTCAGGCCTTTCAACCTCGCCCGTTACGCGCACGTTCGTGCTCGAAAATATTTTTTACGGAGTGTCGATCCGGCGGTGACGTGCTCGTCGTAACGTTGGGAGCCTGGCTGAAACAGTCGGACTTTCAATCCACGAACCTGTTACTTCAAGGAGTCGCCGTCATGAGCAGCCCTGCTGTCAAACCGATCCCGGAAGGGATGCACTCGCTCACGCCGTACCTGATCTGCGCAAACGCAGCCGAAGCCATCGCGTTCTACACGAAAGCCTTCAACGCCGTCGAACAGTTCCGGCTGCCGGGGCCGGGCGGCAAGGTGATGCACGCGTGCCTGAAAATCGGCGATTCGATGCTGATGCTCACCGACGAATGGCCCGAACACCAGGCGTTCGGACCGAACCACCTGCAAGGCACGCCGGTGACGATCCACCACTACGTCGAAGACGTGGACGCCAGTTTCCAGCAAGCCGTCGATGCGGGCGCGACCGTCAAGATGGCTGTCGCCGACATGTTCTGGGGCGACCGCTACGGCCAGCTAAAAGACCCGTTCGGACATAGCTGGTCGTTGGCTACTCATAAGCGCGATCTCAGCACCGAAGAGATCCAGCAGGCCATGGCGGCGATGAAGTAATTGTCGAGGCGGAATGCCTGGAGGGGAGTGGCGGGGTGAAGTTACCCACAGATTCTGTTCAGTAGTCTGTGCATAACCACCCCACAACTTCCTCAACTCATTGATACGGTAGTTGTTTTCGCCGTTACGCTGAACCGGGTCACGGCTCCTTGAGCGAGCCTGTGTATCGCCACTGCTGCCCTCCCCCGACTACGGGATCGAGCGGACTTTCCGTCTCCAGGGACCCAAGCCTGGTGTAAGCGCAAAACAGGTCTCCCCGAACGCACTGCCCCCTCAAGCCGCCGCGGCCTGCAGCACCGCGTCAACCTGCTCCCCGCCCAACGTGTCGAGCAGGTCACCCAGCATGCGATCGAGTTCCGCAGTCATCAGCGTGAGATCAGAGTCGAAGCGTTCGTCGTCGTTCTGCGCGGTCGGATCGCTGGCTTCCTTCAGCACGTCGAGCGGTGCAATGCGCTTGATCGTCAGCGAAGGCGTCAGTACGAACGACACCCGATCGTTCCACGTCATCGCAAGCCGCATGCATTGCTTGCCGGCCTCGATATGACGGCGCATATCTTCGGCGTCCAAAGTATGTCCGACGTAACGCACGGTTGCGTTGCCTTCCGCCGGTGAGCGCAACTCGGTGTCCTGATCGAGCGTGAAACCAGCGGGCCCCTCGCCCGACAGCAGCCAACCCGTCATGGCCGCAACCGGCGATTGTGTAACGCGCACGGTGCCAAGCGGCAACTGGTCGATCGACTTCACCAGCAACCCGCGCACTTCGTCGGCAACTGCTTGCGACCCTGCGTCGATGACCAGCCAGCCGTTGCGGCAATCGATCCACACGCGCGTATCGCGCCGGATGCTGAAAGCGCGCGGCAACAGTTCGTCGGTGACCTGCTCCTTGAGTTCGCGCATCTGTTTGCGGCCTGGTTTGAAACCCTGCTGCTCTTCCAGTTCAGCGGCGCGCGCCTTGGTGACTTGCGTGACGACCGAAGCCGGCAGCAGTTTCTTTTCGGTGCGAAACGTGAGCAGCATCTGCCCGTTGAGTGCATACACGAGCGAATCGTTGTCGCGAGGAGACGCCCAGCCATGGCTTTGCATCTCGACACTATTGCCGGGCGCGAAAGCATGCGGCGCGAGCCACTTCTGCATCTGTTCGGGAGTAACGGACCACGGCGCGGGAAGGCGGTGAAGCTGAAGGTTTTTGAACCACATGGGCAGAGTCGAGTACGGGCAAAGCGCACCATTCTATCTCTATCTGGCAGGTCGCCCGACATGCTGGCGATCTCGGCGAGCGACGCCGGAGGACCAGCGTTTAGAGATTAACGCAACCGCCACGCGATGGAAGTCCCGGCTCACCGAGACGTCGCCGCCTTCTCCTTCAACAGCCTCGAGGCCAGTGCGAGCATCCGCTGGTTCGCGCTTGCGGGCGCAAAACTGGCGACCTTTTGTGAAGCTGCCTGCACGAGGCTACGGCGCAGTTCGGTCTCGGTGAGAAGACGTTCCATGGCCAGCGCCATCGCGTCGACATCGCCCGGCGGTACTAGCAGGCCGGCTTTGCCGCCCTCCAGCAGATCGCGCGGGCCGGTCGGGCAATCCGTCGATAGAACCGGCGTGCCGAGCGCCATGGCCTCGCCAAGCACCATGCCGAAGCCCTCATAGCGGCTGCTCAGCACTAGCAGCTCTGCCTGCCTTATATAGGGCGATGGGTTCGCGCAAAAACCCAGGAAATGCACGGACGGGGCGATCCCCAGTTCGTGTGCGAGTTGCTCCAACTCGCCTCGGTCCCGGCCCTCGCCGATCAGCACCAGCGCCGCGCTGCAGCGGCCACGCTCGCGTAATTGGGCGTAGGCTCGCAGCAGCGTCTTGTGGTCCTTCTGACCTTCGTCCAGACGCGCCACCGACACAATGAACGAATCCGCCGGACGTTCGATCTGCCCGGACGCCGCGCGCCGCAACGCCTCGATGTCGATCACGTTCGGCAACTCGGTAACGTCCACATGACTTGTCGCGAAAAGCTCGCGCGCTTCGCGCAGCATGGCTGGCGTCAGCACGGCTACCGCGGAGTAACGTGCGAAATGCCGGACGCGGCGGGCAACGTAACGCTCGCTCTTGTTGCCAAGCCGCGCGGCAAGACTGAAGTGACTGACGCCAATCCACGGCACGCCGCAACTTCCTGCCAGATGACGCAGCGAAAAATCGAAGTCGCAAACCAGGTCATGCTGGCTCGCGAGGCGTCGCATCCGGCGCGCCGCCAGCGGCCGGATCGCGCCGTAGGTCAGCGCCTTGTGCAACAGCTTCTCGCCGAGGCCGAGTTTGCGTTGACGCGCTTTCTTATGCAGCGCGACCATCCATTCCGATGAAGCGAGCACATGGACGTCGACGTCGTCGGGAATGGAATGCGCGCGCCAGAACGCCAGGTCGTCGGTCGGATAAGCCACCGAGAGGCTCGGCGCGAACAGCCGGCGGTCCAATGTCTTGAGCCACGACAGCAACGCCGTCTCGGTGCCGCCCTTACCGAAGTCGTTGATGTGAAACAGAATGCGCAGCGGGGCGCGGTCGGTCTCTGCGGCCTTCAATGTCTCGCTCATCACCGCCCTTTTTCATCCAGCTTGACGGTCTGCGATTCGCGTAGCGGTTCGACCCGCCCGGCCGTGGACATGGTGCGCTCAACGCTTTGCGAAGATCCAGCCGAAGCTCTGCCGTGCTCCGCGTACCCCAGCAGGAGGCCCGCGAACGACCAGAACGCCAGCATGGTCGTCTGCCACATGAAATCGTCGGTCATGTTTTTAGCTATCATGCCGGCCACCAGTGCGACGCCTGCAGCGCATAACCACGGTTCGGCTCGCTGATACCGCCAGAATCGCGCAACCAGGCTTAGCAACAGCGCCGTCTGCAGCACCACGCCAATGAAGCCGGTCTGTAGCCACGTGTTGATGAACAGGTTGTGCGCATGCGTCAGCGCTTGCGGTTCGGCCGCCAGCAACGCAGGGGGCATTGCATTGCGATAGACGATGCCCGGCAGTGGCTTGCCGAATCCGATACCGGCCCAGGCGTGATGCTCGGCCTGGCCGACATAGAACGCCCACAACTTCGGGCGCGTATCGGCCGATACCGTATCGCCGATAGCCGACAGTGAGCCCGGCACATAGACCTGGTGACCGTCGATCACGACGTCGCGCGCCTGCGTGACCTCCGGCGCGGCACCGCTCGTGCGCAAGCGGGAACTGAGTTCGAGCGTGCCGACGCCGGCTGCACCCACCACGGCAATGGCCAGCACCGCGAGCATGAGGCGGCGCCGATACAGCGGATATAACGCGACGAGAAGCGTTACGGCGGCGGCCGGCCAGAAGAACCGGTTGAGCGTCGCGAGGCCGATAAAGAGGCACAGCACAATGCCGCTCGCGCCGACCACGCGCCAGCGCGGACGCAACAGGAAGCCGGCGAAGAGCGCCATCGAGAACACCGCGAGCGTGCTGGTATGACCGACGCGATTATAAAAATGCAACGGGAAGGTATTGGCCGTAGGCGGCTGCAGATGCCCCCAGTTGAGCGCGCTGATCGTGGCGAGCGCAAGGCACGCAAGCCAGTTGACGGCAACCACGGGCTCGGGTCGCCGCAGTTGGCTTCCGAACAGCCAGAAGCCCCAGAACGACACCAGCGGATAGAGCACCTCGTCGCACCACGCGTGCAGGCTGACCATCGGATACGGCGACCACGCCACCGAAGCAAGCCCCCACCCCGCCCACGCGGCGACCGGCAGCAGCAGCGGCCAGCGCACGAGCGGCGGACGGTCCGCCGAAAAGGCAGCCGCCGCGACACCGAGCGCAAGCAACGCGAGCGCGTTGAAGACGATCGCCGTCATGTGGCCGAACATCACCACGAACAGCAGGACCGGACAGGCAACCCAGAACAGGCGCTCCACTCGCGCAGCCGTGTGAGTCATTACGCTTTCACCAGGATATTTTGCAAAACATTGAATACCGACTCGACCGTGAGTTGGCCCATGCACTCGGCGTGGTCGCCGCGCCACGCGACGCAGGTCGTCTCATTGCGATCGCAGCGCCGCACCCATGCTACCTCGCGGCGGAAGATAAAAGGCTGATCGCGGCACGGCATGTCGGCGACGGTGATCGGCACGAACGGCACCTCGCGCCAGTAGCGTCCCGCGCCATGAATCTGCGCGTTGCCGGGACCGAAGAGCGCAAGCGTAGGCACCCCGATCAGGCGCCCAAGATGGGCGACTCCGGTATCGGGACAAACCACGGCCTCAGCACCGGCAAACAGATGCCACAACTCGCCGAGACCGAGCTGAGCCGCCAGATTCGGATGACGCGCTTGCGGGTCGATCGCACGGATGAGATCCGCTTCGCCCGGACCGCCGGTCCACACCGGCAGACAACCCAGTGCTTCGACTCGCCGCGCCAGCTCGAGCCAGCGTGCATTCGGCCAGCGCTTGACGCTCCCACTCGCACCCGGATGAAGCACCACATAACGTTTTGTGAACTGCGCCGGCTCGGGCAACGCAAGATGCGGCGGCGCGGGCCAATCGGCGGGACGGTAAGCGCGCGGAGGCGGCCCTTCTATCAGTTGCGCGGCGAGGTCGGCCCACGCCTCGGGCGCATCGGGATATGGCACGCTCCGGTCGAGCGGCCAGTTCTTCCACGCGGGCTTGTCGCCGGAGTGTCCGACGATCCACCGGCAGCCGGCCGCGAGCGCGAGCCAGCTATAGCGGTTATCGCCGAGCACGAGGCCAAGGTCGTAAGGTCCGGAAAGCAAAACGTTTCGCACGGACGCCGGATCGCGCGGATCGAACGGCAACACGCTAACGCCGAAAGGCCGCCCCGCATATAGCGGCACGATGGCTTTCGGGCAGGCCAGAAAAATGTCCGCTTGCGGATATTGCGCACGCAACTTGGCGAGCAGCGGCGTGAGCAGCAACGTATCGCCAAGCAAAAGATGATGCGCGATCAGGATACGGCGGATGCTCTGCGGCTCGCGGCGCAAAGGCTTGGCGAGCAGTCGCGGAATAGCCGACCTGAAGGTAAGAAGACGCCCGGCAAGCCGACTCATAGGCTCATCGGCGCGTTTATTTCCGCCGCGATCTTGCTGTACGCCGATACCCGGCGCGAGGTCGCGTTCGCCATGCACAATCTCCAGCGTATTCTTTTCGACAGATCCAGTGCAGCGGCTGCGGCCCCGTCGTGACGGCTAGGCGCGCCCCGGCGACGGCGCTGCTGGCCCGCCGCCTGTCCTCGCGGGCATCGAAGCCCGGTGAAGTAAAGGGGGTGTTCGGCTCGAATGAGATCAAGCCGAATTCAAGCGTTAATTTCAAGCGTCGATATCGCAAAATTATAACATGTGGCCCTCGCGCAAAACGATGCCAGACCGTGCCCGGCGGCCCTCGCGCGCCGTCCCGCAGAGAGTGGCGAGACCTACGAGACAGGTGCGATCTGCTTCGCTAGGCTCAGCAACGCGTCGACGTGAGCGGCCACGCTCGGGTCATAGCGGACCGCGGCGGCGTCGGTGAGTTCGGGCGGCGCGAGGCGCGCGTGGTCGCGATGTGCCGCGACCGCTCGCGCCAGCGTTGCCCGCAGGTCGGCCACGTCGCCCGGCTCGAAGACAAACTTTGCATGTGAGGCGATAGCGTCGCAGCAACCGATGTTCGACGGGAAAATCACCGGCGTGCCGCACATCACCGATTCGATGCCGACGAGGCCGAAGGGCTCGTACGTCGATGCAAGGATAGTGAAATCGGCGGCCTGATAACACTCCGCGAGTTCCTTGACGTAACCGATGTAGCGCAGCCGTTCCGAAGTGCGCGCGGGCGGGCGCCCCGCCACCGCCACCACGATCGGCAGTGACGTATCCCGCAACGCCGCTTCGATGAGCGGCAACCCCTTGCGCTCGTGACTGCTGGACGGAAACAGCAGAACGATCTCGTCATCCGCAAAACCGTATTTACGCCGCAGGGCGGCGCGAGTGGCCGCATCGGTCGGCTTGAAACGTGTTCCGTCGACGGGCGGATACAACACGCGGATTTTTGCTTCGTCGACCTCGTACAGTCGCCGCAACTCGTCGTGCATGAGTTGCGAATGGGCGACGACGACTTTGGAGCGCGCGTATTGACGCCGCTCAAGTTCGATCTGCCAATGGTCCGAGCGCTTCTGCGCGCGCCCCGTCGCCTGAAGAAAACCAAGATGCGTACCGCCGCAGATGGCGATATCCGACGAGTCAACGCGGTTGCAGCCAATCAGCAAGTCGACGTGCGCCGCTCTGCGCGCCGAGCGCAAACGCCATGAAAACCACCGGTCGCGCAGTTTGCCCGGCAGGAACGACACATTGATGCGGTGCCGTTCGACCATGCCGCTTTCGGGCAGAGACGTATCGAAACGGCGCGCAAAAAATGCAAGCTCGACGCCGCGTGCCGCGAAGCCTCGCACGAGATCCATCGCATAGCGCTCTAGGCCGCCGCTGTGCTGCAATGCGTTGCTGGAAAGTCCAAGTTTCATCATTCAGACAGCGCGCGCGAGCGCCTCGTCAAACGTTATCGGAGAAGGGGCGCGGTCCGGCAATCGTGGCAGACAAGACCGCCGGAGGCTGACGTCGTGCGCGTTACGCCGCGCTCTGCTGAAACTGGATGCGATGCAGATGTGCATACAGTCCGTTTTGCGCGAGCAACTCGCGGTGGCTGCCGCTTTCGGCGATTCGCCCCGCCTCCATCACGAGAATCCGGTTAGCGCGCTCGATGGTCGACAGACGGTGCGCAATGACGAGCGTCGTGCGGCCTTTCATGAGCGTTTCGAGCGCGGCCTGCACGTGGCGCTCGGACTCGGAATCCAGCGCCGAGGTTGCTTCGTCGAGAATCAGGATGGGCGCGTCCTTGTAGATGGCACGCGCGATTGCGAGACGTTGCCGCTGGCCGCCGGAGAGCATCATGCCGTTGTCGCCCACGAGCGTGTCTATGTCGTTGGGCATAGCCTCGACCGTGTCCCACAAATTGGCCGCCCGGAGCGCCGCGTTGACCTTGTCCCGATCTGCGGTCTGGCCGTAGGCGACGTTGTTGGCCACGGTGTCGTTGAAGAGCACGACGTCCTGGCTAACCATTGCGATCTGGCTGCGCAGCGCGTGAAGGTCGTAGTCGCCAATCGGAACTCCGTCGACCAGAATCTCGCCGCCGGTCGGATCGAAAAAGCGCGGCAGCAGATTCACCAAGGTAGTCTTGCCGCTGCCCGACGGGCCCGCGAGCGCCACCATCTCGCCTGGCGCAACCTTGAACGACACATGGTCGAGCGTGTGACGGTTATGCGTGGCGTTGGTGCTGTACATAAACGAGACGTTGCGGAACTCAACTTCGCCGCGCGCGCGTTCGAGCGGCTTGCCGCCGCCCGCAGGCTCCGCAGGCTCGTCGATCAGACCGAAGATCAGTTCGGCCGCCGTCATGCCGCGCTGCAGCGGCTGGTTCACATCCATGAGGTGTTTGAGCGGCGAGATGATCAGCAGCATGGACGTGACGAATGCGACAAAGCCGCCGACCGTGGTCTGATCCGACGACGACTGCACCACCGCGATCGTAATCACGACGGCGAGCGCGATAGACGCGAGGAACTGCGTCAGCGGTTGAGCAAGGCCGCCCGACACGGTCATGCGCATTGCATAGCCACGCAGGCGCTTGCTCATGGACGTAAAGCGGTCCATTTCGTACTTTTCGCCGTTATGAACTTTAACGACCTTGTAGCCGCCCACGGTCTCCTCGACGATATAAGACAGCTCGTTCGTGAGCAGCTGATGCTCGCGGTTCAGACGCCGCAGCCGGCGGTTGATCTTGCCGACCAGCCAGCCGATGCCCGGCAGCAGTACCGCCACGATCAGCGTCAGACGCCAGTTCAGATAGAACAGATAGCCGAGCAGGAAGATCACAGTGAGCGAGTCGCGCACCAGCGTCACCATCACACCCAACAGCACGTTGAGAATCTGGTTGACCTCGAAGACGATCGCGTTGATCACCGTGCTCGCGGTTTCGCGCTGAAAAAACGCGACGCTCGTGTGAATCATGCGGTCGAACATTCTCAGGCGCAGTTCGAGCAGAATCTTGTTAGATACGTATGCGAGCAGGTAGCCCGACGCATATTGCGATACACCGCGGATCAGCGCGAGGCCGATCACAGCGGCCGGCACGAACCATTTCGCGTTGTCGCTCGCATGCGCGCCAAAGCCTTTGTCGAGCAGCGGCTTGAGCAACGCGGGGATAGCCGCGTCGGTGCCGGCGCTCACCGCCATTGCGACGATCGCCCCGACGATCACCCACAAGAGCGGCTTGATGAACGGCCACAGGCGGCGGAAAACGACGGCAGGGGACGACGCCTCACCTTCACCGATGGGTTTGCTTAACGTTGGCTTCGCGCTCAAGGAATCCTCTGGGAATGCGGTACGAGATTCGCGCCGGCAACGGGCCGCCCGCCGCGCGAAGATCGAAAAGAAGCATTGTAAACGGTTGGAGTTGACGGTCGGCTGACGTTTTGGCGCGACGATCCCGGTTAGCGAAGGATCGGACAGGCTGTGTATACTTCCGCGACCCGTTGCGCTCCATCGCGCGCTTTTGCGCGATCCGTCCGGTCATTCCGCGTCCAGTCCATTTCGCGATCAGGCAATTCAGGTATGCAAGCAACCACCCTCGGCGTCGCCATCATCACTAGAAACGCGGCGGCGCGGCTGGCCGAATGTCTGCAGTCCGTGGCCTTTGCCGACCAGATCGTCGTGATCGACGGCGGCAGCACCGACGGCACAGCTGAAATCGCGCGGGCACACGGCGCGCAGGTGATCGAACAAACGGACTGGCCAGGGTTCGGCCCGCAAAAGAACCGCGCGGTGGACGCGCTCACCACCACATGGATTTTCTCGCTCGACGCCGACGAAATCGTTTCGCCGGAACTTGCGGCCGCTATCCGTGCAGCGCTCGCAGCACCCACCGCCGACGTTTATGCAGTGGACCGACTGTCGAGTTTTTGCGGGCACTGGATTCACCACAGCGGCTGGTATCCGGACTGGATTCCGCGTCTCTTCAAACGCGGCACCGCGCGTTTTTCCGACGATCTGGTTCACGAACGACTGGTGTTCGATACACCGGCGCAACGCCTCGCCGGCAAGCTGATGCACTACTCGTACGAAAACTTCGAGGGCGTATTACGCAAGCTCGACGCCTATTCGACCGCCGGCGCGCTGCAGCGTCACGCCGCGGGTCAACGCGGCAGCTTCGGCAAGGCGCTTGGCCGCGGCGCCTGGGCGTTCCTGCGAACCTACCTGTTGCGGCGCGGTTTCCTGGACGGCCGCGCCGGCTTCATGATCGCCGTGTTCAACGCCGAGACGGTGTACTACCGCTTCCTCAAACTCGCGAGGCTCGGCGAAGAGCGGCGCTCGCAGTAGCGCCTGCAGGGCGTACGCGGCGGCGCCTGCATCGGCGCCAGCGGCGCTCGCATCAATACACGATCTCGATCGCGCTGCCGGCGAACTGGCCGCGCAGGTCGGCAAGCAGTTCGTCGGTGGGCTTCACGCGCCAGGCGTCGCCAAGACGCATTTCGCCCTCCGCGTTCTCGCTGCGGTACACCACCTGAACGGCGAGGCCGTTCGGGATCTGGACCGGCTGACGTTGCCGCCCATTGTCGCCGCCATAGCCGCCACCAAATCCGCCGCCCCCGTTTCGCCCACCGCCGTTGCCGCCGCGCGATGAAGCCGCCGGCGCCGGCACTGCCTGCGACTCATCTTTACCCGCGCTATGTGCTTCGAGCACGCGCCGCAACGCCAATGCGTCAGCGTTGCCGTTCATCTGCACTTTCACGGCCTCGGCATAGCGGCAACGCGCGCGGCCCAGATCCATGACCGTGTCGACCGTGAAGCGGATACCGCCCGTGAACGCGTCGTTGCGTGCCTGGCCCTGCACGACCAGCAACTCGTCTTCCTTGAACAGTTGCTTGTTCGCTTCGAAGGTCTCGTTGAAGACCGTCACTTCGCATTGACCGGTGCCGTCGTCGAGTAGCGCAATCAGCATCTTGCCGCGCTGGGTCATCTGCGTTCGCAGCGAGGCGATGATGCCGGCAACCAGCTTGTCGCGCCCTTCTTTCAGCTCGCCGATTTTCTGACGCACGAAGCGACGCACTTCGGTCTTGTACGCATCGAACAGATGGCCCGACAGGTAGAAGCCGAGCGCGGCCTTCTCTTCCTGCAACTTCTTCTTTTCGGGCCACTCCGGTTCGTCCACCAGTTCGTGGCCTTGCGACGGCGCGTCGCCCATGTCGAAGAGTCCCGCTTGCAGCGCATTCGCGCTCGCCTGCTCGGCGGCTTCCATGGCGAGCGAAACCGACGCGATCAGCTGCGCGCGATTCGGATGCAAGGTGTCGAACGCGCCTGCGCGGATCAGCGCTTCAACCGTGCGGCGATTCACGACGCGGCGATCGATCCGGTTGCAGAAATCGAAGATGTCGATAAACGGACCGTCTTCGCGCGCGCGCAGGATTTCCTCGATCGCATTCTGGCCGCTGCCCTTGATCGCGCCGAGACCATAGCGGATGGTCTTTGAGCGCTTGCCGTCGGCTTCCGCGACCGGCTCGAAACGATACGCCGACAGATTGATGTCCGGCGGCAGCACCACCATCTTGTTGGCGAGACAGTCTTCGAACAGGATCTTGACCTTGTCCGTGTCGTCCATGGCGAGCGACATATTCGCCGCCATGAATTCCGCCGGATGGTGCGCCTTCAGCCACGCGGTGTAATACGCGAGGAGCGCATACGCAGCCGCGTGCGACTTGTTGAAGCCATAACCCGCGAACTTCTCCATCAAGTCGAAGATTTCGTCGGCCTTCTCGCCGGTTAGCCCGTTCTTCGCGGCGCCCTGGCGGAACAGCTCGCGATGCTGGGCCATTTCCTCGGCCTTCTTCTTACCCATCGCGCGACGCAGCAAGTCGGCGCCGCCCAGCGAGTAGCCGCCGATGATCTGCGCCATCTGCATCACCTGCTCCTGGTAGACCATGATGCCGTAGGTCTCTTTCAGAACAGGTTCGACGCGCGGGTCAGGATACTCAACCACTTCGCGGCCGTGCTTACGTGCGCAGAAGCTTGGGATCAGGTCCATCGGGCCAGGACGGTACAACGCGACGAGCGCGATGATGTCCTCGAAGCGGTCCGGCTGCGCGTCTTTCAGCATGCCCTGCATGCCGCGGCTTTCCAGCTGGAACACGGCGACCGTATTCGCTTTCTTCAGGATCGAGAACGACGCCGGGTCGTCGAGCGGCACTTGCCCGAGCGACCAGTCTTTCTTCGACGGATCGAGACGGCGGATATAACGCTCGGCCCAATCGAGAATGGTCAGCGTGGTGAGACCCAGAAAGTCGAACTTCACGAGGCCGACCGCTTCGACGTCGTCCTTGTCGTACTGGCTCACGACGCCGCTTTCGTCGCCCTGCGTGTAGAGCGGGCAGAAATCGGTCAGCTTGCCCGGCGCGATCAGCACGCCGCCCGCGTGCATGCCGACGTTGCGCGTGAGGCCTTCCACGCGTTGCGCGAGTTCGAGCAGCTGATGCACTTCGTCTTCGTTGTCGAAGCGCTCCTGCAGGAGCGGCTCTTCCTTCATCGCGTCGGCGATCGTGACGTGCTTGCCCGGCTTGAACGGAATAAGCTTGGCGATGCCGTCTGTGAACATGTAGCCGAGATCGAGCACGCGGCCGATGTCGCGCACCGCCGCCTTCGCCGCCATCGTGCCGAACGTCGCGATCTGCGACACGGCGTCTGCGCCGTATTTCTCCTTCACGTACTGGATCACGCGGTCGCGGCCGTGCTGGCAGAAGTCGATGTCGAAGTCGGGCATCGACACGCGTTCCGGGTTCAGGAAACGCTCGAACAGCAGGTTATAGCGCAGCGGATCGAGGTCGGTCACGCCGAGCGCATAGGCGACGAGCGAGCCCGCGCCCGAACCGCGGCCGGGGCCCACGGGCACGCCATTGTTCTTCGCCCAGTTGATGAAGTCCGCGACGATCAGGAAGTAGCCCGGAAAGCCCATCTTGATGATCGTGCCGCACTCGAACTCGAGCCGCTGATAATACGTGTCGCGCTGCGCGGCGCGCTCCGCTTCGTCCGGGTACAACTGCTCGAGACGCTTTTCGAGCCCTTCTTTCGACAGATGCACGAGGTAGTCGTCGAGCGACATGCCGTCGGGCGTCGGAAAGAGCGGCAGCTTCGGCTTGCCCAGTTCGAGCGTGAGATTGCAGCGCTTGGCGATTTCCACCGTATTGGCAAGCGCCGACGGAATATCCGCAAAGAGCGCGGCCATTTCCTCTTGCGTGCGGAAATACTGCTCGGGCGTGAAGCGCTTCTGGCGCCGCGGATTGGCGAGAATGTCGCCTTCCGAAATGCACACGCGCGCTTCGTGCGCGGTGAAGTCGTCGGGTGTCATGAACTGCATGGGATGCGTGGCGACTACCGGCAGCTTCAACGAAGCTGCGAGCGCGACCGCCTGCTGGACATACTGCTCGCCGCCCGGCTGACCGCAACGCTGCAACTCGATGTAGAAGCCGCCCGGGAAGACCTTTGCCCAATGCAGCGCGTTGCGCTTTGCCGCTTCCTGATTGCCCGCGGCAAGCGCGAGTCCGACGTCGCCCTGCTGCGCCCCCGACAATGCGAGCAAGCCCTCGCCCAAACCGGATTCCAGCCAGCCAGCCTCGACTTCCGCACGACCGCGATACTGGTTCGTGAGGGAAGCCTTGCTCAGCAACTCGCACAAGTTCAGGTAGCCGCGACGGTCTTTAACCAGCAGCAGCAGGCGCGAAGGCTTGTCGCGGTCGTCCGGATTGGTGATCCAGACGTCGCAGCCGGCAATGGGTTTGACCCCTTTGCCGCGCGCTTCCTTATAGAAACGGACGAGGCCGAACGCGTTGCCGAGATCGGTGAGGGCGAGCGCGCCCTGACCGTCCTGGGCAGCCGCCTTGACGACGTCGTCAAGACGCACGATGCCGTCGGCAATCGAGAATTCGGAGTGGACGCGGAGATGAACGAAGCGGGGATCTGACATGGGCGACATTGTAACTCCACCCTCCCGGAGATTTCAGCGCAAAAACCTGTGTTAGCCATCCGGCGTAGGAAGCTGACTTCACAGCGCCGCGCCTTGGCGTTTTCGGGACTTTTGCAAGGTCTCCCCCAGCCTTGTACGGACCTGATGCGCGCAAGTTCGCAGGCCATTTGCGCTAACGCAACTGACTGGCCGTTCGGCCGAGTCGGGGAAAGCGCCGGCTTGAGGGATAATATGGGTTTTGCCGCGTTCGACGTGGCCGCGGCTTCGGGCACCGGGCTTCACGCTGCGGGCTTTCCCCGCACGCGACCATCCGGCAGCAGCCCACCGCGCCCGTCACGCACAACGCCGCCACTTATTACCGCTGGACATTCATGAGTATCGTTAACCTCGCCGCGTACCATTTCGCGACCATCGAAGACACCGCCGCATGGCGCCCGCACGTCACGGAGCGCTGCAACGCGCTCGGCCTGCGCGGCACCATTCTGCTGGCGCCGGAAGGCATCAATCTGTTCGTCGCGGGCACGCGCGAGGACACCGACGCGTTTATCCAATACATCCGTCACGATCCGCTATTCGAGGGCAAGTTCGCGAGCCTGCAATTCAAGGAAAGCCTGTCGGAGAAGCAGCCGTTCACGCGCATGCTGGTGAAGCTCAAGCGCGAAATCATCACAATGAAAAAGCCGGCCATCCGGCCGGAGCTGGGCCGCGCGCCGTTCGTCGACGCGCCTACGCTGAAAGCCTGGCTCGACCGCGGCTACGACGACGAGGGCCGCCCGGTCGTCATGCTCGACACGCGCAACGCGTTCGAAGTAGACGTCGGCACGTTCGACAACGCCCTCGATTACCGCATCACGAAATTCAGCGAGTTTCCGGAAGTCATCGAGCAGAACCGTGCCGACCTGGAAGGCAAGACCGTCGTCTCGTTCTGCACGGGCGGGATTCGCTGCGAGAAGGCCGCGATTCACATGAAGGAAGTGGGTATCGAGCACGTGTATCAGCTCGAAGGCGGCATCCTCAAGTATTTCGAGGAAGTGGGCGGCGCGCATTATCACGGCGACTGCTTCGTGTTCGACTACCGCACTGCGCTCAATCCGCAACTCGAGCCCACCGCGACCGCGCAATGCTTCGGCTGCCGCGCGGTGGTCACGCCTGAAGCGCAGAAGTCGCCGATGTACGTGCCTGGCAAGACGTGTCCGGCATGTCATCCGGACGGCAAGGCGGCTCGCGCTGCCTGAACGGCGGTGCTTGCCGACTCATGAACTATCGCGGACGCTTCGCGCCCTCTCCCACCGGCCCGCTGCATTTCGGCTCGCTGGTGAGTGCGCTCGCAAGCTGGCTCGACGCCCGGGCTCATCACGGCGCGTGGCTGGTTCGCATTGAAGATATCGACGGACCGCGCACCGTGCCGGGCGCCGCGCAAGACATTCTCGCCACGCTCGAACGCTTCGGCATGTACGCCGACGAGCCGCCCGTCTGGCAAAGCACGCGCATCGCGCGTTATCAGCAGGCCTTCGAACAGTTGAAGGCGGCGGGCCTCGTCTATCCGTGCGGCTGCACGCGCAAGGAAATCGCCGACTCGCTGCTGCACGCACACACGCGTAACACCACGCTTGCCTATCCGGGCACGTGTCGCAACGGACTGCACGGCAAGCCGGCGCGCGCGTGGCGCCTGCGCGTGCCGGACGACGACGCGGCCGTGATCGCCTTCGAAGATCGCTGGCAGGGCAGGCAGACGCAGAATCTCGCCACCGACGTCGGCGATTTCGTGCTGAGACGGGCGGACGACCAGTGGGCGTATCAACTGGCGGTGGTAGTCGACGACGCCGACGCGGGCATCACGCACATTGTGCGGGGCGCAGATCTGATGGATTCAACGGCAAGGCAGATTTACTTGCAGCGATGCCTCGGCGTGCCAACGCCACGGTACTTGCACGTGCCTGTGGTCACAAACCAGTATGGTGAAAAGCTCAGCAAACAGAATGGAGCGAGCGCGCTCGACTGCGATCAGCCGCTCGAAGCGCTGAACGCGGCCGCGCGGCATCTGGGATTGAATCTGGATAGTGACGCAAGCGTCAAAGCCTGCACGACGTTGGACGATTTCTACACCGCGGCGACCGCGGCGTGGTCAAAGCGCATGTGCTCGGCCATATGACCTGGCGCTGCGCTGCATGCAAGCCATGAAGCCCAAGGCCGCCATTCGCATGAGCGCTGAAAAGCTACTTCCGCCGGTCTAAATCAAGCGCCCGGCGCAACAGCGCCAACCCTGAAACTGTCGGCCGCCCTCTTTTACGACGATTTGCGCGGCATGCCAAAGCCGCCCAGCAATGCCGCAAGCGGCTGCTTCGAAGACGACTTCTGCGGCGCCGACCCGGCAGCCTCGGCCTCTTCGCCCTTGCGAACCGAAGCAGGCGACGGTTCATAAGGCTTCAGGAAGAAGTCGTCCACAGGCTGCGCGCGATGATGATGCGGCCGGTCGAACGAACCCGACGGCGCGCCCGAGCGGCGGCGACCGCCCCGCTCGTCACGGCCCTCGCTGCGCTCACGCCGCGGTGCGCGCTCTTCGTGATGATGACGCACGGGCGCCTCGACGGTCAGACGCAGAACTTCCAACGGACGCTTGATCAGTTTCTCGATATCCGCCAGCTGCTTGCGCTCGTTCGGGCTGCACAGCGACAAAGCGTCGCCGGAAGCGCCCGCGCGGCCCGTACGGCCAATGCGGTGCACATAATCTTCGGCGTTGAACGGCAAATCGAAGTTGATGACAGCCGGCAGTTCGGCGATGTCCAGACCGCGGGCGGCGACGTCGGTGGCGACCAGCGCCTCGATCTCGCCTCGCTTGAATGCATCGAGCGCCTGCATCCGCTCGTTTTGCGAGCGATCGCCGTGAATCGCGGTCGCGACCACGCCGTCACGCTCCAGACTGCGCGCAAGTCGGCTCGCGCCGATCTTGCTGTTGCAGAACACGATTACCTGCTTCAGGCCGCGCTCGCGGATCAACTGAACCACCGCGCCAGTTTTGTCGCCTTCGGCCACTTCGTAGACGACCTGCGTGACATTGGTGGCAGTCGAGTTGCTGCGCGCCACTTCGATAGTCTGCGGATTGCGCAGGTACGTGGCGGCCAGCTTCTTGATTTCGCCCGAGAACGTGGCCGAGAACAGCAGCGTCTGACGCTCTTTCGGCAGCAGATTCAGAATGCGCTGCAAGTCCGGCAGGAAGCCCATGTCGAGCATCCGGTCGGCTTCGTCGAGCACGAGGATTTGTACCTGCCCGAGGTTGGCGGTTTTCTGTTGCACGTGGTCGAGCAGGCGGCCCGGCGTGGCGATCAGAATTTCAACGCCACGGCGCAACTGCTCCGACTGCGGGTTCATGTCCACGCCGCCGAAAACGACGGCGCTGCGCAGCGCCGTGTGCTTCGCATACGACTGAACGTTCGCCGCAACCTGATCGGCCAGCTCGCGGGTCGGCGTGAGAATCAGCGCGCGCACCGGATGGCGGGCGGGCGAAGCGCTCGTGCTGGCCTGCGGCAACAGGCGCTGGATGATCGGCAGCGAGAAGCTCGCGGTCTTGCCGGTGCCGGTTTGCGCGGCGCCCATGACGTCGCGGCCTGCCAGCACGACAGGAATCGCCTGCTCCTGAATCGGCGTGGGCGTGGTGTAGCCCGATTCTTTGACCGCTTTCAGGATGTCGGGTGCGAGACCGAATTGATCGAAGGTCGCAGTGCTGGGGGTGACGGCTGTGTCGGACATGGTGGCTTTCGCTAAAAATGCGCTTGGCGCGTGCGCGCGGCAGCGGTCGGAACCGCAGAAGGCATCAGGATGAAGGCGGAGCCACGGCGTTCCGCACAGGACCCGTCGTTGCGGGAAAGGATGCGGCCGGCTCCGGCCGGCGGAAACACCCGCCGGAAAGGCCGGTATTGTAGCACTTCAGCAAAAACACTCATGGCGCAGGCGCCGGCTTTCTGCTTATGCGGCAAAAGCCCGGCGGCGCGTGCCGGCGCGCGCCGCTGTGCGCCTCGCTCGGCGAGCGTAGTGCGTTCAAACGACAGTCGCATGACAGAGGGAAAAGCGGTTTTGCGCCCGCACCGACTCCCGCACCTCACCAGGTCTCGCGCATCACCATCAGACGCAGTTCGGTCATGTCTTCGATCGCATAGCGCACGCCCTCGCGCCCGAGCCCCGAGTCCTTCACGCCGCCGTACGGCATGTTATCGACGCGAAACGACGGCACGTCGTTGATCACCACGCCGCCCACTTCGAGTTCGTCCCACGCGCGATGCGCGTGCGCCAGAGAATCGGTAAACACGCCCGCCTGGAGGCCGAAGTCGCTGTCGTTGACGGTCGCGAGCGCGGCACCGAAATCGTCGAAACGTTCCAGAATGGCGACCGGCCCGAACGCTTCCTTGCGATACAGGTCGGTGTCGCGCTTGACGCCTTCGAGCAGCGTGGCCTCGAACATTGCGCCGTCCACCTTGCCGCCCGCGACGATCGTCGCGCCCGCCTGCACCGCGCTTTCCATCCAGCCGGCGAGCCGCTTGGACTCCGATTCGGAAATCATCGGCCCGACGAAGGTCTTTTCGTCCTTCGGGTCGCCCATCACGAGCGACCTGGTTTTGGCGATCAACTTCTCGCGCAGCGCATCGTAGATGCTTGCGTGCACGAGAATCCGCTGCACGCCGATACAGCTTTGCCCCGACTGATAGAACGCGCCGAACGCGAGCCGGTCGACGACATAGTCGAGCTTGCCGCCCTGATCGCCGTCGACAATCGCTGCCGCGTTGCCGCCGAGTTCCAGAATCACCTTCTTCTTGCCCGCCTTTTTCTTCAGTTCCCAACCCACCGCCGGCGAGCCCGTGAACGACAGCAGCTTGAAGCGTTCGTCGGTCGTGAAGAGATCTGCGCCGTCGCGGTGCGCGGGAAGAATCGAAAAGGCGCCCTTCGGCAAGTCGGTTTCGGCGAGAATCTCGCCCATGATCAGCGCGCCGACCGGCGTGCGGCTCGCCGGCTTCAGCACGAACGGCACGCCCGCGGCAATTGCGGGCGCGACCTTATGCGCGGTCAGGTTCAGCGGAAAATTGAACGGCGAGATAAACGAACATGGACCGATGGGCACACGCTTCACATAGCCGTGGTAACCGTTGGCGCGCGGCGAGATTTGCAGATTGACGATCTCGCCGTCGATCCGCACGGCTTCCTCGGCGGCTACCTTGAACGTGTCGATCAGGCGCGTGACTTCGCCCTTCGAGTCGTTGATCGGCTTGCCTGCCTCGATGCACAGCGCGAGCGCCAGTTCGTCGTAACGCTCGCGAAAGCGCTTCACGCAATGCTCGAGCACCGCCTGGCGCTTGAACGGAGCAAACGCACGCATTGCGGGCATCGCTTCGACGGCGAAGCCGATTGCCTTGTCAATCGCGGCCGCGTCGGCCATTGCGACACGCGTTGCGACTTCGCCGCTGAATTTGTCGGTGACTTCAAGATCCGTGTTCGCCGCCACGGCTTCGTTCGCGAGGTAGTACGGGTAAGTCTTGTTCAGCATGACGCATTCTCCTTCCGGTAGGTCACAGCGACAGCGCGGCGCCGAAGCAGCCCGCACCGCTCACAGTTGTGCGGAAAGCCGCTTGATCTCGCGGTTCAGCACGCGCTCGTTATCCGAATAGTCGATGGGCACGTCGATCACATGCACGCCCGGCGTGGCAAAACATTCGCGCAGCAGCGGTGCGAATTCCGCCGCCGCTTCGACCCGGTGCCCCTTCGCTCCATAGCTCTGCGCGTACGCGACGAAGTCCGGATTCGCGAGCGTCATGCCGTAATCGGGGAAGTTCATGTTCTCCTGCTTCCAGCGGATCATGCCGAACGCGTCGTCGCGCAAAATCAGGATCACGAGATCGAGCTTCAGCCGCACCGCCGTTTCCAGCTCCTGCGAATTCATCATGAAGCCGCCGTCGCCGCACACGGCCATGACTTTTCGGTCCGGGTGCACGATCTTGGTGGCGATTGCGGACGGCAAGCCGGCGCCCATCGAGGCAAGCGCGTTGTCGAGCAGCAGCGAATTGGGTTCGTGCGCACGGTAGTAGCGCGCGAACCAGATCTTGTACATGCCGTTGTCCAGACACACGATGCCGTCAACGGGCGTGGTCTCGTACACGTCGTTGACGAGCCGCACCGGGTACATCGGAAAGCGGTCGTCGTGCTGGCCTTTCACCAGATGCGCCTCGAAGTGCTCCTTGATCTCCTTGAAGCGCGTGAAATCCCAGTGTTCCTGGCGCTCCTTCAGGCTCTCCTTTAGCTGCCACACCGCATTGGCGATGTCGCCGACCACTTCGATCTGCGGGAAATACACGGTATCGACTTCCGCGCCGAGGAAGTTGACGTGAATCACCGTTTTCTCGCCGGCCTCGCCGCTGCGCATGAAGAACGGCGGCTTCTCGATCACGTCGTGCCCGACATTGATGATGCAGTCGGCGTGATCGATCGCGCGGTGCACGAAGTCGCCGTCGGACAACGTGGCGTTGCCGAGCCACATAGGATGCGATTCGTCGATTACGCCCTTGCCCATCTGCGTGGTGAAGAACGGAATGCCGGTCTGGTCGACGAATTCGCGCAGCATCTTCGTCGTGGTCTTGCGGTTGCCTCCTGCGCCAATCATCAGCAACGGATGCTTCGCTTTCATGATGGCTTCAACGGCTCGCGCGACCGCTTTTTCCTCGGCGACCGGACGCCGGCTGTAGCTCTTCGGAATCGGCTTGCCGTCGCCCTCTTCGTGCGCGACGTCTTCGGGCAACTCGAGGTGCGTGGCGCCCGGGCGCTCTTCCTCGGCCTGCCTCACGGCCTCGCGCACCGCGGCCGGAATATTGGCGATGGACACGATCTGGCGCGTGTACTTGGTGAGCGGCTCCATCATCCGCACGACATCGACAATCTGAAAATGGCCCTGCTTGCTCGACTTGATCGGCTTCTGGCCCGTGACCATCAGCATTGGCATACCGCCCAGCTGCGCGTAGGCCGCCGCCGTCACGAAGTTGGTCGCGCCCGGGCCGAGCGTTGCAAGACACACGCCGGTGCGGCCCGTCAGACGTCCGTAGGTCGCGGCCATGAAGCCCGCTGCCTGTTCATGACGCGTAAGGATCAAGCGGATTTTCGAGCGGCGCAGCGATTCGAGCAGATCGAGATTTTCTTCGCCGGGGATGCCGAACACATACTCGACACCTTCGGCTTCCAGCGATTTGACGAACAGGTCGGATGCTTTCATGGAGGGTCTCGCTTGATGGTACGGACGCGGGCGCAAGGCCTGGCCGTGGGTGAGCGGAAACGGACGATCGGAGACTCAGGACGACCGCAGAGACAGCAACGGCGACAACAGTCACGACGACACGCGCAATGCCACGCCGGACAGCTTACTACTCGGGAAGAAATGATGCGCGCACGGAGACACTGCAGCGCGAGGGAACAAAAGGCCGACGGCTTCGGCCGGCCGCTCGATGATATCGAGCCGGCATTCCGGCACGGCTTCGGCCGGCCTTCAGCGATTGAGGGTGATGCAGTCGGACAGAACTGGCGGCGCGTCTTCGCCGGCCATGGCGTCGTAGAGATCGGCGCGCGGACCCTTGGTCCACCATGTAAAGCTGCCGGCCTGATATTTCACGCCGGACGCGGCGATCGTGTTGACGAACAGCAGTTGCTTGCCCTTCACGGGCACGAGCGCGAAGCTCTGGCCGTTGGCCGTATTCCAGTAGGTGACGTGCAGGATCCTGCCGGTCGCGCAGGTGTATTTACGCGTTTGACGATTTTTCGCCTGAACGTCGTCGAGATGCAAGGGCGCGGCGAACGCATAGCCACACATTGCCGCGAGGCTCACTGCAACCAGCCTTTTCTTCATTGAATGCCCCGCTCGTTGCTGATCAAGGGTCGATGACGTCGGCGCAGGCGTCGGTCGGCGCGGCGGCCACGTGCCCGACCACCGGCACGATCTTCAGACCGGCGGACGCAATGCGGCACGGTGCAGCGGCGAGCCCGCAGCCCGTCAACGCCGCGCAAAGCGCGAACAACACGCCAAGAGCGCCGAGACGAACGGCGTTGCCGTGCCGGGTTGAGGTGCGCGCCACTGTGCTGCCGGATTCCTGCGACATTCGTACCTCGACTTCGGTGAGACCATTCATTCGTGGGCTCGGACAATCAGGCTGCGATCGCGCCGGGCTGGCCGGCACGCTCGCGAGCGCGTCATTGCGCAGGCTTTCCCGACACCGGACGCACCGCCGCCGCGGCCTCTTTCGCGCGCGAGCGTGCTTCGTCGATGTTGCCGCCGGTTGCCAGCGCCACGCCCATGCGGCGCTTGACGAAGCTCTCCGGCTTGCCGAAAAGGCGCAGGTCCGCATTCGGCACGGCGAGCGCCGCAGCAACGCCTTCGAAGGCGATGCCCGCTTCATCGAGCCCGCCGTAAATCACCGCCGACGCACCAGGCGCGCGCAACGACGTATCGACCGGCAAACCCAGAATTGCGCGCGCGTGCAATTCGAATTCCGAAAAGCGTTGCGAGCACAGCGTAACGAGACCCGTGTCGTGCGGACGCGGGCTCACTTCCGAGAACCATACGTCATCGCCGCGGACGAAAAGTTCCACGCCGAAGAGGCCGCGGCCGCCGAGCGCGGCCGTCACCTTGTGCGCGACTTCACGCGAACGTTCGAGTGCGAGCGGGCTCATGGGCTGCGGCTGCCACGATTCGACATAGTCGCCCGCCACCTGCACATGACCGATCGGATCGCAGAAGTACGTGGCGACTTCACCAGTCGACGGATCGACGGCGCGCACGGTCAACTGCGTGATCTCGTAGTCGAAGTCGATAAAGCCTTCGACGATCACGCGGCCATGATTCACTCGCCCGCCGGCCATTGCATACTGCCAGGCGGGCTCGACGTCGGCGTCGCTTTTCAGCACCGATTGCCCCTTGCCCGACGACGACATGACCGGCTTCACCACGCACGGATAACCGACCTTGGCGATGCCCGCCCGCAGTTCATCGAGCGAATCGGCGAACGCATACGGCGAGGTGGGCAAGCCGAGTTCTTCGGCGGCAAGACGGCGGATGCCTTCGCGGTTCATTGTGAGCTGCGTGGCGCGCGCGGTCGGAATCACCTCGGCAAGACCGTCGCTTTCGATAGCGGCAAGGGCGTCGGTGGCGATCGCCTCGATCTCGGGGACGATCAGATGCGGGCGTTCCTGCTCGACGAGCGCGCGCAGCGCGGCGCCGTCGGTCATGTCGATCACGTGCGTGCGGTGCGCGACCTGATGGCCCGGCGCGTTCGGATAACGGTCGACGGCAATGACCTCGACGCCCAGCCGCTGCAGCGAGATGATCACCTCCTTGCCGAGTTCGCCGGCGCCGAGCAGCATGACGCGCGTGGCGGATTCAGAAAGCGGCGTGCCGATCCGTTGGCCGATCTGCATGGGGTCTCCAGATAAAAGTCGGATGAGGGTGGGATTGGGTAGAGCACGATGTTAACATGCGGGCCCCTCGCCGCGCCTTGCTCGCGGCGACCGCTCCGATCTGCGCGGTGCGCTCGAAGAGCTGCCGCGCGCTGACCTCAATTGCGGCGCAATAAAGGGCGCTGCCGCAATCTGCGTGAGCGCTCGACGCACCGAGTGCGTTACCCTTACGCCTTTGCCAGTTTCAAGAGGAACGACGCCATGCATCCAAGCTTCTCCACGCGACGTCTTGCGGGCATTGCTCCATTTGCGCGCACGGTCCTCGCCGCGTTGAGCGTCGCGGCGCTGCTCGGCGCCTGCGCGATTCCGAAGCATCCGGATTCAGAAGCCCCCGCGCCCGACCCGTTCAACCCCGCCGCCACTCAATTACTCGACGACACGAGCTGGGTTCTCACCGGATGGAAGCAGCCGGACGGCACGGCCCGCACCATTCCGTTCGCGAATCTCGGCGCACCGATCACACTCACGCTTTCGACCGCGAAGGGCCAGCGCCACGCGAGCGGCTTTTCCGGCTGCAATCGCTATATGGGCTCGTACTCGCTAAAAGACGGCAAGCTCAGTTTCGGCACGCTGGGCGGTACACGCATGGCTTGCGCGACGCCGGGCGGACAAATCGAGAGCACCTACCTGAGCGCGCTGACGCACATCGAACGGACCGGCGTGCAGATGCGTGAGCCGCAGCAAATGCAGTTGGTACTCGATAACGGCGATACGCTGGTGTTCGAGCGTAGCGTCAAGTAGCAGTAGCGCGGGCGGCGTGCGCATTATTCGGCGCGCCGCCCGGTTTGCATGAGGACGCAGGCATACTTGTGTCCGCCTTCGGAGCCCTCGGGCTTCGCCGGTTTAAACTCGACGGATTGCGTTTCCCTCAATCCGTCATTTGTTGATGTCGAGTATGCACACGGTAGTTTTCGGCTGGTTCGGCGGGTCGGCCGTCTGGTTCATTCCTCTCATATGGCGGCTCGTCAAGTCGATGCTGCCGGGCGGCGCGGGTTTGCGCGGCCCCGGCACGATCCGGCTCTGGCTCGGCTTCGTCTGCGTGATGGTGGCGAGTTGCACGCTGGAGGCGTCGCTGATCGGCGCGGCCGGCACAAACGCGATCGGCCATGCGCTCGCGGCGGGCTTCGGCCATCTGCTCGGACATATCGGCACGCCGCTGGCAGCGCTGGCGCTGCTGCTGGTCAGCCTGCCCTGGCTGATCGGTTTCCACTGGCGCGAGTTTCTCGCGTGGGCCGACGGCGCGTTCGGCCTCGGCCTCGCCTCGCGCGGTCTTGCAAGGCGTGACGATGAGGCGCGCCGCCATCGCATCGACGACGGCGCGTCGCCACATATTTCCAGTTCCATGAACACGATGGCGCCCAAGACCAAAGGGCGTTATTCACGGCCCACCGTTTGGCGACCGCCTGTCAAGGCACGCGCTGCGGGTGGCGCCGGGGCTGCAGGCGTCGGCGCTGCCGGGTCTGCCGCTGGCAGGGACGCGCCAACGCGCGCGACTAGCGAAAGCTGGCGAGCCGGGCGAGTTGCGCCGCGCAGCCGAAGCTCGCAAGCAGAGCCGGTTCTGGTCACCGGCAGCGCGAATCCGGCGCGGCACGCAACGTCACAGACGCCGATGCATGGGTCGTCTGCCGGCAAGGCGACTTGGGCGCCGACCGAACCGGTCGCGCCGGCTGGTTGGCTGCGCGAGACCACGTCGCAGCCGCGTGCGTCTACTGCGAGCACGGCAGCGCAAAACGCGGCCGGCGATAACGGCTCGCTCGGCACAGGCCGCCCAACTCGTGACCCGCGAGGCAGCGGATTGTTGGGAACCGGCATGGGTGCGGCGGGAGTGGCCGCCGGCATGCAAGGCGCTGATGCGCATGCCGCGCGCTTTGCAGCGAGCACAAGCGCGGGTCCGCGCGGGCCTGCCGGTACGACGCCGCCGAGCGGATCCGTCGATGGCCGCGCCGCGCTCAACCCTGCTTCGACGCCGCTCAATCGCGCGGCATCGCCGGCGCAAGTGCCGCCATCGACCCCGCGCACCCAGGATGTCGCTTCGGTTTCGGGCACGCGTCGTCCGTTGTCGGCTGCGCCGAGCTACACGCGACCCTTGCCTGCAACACAGAAGGTCACGCCGCCAGCCAGCGTCCAGGAGACGCTGCGCAGCATTGCCGAGAACGCCGCCCGCTGGACGGATATCGCCGGCGTCAGCCTCGCGCGAAGCACCGGCGCGGACGTTGCGAAGATCGCGGAGCCGAACATGCCGCCGTCGGGTTCGGGCGCCACTGCGAGCGGGGAAATTGCGCACTACGGCAACGTCGAGCCGCCTTCATTCGCGGATCAGGCAGAGTCTGACGATGTCGCAAGTCCGGCGGCGAGCAATGCGCCGCAAGTCGATGCGATCCACGCCGATGAAACGCCGTTCGAGCGGCCCGTTGGCATGCAACCTTCAATGTCAGTGGAACAAACTGCACTTGAAACGCCGCATGAAACGCCGGTTGTCGCGCACGCTCACACGCTGCGGACGGAGCCCGAGGCGCCGGCTACGAGCAGTACGGTGCCAGTCGTGCAGTGGCCGATTGAGCCGCCGGTCATTCAAGCGCCGATAAGCTTGCCGACTGAACTTGCAACGCCGTCAACGCCGCCAACGCCGCCAACGCCGCCAACGCCGGCGATCGTGCCCGCAGCGGGGATGGCATCGACGGTCGTGCCAACACTGCCGGTTGCCGCACCACCGCTCAATCGCACGCCGTTCGGCATCTTTGCAACCCGACTGCAGGAGCCCGACGCGCCGTCGCAGACGCCGCCTTGGGAAGAAGATCTGCCTTCGTCGGCGCAACAGCCGGATGACGGTCCGGACAGCCCGGCCACGCTTGCAGGTCAGCACCGCGACGAGCGCGTCGAACACCCCGCTACGCCGCTCGTGATCAGGCCGGTGTCGGTCGCTCCGGACATTGCGCCAGACAACGCTCCGGTCCACGCTCCACAGGTCCAGCACGCGGCAATCACAGGCACAAACACAGATACGAGCGAAACCACCGCAGGCTTGGCATCCTCAGCCACTGCCGACCTGCACACGGCCCCTACCCTCGCGGATCAAGCGACCACACTGGTCGAACCGAACGCCGCACCTGTGGCTGATACAGCCGTGGCGCCGGAGCCAGGCGCTGCGACGCCGGCGCCGTCTAACGTGGTTCGTTTCCCCAGCTTGGTAACCCAAGCGCACACGGCAACGCGCGACCAGGCGGTACCGCAACCGCATGCGCAACCGAATAACGAGGAAAGCCTCAGCGCACCCCCGACCGCACCGTCGATCCACGCTCCCGCTCTGGACGTGTACGCCACCCATTCCGCGCCGCCCTCTCCACCGCCGGCGGCATCGAACGCCGGGCACGAACCGGTGCCCGCGGCCGAACCGCCCGTGCAGCGCACGCCGCTGCGCGGCCACAGCCCGACTAACGGCTTCGAGTTTCACGCGCCGGCCGCGTCGATGGTCGAATTGCCCACGCTCGATCTGCTTGCGCCCGCCGATACCGACGTCGAGCCCGTTTCCGAGGAGAAGCTCATCGAGACCGGTCTTCTGATCGAACAGCGCCTGCAGGAATTCAAGGTGCCGGTGACGGTGGTCGGTGCATCGGCAGGTCCCGTCATCACGCGTTTCGAGGTCGAACCGGCGCTCGGGGTGCGCGGCAGTCAGATCGTCGGGTTGATGAAGGACCTGTCACGCGGTCTCGGACTCACGTCGATCCGCGTCGTCGAAACGATTCCCGGCAAGACGTGCATGGGCCTCGAATTGCCAAACGCGAAGCGCCAGACGATCCGCCTGTCCGAGATTCTCGAAGCGAGCGTCTATCAGAACTCGCATTCGCAATTGACACTGGCGATGGGCAAGGACATCACTGGCCATCCGGTCGTCGCCGATCTGGCAAAGGCGCCGCACATGCTGGTTGCGGGCACGACCGGCTCGGGCAAGTCGGTCGCAATCAACGCGATGATCTGCTCGCTCCTCTACAAGGCGACGCCCGAGGAAGTGCGCCTCATCATGATCGACCCGAAAATGCTGGAGCTGTCGGTCTACGAGGGCATTCCGCATCTGCTCGCGCCGGTCGTCACCGACATGAAGCTCGCGGCCAACGCGCTGAACTGGTGCGTCGGCGAAATGGAAAAGCGCTACCGTCTGATGTCCGCGGTCGGCGTGCGCAACCTCGCAGGCTTCAATCAGAAAATTCGCGACACAGAAGCGAAGGGCAAGAAGCTGGGCAATCCGTTTTCACTGACGCCAGAGGCGCCCGAGCCGCTCGCGCCTCTGCCGCTGATCGTCGTGGTGATCGACGAACTTGCCGACCTGATGATGGTGGCCGGCAAGAAAATCGAGGAACTGATCGCGCGGCTTGCGCAAAAAGCGCGCGCCGCCGGCATCCACTTGATTCTCGCGACGCAGCGCCCTTCGGTGGACGTGATCACCGGGCTCATCAAGGCGAACATTCCGACGCGCGTCGCGTTCCAGGTATCGTCAAAGATCGACTCGCGCACGATTCTCGACCAGATGGGCGCGGAGTCGCTGCTCGGCCAGGGCGACATGCTGTTCCTGCCGCCAGGCACGGGCTATCCACAGCGCGTGCACGGCGCGTTCGTCGCGGACGAGGAAGTGCACGCGATCGTCGAGTATCTGAAGCAGTTCGGCGAGCCGCAATACGAGGAAGGCATTCTCGACGGCCCCGCGACCGACGGCGGCGCGGCGCAGGACCTGTTCGGCGACTCGCCGGATGCCGAAGCCGATCCGCTGTACGACGAAGCCGTTGCGTTTGTCGTCCGCACGCGGCGCGCGTCGATTTCGTCGGTGCAGCGGCAATTGCGCATCGGCTATAACCGTGCGGCGCGTCTCGTCGAACAGATGGAAACCGCTGGGCTGGTGTCGGCCATGGGTATCAACGGAAGCCGCGAAGTGCTCGCGCCGGGGCCGGCGGAATAAGCCTGTCTGACTGACGGTCAGATTCGACGACGCATCGAATCCGCGTTACGAGGCGAGCCGGGCTTGCTACAAAACAACGGGCCGCTCGAAGCGGCCCGTTTTTCATGCAGCATGCAGCGTACGGCGTGCATGCTCGCACGCATGATTCAGTGGTGCCCTCACCTGCGCACAGATGCGGGCCCGTCCCTCACGACGGCGACACGAGCTTGAAGTCAACCGGCGAGCCGATCTCGATACGCTTCGGGTTCGCTTCGAGCAAGCCGCTCTGCAGGTCGCGCCTGAATACGTAGACCGTGTCGCTGTTCTGATTGCCGACGATCAGCCATTTGCCCGTGGGGTCGATCGCGAATTCGCGCGGCGACTTTCCAAGGCTCGATTGATGACCGATCTTTTTCAGATGTCCGTTCGTCGGATCGACGGAGAAGATCACGATCTCGTTCGCGTCGCCGCGATTGGTCGCGTACAGGAAGTGTCCGTCCGGCGACAGATGGATCGCCGCCGCCCCGACCGCGCCCTTGAAGCCGGGCTCCGTTAGCGAGACTGTCTGGACCTGCGTGAGCTTGCCGTCGTCGTAATTGAAGATGCTGACGGTGGCGGCGAGCTCGCTCGTCAGGTACGCATGCTTGCCGTCGGCGCCGAACACCAGATGCCGGGGGCCCGTGCCCGGCTTTTCCTGCGTATAGCGCCAGTCGGTCGGACCGAACAGGCCGCGACTGCCGTCGGGCGTGTAGCGGTACGAATAGAGCTTGTCGGCGCCGAGATCCTGCGCGAACAGATAACGTCCGTCCGGCGAAAAGACAGTGGAGTGCACGTGCGAGTTGTCCTGGCGTCCTTTCACCGGGCCGCCGCCTTCATGATGCACGGTCAACACCGACGCGCCGAGCTGGCCGTCCGCCTGCACCGGAAACACCGCGAAGCTGCCGCCCGGGTCGGCCGCAACCGAATAGTTCGCGGTCAACAGATATTTGCCATCCGGTGAGAGACTCAGGTAGCACGGATCGTTGCCGTCGGCGGAAACCTTGTTGAGGAAGCTCAACTGGCCGCTCGCGGCGTCGAAGCGAAATGCGCTGATGCCGCCGCGCTGGCTGGCCGGTCCGTTGTCGCCAGGCAATTCGTTGACGGCATAGACGAACCGGCGGTCGCGGCTCACCACCAGATACGACGGGTTGACCGTCTGCGCGACCGAGACGCGCGTCGCGTCGCCGGTCTTCGTGTCGAAGCGATAGACATACAAGCCCTCGCTCTTGCCGCCGGTATAGGTGCCGACCAGCATGTCATAGACGCCGTCGGCGGGAGCGGGGCCGGCGTCCTGGGCGAACGCGGGCGAAGCGACAATCGAGACCATGAGCGCGAAACCTTTTATGATCGAGCCGGCGGAGTGCATGGGAGCCCATGTGCGCGCGCGCCGTGAAGGGGAGCCCGCATCGGCATACGAAGAAGGCTGAGTAACACCTGAGGCGGCGCGCACTGCGGCCCGGTGACGACGAAGCATATAACCTCCTCTACATCGTTTATTTGCATGAACTGGTTGTAATGGCGTCTCTGGTCTGCCGCGCGACGGTCGAGCGTTGCTTACGTCGAGCAAGTATAAAAGTGTTGCAACGGATGATGCAGCGATCAGGGCCGCGAGAACCTGTCGGCAGCTAGTCAGTCGGGTAGCGGACTGTTTTAGAACTCGGATGCTGCAACGCCGGCCGCTGCATGGGTAGCAATTGTCCCGCCTGAACGGGATCTTTTTTAATCGCGTATCACCACACTACGGAGTATTCATGAACGTCACACTCAGCCTGGGCCCGCTGGTTTCGTTGATCGCCGGCATACTGATTCTCGTGATGCCGCGGCTGTTGAACTATATCGTCGCGCTCTATCTGATCATCATCGGGATCATTGGGATTTTTGGCGTGGGGTCTTCGCACTTCTGAGCGCGGCAGCCGGGCGCAAGACGGCCCGGCATATTTCGATGCGAAGTGGATGGGCGGCGGGTGTGCGAACTTCGCCGACACTGCCGCCCGGCGACAGTGCTCAACGTGCACGAACTGCACGAACGCGTGGGAGCACGCAAGCGCAAGTGCGCACGGCCCGACAAGACCGTGCGGTCACTGCCGCAGGCTGGCAGGAATAGACGTCAGGCGCCCCGGCAAGACAACGCGCGGTGTCAATGCCGCTCGCGGAAAACGCCGGCGTCAGCCGTTCGAAAGCTGTTCCAGACGCCAACGCCCCTGCAGCGACAGCGCGCCGACGGCATAATGGCCGTCACCTTCCTGATAACGCCGGAAGCAGGCTCGTTCGATCAGAAAGCTCGCGGCGGTCTGCATGCCGTTGCGGCTCAGACCAAGGCGGCTGTGATCGAGAGGCAACATTGAATCGTCCGCAAGCTGGCTCGCGGCGGAGAGAATCGTGATGCAGTCGGATTTTGACGGATTCAGCATGGCTTTCGTCCTCGAAACGGCGTGTGCATGCGCGATGGGCAAGCCGGTTCGCAAAACAGTGAAGAATTCCGCGCCGGCCAGATTACTGATTGTAGGCATAGGCTCGAAATTTACCAACTCGCGTTTTGCCGCATTGCCGACCAAGCCGAAAAACCGCCAGCGAGTCCGGAAAGAACAACGAACAGGTGGGGCCCGTTGCGCCGCACCTGCTACTCAAACGCACTGATACGCAACCTCATGCCCGCACCCATCGAAGACTATGCGCTCATCGGCGACGGCCACACCGCCGCGCTCATTTCCCGCGAAGGTTCCGTCGACTGGCTTTGCTGGCCGCGTTTCGACTCCGGAGCATGTTTCGCCGCGCTGCTCGGCACGCCGGACAACGGCCGATGGCTGATTTGTCCCGATACCGACGCGCCCGTGAAAATCACCCGCCGGTATCGGGGCGAAACGCTGATACTCGAAACCGACTTCGAAACGCCCGAAGGCGCGGTGACGCTCGTGGATTTCATGCCGCCGGGCAACGGCTGGTCGGAGATGGTGCGTATCGTCGTCGGCAAACGCGGCACCGTGCGCATGAAGATGGAACTCGTGCTGCGCTTCGACTACGGCTTCTCGATTCCGTGGGTCCAACGCCTGAAGAACGAGAGCGGCATCCGCGCGATCGTCGGCCCGGATAACGCGGTGCTGCGCACGCCCGTTGAACTCGTCGGCGAGAACATGAAAACGGTGGCCGAATTTACCGTCAAGGAAGGCGAGCGCGTGCCCTTCTCGCTCGCCTACGCGGCTTCGCACTTGCGGCTGCCGCCGGCACGCGATCCGCACACGGCGCTCGCACGCACCGAGAACCATTGGCTCGAATGGTCGGCGCGCGGCAGCATCCAGGGGAGATGGGCCGAGCCGATCCGCCGCTCGCTGATCACGCTGCGGGCGCTCGCCTACGAGCCGACCGGCGGAATCGTCGCCGCGCCCACCACGTCGCTGCCCGAACAGCTGGGTGGCACGCGCAACTGGGACTACCGCTACTGCTGGCTGCGCGATGCGACCATCACGCTGCTCGCGCTGATGCGCGGCGGCTATTACGACGAGGCGCGTGCATGGCGCAGCTGGCTCGGCCGCGTTACGGCCGGCGCGCCCGACCAGTTGCAGATCATGTATGGGCTCGCCGGCGAGCGGCGCCTGCCCGAGTTCGAGATCGACTGGCTGCCCGGCTATCAGGGCGCGAAGCCCGTGCGGATCGGCAATAACGCGGTGGGGCAGCTTCAGCTGGACGTGTACGGCGAGGTGATGAACGCGCTGCATCTGGCGCGCGTCGGCGGCTTGCAGGCAGACGACACCGCGTGGAACGTGCAATGCGCGCTGCTCCGCCACCTGACGACGATCTGGCAGCAACCCGACGAGGGCATCTGGGAGACGCGCGGCGGGCGCCAGCATTTCACTTTCTCGAAGGTCATGGCGTGGGTTGCGTTCGACCGCGCGCTTGCATCGGCGGAAATGTTCAAGCTCGAAGGCCCGCTCGACGAATGGCGCGCCACCCGCGCGCAGATTCACGCGGAAGTCTGCGAAAAGGCGTGGAATCCGTCGCGCAACGCGTTCGTCCAGGCGTACGGCAGCGACCAGCTGGACGCGAGCGTGCTGCTCATGCCGCTCGTGAGCTTCCTGCCGCCGAACGATCCACGAATAAAAGGTACGGTGGAGGCGATCGAACGCGACCTGATGCACGACGGTTTCGTGATGCGCTACCGCACGACCGAATTCGACGACGGCCTTCCGCCGGGGGAAGGCACGTTTCTGGCTTGCTCGTTCTGGATGGTGGACAACCTGGCGCTCCAAGGCCGGCTTGACGAAGCGATCGCCATGTACGAACGGCTGCTCAGACTATGCAACGACGTCGGGCTGCTCGCGGAGGAATACGATCCGGCGGCGAAACGCCTGGTTGGCAACTTCCCGCAGGCGTTTTCGCATGTGTCGCTCGTCAATACCGGCCTGAACCTGATGAAACACGAACAGGCGATGGCGCGGGCCACGGGTCAGCCGTCTCATAACGGCATGCACCAGGCGGAACTTGAGGCTGCTGCAAGCCCGGATAGCGGCACAGCAACATCGCCAGTAGCATGATTCAATGACACTTTCACGGATTAACGCCACCCGATTGCTGCATTGCACAACACCACTTGTTTCTATATCATCGAACCGTCTGTCGGCCCAAAAATAGTGTGCCAACAACCAAGAATGGCCTGCCGCAACGCCACACGCGTGTTTGCGAAGCCCCATGCGAACCGCTTAAAACGGAGCACCCATGCTCTACCAATTGCACGAATTCCAGCGGGCTATGCTGAGCCCGCTTACCGCCTGGGCTCAGGCCGCGTCCAAATCGTTCGCGAATCCTGCCAGCCCGCTGGCCTACGTGCCCGGTGCCACGCGCCTTTCCGCCGGCTACGAACTGCTCTACCGGCTTGGTAAAGATTACGAGAAGCCGGAGTTCAATCTGCATCAGATCGTCAAAGACGGTCACAACATTCCGATCATCGAGCAAACGATCATCGAAAAGCCGTTCTGCCGTCTGATGCGCTTCAAGCGTTTCGCGGACGACAGCGACGCCGTGACCCAGCTCAAGGACGAGCCGGTCGTGCTGGTCTGCGCGCCGTTATCGGGCCACCATGCCACGCTGCTGCGTGACACAGTGCGCACGTTGTTGCAGGACCACAAGGTCTATCTGACCGACTGGATCGACGCGCGCATGGTGCCGCTCGAAGACGGCGAGTTTCATCTCGACGATTACGTCGCCTACATTCAGGAATTCATCCGCCACATCGGCGCGAAGAATCTGCATGTGATCTCGGTGTGCCAGCCGACCGTGCCGGTGCTCGCCGCCATTTCGTTGCTGGCGAGCCGCGGCGAAGACACGCCGCGCACCATGACCATGATGGGCGGGCCTATCGACGCGCGTAAGAGCCCGACCTCGGTCAACTCGCTCGCCACGCAACACTCCTACGAGTGGTTCGAAAACAACGTGATCTTCACGGTGCCGCCGAACTATCCGGGCGTGGGCCGCAAGGTGTACCCGGGCTTCCTGCAACACACGGGCTTTGTCGCGATGAACCCGGAACGTCATGCGGCTTCGCATTGGGACTTCTACCAGAGCCTCCTGCGTGGCGACGAAGACGACGCGGAAGCGCATCGCCGCTTCTACGACGAGTACAACGCCGTGCTCGACATGGACGCCGATTACTACCTGGACACGATCCGCGTGGTGTTTCAGGAGTTCTGTCTGGCCGAAGGCACCTGGGACGTGGCCGGCGAACGCGTGCGTCCGCAGGACATCACGAAAACTGCGCTCTTCACGATTGAAGGCGAACTGGACGACATTTCCGGCGACGGTCAGACCTATGCCGCTCACGGGTTGTGCACCGGCATTCCGGAGAACAACAAGCGTCACTTCACGGCGGAAAAGTGCGGGCACTACGGTATCTTTTCGGGCCGCCGCTGGCGCACGATCATTTATCCGCAGTTGCGCGACTTCATCCTCGAGCACAACAAGGCGCCGAAGGTCGTGAAGGAAAAAGCCGAAGTGTGACGCGTGTCATGCGGACTTCGCGCAAGCGTCATGCAGGCTTTTTCGGCCAATCATGAAGTCACACGAAGTCCTCGCGAAACAGATAAGAACGGCCTCCTGATTAGGAGGCCGTTTTTTTTGGCCCGTCTCAAACGGCCCGTTGAAAAGCAAGCAAGGTTGAGAAGCGTCTTAGCACTTCTCAACTTTGCAGACCAACACCGAGGCCGTCCTACTTTCGCAACAGATAAGCGAGCAATAGTTCGGTGTTCATCTGAATCACCTCACTGCGTTCGCTCGCACTGCTGAAATCGCGACCAAGCGTGGCTTCGAGCGTGAAGCGATTGGACACGATGTAATAGCCCATGCCCGACAGCGTGACGTAGAAGCGCAGCGGATCCACGTTCGTGCGAAAGAGCCCTGCGCGTTGACCACGCTCGAGAATGCTGCCAAGCGTGGCGACGATCGGCGAAATCATTTCGCGGATGCGCGTGGACTTCTGCATATAACGCGCCTCGTGCAAATTTTCGTTATTGACGAGGCGCAGCAGTTCAGGATGGTCGCGGTAGTAATCCCAAACAAAATGCGCGAGACGCGTAACTGCCTCGACCGGCGCAATGCCGTTAAGTTCGAGCGTGCGTTCCGCTTCGTTGAGCGCGCTGAACGCGTGCTCGAGTACTGCAGTGAAGAGCTGCTCCTTGCTACCGAAGTAGTAGTAGAGCATGCGTTCATTCGTCTCCGCTCGGCGGGCGATCTGATCGACGCGCGCGCCGAATAGCCCACCATTTGCAAACTCTTCGGCAGCCGCAAGCAGAATGCGGCGCCGGGTGCCTTCAGGATCTCTTTTGATTTTCGGCTGATTCATGGTGGCATGGTCTTCGTGAGCCGCGTTTTCCAGATCGTGCCGCCGGCCTCTCCTCGGGCCTTGCATAGACGGCACTGAACGGGCTGGTTGGGGGAAACCCTTCTGCGGTCTTTCGAAAAAGGCGCTTCGATTATGGCACATGGATTGCCGATGGCAATTGGGGAAATCGGCGATAATGTGCTATTTAGTTCAAGCTGTGCGGCCGCCCCGCCGAGCCCCGCTTGGCCCCACATCGTGACCGTGACACAGATCAAAACACTCGCAGATCGCATTGAAGATCTGCTTCCCCAGACGCAATGCACCAAGTGCGGTTATCCGGCGTGCCGTCCGTATGCCGAGGCCGTCGCATGCGGAGAAGCCAATTACAACCAGTGCCCGCCGGGTGGTGAAGAAGGCGTCGCACGCCTCGCCGCCTTGCTCGGCAAACCGGTGATTCCGCTCAATTCCGCCAATGGCGTCGAACGCCCGCGCCCTCTGGCGGTTATCGACGAACAGGTGTGCATCGGTTGCACTTTGTGCATGCAAGCGTGCCCGGTCGACGCAATAGTTGGGGCACCGAAACACATGCACACGGTAGTCGCCGAGTTGTGCACGGGCTGCGACCTGTGCGTGCCGCCCTGCCCGGTCGATTGCATTTCGATGCCGCCTGTCACCGGCGAGGCGACCGGCTGGGACGCATGGAGCCAGCCGCTCGCCGACGCCGCGCGCGAGCGACATAACCGGCGTGAAGCGCGTCTCGCACGCGAGCGCGAAGCCGCCGAAGCACGTGTTGCGGCGCGGCGAAGCAGCGCAGCCGCTAGCGGCGCTACTACTGCGGCTGCCACTGCGCCGGCAGGCAACGTGCCGACGCCATCGGCATCGCCTGCAAGCACTGCTGAGAATGCGGACGCCGAAGCGAAGAAACGCGCGATTATCCAGGCCGCGCTCGAACGCGCGCGCAAGAAGAAGGAAGAGCTGGCCGCCAAAGGCCAGGTCCCGTTGAACACCGAGCAGGTGAGCGCCGACGTGCAGGCGCAGATCGACGCGGCCGAAGCGCGCCGCCGCCGTCTTGGACTTACCGGCACAGGCACCGACCAACGTACCGATCAACGTACCGATAAGCCCGCCGACGATGCCGCCGGCAACCCGCCGCCGTCGACGCCGGTCGGCACGCGCAATCCGCGCTAACAGCATCCGCCCGCTCAGCATGAACGCGAACAAACGCCGCGCCATCTACGAAACGCTTCAGAGCATCAATCCGCATCCTACGACCGAACTGGAGTACACCACACCGTTCGAACTGCTGATTGCCGTGCTGCTTTCGGCGCAGGCGACTGACGTCTCGGTCAACAAGGCCATGCGCAAGATGTTCCCTGTGGCCAACACGCCGCAAAAAGTGTTGGCCCTCGGAGAAGAAGGCGTCGCCGACTACATCAAGACGATCGGGTTGTACAGGAACAAGGCCAAGAACGTGATCGCGACTTGCCGCATCTTGCTCGATCAATACGGCGGCGAAGTGCCGGAGGACCGCGAGGCGCTGGAAAGTCTGCCGGGCGTCGGGCGCAAGACGGCTAACGTGATTCTGAACACGGCGTTCGGCCATCCGACTATCGCCGTCGACACACACATCTTTCGGGTTGCGAATCGAACCGGGCTGGCTCCCGGCAAAGACGTGCGCGTGGTCGAAACAGCGCTCGAAAAATTCACGCCCGCCGAGTTCAAGAAGGACGCGCATCATTGGCTGATCCTGCATGGCCGTTATGTGTGCAAGGCGCGTCGGCCGGAGTGCTGGCACTGCGCGATCGAGCCGCTTTGCGAATTCCGGCCAAAGACGCCGCCGCCCGATCTTTGAGCGGGCGCGTCCCCAGCAAGCCGCAGCACCGGCGCGTAAAATGCCGCGTTATATATAGAGCGGCGCCGGCCTGAGTTATACGCGGCGGCACCGGCCAGCGTGAGCGGCTCCGCATGGCGCGTTCTCACAGCAACGCCTCACCGCACGCAACCGTTGCGTCCTCTCACTTTCCACTCGATAAACCGGTCCCACGATGTTCAATCCAAGCCGCGACGAAGTCCGTCAATTTTTCACCGAGACCTGGCGCAAGCAGCGTCAGGGCGAGATTCTGACGCCGCTCGAAGCGATTGCCGCCGACTGGATCACTGAGCATCCCGAGTATCACGCGGAACTGACCGATACCGAGGCGGCCCAGGCTCAGGACTACTCGCCCGAGCGCGGACAGACCAATCCGTTCCTGCATCTGTCGATGCACCTGGCCATCACGGAACAACTGTCGATCGACCAACCGCCAGGTATCCGCGCCGCGCACGAGCGTCTTGCTGCCCGTCTCGGGTCGACGCACGACGCGCAGCACGCGATCATGGAATGCCTCGGCGAAACCATTTGGGAAGCGCAGCGGACAGGCTTGCCGCCCGATACGGACGCGTATCTGCAGCGCATCGAACGGCGCGCGACGCGCGACTAGCGGCAAGCGTGCGCGGATCGCGACGCGAATAGGAGCATCGAAGGGAACGCGCAAAAGAGCGCGCGGGCCGCGAACTCAACCACGCACGCAAACTCCGGCGTCAAAAAGCACGACACCCCGTCGAAGCGGGGTGTCGTTGAAGTTGCCAGGCAGCGCCGAGGTGGCGCGGCGTGCTTACTTCTTCTGCACGAGATCGCCGTTCAGCGATTCGATGTAAGCCGCGATGTCTTTCATGTCAGATTGCGACAGGCTCTGCACCTGCGCCTGCATGATCGCGTTATTGCGACCCATGTGCGGGTTGCCGTTACCCATCTGATACTGACGCAGCGCCCAGTAGACGTAATCGGAATGCTGACCCGCGAGCTTCGGATATTCCGGGCTTACGGGCTTGTTCAGGTTCGGGCCGTGACATGCCGCGCAGTTGTGGCTCTCGGACAGCACCTTGCCGTTGCCGGCGTCGGCCGCATGGGCGACGCTCGTTGCAACCAGACCGATTACTGCCGCCGACGCGCATGCAGCCTTGAACACCGTGTGGAGTGCCTGTTGGGGCTTATTCATGAATTCTCCTATCCCGCGAATTTAATAGCCGTGTGACTGGTTGGATAACCGCAGCCGGTCACTTGTCGGGATTGCTCTTCGATGAGGAATTTTGCGCCGCGTAGTAAGCAGCGATGTCGGCGATGTCCTGATCCGATAGCGACGCGGTGATCGCGTGCATCGTTTCGAAGTGGCGATCGCCCTTCTTGTAGCCGCGCAGGGCGTTTTCGAGGTACGCCTGATTCTGGCCGCCGAGCATGGGCACGCGGTAGACCTCAGGATAAGCCGTGCGATATTCAGGGATGCCGTGGCAGCCAATACACATCGCGACCTTGCCTTGGCCCGCTTTCGCGTTGCCGACGACATCCGCTGCCTGCGCACTGGCCGCATAGCCCGCGAGCACCGACAGCGCTGCGATCACGACGTGTTTGCCGACGAATTTATTCATAGCATGTAACCTGGCTTGAGGGGAAACGGGCGCCCAAAAAGGCAACGGCCCGCGCCGTTATTCTTATAGGGAGCCACGCAGGCCAAAAAAATCGGGCTAATTGTACCGCGACGCCGCGCCGAACGTCCACCGCGCGGGGCGCGCCGGCCGGCGGGCCTGCATTGCGGCCGGGCCGCGCCGCGGCTGAAACCATACGCGAGCCCGTTTCAGGCCAACAGGGCTTCTGACTTATACTGGGTTTTTTCCGCCCAAAGAGCATCTTGCCATGCGTTTCGAAGGCTCATCGCAGTACGTCGCCACCGACGACCTCAAGCTCGCGGTCAACGCCGCGATGACGCTCAAGCGCCCGCTGCTGATCAAGGGCGAGCCCGGCACCGGCAAGACCATGCTGGCCGAAGAAGTCGCCGCCGCGCTCGGCATGCCGCTGCTGCAGTGGCATATCAAGTCCACCACCAAGGCCCAGCAGGGTCTCTACGAATACGACGCGGTGTCGCGCCTGCGCGATTCGCAACTCGGCGACGAGCGGGTGAAGGACATCCGCAACTACATCGTCAAGGGCGTGCTGTGGCAGGCGTTCGAGTCGGACGAACAGACGGTGCTGCTGATCGACGAGATCGACAAGGCCGACATCGAGTTTCCGAACGACCTGTTGCGCGAGCTCGACCGCATGGAGTTCTACGTGTATGAGACGCACGAGTTGATCCGCGCGAAACAGCGTCCGCTCGTCATCATCACGTCGAACAATGAGAAGGAGCTGCCCGACGCGTTTCTGCGCCGCTGCTTTTTCCATTACATCAAGTTTCCCGACCCGGCCACGATGCAGCAGATCGTGGAGGTGCATTATCCCGGCATCAAGAAGGAGCTGCTGGCCGCGGCCATGCAGAGCTTTTTCGAGCTGCGCAACGTGGCCGGGCTGAAGAAAAAGCCGTCCACGTCCGAACTGCTCGACTGGCTCAAGCTGCTGCTCGCCGAAGACATTCCACCCGAAGCGCTGCGCTCGTCGGATCAGAAGCAGATCATCCCGCCGCTGCACGGCGCGCTTCTGAAGAACGAACAGGACGTAAGCCTGTTCGAGCGGCTCATTTTCATGAACCGCAATAATCGTTGAATTTCTAGTGAGTGCCCGCGCCGCGGAGAACCCAGCATGCTGATCGACTTCTTCTACTCGCTGCGCGCCGCGAAACTGCCCGTGTCGGTGAAGGAATACCTCACGCTGCTCGAGGCGCTCAAAGCCAACGTGATCGCGCCGTCGCTCGACGAGTTTTATTACCTCGCGCGCATGACGCTCGTTAAGGACGAACAGTATTTCGACAAGTTCGACCAGGCGTTCGGCGCGTATTTCAACGGCGTCGCGCAGGCCTCCGAACTTGCCTTCGACGTCCCGCTCGACTGGCTGAAGAAAAAGCTGCAACGCGATCTGTCGCCGGAAGAAAAGGCGCAAATCGAGGCGATGGGCGGCATCGACAAACTGATGGAACGCCTGAAGCAGCTGTTCGACGAACAGAAAGAGCGCCACGAAGGCGGCAGCAAGTGGATCGGCACGGGCGGCACGTCGCCGTTCGGCAATGGCGGCTACAACCCGGAAGGCGTGCGCATCGGCGGCGACGCGGCGGGCAATCGCACTGCCGTGAAAGTCTGGGAAGCGCGCGCCTATCGCGACTACGACGACCAGGTCGAAATCGGCACGCGCAACATCAAGGTCGCGTTACGCCGCTTGCGCCGCTTCGCGCGCGAAGGCGCGGCCGAAGAACTCGACCTGCCCGACACGATCCGCAGCACGGCCGCGAACGCCGGCTGGCTCGATCTCAAGATGGTGCCCGAGCGGCACAACAAGGTGAAAGTGCTGATGCTGCTCGATGTCGGCGGCTCCATGGACGATCACATCAAGCGCACCGAAGAACTGTTCTCCGCCGCGAAGGCCGAATTCAAGCACCTCGAGTTCTACTATTTCCACAACTGCGTGTACGACTTCCTGTGGAAGAACAATCGTCGCCGCCACACCGAGCGCATGCCGACGTGGGACGTGCTGCACAAATTCACGCCCGATTACAAGCTGATCTTCGTCGGCGACGCAACCATGAGCCCCTACGAAGTGCTGCAGCCGGGCGGCTCCGTCGAATACAACAACGCCGAAGCCGGCGCCGTGTGGCTGCGACGCCTCGCCGACCACTTCCCGCATTACGCGTGGCTCAATCCGGAACCTGAAGGCCTGTGGGCGTACCGCCAGTCCGTCAGCGCGATCCGCGAAGTGCTCGGCCAGCGCATGTATCCGCTCACGCTCGCCGGGCTCGAGTCCGCCATGCGGATGCTGAGCAAATAGAACCGACCGCTCCACCCTCCAACGACAAGAAAGTTTTTGCATGAGTCGCTCGTCATCGCCTGATCTCGCGCCTGCCGGCATTCCGCCCGGGCGCTTCAACCCATTGGCCGACACCTCGCTGTCTGCGATCGTCGCGGGCTTCGTCGCGATGATGACGGGCTACACCAGTTCGCTCGTGCTCATGTTCCAGGCGGGTCAGGCCGCACATCTGACGAATGCGCAGATTTCGTCATGGATCTGGGCGTTGTCGATCGGCATGGCCCTCTGCACGATCGGACTGTCGTTGCGGTTCCGCGCCCCGATTGTGATTGCGTGGTCGACGCCCGGCGCGGCGCTTCTGGTGTCGTCGCTGCCGCATGTGCCTTACGGGCAGGCGATCGGTGCGTTTATCGTCTGCGCGCTGCTGCTGACCATTGTCGGACTGACGGGCTGGTTCGACACGCTCATGAAGAAAATTCCCGCTGGCATTGCGGCCGCACTGCTGGCGGGCATCCTGTTCGAGATCGGCATCGAGATTTTTCGCGCCGCGCAGTTCCAGACGGCGCTCGTTCTGACGATGTTTCTGACCTACCTGGTGATTAAACGCATCGCGCCGCGTTACGCGATTCCAATGACGCTGATTGCCGGCACGATTGCTGCGGGCGCCCTCGGCCTGCTCGACTTCAGTCACTTTCAGGTGGCGCTCGCGCATCCCGTCTTTACGATGCCGGCGTTTTCGCTCGCCGCGAGCGTCAGCATCGGGATTCCGCTTTTTGTCGTCGCCATGGCGTCACAGAACGTGCCCGGCATCGCGGTGCTGCGCGCGGACGGCTATACGACGCCGTCGGCGCCGCTGATTTCCGCGACGGGAATCGCGTCGCTGCTGCTCGCGCCGTTCGGCTCGCACGGCGTCAACCTTGCCGCGATCACGGCGGCGATCTGTACCGGCCCCGAAGCGCACGAAAAACACGGCAAGCGTTACATGGCGGCGGTGTGGTGCGGTATCTTCTATCTGATCGCCGGCGTTTTCGGCGCGACCATCGCGGCACTGTTCGCGGCGTTTCCGCGCGAACTCGTCGTGTCGGTCGCGGCGCTGGCGCTGTTCGGCTCGATCATGAGCGGACTCACCAACGCAATGCAGGACGTGAGGCAGCGCGAAGCGGCACTCGTGACCTTCATGGTGACGGCGTCGGGGCTGACGTTGTTGTCTATCGGGTCGGCCTTCTGGGGGCTGGTGGCGGGCGTGCTCACCCAGGTCGTCCTGAATGCGCGGCGCGCATGAGTACGTGCGATGGCCCGCGCGTTGCGGGTGTTCCTGCATGCGGCGCATAGCGGCACCTTAGCTCGCCCGCGATCGCGGTGGAATGGCAGCGAAATAGCTGTGAACGGATCGCCGCTGGCAACTGTCAACACTACATCCGACGATCCGCCATAAAATAGAAGCATCCGGCAGCGTTTCCCGGCAACATCGGGCAAATGCTGCAGCGTGACTCGCGGCCGCCGGGCCCGGTCTTTCATTCCGGCGGCGACCTCGTTCTCCTGAACCACGGCGCATGCGCCCTCTGAAGGCACGAATATGACAACCGCACTCGAGCAACTCAAGCAATACACCACGGTCGTGGCCGATACCGGTGACTTCCAGCAACTCGCGCAGTACAAGCCGCAGGACGCGACCACCAATCCGTCGCTGATTCTGAAGGCCGTCCAGAAAGACGACTACCGGCCGCTGCTCGAAAAAACGGTGAAAGATCATGCGTCGAAGCCGATGGGCGCGATCATCGACCAGTTGCTGATCGCTTTCGGTACTGAAATCCTGAAAATCATCCCCGGGCGCGTGTCGACCGAAGTGGATGCGCGCCTGTCGTTCGACGTGCAAGGTTCGATCGCCAAGGGCCGCGAAATCGTTGCGCTCTACAAGGACCACGGCATCGACCGCGAACGCGTGCTGGTCAAACTGGCTTCCACCTGGGAAGGCGTGCGCGCGGCCGAAGTGCTGCAGAAAGAAGGCATCAACTGCAACATGACGCTGCTGTTCTCGCTCGCCCAGGCCGCCGCCTGTGCTGACGCCGGAGCGAAGCTGATCTCGCCGTTCGTCGGCCGCATTTACGACTGGTACAAGAAAAATGCCGGCAGTGCGTGGGACGAAGCGAAGGACGGCGGCGCGAACGACCCGGGCGTGCAGTCCGTGCGCCGCATTTACGCGTACTACAAGAAATTCGGCTACAAGACCGAGGTCATGGGCGCGAGCTTCCGAACCACGGGCCAGATTCTGGAACTGGCAGGCTGTGATTTGCTGACCATCAGCCCGGATCTGCTGCAAAAGCTGCACGAAAGCACCGAGAAGGTCGAGCGCAAGCTCTCGCCGGACAGCGCGAAAGACGCCGACATTGAACGCGTGCCGGTCGATGAAGCGTCGTTCCGCTTCCTCGTCAACGACGAAGCCATGGCAACCGAAAAGCTCGCCGAAGGCATCCGCGCATTTGCGGCCGACGCAGTGAAGCTGGAAAAGCTCATCGAAGCGCTGCGTTAAACGTCCGCGTCAGTCGCGGCGGTCGTCGTACGTCGGCAAGACACGGCGACCCAAGCAGTCGATCACAACTCGCGGCCCCGAAGCTCATGGTTCGGGGCCGCGTTCCGTTTACCGGGATCCGGCTATCCGCTCATCCGCTGACGGCGGCCTTCGGCCGTTTCCGGCGAGCCGTCTTTTCCTCACGACACAAAGTCACAAACGCCCGAAAACCGTTGCCTAAAATGGTCTGCACGCCTGCTGCTTTGGCCGCCATACGGCGCGAAGGCGTTCATATCCACATTTCGGGAGACGATGATGGAAGTTCAACCCTACGTTTTTTTCAACGGACGCTGCGAAGAAGCGCTCGATTATTATCGCCAGCACCTCGGTGCCGAAGTCACGTTCATGATGCGCTTCAAGGACGCCCCGCCCGACTCGCAGAACCAGCCGCGGGCCGGCGTCGAAGACAAGATCATGCACGCGAACGTTCAGATGGGCTCGACACAGTGGATGGCGTCCGACGGCAATTGCGACCAGGACGCGAAGCCCATGAGCGGCTTCAGCCTGTCGCTGACGGCGGACGACACGGCATCGGCGCAAAAATACTTCAACGCGCTCGCCGACGGCGGTCAGATCGTGATGCCATGGGGCGAGACCTTCTGGAGCAAAGGCTTCGGCATGACGGTGGACCGCTTCGGCCTGATGTGGATGGTGACGCTGCCGCAAGAGTGATCGGCCCGAGCCCTTGTCAGAAACCGTGACCGGACTTCACCGGCATCTTTTCTAACTAAGCCTTCTGCAGAACCCGCGAGCGCCGCTCGATGTTCCAGTTCACCTCTGTCTCAAGTAACGCTGCGCGCAGGCGGTCCACCTGTTCCGCGAGCCGCTGCCCGAGCCAATACGGCCCTTGCAGGTCGGGCGGGAGTTTAGACGCGACGTCTCCCGCGGTTCGCACGAGCGGCGACGCGGCCGGATTGCCGGCCACCGGATTGCCGGCCACCGGATCGCCGGCCGCCGGAGTGCAGTCCACCGGCCCGCCGCCCGCCGGATCGCCGGCCGCCGGAATCCTAAAATGCGTCGCGCGGCCAAAGCGCAGGCCGCGCGCGATCGCCAGCAGCATGGCGCGCACCGCCCGCACCTCCGCGCCGCACTGTTCGGCATACGCGGTACGCGCGGCGGCGCCGGCCTGCATCAATGGACCGGTGGCAAGCAGTTCGAGCGAACTCAGCACCGAGCGATGCAGCCGCTGAATCTCCTCGAGCTTCGCCTGCGGCACGTCGATCTCCTTTGCCACCGAAGGCATCAGCGAACGCAATTGCACGAGCCGCCGGTTGATCGCGAGAAACCGCTTCACCTGCTCTTCCTCGCCAATCGTCTCGCCCTCCAGCAAACGCGTATAGATTTGCGCGCACTCGCGCAGATTGGCCGCAATACCGTAGCGCCATGAATAAGTGGCGTGCAGCGGCAGCGCGAATGAAAAAGCCAGCGCAATCACAATGCCGATCAGCACGTTCAGCGTGCGCCACAGTCCGACGTCGATCAGATTGTCGCCATGCCCCGCGACGATGCACATCGTGATGGCCGTCAACAGCCCGATATAGCCGGACGAGCCGATTGCGAACCACGCGCAGATCGCGGCGAAGATCGACATCAAAACATAGGTGAGCGGCAGCGAGCCAAGCAGATTCTGCTGCACGATCAGCAGCAGCCCGATCGACGCCCCGAGCAAGGTGCCCGCGGCCCGCTCCGCCGCTTTCTTGCGGATATTGCCGTGGTGCTGCAAACCGCCGATCACCACGAGCAGCGTCACCGACGACCAGATGCCGTGCGGAATGTCGATACCGGTTGTCGCGAGAATCGAGAACAGCATTGCCAGTCCTACGCGCAGGCTGTGCAGGACCTTCGCGTGTCGATAGCGGTAATACGGCGACGTGATCGCGCGAACCATCCGGCTCACCGCCGAACGGCGCGGAATCACGGTGCGGGAATCGGCAGGAGCCATGGCGGAGTTAACGACGCTTGTGAGAGACGGTCCCGCTATCGTGCCCTGGAGTGCGCTGCAAACACAAACGCCCGCAGACTTTCATCTGCGGGCGTTGCGTTTGAGTTGCACCGTTTCGCTTGCTAGCCGGTATGCCCGGCCGCCAACAAGCTTGCGACGCTTAGCTTTCGACCACGTCCAGATAGTCTTCCGGACGCGTGCGGTCTTCGGCGCGCTGCATGCCGAACGCGCGCACCAGCAGGCTCACCACCACCGCCACAACCAGGTTCACGATCAGCGACCAGACAGCCGCGTAGCCCGGAATCGCCATGCCGAACAGGTGGATCGTAAAGATCGAACCGGCGAGCTTCAGCGAAACGGCCATCCACGTGCCGGTCGCGATGCCCACTGCCCAGCCGAGCAGCAAGCCGCGATAGTCGAGCACTCGCGTGTACAGACCGAGCACGATCGCGGGCAGCGTCTGGATGATCCAGATGCCGCCGAGCAATTGCAACTGGATCGCATACGTGAGCGGCAGGCCGAGAATGAACGCCACTGCGCCGACCTTCACGATCAGCGACACCAGCTTCGCGACGTTGGTCTCCTGTTCGTGCGTCATGTTGCGATTCACGAACTCCTTGTGGATGTTCCGCGTGTACAGGTTCGCTGCCGCAATCGACATGATCGCCGCCGGCACCAGCGCGCCGATGCCGATCGCCGCGAACGCCACGCCGACGAACCACGACGGGAAGAAGTGCAGGAACAGCGCCGGCACCGCGAAGTTCGGACCGAACGCCTTGAAGTACGGGGCGAATTCCGGCATGTCCTTCACGCCCGAGGCAAGCGCCATGAAACCGAGCAGCGCGAGCAGACCGAGCACCAGCGAGTAAGCCGGCAGCATCGCCATATTGCGGCGGATCGTATTGCCCGATTTCGACGACAACACCGCCGTGATCGAGTGCGGGTACAGGAACAGCGCGAGGGCCGAACCCACCGCGAGCGTCGCATACGCGCTATAGCCGTTCAGACTCGACACGTCCGGCGCCTTCAGCAGCAACTTGGCCGGCGGCACCGTTGCGAAGATGTGGCCGAAGCCGCCCAGTTGCGGCGGAATCACAATGATCGCAGCGAAGATCGTAATGTAGATCAGGACGTCCTTGACCACGGCGATCATGGCCGGCGCGCGCAAGCCCGACGTGTACGTGTAGGCAGCCAGGATCGCAAACGCGATGATGAGCGGCAGATCGCCGACGAAGCCCTTCGTGTCGAAGCCGAGCGCGCCGATCACCACTTCGATCCCGACCAGTTGCAATGCGATGTACGGCATGGTCGCGACGATACCCGTCACCGCGATTGCGAGAGCGAGCATACGGCTGCCGTAGCGTGCCGATACGAAGTCCGCCGACGTCACGTAGCCCTGACGTTTCGCGATACTCCACAGTTTCGGGAAGACGACGAACGCGAACGGGTAGATCAGAATGGTGTACGGCAGCGCGAAGAAACCGGTTGCGCCCGCACCGAATACCAGCGCCGGCACCGCGATGAAGGTGTACGCGGTGTAGAGGTCGCCGCCCAGCAGAAACCAGGTGACGATGGTGCCGAAGCGCCGGCCGCCGAGACCCCACTCTTCCAGATGAGCAAGATCGCCGCGCCGCCAGTGCGCCGCGATAAAACCGAGAATGGTGACGCCGATAAAAAATAGAACGAAGACGAAAGTCGCGATGGCGTTCATTATTGTGCGTCCCCCTGAGGACGGCCCGACGAGCGCGCCTTGGTCTTCATATAGACGAGCGCCGTAATGACTGCGCTGATCAGCACCCAGAGGAGCTGATACCAGTAGAAAAACGGAAAGTCGAACAATACCGGTTCGACCTTGTTGTACGACGGCACCCAGACCATGGCGATCCAGGGCAACAGCAACAGCCAGAGCCAGTGCTTGCTGGCTTTATTCGCGTCGGCGTCGTGAGCCATGACGTCTCCTCTTCCCTATTATTGAAATGTTGGCCCGTGTTCGACGGGTGCTGGACCGCCACGCGGAAAACCGCCTCGCGGCAGCAAGCCCGCGGAGGATCGCCCCGCGTGGGACACGAGTGCCCCGAAAGCCTCGAAAGAGTATAGGAGCCGCGAACGTGCGGTCAAGCAGGGAGGACCCGAGGCATTGACACTGCCGCAAGAGCCGACAGGACGGTGTTTCAGCGGATGTCGGGCGGGAGAAGTGCCTTGGCGAGAACCTGGTCAGGACCCACGCGCAGCGCGGGTCTTGTGGCCTCGGCGCGTTCGCGTGCGGAGGAGAAAACAGCGGATTTTCGGCGCAATGCCGGATAGATAGCAGATCTGAATTCCGTCGCGCGGATGCGACGCTCGTCAGGGTGAGGCCGGTCCGTTATGGCCCGGCCCCTTGCGGCGCTATGCGATCAGATGACGAACGACGCGCCCGTCTGTCCGGTCGACTCCTGCAGACCCTTGATCCATTTGCGGGCGGGCAAGCCGAGTTCCGCTTCGATCAGTTTCGCGCGTGTTTGCAGCGCCGTGAACGGCACGTCGAGCGCGGGGCCGGAAAACGCAATCGCGATGCGGTTGCCGTCGTGCACTTCCGGCAGCGCGACGACGCGACCGTCGAACGCTTCGTTCAGACGCTTCATGTTGCGCACGAAGCTCGGGTGATCGCCGAACAGATTGACCGTTGCGACGCCCGCATCGCTCAGACACGCGCGAGCCGCACGGTAGAAGCCGACGCTGTCGAGCACCGGGCCGCGCGCCGTTGCATCGTAAATGTCGATCTGCAATGCGCCGATCGTGCCGTGGTTCGCGCGGTCGTTGACGAAGTCCCACGCGTCCGTCTCATGCACGGTGAGGCGTGCGTCGTCCGGCGGCAACTCGAACATTGCGCGAGCGGCGATGACCACCGCCGGGTTCACTTCGACCGCCTCGACTTTGGCGCGCTTCAGGAAGCGATGGGCGAACTTGGTGAGCGCAGCCGCGCCGAGGCCGAGCTGGACGATGCGCCTGGGCGTTTCGATGAACAGCAGCCACGCCATCATTTGCTGAGCGTATTCGAGTTCGATGTGGTCCGGCTTGCGCAGACGCATCGCGCCTTGCACCCATTCCGTGCCGAAATGCAGATAACGCACGCCGCCTTCTTCTGAAAACGTGACGGGCGCAAAGCGCGGCTTGCGCGGCGTTTCGATTTGCGGCGCGTCGTGCAGATCGTCGTCGTGCGATGACTTTTTCTTGTTGCGCGCCACCTCGCGCTTGCCCGCACCGTCGGCATTGCGGTTGCGGAATGCACGCGCTTCAGCCGAAGCGCGCTTGATGAGTTTCGTCATGTCAGGATGTCGCGCCACAGGCGCAATTTTTGATCGAACGAGAGCATAGCATTGGCCGGACTGGACGAAGGCAATACGAGGGTCGTGTAGCCCGCCTCGCCGATCACCGGCGCGAAGCGGCCCGCCGTCTTGCCGTTGAAGCAGACCTTGCGCAGCTTCGGCGCGTGTTCGCGTAGCGATGCAAAGTCGTTCGGCTGCGCGTTGCGAATGGCCGCATCGAGACTGCCCTCGCGATGGCACGCGGCGAGCACGTCCCATACGCCGATCCCGTGAGAAAGCACACGCCGCAGCCGCTCTTCGTAGGCGAGTTCCGCGAGTGGGTCGTCGAGGACGGCGCCAAGCAGACGCCAAAACTGGTTGCGCGGATGCGCGTAGTACTGGGTCGCGGCGAGCGACGCCTCGCCGGGAAAGCTGCCGAGAATCAGCGTATGTGTGTCGGCGGCGACAACCGGAGGAAAGCCGATCAGCATTATCTGCTCCGCTCGCTGGCCGCATGCGACACGGGATGCGCGCGCGATGCGGTGTGCTCGATCGGCCGGCCATGTTCGCGCATGCGCGGGTGACCTGCGGGTGTGGAGTCGACGGAGGGAGCGAGTGAGCGGCGAGCGCCGCCTGCATTCGCTAATGACGCGAGATGCGTCCACAGGGCCGGCAGGAAACATTCGGTGACCATCAGCGGCTCGCCATGACGCTCGAACACCGAGCGGCGCGCCGACAGTGCGTGCGGCGGCACCCCGCCGACTTCACGCGCCGCCAGCCGGTACAGCGGATGCCGCGCGATCACGCGGCGGCTGACCAGCGCCGATCGCGCGACGCTGCTATCGCTATACAGCAGCTCGGCAAGCGGTCGCGTGCGCAGGCGTCGCGTGGCTTGCCATACGCCGACGCTCGCGGCCAGAGGCGCAACACTGTGCGCGGCGACGAAGGGCACGGCATCGACCGACAAGACGACCTCGCGCACCCACACTGGCGCGCGCGCGGGCAGACCCAACGCGGCATGCTCGTCGGCCCAGGCCAACGCCACGCCTTCACGCGTGACACGCACCGCGACTGCGCCGAGCGCGCGCAGATGCGCGGTCAGCGAACCGCCACGGGTCAACCAGTCTTTCTGCGCGGCGCCGAGGCCAGGCGAGGGAGCGACGCGCCAGTGCGCGTCGGCGGCATCGAAACGGATAGGCATGGGTTCGGATTATAACGGCGCGACTGTCGGACGATTGCCCGGCCCGCACGCGTCTTTTCCGACGATCCGGCTGCACCGCCGCATCGGTATCGAAATGCCCAATCGGGTCGCCGATTTCGGAAAGGTCCGATTCTCCAACGCCGCGACCCACGATAAAACCTCCGTGCTTTACGAACCGGCGATTCGCCCGCTGTCGACGGGCGCGCCATCCGATGTGCAAACGAACGAGAGAGCAAACATGAAGAAAATTCTGAGCATGAGCGCCTGCGCAATATCGGTGCTGCTGATGGCTGGCTGCGCCGCGCCGTTGAACCGCGATACTGAGACGTCGTTGAACAAGGCCGTGGGCATCGAGGTTGCACCGGTCGCGGATGGCGTCGCCGTGAAGCTGCCCGAGAAAGCGCTGTTCGATTTCAACAAATCGGAAGTGCGCGGCGATGCGAGCGCGGTGGTCGACCGGTCCGCGGTGCTGCTCAAGCGCAGCAAGAAGCCGGTCATCGTCGAAGGCTACACGGACAATGTCGGCACGCTCGACTACAACCAGCAACTCTCGGAAGCGCGCGCGACCGCCGTGGGTTACGCGCTCGTGGCGCGCGGCGTGACGATGGAGCGCATCCGCACCAAGGGCAACGCGTACAACAATCCGGTTGCAAGCAACGACACGCCCGAAGGACGCGCGCTCAATCGCCGCACTGAGATCGTCGTGCGTGGCGAAACCATGGAAACGTTGATGGGCAAGAAGTAGGCACCAGCCGCTTCAGGCGGATTACGCTAGTCACACCCAGGGCCGGCTGCGCCGCGCGCGCCCGGCTCATCTGCCGATTCATTCGCGAACTCAGCTGCAGACTCACCCGCCGACGTACTCCTGCAGCGCCTGCGCGACCTCAGCGAGCACCGCTTCCCACTGATTCAACTCACGCTGTCTGAAAAGACGCATTGACGGATACCACGGACTATCGGCGCGTTCGGCCATCCAACGCCAGTCTGTAAAGGTGGGCACCAGTACCCACACCGGCGTGCCGCAGGCGCCGGCAAGATGCGCGACCGCAGTGTCTACGGTAACGACCAGATCGAGCGACTGAATGATCGCCAGCGTATCCATGAAGTCGTGAATCTCCGGTCCGAGAACATGCATGTCGATCCCCTCGGATGAAGCCGCCGCGTCGTGCTGCGCCTCCCCTTTTTGCAGCGAGAACCAACGCACGCCCGGCTGCTCCAGAAACGGCCGCCATTGCTGAAGCCCAATGGACCGATAGCGGTCGAGCGCATATGCGGGATTGCCCGCCCAAACGATCCCGACGCGCTTCGTGAACGGCCCTTGCCCCGCGACAGGGCCGAGTGCGGCCAGGCGGTCACGCCAGCGCTGCACCGCTGCGGGCTTTCCCTGCAGGTAAGCCGTGGCCAGCGGCAACATCGGCAATTCGAGTTTCATATGCGCAGGCATGCTCAACATGCGGCACCAGTAGTCGTACGGGCCGGGCGGCGCTGTGGTCCATGCCGCATGCACGCCTGCCGCATGGCGCGCCACATCGCCAAGCGGCTCTTCGACCCAGACGTCCACCTGCGCGCCACGCCGATGCAGCCAGTCGGCCATACGCAGAAACTGGATCTGATCGCCAAGACCCTGTTCGCCGATCAGCAGGAAACGGCAGCCGAGCACGCGCTCGCCTTGCCACTCCGGGAAATCCGGGCGAACCAGATCGTGATTTTCCGGTAGTGCGTCATGCCACCGGTATTGCTTCCAGCCTCGTTCGAAATCGCCCGCGCGGAGCTGTGATGCCGCGAGGTTGAACTGCATCGACGGGTTGTCCGGCATGAGCCGGGCGGCCTCGGCGGTATGCATCTGCATGTGCTCGAAGTCGCCGAGCATATTGAGCGCGAACGACGCGTTGTGATGCAGCCAGGCGTTGTTCGGTTCAACGCTGATTCCCTGCCTCGCGACGCTGACCGCGTCCGCAAAACGATGCGCGCTGTTCAGAGTGAATGCGAGTTGCTGCAGAGCTGCCGCGTCGGAACTGCAGCGTGCGCGCAGGGCCGGCAACAGATCGCCGATCTCGGCATCGCGCTGCGCCTTCGACAAAGCCGCGATCAGCATGAACGCATCTGCAATGTTCGCCGAGTCGAGCGCCCATGCTCGCGACCAATAGTTCGCTGCATCGGCGTGCTGCTCCTGTTCCGTGCAGATCTGCGCGAGCGCGCGAACCGCATGGTGCAAAGTGGGCTCGAAGCGGATCGCGGTCTGATAGTGTTGGCACGCCTCGGCGAGTCGCGCGGAGAGCTTCAGGCAATCAGCAAGATTCCGATGAATGCTGGCACTCCCACCACTTAAGTTCAGCGCGCGATGGTAGAACGCCTCGGCCGCGATCCGATTGCCGCCCAGTGCCGCAAGCAGCCCGCGATGCTCCCAGATATCCGCACGATCGGGCGCGAAGTTCAGTGCGCGATCCATCTGCTCAGAGGCACGCTCGAGCGCGCCGTCGCGAAAGTATGCAAGCCCGAGTTGATGCAGTGCGTCTGCGTCTGAATCTGCACCTAGGTCGGTTGGCGGCGCCTCGCTGCGTAATAAACCCGAATCGTCCGTGTCAGTTGTCATCAGCCGATTACTGCCGGATGCGCTGCGTGGCTCGATTCCACGCTGCTCGCGCCGGTCGCCATCAGCGCTTGCAGGCGCGCCGTCACACGCTCGATGACGGGGGCCCAGTGCCCCGGCTGCGGCTGCCTGAAGAGCCCCACCGAGTCGTACCAGGGTTGCGCCTCCTCGTTGCCCCACGCCCAGTGCGACACGTGGTCGAGCATCGCCAACACCGGCCGCCCTAACGCGCCGCCAAGATGCAACGGTGCACTGTCGACCGTGATTAGCGCGTCGAGCGCACCGAGATGGGCGGCAACGTCGTCGAAGCCGGCGTGGTATTGCGCCGTCATGTCGTACACGCGGTAACCCTGCGCGGTCAACACCGCGACATCGGCCGCACGTCCTGGCGTAAGCGAATAGAAGATTACATCTGCAAGCGACAGCAACGGTTCAAGCGTTGCCCGCGCAATCGAACGCTTTTCGTCGCGACGATGCGTAGGGCTTCCCGCCCACACGAGCCCAACATGCAGTCTCGCCTGCGGCGCCTGTCTGCGTAGCTGCTCACGCCACGCGCTCACCTTGTCCGGATCGGCGTGAAGATACGCATCGCCTCGGACCTGCTCCGGCTGCAGGTCCAGCACAAGCGGCAAGCTCATGATGGGCAGGCTGTAATCCGGCGCGCCGAGCGGGCCGTCTTCGATGGACACGCAGTCCGCGTAAAAACGCGTGAGCAGCGCGTGCAACGACTTACGCACGCAGAGCACGAGCCTGCCGCCTTCCTGACGCACGCGGGCGGCAAGTTGCGGGACATAGCGCACCATGTGAATGTCGTCGCCGTTGCCGAGTTCGCTGTGCACGACAAGCGTCTTGCCGGCGAGCTCCTCCCCTTGCCAGCGCGGACACAGGCGAGCCATAACCGAAACGATATTGTTCGGCTCGCGGTCGTCGCGTGCGAGGCGTGCCTCGAAACGCTTCCAGCCGCTTGCCCATGCGCCGTGCCGCAGATCCAGGTCTGCAAGATCGACTGCCGGCGTCACCGCGTGCGGATTGACCGCGAGTGCTTCTCGCAACATCGCGGCACTGTCCTCGTAGCGCGCCTGTTCGCATAGATAGAAGCCAATCGCGGCGAGCACGTCCGCATTGCCTGGCGACGCAGCATTCGCGGCGCGCATGGTCGCCTCGGCCGCCGCGGCGTCGTTGCACTGCCATTGCGCGTGGCTGAGCTGCCACGCCATTTCCGCGTCTGCGGGATTGCGCGCCAGCGCCTCGCGGCACACGTGCCCGACCGCAGTCCAGTCGCGCACCTCGCGCAATGCCAGCACGAACTGCAACGGCAACGCCGGATCGACGGCCGGATCCAGCGCATATGCACTCGCGAGCGCGGCACGCCGCTCCTCGCGCACGCCCGGACCGCTGGCCCCACCCGCCGCACCCAGCGCACCGAGCGAAATAGCCAGCCACCACGGCGCGCGCGCGTCGTGCGGCGCTCGCTGCCGATAGGCGCGCAACATATGCGCCGCCGCCGAATGCGCGCCACACCCGTTGATGAGCCAGACGATCCATTCGAGCGTGGTGGCAAGGGGCTGCGCGGCGACCGCGATCTCGCTGTGATGCCGCGCGACCTCGGCGCGGGCGAGCGCGTCGGCGAACAGCGCAAGGCGAGCATGGCGCGCGCCGCCGGCTTCAGCTTGTGCCTGCGATGCGCTGTGATACGCCTCTTCAAAACGCCCGGCGCTCGCATGCAGGTCGGCATGCAACTGCCATGTCACGCCAGCGGCGGCCAGTTCGGCCGCACGCAGCACTGCCGCGTGGTGGCCCTCCTCGCGCAGAACCGACCAAAGAAGATGAACCGTCTCGAGAGGCGTTGTGACATTGATCAGTGCCGCCGGAGCGGCCAAAGCGGAATCGGACATGAAAACTCAGAAAGTGCCGCAACGCGCAGGCGCTTCAATCGCAAAAGGGATTCCACGCGCACGGCTTGTACAGAAAGTGGCTCGAAGAACGTGCCCGATCTTCGAGCCGCCCAGTTTCGAAGCGCGACGGTCAAGATAATGCCGTGCCCTGTGTCTCATAAACTAATCTCAATTTATGGTCGTTGATTAGTTTTAGTTAGTTAACCATAATTAATTTTGCACGGCATCGAAACAAACCCAAGGCGTCGAGCAAATCTATAACTAGCAGCAGGGAGTCAGCTTGAGTACTACGAACGTAAAGGAAACTTCTGACCGTATCGCGCATCTTGCGTCGGTCGTATTGGCTCGTCAGGGCGCTACCCATATCGAGAAAGAGCTAGCCGGCTCCGCGCTCGCGCAACACCACACTGCTAAACAGACGAGCGCGGCAATCGGCAGCCTCGCGGCGCAGGTGCTCGGCGATCATCATTCCAGTTTCGAGGCGAAGGAACTGGCCGGGAGCGTGCTTGCGCAAGTGCGTCACCTGCACGGGCTAACATTCGCCCATTAATGCACATGCAGTGACCGATCCGGATTTCTCTCGGTCGGTCCATGACACCACAAAGCGCGCGGCAAAAAAAAATGCGCTGCCGAAGCAGCGCATTTTTTCTTTCACTACGTCGAACGTCGGTTCAACGCTAAACGAACAGGCTCAGTTCGCGCGCGCAAGCAACAACGTGTTCGTACGCTTCACGAAGCTCGCCGGATCTTCAAGCGCGCCGCCCTCGGCCAGCAAAGCCTGGTCGAACAGCAGGTGGCACCAGTCGTCGAAGTTCGCGCTATCAGCATGCAAGCCCTTGACCAGTGCGTGCTCCGGATTCACTTCCAGAATCGGATGGAACGAAGGCGCCTGCTGCCCTGCGGCCTTCAGCATGCGCTGCAGGTAACCGCTCATCTCGCCGTCGTCTGCAACGAGGCACGAGGGCGAATCGGTCAGGCGGAACGTGAGGCGCACGTCTTTTGCCTTGTCCTTCAGCGCTTCCTTCATTTTGTCGACGAGCGGCTTGAGCTCCTCGCTCACCTTTTCCTGCGCCTCTTTCTCCTCGTCGTTTAGCGCACCCAGATCCAGATCGCCGCGCGCCACGCTTTGCAGCGGCTTGCCGTCGAATTCGTTCAGGAACGACAGCATCCATTCGTCCACGCGGTCGGTCAGCAGCAGCACTTCCACACCCTTCTTGCGGAACACTTCGAGATGCGGGCTGTGCGTCGCGGCCTGCCAGGCGTCGGCGGTCACGTAGTAAATCTTGCTTTGCTCCGGCTTCATGCGCGCGACGTAATCGGCGAGCGACACGTTCTGCTCCGGCGTTTCCGTATGCGTGGACGCAAAGCGCACGAGCTTGGCAATACGCTCGCGATTCGCAAAATCTTCGCCGATGCCTTCCTTCAGCACCTGGCCGAACTCCTTCCAGAAGCCGGCGTACTTCTCCTTGTCGGCGTCGTTATCCGAGTTGGCCAGATCTTCCAGCATCGACAGCGCGCGCTTGGTCACGCCCTCGCGGATCGCCTTGACGTCGCGGCTTTCCTGCAGGATCTCACGCGAGACGTTAAGCGGCAGATCGCTCGAATCGACCACACCCTTCACGAAACGCAAGTACGCGGGCAGCAGTTGCTCGGCGTCGTCCATGATGAACACGCGCTTCACGTACAGCTTCAGCCCGCCGCGATGATCGCGATTCCACATGTCGAACGGCGCGTGGCTCGGCACGTACAGCAACTGCGTGTATTCGCTCCGGCCTTCGACGCGGTTATGCGTCCACGTAAGCGGATCCTGATGATCGTGCGACAGGTGCTGATAAAACTGCTTGTACTGCTCTTCGGTGATGTCGTTCTTCGCACGGGTCCACAGCGCGCTGGCCTGATTGACGGTCTCGTCCTCGTCTTTCGTGACCATCGCGCTCTTTTCCGCGTCCCACTCTTCCTTTTTCATCAGAATGGGCAGCGCGACGTGATCGGAATACCGCTGAATGATCGACTTGAGCCGATGTGACGACAGAAGTTCGTCTTCATCTGCACGCAGATGCAGCGTGATGGTCGTGCCGCGCGCGGCACGCTCGATCTGCTCGACGGCGAAATCGCCCTCGCCGGCGCTTTCCCAGCGCACGCCTTCCGACGCCGGCAATCCGGCGCGGCGCGTCTCGACCGTGATCTTGTCCGCGACGATGAAGCCCGAGTAGAAGCCCACGCCGAACTGCCCGATCAGCGCAGCGTCTTTCTGCTGGTCGCCCGACAGCTTGCCGAAGAATTCCTTGGTGCCCGAGCGCGCGATCGTGCCGAGGTTCGCGATAGCTTCGTCACGGCTCATGCCGATGCCGTTATCGTCGATCGTGATGGTGCGCGCGTCCTTGTCATACGACACGCGAATGCGCAGATTCGGGTCGTTCTCGTACAACCCGCTGTTTTCAATTGCTTCGAAACGCAGCTTGTCGGCCGCGTCGGACGCATTGGAAATCAGCTCGCGCAAAAAAATTTCCTTGTTGCTGTACAGCGAATGGATCATCAGTTGCAGAAGCTGTTTCACTTCTGCCTGAAAGCTCATGGTTTCTTGTGCCATGGTCGGACTTCCTCTCTGTTGCGAATCGGTTTTTGCGAATCGGGTGTTGCGGATGCGCTTCGGGTCAGGCGTGGCACGGGGCCGGATTGCCGACGTGCGGTGCCGTGCCGCCGGATCGTCCGCCTAAATAAGGGCGACGCGGCGCCGTTTCAAGAGGCGCGGCGCGCAACGCCGTCCAGGTAACGGCAGAGGAACGTCGCCAGTTCCGGATCCCCGCAATTGGCGATGTTGAAGCGCATCCACGTGGTGGGCGACTGCTGCGGCGAAAAAAGGCTGCCGGGCGTCAGCAGAAAACCGGCTTCGTGGCCGGCGGCCGCGAGGCCGTCGGCGTCGACTCCGGTGTCGGCCCACACGAACATACCCGCCGTGGGTGTCAGGAACAGCTTCAGGCCGGTCTTTTCCAGCATCCGCACGGATTTTTCGCGCACGCCGTCGAGCCGCGCACGCAACCGCTCGACGTGGCGTCGGTAGTGACCCTCGGTGAGGATTTTGTACAGCACCCGCTCGTTCAATTCCGGGCTCGTCATGCCGACCAGCATTTTCTGATCGCTGACCGCCTTCGCGACTTCCGGCGCGCACGCGATGAAACCCACGCGCAGATTCGGCGCGAGCGTCTTCGAAAAACTGCCCAGATAGATCACGCGCTTGAGCTGATCGAGGCTTGCCAGCCGCGTGCCCGCATAGCTCGGCGGGCAGAGATCGCCGTAAATGTCGTCTTCGACCACGATGAAGTCGTACGCCTCGGCAAGCCTCAAGATGCGGAACGCCTGCGCGGCCGTCAGCGACGTGCCGGTCGGATTCTGCAGCACCGAATTGATCACCAGCATCTTGGGCCGCCACGTCTGCACCAACGATTCGAGCGCGTCGAGATCCGGGCCGTCCGGCGTATAGGGCATGCCGACAAGCCGTGCGCCTTGCGACGCGAAACGCCCGAACATCTGGAACCACGCCGGATCGCCGACGATCACCGAATCGCCCGCCTTCACATAAATGCGCGAAATCAGGTCGATCGCCTGCGTGATGCCCGACACCATCACGATCTGCTCGGGCGACGCGCCAATCTCCAGTTCCTCGAGCCGTGTCTGCAATTGCTGGCGCAGCGGCAGAAAACCGAGCGGCGTGCCGATCCCCAGCATCTGCGCGCCGCTTTGCCGGCCCAGCGTGCGAAGCGCGTTGGTGATCAACTCGCCGTCGAGCCAGCGCGCCGGCAGATAGCCGAGACCGGGACTGCGCTCCGGGCGCGCGCCGGTGTGCAGCATGTTGCGCAGCAGCCAGACCACGTCGATGGTCGCCGGCGCAGGCGCCTGCGTGACCGGACGCATTTCCAAAGCCGCCGCGCCCGCCAGACGCTCGCGCACGAAGAAACCCGAGCCGCGCCGCGACTCCAGGTAACCCTGTGCGACTAGCCGCTCGTACGCCTCGACCACCGTGAAACGCGACACGCCTTTGTCGAGCGCCAGCTTGCGGATGGACGGCATACGCATGCCGGGGCGAAACACGCGCTCTTCGATGCGGCGGCGGGCCCATTGCACGAGTTGCTCGACCAGCGTCAGCGACGCCGTGTCGTGCGGGGCGGGAATTTGTGTAAGCGGGACGGACATAGACGCACTCCAACTGTACCGAACGGTATCGAATCGATTGTACCGTTACTGTGCAGGTCGCCGCCGCTACATTTGAGACAGAAGAAGCGCGCCGGCCGGATTCGCGGCGTCTTCGAAGTACCGAGCCTGGCGGCGATCCCGCCGAGCAGGCTATCGGAGGCGCGAGCGCCGTTTTGCAGCGGCGAGCGAACCGATAGGGCAAGCCGGCAAGCTAACCGGCACGCGCCCCCAGACAGACTCACGGCCAGTCGCCGTAAAGTTGCCGTGAAGCCGCCGCAAAGACCTCGCACCGCCCGTTGATCGCCTGTTAAGGGCACGTCAAGCGCACGTTCGGGGGTCGTCGTCGCCCCGTGACCGGTTATGCTTACGTGCCCGGGCCCCCGCATACGCTGCGCGTGGTGCGGGTCCGGCCCGATGTGAAACCCGTTTTCCCGATCCGCAATGACCGCACATTTGCTTCGTCTCGATCATCTCGTTGTTTCCGCCCGCACGCTCGACGAGGGTACGCAGTACGTCGCCGACGTTCTTGGCGTGGCACCGGCCGGCGGCGGCGCGCATCCGTTGATGCGGACCCACAACCGCCTGCTGAACCTGTGGGACGGCGCGTATCTGGAAGTAATCGCAATCGATCCGCATGCCGACGCCGCGCAGGAATCGGCCGCCGCCGCGCCGCGCGCGCGGCTCTTCGCGCTCGACGACCCCGCCACGCACGCGCGCCTCGAGAACGGGCCGTATCTGTCGCATTGGGTCGTCCGCGTCGACCGCCCGAAGCATCTGCCGACGTGGCAGGCCCAGTACCCGCAGCGCATCCCGCCGATCGTGCCTCTCACGCGCGGCGAGTTCAGCTGGGGGCTGTCCATTGCGGACGACGGCGCATTTCCCTCCTGGCAAGGCGCCGGCGACGGCGTGCTGCCCTCGCTCATCCAGTGGGACACGGCGCGGCATCCGTCGGAGTCACTTCCGGAAACCGGCATCGCACTAAAAGCGCTGAACGGCCAGCATCCGCAAGCCGGGACGGTGGCCGCGCAATTGCAGTGGCTAGGCGCCGCGCATCTGATAAAGCTGCATCCGACGGACGACGCAGCGGCCCCGGCCGCGCTCACCGCCGAGTTCGAAACACCCAACGGTCTACGGACCCTTAAATAGCCAGCGCGCGCGGGTCGCCGACTCGCGCGATAATCGAAGTTTTGACAGGTTCCAGAGATACCAGCAGAGGAGACCATGGACCAAAGCGACTTGAAAGCCCCCACGTGGCAATTGTCCGAACGCGCACGCAAGCTCACCAGCTCGGCGATCCGCGAGATCCTGAAGGTCACGGAGCGGCCCGAAGTCATTTCGTTCGCGGGCGGCCTGCCCTCGCCGGCCACCTTCCCGGCCGAACGCATGCGGGAAGCGTCCGACCGCATTTTGCGCGACTCGCCCGCCGCCGCGCTTCAGTACAGCGCAACGGAAGGCTATGCGCCGCTGCGCGAGTGGGTCGCGAAGCGCTACTCGGTGAACGGCGCGCAGATCCGCCCGAGTCAGGTGCTCATCACGACCGGCTCGCAGCAGGCGCTCGATCTGCTCGGCAAGGTGCTGGTCTGTCCGCAAAGCCCCGTACTGGTCGAAACGCCGACTTACCTCGGCGCGCTGCAATCGTTCTCCATGTACGAGCCGCACTACATCCAGGTGCCGACTGACGAACAAGGGCTGATTCCCGAAGGACTCACGCCCGAACTCACCGCCGGCGCCCGCCTGTTGTACGCACAACCGAATTTCCAGAATCCGACTGGCCGCCGCCTGCCGGTCGAGCGCCGCCGCGCGCTCGCCGAATTCGCGAAGACCGCGCCGTTCCCGGTAATCGAAGACGACCCCTACGGCGCGCTGGATTATGCGGGGGAACCGCTGCCGACCATGCTGTCGATGGCGCCCGACCACATTGTCCACCTGGGTTCTTTCTCCAAGGTGCTGGCGCCGGGTCTGCGGGTCGGCTACATCATCGCGCCCGAAGAGTTGATCTTCAAACTCGTGCAGGCCAAGCAGGCCACCGACCTGCACACGCCGAGCTTTACCCAGCGCATCGTTCATGAAGTGATCAAGGACGGCTTTCTCGACACGCATGTGCCGACCATCCGCGAGCTTTACCGCGACCAGTGCGCGGCAATGCTCGCCGCGCTCGAGCGTTACATGCCCGAAGGCGTGCAGTGGAACCGTCCCGAAGGCGGCATGTTCATCTGGGTGAGCCTGCCTGCGCAAATCGACAGCATGAAGCTGCTCGAGGAAGCGGTCGCACAGAATGTCGCGTTCGTGCCGGGCGGTCCGTTCTTCGCCAACGAAGCGCAGCACAACACATTGCGCCTGTCGTTCGTCACGGTGCCGCCGGCGAAGATCGACGAAGGCGTGTCGCGTCTCGCGACGCTGGTCCGCGCCAAGCTCTGAAACTAGCCGGCCCGTTCGCCGCAACCACCTCTCATTACCGACCCGAGGACACAACATGGCTCAAACTAATGTTTATGACAAGCTGAAGGAACTGGGCATCGAATTGCCCAACGCCGGCGCGCCGGCGGCCGCCTATGTGATGAGCGCGCAAAGCGGCAATACCGTGTACCTGTCCGGCCACATCGCGAAGAAGGACGGCAAGGTGTGGGCGGGCAAGCTCGGCGCCGAGCTCAGCACCGAAGACGGCAAGGCCGCGGCGCGATCGATCGCCATCGACCTGCTTGCCACACTGCACGCGCATGTGGGCGATCTCAACCGCGTCACGCGCATCGTCAAGCTGATGAGTCTGGTCAATTCCACGCACGAATTCACCGAGCAGCACCTCGTCACGAACGGTGCGTCGGAACTCGTCGCCGACGTGTTCGGCGAGCGCGGCAAGCACGCACGCTCGGCATTCGGCGTCGCGCAGATTCCGCTCGGCGCATGCGTCGAAATCGAAATGATCGCGGAAGTCGAGTAACGCATCGCGATTTAAGGCCGGCTCGTCCGGCCTGTCGCATTGAACGCGTCGCGAGGTGTCGATCACCCGCGGCGCGTTTTGCATTTGTGGCGAGGTAGCCCGTTCCCGCAGCAGCAGATAGAATCCGCGAACCCTATCAACCGCAGGAATCGCCGGACCGCCCCCGATGCCCGCTAACACAGTTCGTTTCAAACAGGTCGACGTGTTCACGTCGGTGCCGTTCAAAGGCAATCCGCTTGCTGTCATATTCGACGCCGACACGCTCAGCGCCGAGCAGATGCAGGCGATCGCGCACTGGACCAATCTGTCCGAAACAACCTTCCTGTTGAAGCCGACGGACCCGGCCGCCGACTATCGCGTGCGCATTTTCACGACTCAAGGGGAATTGCCCTTTGCCGGTCATCCGACGCTCGGCACCGCGCACGCCCTGCTCGAAAGCGGCTATCAGCCGAAACAACCGGGCAAGCTCGTTCAGCAGTGCGGCGTGGGGCTCGTCGAATTGCAGTCCGTTCGTGAGGACTCCGGCGACATGCATGGCGCGTGGGCCTTCGCCGCACCGCCTGCGCGAATTTCGCCGCTGCCGGAACAGCAATACGCCGCACTGTCTACGGCTTTGCGTAGCGACGCGATAGACTTCGGCGCCACGCCGAGCGCCGTCGACAATGGCGCGCCGTGGCTCGTCGTGCGCGTGAATTCGGCGCGCGATTGTCTCGCGCTCGAACCCGACGCCGCAGCGCTCGCGCGCATCGTGCAATCGGTCGGCACGCACGGTCTCGCCGTTTATGGTCCGCACGAGGCCGGCGGCCCTGCCACGTTCGAAGTGCGCTGCCTGATGGCGGGCGGCGCGTTCGGCGTCGGCGAAGACCCTGTTACGGGCAGTGCCAATGCGGCGCTCGCCGGTTTGTTGAGTGCGCAGAATCTACGGCCGGGCGCGAGCTACACCGCGCGCCAGGGCACCGCGCTCGGACGCGCCGGCCAGGTCTTCGTGCGCTACGACGACACGAACAGCAAGACGTGGATCGGCGGCTCGTCGGTGACTGTCGTCGACGGTACGTTCCGGATGCCGTGACCGGCCCATCGTTTGCTTACATCTCACCGCATTGAATGGAGCAATCGCAAGGCTCCTGCAAGGCAGTGAAGAAGCAGACGCACGCAACTTGCCCCATTCGCCACGCTTAACCACGTTTAGCCACAAAAAGCCGCTCGCTGTGCTGAGCCGATGCAATTCGCATAAAGACCGCCCGAAAAGACCACGCACGTGACAGCCGCCATGCCGGAACGCCGAACCTCGATGCAGCATCCGAATACCAGTTCCAACGCCGTTCTATCCCGCTCATGCTCCGACTCGCGGACCGGCGGACTATGGAGCGCGCCAAGGAACGAGGCGGAAAACCGCAGCCCGGACGGACCGCAAAACAGCCTCGATACAGGCGCGGACCGCGCCAGCGTATACCCGATGCCGGGACCCTTCCTTAATCCAGTGGCATTAAGTAATATCGAAACGTACTCGACAAAGTGCGAACGATCAGGCGCCAGGCCACGCCCTTTCTTGCGCAGTAGTTCCGGCAACTTGGTCACCATGCAGCCATCCATGAAAACAGCGCCGACGACCCTCGCGCGTTCGCAACCGGCCCCCAGTCGGGTACGGGCCGCCTGATGAGCAAAACCCGCTTCTCCGATCAGCGCGAAGCCAAAAGCCGCCGCGATCCCGCTGCGTCCAGACGGCGTGCGCTGTTCGCGATTCCCGCGCTCGGCGTACTGGTGCTGGTGCTTCTATGGACCGTGATCTTCGCGCGTCTTTCCGTCGAGAAAGAAGCCACTTATCGCGAGGCCATGGCGTCTGCCGCGATTCTCTCGGCAGCGCTCGAACAGCATACGATCAAGGCGATTCACCAGGTCGATCAGATCACGCGGTTCGTCAAATACGAGTTCGAGAAGACACCGGGACGTTTCGATCTTGCCAGCACGGTTGAAAAAGGCGTCGTGCAAAGCGAGACGCTCGTGCAGGTATCGCTGATCGATGAACGCGGGCAGTTGATCGCCAATACGGCCGAGTTGAATCCCAAGCGCATCGATCTGTCGGACCGCGAACACTTCAAAGTCCACGAGCACGAAAACGACGACCAGTTGTATATCAGCAAGCCGGTGCTCGGCCGCGTGTCGGGCCACTGGACCTTGCAGATGACGCGGCGCCTGAATCATCCGGACGGCACGTTTGCGGGTGTCGTCGTGGTATCCGAAGACCCGAGCTATTTCACGAGCGACTTCTACAACAACGCGGCGATCGGCCGCGAAGGCGTGATTGCGGTCATCTCCGACAACGGCAGGGTGCTCGCGCGCCGCACCGGCAGCGCCGTGAATGCGAACGGCTCGTTCTCGGCGAGCGGCTCGTATCCGACGTCGGAACACGTCTCGGGCACCTATGTCGATTCGATCGACAACGTCACGCGCATCGTGTCGTACCGGCATATCGACGGTTATCCGCTCGGCGTGCTGGTCGGTCTGTCGCAAGCCGAGGAGTTCGCCGACTACAACCATACGCGCAACGTCTATCTGCTGATGGCGGGGTTCATCTCGCTCGCCATGCTGAGCTTCTTCGCCGTGGCAACCGGCCTGATCGGCAAGCTGCTCGGCCGCGAGCGCGAAATGACGCATCTGGTCGAATACGACCTGCTCACCGGCTTGCGCAATCGCTATGCAACCTTGCGGACGCTGCGCCACGAAGTCGCGCAACCGGCCAACCTGGGCCGCCTCGCGATTCTGTTTATCGACCTCGACAACTTCAAGACGGTCAACGACACGCTCGGTCACAACGCCGGCGACATCGTGCTGCAAATGACGGCCTCGCGGCTCTCCACCGCGGTCGCGGACGACGGCACGCTAAGCCGCATCGGCGGCGACGAGTTCGTCGTCGTCATCAAGGGCGAGGACGTCGAGAAGCGCGCGGTCGCGCTCGCCGAAGCGGCAGCGGAAGCCTTCGCGAAACCGTTCGAAGTGCGCGGCAGTTCGTTCGTGCTGCATGCGAGCATCGGCATCGCGCTTTATTCGGTCGCCAACGAGAGCGAGATCGACCTGCTGAAAAAGGCCGACCTCGCGATGTACAGCGCGAAGGATGCGGGCAAGAACTGCTACCAGTTCTATTCGCCGCAACTGTCGCATCGCGCCGACCATCTGATGAAGTGGGAGCAGCAGTTGCGCGTCGCGCTTGCCGAAGGGCAACTGTTTCTCGCCTACCAGCCGAAGATCGACCTCACGCGCCGCTGCATCACCGGCTTCGAGGCGCTGGTGCGCTGGAACCACCCGCAGCACGGTCTGATTCCGGCCAACGAATTCATTCCGGTCGCGGAGTCCACCGGCCTCATCGTGCCGATCGGCGACTTCGTGATCGAGACCGCGTGCCGGCAACTGGCCGTGTGGCAGCAGCAAGGCTACGACACGCTGTCACTCGCCGTGAACATTTCGGCCGTGCAATTCTGGCGCGGCGATCTGTACGAAACGGTGTCGCACGCGATCGAGGAAAGCGGCATTTCGGCACGCCGCCTGGAACTCGAAATCACGGAAACGGCGATGATGGAATATCCGGAACTCGTCTCCGAAAAGATCTTTGCGCTCAAGCGCCTTGGCGTGCGGATCGCACTCGACGACTTCGGCACTGGCTATTCGTCGCTGTCGTATCTGAACCGTTTTTCCGTGGATACGCTGAAGGTGGACCGGTCGTTCGTTCAGGCCATTCCGGGCGACCGCAGCGTTTGCGTGATGGTCACCGCGATCGTCAATCTAGCGCGCTCGCTCGGGCTGACAGTGGTTGTCGAAGGAACGGAAACGGAAGAGCAGATTGCGTGGCTCGCCGCGCTCGGTCATATCGAGGCACAGGGTTTTCTGTTTTCGCGTCCGGTTCCTGTCGACGCAATTCCGGCGCTGCTCGAACGTTTCGGCGTGTGCGGCATGACGGGCCGGCATCCCGTTCAGGAAACGAATACGAGCGCCAGCACCAGCACGAACGGCTAGGCAGTCGCGCCGACGGCGTCGGTTGCAAGGCTTTGACTTTCGATGCTGCAATCGAGAAGCCCGCCCATACCGCAGTCACACAAAACGGGCTACATTCTCGCTGTATTGCAATCTCGCGCGGTGCCGCCAGACCGGTCGGCCGCGCGCAACACCCACACGATCCACAGGACGGACGCCCGCTCAGCGGGCGCCGTGGCGCCATGCAGACCATAACAAGCCACGATGCGGCAAGACGAGGGGAACGGGAACCGCTATGGACGCTGTTTCGGGTCGTGTTCGGCCTGTCGGCATTGTCATGGGGCGGCCTCGCGCTGATGGCCCAGCTCGAGAATCACTATGTCGAACGTGAAGGGCGGCTCTCGCGGGTCGCGTTCTCCGATCTGATCGCGCTTGCGTGGATGGTGCCGGGGCCGGTGGGCTGCAATGTCGCCGTGCAACTCGGACACGCGCTGCGCGGACGCGCCGGCGCATGGGTCGCGGGCATTGCCAGCGTGCTGCCCTTTTTCATGCTGATGACGCTCTTCGCGATCTTCTATCGCACGCCGATCGTGCGCGCCGCCGCGTCGCAGACTCTGCTGAATCACTTCAGCGTCGTACTCGCCACGTTGATCGGCATCACCTGGTACAAGCAGACACGTGCGCTCGTGCGCGGCAAGCTCGAATGGACCGCGGCGGTCGTCGGCTGTATCGCGCTTTTCTATGCGCACAGCCCTGCCGCTTATGTGCTGATGCTAAGCGCGGCGTTCGGTGCGGGCTGGGTGGTCAGCCCCGTGCGCGACACGCGCTTTGCCGTGTCGTTCGCGCGCGTCGACTGGCAGATCCTCACGATGCTGTGCGTGTTCGTGCTGCTGTTCGCGTTACCGCTGCCGCATCGCTACGATCTCGCGCTGCTATGGCCGCGGCTCGCGGGCGCGGGCATGACGCTGTTCGGCGGCGGCTTCTCCGCATTGCCGGTGCTCAAGACACTGTTCGTCACGCCGACGATCGGCATATCGGACAACGATTTCACGCTGGCGTTTTCACTGTCGCCGCTATCGCCGGGACCGCTTCTGAATGTCGTGCCGTTCTTCGGCTATCTCGTCGACGGGTGGGCTGGCGCGTTGATCGCCACGCTCGCGTTGTTCGTGCCGTCCGGATGCCTCGTGGTGCTGGCGCAGCAGCACCTGCATCAATTGAAGATGAACCAGCAATTCGAGCACGGCATGCGGATTCTGCGCGCGGTCACCACGGCCTTCCTTGCGGTGGCCGTGCTGCGTATCGCCGGACGCGTGCCGTTGCAACCGGTCTATCTGATTACCGCGCTATTCTCGGCGATGTGTTTCGCGAAGCTGAAGGTGCCCGTGTACGTGGTGTACGGCACCGTCGCGGTCGTATGTGGACTGTGGCTCGCATACGGCGCATTGCTTTAGCCGCGCGCCCGGAGATTCTCCGTCGCTGCGCAGCGACAGATCAGCGACCGTGCATCGACCGTTCAGCGAGCCGGCAAGCGTCTGTTAAAACCCGCGCGACAGCACGGCGAATCCGACAGTCACCACGCCAAGCACGATATTGATCAGCACCAGACGCCGGATCGTGCCGACTGCCTGTGCGCCGTCAGGCCACTTCTGCGCCTGCACCGCGCGGCGAATGCGCGGAAACACCGCAAAGCGGATGTGTCCGAAGATCAGCATCATGACGATGCCAAGGCCGGCCATTGCATGCAACGGCCACGTGGCGTGGCCACCGCCGAATTGCATTAGCAGGAAGCCGCCCGTCAGCAGAATAACCAGCACCGAAGCTGCAACCCAATTGAAGAAGCGGCCAAACACCGACTCCCACAACGGCAAACGCAATTGCGGCGAAAGATCGGCAATTGCCGGGCGCAAGCAGAAATGCGCGAAGACCATCCCGCCGATCCATATCGCGACTGCGAGCAGGTGTAGAAACAGCGCGAGTTCGATAGCCTTGTTCATGTTGTATTCCTCTCCGACGACGCCACACCGCTTATGACGAATGATATGAGCAGCGGCTATTGAGCGCGTTCGACCGCACGCCATGCGTGCAGTTCCAGCAGGCCCAAGGCTTTCTCGTCGTTTTTCTTGTTGTTATTGCAGCGCGCCTGTATCTCGACGGAATACCGCACTTCGACACCGTAACGCCGCCCCCGAATTTTCTGCAACGTGCCCCGCAGTTACGGCGTGGTAACTGCGTGGTTGCCGCGAGCCACTGCGGCACACTTCACCACGCACGGCCAGCGCCTCGCATGCTAGCAGACGCCGGCCGTATTGGAACGTCAATCTTCGTCAAGCGGCCAGCACGGGGCGCATACCTTCGAGCTTCAGCTTGGTTTCAGGCGCGCGCCCTTTGCGCGCCCGCTTGCCGACATGCGACGCCAAAGCGGCGCCGCTCAGCTTTTCTTCGTCCAGACGTCCGCCGCGACGCGCGCCGATCAGCATGACCCCCGCCGCGTTGATCGCGAGCGCCTGAACCAGCGTTTCCTTGTCGTCGAGCGCCATTAGCGTGACGCCGCGACCGCCGCCGGAGAGCGTCTTCATTTCGTCGAGACCGAATACCAGCAGGCGCCCGCTCGACGACAGACACGCGACCTGCGTCGCGTCCGGCAGCATCGGCATGGGCGCGAGCGGCACAGCGCCGGCGTCGATCGTCATGAACGACTTGCCCGCCTTCAGGCGGCTCACCATGTCGCCGACCTTCGCGATGAAGCCAAAGCCGTTGCTCGACGCGAGCAACAATGCCTGGTCAGCCGAAGCCGCGTAGTAATGCATCAGGTGGCTGCCCGATTCGAGTTCGATCAGCGACGTCACCGGCACGCCGTCGCCACGGCCGCCCGGCAGCGACGCCACCGCGACCGAATAGACGCGACCATTGCTGCCCCACGCGACGAGCGTATCGGGCGTGCGGCACTGAAACGCGGCGTAGAGACCGTCGCCGGCCTTGAACGTGAAGCCAGCCGTGTCCAGCCCGTGCCCCTTCAATGCCCGCACCCAGCCCTTTTGCGAGACCACGACCGTGACAGGTTCATCGACCACGCGCGCTTCGTACGTCGCGCGCTTTTCCTGCTGGATCAGCGTGCGGCGCTCGTCGCCGTACTGCTTCGCGTCGCCTTCGATTTCCTTGATGAGCAGGCGCTTCATCGCCGATTCGCTGCCAAGCAGTTCTTCGAGCTTCGCTTTCTCGTCGCGCAGTTCGGCAAGCTCTTTCTCGATCTTGATCTTCTCGAGACGAGCCAACTGACGCAGCCGGATTTCGAGGATGTCCTCGGCCTGGCGATCGGACAGACCGAACGCGGCCATCAACGCGACCTTCGGTTCGTCGGACTCGCGAATGATGCGGATGACTTCGTCGATATTCAAAAAGACGATCATCCGGCCTTCGAGGATGTGGATCCGGTCGTCCACCTTCGTCAAACGGTGACGCGTGCGGCGCGTGACCGTCGCGAAGCGGAACGCGATCCACTCGTGCAGGATTTCGCTCAAACCCTTCTGACGCGGCCGGCCGTCGCCGCCGACCATCACGAGATTCAGCGACGCATTCGATTCGAGACTCGTATGCGCGAGCAGCGTGGTGACGAACTCCGTCTGATCGATGCGGCTCGACTTCGGCTCGAACACGAGGCGCACGGGCGCGTCCTTACCGGACTCGTCGCGCACCGCGTCGAGCAAGGCCAGCATGGTCTGCTTGCCTTGCAACTGTTCAGGCGTTAGCGCCTTCTTGCCAAGCTTGATCTTCGGATTGGTCTGTTCCTCGATTTCTTCGAGCACCTTTTGCGCGGCCGTGTTCGGCGGCAATTCGGTGATGACCAGTTGCCACTGGCCGCGCGCGAGGTCTTCGATCTTCCAGCGTGCTCGAACCTTCAGGCTGCCGCGGCCGGTTTCGTAGGCCGCCGAAATTTCCGCTTCGCTCGAAATGATCTGGCCGCCGCCTGGGAAATCCGGACCCGGAATGTGCTGCATCAATTCGGCATGCGCAATCTTCGGGTTGCGGATCATCGCGACCGCGGCGCTCGCGACTTCTCGCAGGTTGTGCGACGGAATTTCGGTGGCGAGGCCCACGGCAATGCCCGAGGCGCCGTTGAGCAGGACGAACGGCAGACGCGCGGGCAAGAGCCTCGGCTCGTCGAACTCGCCGTCGTAGTTCTTCATGAAGTCGACCGTGCCCTGATCGATTTCATCGAGCAGCAGCTTGGCGATCGGCGTCAGACGCGCTTCGGTGTAGCGCATGGCCGCCGCGCCGTCACCGTCGCGAGAACCGAAGTTGCCCTGGCCGTCGATCAGCGGGTAGCGCATCGAAAAGTCTTGCGCGAGACGCACCAGCGCGTCATAGGCCGACTGGTCGCCGTGCGGATGATATTTACCGAGCACGTCGCCAACCACGCGCGCCGACTTGACCGGCTTCGCGTTGTCGGACAGGCCCATGTCGTTCATTGCGAACAGGATGCGGCGTTGCACCGGCTTCTGGCCGTCGCACACATCCGGCAGCGCGCGGCCCTTGACCACGCTGACCGCGTAGTCGAGGTACGCACGTTCAGCGTAATTGCCGAGCGTCAAAAAATCGCCTTCCGGCGGCGGTGGCTCGGTGAACAGGTCGAGAGTGTTATCGTCGTCCATCTAGATTCCGTATCGTGTTTGGCGTGAAGTTTCGTGCTTCCGTGCGACATGCGAGCGCTGTAAAACCGCTCAGATATCCGCTTCCACTTCATTGCCCTTTTCTTCCAGCCAGCTGCGCCGCGATGCCGCTTCGCCCTTGCCCATCAACATGGTCATGCGCGCGACCGTGGCATCGTAGTCGAGCTCGCCGAGCGCGACCGGCGTGAGTCGACGTGTGTCCGGGTTCATCGTCGTATCCCACAGTTGCTCGGCGCTCATTTCGCCGAGGCCTTTGAAGCGGCTGATCGACCATTGCGTGTCGCGCACGCCGTCTTTGCGCAGCTTGTCGAGAATCGCTTCGAGTTCGCCTTCGTCGAGTGCATAGAGCTTTTGCGCCGGTTTCTTGCCGCGCGCGGGCGCGTCGACGCGAAAGAGCGGCGGGCGCGCGACGCACACATGCCCGCGTTCGATCAACTGCGGGAAATGCTTGAAGAACAGCGTGAGCAGCAACACCTGAATGTGCGAGCCGTCCACGTCCGCGTCCGACAGAATGCAGATCTTTCCGTAGCGCAGGTTCGACAGGTCGACCTTGTCGTCCGGACTATGCGGATCGACGCCGATCGCCACCGAAATGTCGTGCACTTCGTTATTCGCAAAGAGGCGGTCGCGCTCGGTTTCCCACGTGTTCAGCACCTTGCCGCGCAGCGGCAGGATCGCCTGATATTCCTTGTCGCGGCCCATTTTCGCGGAGCCGCCGGCCGAATCGCCCTCGACGAGGAACAACTCATTGCGGCCGATTTCCGTCGACTCGCAGTCGGTCAGCTTGCCTGGCAGCACGGCCACGCCGGAGCTCTTGCGCTTCTCGACCTTCTGCCCCGCTCGCGTGCGCGCCTGCGCCTGCTTGATGACGAGGTCCGCAAGCTTCTTGCCGTGCTCCACATGCTGGTTCAGCCACAATTCGAGCGCCGGGCGCGCAAACGACGACACGAGCTTCACCGCGTCGCGGCTATTCAGACGCTCCTTGATCTGCCCTTGGAATTGCGGATCGAGCACCTTTGCCGACAGCACGAACGACACGCGCGCAAACACGTCTTCAGCGAGAAGCTTTACGCCCTTCGGCTGCAGGTTGTGCAATTCGACAAAACTCTTCACTGCCTGGTACAAGCCGTCGCGCAAGCCAGATTCGTGCGTGCCGCCTGCGGGCGTCGGGATCAGGTTGACGTACGACTCGCGCGTGAGCGACCCTTCCTCGCTCCATGCGACGACCCACGCGGCACCCTCGCCTTCGGCAAAGGTTTCTTCGCTCGATCGCGAGTTTTCGGCGTAACGCTCGCCTTCGAAAAGCGGAATGAGCAGGTCACTGCCGTTCATGCCTTCGAGCAGATAGCCGCGCAAACCGTCTTCGTATTTCCAGCTTTGCTGTTCGCCGGTTTTCTCGTTGATAAGCGTGACTTCGACGCCCGGCAACAACACTGCCTTCGAACGCAGCAGCCGTTGCAATTCGCCGAGCGGCAGATTGGGCGAGTCGAAGTACTTCGGGTCCGCCCAAGCGGTAACGCGCGTGCCGGACTTCTTTTCGCCCTTCGCTGCGGCGCGCACTTCGAGCGGCTTCGCCACGTCGCCATGCGCAAAGCTCAGCGCGGCGACCTTGCCGTCGCGCCACACGGTGACGTCGAGGCGCGTGGACAGCGCGTTGGTGACCGACACGCCGACGCCGTGCAAGCCGCCCGAGAACGTGTAGGCGCCGCCGGCGGCTTTATCGAACTTGCCGCCCGCGTGCAGCCGCGTGAACACGATTTCCACGACCGGCACGCCTTCTTCCGGATGCAGGCCGAACGGAATACCGCGGCCGTCGTCTTCGACCGACACCGAATGGTCCGCGTGCAGCGTGACCGTGATTTGCCGGCCGTGGCCGCCGAGGGCTTCGTCCGACGCGTTGTCTATAACTTCCTGAATGATGTGCAGCGGATTCTCGGTGCGGGTGTACATGCCGGGCCGTTGCTTGACCGGCTCGAGACCCTTCAACACCTTGATCGACGCTTCGCTATACGCGGCGTTTGGCTTTTTCGTGGACATGGTTGACTCGGGTGCGTCGGTTCATCGTTGTCCACAGGTCCTGTGGACAGGTCCGTGGACAATGCGTTGAGTTTTCAAAAAAAGCGAAACGAAACAACGTGGTTAGGTGGGGTGCCCGCAGCGCGGGCAAACTGTTTTGCCGCATGGCTTCCGCGCGCATTCCACGCGACGGCCACGCGCTTTTGTGCGCGGGCTCTTATCGACACGCAGGATAACGGCCCGACGCACGGCACTATTGCCGCGCATCGTTGCCGCCGGTGCGAACGCCGGGGAAGCCTGTTCGCGGGGTATTTTACTGATTTCAAACCTGGCGGCAATTCACGGCTCAAGCGATCGGCCTTCCGGACAAGGCGTCGCCCATGCAAAAGCAAATGCGCCGACGACGCAACACGTCAGCGCTCGCCGCTTTATTTGCGGCGCTTTTCCAGTTCGTCCCAGCGCTCGAGCGCGAGCAGCAGTTCTTCGTCGATCGCGGCGTAGCGTTCGGAAAGGCGCTTGCCCTCCTGCGCGTCTTTCGCGAATATCGAGCCGTCTTCAAGCTGAGCACCGATGGCTTTCTGCTCCGCTTCGAGAGCGGCAATTTTCTCCGGCAACGCTTCCAGTTCGCGCTGTTCCTTGAACGACAATTTGGCCGCGCGTTGGGGGTTGCGGCCGGCGGAATTGTCCTTCGAAGCCGCGCTATCTTTCGCGCTGTCTTTGGCCGCGTCCCTGCTCGCCTCTTTCTGCGCTTCCTGCGCCATTTGCTGCGAGCGCTGGCTCTGGATCTGCCAGTCTGTGAAGCCGCCCACGTATTCGCGCCACTTGCCCCCGCCTTCCGACGCGATCACCGACGTCGCGACGTTATCGAGAAACGCGCGGTCGTGGCTGACGAGCAGCACCGTGCCGTCGTAGTCGGTGAGCAGCTCTTCCAGCAGTTCGAGCGTGGGAATGTCGAGGTCGTTGGTGGGTTCGTCGAGCACCAGCACGTTGGCCGGCCGCGCAAAAAGACGTGCGAGCAGCAGACGGTTACGCTCGCCGCCCGACAACGACTTGACCGGCGAACGGGCGCGCTCCGGTGCGAACAGGAAGTCGCCCAGGTAGCTCATGACGTGCTTTTTCTGGCCGTTGACTTCCACCCACTCGCTGCCGGGGCTGATCGTATCGGCGAGACTTTTGTCCAGGTCCAGCTGCGCGCGCATCTGGTCGAAATAAGCCACTTGCAGATTGGTGCCGACGCGCACCGTGCCTTCGTCAGGCTGCAATTCGCCGAGGATGATCTTCAGCAGCGTGGTCTTGCCCGCGCCGTTCGGACCGACAAAGCCGATCTTGTCGCCGCGCATGACGGTCGCCGTGAAACTGTCGATCACGGTGCGCGAGCCGTAGCGCTTCGTGACGTCCGTCAGCTCGGCGACGATCTTGCCCGACTTCTCGCCCTGGCCCACGTCGAGCTTGACGTTGCCTTGCACGTTGCGGCGTTCTGCGCGCTGGTTGCGCATTTCGACGAGCCGGGCAATCCGGCCGACGCTGCGCGTGCGGCGCGCCTCGACACCCTTGCGAATCCACACCTCTTCCTGCGCGAGGAGCTTGTCGGCCTTCTCGTTTTCAACGCGTTCAATTTCCAGTTGCTGCGCCTTGCGCGTCTGGTAAGCCGAGAAATTGCCGGGATACGAAAGCAGACGCCCGCGATCCAGTTCGACGATGCGCGTGGCGACGCGGTCGAGAAACGCCCGGTCGTGCGTGATGAAGAGCAGCGCCGCCCGCTGCGACACGAGCAGATCTTCGAGCCAGCGGATGCCGTCGAAATCCAGGTGGTTGGTCGGCTCGTCGAGCAGCAGTACGTCAGGCTGCACGACGAGCGCACGGGCGAGCGCCACGCGCTTTTGCATGCCGCCCGACAGCGAACCGACGCGCGGCTCGCCGTTCAGGCCGATCTGCTGCAGCGTGGTGGCAACGCGCGTGCTCCAGTTCCAGGCGTCCGCCGCGTCCAGCGACGATTGCAGCGTGTTCATGCGTGCCATCAGCGCGTCGTGCTGTGCGCCTTCCGGTTCGTCCGCGAGCTGGTTGGCGACCGCGTCGTATTCGTCGAGCAGCGCGCGGGCGTGCGTGAGACCAGCGGCGACTGCGTCGAACACCGTGTCGTCCGTATCGAACTCCGGCTCCTGAGGCACGTACACCGTGGTCAGATTCTGCTGGCGCGTGACGAGTCCGTCGTCGGGCTTGGCGAGTTCGGCGACGATTTTCAGCAGCGACGACTTGCCCGCGCCATTGCGGCCGATCAGCCCGACGCGCTCGCCCGATTCGAGAGAGAAGTCCGCGTGATCGAGCAACGCGACGTGACCGAATGCCAGTTGGGCTCCGGTAATGGTGTAAAGCGACATGGAGAATTGGAGAAGACAGCGATGAGTCGGAACTGCTCATTGTACCGGGCGCGCGGGCTGGTGCCTGTAAGCCTGAAGACATAGGACGAATCACCGGGCCGCGCATGCCCGCCCTTGCGCCCTCGCAAGGGCGCACCCATCACTTCACATGCACCGTAATCGTCTTGCTGAGGTCGGGGCCATAAGAACGATGCGCGCCGTCGCCAAATTGCAGCGTCAGCGTGTGATCGCCCGGCGGCAGTGTCAGATCCGTTTCGGTCTGCCCTTTGCCGAAGTGCAGCGATTTGTCGTTGGCGGGAATCACCTCGCCTTTGGGGAGCGGCTTGCCGTCCACCAGCAGATGATGATGGCCGGTGCCGTCCGTCATCGTGCCGGCGGGCGCAATCTTCATGCCCTCGACGCGGAACACCACGTGGACCGGATTGCTGACGCTCGCGCCGTCCGTCGGCTGCACGAACGACACGCTTGCAGCCTGCGCTGCACCCGACGCCGCCAGCAATGCGGCCAGTGCCGCGCCGCTCAACCATCTGCTTCTGAACATGGCTTCTCTCCTGGTTGGAAACATAAACCGCGTGGAAACGCCGAGCCGCTGCGAGTCCGAGGATACACGCTCTACGTGACACGCCCTCGCGCAAGCCCTGCGCGGAACGTCGGTAACTCGGGGCATCGGACGAATTCCTGTAGTATTGCGGGTCGCCGCCATGCCCAAAAAAGGGGCAGACTGGGCGGATCATTGCATTGAAGAGAGATGAGTGCGTCGTGAGCGAAGTAACGGAAGTGACAGAATATAAAAGCTGGGTGTGTCTGATTTGCGGCTGGATCTACAACGAGGAAGAAGGTCTGCCCGAAGAAGGCATCGCCGCGGGCACCCGCTTCGCCGCGATTCCGGAGGACTGGCGCTGCCCGCTGTGCGACGTCGGCAAAGCGGAATTCGCGGTGGTCGAATTTTGAGGCTGAGCGGCTTGGCTGTGGTGTGCCAGCCTTGACCGGCCGGACGTTGAGATAAGGCGTCGGTAGTTCGCGCGGCCCAGCAGGTCTTTGCCTGCTGGGCCGCTTGTTTTTTGGGGCGGGCTCGGGGAGCGAGCCGGGTCTGATACTCTTCTTCGCCGGTGCGGCCGTCAGGCGAAAACGTCGGCGATAGTGACGCGTCGGCGGGCTCCGATCGTGTATTGGCGGGCTTTGAAGGCGGCATTCGTTTCCAACGTTTTTGCTATACTCTTGCCCTCGCTTGCATAGCTCGACATGTGAGCCGCTGCCGCCGAATGTGGGCGCAGCGAGCAAAAATCAGGGGCCCGGTCCGCCCCGCAAAGTTATCCATCTCCCTGTAGTTCAATGGATAGAACAAGTGCCTCCTAAGCGCTAGATGCAGGTTCGATTCCTGCCAGGGGGACCAACCCGAAGGCGTGAATGACCACGCGGCGGGGCTCGCTGGTTAATTTGGCGTAATTTTGGCGTAACACGAGTTTGTTCGCGAATGGCGTTCTGAAGGTGGCTCCCCTACAGATTGCCCAAATTGTACGGCCACGCAGGTGGCGTGTTTCGCGTCCCAAAAAAATTAAAAATCCCTTATGCCAATTCCCCTAGCCGTCGACCAGCTTCTTTCCGATAAGCGCTTTCGCAAAGCCAGCCGGCGGCGCTGGCGTGAGATGAAGGGACGCGCACGGCTCGCCGAGCAGCGCCGTGTGAACAAGCTACGATTTGGAGACTATTCTCGAATTGTCCGCATGCTGGCCGATTGTTGTACGGCCGATGTGAAGCTTCCGCGTGCGGGCGCCAAGGTTGTCGTCCCGCCGACCTTTTCAATTATCGACGACCCCGTCACAGCGCTGCAGGTAATCCTTTCGTTCGCAAAGCTGGCTCGCGAGAATCGACTGCGGACGGTAGAGATTGACCACAGCAGAATGCAGGTCTGCGACTTGGCAGCGAACGCAGTTCTCGACCTGGTCGCCAGCGAACTGTCGACCGAAGCACGCCAAAGGCATTCAAAGATACGTTTCTTTGGCCGCTACCCTATCCCCACGCACCTGAAGCGCTTTGTTCAATGCATAGGAATTGTGAAGCAACTCTCAATCGCGCACGAAGTGCCCTCTCCGGAGGAAAAAAACGGTGTGCGCGTTTTTGACAAGCGAAAGCGCCATTATCATGATCCCGTCGACCCGACCCAAGCTGACTTCAAATCGCGCGTCGCCGTAGATTTTGTGGACCATATCAACGACTGCCTCAACGATCATGGACGAGCGCTGACGCCGGCAGCAGTCCATAAGCTTTGCGTATACATCGGCGAAATCCTTGGGAACGCGGAAGATCACGCGGGATTTGAGGACTGGACAATTCAAGGCTATCTTGATAACGCCGTTAACACACCCATGTGTGAGATAGCGATCTTCAACTTTGGAGCGTCTATCGCGGAAACGCTGACGGGGCTGCCCGCGGACAGCTATACGTGGCGACAAATCAGTTCGTATGTGTTGATGCATCGAGGTGCCAGGTTGTTCCGCGCTGGTTGGCGGGAACGGGATCTGCTTACGTTGATCGCCCTGCAAGGGAACGTCAGTTCGAAGAACCGCTCTGAAAAGGACACGCGCGGACAAGGCACCGTTGATCTGATCGAGTTTTTTCAGAAGGTCTACGAGGAATGTGCGACAGGCAGCGGAGAGGCGGCGAAAATGGCGATACTGTCCGGAAGCACACACATTCTGTTTGATGGCAAGTATCGGCTGAGCGGATTGCCTGGGCGTGGTAAAGTTATTGCGTTCAACGCAGAAAACACGTTGTACAAGCAGCCGGATAGTTCATATGTTAAGTCCTTGGGCACGTTAAAGTTTCCAGGAACCATCATTAGCATCCGTTTTCCCCTAAGTACGACCAGTACGGTTGCTTTGGGAGTGAACAGAAATGAGCCAAACCGTGATTGATTTTGGAAAGTTAGAGGGCCCCGTGTTTACAGGCCGGCCAAGAGGCGAGCAGCTTCGGACGAAGCTCGGCGTCGACGCGCTTGACGAATCTGATCAGGTAGTCGAGGTAAAAATTCCCGACACCACTTATTCGGTAAGTAGTTCATTCGTCTTGGGTTTGTTCGGGAAAAGTGTTGTTCATGCGGGAAGCAAGCAGGCGTTTTACGAAAAATTCCACTTCCAAACGTCCCAGCTATTTCGAGACGTCGTTGATACCTGTGTAACGCGTGCACTCCAAAACAAGACGTTGTTCGATCATTGATCTTGCGGTCCTGGTAGCGCTCGTCTGTGGGTTATCCAACGCGTCGGTAGCGCGTCCGGCAAGCCAAACGAGCGCAGTTTCCCCACCTCCCGCATCTCCCCTTACTGCTTCAATGGTTGCGCAAGTTGCGCAGTCTTCAAGCGGCATCTACGCCGAGCTCCAGAGCATCGCCGCTGACGTTCGCGAGAGCCATCTAGAGTCAAAGAAGGCCCCGAGCTGGACACTCGCGACCACGTTCTCATTACTGGCATTGCTGGTCTCGCTCGGCTCCGCCGCCTATACGGCGGTGTACACCCGACGAAAGGACTCGAAAGCGCGTCAGCAGTCGATCAACGACGAGTACTGGCTCCGCAAAATCGTAAGCCCGCTCGTCATTGAACCCTTGGTCAAATGGCTCTTGGAGACCGTCGGGGAGCTTCCCGCGGATTGCTCCGAAGCGACATTTTCGAGAGATGCCGCGTCGGCTTATCGAGATACGTTCCAAGCGCAAATGCTCGTGCACCGACGCAATCTGATCGTTCTCAAGCAACTCGAGCTCCCCCTGTTTGAAAAAGCTGGCGAGCATCTGGACGACATCGAGGATGGGGTGCTCGACTATTGCGGCGAGAATGCCATGGAGACAAAGCACGCCGACGGGTCTGCAGCCCAACCACGAGGCCCGCTAGTCGCAAAAATCCAAGAAAACATGAATGGCATTCTAGGCGCCGTCCAGCGTTTTCAGAATCGACTCTCATGAGTTTCTAACGCATTGCGCCGCGCCTGTGGGTGGTCGCCGCACGTTTTCGACAGCGCGTCGACTGCGTAGCGGGCGTCGCGCGTCGCCGCGATTCGCTCAAGCGCAGCGACGAGAACCGGATAAGCGTTCCAGCGGCGCGCCAGCTCAGAAGCGTCCTGCGCGTCGCTCGCGATATCGGCGCTGGACTCGCAGCATATGACCTGGTGCGGGCCGACTTGTGCGAACGCTCGACCGGTCGTCGGCGACCAGTCCGCCCGCGCGACAGCGAACAATAATCCCCGGGTTTTGGCTCTCATCAGCAGCCTTGCCGCCCGAACATGCCAAAACCGAGAGGCGTATGGATCTCGCCATACAGGGCACCGTTTGCCGCGCGCGTATCGGCGACGAACTTTTCGAGGGCACCACGCCACAGGATCCCCTCCCCGATCACGCATCCGCGAATGACAGACGAGTAATCCGGGCCGAAGACGTCGCGATGCCGCAGCACCGTCGAAATCTGCGCCTCGAGATCCTCGTCATCGGTCTCGAGATCGGTCCAAGCTGAGCGCGCCTGATCGGCGGTAATTGCGAGGCCCGCGCGCTTACGGATGATGAGCGCCTTTGCGGCCGCGATCGTCTCTGAGGAGTTATGGACAATGCCTTCGGTAATGTAGATCGCTGGACCTCTCATGCTGCACCCCGCACAGTTGCCAGGCACACGGCGGATCCAAGGGCCAACAACTGCGCACCGCGCTCGTCGCGTTCCGCGCGATCTGCAAATGCGACGGGAGAACGCGTACCGTCATCAGCGATAAAGCGGAGAACGTAGGGACGAAATACGGGTGTCGATGAGGACTGCGAAGTGCGGGAGATTGGAAATAGCGCGAGTTCGGCTGAAGACATGATGACATCCTTGCGGTTCGTTCAATTCGCCCCTGTTCAGGGGGCGGCCAGGTACTTGAACACCGCCGCAAGACGGCCCACAGCTTTCCCCTTGCGGGTCTTGTATAGCTGCGCGCTACCCGGCCATAGACGAGAGATCTATGGACGCTATGGACGTAAAAAAACCACGGATATCGGACGTGGATGGCCGCTTGCGGATTGGTGTGTTCAGCACCGTGTTGGAACTGTAGCGCGCCGGTAAACCCGCCGTCAAGCGCCTTTTGCGAACTAGCCGAATAGCGCTTTCTACGCGACAACCCGCGTCCTCGCCAAGGACTCAATCAACCCGCCCATGTCTTGCGCTTCTGAACTTTCTATACCGCGTGCGGCGTAATCCCGTGTAGGATCCGCCGACGCAGATCGGGCCAGCTCCGGACATTCCATATCGACGGTCATTTTGATGACAATCGAACCTGCGTACTCAACTCCGGCAGAAATTGACCGATAAAAAGCTAACGAAGGCCTCGCTCAAGCCGGAGTGATACCTCCTAGCGCAACCAGCCAACTGAAGCGGGCACGTGGAACACAGAGATAGCCATGACGATAAAGAACCGGACCGAGCCTGGAATTGAACTGCAATGAAAAAGACGTCTCGCAATCTGTCTGCTGTCGCGCTGGCTGCCTTGGCGCTGTCTGCCTGCGGCAACCGTGACGCCGCGCAGGCCGCCGCCGTCGCCGTCGCCGCCAAATCTATCGGGGGAGCCGCCGACGATGCCTCCGCACAACCGGGGGGATCGGCGCCGCAGCGCTTTGCAGTGCAGCTCGGCTCCTTCACTGACGATGCCGCCGCGCGAAGCTGGATCGATAGACTAAAGGCACTAGGTGTGCCCGCATACGCTGAGACGAACGTCCAGCCGGACGGCTCGACTCGCACGCTCTTGCGCGCTGGCCCGTTCGGTAGTCGAGTTGATGCGTTGGCGGCTATCGCAAAGGCTCGGGAGGCGATGTTTCCGTCGAGCGACGACGCAGGACCAAGCGCCAGCGATGTGCCTGCGCCGGCCGCCGCCGCATCGGCGTCCGCTCAAACGACGCACGCGCTCGTATCTGACGCGGCATCGGCGCCGGAGGTCAGCCGGCCCAACGAGGAAATCGAAGCGCAGGCGAGGCACGCGCAGGTTAGGCAGTGGTGGCGAGCGCGCGAGCCTATCAGAAATGGCGAGTGCGATGCGCTCGACAATACGCCCGCAGAGGACCGGCATGCGAACCGTGACGTCAGGGATACGCCGCTCATCGGCGCGTACGTTCAGCATGGCGAGTACACGCTGGTGTATCGCTACCCTAGCGGGGCGTACGTTGTCTACGCGTCGTCCGAGCGTTCGTGCGACGACATGATGCGGGGCTTGATCAAGCAGGCCGACCAATAATCGCGCGCCCGCACCTAGTGAACTGAACCCTGAAAGCCTGTTTAGTGGTTGCGGAACGGCCGCTTTCGGCCGATTCCTTTATCTCTTTTGGGTCGACGCGCTTTACGTTATGCAGTCGTCAACCGTCTATCAAGCCGGCGTGACGGCCGCAGGTGTCGTCGAGTTTTCGGCCTGTCTCTTCGTCGCCTCGATCGCCGCTGAGTATCTGTTCTGCAGGACGTCCGCGTGAGCACAGTCTATCCAAAACAAAGCATCGTCCACAGCCCGGAGCACACCGTGATCGCCGCCCAGACGATTATCGTGCGCAGGCGTCGTCGCAAGCAGATCACAGCGCTCGAGGCGCGTCGCGCGTGGACGGCGATCGAATGTGAGGACGATGATGGCCTCGAGGCGCAGATCGGGACGATTCTTAGCTATCCGCGCGTGTTCGGCCGCCAGTACTGGACCGTCGTGCGTGGCGCGGCGATCGGCCCGGCGCTTTGGCGCGACGCCCTGGAGACGTTTGTTCGTGAGACACGGGCGAAGAATGGCGCGCTCCGCAATGAGCCGCTACCTATCTACGCCGAAAATAGCCTCGCCATGTTCCTGCGCGACGCCTCGTGATACAAGCGCAAAAATCGGCGCGAGCAATGACGAAGCCGAGCCCCTTTCGAAAGAAGTCGAACGAGAATCGCGTCCGAATGGTCGGGTGTCAGCGCTCCGGCGCGAGCAGCAGACAAGCCGCACCACATGGGTGCAACCGGAGATTGAAATGTATTTCGTTGTAACGTCGGTGGATCCCGATGGCGAGACCCACTACAACGTAGTCAAGGATCTGTGCAAGCACGACGTTCTGTTGTCCGTCCACGCGCATGTTGTGAATGGATGGGGCCATGAGGTGCTCAAGGTCCGGCGCATTAGCGCAAGACAAGCCATTGGCTCAGATCACTCTGTGCTAAAGAAACTTGGTGATACTGGTGATGAACTGTTCGCGATTGACCTCCTGAAGGAAGCCAGGAAATACAAGCCCTCGGGCGGCTAGAGTCCCCGGCGTCGACTTCAAGGCTCAAGCTGTTGTAGCAGTGAGAGCGGAGAATCTTAACCGGAGGCAAGCCCACCGGACATCACAGCCGGCGAGTAGGACGGCGCGACCGGCATCGGCACGACCGCCGGCGCGGCAGGTGGCAGGGCACCGATACCGCGCAGCAACCCGCCAGTGACGTTGCTTACGCGCACCTGGCGCCGCGCCTGTTGGCGAAGCTTCTTCGCAGCACGCCGAGACATCGTTGGCATCGACAGCGGCGCATCGTGCTCGAGTTGCTCGAGAGCATCCCGCAGCGCCTGCAGTGCGTCGACGTGTTCCTGCGCGTCCTGCACGCTGTCGGCGACGGCGGCAGAATCCGCAAACGGCACGACCTCATCGACGTCGTCCGGTATGGAAAAGTCGAGATCGGGATTGTTGCGCAGCGCGCGCGGCGCCGGATCCGCCAGCCAGCCAAAGCTAGGCGTGTGCTCGCTGTCCCTTAACGCGTCGACGATTAGCTCCGTCGTATCGACGGCCCGAGCGACGGTGTGCGTCCAAACCTTTCCGCCGGCCATGTAGACCATCTCGAGTTTGAATAGCGGAGGGAGACGAACCGGCTTGGTCTGTTTCGCATTCCGGCCTTTGACCCACTCGTATTCGCGGTTCTTACATGAGATGCAGAGCCTTTTCCCAATCAGCCGGCCATTCTGCCGATGACACCTCGAGCACGTCAGACTGCCCTTCAGGGTGCCGACGTTCAGATCCGGTGCCGCGCCGGCATGGGCTTGGCCTCGCGCGCAGCGTTTACAGGCTTGATATTTGCCCTCCGTCTGCGCTTGCGCCAGAGTCCATCGGTCAGCACATGATTCGACGAGCATCGACGCGCGCAACGGTTCGCACTTGAAGAAGCGTCGCCCGGGCATCTCCGGCATCTCGAAGTATTCCAGCACGGGCACAGACACGACGATCTCCTTGGCGGGCAATACTGGATTCTGCGAGCACGACTCGACTGGCACAACCGAATCAACTGCAGCGGCAGCCGCACCCGTCGCATCGGCACGACGACGCGCGCGATACTCCGCCTGCTTGGCGAGCACGTGCTCGAGGTTTCGATCGCGCCAGAGGCGCGAGCTCGCACGATTACGTTCAGGATGCCGCGCGCGGTACGCGGCCGCGCAGGCGTCGTTATCGAGCGGCGCGGGGCGTTCGACGTCGCACTCGTCGCCGCCGGCCACGATCAACCCGTAGACCGGCGCCAGTGACGTGCCCGTCCGCAGGTATTCAACGATGCGCACGCCACCCGAAGCGTGTGCGCGTGCGATCGCGTGACTCGCTGCACTCCGGTCGACTCCGAGCTTCTCAGAGATCGCAGTCGCCGTAAGAGCATTGCCGTCCCCGAGCAGGCTCAGTGCGCGGACGCGAATGCTCGCCATGAAAACCACCTTGCGCCGAGCGCTATACGTTGAACGCAACAGCCGGCAGCAGGCGCCGCCGGAACAACACTATTCAACCGCGACGAGCTCGCGAATATCGGCGGGCAGCTCACACCGCATACGGCACGCGGCAGCGCGGACAACTTCATCACGCCCGCATCGACCGACGACGTACGCCGCGCAGACCGCGCCGAACTCCTGCGAGCTCGCGGGCGCGTGGCCAGCCGGATCCTGCTCGAGCTGGTCCGGCAACGGCGCCCACAGCGTGCGCAGAAAGTCAGCGCGATCGCACATCACTTGAGCGGATCCAGATGCGTACCTACGATCACGCGGCGCAGATCGTCCGGAACGGGGCGCCGACACAGCGACGCGTCAGCCGCGCGCGCCAGGTCGGACATGTCGATCTCGCCGGCGTGTGCAGCCTTGATCAACGTCTCGAGCTGTGCGTGCGTGATACTAGCTGTCCAGCCGACGGCGTCGAGCGGATCCGGCGCGGCCTTGACGAACATCACGGGCAGCGCAGGCACGCGTGCAGGAGCAGCGGCCGGCACGGCCGTCTTGTTGTGAAAGATGATGCGCCGGCGGGTCATCATGCGTTGCTCAGCTTGCGGAGGATGTACGTCGGCAGAGCGCGCTTATCGTTGAGCGCTTTCTCGACGTCCGCGACTTCCTCTTGAGACATTTCGCCCGAGCGGGCCAACGCGTGGCAGGCCTGAAGTTGCTGTTGAGTCACCGGACCATTCATATCGGCACTCTGCGCGAATCGCTTCATCTCGCCAATCGCGCGCGCGACGCGTAGCGCAGTGTGCTCACGAGGCTCTGCGGCTGGCGCCGGCTTATCTGTCATCGCTGTCTTGCCTTTCACCATCACACGGTCGCCGACCTTCACGCCTTTCTCGCGGATGGTCGCCGGCTTGCCCGTGAAGGGCTTGACCTTGTCCGCGTCGAGTCCTGCTTTTGCCATGACGTCGCGAACCGTCATCGGTTTCGTGAGCGTCGACTGCCCGGTCTTCTTGCCGGCGTAGCCCTTGGCGACTGACTCGTGATACAGATCGTCCAACAGGGCTTCAAACTGATTGCTACGCGTCATCTCTAATTACCTTTGGTTGTGCCACGCGCCGCGCGTTTTGCGGAGCTTCGGGCCTGGTTATGAGCCGCGCGTCGCGCAGGTGACTGCCCAGCGCCTCGAGCGCCGCGCTCATCGGGAGTGCCGGATTCAGGGCGTTGCGGCCGTGTTGACGCCGTGCCTTTCGGATCTCTCTGCTACTCATCTGGAAGCCTAGAAAAAGCCCGGACCATCGCATGACAGCCCGGGAAACCGCGCCTGTCAGAGCGCGGACGGAGTCAATCTTTACGTGGCCGACGCCTCGATCTTCACTGCTTTACGGTCGATCATGACGTCGCTGTTAGCCAAAAGGATGATGCAGGCCGCCAGACAGCCCGCGTCGCCCTCGAGAGCCTTGCGCACGGCCAGCTCACACAGGGGCGCAGCGGCCTGATTCAGCATCTTGGCGACGCCGCGCTTGATGGTCCGGCCGGATCTGGGCCGACCACGCGTCGGGATCGTTTCGCCGGGCGCAAGTGCGTACGCGTTGTCTTTCTGGAATGCCATTTAATGCACCTTTCTGTGTTGCCGGCGACCGCAGCCGCCGGGTGTTGTCGCTTATGCCGACGGCAGGGAACCAGTGCGCATCATGTAGCTGATCTTTTCGCCGGGTTTGATCACGCTGAAGATGGAGCCGCCGTTGATCAGGCGATTCGATCTCGCAAAGTTGTCGAGACCGCGCACGCGGGCAATGAACAGATCCTCAACCCGGGCGATGTCTTCGCGCGCCAGGCCAATAATTGCGTTGCTTTTCTGTTTCGCGAAATCGGCCTGTGCGTTCGCCAGGAACGCGCGTTCGGTCACAGCGTTGCCGGCGACAGGCGCGGAGTCCGCCAAGCCCTGAAGTGCCGCACGGTCGAGCGAGCACGCGTAGAGCTGTGCGGCCGTCTTATCCGACGTGTCGCCGCCTTGACGGAGCGCGAGCAGCTCGTCGTGCTTCGCGGAGACCTTCGCAAGCTGCTCGTGAACCTGATCGAATTTGGCGTTCGCTTCATGGAACTTCGACACGACGGTGTCGACCGCGAGCTGGGCGAACGTCACGCCTCGAGCAGCCGCCGCAAAGCGTTGGTCGTCGTTAGCGAGGCGCAGATCGGTGCCGATCGCCTGCAGCGCATCGTTCACTTCGGCATTCGCCGCCAGCACGAGAGCCGCCGCGTCGTCTTCCGCTGTACGGAGAGCAGCAGCGTGCGCATCGGCCTGTGCGGTTTCATGGCGCGCCTGAGCGGCAGACAGATCGTCCCGCAATTCCTGCAGTTTCTTCCGCAGGGGCGCCGTTGCCTGCCCGGCGACGAGCGCCTGATTAATGGATACGTTAACCCCGCTGATCTTTTCGTTCAACGCGTCGAGAACTGCCTGTGTTGCCTGAGACATGGTTTCTACTCCGCTATCTGATTTGGTTTTTCGGAGCCCACTGTCGGGCCAGCCGATGACATATCTTCGTGTCACGACCTGATTAGTTGAGCTAATTTATGCAAACAATGCCGTGTTTTTTCTCATTCAATGCCTAAGAAGCCGCGCCAGATCACCAGCGCGGCCGCTATCCCGTTCAGCAGGCCAGCAGCTTCGCCCAGGCACCTGCGCCGAGGTGCCGATCAATCACGTCGCCGAGCCTCTTAGCCGCAGCGTGGGCCGCCGTCGTCGCCGTCTCTGCGTGCGCAATGTGCTGCTTAGCCACGCGCGCGAGAACCTGCGCCTGTCGTCGTTCCAGCATCGCCGTTGCGATGCACAGCTCGCGAAGGGCGTCGCCGGAATCGACGCCGTTGGCCGGCTCGCGGGCGTCGACATGCTCCGCCATCCGTTGCCGGGACGCATCGCTGCGATCGCCGTCGGTGAACGCGCTCACGGCTGCCCGATGCATTGCCTCGGTCCCGCCGATAACGCCGTCCCGGTGCGAGAGAGCGGCCGCCGTCTCGACAACGGCCGCTTGTGCCTGCTCGTACCGCCGGCGCGCCACAGCGACATCGCGCGCGGCAGACGCAAGCCCCTCCTCCTCCGGCCCGACCAGGTACTGGATGCCGACGCCGAGCAGAGCACGATTGAGTGCGTCGATCGACGGGCCAAGGGTCGCCTCGATCGCCGTCTGAAGATCATCCTTGGCGCGTGCAGCGTCGTCGACGCGGCCGGCGGCTTCCATCGCCTCCGCCACCTGCAGGTCGTTTACCAGGCGCGAGATCATTGCATTTGCCACCTTCACCGCGTCACCGTCACAAACAGCAGTCGCCGCCCTCAACGCTTCGCATGCCGCGTCGATACCGGCATTCAGTTCGGCGACGATCGCGCCGTGTTCGAAATTGGCCATTCTCACTAACTCCGTCGTCTAGGTTTCTGTAGCGCCGGCGATCGCCCGCGCTTGCCGAATTGTTTGTGTCACGACCAGATGGACGGCCCGGCTTTCCTCAAACAAAGGCCTGGTTCTATTCGATCAATGCCGTGAAATGCGAGGGCGCATAACTTTGAGGTACACGCTCGTGACACTCAACGAGCGACAGTCGCAGCCCCTTGATCGGCGCCTTGAACATTTCGACGAATTCGAGCAGGCCCTGATTGGCGAGACATAGGCCACCGGAGTAGCTGCATGCATCCGCGTCATCCTGCGCATACTGTTCGAGCTTGCGGATGTCGACCTTGCCGACCAGTGACGGGACGTCCTGATTGTTCTCGTCGCCCGGCTCGGTCTTGGCAATGCCGATCTGGCGAAGAATCGACGGGTAGCGGCGCACCACGCGGAACTTGCGGATGTCGCCGTTGTATTTGTGCGGGCGCTTCACCGCCCACGGACTGAGGATGCTTTTCAGGTAGCGGCGTGGAATGCCGTATTGTTCTTCGAGAATCGGGCCGTCCTCCTCATAGTCGAACAGACCGAGCGGCGACGCGTTCAAGGGCTCGCCCGTGAACGCGTAGAACGGCACGCGTTCCCGTGATCTGCTTGAGACGTTCGGTAATCGACGATTTACCGTCCCCGACCGGACACAACAGATACAGAATCTCCTTCTTTTCTTCGAGCCCCTGGGCCGAATGCCGGAAGTAGGCGACCACCTGCTCGATCACCTCTTCCATTCCGTAGAACTCACGGAGTGCGGGTTATAACTTGATAACCTTGTTCGCGAAGATGCGCGACAGGCGCAGATGATGCATTTTTGGTCTAGATAACCCTTCGCCGCCGATTGTGCTAATCTGGAATCGACAAGCCGGGCTCCCCTGAAAAACCAAGGGTCCCGCCTCGTCTCGCGCTACGGTCCGTTACCCCCCGTGCACGAGATGCACCAGCCACGGGTGCGTGGCCGTCGCATGGAAAAACCACGCGTCGGGCAACAGCACCAGTCCGACGAGGACGGTGCCGATCGCGAGATGCCTAATGCCTCGCCAGAGAAGGCGACGTTTCTGTTCAATCATGTTCCTTTCCTACAGGGGACGTGACGAAGGTTCCACCCGTGCCCGGCCAAGAGTCGGGTGGGCCTTCACCTATTCAGCAATGGCGCGATCAACCTCTTCGCGCCATTGCCATCCGCGATGTAACGCCAGCACTGCTAAATGCTTTGCGGTACGTCAAAGAAACGGCATCGCTCCAATTCATCCTAAACCCTTTTAAATTTTTTTTCACGAACTACGCCGCGAAAATCGCGCCGCATTCGCCTCCCAGCATTCATCACTTGCAAACACAGATTTGGTCACTACAGCCTTTCGGCCAGAGCGCCCGGCTGGCCGGGCCTGCGCGCGTCGACATACGACCCGGTCGGGACCGTCGATTCCGTTTCGATCTCCGCGCTAAAGAGTGATCCAGTTGGTGCAGCAGACGCTCGCGTGGCAGCCCGAACCCATGTGCCAACCCAAGTTACCGCCTTCTCCGACTGGAGCGGCAACGACGCCCTTGATGATCGAGCCGATGCCGGGGATCTGCGTCGAACTCTGGTTGATGTCGCCTATCGTACGGACGGTCGCAGGGCGCCAATAGGCGTGTTGCGCGAGCCGCGCGGCGCTTCGATGCCGCGCTCGGCCGTCGCGCGAATAAAGTCATGTTGTTCACCACGTCCGAAACCGTCGTGAACGACCGTCTACACAGCTTCCTCGACGAGCGCGCACGAACAACAGATTAAGGATCTGCTGCGCGACGCTGCCGGCGCCTTTATTGGTAAGGGTGTTGATTTGCGCCGGAAACTGACCCACTTTTTGCATCTAGAATTGACCCACCCTTGATGCTCATAAACATCACTCT
>NZ_JAWRXU010000029.1:0-3981 GCF_046534895.1 Paraburkholderia sp. SIMBA_053 | reverse complement strand
CGATAGTGCAGATCGTTGCCGGTCTTGCCGACCGTGCAGAGTGCCGTGTTGCCCGCGGTCACGCCGGACAGCGCGACAGATTTCTTCGGTTTGAAGCCGCCTTGTGCGCCGGCGGATTGCGTTGTCTCGCTCATCTCCCGCACTCTCCTGTTTGTTTGCTCATTGCGCTGCTTCCCCGAAAAGCGGCGCTGCATCTTGCGGAACGGCCCGGCCAGTGGATTGCGCCCGGCGCAGCACCGACCAGTAATAGCGGTAGCTCGCGCGGTCATGCAACGTGTCGCGATAGCGCGTGGGTCCCCATTGGGCGGACTGCGCGGCCAGCAGAATGTCGGTGGCGGTGGCGATTTCTTCATCGCGTGGCGCGAACGCGGCCACGATTACCTCGACCTGCGCAGGGTGAATGCTCCACATGCGCGTGTACCCGAACTCGTTGCGTGCACGTGCCGCGTCGTTTGCAACCACGCTCATATCGCGCACTTCAGTGCTGACGTTGTGCGACGGCACCTTGCCGTACGCGTGGCACGCGGCGGAGATTTCGAGCTTCGCGCGGCGCACCAGCGGATGATCGAACTGCCCAGGCGAGCGCATTGCGGTATCGGGGATCGCGCCGTCGTGCGCGGAAACGAAGTCCATCAGGCCGAAGCTCAACGCTTCGACACCGGGCAACGCGGCAAGATCGAACACACGCGTCAGCGCGCCGTGTGTTTCAACCAGCAATTGCACTGGCACTGCTCTGGCGACGCCAAGCTCGCGCCGCGTGGCCTCGATATACGCGACCATTTCGGCGGCGTCGGGTACGTTGCGGATCTTGGGCAGGGTGATGTAGGCGGGCGCACGCTTTGCCGCGCGCAGAATCAGGCGGACGTCGTCGCGCCAGTGCGGGTGGTCGAAGTCGTGAATCCGTACCCCGACGCGGCCGAAGCGGTCATGCTCGCTGCCGAGCAGCGACGCGACGAGTTCCGCGTGCTCCGCTTCGTGGCCGACCTGCGCGCCGTCTTCGCAGTCGAGCGTGATGTCGAACACCGGGCCAAGTTGCTGCTGTAACGCTAGCGATTTCAGCATCAGCTTTTCGCTGCCGGCGTAGTGGTCGCAGGCAGGCAGCACAGCGGGCGGCACTTCGCCGTCAAACAGCACTTCGGCGGGTGTGAGGGCGCGCATCTTCGGCGTCAGGAGCGTGGGCTTTTGTTGAGGGAAAACCGATTCGGGCGCGTTCTGTCCGATCGTACAGGCAGGCAAAACGCGTTCGAATCAGGTGCGAATCGCGCGAAGCGCCAGATTGGCTCGCTTTGCTCGATTTGCACGAAAAAACCGGAACCCGCTGCGATGAAGCTACGGAGTTCCGGTTGTTCTGCATCAGGTGCTTAGCCGAGCAGATGCTGAACGCCTTCGCGCTCTTCCAGCAATTCCTGCAGCGTGGCGTCCATCTTCTCGCGCGAGAACGCGTCGATTTCCAGACCTTCCACGCGCTTGTATTCGCCGTTTTCGCAGATCACCGGCACACCGTAGATGATGTCTTCAGGAATGCCGTACGAACCGTCCGACGGGACACCCATGGTGACCCACTTGCCGTTCGTGCCGAGCACCCAGTCGCGAACGTGGTCGATTGCAGCATTAGCCGCCGACGCTGCCGACGACGAACCGCGTGCCTCGATAATCGCCGCGCCGCGCTTGCCGACGGTCGGGATGAACGTGTTGCGATTCCATTCGTCGTCGTTGATCAGCTTGGTCAGGCTCTGGCCTTCTGCGGTTGCGAAGCGGAAGTCAGGGTACATGGTCGGCGAGTGATTGCCCCACACAGCCAGCTTTTCGATCGAAGCGACCGGCTTGCCCGACTTCGCGGCCAGTTGCGACAGCGCGCGGTTGTGGTCCAGGCGCAGCATGGCGGTGAAGTTCTTCTTCGGCAAATCGGGTGCCGACTTCATCGCGATGTAGGCGTTGGTGTTGGCCGGGTTGCCGACCACCAGCACCTTCACGTCGCGGCTCGCGACTTCGTTCAGCGCCTTACCCTGAACCGTGAAGATTTCAGCGTTGGCCGACAGCAGGTCCTTACGCTCCATGCCCTTCGAACGCGGACGTGCGCCGACCAGCAGGGCGACGTCAGCGTCCTTGAATGCGACCTTGGGGTCGTCCGTGATCACGACGCCCGACAGCAGCGGGAATGCGCAATCATCCAGTTCCATCACGACGCCTTTGACGGCGCCTTGCGCTTGCGGCAGGTCGAGCAGTTGCAGCACAACCGGCTGGTCCTTACCGAGCAGATCACCATTGGCGATGCGGAACAGCAGGGAGTAAGCAATTTGACCTGCGGCGCCGGTGACGGCAACGCGCTTTGCGGGCTTAGCCATTGAGAAATCTCCAGGACGATGCGTTAGACGCTAGGGAAAACGCCATTCTATATGCGCGTTCCTCGAAGCGTTGTGAAACACGGCGGAATTCAGTGTTTGCGGACGCCCGCTGTCAGCCCATGAATTGCGGACCGACAGCGGCGCTGCGCCAAGACCGCCATGCCGGAAACCTGTACTGCCGAGCGCTCTCAGGCCGCCGTTTCGCGGCTGGTCCGACCCGCATGCGAAAACTTGGGGCGGCCCGGTATTTCTATGAGAGGGCGGGAGCGGACCAGCGAGGCGCCGCGTAGCCGCTGCACCTTGCGGCTCCTGCAAACAGCGCGTTTCGGCGAGCGTCTGACCAACGAATGGCGGCGAATCGAAACCTGGACTGCGTGGGAACAGCATGGTGCAGAGTGGCTGCCGGTGCGTCGCGGCGCTGCGAAACGAATGCAGATCGCAACTGCCAAAAAACCCCGCAAACCCTTGCTCGACAAGGAGTGTAGGAGTCGGCAGACGCAAAGTCAACCTTATCTTATGTCTTATATAAGACACATCTATTGCCGGGGAAACGCTGGACGCGGCCCAGCCCTTTATGATGAAATGCGCGCATGAATTCCAACCCGGCCAACACCACGAATCCGAACGGTCAAACGGCCGCTGGCGAAGGTGTATCCGCGAACGTCCCCACTGCGTCGCCCACTTTTAGCCCTTTGTATCAGCAGATCAAGGGGCTGATAACGCAGAGCCTCGAAAGCGGCGAATGGAAGCCCGGCGAGATCATTCCTAGTGAAGTCGAATTAGCGGCCAGATACAAGGTCAGCCAGGGCACGGTACGTAAAGCGATCGACGAACTTGCCGCCGAGAATCTCCTCGTGCGCCGTCAGGGCAAAGGCACGTTTGTTGCGACGCACAACGAGGATCGTGCGCAGTTTCGCTTTCTCCGGTTACTGGCTGATGACGGCGCCGAGCATCCGCACGTGAGCCGGCTGCTCGAATGCCGGCGTCTGCGAGCGTCGGCGGAAATCGCGCGGCAACTCGATCTGAAGCCGGCCGATCCCGTAGTTCTGATCAAGCGTCTGCTGCAGTTCGACGGCGAAGTCACCGTACTCGACGAAATCTGGCTGCCTGGTGCCGTATTTCGCGGACTGACGCTCGAGCGGCTCTCGGAGTACAAAGGTCCCCTGTACGCGATGTTCGAGACGGAATTCGGCACCCGCATGATCCGCGCTACGGAGAAAATCCGCGCGGTCGCGGCGGAGCCGTCGGTGGCCGATCTGCTGCACGTGCCGCCGGGTTTCCCGCTGCTGTCGGTGGAGCGCGTGTCCTATACCTACGGTGACAGGCCGGTGGAAGTCCGGCGAGGTTGGTATGTCACAACCGGGTATTACTATCAGAACGATCTGAGCTGAATCGGGCTGAATGAAGGCGTGGCATCTCGTGTGCGCGCCTTTTGACGGTGCCTTTATTGCGCGTGCTGCAACGGACCTGTCGGGGTTTTCGCTGCAGCGCGATATGAAAAGGCGCTAAAATTGCGGATTAGTGTGACTACAAGTAGGGGTCTAGCATGGCTGAAGCCGTAAAAAAACCGAGGCCGGAATTCCGGAACATCGGTATCGGGCAGATATTGACGGCGTATCGCCTGCCGCTTGCAGGG
>NZ_JAWRXU010001325.1:0-249 GCF_046534895.1 Paraburkholderia sp. SIMBA_053 | reverse complement strand
CAGATTTATACAGCGCCGACGCGATTTCTTTATTACTGTAACCGGCCGCCATAAGCTGCAGAATTTCCAGCTCTTTATCGCTTAAGGGTTCAATATGAGCAGGCATGGTAAAATTACTATCGGCTTGTCGCATTGTACTGAGCAAGCGCTCGGTAATATTCGGTGCAAACCAGCTACCACCGTCCGCCAGAGCTTCAATAGCCTGGATCAGAGTTTCCAGCGACACATCTTTTAGTAAAAAGCCTTTGG
>NZ_JAWRXU010001324.1:0-249 GCF_046534895.1 Paraburkholderia sp. SIMBA_053 | reverse complement strand
CGTGCGCTCCGCGCCGACGGCTACCCTCTCGAAGCAGCCGGCGCTATCCTCGGCGTCACGTACCAGCGGGTGCAGCAGCTCGCCAGCTAGTACGCGCACGTTGCTGAGGCGCCCCGGTGGCGCCGGCTGGGGGCGGGTTGGATCACCAGCGCTCCGACGAAGCAAGTCGCTCGACTCACCTCCACGGAAGGAGCAGATCATGGCTCGAGTGATCGTCCACGCGACCGTGACCCTCGACGGGTTCCTGGC
>NZ_JAWRXU010001323.1:0-249 GCF_046534895.1 Paraburkholderia sp. SIMBA_053 | reverse complement strand
CCCTCGCCGGCGTCACCATCCGCACCCTGCGCCATTACCATCAGCTCGGAATCCTCGCCGAGCCGCCACGCGGGAGCAACCGCTACCGGCGATACAGTGTGCATGACCTCATCCGGGTGCTCCGGATCCGCCGACTTGCCGCTCTCGGAATCCCGCTCGATCAGATGCCAGGACTGCTCGACGACGACCGTGCCGAATACGGCGATACCCTCGACAGATTGGATGCTGAGCTCGCCGCTCGGATAGAAG
>NZ_JAWRXU010001322.1:0-249 GCF_046534895.1 Paraburkholderia sp. SIMBA_053 | reverse complement strand
ATCCATGACGCTTAAACCTTTTGTCAGAGTAAACAATTGGAGGGCGGAACAGAAGTCCTCCGACGCGGCGCGAGTGATAATCAAAGATCGTATGTTTGTCACCGCCATTGCTGAGGGGCGTGGAGCTGCACCGCGCTTTGAACAACTCGGTGCATCTCGGGATGCCTGACGAATCCGATCTGCAGGCGTTTCACGATGCTCAATTTGAACACTTTGCAGGTCGAGAACTTTGATCGTCAACCTAGCTTG
>NZ_JAWRXU010001321.1:0-249 GCF_046534895.1 Paraburkholderia sp. SIMBA_053 | reverse complement strand
GGCCGGTCACGCTTCCGTCGGCGAGCGCTTCGGGTAGAGCGGGCAACAGTCGGATCCCGTCGTGGGACTGCAGAAGGGCCTCGCTGACAGCGCCGACGAAGCCGAGGTTGGCGTCGATCTGGAAAGGCGGATGCGCCGCGAAGAGGTTCGGGTAGAGACCGCCGGCCCACGGGCCGGTGACCTCCTCCGCGTCACGCAGTGCGAGCGCCATCAGCGCGCCGACCCGTTCCGAGTGGCCCAGGCGCGCCC
>NZ_JAWRXU010001320.1:0-249 GCF_046534895.1 Paraburkholderia sp. SIMBA_053 | reverse complement strand
CTGAGGGCAAAGGGGCATTTTACCGGACGACGCCGCCGCATTCCGTCCAATGCGGGCAATAACTGCGGTGCGCGAGTTCAGGCCCATTTTCGGCAGAAGGTCGCCCTACTGCGACCTGGCCGAACGGCCGATGTTCAAGGCAAAATTGCCGGGCTATCATCCGACAGCCTTATAACAACGCATAACCAAGGAGACTCAATGAAGAAGGTTGCACTCGCATTGCTCGGCGTCGTGGCGGGCGTACTAATC
>NZ_JAWRXU010001319.1:0-249 GCF_046534895.1 Paraburkholderia sp. SIMBA_053 | reverse complement strand
CTGAATGCGCACGTCGTCACGTCGTCGCAACGGCGCATTCCCGCCGACGAATTCTTCGTGGATACCTTCGAGACCGCGCTGCGCCCTGACGAACTCGTGACCGCAATCGAATTTGCGATTCCGCTGCGCGCGGCCTACGCCAAGTACCGGCATCCCGCGTCCGGCTACGCGGTGGCCGGCGTCTTCATCGCCCAGTACGACGATACGATCCGCGTCGCCGTGACGGGCGCGGGCGCGTCGGTGTTCCGC
>NZ_JAWRXU010001318.1:0-249 GCF_046534895.1 Paraburkholderia sp. SIMBA_053 | reverse complement strand
GGCAGCACCATGAAGAGCGGCGGCTGGATCAGGCCAAAGGCTTCGAGGCCGCACGTCACGTACGCATCCGCGTCGTTGACGGACACCACGCTCTTCATTTTCACCTCGACTTCCTTGCCGTCGACGAGAAACGACCAGTCCATAACCCGGCCCGTGCGGCTCGAAAAATAATTCACCGCCTTGTGCTGGTCGAGGTCTTCGAGCGTCTGAGGAATGCCCGCGCGTTCCAGATACGCAGGCGCCGCGCAC
>NZ_JAWRXU010001317.1:0-249 GCF_046534895.1 Paraburkholderia sp. SIMBA_053 | reverse complement strand
ATCGATACCGCCGCCGCTGTAGAAGTCGAACTGATCAACGCTTGGCACGATGGCGTCTGCATTGCGCGCGGTGCCGAACATCGCGCCATCGAGCATGGTGCCCCTGTGAATGCCCTGTTCCACCGAGCCCCAGTAGTCGGAGCCGCGCCCTTGTGCCGCGAGTACTGCGGGGATCGCCCCGGGGAAGCCGAATCCGAAATTCGCTGACTGATTCGTGCCGAGTTCCTGCGCCGCACGCTCGGCTACGAT
>NZ_JAWRXU010001316.1:0-249 GCF_046534895.1 Paraburkholderia sp. SIMBA_053 | reverse complement strand
GAAAGCCGCGCTGCGCTGCCGAAACAAGCTTGTGTGCAGTGCGGAAAAAGGTCCGCTGCGCTATAATCTGCGGGTTATTCAAAGGCCCAGCAGGCCCGTGCTTCGTGGTGAGGGCACAGGCGTCGCGTGGCGGCTCGAGCGGTTCGCAAGGCGCCGCCTTCGCGCGTGATGCTTCGTTAGTGCGCCGTTTCGGGCTAGGCACACCGCGTGCGTCACACCGCGCACGTCATAGCGGCCAAACCGCTTTGC
>NZ_JAWRXU010001315.1:0-249 GCF_046534895.1 Paraburkholderia sp. SIMBA_053 | reverse complement strand
CAGTATGTGCGGGGCAACAATCTGACCAACTCCGGGCCGGAGCATCTGTTCGTGAAGCTCGGCGGCTTATCGGCCTGAATCGGATGACGGGGGCGAGGTAGAGTCAGCCCGCTCTCCCCTTGTCGGGTGGCAAGGATCGATCGTGAGCCGCAGAGCGGTATTCCGTTGGCCGGAGTCCCGTCTGCTTGCGAAAGAAACGACCGAAATAGGCCTCGTCCTGAAACCCCAGTTCACTCGCGATCTGCTTCA
>NZ_JAWRXU010001314.1:0-249 GCF_046534895.1 Paraburkholderia sp. SIMBA_053 | reverse complement strand
CTGGGACTGAAGGTCAACGCGGGTCACGGCCTGCATTACACAAACGTCCAGCAGATTGCGGCGATCGAAGGCATCGTCGAACTGAACATCGGCCACGCGATCGTCGCGCATGCGATCTTCGCGGGCTGGGACAACGCTGTGCGCGAGATGAAGGCGATCATGGTCGCCGCGCGTCTCGCAGCGCGCGCCTGACGAAGCACGGCACACACAACGCACACAACGGATAGCGACGGTACACGTATGGCGATC
>NZ_JAWRXU010001313.1:0-249 GCF_046534895.1 Paraburkholderia sp. SIMBA_053 | reverse complement strand
GCTGCAAAGCGTCGCGCGTGGCGACCTCGATCTGGGCCATCTGAACGACGAAGAAAAGCAGGCGCAGGAAAAGGTCGGCGAAGAACTGAAGCCGCTCGTCGAGCGCATGAAGGAAGCGCTCAAGGACAAGGCGAAGGACGTGCGTCTGACGTTCCGCCTGACGGATTCGCCGTCTTGCCTCGTGGCTGATGAGGGCGATATGAGCGGCTATCTGCAGCGCATGCTGAAGGCGGCTGGGCAGAATGCGCC
>NZ_JAWRXU010001312.1:0-249 GCF_046534895.1 Paraburkholderia sp. SIMBA_053 | reverse complement strand
CAATCACGGTATGTCGCATGGCTGCCTCCCGTTTGGCTACGACGGACAGCGCAGCGCGCGCCATCCCCATTACCTGTCGGATGCCGCAACGTTCATGCCGGAACGCGGCCATGCGCCGCCCGCCCGCCGCCGTGGGCGTGAGCGAAACGCTTTCTCGGACCGCCGTGGCCGCGTCGACCGCGCTTTTTACAATTCCGCGTAACGAGAGGAAGAGGCAAAAAGCCGCCGGCGAACCGCTTATTGGACGTG
>NZ_JAWRXU010001311.1:0-249 GCF_046534895.1 Paraburkholderia sp. SIMBA_053 | reverse complement strand
ATTTGCCTGGGCCGGTCATCGTGCTGCCGGGTTCTACCTTTATGAGAATGGTCGGGCGATCAGCTTTCGCGAGTCATCGTCAGAACCATCCGTGGCGAAGCAACGTACTGAAGCGGTTTTGATGGGCCTCTGCGCCCGCAATGCCTAGGAAATTCCCAAAGGCGATGGCGTATGTCTGCCGAACATGTTCGTCGCTGATAACGGGAAAGACTCGGCCCGCCAAGTGGGCGTCACGTTTCGCTTAAAGCA
>NZ_JAWRXU010001310.1:0-249 GCF_046534895.1 Paraburkholderia sp. SIMBA_053 | reverse complement strand
ATGAAACTTCTCCAGTTTGTGAGTACGAGGCTACGCTGGGTACAAAAGTGTCTGCGGATGCTGACTCTTTTGTACACGGCGAGCGTCGACAGGTGCTGCGTTGGCCGAGCAGCAGCGGCCATAGTGCAGCCTTGTTGTTGTTAACCCTGAGTTTTCATTCCACTGCCTGTCATCGCGAATCCGCTAGACAAGGCATGAGAGAGTTGATGGGTACGTGTGTGCGCAATGTTCCCCGTGCCCGACAGGCGG
>NZ_JAWRXU010001309.1:0-249 GCF_046534895.1 Paraburkholderia sp. SIMBA_053 | reverse complement strand
CTTGTCCGGCCATTTGGCGTTGGCTGCGGCCAACAAGTCCGTGCGGAAGAATCCCGGCTCGACCACCGTGATCTCGATGCCGAACTTTCCGACCTCTTCAGCCACAGAAAGCGAGAGCCCCTCCACGGCGAACTTGCTCGCGCTGTAGGCGCCGCAGTGCATCAGGCCGACAGCGCCTGCCACGGAACTGACGTTGATGATGTGCCCGGAGCGCTGCTTGCGCATGATCGGCAGCGCTGCCCGCATCAC
>NZ_JAWRXU010001308.1:0-249 GCF_046534895.1 Paraburkholderia sp. SIMBA_053 | reverse complement strand
GCCTTCTGAATGACCAAAAGCTACACGCGGCAGTTGCATTCGGTGCACGCCACCGCTTCTGGCGCAGGCTTCCTCTCGCCGCTTCTACCGAAGCTCGCGAGCGCCGCCAGTCCGAGCAACGCGAGGCCGCTGCCGAACAGAAAGTCCGTCGCAATGCCCACGTGATCGACCACGATTCCGCCGACGAGCGAACCCACCGCAATCGCCACCTGAATGATGCTCACGAAGAGCGCGGAGCCGGCTTCCGGA
>NZ_JAWRXU010001307.1:0-249 GCF_046534895.1 Paraburkholderia sp. SIMBA_053 | reverse complement strand
CTGCATCTGCTTTTGTTGCTTCTAATCCTGGCAAATTTGTACCTGCAAGTGTTGCGATTCCTACTGCACCAGCTAAAATGATTTTTTTCATACTCATTTCATAACATCTCCATTCATACTTCACTTTTTTATTAATTAATATCAAACATATTGTAATCAAAAACGTTACACCTATGGTGTTAAGCGGTTATAAATTGTATACAAACTTATATACGAAGAAAATAGAGATATATATCCTCTGAATGAATC
>NZ_JAWRXU010001306.1:0-249 GCF_046534895.1 Paraburkholderia sp. SIMBA_053 | reverse complement strand
CTCGTCGGCGTCGAGCAGTTCGCCGTCGGCCGCAAGCGCCGCTTCCGTCGCTTCGACCAGCCGCTGCGCTTCGACCTGCGCCTCGCGCAACGCCCGCGCGCGCATATCGACTTCCGCCGTCTTGAAGCTGTCTTCGAGCATGCGCGCGACGTCGTCGTCGGCGAGCCCATACGACGGCTTCACGATCACCGATGCCTCCACGCCCGAATGCTGCTCGCGCGCAAACACGGACAACAGACCGTCCGCATC
>NZ_JAWRXU010001305.1:0-249 GCF_046534895.1 Paraburkholderia sp. SIMBA_053 | reverse complement strand
CGCAGCTTCTGAAATTTCACCACGAACGCGGCCGTGCGGTCTCGCTCTAACAGCATCGTTGCATCATCCCTGGCGGCGCTTCGCGCGCGCCTTTCTTCGTGCCCCTGGTTAGACGGACGCTATGACCCAGAACTCGCTCCCCTCCTGGTCCTCGCTGCAAACGCATTACGAGCAGATTCGCAATGCACACCTGCGCGACTGGTTCGCCCCCGAGAACGATCCCGCGCCCACGCGTGCCGAACGCTTTGC
>NZ_JAWRXU010000175.1:0-393 GCF_046534895.1 Paraburkholderia sp. SIMBA_053 | reverse complement strand
CAGTTGACCGCGATATCGTGGCTCGCCAGTTCCTTTCCGAGCGACTTGGTCATGGCAATGACAGCAGCCTTGGCTGAACTGTACGCTGCGGCGTTGGGGTTACCTTCCTTGCCGGCGACGGAAGCCAGATTAACGATGCGACCGTAGTTCTGCCCGACCATCACGGGTACCACAGCGCGGCAGCAGTGGAAAGTGCCGTTGACGTCGATGTCGATCACCTGCTTCCAGACGTCGATGGGATACTCGGCCAAGGTCGCATTTGGGCCAACGATCGCCGCGTTATTGATCAGGATATCGATGCGTCCGGCGACTTTCAGCGTACCCGATACAGCAGCTTCGACGCTGGCATAGTCGGCGATATCAACACGTTCGACGTGAATATCGGAATGTCCC
>NZ_JAWRXU010001304.1:0-249 GCF_046534895.1 Paraburkholderia sp. SIMBA_053 | reverse complement strand
CGCGGGGCCACGCTCGTCGATCTGCTCGATGAGTTGGGCGAGACGTACGGGCACTTCGCCAGCGGCCAGGTCTCGGTGCGCGTCGAGGATCTCGCCGTCATCGGCAATGTCATGCTCGCGCTGCGCTCGCTGCCGCCGACCCACATCGCCGGACGCAGCATCACCTCGGCCGAAGACCTGCTGCAGGCAGCACCGGGACAGCGCTCCGGCGACGGGCGGCGGGAGCGCCTCGGCGACGGCTCGCGCGTC
>NZ_JAWRXU010001303.1:0-249 GCF_046534895.1 Paraburkholderia sp. SIMBA_053 | reverse complement strand
CAAACAGCGCCTCAAACAACGCACAAATCTACGACACCTCGACAATCGCGACCCGCTCGGTCGTCCAGGTCGACGTGCGCGTGGTGGAGTTCAGCCGCACGGTCCTCAAGCAGGTCGGCCTGAACATTCTCAAGCAGAACAACGGCTTCACGTTCGGCTCCTTCGCGCCGTCGGCGCTGACCTCGGCGACCTACGGCTCCACGCCGTCGTTCAGTTCGGTCGCGCCGATTTCGTCGGCGTTCAATCTCG
>NZ_JAWRXU010001302.1:0-249 GCF_046534895.1 Paraburkholderia sp. SIMBA_053 | reverse complement strand
CTTGCCCAGCCCGCCTCGATCAGCTTGGCCACGAGCCACGCGATCGCGAGGAAATTGACCGCGCGCAAGTAGGACAGATTCTGTTTGAAGCTGGGATCGAGCGGCTCGACTTCGACAAAGAGCTTGTAGTACGCCGCGACCGCCGCCACACAGCAGGCCGCGAGCGTCACGAGCCAGCCGAGACGGTGCTGACTCACGCGCTGATAGACCGGCTGGCAACGCACGAGCGCGCCGAGCACGAACAGCAAC
>NZ_JAWRXU010001301.1:0-249 GCF_046534895.1 Paraburkholderia sp. SIMBA_053 | reverse complement strand
ACTGCATCTGATACTGGCAAGCTTGAGTCTCGTAGAGGGGGGTAGAATTCCAGGTGTAGCGGTGAAATGCGTAGAGATCTGGAGGAATACCGGTGGCGAAGGCGGCCCCCTGGACGAAGACTGACGCTCAGGTGCGAAAGCGTGGGGAGCAAACAGGATTAGATACCCTGGTAGTCCACGCCGTAAACGATGTCGACTTGGAGGTTGTGCCCTTGAGGCGTGGCTTCCGGAGCTAACGCGTTAAGTCGA
>NZ_JAWRXU010001300.1:0-250 GCF_046534895.1 Paraburkholderia sp. SIMBA_053 | reverse complement strand
AAACAAGCGGCGCGCAATGCAAAACCTCTTTGGGCGCCGACACGGCAACAGAGCTCACTGGCGCACGAACTGCAAGTGTGGTCCCGGCTCCCAGTTCAAGCGAAAGACTGAGTGCGGTGCGTGACCGAGGTCGACACGCCGTGTGCGCAAGTGCGCTCCCTTCTTGCAGGTTGCACAACTGCCGGTTTGCTCGTAGTTCTCGATGCTCATCTTTGCGTCGCCAGTAGGGTGGTCGCTAGGGCGGTACGGC
>NZ_JAWRXU010001299.1:0-250 GCF_046534895.1 Paraburkholderia sp. SIMBA_053 | reverse complement strand
CCCGCCGTGATCGATACGGCGGGGCTTCACGTGATTATTTATCACTAGGCGTTACTATCATTCGACGCTACGGCGACCCTAGCCATTAGTGACGAAGGCATCACCATACCCCATTCCTTGCAAGGTTTCTTGAAGCGCTTGTGCATCGCTTAACGACGCGACCGCACCCAATTGAACGCGGTAATTGCCGGCAGCGGCATACACCCGTGATTGACTGGTGAGTTGTTCACTCAGCTCGGCACTTAACGAC
>NZ_JAWRXU010001298.1:0-250 GCF_046534895.1 Paraburkholderia sp. SIMBA_053 | reverse complement strand
CGACGCTATGGGACGCAGACCGCCCGCAAACGATTCGCCTCGATCCATTTCAGGTTCTGACGATTGAATTGTCGCCAGTAGTATCTGGCGGCCTATGAGAGGGTCGATGCCAGACTGACCGGCTTCGCTTCTAACTGATGCAGATCGAAGATCAACACCGTGTTGTCGCCAGGCTTGAGCCACGGAGCCGGGCAATAGAGCCGCCTCTGCGGGCCGATATTCCAATAGCGGCCGAGATTATGCCCGTTGA
>NZ_JAWRXU010001297.1:0-250 GCF_046534895.1 Paraburkholderia sp. SIMBA_053 | reverse complement strand
CTGCGGTTGACGGTCGGTAACCAGACGCCGGGCGGCGCTGTGCGGCACGCCGCTAACTACCGCGCGCCCGCTTCCTCGCCCGCCGCGACTGCAACGACGATCCCGGCTCGCGCAAAAACGCGATTTCCTCCGCCGTCGATTCCCGTCCTAGCAGCGCATTGCGATGCGGAAAGCGCCCAAAGCGCTCGACGATCTCCGCATGCCTCACGGCGAACGAATAATACGACTCGCCCCCGGGCTCCCCGGCGAG
>NZ_JAWRXU010001296.1:0-250 GCF_046534895.1 Paraburkholderia sp. SIMBA_053 | reverse complement strand
ATAACTCCTGAATAATTCTATAAATTGCTTGTTCATATTCTACATTAGGTAGAATAATATTATCTTGAATTTCATAATAGAAGAAAAATGTAGCTTTAAGATTTACTTGTTTAAATAAATCTAATAATGCTTTTTTCAAACCTAATTCATATAGAAATGGAGGACGTAAGTTATTACATGTTTCACGAATGACATAAATATGATCTAAGACATCTTCATATACTTCGTTAATTATTTTTTTCATATCGAC
>NZ_JAWRXU010001295.1:0-250 GCF_046534895.1 Paraburkholderia sp. SIMBA_053 | reverse complement strand
CAAGCTATCCGAGTTGATCCGGTTCGCACGAGTCGATGCGGGCTCCACTGTCATCGACGTTTACCCAGGCGACGGCGACTGGACCCGTCTCTTCTCCGACATCGTGGGACCCGCAGGACGGGTCTTCAGCTTCGTACCGGCCGAAGTCGCCCACTTCAAGAACGATCCGGTCGGCCGCATGCGGACGCTTGCGACGGAGCCGGGCCGAGAGAACGTGGAAGCCGTCTCGGCGGACCTCGTCGCGATGCCG
>NZ_JAWRXU010001294.1:0-250 GCF_046534895.1 Paraburkholderia sp. SIMBA_053 | reverse complement strand
AGGCGGGGTGGCGCGTGGGGCGAGCGGCGGCGGTACGCGTGGCGTCTCAGCCGCGCCGCACACGCCCGCTGCGGGCGAAGCGGCGGCCGCACCGGGGACCGCCCTCTATGAAAACCTGACGACGTGGAACTTCGGCAAGCTCCCCGAGCTTCTCGAAATCCGGCGCGGCGGGCATACGCTGTTCGGCTATCCGGCGCTCGTCGATCGCGGCACGCATTGCGACGTCGAAGTGTTCGATTCGCCGGATGAG
>NZ_JAWRXU010001293.1:0-250 GCF_046534895.1 Paraburkholderia sp. SIMBA_053 | reverse complement strand
CGAGAGCAGCGATTCGCTTCTCGAGCAAGTCGGTTCGTTCGGGTAGCGCAGTTACCCGCTTCCACAGCGGGATACGTTCGAGCGCTTTGATGACGTCCTCGAGCAAAGCCATGTCGCCCTCCTTGCGGGCTGTGTTGTTGGCACATCCAGCGTACCGCAAGGCGGGCGGCGCCTTTTTCGAGGTCAGCCATGCGTAGCCCCACGGCGAACCCGGCTGCTCAGCGCGACGACGTTGCCATGCGTCGTCGGC
>NZ_JAWRXU010001292.1:0-250 GCF_046534895.1 Paraburkholderia sp. SIMBA_053 | reverse complement strand
ATGGGCGTGCAAAACGTTGTGGCCATGAGCCACGGTTCGACGAACCCGTACAACCTCGTTCGTGCGACGCTGGATGGTCTGCGCAAGCAGTCGACGCCGGCTGACATCGCGGCGAAGCGTGGTAAGTCCGTCGAAGACATTCTGGGCTAAGGTGGTCACCATGTCTGATAAAACTGTCAAGGTTCAGCTCGTCAAGAGCCTGATTGGGACCCGCGAATCGCACCGCGCCACGGTGCGCGGTCTTGGCCTG
>NZ_JAWRXU010001291.1:0-250 GCF_046534895.1 Paraburkholderia sp. SIMBA_053 | reverse complement strand
CCCGGTGAACTTCATGCCTTTGTATGAGATGGACTGATTCTTGCGGTGCTCGAATCGCGCCTTGATCCAGGTTGTCAGAACCGGGATCGATGCCACCGTGACCGGAACGAGCAGCTGGATGACCGTGGACCCATCGAAGGGTTTGCTGTCGAGCGTGGTCGTCTCGGCGTGGAGGGCATTACTCAGCGCCGTGAGTTCAGCCTCGTCTTCGGTCGGGACGGCGATGAGCAACTGTGACATTTTCTGGGTC
>NZ_JAWRXU010001290.1:0-250 GCF_046534895.1 Paraburkholderia sp. SIMBA_053 | reverse complement strand
GCTGCATTTTCTTGAAGACCGGCCGCCAAAAGCAAGCTTTACAATTGCCGCCGATGTTCGATAATACGGGGCGCACCGCCACGGGGGCTGATTGGCGGGCGTGAGCAAGGCTATGCTCAATACATAAATCAACCACTCGGCAGGAGCAATGTCTTCGCCTAACGCGCATTCAGCAGCTGACTCGGCTCTGGGCTACTACTATCAAGCCGTATACGCCTTGCGACTTCTTTTACTCGACTATGAAGACGCA
>NZ_JAWRXU010001289.1:0-250 GCF_046534895.1 Paraburkholderia sp. SIMBA_053 | reverse complement strand
CAAGCGTGCCGCCTGCCGTGCCGCCCGTGTCGACATCTTTCGAGACCACGTCGTAGCCATAGGCGCCACATGCCTCGCCCGCGCGCTTGTAGCATTCGCCCCAGTTCTGGCTCGCATCGCTGCCGCTGCAGTTGATCGCGAAGCCCGTCTCGCCATTGGGCAGATAGGTGAGCGTCGTCGAACCGGAACTGGCGCAGCCTGCAAGGCTCGCCAGAGAGACGATCGCGAGGCTCGTCGCCGTCGCACGGAC
>NZ_JAWRXU010001288.1:0-250 GCF_046534895.1 Paraburkholderia sp. SIMBA_053 | reverse complement strand
GACGGGCGCGGACGCGCCGAACACGGCTGGCTTAGCTCGCGTCATACGTTTTCTTTCGCGAACTACTACGATCCGAAGCAGATCGGCTTCTCCGACCTGCTCGTGATCAACGACGATCGCGTGGCTCCCGGCCGCGGCTTCGGCAAGCATCCGCACCGCGACATGGAAATCTTCTCGTACGTGCTTGAAGGCGCGCTCGAGCATAAGGATTCGATGGGCACGGGTTCCGTCATTGTCCCCGGCGACGTGC
>NZ_JAWRXU010001287.1:0-250 GCF_046534895.1 Paraburkholderia sp. SIMBA_053 | reverse complement strand
GATTCGTAAAACTGTAAATGAGAATCCAGGTAAGAAACACTTATTTGCAATAGATCACTTAGGGCATGTGGACATTGATGAGTCCTTCGATAGTAACCATTTGAAATTTACATACATCATGAAACAGCTGAAAGACATGCAGAAGGAATTTAACGTGCCTATCATCCTTGTAGCACAGCTTAATCGTGGAGTAGAGGGTAAACAAGATAAAGCGCCAGCAATGTCCGATATCAGGGAGTCAGGAAGTATA
>NZ_JAWRXU010000174.1:0-395 GCF_046534895.1 Paraburkholderia sp. SIMBA_053 | reverse complement strand
ACGGCACGCTCGCATTCGACGGCGAGCGCGAGATCGAAATCGAGCGTGACGACCGCTATGAAATCTCGCTCGACTGGAGTGGCCCGTTGACCGTCGATGTGAGCCGCACGCTGCGTTTCTCGGCGTCGCGTCAGTTGATGCGCGAGATGGCGGGCGCTTCGATGCGAACCCTTATGCACACACAAGCAAACGCGAAATAAAGGGAGTTCATTTAATCACGCGGAGCCCATCCGCACCCGTTGCTGTAACGATCGACATCATCAAGGAGACACACCATGTCAAATCAGTTGAGCAGGGAAAAACTGCTGGAAGCGTACCGGCTGATGCGCACCATTCGCGAGTTCGAAGAGCGCCTGCACGTCGAGTTCGCGACGGGCGAGATTCCCGGCTTCGTG
>NZ_JAWRXU010001286.1:0-250 GCF_046534895.1 Paraburkholderia sp. SIMBA_053 | reverse complement strand
CGCCCATCAGCCCGGCGATGCCCACGTCCTCTCCTGCACGCACGGTGAGGGAGGCATCGTCGACCATGACCCGTCCGGGCTGGGTCGGGTGATGCACGGTCCAGTTCTCGATCCGCAGCACCTCCTCTCCGAGCTCCGGCACGCGCTCGGGGAAACGATGGGCGAGGTCGCGTCCGACCATGCCGCGGATGATCCGGGCCTGCTTCGAGGCCGGATCGCTCATGTCGAGCGTCTCGATGGACCGACCGTC
>NZ_JAWRXU010001285.1:0-250 GCF_046534895.1 Paraburkholderia sp. SIMBA_053 | reverse complement strand
GCCGCCAATCGTGACGAGCCAGATACCGCCTATCAGCAGATACAGACCAGCCAGCACGGCAAAGAGAACACTGAGCCATCTTGCGACGACGGACGGTGACCGGTGCCTCGACGGGCCTTTAGAGGTGCTCGCTTTGCTCTCGTCGTTCATGCTGTCAGCCTCCTGTTCGTGCTTCACGGCGCGTTGCGCGTGCGATGCTCAACCTGTATCGGTTAGCAACATGCGGACCTGAACGCGTATGCGAAGTGGA
>NZ_JAWRXU010001284.1:0-250 GCF_046534895.1 Paraburkholderia sp. SIMBA_053 | reverse complement strand
CTATCTGGCAACCAGGTGACAGCTGCAAGACGCTAATGGCTCGTGCGGACGTTGCCATGTACCGGGCCAAGCGTAGCGGGCGAAACCGGGTAGAAATTGCCGCAGAGGGTGTCCTTTAAGGCGTGCTGGCCGCCTCGGCGGCCGTGCCGCTGCACAGTGCTTGCATGCGTGTAATGGCGTCGCCAGCCCCCTCCAAGCTGAAGGTCATGTACCACGGCTCCTGCTCGTTTTGATCAAAGCCAAGAAAGAG
>NZ_JAWRXU010001283.1:0-250 GCF_046534895.1 Paraburkholderia sp. SIMBA_053 | reverse complement strand
CTGGCATTGCACTATTCGTTTTTCAGCGCGTGCACCGGCTTTCGGCGTATCAGACCCGCGTAGTTAGCCATGAAGGAAAAGTACGATGCGTGCGCTTACCGGTTTCGAAAACTCGTTGGCGCAGTGGACGAAGCCCGGAGGCTGTGAAAAAGCGGCGTATGTCGGTATCAAGGGGGGGCCATCTGCGCGCAGTCCGTTCTGTATTCCAGGAGGTCGTGCGCCGCACGCGGCGGGTGATACACGAAGTCGC
>NZ_JAWRXU010001282.1:0-250 GCF_046534895.1 Paraburkholderia sp. SIMBA_053 | reverse complement strand
GAGAAGGGTATTGAAAAGAATGTTGCCACTGAAAATTCGAGATATTTAAACTAGTTTTCTCTTAGAAGATGAATTAATGATAGATTTTGTTTATTTAGAACTGTGTTCTAAATAAACAATGACTGAAAATCTACGCATGAGGAGAACAGCTTCAGACGAATCAAAATGCCCTAAAAGGGCTTCAAAGTATTGTTAAAGCTTAGATGAACAGCAAGACAGAACTAAAAAACTTCTTCGGGCGATTTCTACA
>NZ_JAWRXU010000173.1:0-395 GCF_046534895.1 Paraburkholderia sp. SIMBA_053 | reverse complement strand
CTTCGGTGGCCTTGCCGTCGAATCGACGGGCAACCCACGTGGAGATCGTGACCGAGCACAGCATGACTTTCGACTGGATGTTGGTGTTCATGAGAAAGCTCCGTATAGAAAATGAATGGATGAGGCGAAAAAAATGGCCCTGCGCGTCCTCGCGGACACGGCAGAGCCATGGGTGATGAAGCTGAAAAAAGTGGAATGGAACGGCGGATCAGTCGCCCTTGATGATTGCGCCGATCTCGCCGCCCTGCGCCCGGATAAAGGCGTAGGAGTTGGCGATTTCCGGCGTGCGCTCCAACGCGTCACGCACGAGTCGCGCCGCGAATTCGCGATGCCCCGCTTCGATCATGCGTTCCGTATAGGTCACTACACGATCGAAGTTGGCTTCCGTCGCGCGA
>NZ_JAWRXU010001281.1:0-250 GCF_046534895.1 Paraburkholderia sp. SIMBA_053 | reverse complement strand
CGCTATCTTGCCTTTTCGGCTTCCGGCTTCAATAAGGTCATGCGCCGCCACTATTTCCGTTAGCTTCATCACCCGCTCGACGATAGGCTTAATGCCGCCTGCATCGACTGCCTTGGCGATGTCAGCCAGCCGCTTGGCCGATTGGGTGGTAAAAACAAAGTGGATCTCGGCATTAGCTAACCAGCCCGCCATCAGGTTTTGCGGTACTGACATATCAACTATCGATACTACCCTTCCCGATGCTGCCAAC
>NZ_JAWRXU010001280.1:0-250 GCF_046534895.1 Paraburkholderia sp. SIMBA_053 | reverse complement strand
ATGAACTGCTTGACTTCAGGCGACTGATAGGCGGAAACCAGCTGCTGCACCCAAGGCTTGTTCGCATCCTGCTCTCGCACGGCGATCAGACATGCGTAGACGCTTGAGCCGTTCTCAACGAGGATCGTGTCCTTTGCCGGATTGAGGCCGGCCTTGATCGCGTAGTCCGCGTTGACGGTGGTGGCGTCGAAGTCGTCGAGCGTGCGCGGCAGTTGCGCGGCGTCGACTTCCTTGAAATGGAAGTGCTTCG
>NZ_JAWRXU010001279.1:0-250 GCF_046534895.1 Paraburkholderia sp. SIMBA_053 | reverse complement strand
ATAAATTATACATATACAAATTGTATAAAATTCCGAGTGTATTTTTCAGCAAACATGAGTAAATTAAAGATAATGATATCAATAAAAAAATATTAGAGGTTTTCCATACTATTAACACACCCTTTATTACGGAATATGCTTTCTGCTAACACATGTCGGAATTACAAATTACATAACTATAGAAGGTGAAAGCTTATGCAAATTCGCTGTGGGACATTTAACTTATATCAATTTGTTGAACCTCCTTTCG
>NZ_JAWRXU010001278.1:0-250 GCF_046534895.1 Paraburkholderia sp. SIMBA_053 | reverse complement strand
CGTCGTCGTAATTCGGGTTGTTGCCGATCATGGGATCGATGCCCCGGGCGCGCATGCCGAGGTTATAACTGATCGTGTTGTCCCAGTTCACTTCCCAGTCCGATGAACCGGTATCGAACCTGAACGCGTAGGCGTGCAGCGGAACTGTGGCCGCGATCACGCTGGCCAGCACGGTGAGGCGCGGCAGGGTCGTTGCCCCGCGGTCTTTCTTGTTTCTGCCGAACATCTGCTTGTCTCCTCTTGTTTTAAC
>NZ_JAWRXU010000028.1:0-9084 GCF_046534895.1 Paraburkholderia sp. SIMBA_053 | reverse complement strand
GTACGCTGGAAGGTCAACTACAAGGGGATACTGCCGGTCTGAAAGTTTATATCGATTTTAGCCATCGATATTGACATCCTCGGATCGTGAATTGTATGTTCAGCGAAAACTGGGGTTCACGGAGACAGCATGAGCAAGCGGTGGATACGTCGACCAGAAGGGTCTAACTGGGGCGATTTCGGTGATGACGACAAGATTGGCAGGCTGAATCTTCTGACGCCAGCAAAGGTCAGACAGGGCCTTGCGGAGGCGCGCGAAGGCATTACGTTTTGCTTGAGCCTGCCGCTCGACTACCCCGGAGGCACTGTCGCCAATCCCCGGCGTCACCCGCCCCGGCTGTTCGGTGCCATGCATGGAGGCCAGTGCTTTCATAATCACTCACGCGAGGTGCCGGGCACTGCACGGCAGTCGGTCGTCTGCGATGACGCCGTGCTGCTCTCTACCCAGTACTCAACACAATGGGACAGCCTCGCGCACGTCGGCGCGAAGTTTGACGCGGACGGCGACGGGATCGACGAGATCGTCTACTACAACGGATGGCGCGGTGGAGAACACATCGTGACGCCGCCGCCCCGTGAGGGCGTCGAGGAATGGTTACGCTATGAAGGCGTGAACGCCGGCCCGCTGGGAATCGACACGTTGGCGGCGACATGCGTGCAGGGGCGCGGCGTAATGGTCGACCTGTTCGAGCGTTATGGCCGCGAAAATCACCGCGTCGGTTATGACGAACTCATGCGGATTTTCGAGGATGATGGCGTGGACGTCGAGCCCGGAGACATGCTGTGTTTGTGCACGGGTTTTGACGAATTGCTGCTCGAAATGAACAGGGCGCCGGACCCATGGCGGCTGCACAACAGCTGCGCAGGGCTCGATGGTGCCGACAGCCGGTTGCTGCAATGGATAACGGACTCAGGTGTCGCTGCCCTCATTTCGGACAACCGTGCTGTTGAGATCCTCCCGCCGCCAGCGGGCGCGGCGAGCACCATCCACGAGCATTGCCTTTTCAAGTTGGGAGTGCCGCTCGGAGAGCAATGGTTATTGTCCCCTCTGAATCGATGGTTGCGCGCACGTGGTCGCAACAGGTTCCTGCTTACCGCTCCGCCCCTGCGCTTGCCGGGAGCAGCCGGCTCACCGGTCACGCCAGTCGCAACGGTTTAGAAACCTGTGCGTACAGACGGTGCTCGCGTCCAGCTGGGCAAGCACAGCCGGAAACCGCTACGGCTGCGATTTTCCAGACGGAGTGGTCAATCCGGTAGTCTGCTGCACCGGCAGATTTCAAGAGAGCTTTTTTTCGCATGGCCGCCGTCGTATCCATCAGGCCGAAGGACAGTCAGTTGGCGCGGGCCGGCATTGGCGGCCGCATAGGCCACCGCCTCGTTGGTGCTATCCAGTCCGAACTCAGCTAGCTCAAACTGTCCAAGGTCTATCAGGCCGGCGCGCACCATCCGCACCATCCGGGGAATGGCGTCCCTGTTGTACATCCAGACGCCACGCACAGTGGTCTCGTTGTGCATCAGCCAGTTGTAGTTCAGTCCGAGGTCGCCTTCGCTTCCACGCAGACCACCCATCAGGATCACCCGCCCTCCTAGTTTCACGGCCAGCGCCGCGGTCCTCACCTGAGCGGCGGACGCCTCACGCGGCAGGAAATCCAGCACCATGTCGATGGGCCCGTCGGCCGCGTCCCAAATCGACTTGCGGTCACGCTCTTCATCCCCGCTGAACCGGACAATCCGGACGCGGCCTCCATGTCGTCTCGCAAGGTCTTCCAGCGTGCCGTGATTGCGGCCGGTGACCACGACCCGCCCCGCTCCCATTGCCAATGCCACGGCGACGCCCGCGCCTCCGAAGCCCCCCGTTCCCCCGTTGACGACCAACGTCTCTCCTGCCTGAAGACCGCCTGCCAGCAGACCTCCGAAGGGAACCAGCAGCCGGGCGAGAGCCGTCCATCGCCCTGCGTCCGACGGCTCGATGTGACCGATCGCCGTAGCGTTCTCGGTGGGTACCAGCACCTGCTCTGCAAAGGAGCCGTGGTGAAAGTACCGGTGCAACGGTAAGGCCGCAGGCGTCCGGTAGGTCCAGCCAAGCAAGATCTGTTCAGGGCTGGCGATATTGTCCCGCGAGCGGATTGTGGAGTCGACGAAGACCCAGTCACCAGGCCTCAGCCTGGTCGAGTCCGGGCCCGCAGCCCGCACCCTGCCAATACCGCCAGGGCCCGGAATCAATGGCAATTCCAAAGGGTAGTTGCGCGAGCCGTTGAAGACATTGGCGGAGTAGCTTGCAACCGGTGCGGCCGCCACATCGACGATCACTTCGCCTGTGCCGAGCACCGGGTCGGGCACGCATTGAATATCGAGCGGCGCGTCAAATGCATTCAGGACAGCAGCTTTCATTGAAGACCCCGGTATCGATTGTCAAACAGCTGCCAATGTAGGTGTCGCTCGGCGAGCCCACAGGCTATGGCCTAACAGGCGCGCAATGGCGCGCACTACCTTAGCGCTCCGGCACAGGAAACGCGTTGGCCTCTTGCTGGGAAACCATCTGACTCGCTAGCACCGCGTTGCCGGGTTCGGCCTCGTGCTCGGATACGAATTCGAGAAGCGGGTCATGAATAGTTTACAAATATGGCCGCCGCCAAAGCACAAGTATAGATGTGATGCACAAGCACAAGTTCCGAAGGGATAAATGCAGAAGTTGCTCGGGCACCCAGACTGTCTTTACGCTCCGACACCTGACCGCGGACGACCCAACTTCACCAGTTGTCGGAACATGAAGTGTGGCGCAACGCGGCTAGCAATTTTCAAAATATTGCTCGCCCCGGGCCGAATCTCCGTCTTCCCCGCTTCAATACCTGCGATGGTGCGCTTGACAAGCACACTCACGTCCATCCCCTTCTCTCCTTTCATTTCCTCGGCGAATTCCCCCCGGAACAGGGGCGTCTCTGTACCCGGAGGCGCCAGTTCGACTATGGAGACGCCAGTACCTTCCAGTTGCGCTCTCAGGCATTGCGTATAAGCGTGAAGCGCGGCCTTTGATGCGCTGTAGATGGGCGCGGCCGCAAAAGGAATATAGGCGAGACCCGACGATACGTTCACAATGAGGCTGCCTTTTCTGCGGAGAAGCAACGGAAGGAACGCTTGAACCATCCACATGGATCCTTTCACGTTTCCATCGATTTCGGTGGTCAGGTCGTTCAATGAATATTGCTGACTCAGCTTGATGTTGCGCATCGTACCCGCGTTGTTCACAAGAGTGTCCAGCAATGGAAACCGGCCCAAGACCGTTTCATATAGTGACTCAATGCTCGTCAAATCGCTGACGTCGCTCCTGAAAGCATGAAGCCCCGGAATAGCTTCTCGTGCAGCTTGCAACCGCTCGGGCGAACGCCCCGTGACAATGACTGTATTCCCTCGGGCAGTCAGCTGCTTCGCCAATTCCAGACCGATTCCGCTGGTGCCTCCCGTAATCAGCACGGTCCGTCCTATCATTTCCATCAGGTTTCCCCTGTCAAGTGCGCATGATCGCAGTTTGACGCGCATACTTTCCAATGTGAAGAAGGCACCGAAAAGTCAGATACTTACCAAACGGAGAGTGTAGATATGGCACAAGTCCCGAGGTTCACCGCCGAGCAAATCGCAGCCGCGCAGCACTACGCCAGCCTGACTCCACCCGTCGATATTGATCCCCGGATCGCATCCCTGGTGAAGGATCTGATTGGCCGCGTTGCGGACAAATGGACAATGTTGATTCTGGACGTTCTCGCAGAAAAGTCACCGCTTCGTTTTAGCCGCCTTGACGAGATGATTGAAGGTATCAGTCAGAAAATGCTTACCCAGACCCTACGCGCAATGGAACGTGATGGCCTTGTTACTCGGACCATATATCCGGTCGTACCACCGAAGGTGGAGTACAAGCTTACGAACCTCGGCATCACGCTAAGTGCCGCGTTTTGCGGGGTTTGGGTTTGGGCTGCGAATAATCTAGACGCGGTAGAGGAGGCGCGCCGCGATTTTGACGATCGCGCGGCGCAATGAGAGTCGCGGTCTTTTTCAGGGGCGGTCTTAAGCACCATCCCTTGTCACTCCATGGTAAGGGGCACGCACCCGCGAACTTATGAATTTTGCACGCCTGCTCGCCAGTCGGCATCAGTTCGAATTTGAAGGCATGTAGTCGATTGCGTGACCGCTGTCACGAAGCAAACCTCGTCTTTGAAGAGACGCAAAAAAGCAGTGCCGACCATGCCGAATATCGTTGTCTTTGCTCATCATCCACATCATCCGGCTCGATAGGCCTTTCATGCTGTTCACCAGCGCCGACACCGCGATCTTCAGCGGATAGTGCGTACATTGTGGGGCGCTGCTCTATGGTCCCGGTCCTACGTTGCCGGGTGGTGCGGCGGTGCACCCATCCAGATCGCGCCAGTACATCGGGCCGCAGCGGATGCCACACTAAGAGACGGATTCAAAAAGGCTGCTCCCCTCGTCTTAAGATTTTCCAGCAGACCAGGGAGCAACCGAATTTGAGAAGTGCTTCGTGAATGTCGGCCCGACGTTCGAAGCGAATGCGAAGACGACGGAAGTTGTGAAGCCACGCATGAGTACGTTCAACCACCCAGCGGAATTTCCCCAGGCCACTGCCGTGTTCTTTCCGGCGCCTGGCGATCACCGGCTTGATGCCGCGCTCGCGAAGTTTCTGGCGATGTGCCTCGGAGTCATAGCCACGGTCTGCGTAGATGACCTTGGGCTTGCGAAGCGGTCGGCCGCGTACGCCGCGAATCGGTGGAATGGCGTCAAGCAGCGGCAGCAACTGGCTGACGTCGTTGCGATTCGCGCCAGAGAGTATCGCGCTGACAGGAACGCCATTGGCGTCTACGAGGATGTGGTGCTTGGTACCTGGTCGCGCGCGATCCGTGGGGTTCGGACCAGTTTTTCGCCCGCCCCAACAGCTCGCACAGATGAAGAGTCGACGGCTGCTCGTGAGAAATCGAGTTCGCCCGCCTCGCGTAACTTCGCTAGCAGTAGATCGTGCAATCGCTTCCACACGCCGGCGTTCTGCCAGTCGCGCAACCGTCGCCAGCAGGTTGAACCCGATCCAAATCCCAATTTGGTCGACAGGTCGCGCCAGCGGATACCGGTCTTGAGCACGAACAGGATGCCGTTCAGTGCGGCTCGGTTCGCAACCGGCAACCGGCCTGGATACTTCTTGCGCCGGGGTTTGGGCGAAGGCAGCAATGGCTCGATCAGTGTCCACAATTCGTCATCAACAATCGACGTGCCCATCCTTGGATCCAGTTGTTCAGGTGGCCAAGGTTACAGCCCCCAACGGGTCTTTTTGATTCCGTCTCTAAGGTCGGAGAAGGACAGCTACGCTGTCGCGCGATCCTTCTTCTGCCTGAACAGACCTTAAACGGGAAGGATTGCCGCGCTCCTGTCCTATATCGCCGCCTTGCGTCCGGAGGCACCGCACAATGCGGACCAAAGCAGCCTAACAGCGTGCGTCCACGCGCGTTCCCTCAAGCCTCGTAACTCGTGCTTCTCGTAAGATGCTCCCACGTGTCGAGGTCGTGCCTCAGGTCCTCGAGCTGGGCGCGGACGAGATCGAGCGCATCGCCTCCGATGACGAGATGCAGCGGCGGCTGATCCGATTCCAGCGCAGCGATGATGGCTCGACTGCCGCGCACTGGATCGCCCTGCTGTTTGCCGTGCCCGGCGAGCACACTGTCGCGAGCCTTGCCGGCCGTGCCCGCATAATCTTCAAGGCGCATGCCGGACTGTTTCATCGATGCGCCCCGGAAATCGGTCCGGAATGCGCCCGGTTCGACAACCGTCACGCCGAGGCCTAGCGGGCCGATCTCTTTCGCCAAGGTCTCGGACAGTCCTTCGACAGCAAACTTCGTCATGTGATAGAAGCCTACGCCCGGGAAAGTCGTCAGGCCACCAACCGAGCTGATGTTGACGATGTGCCCTGCCCGGCGCCTGCGCATGCCGGGCAGCGCCGCCTTGATCATGTTCCAGGTTCCATAGACATTCGTCTCGAACATCGCCCTGACATCGCTGTCCTCGCCCTCTTCGATCGCGGCCAGGTACCCGTAGCCAGCGTTATTGACGAGCACGTCAACGGCGCCGAATCGTTCGTGAGCGGCGGCAACGGCGGCCTCTGCCTGCTCTGGGCGGGTCACGTCGAGCCTGACGGCCGCGACGGCGTCGCCATACTCGCGGACGAGGTCCTCAAGGGCTGCCGCATCCCGCGCGCTTGCGACCACGCGATACCCCGACTCGAGCGCGCCTCGGGCCAGCGCCCGTCCCAGCCCTTTCGAACATCCTGTGATCAGCCACACCGCATTTTTCTTCAACATATTCACTCCATTCGCTCACCGCGTTCGCCATCGTCCACGAACCGACATCCCGTGCCACAGCGGACTGCCGCAGCACCTTGACCGGATTTTAGCTACGCTTATTCTTTCAATCATCCCGGACAATTCGAACGAGTCATGCAATCTGATGGAAAGATCGCGCGAGGAAGCCTTGACGACCTGTCCGCCTTCGCGACGGTTGCGAGAACGCGGAGCTTCACGCGCGCGGCAGCCGAGCTTGGGGTGTCGAATTCGATGCTGAGCTATACGATCAAGCGACTCGAACAGCGGCTCGGCATCGTATTGCTTAGACGGACAAGCCGCAGCGTCGCGCCGACGGAGGCAGGCGAGAAGCTACTGCTGACACTCGAGCCGGCGTTGCAGGCCATCGATGCCAAGTTGGGCGAGCTGGGCCAGGCGCGCGACCAGATCGCCGGTACGGTCCGTATCACCGCGACACGGCAGGCCTACGAGGCCGTTATCCGGCCCGTGCTCGGCACGTTCTGCAACGCGCATCCCGACGCGGTCGTGGAGGTCGTCATCGACTACGGATTTCGCGACATCGTGGCAGACCGGTTCGATGCCGGCATCCGGCTCGGAGAGAAATTGCAGAAGGACATGGTCGCACTACGCGTCGGCCCCGCGCTCCGGATGGCGGTCGTTGCATCGCCTGTTTACCTCGCGCGGTATCCGGCGCCAAAGACGCCGCAGGACCTGACCATGCTGTTACGTCGCGCGCAGAATGAGCCGGGAGGGGTGAGATTGTCGCGCGGTCAGCCAGGACGATGTTTTGTCGATTACCGCGCGCAGCGCGAGACATGAGGGGTAGCAGGATGGCCGGCGCTGCTCTGATATCGTGCGATGTTTCTCAGGCGTCGTACAAACATCAAGAACAGACCGGCCATGCATCGCATTGTATTTGCCTTTCTCTCCCTCGAACAACATCATCGCGCGATTGAGTGCTCTCCCGCTTCTTACCGGCCCGATCGCTGTCCGCATTGCGGTAGTGGCTGCCTGTGGTATCACGGCTGTTATGGGCGCAAGGCGGATCGCAGCGTCGACGGCGCGCTCAATCCGGTGCCTGTGCCGCGTTTCCGTTGCCCGTCATGCACGCGGACCTGTTCGCGTCTGCCGCTGTGCATCTGTGCGCGTCGATGGTATGGCTGGTCGTTGCAGCAGAACGTGCTGCAACTGCTGATCGCGGGCGCCTCGCTACGCCGTACGGCAAGCGTCTTCGCGTTGGCGTATCACACCGTGCGGCGCTGGTGGCGATCGCTGTTGGCGGCTCACGGGACGTTCGCCTTCCACCTGTGTAGCCGTTTTGCTGAGCTCGGCCGCAGTGCCGATCGCGACGACTTCTGGCTGGCCTGCCTGCATCGCATGCCGCTATGCGAAGCGATGGCGTGGCTGGATCATGACGGCATAGCTGTCCCATGATCGACTGGTTCCTGATCGCCGTGCGACGGCGCTGACCGAACTGCAGCGGGGACTCCACACAGTCTGCTCACTGCCGCGCGCCGACGATCAGCGCTTTGATGGCGGTTCCTTCACTTCAACAGGGACCTCCATGAACGATATCGATCCGAAGGCGCTGTTCCGCCTGTCGGTGCTCGGCCCGCTGGTCAGCCGTGAGCGCTTGAGTCGCGGCGAACTGCAGCAGATCGTGCGGCAACTCGCGCAGCAGGAATACGCCATTCCCGGTTCACGCCGGCGCCACATCAGCGAGAAGACCCTGCAGGCGTGGTATTACGCGTGGCGCCGCAATGGACTGGGTGGCCTGTCCGATGCGCGCCGCACCGATACTGGCCGCTCGAAGCTGCCCGAGCCGGTGCAGGTCGCGGTGCTCGCGGCCAAACGTGAGAACCCGCGCCGCTCAATCCGCCAGATCCGCCTGCTGCTGGAAGCCGCCGGCCTCGTGCCGCGCGACACGCTCTCGCGCTGCGCCGTACATCGCCTGCTCAAGGCTCACGGTATCTCACGCATTGCCGGACCGGATGTCGTGCCCGAGGAGAAGCGCAGCTTCGCGGCCGAACACGCCGGCTCGATCTGGTATGGCGACGTCATGCACGGCCCCACGCTGTCGTTTGGCGGGCGTCGCATGAAGACGTATCTTGTGTCGCTGATGGACGACGCCTCGCGCCTGATTGTCCATAGCGCGTTCTGTCTGTCGGAGACGGCGCTCGACATCGAGGGCGTGCTCAAGCAGGCCCTGCTCAGGCGTGGCGTTCCGAAGACGATCGTCGTCGACAACGGCGCCGCGTACCGGGCCGCGACGCTGCAGGGCATCTGCGCACGGCTGTCGATGCGGCTGGTGTATTGCCGTCCATATGCGCCCGAAGGCAAGGGCAAGCTTGAACGCTGGCATCGGACATTACGTGAGCAGTTTCTGGCCGAACTCGATACCACGCACATTCGCGAACTCGCGGACCTTAACGCGCGGTTGTGGGCATGGGTCGAGCAGGTCTATCACCGTCAGCCCCACAGCGCGCTGGGTAACCAGACACCACTGTTGCGCTACCAGCAGGATCTGCCCCGCATCCGGCTGCTCGGACCGCTGGCCGCGCAGCTCGACGAACTGTTCTGGCATCGCGTAGCCCGGCACGTTCGCCGCGACGGCACCGTCTCTTACCAGAACCGGCGCTTCGAGGTCCCGTACGAGCTCACCGGACAGACCGTGATGCTCGTCGTCGATCCGCATGCCGGCACGGTAGTGCGTATCGAAAGCCAGACGGGTG
>NZ_JAWRXU010000172.1:0-395 GCF_046534895.1 Paraburkholderia sp. SIMBA_053 | reverse complement strand
CTGCCGCCGGTCCCTGGAAAGTCATCGTGTAACCCTTGGCTTCGCCAACGGCGGTTTTCGCGCCTTTCTGGACGTTCTGCCAATAGTTGGAGTTGACGGTCTTTACGATCACGGCGATCTCGCCACCCGCGGCGTATGCCCCCGTCGTGGCCATCACCATAACGGCCGATACTGCCAGTAGATAACATTTGCGCATGTCTCGCTCCTTTCTCGCGTGGTTGATAGTCTTCTTGTTGCTACTTGCGGCTTCGCATCCGGTCGATCCACACCGTACCGAGGATCACCAATCCGATAATGATCTGCTGGATAAAGCTGGATACCCCGTTCATGTTCAGACCGTTGCGAAGCACACCGATCACAAATGCGCCGATGGCCGTGCCGGATATCGTTCCCAC
>NZ_JAWRXU010001277.1:0-250 GCF_046534895.1 Paraburkholderia sp. SIMBA_053 | reverse complement strand
AGCGGATTGTGGCTGAATATGGTGCGTAGATTGCGCCAGTGGCGATCGAAGTTGTGCGAGCGCGCAGTCGCCGACGCACCACCGATTTCGAACAGCCGCTCGGCCGTATGCAGCGCGAGTTTGCTGACGACGAGCTGGGTCTTCGCGGTTGCAAGCGCGCCTTCCAGCGCCAGTTCTTCGGCGTTCGCCGCGCCGTTGCGGATCGCATTCGCCGAGCGATCCAGCGTGCGTGCATTCTGCTGCACGAGCG
>NZ_JAWRXU010001276.1:0-250 GCF_046534895.1 Paraburkholderia sp. SIMBA_053 | reverse complement strand
CTTCAGCATTCACTGTGAAAATCGCCAAGACAAAATGTTGATTCACATAACACTCTCGCGCTCGAAAGCCAGAAAGGCTTTCTCAATATTACTTGACCGCTAAAGTGATCCATAAGCAATGAAAGTATCGTCCAGAAATCAATTCTGGTGCCATGATCATTCGTTATGTCATACCTCGAAGTAATAAAGCTAACTTGCAAGTGTTCTCCTGAAGACCAGTTTAAACCCTGCACCCCAACCAGGGTTCCAA
>NZ_JAWRXU010001275.1:0-250 GCF_046534895.1 Paraburkholderia sp. SIMBA_053 | reverse complement strand
GCAACCGTGTCCGTCGGTTCAATATCGCATTGCACTGCCGCTTGCCAGCCGGTCGGAAAGATGTCGCCGAGAAAAAGCACCTGCTCGTCGGTGAGGCCGTCCGGAATCTTGACGTGCGTTTTGTCCGCGAAGGGCACGCGCACGAACTCCGCCTGGCCGCAGGCGACCAGATCGAAGTGGTCCACGCCATTGGCGGCGGCTAGCTGCCGGTGCTTTTTCAAGGAATCGCTATGACGCAACTGACTGATAC
>NZ_JAWRXU010001274.1:0-250 GCF_046534895.1 Paraburkholderia sp. SIMBA_053 | reverse complement strand
AACGCGGTGGCGAACGAGCCGACCGACAGCATGTCCACCTCGACCAATACCGGACCGGTCTTCGCCATGCCTTCGCGAATGATCGCGTCGGCTTCATCGAGCGATTTGATGCGGTAGTGCGTGAGCTTCAGGCTTTCGCAGAACTGCGCGAAGTCCGGCTGATGCAGATCGACATAGCAGCGGCGGCCGCCGTATTGCGCGTCCTGAATGTTGCGGATCACGCCGTAGCATTGATCGTTCATCAACACGA
>NZ_JAWRXU010001273.1:0-250 GCF_046534895.1 Paraburkholderia sp. SIMBA_053 | reverse complement strand
CCCTGCTCGCAAGGCCTCAGATGACACATCGTGCTGATGAAAGGAGGCAATGGTCTTCAAACACTCCAGAAGCTCATCCCCTATCTCACGCTCGTCGAACGCTGGCTCTTCCGAGCCAGGGTGCACAGCCTCTGCATTATTCAGCTTTGCTTGCGTCACAGATACCTCATTACCCTAATACACAGTAAGTACACAGTAAGCGGCTTAACTCCGCGCCTTATGGAGTACGCCAGCCCGCCGTGATCGATAC
>NZ_JAWRXU010001272.1:0-250 GCF_046534895.1 Paraburkholderia sp. SIMBA_053 | reverse complement strand
GCAAGGTGCTGATCGCCGCGCACGGCAATTCGATCCGCGCGCTGGTCAAGTATCTGGACAACATCTCCGACAACGAGATCGTCGGGCTGAACATCCCGAACGGCGTGCCCCTCGTCTATGAACTGGACGAAGACCTGAAGCCGATCAAGCACTACTACCTCGGCGATCAGGAAGCGATCGCGAAGGCGCAGGCCGCTGTCGCGAAGCAGGGTAAGGCAGGCTGATCACGGCCAGTCCAATGATCGTGACC
>NZ_JAWRXU010001271.1:0-251 GCF_046534895.1 Paraburkholderia sp. SIMBA_053 | reverse complement strand
CCAACGTCCCGTGGAATGAAACCGTCATCTACGAAACCCACGTGCGCGGCACATCGATGCTCCGCAAAGACCTGCGCACACCCGAACGCGGCTCGTTCGCCGCACTCGCATCGCCAGAATTCATCGAGCATCTGCTGAAGCTCGGCGTCACCGCCGTCGAACTGCTCCCCGTCCACGCATTCCTCAACGACCGCTTTCTCGTCGAGCGCGGACTGCGCAACTACTGGGGCTACAACACGGCCGCGTTCTTC
>NZ_JAWRXU010001270.1:0-251 GCF_046534895.1 Paraburkholderia sp. SIMBA_053 | reverse complement strand
CAGGTCGGCCGGCGCCAGGTTGATGGTGATGCGACGTGCTGGGAACTCGAACTGCGCGCACAGGATGGCCGCGCGCACGCGTTCGCGTGATTCGCGCACGGCCGCTTCCGGCAAACCCACGATCTGCGTGGACGGCAGGCCGCCCGACAGATGTACCTCGACCCTGACCTCCGGTGCCGCGACGCCCACGCGCGCGCGGCTGTGCACGAGCGCCAGGCTCATGCGGCCCCGTTCCTCGGCCGGATCAGGAG
>NZ_JAWRXU010001269.1:0-251 GCF_046534895.1 Paraburkholderia sp. SIMBA_053 | reverse complement strand
CATATTGGCGGGTATTCGGCGAATGTCGAACGACTGCATGGGCCTGGGTTTGCATTGCTCGGGAATGCGGGTGAGTTTCTTGATCCGGTGTTTTCGTCGGGTGTGACTATTGCTTTGCGCTCCGCGCATCTTGCTGTTGGGACGCTTGAGCGTCAGTTTGCTGGCGAGAGTGTTGACTGGCAGTCTGCTTATGATGTTCCGCTGCGCAAGGGGATCGATACGTTTCGCGCGTTCGTCGAGCGCTGGTATAC
>NZ_JAWRXU010001268.1:0-251 GCF_046534895.1 Paraburkholderia sp. SIMBA_053 | reverse complement strand
CGACGATCAGTGCCGGCCGCTCACCGAACTCGCTCCGCATGGACCAGTACCCGCCGTCGTACGCCGGCGACGCCTCGAGCTCGGCGAACCGGTCATGCCACCATCGTGAACCGATCTTGTCTTCCTGCATGTCTTCCTCCTCGCTCGGGCGGTGCGGTGGTCGGCGTCTCGGCCTCAGATGCGTTCCATCATCCGTCGGTAGGCATCCTGGGGGGATGCCAGCCGCGTGTGGACCACCTTCTGCTCCAGGA
>NZ_JAWRXU010000171.1:0-395 GCF_046534895.1 Paraburkholderia sp. SIMBA_053 | reverse complement strand
CCAGAGTCGCCTCCGGTGGCAGGCGCTCGCCCCGTGACCACTCGCCGGCGGTGATGCGGTCGCGGAGCTGCTGCGCCAGGCTCACGAACAGCGGCTGGGTGTTCGGAAAAGCTCCCATGTCGCCCTCCTCGGCCCCTGGATGCCCGTGAGTCTTTGCTATGCAACCGTATTCATTAGGACTCGGTTCGGCAAGGTGTCGGGCTCGGGCAGCGGGCGCTGCGGGGGATCGCGCGTCCCTCGGCCGCATCCGCGCGAAAGGGCCGACGCACGTGCGATCGGCCGAGCGAAGTGCAGGGCTGAAGCCGGCGAAGTCCCGATTCCTTCCTCCAGTCATTCCTCTTCGCTGACCTTCCGTTGACCACCGGATGCCCGCGCGTCACGGTGGCAGTCACGAC
>NZ_JAWRXU010001267.1:0-251 GCF_046534895.1 Paraburkholderia sp. SIMBA_053 | reverse complement strand
AGCAACGGCAGCGACGCCATTCCGGGCATCGCGCAACTCGCGTCGGAGTTGATCGAAGCCGTGTGCCGCAAGGACGATGTACGCGACTTCATACGCCAGAACGTCGAGATACTGGCCTTGCGGATCACCGAAAACTCGGGCCACAGCGGCGAACACTACATCACGGCTGGCCGCCTCGACTACCTTGCACTGCTCAAGTCCGCACTTGGCGCCGGCTTTATCGTCGCCTTCATGGCGGCCATCAAGATTCC
>NZ_JAWRXU010000170.1:0-396 GCF_046534895.1 Paraburkholderia sp. SIMBA_053 | reverse complement strand
GTTCGCCGCCACATGGCGGTCATAATCCGTCGACAGATAGTTGGGCGCGATCAACGGCGGCGCCGACGAGTCCGCCGATTCGATATGAATGCTGCCGCGCGAAGTCGGCCGCAACTGGCACACAGACGCCGTGAATGCATTGAACCGGTGCAGCGGTTCGCCGAAGCGATCGAGTGAAAGCGGCTGTACGTGATATTCGAGGTCGGGCCGCGCGAGCGAGCGATCGTCCGGATCGGACTTCGCGAACGCGCCCAGTTGCGACGGCGACATCGACATCGGGCCACTTTGAAACAGCGCGTACTGCATGCCGATCATCAGCTTGCCCCACCAATGGGCCGACGCCGTGTTCAACGTGCGCACGCCGTCGACCTGATAAGCCATGCGCAGTTGCAAATG
>NZ_JAWRXU010001266.1:0-251 GCF_046534895.1 Paraburkholderia sp. SIMBA_053 | reverse complement strand
CGCGAAGAGCGTTCCGCCGCCGTGGCTATCGCGTGCCCGAGCTGCTGATCCGTCGTGCACACGCACAGCCGCAGCCGCTGCTCGCGGTCGTGGCGGCAGCCGCCGACCAGCGTGGCCTGGGTGCGCGTGAGCGCGAGGAGAACGTTCGCGGCACGATGCGTGCACGGGGACGGGGAGGGGGCGCCGAGGTCGTGCTCGTCGACGACGTCGTCACCACCGGTGCCACGCTCGACGAGGCAGCCAGGGCGCTC
>NZ_JAWRXU010001265.1:0-251 GCF_046534895.1 Paraburkholderia sp. SIMBA_053 | reverse complement strand
CGAGCCCTCTGTGCGCTGCCCGAATGCCCCTCGCGGAGCCTCCTCGGGCTCGGCCTGGTCAGCCGGCGCCTGACGCGCTGCCGCCGCCTGACGGAGCTTCTCGGTCGCAGCCTGCTGAACCTGACCACGGTCGTTGCGCACCTCGACCTCGCCCGCATCGTTCGCGGCCGAGTACTCGAGGCGCTGATCTCCGCCGCCGTCGGCGAGTCCCTTGGCCTCGACCTCGGCGGTCTGAGAGTCGCCCGCTCGGC
>NZ_JAWRXU010001264.1:0-251 GCF_046534895.1 Paraburkholderia sp. SIMBA_053 | reverse complement strand
AGCTCTCGACGATGCCCGCGATTTCCGCCGTTTCCAGCGCGCGGTTCGGCGTGTTGGGCACCCAGCCTGCTTCCGTGTACGCGACGCCGCCGTGCGGCACTTCGGACGGTCCGACGGGACGGCCGCCATCGGGCTGCAACTGTGCATTCGATTGACGGCCCGCGTGATAAAGCTGAAGAAAGATCTTGCCGCCTTTCGCATGCACCGCGTTGGTGACGGCTTTCCAGCCGGCGATCTGGCTGTCGTCGTAC
>NZ_JAWRXU010001263.1:0-251 GCF_046534895.1 Paraburkholderia sp. SIMBA_053 | reverse complement strand
CCGACAGCGGCGACACAGTCGAGCTTCGCTTCGACAGTCCTCCTTCGAAGACTGCCACGCTTCTGATAAAGGGCGACAGGACAGGATCCGCTCCAAAAACCGTTCCCTGTACATACGAACTCGAACCCATCCAGAAGGGCGCGCTCGAGAGCCCGGTCGTCAAGATCACGTTCAACGACAAACAGACTATGACGATCGCTTGCGATCCACTGTCGGACAACTGTCACGCTGACGGCTACCCGATGGTCGGC
>NZ_JAWRXU010001262.1:0-251 GCF_046534895.1 Paraburkholderia sp. SIMBA_053 | reverse complement strand
GGATCTAATGCAATTTTCGACAAGTCTTTATACTTCAATTTATTGCCTCAAAACTCTGGTGGCACATAACGAATGACATGGACTCCCCCTCATCAGACTTTGCCACACTTGGTTAGTCTGAACACGAAATCGCCGGAGGAGTGCTGGTTGAACAAATCGACCGCCTGGCACGGCTCAAACAAGGTGATTGGGAGACGTTGAAACAAAAGTTGGCCAGCAAACGCTTAGCCATTGTTTCACCGGAACTTCCC
>NZ_JAWRXU010001261.1:0-251 GCF_046534895.1 Paraburkholderia sp. SIMBA_053 | reverse complement strand
CTCGCAGGCGGCGATGCGCGCGGTCAGTGCGCGCAGATCAGATTCGATCGCGCGGTCATCGTCGACGAAAGGCGATTGTGCGCCGACGTTTTCCACGAACGTTTGCAACGGCGCGGGCACCGGCGTCGCACTGTCGATTCGCAGGCGCAAACGCGCCGCCTGCACGGTGGCAAGCGTATGCGCGGCCGCGACCTGCTCGGTCAATTCGAGCACACGCAGGCAGTCGCGCGCGGCGATCGTGCCCATGCTGA
>NZ_JAWRXU010001260.1:0-251 GCF_046534895.1 Paraburkholderia sp. SIMBA_053 | reverse complement strand
CATCTCAACTGTGGAGGAGAAACGGAAAGGCCGAGCGCCGGACGGGGCAGGACCAAAGCCCATAGATACTTGAAATTTGCATTGACTTCGCAGCGCTCGCGGTTATGATGAGTCTGCATTGTTGCATCGCAGCATATTCATCGGCCGACGTGCGGCCCCACTTTTCTTTTGGAATCGACCATGACCTCTCTCGTCCCTGAACAAACTATCGGTGCAACCAAAGCAGGCTTAGACACAGCCTTCGGCGTTAC
>NZ_JAWRXU010001259.1:0-251 GCF_046534895.1 Paraburkholderia sp. SIMBA_053 | reverse complement strand
CCTAACTGAACAGCTTTTGCACTAGCAACAAATTGGTGGTGTAAAGCTTGAAAACATTCCTGTGCATGATTATCTTCAAACCCACTAAACTTTACTTCTTTAACTTCTTGGAATGATAATCCAGCACCTACAAAGGCTGCTGCTGGTCCATGTGTTAATATGTTAATCTCATTGAATGTTAACCAATACTTAACTACGTCTTTATATCTTGTGAAAATTGTTTCACAATATCTTAAATAACAATCTATAAC
>NZ_JAWRXU010000169.1:0-398 GCF_046534895.1 Paraburkholderia sp. SIMBA_053 | reverse complement strand
GCATGAACCGCGCCGCTAAAGCCTTCTTCTTCGATGGCGCGCGCAGCCGAGCGGCCGATCACCAGACACTCGAGCAGCGAATTGCTGGCCAGGCGGTTCGCGCCGTGCAGCCCCGTGCAAGAGGTCTCGCCGACTGCATAGAGGCCCGCGAGATCGGTGCGGCCCGCCAGATCGGTGACGACGCCGCCGCACGTGTAGTGCGCCGCCGGCACGACCGGAATGGGTTGCTTCGTGATGTCGATGCCGAATTCCAGGCAGCGCGCGAGAATCGTCGGAAAATGCTCGCGCAGGAAATCGGCCGGCTGATGGCTGATGTCCAGATACACACAATCGATGCCACGCTTCTTAATCTCGAAGTCGATCGCGCGCGCGACGATGTCGCGCGGCGCGAGTTCGGC
>NZ_JAWRXU010001258.1:0-251 GCF_046534895.1 Paraburkholderia sp. SIMBA_053 | reverse complement strand
CCAGACGCTCTTCGTCGACGGCGGCATGACGGCGGTCGTCTGATGCGGCTCGGTCGAGTCGCGTCCGCCGCGGGCCCCCGGTGGGTGCGTGAGACGGACCACGGGCTCATCCCGATCTCGGACCCGTTCCTCGCGTTCGCCGAGGGCCGCGCCCCGGATGACGAGGGTGACGCCGTCGAAGGAACCGTCGTCGCGCCGGTCGACCCCCTCGTCATCGTCGGGATCGCCCAGAACGGCCCCGACCACACCTC
>NZ_JAWRXU010001257.1:0-251 GCF_046534895.1 Paraburkholderia sp. SIMBA_053 | reverse complement strand
GGCGAGAAAGCCGGCGAGCTTGAGCCGCTGCGCTTCGCCGCCCGACAACGTGGGCACCGGCTGACCGAGCTTCACATATTCGAGGCCGACGTCGACAATGGGCTGCAGCACGCGCAACACTTCGGCGTCGTTCGCGAAGTACGCGGCGGCTTCGCTGACGGTCAACTCCAGCACGTCGGCAATGCTCAATGCGCGCGCCGGTTCGCCGCGCTCGATCTTCACCTCGAGCAGCTCCGCGCGGTAACGGCGCC
>NZ_JAWRXU010001256.1:0-251 GCF_046534895.1 Paraburkholderia sp. SIMBA_053 | reverse complement strand
CGGGAAGTAGGCGAAGGTGGAGTTGACCAGGTAGTAGCGGTTGCCCACCCGCGTCACCGCCGGATCGGGATGGAAGCCGGCGAGCACCGGGTTGCGGTACTCGCCCCTGGCCAGCGGCGCGGCGAAGGCCGCATCGTCGCCGCGATAGACGAAGTCGTCAAAGGCCACCGGCGCTGCGGCCTGCGCTGGCGACAAGGCCAGCGCCGCCAGCAGCGGCAGTGCACGGGACATCGATCCGAGCAGGCCGGTAC
>NZ_JAWRXU010001255.1:0-251 GCF_046534895.1 Paraburkholderia sp. SIMBA_053 | reverse complement strand
CCGCTGGCCACTTTCGCCGCCGTGGCATTCAAACCAACCGCCCGATCCCGCGGCGCAATCACAGCATGCGCGCCCGCCGCATCGGCAACCCGCAAACACGCGCCGAGATTGTGCGGATCCGTAATCCCATCGAGCACCAGCAACAACGCCGGCCCCTGAACACCATCGAGCAGTTCAGCAAGGTTCTGCGCCAAAGGCAGATCGCCCGCGCGCGCCACTACGCCCTGGTGCCGCTCCGTATGCGCAAGTCC
>NZ_JAWRXU010001254.1:0-251 GCF_046534895.1 Paraburkholderia sp. SIMBA_053 | reverse complement strand
TTCGAAGAACATCGTGCGAACCTCACCGCGCGGATGGAGCAGTACCTCTGACGCTCGCGCTGGCGGGCTAGGCCTGTGCGGGTGCCGACGCGGTGGACGTGGCTCCGACCGGCCTCTCGTCTGTTCCCTTGATCACCCAGCGGACGACGACGACAGCGAGGATGCCGATGACGGGCGCCAGGATGCTCGCCCCGGCACCGTTGAGCGGGGCGAAGCCGACCGCGAAGACGGATATATCCCAGAGTCCGTGC
>NZ_JAWRXU010001253.1:0-251 GCF_046534895.1 Paraburkholderia sp. SIMBA_053 | reverse complement strand
GAAAGGTTTTTTGTACAAGCGGCGTCCCGTCCTCACGACGTAGACGCCATATACATCAAGTCGCCATGCACGCGCGAGACGCGTAACCGCCTTGAGCAAGAGCCTCTTCAATCAAACTGAAGAGGGAGCGCTGCAATGGGTCAGCAAGTGAAGTTCTCCATAGACATAAGTGAGCCCTGGCTCAGTGCCAGATTGGCGGTGCGACTCCAGGTTCGCAGTCCAGCACCCTGACAGGACGGCCAAAGAACGAC
>NZ_JAWRXU010001252.1:0-251 GCF_046534895.1 Paraburkholderia sp. SIMBA_053 | reverse complement strand
CTTCCATCGGACTGAAGGACAGCGCGAGGCCGTAGACGAACGGGTAGACGAACAGCGCGAGGATGAACAGCAAGGCGGGCGACACGAGCCACGCCTTGCCGTCACGTTGCGCGACGGGTGTCGCTGCGGCAGCGGGCGTCAGCGTGCTCATGACGGCTCTCCGTCGTAGACCAGCGTGCGCGACGGCGGCACGCGCAGCGTGACGCGCTCGCCTTCGGCGAACTCTCCCGCGACGCGCGCCCACAATTCGC
>NZ_JAWRXU010001251.1:0-251 GCF_046534895.1 Paraburkholderia sp. SIMBA_053 | reverse complement strand
ACTGGTCGAGCACGAGCTTGATGTCGAGCGGTGGTTCGGTGCGCGCGAGATTCACGCGCTTCACGCCGGTTGCAGGCGCATCGGCATAGGCGATGTAGTCGATCGTCCAGCCGTCCTGTTGAATCTCCTTCAAACGCGTTTCCTGCTGCGGATCTTTCTCGGTCGTCGCCTTCGATGTCGGCGCAACCGAAGGCTGCAGCCAGTAGCGCAGCCCTTCGACAGGCAGCGCGAAACCCAGCGCGTTCTGCATC
>NZ_JAWRXU010001250.1:0-251 GCF_046534895.1 Paraburkholderia sp. SIMBA_053 | reverse complement strand
ACACTGAAGGCGATCGTCGGCTTCACGCTCGATATCACGTCGCGCAAGGAGGCCGAACTCGAACAGCGCGCGATCGCCGAATCCGAGAAGCGCGCGAGAGAGCATAGCGACGAAGTGGCGCGCGCCATGGATCACTTCGTCACGGCCGTGAGTCACGAACTGCGTTCGCCGCTCGGGGCGATCTTGTCGTGGACGCTGCTGCTGCAGCGCGCGGCCGATCTGTCACATGTCACACGCGCGGCGGGCGTGAT
>NZ_JAWRXU010001249.1:0-251 GCF_046534895.1 Paraburkholderia sp. SIMBA_053 | reverse complement strand
ACCAAACCCGTGCCACTCGCTACGACGTGCAACCTTACCCTGCTACTTGATTTCGCGACCTGAATAAGCAGCGCGATCATCCAACCACCCCACGCAGAGCGGACAAGACTCAGACCGAAAGAAAGAAAACCAAATGCACTCGCAATCCAGCGTATCCGTTGACCGGCGGCCGCTACGTAGACCATTGCTCCCAACATCACAAATGCAAACGGACCAGACGAGTTCATCGTGCTGAATACACGAACACCGAA
>NZ_JAWRXU010001248.1:0-251 GCF_046534895.1 Paraburkholderia sp. SIMBA_053 | reverse complement strand
CTTCGAGCGCATCGATGGTGGCAAGCGTCGAATCAATATTGCCTGGCACGCCCAGATTGCTTGCGTGAATATGCAGCGGGTGCGGCACGCCGAGATCGGTGAGCGCGCGCGAGAGCACATGCAGCACGTCGCGAGGCGTGATGCCGTAGTGCGTATGGTGCTCGTCGACATCGAGACTGCGCTGGTTGAACTTGAATGCCGAAATGCCGCCGGGATTGACAACCTTCACGCCAAGCGCGCGGGTCGCGTGA
>NZ_JAWRXU010001247.1:0-252 GCF_046534895.1 Paraburkholderia sp. SIMBA_053 | reverse complement strand
TGTTTTATGAATGTTTGTAATTGGTAATCCATTTTGAAGGAGATGTAAATGTGCTCCAGCGATAAATAACATCCTTTTGGGGTGCATATGTGCTTGTTTTAATATTTTTAATCCTTTTTCTGTTTCAACTTCCCCTTATCAAGCCACACGACTTTTCGGTGCTCTTCTTTCTTTGACTTCTGATCAGTCTATAGACTGATCAGAAGTTTATATATCAACTTGTATATCAATTCTAAACAAAAATAGACATCT
>NZ_JAWRXU010001246.1:0-252 GCF_046534895.1 Paraburkholderia sp. SIMBA_053 | reverse complement strand
CGTCAGCAGCATGTGCTCGGCTGGCTGTATCTGATTCGCGGGGCGACGATTGCGGCGTTCTTCCTGCTGCCGAAGTCGACGGTTTCCTTCGTGCTGTTCGCCGCCGTGATGGGCCTGACGTGGCTCGGCACCGTGCCGCTCACCAGCGGCCTGATCGCCAAGGTGTTCGGCACGCGGCATCTCGGCACGCTGTTCGGCGTCGTGTTTCTCAGCCACCAGTTGGGTTCGTTCCTCGGCGCGTGGCTCGGAGGC
>NZ_JAWRXU010000027.1:0-10938 GCF_046534895.1 Paraburkholderia sp. SIMBA_053 | reverse complement strand
GATCCCGCGACGGAGCTTATCGTCTCACCTCGAATAGCGCGAGATACCGCTCCTCATTCTGCGCGCGACGTAACACCATGCACCGTTGCATCAACTATCGGATGGTCTCCGCAGACACGGTTTACGCCTGGGAGTTCGAACGGGACGGCCAGGCCCTGAAGATCGCCGTTGCTGGGCCACTCACGTTTAACGAGCCAGACCTAATGCTTCACGCCGCAGCCGATGGGCTCGGCGTCGCTTATGTTCTGGAACACGAGGCCACAGACTGGCTTGCATCTGGCCGGCTGGTGCGCCTGCTAAATGACTGGACGGCCCCGTTTCCGGGCTTCTACCTTTACTACCCTTCCCGCAAGCAGATTTCTCCGGTGCTTGCAGCACTCCTGACGCGTTTGCGGAGACGGCAACCTTTGTAGTCTCAAGCGGAAGTGAACACCTGGGCCAGTGACCAGAAGCAGTTGATGACGTGTGCGCATCTTCATCTACTCTTCCTGACGGGCCTCTTGCCCCTCGTCATAAACTTCCTGTGCCTGCTCGATTTCATGCAAATGCTTGATCGACCATTCATAGACCGCGCTGAACGGAACCTGCAACGTACGACCGAGTTCGGTGATCAATTACTCGACGGCGACTGGCGACGTATCGAGCACCTTCCGGGCGATCAGTCCATTGCCCTCCAGACGCCGCAAGGCTTGCGTGAGCGTCTTCTGCGTAATTCCTTCCATCCTTCATCTTATTTCGTTGAAGCGCGTAGGTTTCTCGATAAGGAGCGTAAGGATCATGACTGACCATTTGTTGGCAACCTGATCGAAGAAAGAGCGCGCGGCACAGTCCGCGAAGAACACTGTATCCACCTGGCACGTCATGCCGATATCCCTCCGTATCTGCGCAGTGATTCGTATAGCGACTCGACGCTCATCGAGCGCTCCCGCTTCGCGGTCGAGATCCTCAAGGCAATCCGTGCGGTAGTGAACCCCGGGTTTCCGGTCATTCTGCTCCTCTCGCAATGGAAGCCAAAGGACTTCAACCCGCGGCTCGCCAGTACGCCACCGATACTCGAACAGTGGCTCGGCGTGTTCGTCGACGCGGGTGCCGATGCATTTCACCTCTCGCAGCCGAAATTCTGGCAACCTGCCTTTCCCGAGTTTGAGGACCAGCTCAATCTGGCGGGCTGGGCCAAGAAGCTCGTGGGAACCACATCCATCACGGTCGGCTCAGTGGGACTAAGCGGAGACGTCTACGAATCCTTTGCGGGAAAGAGTCAGCGATCTGATCGGACCGCCCTAGCCGTATCTTCTCAAGCCATGCAGGGTCCTGCAGCAACGGACGGCCGACTGCGACCAGCTCGAACTCTCCCCGCTCGAGTCGTGCGACAAGTCCGTTCATCGATACAGCGCGGGCGCTCTTTCTTTCGGGATTGAAGATCATGCTCGCGATACAAACACTCGCAGACGAAGGGGTCCATCGTGCCAAGGAAAATCGTGGCACGATGGAATTGCGTACCGTTACCAGGCCAAACACTGCGGCGTCGCCGAGCGTCCGCGCAACAGGTTAACCGCGACTGCTGGCTCGACATGCTACTGATAGTGCGTCTGCTTTTTGTACACGGTGCGCGTCAGTCCGCACAGCGCTGTCCATGCAACTCTAGATGCAACTGAACTAGCCATGCATTAGGACAGTCATCGGGGACATAGACTGCGCCATCGGCCTCATTTTTCCGCCTGATCGTCCTCCCACGAACGGCGGCATAGAATGCGCGTCTGGCCCACCATCTGAATATAATCATGATGACTAGAGCGACGGCAGCGGTACATGTCTGCCACCACGAGTACGACATTCCATCACCGAGGAGATCTGATATTGCGGCAAATCCAAAACACGGAACCATAGCAATACTTGCCGATATCGAAAGAAGCACTACGTTCGCGCGAATCGTCGTCAAGGTGCTGGCTTTCATCAGATTCGCTCAGAGAAACCCCGTCCTTCAGGGCGGGGAGTGAAAGGAGCGCCGCTGCTTGACAGCGGCATTCCGTGGTTAAAATGACCGATATGATTCTTGTCTATCGCTATCGGGTGAACTCGCTCAACGGTCTGCTCAACAAACAGAGCCGAACCGTGATCTACGTCTGGAACTTCTGCAATGACACGCAGATGCACGCGCTCAGATGGGGCAAGAAGTGGCCAAGCGGGTTCGACCTGAACGTGCTGACCACCGGTAGCAGCAAGGAACTCGGCATCCATTCCGGCACGGTCAACGCAACCTGCCAGCAGTACGCGAAATCCCGCAGCCAGCATCGCCGTCCTTACCTGCGACACCGCGGCCGGAAGTGCCTTGGATGGGTGCCCCTGAAGGGACGCGATCTGAAACGGAAGGGCGAAGCATTTCGCTTCGCCCGGAATACCTTCCGCGTGTTCAGCAGCCGCCCGTTGCCCGAAGGCAAGATCAAGGACGGAACAAACTTTGCTCAGGATTCGCGCGGGAACTGGTTCCTCAACATTGTGATTGAGGTGGCCGACGTACCGGCCCGGCCGATCCGAAGCGGCGTGGGCATCTACCTTGGTCTTAGAGATTTCACCACGCTCTCGAGCGGTGAAAAACTGCCCAACGACCGGTTTGGCCGCGTCGCCGCCGGCAAGCTGGCGAAGGCTCAGCGCGCCCGTAAGCACAAGCGGCATATCGCCAAACTGCACGCGAAAGTCCCCAACGCCCGATCTGATTTTCAGCACAAGCTGGCGCTCGAGCTCGTGCGTCGCTTCGACTACATCGCGGTCGGCAATGTGTCGGCCGCAACACTCGCCAGAACCAGGATGGCGAAGAGCGTCTACGATGCGTCCTGGTCGTCCTTTCGAGACAAGCTGCGTTACAAAGCGATCGCGCACGGGGCTACGTTCGAGGAAGTCAACGAAAGCGGTTCTACCCAGACCTGTTCGTCGTGCGGTTCGAAAGACAGCTCCACGCGGCCGAAAGGTATCGCAGGCCTGCGAATAAGAGAGTGGGCGTGTAGTTGCTGTGGCGTCGTACATGATCGCGATGTCAATGCGGCTCTAAGAGGCGTTGATGCGCATTGTCGTCAGGAATCGCTTACCAGAAGCTTACCGATCAGACGACGCAAGTGCCCTCCTTCACTTCTGCCACGCGACTGAACACCGATCGCAATTACAGACGTAAGACGTTCGAAGCGGATGCGCAGCCATCGAAAGTTGTCAAGCGATGAGATGGTGCGCTGCTTTGCCGAGTGCGCTGCGGTGCCGCTCGCCGCGCCGGGCAATCTGAGTGGCGATGCCAGCTGCGTGTGGCGAACGGCGGTATTGTCGTGATGGTAGCTCCGGTCGCCCCGAACGATGCGCGCTTCGGAAGTGGCCGACGTCGCGCGCCTGCAATGGGCGGGATGGCGTCAACCGGCGCGTGAAGCTGCGTGGCATCGCGGCGGTGGTGCCGCTGAGAGGCTGTCGCGGAATTGGTTAGCGGCCTCTAGCCCAATTCCAGCCAAGGTTCTTTGGCTTGCGCAAAGAGCCCTCCTCGCTTGCCACCCACGCTGACACCCACGCAGGGAATGGCATGTACCAGCCCGCACACACTGGATGTGGCATCGTGAACTGTTGCATCCGTCGGTCTACCCGCGAGCCGAATGTCTTGTGCGTCGACGATGATGTGCTGCCTGCTGCCGGGCTTGTGCTGGTCCGTGGGTTCAGCTGAGTTATCTTGCCGCCGCATGGCGCGAACTGAAGAATGGCCGACGATAACGAGCGCCATATGTGTTAAAACCCGACGCGGCTCCGCCAACAGCGTTTGGCAGATGCGTTGCACAACACCAGCTTTCTTCCGGGCCAGACTTCGCTCATAACCAAACCGTGAACCGAGTTCCAATCGAACGAGTGCGCACTGTCAACCTCCAATCATGCGCCAACGCGATCTCTTTGCATATCGCCAGTCCAAGACCAGCACCATCATGACTTGCATCGGGGGCACGCCAGAATCGCTTGAACAGCAATGGAAGATGGTCCATTCGTATGCCGGGCCCTTCGTCGCATATCTCGATCGACACCCCGTTGATCGTTACCAACACAATGCCATTGGCTGGCGACGCGTTGATCGCATTTTCGATGACGTTCTTGAGGAGAATAAACAAGGCGCTTTTGTCCGCGCGGATTGTGGCGAGCGCGTCGCGCTCCTCGATACGCAGCCTCACCTGCTTGCCATCGGCCTTCGGCGCCAGGTACGCGACGACATCCTGCGCCACATCGATCGTATTAACTTCGGCGAAGTCGAAATTCTGTGCCTCGCTGACTTCAGCAAGATGCAGGAGCTGTCGAACGTGCCGCGACATCAGGTCGATTTCGCGAAACAAAAGGTTCTTTTGCCTGATCTCCGGCTGCAGTTCGATCTGACCACGAATCAACGTCAGCGGAGTTTGCAGCTCGTGCGCCGCAGCCGCAAGAAATTGCTGCTGGACTGTAAAGCCGTTCTCCAGTCGCTCAAGCGCGTCGTTAAACGCGTTGATCAACGGCTTGATCTCAGTCGGAATGCCCTTGACCGAAAGGCGCGTTTTCAGATGATGCGGCGTTATCTGCGCCGCAGCGTCAGACGCATCTCGCAAAGGCTTGAGAACCCGGCCAATGGTAAGCGGTAGCGTCAAGCCAAAAATCACGACCGCGACGAAAAAAATGATTCTGACCGTCGCTGGGATCGGCCTGACCTTTGAGCTGACCAACATCTGGATGAAACGTGTGCTGGTTGCGGTCTGCACATAAAACACAGATTGACCCCGCAGAAGCCGCTGCGTAGCGACGGAAAACCGCTTCCCATTAATATCCGCGTGAACTGACTTGCCGGCGGCTCGAGAAAGGTCGTCGGCCAGCCAGGGACCATCATCTTCTGCCCCTTTTGAGGCCAGCAGGACATGACCCTGCGAATCCAGCACACGATACTTGAGCTCGGTAGGGACGATCTCAAACAGCCATGCTTCGTTGTCGGGAAGGTCTATAGAAGCCGGTAGGCCCGCTTTATCGAACCTGACTCCATTCGTTACCCTGTGGACGTTTTCGGTCAACTCATGGCGGCCCAGCGTTTGCTCTGGATAATGATTGAACACATGTATAACCACTCCAGCGAGCGCAGTCAGGCTGAGCGCAAGTGCGACTATGGTAGTCACCCACAGCCGCGCGGACAGGCTGCGAATCCAGTGATTGAGCATGACGCCCCCAATGTAGAACGGCTATGCAGTGCCGCGAGACGGGTTGATATGGAACATTACGATGCGCGCGCCTAGGGACATGTGACGCAGTCGCCCCTTGGGACCATGCGTGCGCGTCCCTAGTATTCGGATGGAAAACATACCGCTTTCCGTTTCGTCCCGATCGGCGGAAGAACGGCCTGCGGCCGTCGTTCAACTGGCGCCACCGGTGCAGTGGGGGCCCGCCGCCCTAGTGTGGCTTGGCGCATCGCTCTACTCTCGCCAATGCAGATCAGCGCACCAGCGCGCTTGAGACCGCCGCCAGGACGGAACCGTACATGACAGTTTTTTTAGTCCGCGCCGTGGGTCAATGTCGCTCATCAGTAGGCGTCACCCGGAGATCTTCTCGAGGGCAAAACCCGCACCGCGATGATTCGTCAGGCGCGTCCGTGTATTTATCGAGGTAAGCTTCTTACGCAAACGGTGCACGGTAACTTCCAGCGCATTCGGTGTTACGGCGTCTCCCAAGCCCCAGGCGGCATGTTCAAGCGCCGAATGCCGAACCGTTCTGCCCGCCGCTTCGACAAGGCAAAGCATGATCTGCAGTTCGGCAGGCGCAAGCCCGACCGACATGTCACCACAGCGCATTTCGCGTTGCTGCCGATCCACCGTGACGTCGGCGAATGACGCAGTAAGCGCTGTCAGCACTGCTGGTCGGCGCATCAGGGTACGCACTCGTGCAACCAGCTCGCTCATTGCAAACGGTTTGGTTACATAGTCGTCTGCTCCACTCTCAAGACCCTCCACTCGATCGTGCAAGGCATCGCGCGCAGTGAGCATCAGACATGGCGTCATCTGACCTGCAGCCCGCAGCGCACGCAGGAAGGTCAGCCCGTCGCCGTCCGGTAAGCCCCGATCAACGATCATGACCGAGTAGTCGGCCCTGAGAAGGCCATAGGTCGCCTCGGAGATGTTGCGAAACAGGTCGGCCTCGATTCCCACGCCGGCGAGCGCCTGTCTCACCATGTCGGCAAGACGTTCGGAGTCTTCGACAATTGCTACTCGCGACATGAACCTGAACTCATTTGAACTGGTAATTGGGCAAATCTGATTTCCGGGATGAGTCACTTGCTGCTGGGCGAAGATGACGCTGCCAACTGTCGACGCGCAGGCGTCTAAAAAGCGGGCTGTCGCTGCGTTCACCTGGCGCCGACGTAAGCTTCCAATGACACTGATCAGTACACGATGCCACTGTGCACCCGAGATTCGCTGCGCATTTCAGCGCGGGCCCTGCCCTCAACACCCGACGGTCCGCAAACACGTGCGGCACGGCGTGCCGTGCAAGGGCGAGACCGCGACAGAACGCACTGTACCGGACCTGCGCGCTCCTCCGTTTGGGCGCGTCACGTTGTCGGCAATTCCAAAAATCGATGCTTCACACTGTGTGTCACGGGCGCTCCCTCGGATTTCAAGAGGAATATTATGCGAAAAGGCATGCGAGGCGCTCGCAGAACGTCAGGGTCTGAGACCGGAGTGACTATACGGGAGGACGACTTACCAGTTCCTTACCCGCTAGAAAATGATTGCCCACGCAGCGCGATCGATCAAAAGACGTCGCGTTGCGCAATCGCAAAAATGCAGTTGCAATTTTCCTGCATAGTTGCGAAAGCATCCCGTAAGCGACACGATTCCATCATCTATCTCATGGCGCCCTTTACTCATCCACAACTCGAGCTTGCGGTGCTGCCATGACGCCACGGCAAAAGAAGGTTCAAGAGCGTTACATGTGATCGACCAATCTCGCTGATCTCGAAGCGTTGCGGTCCGAGCAGGAGCGCACCGGCTTACCGCAGCGTTTTGAAGCGATAGACGCTAGCTGCGACGAATGGCTTAGGCTGCACATTGTCTCCGAACCCGGCCAGCGCCGCGGTGCCGTTGCGGTCGGGACCGCGATGATTCAGGCAGTTTGGCCCGCTGGAACCAGCATCATCGCCTTCCCTCCCAATCTAGGGGCAAGCTTCTGCTGGACCGCGACGACCGACGGAAGCGGCCGCCATGCGACGGTCATGCTGTCGACAAGGCCCGCTTCATTCAGATGCATGTGATCCATTCCGTCAAGGACGTGATCACCGAGCCTGATCGTGAACACGGCGACGAAGTCGTTCCCGTCGCGCAAGAGCAGCTTTGGTTCGAAGGCGTCAACAGTCGCGAGAAGCTGCGTCAGGACTGTTGCGACACGCTCCTTTCCTTCGAACGGGGCGGGAACGATTGGACTTCTGAGGACGACGCTGTCTGCCATATGGAGCTTGGTCCCTTCGACGTCGCGATTGCCCATGGCCTCGAGGTAAGCGTCGAGATGTTCAGTGGTGACCATAACCGTGTTCTCCTGATTAAACCGGTGTGCCGGTACGGCGCGTTGAGGTGCCAAAACGCTGACGCCCCCCGCGCGATCACGGCACCGTTTGCGCCGCGGACTGAATGACGCGCGACCGGCATTCCTGCACAGGCCTGCGGTCGTTCAAATCCATCGTACGCCATTGACCCATCATCATAAATTGGGGTAGCGTTCACGTTAGCCATGACAAAAATGTCATGAATAACGCGTGGGGCTCATGTGGAAAATTTGAGTGCGCTGGGAGGGCTGCAAGTCTTTGTGCACACTGCGCGAACCCGGAGCTTTGCCGACACTGGGCGGGAGCTTGGCATCTCGGCGTCGGCCATCAGCAAAAGCATCTCGAGGCTTGAAGAGCGCGTTGGTGTGCGGCTCTTCCAGCGCAGCACGAGAAGCGTCCGGCTGACGTCCGAAGGCGAGGTGTTTCTGGACAGGTGCCGACGGATTTTCGGGGAGGTTCAGGCGGCCGAAGATGAGCTCAGTGTAATGGCCCGGCATCCGCGAGGGCGGTTAAGGGTGGGGTTGTCGCATTCGGCGGGGCTACCATTTCCCGTGCTTTCAGCCTTCATGCAGCAGCATCCGGAGATTGAACTCGACCTTGATTTCACTGATCGACTGGTCGATGTAATCGATGAAGGATTCGATGTCGTGATTCGCGGGAGCGCACTTCGGGATTCACGGCTCGTCTCTCGCCCGCTGGGTTCCTGGCGCGCCTGTCTGGTCGCCTCGCCGGAGTATCTGAAACGAAAGGGAACCCCAGCGAATCCGGATGATCTTTTTAATCATGCCTGTTTGCACTATCGCTGGACGCCCACCGGAAAACTGTATCAATGGCCGCTGCGGTCTTCGACATTCATGGCTGCGGACTCGTCGTTGCCTTTGTCGATGGTATGCAACAGCCTGGACATGTTGATTTATATGGCGCTGGCTGGGCGCGGGATTGCATGCGTGCCTGACTTCTCGGTCAAGAACGCGCTCGCCGATGGATGCCTGAAAACCATACTGGACCCGTACGTGAGGGATTCCAACAGTATCCACGTGGTGTGGCCCAGCAGCCGGAAAATGACGCCCAAGGTGCGGGTATTCGTGGATTTTGTGCACGCCCATTTCGGCAAGTGCCTGGTCACCAAAGCAGACGAGCCGAAACAACAAAGGGTTCGGCGACCTGCTTGAATGCAGACGTTGCGGGAATGGTGCACGTGGGGTAAAGGCGGCGACGAACTGGACCCGCGGACTGTGTTGCAAATAGGCCACGCTGCGACGTTTGTCGCAAAGACCTCTCCCGAAAGGCGCTATTTGTCTGGTTGCGGCGGAGGTGGATACGAGCGACCTGATCGAGGCGTTTGCCAGAGGTACGATACTGCAATAGCCACCATGTGTGCTTCTGCCCGTGGCCCCGTCCCCGCTAGAAAGTGGCTCGGGCGGCGATATCGTGAGCGGTCGTCACCCGCATTCGAGAGACTGGTGTTCAACGAGAGTGTCGAGTGCGCGATTGCCATCGCGACGCGCATCAGCTTCGTGAGTGAACGTCACTTCGCTGTACGCAAGAACCTTGAACCCGCTACCTGCGACGCGAGGGATAGCGATTCCCCAATGCCATCCCCCTTCCTGTTTGAAGACGTGCAGCGTTAGATGTGGCGCCGACGTTTGGGCTGTGCCCATACATGTCCTCCTTCTCCCAATTACGGTCTCAGCCGGAGAGAGGTCCCCAGCCCAAACTCAGATCGCAATGAGATGCGGAATCTTGAACTACCAATCCGGAAGCGACTCATCCTACATCCGTGCGGATAATTCACCAGCATGATCTGTACTGTTCCGAACGAGGCGCTCATGCGTTTAGCGCTGAAAGCGAAGGGCCAAATCCGGGTCGAGTGGTGACGCTCCGGACCTGCCAGTTTGCCAATGGGTACCGCTCCCGAACCCTGCTGCTAAAAATGTGGCAGGTTACCGTCCAGAACCCGGGACATTCCTGTTTCGGCGATACTCGCAAAAACCGGTGCAGTTTTCAGCATGCGCCGCGTTGTCATCATCACCGAAATCGCCCCAGTTAGACCCTTCTGGTCGACGTATCCACCGCCTGCTCATGCTGTCTCCGTGAACCCCAGTTTTCGCTGAACATACAATTCACGATGGGAGTATGTCAATATCGATGGCTAAAATCGATATAAACTTTCAGACCGGCAGTATCCCCTTGTAGTTGACCTTCCAGCGTACCAGCGGCATTTCGTTCTGCTGCTCCCACGCATGCGCCACCCAACCGGCAATACGCCCCAGCCGCACCAGGTTCGCGTCCGGCTCAGCGCCGATGCGGCGGTTCACATAGGCGGCCAGCAGCGCGAAATCCGGTTGCTGGCCCGTCAGTTCGATGGCGAGGCTGATGGCGCGCTCGAAGCGTGCGAAGTTTCGATCAGTAGCCAGCAGGGTGCGCAACGCGGACCACAACGCCGCCGAACGTGGATCTGGCGCATCGAAAGGCGAGTAGCCGAAGCCAGGAATGTCTTCACTCTCGCGCACGCGAATCGTGACTGGCCCAGTCGCATCCTGCGCGTTGTCGATTTCGGCCAGGAAGCGGGAAAAGGCCCCGACGCGAACAGCCGGCAAGCGTTTGCCCGTGGCAGCCGAGAGGCCGGCGATCACGCACCGATAGGGTGTTGCGCCGGTACTGGCCGCCGCCCGGGCGACGTAGGTTGCGGGATGTAGCGCCTGATCGGCAGACAGGACGAGCACCCTGCGTGCGGCATCCTCGAGTTTGGGCCCGCATTTTGTCGTCGCACCAATGTAGCGATGCAGCGGCAGCCCGGCCGGAGATGACTGTCCCAGCATCCAGGCCGCGAACCAGCGCAACACGTCTGCCCCGGAGCGAAGAAAGCCATGCTTGCCAAGATCGTGCGCGCGAGGATTCGCCGCCTCGATGGCGGGCAGCAGCATGATGGCGCGGTCCAGCGCACCAAAGTTGCTACAGGCCTTGAGCAGTGCATCACTGTGCGGAGGCAGCGGGGTTGCTGGGGCTTCAAAGGGATCGAAGTCGCCGACATCCCACAGCAGCCGGGCAACGTCCTCCAGGGTGGCCTCTTCCGCCAGATCGATGGCGCTCACGCCGCGATAGAACGAGCCGGCCTCTGTCATCAAGGTGATAGCCGAGGAACCCGTAAGACCCGGCGCGGTGTCGCGAGCCGAGGCAGGCGCGACTCCCGACCTGATCTGTTCAATGTCCGAGCGCAGGTAGCGGCTGACCCGGCTGCCGCGGGTCTTGTGCGCGCGGATGTTCTTGCGGCTGACATAGGTATAGAGCGTGGGCACGCTGACATTCAGTGCATTCGCGGCTTCTTCCGCCGTCATGTAAAGGCTGTCACTGGAGCCCAGTGGTACGGGAGC
>NZ_JAWRXU010001245.1:0-252 GCF_046534895.1 Paraburkholderia sp. SIMBA_053 | reverse complement strand
AGCCATTCGATGCGGACGGCGCCGGCGTCGGCGTGGGTGCCGGCGCGGGAGCAGGCGACGGCGCGGCAACCTGGTTCTGCGCGGCGATGCTTTGCTGCAGCGTCGTCGAGAACGGCAGCGTGCTGGCGTGCACGCCGTTCGACGCGCTGCTGCCCGATGTGCCGCTCGTCGAGCCGAGCAGCGAGTTGATCAGTGAAAGAGGCGACATGCTGGATCTCGTGTGGTCGTGTCAGTCCCGTTGCGCGCCGCAGC
>NZ_JAWRXU010001244.1:0-252 GCF_046534895.1 Paraburkholderia sp. SIMBA_053 | reverse complement strand
CATGCGGGCGGTGATCCCCGGCCTCGCCAACGACACCATCGGCATGTTGAAGCTAACCTCGATCGCCTCGGTCATTTTCGTCAACGAACTCACCTTTCGCTCGCAACAGGTCGTCGGCCAGAACTTCAAGTTTTTTACCGTGTTCGGCGCAGCGGCGGTGATCTATCTGTTCCTCACGAGCGGAATTTCACTGGTTCAGGTGTGGCTCGAACGCATCTTCGATCACGAGCGCGACCGGAAACTCACATTCTC
>NZ_JAWRXU010001243.1:0-252 GCF_046534895.1 Paraburkholderia sp. SIMBA_053 | reverse complement strand
GCGGCGAACAGGTCGAGGCGCTGGAGCGTGAACGCAGTCGCATCGAGCGCGAACGCGACGAGCGCGCGCGTCGTCGCACCCAGATCGAGCAGGCCTGCCGCCAGCTCGGCACCGCGCTGCCGGACAGCGCGATGGGTTACGCCGAGCAGGTCGAGCGCGCGCGTGGGCTGCTGTCCGGCAACCGCGAGCAGGCCGGCTCGGTCGATGAAGCCATCGCCGAGCGCATGGCCGAACGGCGCGAGGACGAGCGCC
>NZ_JAWRXU010000168.1:0-399 GCF_046534895.1 Paraburkholderia sp. SIMBA_053 | reverse complement strand
ATGATGGAAGCACGCATGCGCACGCATCTGAGCGCGGAAAAGAAAAACGTCGCTGCAGCGCAGAAAGCGCCGGCTCCGGTGGCCCCTGCGGTATATACCCCGCCGCCGGTCAATCCGTTGCCGTCGTCTCCGTTTGCTTTCACGTCGCCCTTCAAACACGCTGCATGACGATTCAAATCACGCGACATCACGTAGAAAAAACGGCCGAACGATCATCTCGTCGGCCGTTTTCTTTTTTCGCTCGCGCGCCGGGTTAGCGCGTCTTCGCTACTGCTGACGAACCCACGTTTGCGAGCGCCCGAGCAGCGACACGCCAATATACCCGCGCACCACCAGCTTGTTCCCGCCGTCTTCCAGGTGCATCTTGCACTTGTAGAGTTTGCCGTTTTCCGGGTCGAG
>NZ_JAWRXU010001242.1:0-252 GCF_046534895.1 Paraburkholderia sp. SIMBA_053 | reverse complement strand
CGTTGGCTCGGCGCTATGTGAAGGAGCGGAGGGGAGCGTTTTGCGCGACAGTCGTTGCGTGAAGAGAGAAGGACCCCCCGGGCCGGCGCGTGAGTGCCCCGCCCGACGACAAGAAACGCTCAACTCTCCCCCACATACCTCGCCCGCGGCCGGATCAAGCCGCCGTCGCGCGCCTGTTCCATCGCATGCGCGATCCACCCGACGACACGCCCCACCGCAAACAACGTGAAAGCGGCGCCCACGGGCAAGCCA
>NZ_JAWRXU010001241.1:0-252 GCF_046534895.1 Paraburkholderia sp. SIMBA_053 | reverse complement strand
CAAGCAGATACACGACATCGCGCTTCGCGTAGCGGGCCTCGATTTGCGCCGCGTCCTGCGAGGCAACATAAGGAGGCGGGTCGACCATGCCGTACTTCCACTCGACAGCGCGTGGACACGCCTGCGTATCGACATGCTGGAAAACACCGCGCGACACGGGACGTTCATCGTCGAAGTACAGATAGCTCGACGGATTCGCGACCACGTACCGCACGCGGATTCCGTCGCGCGCCAGCGCTTCCTCGGCACGTC
>NZ_JAWRXU010001240.1:0-252 GCF_046534895.1 Paraburkholderia sp. SIMBA_053 | reverse complement strand
GATTGGTCCGGAATTCGGGATGGAATTCATAGGGATACAGCCCGCTTGCTGCTGCTTCAATTGCTGGTCGTACATGGTGATACCTCTCGATTGGCCGCTCACGGCGGCGGGATTGGACTGCTGGCTCACGCCGCCTCCAGCAGGAACTTGGGGTCGATGGGATAGCCCGCCTCCCGGGCCGCAGCCAGGCGCAGCTCGTTGGCGTCGAACGCGTCCAGATGCAGGTGCGCGATCAGGCTCTCCACCTGCCCC
>NZ_JAWRXU010001239.1:0-252 GCF_046534895.1 Paraburkholderia sp. SIMBA_053 | reverse complement strand
GTACAAAAAAGCTATCTGAGTTAACGAATAAATGCAAACAGCGGAAAGAAAAAGCTGCGGAGTAGAAGGAGACTAAGAAAACTAGTGCTTCTTCTACACATGAAGAGCAGAAATTATCGGAGAGGGTGGGAGATAATTTATCCCTCATGAAAAAAGCACTGAGACAGCGTACGGACTTAGTGGTACGAGAGTTTCGAATTTCGATTGAAGAAAAATTCACTTTAGGTGTTGCTTACATCGACGGGTTAGTAA
>NZ_JAWRXU010001238.1:0-252 GCF_046534895.1 Paraburkholderia sp. SIMBA_053 | reverse complement strand
ACCTGACGCTCGCGGTCGCTCAGCGGGTTCGCGCCGTCGAACAGGCTGTCGGCCGCGAGCACCGGATCCAGCACGCGCAACCCGGAATGCACCCGACGAACCGCCTCCGCCAGCTGCTCGGCGGGAGTGTCCTTCACGATGAATCCGCTGGCTCCGGCATCCAGCGCCGACCGCAGGTAGCCGGGGCGCGCGAAGGTGGTCACGACCAGGATGCGCGTCTCCGGACTCGCCTCGCGGATGCGGCGCGTGGCC
>NZ_JAWRXU010000167.1:0-399 GCF_046534895.1 Paraburkholderia sp. SIMBA_053 | reverse complement strand
GATCGACGAAGCGTTGGCCGGCTATTGCAACGACATCCAGGTGATCATTCACGCGGACAACTCCATCTCGATCACCGACAACGGCCGCGGCGTGCCCACCGGTCTCAAGATGGACGACAAGCACGAGCCGAAGCGCAGCGCCGCCGAAATCGTGATGACCGAGTTGCACGCCGGCGGCAAGTTCGACCAGAACAGCTACAAGGTGTCGGGCGGCTTGCACGGCGTCGGCGTGTCGTGCGTGAACGCGCTGTCGGCGTGGCTGCGTTTGACGATTCGCCGCGACGGCAAAAAGCACTTCATGGAATTCCACCGTGGCGTGCCGCAGAATCGCGTGATCGAAGAGATCGACGGCGTGGCCGTGTCGCCGATTCAAGTGGTGGGCGATACCGAAAACCGCGG
>NZ_JAWRXU010001237.1:0-252 GCF_046534895.1 Paraburkholderia sp. SIMBA_053 | reverse complement strand
CATCGAACGCGCCGCAGAAGTGGTTGGCCATCGCGCTGATCCGGTGGGCGAGGTTGAGCGCCGCCAGGTCCGACCAGGACTGCACCACCCCGAGCAGGACCCCGGAATGGCGCAACGCGTCAGCGTAGGCGCCGCGGAACATGTCGTGCGTGCAACGGCCCCAGTGCGCCTGCAGTTCGAGCACGCGCACCTTGGCCGCCTGCGCGCCCGCAATGGCCCGGTCGCAGAGGAGGTCCAGCGCGCGGTTGGACC
>NZ_JAWRXU010001236.1:0-252 GCF_046534895.1 Paraburkholderia sp. SIMBA_053 | reverse complement strand
ACGCGCTGGCGCGGCCATGATCCAGCTGGAAGATCAGACCTTCCCGAAACGTTGCGGGCATCTGGACGGGAAGTCATTAATCCCGGTTGCAGAGATGTGCGGCAAATTGCGCGCGGCAGTCGATGCGCGATCGAACAGCGAGACGATGATCCTGGCGCGCACCGATGCGGTGGCCGTCGAGGGACTGGACGCTGCGCTCGATCGCGCCGAGCGATATCTGGAAGCAGGTGCCGATGCGTTGTTCATTGAAGC
>NZ_JAWRXU010001235.1:0-252 GCF_046534895.1 Paraburkholderia sp. SIMBA_053 | reverse complement strand
CGCTTCTGTGCGTCACGCTCAAGGATCCCGAGATGCTTGAGCGTCTGTTGAGCGAACCGGATCTTGCGCTTCCACAAAGAATGACGCTGACCAGCTCGGCCGACACTTTCCCGCTTTTCAGCGACATCACGGCTCACTCCCATCCGACCCATCAGCGACTCGTACAGAGCGTCGTTTGACAGCGTCGTCTGCTTCGCCTCAGCGTAGGCAGAGGCAACCTGGGCAAAGAGGTCAAGTTGTGCGGAAGCGTTC
>NZ_JAWRXU010001234.1:0-252 GCF_046534895.1 Paraburkholderia sp. SIMBA_053 | reverse complement strand
GCACGAGTGTGGTCAGGACCACGGCTGCACGCCTAGAGGCAGCAGAGCATCGCGCGACGCGCAACCCTGCGCTCTCCGGTCGTTCAGGTTCGGGTGGGGGGCCGCCGGTCCCCAGATCGACGGCCCCGTTCCCCTCTCAGAGCCGGTGGCCGGGCTCTCCTCCCCCGAGGATCCCGACCGACCGCTGCCTGAATCCCGCCCCCCGGAGGAATTCGTACGGCTGTCTCTATGGGATGAGACGGCATCCCCACC
>NZ_JAWRXU010001233.1:0-252 GCF_046534895.1 Paraburkholderia sp. SIMBA_053 | reverse complement strand
ACAAACGTTGGTGCACCCGTCACGCCCTTTACCGGTCCATATTGCCCGAGTCAGGCGCCGCCGTGCAGACGCATCAGATCGAGCAGCGGCGAACGACCCGGCCTGGGTGAACAGCGCATTCACCTGGAGCATCGCCAGGCAGGCGGCGAGGCACACGAGAAGCGTTGTACGCAATCCTGCAGCTTCCCCCGATTCGATACCGCATCAAAGGTGATCGACGGGTGTGGCGCGACCGATTACCGTCGATCGACG
>NZ_JAWRXU010001232.1:0-252 GCF_046534895.1 Paraburkholderia sp. SIMBA_053 | reverse complement strand
ACGGCTACGTGGGGCCTCGGCCTCACGGGCGAAACCGCGCTGCGCGGCTGGATGGCGTGGCACTGGCCGATCGAGCGCGTGCTGGTGGTGTCGCCGTTCGTCGGCTACGGCATCTTCGGCGCGCTGATGATCTGGACGCTGTGGTATCGGCGCACGCTGCGCGACCTCGCGCAAAGCGAGGCGGAATCCGAAACGGAACCGCCGCCTAGCACGGCCGCCAACTAATTCACGTCACCCCGCACGTCCTCTCAC
>NZ_JAWRXU010001231.1:0-252 GCF_046534895.1 Paraburkholderia sp. SIMBA_053 | reverse complement strand
ATCACACCGGAGATAAAGTTACCAATCACGGCGCCAACCCCGAAAATCAACAGTGCTACGGGCAAAATAGCGTTTCCGGCCAGCACAGTATCCTGCAGCAGTACACTGACATAGCTGTAAACAATGTGCTCAGAGCAAACTGCGAAAAAGGTGACCAGTAATGTTGTAAGGACTGCTTTCTGACGCAGTGGTGCCAGTCGCTCCTGCAGTGAATGTTTGCCCGGAGGCGCGAAATCCTGCAATAACAGGGTG
>NZ_JAWRXU010001230.1:0-252 GCF_046534895.1 Paraburkholderia sp. SIMBA_053 | reverse complement strand
AGTAGCGGTGCTTTCAGCCATGCGGCAACGTCTGCCGTTCGGTCAGCCTGTAACTGGTTCACTGCGGTTTGCATAGATTGGAATGCACCGCGAAATTGCTGGAACCGGGCTTTATTAAGCTTATCCAGGTATTTCGGCCACTCCGCCTCGCCGATCTCTTTCGCTTCCGACGGGCTGATCTTTCCCGCGTCCTCTATGTTCTTTTGTGAGGCAGCTTCCTGTTCGGGCGAAAGCATCGTCGGTATGCCGTCC
>NZ_JAWRXU010001229.1:0-252 GCF_046534895.1 Paraburkholderia sp. SIMBA_053 | reverse complement strand
ACGCTCGGCCAGCCGTCGCCGACGCTGTCGGGCGGCGAGGCGCAGCGCATCAAGCTGGTCACCGAACTGAGCAAGGTGCGCGACGACATCACACGCCGCGGACAAAAGGCGCCGCACACGCTATACGTGCTCGACGAACCGACTGTCGGCCTGCATATGGCCGACGTCGCAAAGCTGATTCGCGTGCTGCATCGGCTCGCTGACGCGGGGCACAGCGTTGTCGTGATCGAACACGATCTCGATGTGATCGCC
>NZ_JAWRXU010001228.1:0-252 GCF_046534895.1 Paraburkholderia sp. SIMBA_053 | reverse complement strand
GCCCGTGAAGGCAACCCGCTTGGTCCCTGGTTCCAGCTGTTGCAGAGATGAGTTTACGTCTCCGCGCGTTAACGTTAGAATCAAGTTTGTAGTAGTTTCTGGGGGCTGCATACCCCGGAAAGCAGTGCGTGTTAGGGGTGTTCCGGAAGGACACCCCTCTTTTTCCACCACTGTTAGACATATCTTTGTAGTACCGTGCTCTCACACCTGGTCGGCCCTCGGAATAGCCAGGTGTTTTCGTGGAGCAGATAC
>NZ_JAWRXU010001227.1:0-252 GCF_046534895.1 Paraburkholderia sp. SIMBA_053 | reverse complement strand
ACGACACCACGACACCGGGGATCAGCCAGGGGATGAGCATCAGGCCGCGCATGACCTTCGCCCCACGGATTCGGGTGTTCAGCGCGAGCGCCAGACCGAAGCCGACCACGAAGGGGGCGATCGTCGTGCCGACCGTGAACACGAGCGTCTGACCCAGCAGACGGAAGAAGTCGCCGGTCAGCACATCGATGATGTTCTGGAATCCGACGAATTCGCGACCGGGCTCGACGAGGCTCTGCTTGAAGAACGCGG
>NZ_JAWRXU010001226.1:0-252 GCF_046534895.1 Paraburkholderia sp. SIMBA_053 | reverse complement strand
AGGCCAATACCTCTTCCACCTGGTTCTCTTGAACCAAGATTCTCGACGGAGCGTGACACGACTGGCCTGTGTTGGAAAATGCGCGAGTGAATCCACTTAGCTGCGGCTTTGAGGTCGGCATCGTCGAGAATGACGTTAGCCGACTTCCCGCCCAGTTCCTGAGCCACGCGCTTGACCGAGGGAGCAGCCGCCTCAGCGATCAACACACCGGCCCTGGTTGAACCGGTGAACGACACCATGTCGATGTCCATG
>NZ_JAWRXU010000166.1:0-400 GCF_046534895.1 Paraburkholderia sp. SIMBA_053 | reverse complement strand
CATCGGATTGTCCTCGTATGCCATCTTGTTTTACGGGCGCCTGTCGATGCGCGGCATGGCCTTGCCGCCTGACGGCGCCCGCTTATGTATGGCCGGACGAACTTTGCCGTCCCACCATGTATTACGTCATGCAGTGCGCGAAGCTTGAATGCAGCGCCCATCGCGCGGAGTGTCGCGGGCATCGACGGCGATGCCTCGCAGCCGTGAAATCGAAGCGTGTTCGTTCCAGCAGGTATCGCGCGATGAGTCTCACTGTCTTTGCGAGCGGCATCGGCGGGAACCGTGAAGTGTCCCAGCCGATGCCACGCGCGCCGCATCCGCGCATCAGCACCGCTTATGCGGACTACTTACGATTAACCGGCAGGAGGCCGCCGACCAGCGTCGTCAGCCCGCTCGCCGG
>NZ_JAWRXU010001225.1:0-252 GCF_046534895.1 Paraburkholderia sp. SIMBA_053 | reverse complement strand
GCCAGGTGCTGAAAATCCTCGCGACGCATCCCGATGCCGTCGTGGTCGGCGCGGCCGGCACACCCGCCGCACTGCCGCCGAAGACGCTGCGCGAGCGCGGCTACAAAGGGCTGATCTATCACAATCACGGCGTGGGCAACAACGACTTCCTGCGCGTGTGCGGCGCCGACTGCAACGGCACGTTCCTGCCCGCGAGCCCCGTGCTGGTGGCGGCGCAATTGCCGGCGGATCATCCGGCGAAGCGTCTTGCAC
>NZ_JAWRXU010001224.1:0-252 GCF_046534895.1 Paraburkholderia sp. SIMBA_053 | reverse complement strand
ACCGACGAGGTCGCGCTGCCCGAGAACCCCAGCACGTCCAGGGGCCGGCTCTCGCTGAACTCCACCGCCGTCGCCACCCTCGCAAGCGAGACGGCGTGGGACGCGATCCTGTGCGCTGCGGGCTGACCGTGTACGAGTTCGAGAAGTACCTCGCCCCCTCTCAGCACGAGGTCAACGAGCTGGTCCGCCGACACCCGTTCGCGCTCATCGTGACGAACGGCGGCGGCGCGGCCGGCGCCCCCACGGTCACGC
>NZ_JAWRXU010001223.1:0-252 GCF_046534895.1 Paraburkholderia sp. SIMBA_053 | reverse complement strand
ACAGACGCTCGGCCTGCACGATCGCCTCATGCGGATCGTCGGCGAGCAGCCGCTGATAGAAGTTCTGCGCGGGCGTGAGCGCCGGCTGATCGCCGAGCAGCACCGTGAGAAAGTTCAGACGGTCGGCGTAACGCCCGAGCGTCACCACGCACAGCGTGAGCGGCGTGGACAGCACGAGGCCGATCGGCCCCCACAGCCAGCTCCAGAAAATTGCCGCGACCACGACGGCCAGCGGCGAGAGCCCCGACCGGT
>NZ_JAWRXU010001222.1:0-252 GCF_046534895.1 Paraburkholderia sp. SIMBA_053 | reverse complement strand
CGTCAACCAGACGACGAGTCAGGTAACCGGAGTTCGCAGTTTTCAGTGCGGTATCCGCCAGACCTTGACGAGCACCGTGGGTGGAGATGAAGTACTGGAGTACGTTCAGACCTTCACGGAAGTTCGCGGTGATTGGCGTTTCGATGATGGAGCCATCCGGCTTCGCCATCAGACCACGCATACCAGCAAGCTGACGAATCTGTGCCGCAGAACCACGCGCACCGGAGTCGGCCATCATGTAGATGCTGTTGA
>NZ_JAWRXU010001221.1:0-252 GCF_046534895.1 Paraburkholderia sp. SIMBA_053 | reverse complement strand
GCTCCGGAAGACGGTTGTTGCGCACGTATTCGGTGAACGCACTATGGCGACGCTGGGGCGTCTTATGAGCCTGCTGTCACCCTTTGACGTGGTGATATGGATGACGGATGGCTGGCCGCTGTATGAATCCCGCCTGAAGGGAAAGCTGCACGTAATCAGCAAGCGATATACGCAGCGAATTGAGCGGCATAACCTGAATCTGAGGCAGCACCTGGCACGGCTGGGACGGAAGTCGCTGTCGTTCTCAAAATC
>NZ_JAWRXU010001220.1:0-252 GCF_046534895.1 Paraburkholderia sp. SIMBA_053 | reverse complement strand
CAGCATGAAGCGCAACTGCCTGCTGATCAACACGGCGCGCGGCGGGCTGGTGTGCGAAGCCTCGCTCGCCACGGCGCTCAAGGAAGGACTGATCGCCGGTGCAGGCTTCGACGTGCTGAGCCAGGAGCCGCCCGTCGCGGGCAATCCGCTGCTCGAGCTCGATCTGCCCAACTTCATCCTGACACCTCACGTTGCATGGGCGTCCGACGACGCCATGCAGTCGCTAGCCGACCAGCTGATCGAGAACATCGA
>NZ_JAWRXU010001219.1:0-253 GCF_046534895.1 Paraburkholderia sp. SIMBA_053 | reverse complement strand
GCGCGAACTGCGGGCGGCCTCTCCCGACCCCGACAAGCACTTCGCGACCGCCGGCTCGCACGGAGGTGCACAGTGACCACCGCATCCCCCCAGCTTCCGCTCGTCGACGACGAGAACCACGACGCGCTCGAGGTCGGCACCACCGCGACCACGGCCGAGCGCGGAAGCCGCAAGGTCCCGTGGCGCTTCTTCGCCGGACGCGCGGGCTTCTACCTCTTCACCCTGTGGGCGGCCATCACGATCAACTTCTTCC
>NZ_JAWRXU010001218.1:0-253 GCF_046534895.1 Paraburkholderia sp. SIMBA_053 | reverse complement strand
GCATCCGCCGTCGCGCGACGGCAGCGGCTGGTCCGCGCCCGATGCCGCGCTGGCATCCACCTCCGCGACTTCCGCGAATGTCTTCACGCGGCCGTTGACCTTCTCCGCATACGCCTGCGATCCACCGTAGCTCTTCAGCGCGGCATTCAGATCGCCGCCCGCCGATTTCATGTAGCCGTACAGAATCGCGGAGCCGACCTCGATATTGGTCTCCGGGTCGGTCAGATCCTTTACGTCTTTCAGCATGCGCTTG
>NZ_JAWRXU010001217.1:0-253 GCF_046534895.1 Paraburkholderia sp. SIMBA_053 | reverse complement strand
ATCCGTCCCCCCTTCATGTGCTCCCGAATTCGCATGCCCCTTGCGGAGGAAACACGATCGACACACAATGGTCATCGAATAGATCAAATTGATCTGTTTGATAGGTGCAACGACGCACCCGAGGGAGACGACCGCATGACCCTGACCATCGCCGGCCTGCAGCACCCCGGCGTCCCCGGCGATGTCGACGCGAATCTCGCGATCATCGCGGACGCCGCTCGACAGGCAGCCGACAAGGGCGCGCGGGTGCTCG
>NZ_JAWRXU010001216.1:0-253 GCF_046534895.1 Paraburkholderia sp. SIMBA_053 | reverse complement strand
CGACCGACGTGCGGATAATCGGCAAGCCGAGCGTGATGTTGATGCCTTCGCCGAACGTCGCGTACTTCAGTACCGGCAAGCCCTGATCGTGGAACATGGCAAGCACGCAGTCGGCTTCGTCCAGATAACGCGGCTGAAACAGCGTGTCGGCCGGATAAGGACCGCGCGCGTCGATGCCTTCACCGTTAGCGAGCTTCAGCGCGGGCGAGATCACGTCGATTTCCTCGCGCCCGAGATAGCCGTTTTCGCCTGC
>NZ_JAWRXU010001215.1:0-253 GCF_046534895.1 Paraburkholderia sp. SIMBA_053 | reverse complement strand
AGCGCATGCGCGAGGTCGATTGCGTTCTGCACGATGTCGCGTTTTTCATCGAGCGTGGGCGTGATGTTGACGGCGGCGTCGGTGATGATGAGCGCTTCAGCCCGACCCGGCACGTCCATGATGAAGCAGTGGCTCACGCGCCGCTCGGTACGCAGGCCGGTGGCGCGCGCGACCACGGCGCCCATCAACTCGTCCGTGTGCAGCGAGCCTTTCATCAGTGCCTGCGCACGGCCTTCATGCACGAGCTGCACCG
>NZ_JAWRXU010001214.1:0-253 GCF_046534895.1 Paraburkholderia sp. SIMBA_053 | reverse complement strand
CTTTATACGATGTAGAATCAGGGAGAAAAGGTTTGATTTTTAGCAGAGCAAAAAGTATTGCAGATTTTTTTGAAGAACCAATTGAGAATCTTTTTTTTGCAACTTACTATCGGGCAAAGGTGGAATAAACTACTTTCCCAAAAAATATTTATACATTTATATTGTACATGAACCGCGTAGAACAGGTACAATTTTATTGTTATTTTTTGAGCTTTTAAAACAGAAATTCCTGATTACTATTGTTTCAAGCTCA
>NZ_JAWRXU010001213.1:0-253 GCF_046534895.1 Paraburkholderia sp. SIMBA_053 | reverse complement strand
AAAGAAGTATAAGAGCCACCAGGCGCATTCAATCGGCGGAAGCGAGGGCGATTCGTGGCTCAGTTCGGCCGTTTGTCCGTACGGCCGTCAGTACGCCGGTAAGGCACCGTGTCGTGTTCAGTTCGCGTAGCGGCTGGTGATCGCGTTCGATCGATAGTAGCTGCCGAACAGCACGTCCGGATCCGCACGTTCTTCGACGGGCGTCTCGCTCAGCTCGCGGAATGTCGCGACGAGGCTTTGCCACGACGCGGAC
>NZ_JAWRXU010001212.1:0-253 GCF_046534895.1 Paraburkholderia sp. SIMBA_053 | reverse complement strand
CCGGGGGCCGGCGTGATCGAATCCGGCCCGGCCGGGTATCGCGCAGGATCCGGTGCCCGTGGTGCGCTCCGGATGCGCCAGACCGGCGAGTCCGCGCCCCGCGATCGTCTGCACACGCTGGTGCGGCTGCTGCTCGACGAGCCCGCCGGCATCGACGTGTTCGACACGGCTGACGAGCTGCACGTGAGTGAGGCGACTCTCGAGGCGGACCTGGTCAGGGTGCGCAGTCTGCTCGACGGCACCGAACTCGCGC
>NZ_JAWRXU010001211.1:0-253 GCF_046534895.1 Paraburkholderia sp. SIMBA_053 | reverse complement strand
CACTCAATTGGAAGTTGACTCGACGCGTCGGGTACCGGTTCTTTAACATGTCCGACCGCCGTATCGGCAATTTGTCGTCCTGCTGCAGCGCTGACATTTAGCAGACGGTTTGCAACCGGTCGGCACAACACCTCAGAACCTCGTCCGGTGGCGCTTTCCACCAGACATCTTTGGAGAAAATCTCCACTTCCGTCATGCCAACGTACCCGGCGCTTTCGACCAGGCTCCGCGTCTCTTTCAGATCGATCACGCC
>NZ_JAWRXU010001210.1:0-253 GCF_046534895.1 Paraburkholderia sp. SIMBA_053 | reverse complement strand
GGATTATGCAACCGTGATAAAATTCCTGAAATTCGGATTTGTAGGGATAATGAATACCCTGCTCACCATTATCAGTTACTTAGCACTCATCCACTTTGATATGAATTATATATTGGCTAACGTACTATCTTATTTCATTGGCGTCATAAACAGCTACTATTGGAACAAATCGTGGGTGTTTCAAGCAACTGTACATAAATGGATGTTAGCTCAATTTTTCATCGTAAACCTTATTACTTTAGCAATTAATACA
>NZ_JAWRXU010001209.1:0-253 GCF_046534895.1 Paraburkholderia sp. SIMBA_053 | reverse complement strand
CACATCATCGCCCAGTGCACGTTCTTCGGCCCGAACAGATCGATCAGCGTGCGCGCGATGCGCTCGGCACCGCCCGACTCGGCCATCATCTTGCCAGGCATCGTGCCGAGCCCGACGACGATCGCGATATGGCCGAGCGTGCCGCCGACCCCGGTTTCGAACGACTTGAGAATCGACGTCATCGGCATGCCGACGGCCAGCGCGAGCGCGACGGACACCACCATCAGCGTGATGAACGGATTCAGTTTGAAGC
>NZ_JAWRXU010001208.1:0-253 GCF_046534895.1 Paraburkholderia sp. SIMBA_053 | reverse complement strand
CCACTCGGCAATGCCGATGCGCTTGTCAGGCCGTATCGCCTCCGTGATCGTCTTCAGAAATGCTTCGGTCGCTCCCATCGGCGTCATCCGTGTCGTTTTCGCTCAGCAGTGCGGATGCGTCCACGGACGCAAGCGCGCGAGCAAGTTCCGCCTCGAGCATCGACTCGACCCGCATCGGATCGGTCTCTGCGGCGAGCGCATCTTTCAGACGAACAGGAATGTTCATCACGTTATCGCGCACCGTGCGAAACGC
>NZ_JAWRXU010001207.1:0-253 GCF_046534895.1 Paraburkholderia sp. SIMBA_053 | reverse complement strand
GTCGCCGACCACCGCGACCCGGCGCGCGTTCGGTGCCCATACCGCGAAGCGCACCCCGGGCACGCCGGCACAGCTGGCCGGATGCGCGCCCAGCGCCTGGCGCAGCGCTTCGCCATCGCCCTCGTGCAGGCGTTGCAACACGCCCTCGTCCAACTGCGGGCCGAAACCGTAGGCGTCCTCGATCTCCTGCCGCGCAGCCGGCCAGTCGACCTGCAGGCGATAGGCCACCGGCAATGGCAACACTGCCTCGAAC
>NZ_JAWRXU010001206.1:0-253 GCF_046534895.1 Paraburkholderia sp. SIMBA_053 | reverse complement strand
GCCCACGACGAAGCTGTAGGGGCTGCCCCGTTTCGCGAGCTGCGTGGTGATCGATTGCAGTATTTCGCCCGTCTCCGCGAGCAGCGCACGTGCATCCGCGGGCGGAAGACGCGACAGATATTCGAGGAACACGGGCAGATAGTCGGGCAGTTCGCCGGCAGCGAGATGCAGCCCATGCTCCTCGTACATTCGCAGCAGATCGACCATCGCCTGGCCCCGATCGCGCGATTCGCCGTGCACATGCTCGAATAGA
>NZ_JAWRXU010001205.1:0-253 GCF_046534895.1 Paraburkholderia sp. SIMBA_053 | reverse complement strand
AACCGAGGTCGCCGCGCATGGCGTGACGGTCTCGCGCTGGATGCGCGATGTCGACGTGGCGCCGTTCTATGCGCAGTTCGTCGGCTTCGAAGGGCGGTGCGACCGCAAGCAGCATTACGAAGTGCGCTTCCCGTCGCACGCGATCATCAAGGCGATCTTCACGCCGGCGGGAACGGGCGGCGACGATGCGCCGCTTCATCCCGACGTGTTCCTGATGAATTCGTATAACTTCATGACACCCGTCGACGAATCG
>NZ_JAWRXU010001204.1:0-253 GCF_046534895.1 Paraburkholderia sp. SIMBA_053 | reverse complement strand
GCATCGGCCCCCTCGTCGAGCAGGAACGAACTGATCGCCACGCGTGCAGACAGGTCGCCGTGGGTCAAAGCGCGGTGCAACAGGGTCTGCCCCTCACCGAAGTCACGCCCGGCGTCGCCCGGCTGGAATGCGGCGACGAACTCGTCGAACGAGGCGTTCGCCGCGAGGAACCACACGTCGGTGCTCACGAGGCACCGCCTTCGGAACGGCTGCGGGAGACATATGAGCGGAGAGGCATGCGCACCACGCTAGC
>NZ_JAWRXU010001203.1:0-253 GCF_046534895.1 Paraburkholderia sp. SIMBA_053 | reverse complement strand
CTCTGGCGAACGTGGCACCGCGATATGCCCGGCCGGGCGTCCGAGCGTCCCCGGCACTCCGTGCTCCTCAAGGTAGACCTCCTCGGGGTCGGTGTCGGTGACCGTCATCATCAACCCTTGATCCCGGACGAGAATCCTTCGACGATCTTGCGCTGCAGAATCAGATAGAAGATCGCCAGCGGAACGGTCGCAATGACGAGACCGGCCGAAAGAAGGTCATATCGCGACGCGTACGTCGAGGCGAAGGTGAAGA
>NZ_JAWRXU010001202.1:0-253 GCF_046534895.1 Paraburkholderia sp. SIMBA_053 | reverse complement strand
ACTCAAAACGAGTTAGATCTAACAGTTTTTTTATCCAAATAAGAATGATCATTCTTAAATTACCTAAAGAATTTATTGGGGGAATGAATAGTATAAAATTGTTGCACTCTAAGTGCGTCAAATAATTCTAAATCCTTTCTCAGAAATAAGAGATAATACGTTCTAAGGTGGGAGTACATGGCTAGAAATAAAGAAGTTGATGAAGAAGAAGCATTAAGGAGAGCCATGGAGCTTTTCTGGCAACAGGGGTATG
>NZ_JAWRXU010001201.1:0-253 GCF_046534895.1 Paraburkholderia sp. SIMBA_053 | reverse complement strand
ATGGTGAAACCCGCACCACGCGTCATGTACCTAATGATGTACTGCGTGAGCTGCACGGCTTTATCCATATGTTTGAAGATACGCCGGAGTTTGTTGCTAAACATATTATCCGTGAAGCGAAAAAATACCTGGATGCATTAGCGCCGCCGTTTTTTAACGCCCTGATGGATTATGCCTCAGACGGCTCTTATTCATGGCACTGCCCGGGGCACTCGGGTGGCGTTGCGTTTTTAAAAAGCCCGGTAGGGCAAAT
>NZ_JAWRXU010001200.1:0-253 GCF_046534895.1 Paraburkholderia sp. SIMBA_053 | reverse complement strand
ACATCCGCACAGCGCCGACGTTCGTTCAGGGGAGCGCGCCTACGACCGCGCAGGCCGCGCCGAGCCCGGTCCTCGTTGCGACAGAGAAGGCCGCGGCAAACGACAATCCGGATTTCAAGATTGCGCTGACGGCGAGGGAGAACGCCAACAATCAGGCGCGCTGGGATGCGCTGAACCAAATTGCGCGCACGCCTGCGGATCTCGACGCAGCGATAGCGGCGCGCGAGGCAGCGGCTGGACCGGCTTATCAGGC
>NZ_JAWRXU010001199.1:0-253 GCF_046534895.1 Paraburkholderia sp. SIMBA_053 | reverse complement strand
GCGATACGCGTAATAACCCGTCGTGCCGGACGCGAGCACGCCGATCAGCGCGAGCAGCACTGAGAGCTTGAAGGTGAGCCCGGGGCGCATCATCAGAAACGCTCCGGGCGGTCGCCCGAGACGATGCGGCTCCACAGCGCCTCGCGTTTCTCGATGTTCTCGACGGGTTCGATCCAGAGGATGTGGCTCTTGTCCGTGTTTTCGGGCGACTCGGTGAGCGTGTTGGCGAGACCCTGGCGCTGCGTCAGCAGCC
>NZ_JAWRXU010001198.1:0-253 GCF_046534895.1 Paraburkholderia sp. SIMBA_053 | reverse complement strand
GGGCGCCGGTCATGCTCGTGCTCAGCGGTCGTGATCAGCAGCGCCAGGCGGAGCAGCTGGGCACGACGACCGCTCGGGCAGCCGCTGCCGTCGGACAGATCGCAGAACTGGCGCTGTCCGAGCTCGACGCCGAACGGGCCGAACTCTTCGCTGTCGCCGTGAACCGGGCAGACCCCGACGCGCTCGACGCCGTGATCGATGCCGTGCGTGCGGTCCTCCACGACGAGCGCACGCCGGTGTGGGCGATCCCCGA
>NZ_JAWRXU010001197.1:0-253 GCF_046534895.1 Paraburkholderia sp. SIMBA_053 | reverse complement strand
AAAAAGTAACTCCTGCTGATGTACTTCGCGTTGCCAATAAATATTTGGTAGAAGACCAGAGTACAACAGGTTATTTTATTCCGAAGCAAGCCGGAGCTCAAAATACAGCTGCTGCCAAAGCAAATAACTTCGTAGAAGAAAACGGACCTTTCTATTACAGACATCCGGAAGATGGACATGTGCATGAAGAAAGATCAGGCTCGACTCTTTCGTTAGAACAAAAAAACAATTCGGAGATTACTTTTGATGAAAC
>NZ_JAWRXU010001196.1:0-253 GCF_046534895.1 Paraburkholderia sp. SIMBA_053 | reverse complement strand
AACCCCCTACTGCTTCAAAGATCATCGTGCGCGTGAGCACCTGACCGGGGTGACGCAACATGAACTCCAGAACACGGAATTCGGTCGGTTTAAGCGTGAGTTCGCGCTCGTGGCGCGAGACCTTGCGGCGCACCAGATCGAGTTCCAGCGACCGGAAGCGCAAGATGGCCTCCTGCTTTGCAGTGCGCGGCCGGCGGCGCAACAGCACCTCGATGCGGGCGGACATTTCCTCTGGCGAGAACGGCTTGACCAG
>NZ_JAWRXU010000026.1:0-23186 GCF_046534895.1 Paraburkholderia sp. SIMBA_053 | reverse complement strand
GTCGATGGGAGTTAGCGCTTGAGCGCTTACTCCCATCCCATGCAAAGCGGTCGATGGGAGTTAGCGCTTGAGCGCTTGCTCCCATCCCATGCAAAGCGGTCGATGGGAGTTAGCGCTTGAGCGCTTGCTCCCGTCCCATGCAACGCGGTCGATAGGAAGGAGTTAGCGCTAAAGCGCCACCTCCCGTCTCAGCAATGCAGATGCGGAAAGGGCGCAATTGCGAATCGCGCGATTCTATTTGTGTTCGATGACAGTCCGGCGTCGCTTTTACTGTGACGCCGAATGCCGCAATTTAACATCGCATGTCATGAAATTGAAACATTTGCGGTTGCATCGAATACTCGGCGGGTTGGGGTGAGCCAAGGGTGACACCTGCACCCGCGCACAATCCCGGCGCGCTCAAGATCGATCGCACAGCATTGCCAGACACTTCCGAAACCCGCAAAAAAGCACAAAGCCCGCGCGAAGCGGGCTTTGACAGGCAGACGTATTACAGGCGGGAGCCGCGCGCAGCGACGCGGCCAAGTATCAGCTGTTAGGCGCTCAAGGAAAGCGCCGGGCGTTACACGTTGAACAGGAAGTTCATCACGTCGCCGTCGTGTACGACATATTCCTTGCCTTCGGCGCGCATCTTGCCGGCTTCTTTCGCGCCTTGCTCGCCCTTATAGGCGATGTAGTCGTTGAAAGAGATGGTCTGCGCGCGAATAAAGCCGCGCTCGAAGTCCGTGTGGATCGCGCCCGCAGCTTGCGGCGCCGTGTCGCCCACATGAATGGTCCATGCGCGTACTTCCTTCACGCCGGCCGTGAAGTAAGTTTGCAGGCCCAGCAGCTTGAAGCCGGCGCGAATCACGCGGTTCAGGCCCGGCTCTTCCATGCCCATGTCGGCGAGGAACACTTCCATATCGGCTTCGTCGAGGTCGGCGATTTCCGCTTCGATTGCCGCGCAAACGGCGACCACCGGCGCGTTTTCCGACGCCGCGTACTTCGTCACCGCGTCCAGATGCGGATTATTCGTGAAGCCGTCTTCCTTCACGTTCGCGACGTACATGGTCGGCTTTGCCGTGATCAGGCAGAACGGCTTGAGCGTGGCCTTTTCTTCGTCCGACAGATCGAGCGCCCGGACCGGTTTGGCCTGATCCAGTTGCGCACGCACCTTTTCCAGCACCGCGGCGTTCTTGATGGCTTCCTTGTCGTTGCCAGACTTGGCGGCCTTCGAATAACGCGCGAGCGCTTTTTCGACCGTTGCGAGGTCCGCGAGCGCCAGTTCGGTGTTGATGACCTCGATGTCCGACAGCGGATCGATCTTGTTGGCCACGTGAATCACGTTTTCGTCTTCAAAGCAGCGGACAACGTGCGTGATCGCATCGGTTTCGCGGATGTTCGCGAGGAACTGGTTGCCGAGGCCTTCGCCCTTGCTCGCGCCCGCCACCAGACCGGCGATGTCCACGAATTCGACGACGGCCGGCAGAATGCGCTCGGGTTTGACGATTTCGGCGAGCGCCTTCAGGCGCGCGTCCGGCACTTCGACAATGCCGACGTTCGGCTCGATCGTGCAGAACGGGTAATTTTCGGCGGCGATGCCCGCCTTGGTCAGCGCGTTGAACAGAGTGGACTTGCCGACGTTAGGCAAGCCGACGATGCCGCATTTGAGGCTCATGGAAATCCTTCAGTAATTCAGTAAATTGCGTGATGCGCTCGACGCTGTGTGCAGGATTCGGGAAGCCTTCGCGTTTGGCGGCAAAGGGAACGCAGCGGAGCGGGACGCGACGCCAGAGCGGGTGTTGCCTCGACGATTCTGGGCGAGTTCTGTCACGGAAAGCGCAATTGTAACCCGTTCCAATCAGCTTCTTGACGTGGCTTCAGAAAGCTGCGCGCCCGATCCGTCCCTCGCAACCCCGCAGCTATAATGCGCGGATGAACGCACACCATCAGACTTTCGATGCCGCCGTGATCGGCGGTGGGCTGGTCGGCAAGACCGCGGCGCTTGCGCTCACGCAAGGCGGATTGCGCGTCGCGCTGCTCGCGCAGCCCTGCGCGCCGCTCGCCGCCGGCGCTTCATTCGACTCGCGGGTGTACGCGTTGTCGTCGAGTTCGCAGGCGTTGCTCGAGCGCTTGCGTGTCTGGCAGGCGCTCGACTTGTCGCGGCTTGGCCCCGTCTACGACATGCGCGTCTACGGCGACGCCCACGCCGAACTGCATTTCTCCGCATTTCAGGCTTCGGTGCCGCAACTGGCGTGGATCGTCGAGTCGTCGGTGATCGAGCGCGCGCTCGATGCGGCGCTGCGCTTCCAGCCTAACCTCACGTGGATCGACAGCCGCGCGCAAGCGCTCGATTTCACCGCCGACAGCGCGAGCGTCGGTCTCGCGAACGGCAGCGTGCTCGCGGCGGATCTGCTCGTCGGCGCAGACGGCGCGCATTCATGGGTGCGCGCGCAGATCGGCTCGAAGATGAACCGGCGCGACTACCGGCAGACTGGCGTCGTCGCGAACTTCAAGGCCGAGAAACCGCACGGCGAGACCGCTTACCAATTGTTCAAGGATGGCGAGATCATCGCGCTGCTGCCGATGCCTGACGGTCACGTGTCGCTCGTGTGGTCGGCGCGCACGGAGCACGCCGAGCGGCTGATCGCGCTCGATCCGGCACAGCTCGCAGCAGAAGTGGAGCGCGTGACGGGCGGCCAGCTTGGCGGCCTCGACTGCGTGACGCCGGCACAGGGATTTCCGCTCGCGTTGCAAACTGTCGATCGCCTGGTGGCGCCGCGCGTCGCGCTGGTCGGCGACGCCGCGCATCTGATCCATCCGCTCGCCGGGCAGGGCATGAACCTCGGTCTGCGCGACGTCGCCGCGCTTGCCGATGTCGTCGCGGGCAAGGAGTCGTTTCGCGATCTCGGCGACATGGTCCTGCTGCGGCGCTACGAACGCGCGCGCCGCGAAGACATTCGTGCGCTGATGATCGCCACCGACGGTCTGCAAAAACTGTTTTCCGTGCCCGGCCCGCTGGCCAAGATCGTGCGCAATAGCGGCATGGCTTTCGTCGGTGCGCAGCCGTTCATCAAGCGCTGGCTCGTGTCGGCCGCGCTCGGCTGAAAGGCGGGCCGCATTACGGCTTCCACTCGACTCCAACCCGGCTCTAACCCGGCGCGGCATGCCGAACCGGTGAGACAGGTATCATGAACGCACAGTTGCTGCGGCCTTCCCAAGCAAAGGAGGGCAACGGCATGAACGCACAACGCGCGCAGCGCGCGATTGAATCAGGAATTCAGCATGAAACGAACCTTCCGCATGGCGACCGCCATGCTTGCGATTGCCGCTGTCACCATCGGCTGCTCCGCGCAAGCCGACCAGTCCACCGACAAACTCAAGGCCACGTTGCAAACGCGTCTCGCGGACGTGACGATCAAAAGCGTGACCAAGTCGCCGATTGCCGGCTTGTATGAAGTGAACCTCGGCAGCCAGATCGTCTACAGCGACGCCAACGGCGACTACGTGCTGCTCGGCGACATGGTCGACACGAAGACGCGCAAGAATCTGACGGAAGCGCGCCTGTCGGAAACCAGTCGGATCGACTTCGCGAGCCTGCCGTTCGCCAACGCGGTGAAGGTCGTGAAGGGCAACGGATCGCGCAAAATCGCGGTGTTCTCCGACCCGAACTGCCCGTACTGCAAGCAGCTCGAAACCACGCTGAAGTCGATCGACAACGTGACGGTTTACACGTTCCTGTACCCCGTTTTGTCGCCGGATTCGACCGCCAAGTCGAAGTCGATCTGGTGCTCGACCGATCGCGCGAAGGCGTGGGAATCGTGGATGCAAGACCATCAGGCGCCCACGGCGGCCGGGACTTGCGACACTGCCGCGATCGACAAGAATCTCGCGCTCGGACATGCGATGAACGTGGAAGGCACGCCTACCGTGTTCCTCGCCGACGGCCGCCGCCTGCCGGGCGCGGTGCCGGCCGACCGGCTCGACAAGGAAATGGCAGCGGTGCACTGACACACGCGGCACTGACCAACAGAAGGAGGCGCAAATGGCGCCTCCTTTCGCATGAAGCCCCCAACAATCAGCCAAAACCACCAATCGCCGCCGATGAAGCCGATCCGCTACAGCATCGTTCCCAAGCAACCCGCCGCTCACCTGTTCGAAGTCACCGTCACCGTTGCCGATCCCGATCCGGCCGGGCAGCGTTTCATGCTGCCGGTATGGATTCCGGGCAGCTACATGGTCCGCGAGTTCGCGCGCAACATCGTGACACTGCGCGCCTTCAACGACGCGGGCCGCAAGGTGCGTGTCGAGAAAACGGACAAGCACACGTGGCAGGCGGCGCCGGTAAAAGGCGCGCTCACGCTGCGCTACGAGGTCTATGCGTGGGATCTGTCGGTGCGCGCCGCGCATCTGGACGACACCACGGGTTTTTTCAACGGTACGAGCGTGTTCCTGGCGCCGCTCGGCCACGAGGAAGCGCAGTGCGTGGTCGATATCCAGAAACCGGAGGGCGCGGCGTATCGCAACTGGCGCGTCGCGACGGCGCTGCCGGAAGCGCGCGGCACGAAGCGTTATGGCTTCGGGGAATATCGTGCGCAGAACTACGATGAGCTGATCGATCATCCGGTCACGCTCGGCAAATTCGAATTGGCGACGTTCAACGCGCACGGTGTGCCGCACGACGTCGTGATCGCGGGGCGCGTGATCGGGCTGGACATGGCGCGGCTCAGCGCCGACCTGAAGCGCATTTGCGAAGCGCAAATCGCGCTCTTCGAGCCGAAGTCGAAGAAAGCGCCCGTGGATCGCTACGTGTTCATGACGCAAGCCGTCACCGACGGCTACGGCGGCCTCGAACACCGCGCGTCGACGGCGCTGATCTGCAATCGCGGCGATCTGCCCGTGCAAGGCCGCGACGCACTGACGGAAGGCTACCGGACCTACCTCGGCCTGTGCAGCCACGAATACTTTCACACGTGGAACGTGAAGCGGATCAAGCCGGCGGTCTTTGCGCCGTATGACCTTTCCGTCGAGAACTACACGTCGCTGTTGTGGCTGTTCGAAGGCTTCACCTCATACTACGACGACCTGATTCTCGTACGCAGCGGCCTGATTTCAGTCGACGATTATCTCGGCCTGCTCGGCAAGGTGATCGGCGGCGTGCAGCGCGGCAGCGGGCGACTGAAGCAGAGCGTCGCGGAAAGCTCGTTCGACGCCTGGGTCAAATACTACCGGCAGGACGAGAACGCGCCGAATGCCATCGTCAGCTATTACACGAAGGGCTCGCTCGTTGCGCTCGCGTTCGACCTGGCGATCCGCGCGCAGACCAGCAATCGCAAGTCGCTCGACGACGTGATGCGTCTGCTGTGGCAGCGCTTTGGCCGCGATTTTTACCGCGGCAAGCCGGTGGGCGTCGACGAACGCGAGGTCGAAGCGCTGTTTGCGGAAGCGACCGGCGTGCACCTGGGCGAGCTGTTTGCGGAAGCGGTGCATGGCACGCGCGATTTGCCGCTCGAAACACTGTTGGAACCGTTCGGCGTCACGCTCGCGCCGGAAATCGAAAAGAGCGGCAAACCGTCGCTCGGCGTGCGCGTGCGCGGCGGCGCGGACTGTACGCTGACGGCTGTCCACGAAGGCAGCGCCGCGCAGAAAGCGGGGCTCTCGGCCGGCGACGTGCTGATCGCGCTCGACGGCCTGCGCGTGACGGGCTCGAATCTGGACACACTGCTCGCACGCTATCAGCCGGGGGCGAAAGTGGAAGTTCACGCATTCCGCCGCGACGAGTTGCGCACCGCGCAGCTCAAGCTGGAAGGGCCTGAAGTGTCACGCTACAAGCTCACCGTCGCCGACCAGCGACCCGCCCCCCGCAAGGCGCGCGAGCGCTGGCTGACAAGCTGATCGTAATCCGCGCCGACGTCAATTCGCGTCGGCAGGCGGCGGATTGTTCTACCACTGCAACAATCCGTCGCTGCCGGACGGCTTTTTCCCGGATCGGTAAAAAAACACAATGGCTCCACTCGCGCAACACAGCGCGCCCCCCACTGGAGTCAACCATGACCACGATCCTGCAAATCAACTCGGCAGCCCGCTCGCAAGGCGCGAACTCGACGCTGCTCCTCAACGAGCTGACCGAAAAGCTGCAACAATCGAATCCGGGCGCGCAAGTCGTCGTCCGTAACCTGCAAGCCGAACCGCTGCCGCATCTGGACGACGCCATTCTGGGCGCGTTTTTTACGCCGGCTGATCAGCGTACCCCCGAGCAAGCCGCGATCGCCGCGCGCAGCGAAGCGCTGATCGCGGAACTGCAAGCCGCCGACATCATCGTGATCGGCGCGCCGATGTACAACTTCGGCATTTCGTCGCAACTGAAGACTTATTTCGACTTCATCGCCCGCGCCGGCATCACGTTCCGCTACACCGCGAACGGCCCCGAAGGTCTCGTGACGGGCAAGAAGGTGTACGTCGTATCCGCCCGCGGCGGCAAGTACGCGGGCACGCCGAACGATAGCCAGACGCCGTATCTGAAGAGCTTCCTTGGCTTCATCGGCATGACGGATGTCAACTTCATTTACGCCGAAGGTCTGAATATGGGCCCGGACGCAGCGGGCGCGGCACTGGCTGCGGCGCGCGAAGCGATCGCGGCTGCTTGAGCTGGCTGACGAGTTCGCGGCCCAGGTTCGCTGCCTGGTTCGCGACTTGTGGCTTGCTGCTGAGGTTCGCCAGTTAAGTCGATTGCGAGCGTTGAAAACTGAAACGCCACGGAGATAGACTCCGTGGCGTTTCAGTTTTTTGCCGCTGGTTCTGCCCCGGTTTGCAGACAGGAGCCGCTAAGCCAGCATTTGCGCTTCGTCGGGCAGGCGCCAGTCGATCGGTTCGCGGCCATGCTTCACGAGGTACTCGTTTGCCTTCGCGAAATGTCCGCAGCCGAGAAAGCCGCGATGCGCGGACAACGGCGAAGGATGGGGCGCCTCCAGCACGTAATGCGACTTGCCGCCGAGCAGCGCGCGCTTCGCCTGCGCATGTGCGCCCCACAGCATGAACACGAGACTGTCGTGACGCATCGCGAGTTCGTGAATCAGCGAGTCTGTGCATTTTTCCCAGCCGCGCTTCGCGTGGCTGGCGGCTGAGTCGCGCTCCACGGTCAGCACCGTGTTCAGCAGCAGCACGCCTTGCTTCGCCCACGTGTCGAGGCAACCGTGGCGGGGCGGTTCGTGACCGAGGCTTGCCGCAATTTCCTTGAAAATGTTTCGCAGCGACGGCGGCGTGCGCACGTTCGGCGCGACCGAAAATGCGAGCCCGTGAGCTTGCGGCGTGCCGCGATCCTCGCCGTGATACGGATCCTGGCCGAGAATCACGACCTTCACTTCATCGGGGCTCGTAAGCCGCAGCGCGCGGAACACGTCGGTGGGATAAACGGTTTTGCCGGCCGCGCGCTCACCGTCGACGAAACGGCAGAGCGGCACGTAGGCATCGCTTTCAATGAAAGACTTCAGGTGCGCTCGCCATTCGGCCGGTAGCGCGGCGAACTGCTCTTCGAGCGTGAGCGGCGTGCCGGCTGCTTGCTGGGATTGCGGCTGCGGCTCGGCGGAAATAGTGCCGGCCGGCGCCGCGGCGTCGCCGAATAACGATGCTTGTGACGGCGCGGAGCGGGGGCGGGATGCAGTAGTCATGGCGCAGAAGTGTCGCAGCAAACGCGGTGTGACTCAAGCCGAGGCGGCGGCGCGCACTGTAAGCGGCGATAACGCGCGGCGATGACGCAACCCGCGCTCAGCCCGCGCGCAATTGATAGCCGCGCTGCGCCTTGCTGATGTTTTCGGGCGCGAGGCCGGCGATCTGCTTGCCGAGTTCGCTCGAAAGCGCGTGCAGCGCGGCTTCGTCGCCGGACTTCAGTTCGAGTTCGATTTCCGAAATAGGCGCGCGACGCAGTTCGCCGTTCACTTCGGCCAGCACGTTGCCCTGGTCGATTGCGGCTTCCACCTCGGAGCCGTCGACGCTCACTTGCCATAGCGTGCGTGTGAAGTCTGTGCGAAACAGTTCGATCAGTTCCGGCGCAGCTTCGCGCAACGCTTGCGCGGCGGCTGGCTCGTCGCACTCGCGCAGCAATGCGTCAATTTCGAGCGCTTCGCCCGCGACTGGCATTTCCCATTCGTGACGGCTGTGCAAGCCGTTTGCCGCACTGCCTACCGTCTTGAACGTCTGCAGCCAGCCGTCGGGTGTATGGCGCAGGCGTAACGCGCTCTTTGAGGTTGCCAGCGTGAGTTGCGGCGTGTCGAAGTAGATATTCGACAGCTTGATCGCGCGGCCCTCGTTGCCAGTGCGCGCGACGAACCACTGCCCGGCCGCTTTCACTTGCGCGGCAGGCAGCAGCAACTTGATCTCGCGTTCCATGGCCATGTCGTGCTCCGCTGTGTGTGCGTTACATGAGCTGCGGTGTGCTCACGCCGCGCCCGGGAAAAACATGCGAGCAAGCTCCACGCCCGGTTCTTCCGCGCGCATGAATGCCTCGCCGACGAGGAACGTGTTCACGTCCATCGCGCGCAGCCTTTCGACATCGACGCGCGACAGAATGCCCGATTCCGTTACCACGATGCGGTCGTCGGGAATCGCTTCGAGCATGCCGATGGTGTTTTCGATCGACGTCTCGAAAGTGCGCAGATTGCGATTGTTGACGCCGATCAGCGGCGTTTTCAGCGTGAGCGCCTGCATCAGCTCGTCGCTGTCATGCACTTCGACGAGCACCGCGAGGCCGAGCGAATGCGCAAGCGCTTCGAGGTCCTGCATCTCAGAAGTTTCCAGCGCGGCGGCGATCAATAGAATCGCGTCGGCGCCCATCGCGCGTGCTTCGACAATCTGGTACGGATCGACGATGAAGTCTTTGCGCAGCACCGGCAACTGGCACGCGGCGCGCGCCTGCTCCAGATACGCGACGCTGCCCTGAAAGAACTGCACGTCGGTCAATACCGACAGACAGGCCGCGCCGTGAGTTTCATACGAACGCGCGATTTGCGCAGGGACGAAGTTCTCGCGCAGAACGCCTTTGGACGGGCTCGCTTTCTTCACCTCGGCGATCACTGCGGCGAGACCGGCCGCATGTTTTGCGCGCAGAGCGCCGACGAAATCGCGAATATCGCGCGACGACGCTTCGAGGCGCAGCTCTTCGAGCGGCGCGCTTTGTTCAGCGGCGCGGACTTCTTCGCGTTTGACCGCGATGATACGGTCGAGGATGTCGCTCATATGAATCTCGCTACGTTGGTTGCTGCGTGATTAGTGCTTGAATTGCTGCGTGAAGCGGATCAGTTCGTCGACTTTTGCGCGAGCCTTGCCGCTGGCGATGGCTTCGCGCGCAAGCTCGATGCCGTTCGCGATGGACGACGCCACGTTCGCCGAGTACAGCGCCGTGCCCGCGTTCAGCGTAACGATCTCGCGTGCGACGCCCGGTTTGTTGTCGAGCGCTTCGAGCAGCATTGCTTTCGATTCCGTGGCGTCCGCCACTTTCAGCGTTCGATTCGACACCATCTGCATGCCGAAGTCTTCCGGATGAATCTCGTACTCGCGCACTTCGCCGTCACGCAATTCGCCGACTTGCGTGGCCGCGCCGAGCGACACTTCGTCCATGCCGTCCATACCGTACACCACGAGCACGTGCTTTGCGCCGAGGCGCTGCATCACGCGAACCTGAATGCCGACCAGGTCCGCATGGAACACGCCCATCAGCTGATTCGGCGCGCCGGCCGGATTCGTCAGCGGACCCAGAATGTTGAAGATGGTCCGCACGCCGAGTTCACGGCGCACCGGCGCGATGTTTTTCATGGCCGGGTGATGATTCGGCGCGAACATGAAACCCATGCCGGTTTCAGCAATCGACGCCGCGACTTGTTCCGGCTGCAGGTCGATATTCACGCCGAGTGCTTCGAGCACATCTGCGCTGCCCGACTTGCTCGACACGCCGCGATTGCCGTGCTTCGCGACTTTCGCGCCGGCTGCGGCGGACACGAACATTGTCGCCGTCGAGATATTGAAGGTATGCGAACCGTCTCCGCCGGTGCCGACGATATCGACGAAGTTCGAGTTGTCCTGCACCTCCACGTGCCGGGCAAATTCACGCATCACCGTGGCGGCGGCGGTGATTTCGCCGATGGTCTCTTTTTTGACGCGCAAGCCTGTAATGATCGCAGCCGCCATGACGGGCGAAAGTTCGCCGCGCATGATGAGCCGCATCAGATGCAGCATTTCGTCGTGGAAAATCTCGCGGTGCTCGATGGTCCGTTGCAGCGCTTCTTGCGGCGTGATTGTCATGATGTTATCTCGCTTCATCAGGCGGTGCGTTGGGCCGGCTTCGCTTTTGACTGCTTCACGAAGTTTTCGAGCAGCGCGTGGCCGTGTTCGGAAAGAATCGATTCCGGATGGAACTGCACGCCTTCGACGGCCAGTTCCTTATGACGCACGCCCATGATCTCGCCGTCTTCGGTCCATGCCGACACTTCGAGACAGTCCGGCAGCGATTCGCGTTCGATAGCAAGCGAGTGATAGCGGGTCACGACGAAATGCTTCGGCAAATCCGCGAACACCCCTTTGCAATCGGTCTCGATCGTGCTGACCTTGCCGTGCATGATGGTTTGAGCGCGCACGACGCGGCCGCCGAACGCTTCGCCGATCGCCTGATGGCCGAGGCACACGCCGAGAATCGGCGTCTTGCCGGAAAACTCGCGCAGCACGTCCAGCGTGATGCCGGCATGTTGCGGATTGCTCGGGCCGGGCGACAGGCAGATGCGCTCAGGGTTGAGCTTCGCGATTTCGTCCAGCGTGATTTCGTCGTTCCGATAGGTGCGCACGTCTTCGCCGAGTTCGCCGAAGTACTGCACCAGGTTGTAAGTGAACGAGTCGTAGTTGTCGATCATGAGCAGCATGGTGTGTCTCCGGTCAGAAGTCGCTATCGAGGCCGTCTTGAACCTGTTCCGCCGCGCGCAACACGGCGCGCGCCTTGTTCTCGGTCTCTTGCCATTCGGATTCCGGCACCGAATCCGCGACGACACCCGCCGCCGCCTGCACATACAGATTGCCGTTCGCGATCACGCCGGTGCGAATTGTGATCGCCAGATCCATTTCGCCGGTGAACGACAGGTAGCCGACTGCGCCGCCGTAGAGGCCGCGCTTCACGGGTTCGAGTTCGTCGATCAATTCCATCGCGCGGACTTTCGGCGCGCCCGACAGCGTGCCGGCCGGGAAAGTGGCGCGGAGCACGTCGAAATTAGTCGTGCCGGGCTTCAGCTTGCCTTCAACCGAACTCACGATGTGCTGCACGTGCGAGTACTTTTCGATCACCATCTTGTCGGTGACGACCACCGAGCCGATCTGCGCGATGCGGCCCACGTCGTTGCGCGCGAGGTCGATCAGCATGACGTGCTCGGCGATTTCCTTCGGGTCGTTCAGCAGTTCAGTGGCGAGTTCGGCGTCGCGTTCGGGTGTGTTGCCGCGCGGACGCGTGCCGGCGAGCGGACGAATCGTGACGATACGATCTTCGCCGCGCTTTTCCTGACGCACGAGAATTTCCGGCGACGCACCCACCACGTGGAAGTCACCGAAATTGTAGTAGTACATGTACGGCGACGGATTGAGCGAACGCAGCGCGCGATACAGCGACAGCGGGTTGTCGCGATAGGGCTTCGTCAGACGTTGGCCAACCTGCACCTGCATCAGTTCACCGGCGGCGATGTATTCCTTCGCCTTGCGCACGGCGGCGAGATAGTCGTCTTTCGCAAACTCGCGGTACGTCTCGGTGCGCACGCTCGCCGAAGTGACCGGCGGCTCGACCGTTGCGCGCAAACGCTGACGCAGTTCGCGCAGACGCTGCTTTGCCTTCGTGTAAGCCTCAGGCTGCGTCGGGTCGGCGTAGATCACGAGGTACAGCTTGCCCGCGAGGTTGTCGATCACCGCGACTTCCTCGGTCAGCAATAACTGGATGTCCGGCAGATTCAGATCGTCTTTCGGCGCGCTATGCGCGAGCTTTTTCTCGATGTAGCGCACCGCGTCGTAGCCGAAATAGCCCGCAAGGCCGCCGGCGAAACGCGGCAAGCCCGGCCGCTGCGCGACCTTGAAACGGCTTTGAAACTGCTGGATGAACTCGAGCGGATCGCCCTCGTGCGTTTCGACGACCTTGCCGTCGCGTACGACTTCCGACACGCCGTTACGCGTGCGCAGCAGCGTGCGCGCCGGCAGTCCGATGAACGAATAGCGGCCAAAGCGCTCGCCACCCACTACCGACTCTAGCAGGAACGAGTTAGCGCCGTTGCGCTCGGGTTGCGCGAGCTTCAGATACAGCGAGAGCGGCGTTTCGAGGTCGGCGAGCGCTTCGGCGATCAGCGGAATACGGTTGAAGCCCTCGTTGGCGAGGGACTGGAATTCGAGTTCGGTCATGTTCCGATCCTGTACGTAGGTCCGGCGGCAGCGTGCGTCGGACAAAGCGGGGCATTGCGCGGCCGGTCAGGCGTTCGTGCGTTTTTTCGATGATGAACCGACCGGCGCGATTTTCCCATCGACGCGAGCACGGAGCTCCAGCCACGCACGTACTTTGTAGGTACACGCAGGCGGAATCAGCCGATGCAGCGAAACTAGACGATGGAAAAACGCGTGAGCGCAGCGAAGTAAAAAACGGTTGCCGAAGACGAGCTTCAGCGTACCTCAGGCGAGGTTAGCGCGACCAGCGACGCCAGGGCCAGGCTCCCCGGTCGATGCTAATCAGACTCCGTTTTTTATTCAGAAACATGAGGATGAAGGACTTTTCAAGTCGTGGATTGGTGCGCTGCGATCGCCTTGGCGGCGTCCAGCAGCGAGGCAACTATACCATCGGATTTTATTGTTTGTATAGCTTGCCCATGGTTGTAGCCATAGGGCACGGTGAGCGTTGCCATGCCTGCCGCGCGGCCCGCCAGCGCGTCGTTTTCCGAATCGCCGATGGCAACCGTGGCGCGCGGTTCCACTCCGAGTTGCGCGGCGGCGGTGAGCATGGGCAGCGGGTCCGGCTTCTTTTTCGGCAGACTGTCGCCGCCGAGCACGACGCTGAAATATTGTGCGAGCCCATATTGCTGCAGCAGTTCGAGCGCGAAGCGATGCGGCTTGTTGGTCACGCACGCCAGCTTCAGACCGGCGTCGCGCAGCGCGACGAGGCCGACTTCCACATCTGGATAAAGGCGTGTGTGCAGGCCGTTGATCTTCGCGTACTCGGCCTGATAAATGGCGAGCGCTTCGTCAAAACGGTCCTGCGCGTGCTCTGCTTCGAAGCGCGGCGCGAGCACGCTGCGGATCAGATGCTCGGAGCCTTTGCCGACATAGCCGACCACTTCTTCACGCGACGTTTCGACTGCGTCGAGTTGCGCGAGCATGCCGTTCAGGCCGGCGGTGAAGTCGTCGGCGGTGTCGACCATCGTGCCGTCCAGGTCGATGATCGCGGCTTGCAGGCGCGGGCCGTTGAAAGTCGGGGCAGGGAACGAAGCGGTCATGTGGCGCGAGTGTCAGTGCTGAATGTTGGCGAGCGCGGCGCGCATCTTGTCGATCACGACCTTGTGATCCGGTTGGCCGAAAATGGCCGAGCCAGCCACGAAGGTATCCGCGCCGGCCGCCGCGATTTCGGCGATGTTGTCCACTTTCACGCCGCCGTCCACTTCCAGATGAATCTCGCGACCGGTGCGCTCCTTGTACGCGTCGATACGCTTGCGCGCTTCGCGAAGCTTGTTCAGCGCTTCCGGAATGAACGACTGGCCGCCGAATCCCGGGTTGACCGACATGATCAGCACGAGGTCGAGCTTGTCCATTACGTGATCGAGGTAATTCAGCGAAGTGGCGGGGTTGAACACGAGGCCCGCCTTGCAGCCGTGGTCGCGAATCAGCGACAACGTGCGGTCGATGTGGTCCGAGCCTTCCGGGTGGAAGCTGATCAGATTCGCGCCCGCTTTCGCGAAGTCCGGCACGATGCGGTCGACGGGACGCACCATCAGGTGCACGTCGATAGGCACGTCGACGTGCGGACGGATCGCCTCGCACACGAGCGGACCGATGGTCAGATTCGGCACGTAGTGGTTGTCCATCACGTCGAAATGAATCCAGTCGGCGCCGGCGGCGACGACGTTGCGCACTTCTTCCCCGAGGCGGGCGAAGTCGGCGGACAGAATGCTGGGAGCGATTCGGAATTGCGTCATGGCGGCGGGCGGATGCGAGCGGGAAAGCGTCATTTTACCGTGTTGCGCTGCGCACGCGCGAAGCGGCGGGCGGGCGCCGGAACGACGCGCGGCGCAGCCTCGGGCTTGGGCCGCGAGGATGGCAAAACGCCTTAAGCGTCCCTGGCCAAAGGATATGTCCGGTTGCGGGCGTGTCGCGCATGACGCAGAATGCCAAACCATGGCGCTGCGTCGCCAATGGCCTCTTAAGCCATTGGCACTCGGGCTTTCCAGCGATTTTGTCGCCCCGTTTCACCAGATTGGAATCAGGATGAGCCAGTACGAATTCAGCGTGTCGGCGCAGGTGCAATTCCTGCCCGAAGAGTCGGACCCGGAGCGCCGCCAGTATGCGTTCGCCTATACGCTGACCATCCGCAACACCGGTCAGGTGCCTGCACAATTGATCGCGCGGCATTGGGTGATCACGGACAGCGACAAGACCGTGCAGGAAGTGAAGGGTTTGGGCGTGGTCGGGCACCAGCCGTTGCTGAAACCCGGCGAACAGTTCGAATATACGAGTTGGGCGGTCATTGCGACGCCGGTCGGCACGATGCGCGGGGAGTATTTCTGCGTGGCCGAAGACGGCGAGCGTTTCGACGCGCCGGTGCCGGAGTTCATTCTGCGCATGCCACGCACATTGCATTGAACCGTGAGCGCGGTTCACGGTCTTTAACGGTTCTATGCGCGCCGTGGAATGCGTGAATCGGAGCCGCTTCAGCGCGGTTCTTGCGGCTTCTGTGTTTCCTTGCTGCTGGCGCGCGCCGCTTTCTTTTTACCAGACGACGTCCACACAACGATGAACACGAGCAGGAACAGCGCGAGAAGCGATTCCAGCGCGAAGATGAGCATCGGGTATTCGTCGAACAGATCAGACATGGCGGTTTCCATTAAGAACGAACATTGTAGGCGTTTTGTCCGCGCGACCGGAGCCTGGCTCAGCGCGCTTTCAGTGGCGGCGATTCTCGCCGCTTGCGGTGGCGGCGGTGCGGTTCGCCCTGTGGTTTCGCCGCCCACGGGCGCGGCGATCATTCCTGGCCAGATCTCGGCGACGCGGCTCACGCCGGTGGCGTGGCAGCAGGTTCCCGGCTGGCAGGACGATTCGCTGATCGGCGCCACAGCGGCTTTGCGGCAGAACTGCGTGAGGCTTGCGCGCCAGGCGAACTGGGCGCGGGCATGTGCTGCGGCGGCGCAACTCGACGATCTCGACGCCACCAGCGCCCGCGCATTCTTTGAAGCGTATTTCACACCCTTTCAGCTAGCGAATACCGACGGCACGCTCGACGGACTCGTCACCGGTTACTACGAGCCGTTGCTGCGCGGCTCGCGCACGCGCCACGGCGTGTATCAGACGGCGCTTTATCGTTGGCCTTCCAGCTATCGTCCTGGCGCGGCGATGCCGCCGCGGGCGCAGCTCGAACGCATGGGCGTGCTCAACGGCAATGAACTCGTGTGGGTGGACGACCCGATCGAAGCGTTCTTCCTGCAAGTCCAGGGCTCCGGGCGCATCGTGATGGAAGATGGCAGCGTGATGCGCCTCGGTTTTGGCGGCACCAACAACCAGCCGTATAAATCCATCGGACGGTGGCTCCTGGATCGCGGCGAACTCACGCCCGCGCAGGCCACCATGCAAGGCATCAAGGCATGGGCGCGCGCGAACCCGAGTCGGGTCGATGCGCTGCTCGATACGAACCCGCGTTTCGTGTTTTTCCGCGAGATGCCGTCGGCAGAGGGTGTGTCCAAAGCCGGCGCCGATGGTCCTATCGGCGCTTTGGGTGTGCCGCTGACGCCGGAGCGCTCGATTGCCGTCGATCCGACCTCGATCCCACTTGGGACACCGGTGTTTTTGCAGACCACGCGCCCGCTGACGAACTCGCCGATGAACCGTCTCGTGTTTGCGCAGGACACCGGCTCCGCGATCAAGGGCGGAGTGCGCGCAGACTACTTCTGGGGCCTCGGCGACGACGCCGGCGATCTCGCCGGCAAAATGAAGCAGGGTGGCCGGATGTGGTTGCTGCTGCCGAATTCCTGATCTGGACTTCGGCGCGCGAAGCCTTTGCCGGAGGTGGCTGTCGCGCGGCGGTCCGGCTTGACCGCCGCTCCTGGCGCGGCGCAGCTTCGTGCGATTCCCGAGGCTCTGCTTACAACCCCGATTTGCGCTTATCGACTACCCGGCGCGCCTTGCCCACCGAGCGTTCAATTCCGTTCACCGCAAGCACATTCACCACAGCGCTGACGCCGATCAGCGCTTTGATGTCGTAGGCCAGCGCCTGCTTGGCCGTGTTCAACACAGACGTGTCCGGCGCCGTTTCTGGACAAGGCTCCACGTTCAGCGTCAAAACGTCGAGCGGGCCTTCCCTGGTGAGTACGATCTGATAGTGAGGCGCGAGCGCGTGCTGCTTGAGCAGCAGCTCCTCGATCTGCGTGGGAAACACGTTGACCCCGCGCACGATCATCATGTCGTCTGAGCGGCCGGTGATCTTTTCCATACGACGCATGGTGCGCGCGCTGCCCGGCAAGAGACGCGTGAGGTCGCGCGTCCGGTAACGGATGATCGGCAACGCTTCTTTGGTCAGAGACGTGAACACCAGTTCGCCCAGTTCGCCGTCCGGAAGCACCTCGCCCGTTTCGGGATCGATGATTTCTGGGTAGAAGTGATCTTCCCAGATGGTCGGGCCGTCTTTTGTCTCGACGCATTCCGACGCCACGCCGGGGCCCATCACTTCCGACAAGCCGTAAATGTCGACAGCGTCGATCCCCATGCGCTTCTCGATTGCGTGACGCATGTCGTTCGTCCACGGCTCCGCACCGAATATGCCTATGCGCAGCGAACAACTGGCCGGGTCGACGCCCTGGCGTTCGAGTTCGTCGGCGATCGAGAGCATGTAGCTCGGCGTCACCATGATGATGTCGGGCCGGAAGTCCTGGATCAGTTGCACCTGTTTTTCAGTCTGACCGCCGCCAAACGGGATGACGGTGAGGCCTGCGCGCTCTGCGCCGTAATGGGCGCCGAGGCCGCCCGTGAACAGGCCGTATCCATAGCTCACGTGAACTTTATCGCCGGGTTTGGCGCCCGCGGCGCGGATTGAACGCGCTACCAGATTCGCCCACGTGTCGATATCGCGCGCGGTGTAACCCACCACGGTGGGCTTGCCGGTCGTGCCCGACGAAGCATGAATGCGTGAAATTCGGTCTTGCGGCACAGCGAACATTCCGAACGGATAGCTGTCACGCAAATCTTTTTTCGTCGTGAATGGGAAGCGGGCGAGATCCGCAAGCGTGGTCAGTTCGCTCGGGTGGATGCCAGCTTCGTCGAACTTGCGACGATAGACCGGCGAGTTTTCATAAGCGTGGTTCAGCGACCATTTGAGCCGTTCAAGTTGAAGCGCGCATAGCTCGTCGCGGCTGGCGGTCTCGATGGGGTCGAGGGGAAGGGCGGTGGTCATCGAATGTCTCCTTGCTGCTTCAATGCTCAGGTCTGGTATGCGTTGCGCTCGCGCGCGAAACTGGGTGCGGCGTTCGCCGACTGCCGCCTCTGCGGGGGCTCGGTTGCCGGTGTCACCGCTCAATGGCGCTTTGGACTGGCGACTCTTGCGAGGAGCGTCTTGCGTGCACCTCGTTGCCGGTCATGCCAACACTCGTGCGTCTTAGTCCGGCGACGCCCCTGCCGTGCCGGATGCTATCGGCGGGATCACATTGCCTTTGATCTGCGCCGATTTGCCGCGAAACATCGCGACTGTATCGCCCGCACGATTGGTTACTCGAATATCGTAAATGCCCGTGCGGCCGCTCAATGTCTGCTCGACCGCCTCTGCGGTGAGCACGTCGCCACCATGCACGGGTCGCAGAAATTCGATCGAGCATCCTGACGCGACGGTGTTCAGGTTGTACGAGTTGCAGGCGAACGCAAAGGTCGAATCGGCGAGCGTAAATATCAGGCCGCCATGGCAGATTTGATGACCGTTCAGGAAGTCCTCCCGTACGGCCATGCGCAAACGCGCGTAGCCGGCGCGCACTTCCATGATTTCGAGACCGAGCGCGCGGCTGCACGCATCGTTTTCGTACATCGCGGCGGCGGTTGCGCGGGCGAGTTCGTCGGGTGTCATTTCGGCGGGATACAAAGGTTGCGTCGACATATCAGCGGCCCTCGAAACGCGGTGCGCGTTTTTCGACGAAGGCTTGCACGCCCTCTGCATAGTCGTGCGAGGCACCCAGTTCGCGTTGCAGATCGCGTTCGAGATCCAGTTGCTGATCGAGCGTCTGAGTTGCGCCGGCGCGCATGGCCTGCTTGATCGCGGCGATGGCGCGCGTGGGTTGCTGCGCGAGTTGCGCCGCCAGTTTGGCTGCGGTGGCCGCCAGTTCCTGATCGTCCACCGTTTGCCAGATAAGTCCCCAGCTTTCGGCTTTTTCGGCGCTGAGTTTGTCGCCGGTAATGGCGAGTCCTAATGCGCGTGCCATGCCGACACGCTGTGGCAAGAACCAGGTGCCGCCCGAATCCGGCACGAGGCCGATCTTCACGAATGCCTGGATGAAACTGGCCGAACGAGCCGCGAGCACGATGTCGCAAGCGAGCGCAAGGTTTGCGCCGGCGCCCGCAGCTGTCCCGTTGACTGCCGCTATGACGGGCAACGGCAACGCTTGCAGTCGGCGGATCAAAGGGTTGAAGTGCAAGTCGATCAATTCGCCCAGATCGGTCATCGCGCCGGGCGTGAAGTCGAGGTCAGCGAGGTCTTGCCCTGCGCAGAATCCGCGCCCCGCGCCGGTCAGAACGAGAGCGCGGGCACCTGAGGTTTCGACCTCGTTGAGCGCCGCGTTCAACTCCTGATGCATCGCGCGCGTGAAGCTGTTCAGCTTGTCCGGGCGGTTCAGCGTGATGGTTGCTACGCGGCTCGCTGCGTCGATGTCGAGGCCGATCGCTTCATATGCCATTGGGTGTCTCCTCAAAGTCTCTTTTTGCCAGGCTGCAGCGCTTACGTAAGAAGTCAAAGCCGTTCGATTACGAGCGCGATGCCCTGGCCGACGCCGATGCACATCGTGCAAAGCGCAAATCGGCCGTTGCTGCGTTCCAACTGATGGAGCGCGGTCGTGACAAGGCGTGCGCCCGATGCACCGAGCGGATGGCCGAGCGCAATTGCTCCGCCGTTGGGATTGACGCGCGGGTCGTCGTCGCGCAGGCCGAGCATGCGCAGAACCGCGAGGCCTTGCGACGCGAACGCCTCGTTCAACTCGATCACGTCCAGCTGATCGAGCGTCATGCCCAGTTGCCTGAGCAGCTTTTGCGTGGCAGGTGCCGGCCCAATGCCCATGATTCGCGGTTCGACCCCCGCCGTTGCCATGCCCACCACGCGTGCGCGACGGCGCAGGCCATATTGGTCGGCCGCCTGTTGACTGGCAATGAGGAGTGCGCAAGCGCCGTCGTTCACTCCCGACGCATTGCCTGCGGTTACGGTGCCGTCGGGGCGGACTACGCCCTTGAGCTTGGCCAGGCTTTCGAGCGATGTTTCGCGCGGATGTTCGTCGAGCGTCACACGAATCGCATCGCCCTTTTTCTGCGCGATTTCCACGCCGACGATCTCCTGTGCCAGCGTACCGTCGCGTTGCGCGCGGGCAGCCTTTTGCTGGCTGACCAACGCGAATGCGTCCTGATCGGCGCGGCTGATTCCAAACTGCTCAGCCACGTTCTCCGCGGTCTCGGGCATTGAATCGACGCCGTACTGACGTTTCATTAGCGGATTGACGAAACGCCAGCCAATCGTCGTGTCGTGGATTTCCGCTTGCCGCGCGAATGCGCTCGCCGCCTTGCCCATGACGAACGGCGCGCGAGTCATGCTTTCGACTCCGCCGGCGATCATCAACTGCGCTTCACCTGCCTTGATTGCGCGTGCGGCTGTTCCGACGGCGTCCATGCCGGAGCCGCACAGCCGGTTTATCGTCGCGCCGGGCGCGTCTGCCGGCAGTCCCGCGAGCAGCGCCGACATGCGAGCGACGTTGCGGTTGTCTTCGCCGGCCTGATTGGCGCAGCCGTAGATCACGTCGTCGACGGCACGCCAGTCCACGCCGGGATTACGCTCGATCAATGCCTTGATCGGCACGGCGCCGAGGTCGTCGGCCCGGACATCTTTCAGGGCGCCGCCGTAGCGGCCGATGGGAGTGCGAATCGCGTCGCAGATATAGGCGTCGTTCATAAGGTTCCTGCTAGGAAGACCGGCGCGCGGGCCGATCCGATGTCTCATGTTAGTTGGCGCGCACGGCGTGGTCCATTCGGCCAAACGGCATAGGACACGCCGTGCGTTTGTCTTATGACGTTCAGCCAGCTACCGCTGGCGCGGCTTTCGGTTCAACATGAACGCGGCTCTGAATTACACGGAAGCGATTCGCGACGAAGGCCGCATCGGCGAGAGCGGCATTTGCAGCCGGATTGGCGCCGGTGCCATGAAAGTCAGAGAAGGCGGCCGACTGATTGACGAATACACCGCCCGTCAAATTGATCGATAGCGCGACACCGCCGCGGATCGATGCCTCGTGTGCCTGGTCGAGCACGGCTTCGTCGGTGCTGTAGACGGACAGGGTGAGTGCGCCGTGCTCGGCTGCGATGGTGCCGGCGAGATCGAGGGAATGAGCGGTCGAGTCGGTGGCGATAACGAACGATATCGGGCCGAACCATTCCTTGGTGAACTGCTCGCCGTCGGTTGCAGCGTCGAGTTGCAGCACGAGCGGAGTGCGCACGCGGGCACCGGCGAAAGCCGGGTGCTCGAGCGCTTGGCTTTCGACCAGCACGCGACCGAGCGTGGCGGCTTCGTCAACGCGCTGGGCGACGCCTTCGTTCTGAATGGCGCCCAGCAGTTCCACGGCACGGGCCGGGTCGGCAACCAGTTTCTGCACGGCGCCGGCAATGGCCTGAGCGACTTCGTCGAAGCTGAGCGTGCCGTCCGCAGTCCGGATGCCGTCGCGCGGCACGTAGATGTTTTGCGGCGCGGTGCACATCTGGCCGGAATAGAGCGCGAGCGAGAAGGCAATGTTGCGAGCAACGGCTTTGATGTCGTCGGCCGAATCGATCACGATCTGATTCACGCCGGCTTTCTCGGTGTAGACCTGCGCCTGATGCGCATTGCGTTCGAGCCACGTGCCGTTTTGCGTGCTGCCGGTGAAATCGATCAGTTTGATTTCCGGGCGCACGGCGAGGCTCTGGACGATCGCGCCGTCGTTCGGTTCAGTTGCTAGCAGCGTGACGACGTTTGGATCGAAGCCGGCTTCGCGTAGAACGTCCCGCGCAATTCGCACGGTCACGGCGAGCGGCAGAATTGCGCCGGGATGTGGTTTGACGATCACGGCGTTGCCGGTTGCGAGGTCGGCGAACAGACCCGGATAGCCGTTCCACGTCGGGAAGGTGCAGCAGCCGAGAACGAGCGCGGTGCCTCGCGGTACGATCGTGTAGCGCTTCTGCATGGCGAGTGGAGGGTTCTTGCCTTGCGGTTTTTCCCAGTGGGCGTCGGCGGGGATGCGGCGCAATTGGTCCCAGGCGTACACGACGGCTTCGAGCGCCCGGTCCTGCGCGTGCGGACCCCCGGCCTGGAAGGCCATCATGAAGGCCTGGCCGGTTGTGTGCATCACGCTATAGCCGATCTCGAAGCTGGCTCGATTCAAGCGCGCGAGAATTTCGAGCGATACGCCGATCGAGGCTTGGGGGCCTGCAGCGCGCCAGTCGCGTTGGGCGTCCGCAGCGGCCGCCAGCAGCGCGTCTGGATCCGATTTAGGGTATCGAATGCCGAGCGGAAATCCGAACGGTGATACTTCGGCGCCAACGGTTTCTCCGGTCGACGGTTGGTCCAACTCGAACGTGGCGTTCAGATGCGCTTTGAACGCGGCTTCGCCGTCCGCGTTGGCTGTTTCCCCGTACACTTTCGGGCTGGGCATCTCAACGAAAGGGCTCCAGTAACCGCGCGTTTCGACCGCGGCGAGCGCCTTTTGCAGCGTGTCTTCGTGCTTGGTGAATAACGGATGTGTCATGGCAGAGGGCTTGGTGTACGTTGGGGAAAAGCCTGTCTAATAATTGACCGACCGGTTGGTTGGGGAATGTTAGCATTATTAAGATGGCTGCGCGAAGCGTTTTCGCGCTCGATTAACCACTAGGAGGCGGCATGGTTTACGAGAACATTCTGGTCGAAACGCGCGGGCGGGTCGGCCTCGTCACGTTGAATCGCCCTAAAGCGCTGAATGCTTTGAATGATGCTTTGATGGACGAGCTCGGAGCGGCACTGCGCGAGTTCGATGCAGACGACGCGATTGGCGCGATCGTGCTGACGGGCAGCGAAAAGGCGTTTGCGGCGGGCGCCGACATCGGGATGATGTCGACATACTCCTATATGGACGTCTACAAGGGCGACTACATCACGCGCAACTGGGAGACGGTTCGCTCCATTCGTAAGCCGATCATTGCAGCGGTGGCGGGATTTGCATTGGGCGGCGGCTGCGAACTGGCGATGATGTGCGACATGATCTTCGCCGCCGACACGGCGAAGTTCGGCCAGCCGGAAATCAAATTAGGAATCATGCCGGGTGCCGGCGGCACGCAGCGCCTGCCGCGCGCGGTCTCAAAGGCTAAAGCAATGGACCTGTGCCTGACGGCGCGTTTTATGGACGCCGCTGAAGCAGAGCGCGCCGGATTGGTATCCCGCGTGATTCCCGCCGCGTCTTTGATTGACGAGTCGATCGCCGCGGCCGCGACTATCGCGGAGTTTCCGCTGCCGGCGGTCATGATGGTGAAGGAGTCGGTCAATCGCGCGTACGAAACGACGCTTGCCGAAGGTGTGCATTTCGAGCGTCGCCTCTTCCATTCGCTCTTTGCCACGGAAGATCAAAAAGAGGGGATGGCGGCGTTCGTCGAAAAGCGCAAACCGGTTTTCAAGCACCGTTAATACGCTTGTCAAAATAACGCTTGCAAGGTGCTGGCCGGCTCGCTAGAATCTCGCTCTTTCGTGCTCCGGACGCCGGGGCACGGGAAGC
>NZ_JAWRXU010001195.1:0-253 GCF_046534895.1 Paraburkholderia sp. SIMBA_053 | reverse complement strand
GGTGCGGCCATCGACCTTACGCTGCAACTAGTCGGTGGTGATCGTGTAGCCGGCTGTGTCGGGTCCCGGTCAGTCGGCCATGACTTTTGGCATCTTCGGCGACGTCACGGCGTCGTCAGGAAACAGCGCACCGAAGTACGCGGCGCATGCGGAAACGATGAGTCGATTCATGTCCCGCAATCCGCCCGCCCTGCCATCGCCCAGGAAGTCGGCGAAGATCGGACCTTCGACGCGAAGCTCGTTTGCGCTCAGA
>NZ_JAWRXU010001194.1:0-253 GCF_046534895.1 Paraburkholderia sp. SIMBA_053 | reverse complement strand
ACCCAGCACCAGCCTCCAGATAATGGCGGCGAGTACGGGAGCCCAGAACATCGACGAGAACCAGAAGATGAAAACGCGACGGACAACACCTTTACGAACTTGCATGAGAATCTCCTTGAATGGATTTCGAGGTTGATGAGTTACAGGTTTGCGACACACGAGATCGGAAGACGGGTGCATCGCATTTCTGCGACCAACCCTTACTCCACGTGCACACAAACCCAAGCGCCGTCGATCATGACTTCGGTGAGCT
>NZ_JAWRXU010001193.1:0-253 GCF_046534895.1 Paraburkholderia sp. SIMBA_053 | reverse complement strand
CATCGTTCGACAAAGGCGGTCTGGAAAAGGTCGTGCTCGACTCGGCGATAGCTTTCGACCGTCAACGCTTCGATGTGACCATCGTGACGCCCGGCAAGGTTGGGCATCTGGGTGCCGTCGCGCGCGATGCGGGCCTGCGAGTGATCGGCTTGCCGGCCGATGACCCGCAGCGCGCCTACGACCGGTTATTGAGCGAGTTGCCAATCGACGTGGCCATGTCGCATTTTTCGAATGCGGGGTATCCGCTTTTTGC
>NZ_JAWRXU010001192.1:0-253 GCF_046534895.1 Paraburkholderia sp. SIMBA_053 | reverse complement strand
AGCGCCGTCGACATGATGGCGAACGACACGATGACGGTCGCGATGCGGATGCCGAGGTTCAGCCCGTCCGATCCGGAATCCCAGCCCAGCAGACTGAGGAGCCAGCTCAACACGGCGGCGCTGGCGGAGCTGAGGAGGGAGCCGACGATCAACGAGACGCCGAAGATCAGTGCGGCGAGCAGGTCCCGGGCCTTCAGGATGACGTAGCTGCGCCGGTCCGGAGGAAGGCCGAAGATGTCCCTGGTCGCTCGCC
>NZ_JAWRXU010001191.1:0-253 GCF_046534895.1 Paraburkholderia sp. SIMBA_053 | reverse complement strand
CCGGCCAGCGACTCGGACGCAAACCCAAGCGCGCGGCAGAGCGACTAAAAGCATCGTTGTAGGAGTGCGCCGACGCGAACACCAGAGCGCACCTACAACAAAATCGCAGCGCAGCCGACAGCGCCGCATGCGCCCTTTTTTTACCATGCAATCAGACCGGATCGACTGGCGCAAGCCACGGTCGGCAGCTAGCAGAGCCGCTAGCGGGACACGTCAACCGATACCTTCGCGACAAGGAGAACTTCCATGAATC
>NZ_JAWRXU010001190.1:0-254 GCF_046534895.1 Paraburkholderia sp. SIMBA_053 | reverse complement strand
CCGTAGTGGCTGTCCGGGAAGCCGCCGCCGAGCACGATGGCCTCCACGCCTTCCCACTGCGGCTGCGCGAGGAACGTGCGCGCGACCTCGACCAGCCGCTGGGCGTGGCGTTCGACGGCGATATGGACCAGGTGCGCGGCATCGGCATCGCCGCCGACCAGGACCAGGTCGATCTCGCGCTTGCCGAGCTCGGCAGTGGCTGTCTTGCCGAAGGGATCCTTGCCGGTGCGCTGGTGGCGGCGGGCCTCGTCGAG
>NZ_JAWRXU010001189.1:0-254 GCF_046534895.1 Paraburkholderia sp. SIMBA_053 | reverse complement strand
CATGGGGTTCGCTCAATCGATGTTGACGGGGGGAAGGCGCCGCCCTGGGGTGGCGCCTCCCGACCTTCATCCGCGACCGGAACCCGCCTGGCGGGTTCCGGCCACATCCCGATATCGCTGGATCAGCCCGCGACGGCCTTGGCGGCCGCTTCGGCCAGGGCCGAGGACAGCGGGTTGGCGAAGGCAAGCAGCAGGCCGACGGCGACGCTGATGATGCACGCGGCGTCGATCAGGCCGGCGGTGATGAACATGCG
>NZ_JAWRXU010001188.1:0-254 GCF_046534895.1 Paraburkholderia sp. SIMBA_053 | reverse complement strand
ATTTTCTCGTGGGCGCTCACCCTCGAAGGCGTGACTACCGCGATTGCCAATATGGTCGCGAGCTTCGGCGCGGCGACCTTTCTGCCCGCCGTGGTGGTCATCACGGTATTGCTCGGCTCGCTGCTCGAAAGCTTCGTGACCATCATCATCATCGCGCCGCTGTTGCTGCCGGTGGCTATCCAGATGGGCATCAATCCACTGCATTACGGCATCGTGATGGCGGAGGCGTTCGGCATCGGCGTGATCCTGCCGCC
>NZ_JAWRXU010001187.1:0-254 GCF_046534895.1 Paraburkholderia sp. SIMBA_053 | reverse complement strand
CAGGAGATTTGCATGGGGCAGGCAAAGCAACGAGGATCTCGCGAAGAACGCGTCGCACTCGCGCCGCCAAAAGCGGCCAGACCGGACGCCGATGCGCGCCGGCGTGCATACGCCGATGCGAGCGCACGCGCGCTCGGGATCGTGCTGCGCACTGTGCTTGGAAAGCGGCGGCGCTCGCGTTAGGTGTCGCCTAGAGCCCTGGAATGCAAGATGACCGAAATTGTGACTGAACTCACGCCCCGCCACTGCAAAAG
>NZ_JAWRXU010001186.1:0-254 GCF_046534895.1 Paraburkholderia sp. SIMBA_053 | reverse complement strand
CCCAAGTCGGCTTGCCGGGTCTCGCCGAATCGCTGCTGATCGTGGTCAGCACGCTCGTGATCGGCACCTGGGCGGGCATGAAGCTGATGAAGCTCGACCGCGACAGCGCGTTGCTCACGGCAGCGGGCAGCGCGATCTGTGGTGCCGCCGCCGTGCTCGCGTTCGAATCCACCTTGCAATCGAAGCCGCACAAGAGCGCGATGGCCGTTGGCAGCGTGGTGCTGTTCGGCACGCTGTCGATGTTCCTCTACCCC
>NZ_JAWRXU010001185.1:0-254 GCF_046534895.1 Paraburkholderia sp. SIMBA_053 | reverse complement strand
AAAAGCCCGCCGTTGATGTCCCAGCAGGCACCGTTGGTGAAATAGGCATCTGGCGATGCCAGCAGCACGGCGACGTCCGCGATATGAGTTGCAGAGCCGAGGCGCCCCACCGGAATGCCGGCGATGATCTTCTCCAGCTTCTCTGCCGGTACGGTTTCATGAACGATGGCCAGATCGAGCGGACCCGGCGAGATAGCATTGACAGTCACCCCAAGCGGGCCGAGATCGCGAGCGAAAACTTTCGTGAGCGTGAG
>NZ_JAWRXU010001184.1:0-254 GCF_046534895.1 Paraburkholderia sp. SIMBA_053 | reverse complement strand
AGTCCGCGCTCCCCGAGGCGCTGCAGGTCGAGGTCGAACCCATCAGGGACGGCCTCACCGGCGGATGGCTGATCCACGCCGAGGTACCACTGGGCTACGTCGTCACGGGCGATGCGCTGCAGTCGGTACTGGTCGCCGCCTGGAACGCCTCGGAGCCGAAGCCGGCGTTCGTCGCGTTCAACCCGTGGTCGACGTTCGAGGGCAAAGAGGGTGCGATCGAGGCCCAGCGGGCGGCCGACGAGCTCGGCATCGAC
>NZ_JAWRXU010001183.1:0-254 GCF_046534895.1 Paraburkholderia sp. SIMBA_053 | reverse complement strand
CTACGAAGAAGTCGCGGCCACGCTAGGTGAGGTTGATGTTTCAGTCCAGAACGCGGGCGTCATTACGATCGCGAAGCTGGAAGATCTGACCGAGAAGGAATGGGACAACGTACTTGCGGTGAACACCAAAGGCGTTTTTCTGTGTTGCCAGGAAGCGGCGAGACGGATGCTGCGTGCCGGGAAAGCGGGCCGTCTGATCAATACGGCGTCGGGACAGGCCAGACAAGGTTTCGTCTATACCCCGCACTATGCAG
>NZ_JAWRXU010001182.1:0-254 GCF_046534895.1 Paraburkholderia sp. SIMBA_053 | reverse complement strand
CGCCTGGCGTCCCGCCGCGAGCGCAAGCTCGTCACGCTCCGCGCCGTCGAAGAGACCGGCGTAGATCGACGCATCGGCGTGGATCGTCACCGCGCCGTCGCGGCCGTCCGGCGCCGCCACGACGCGCAGCCGCCCGCGCTTGTCGGCATCGGTGAAGCGCTTCTCCTCGTAGCCCGGCGCGTCGCCTGCGCGTTTCGGGATGATCCAGATCTGCAGCAGATGCAGCGAGTCTTCCTGCGATCCATTGAACTCGC
>NZ_JAWRXU010000165.1:0-403 GCF_046534895.1 Paraburkholderia sp. SIMBA_053 | reverse complement strand
ATGGCGGGCAGTAAGGGCGGTAAGGACGGCATGGGCGGCATAAACATGGGCGCCGCCGTGGCGAAGCCCGCGAAAACGCCGCTCGCGACTGGCGCCGCGTTCGATGCGAAGCATCGCCTGTGGGTTGCGTGGGTCGAGGGGCAACACGTCGTGGTTGCGCATTCGGACGATCGGGGCCGCACGCTGTCGCCGCCCGTTACTGTCAACGCGATGCCGGAACCGATCTACACGAGCGCCGAGAATCGTCCGAAGATCGCCGCCAGTCCCGACGCAACGACGATCTACGTGACCTGGTCGATGCCGCTCGACGCGCCGTACACGGGCATGGTCCGCTTCTCGCGCTCGACGGACGGCGGCGCGACGTGGAGCGTGCCCGCCACCGTGCACGGCGACCGGCAGCCGA
>NZ_JAWRXU010001181.1:0-254 GCF_046534895.1 Paraburkholderia sp. SIMBA_053 | reverse complement strand
GAACCCATGCCGAAGCGATAGCCGCCCTCGATGCCGGCGCTGTCGAAACGGCCGTCGTATCGGCTGTTCACGCCGAACGCGGCATCGCCCAGCAGCAGTTGCCGGTCCAGATCGCGCTGGTACTGGCCGCTGCCGGCGCGGACCATCGCATACGCCGCGCCATCGCTCCAGCCTCCATATACCTGCGCCTGCGCCTGCCGGTTGCGCGCCCGGTCGCCCTGCCCGGCGATGCCGGCGTAGGCGCGGTCCTCGCC
>NZ_JAWRXU010001180.1:0-254 GCF_046534895.1 Paraburkholderia sp. SIMBA_053 | reverse complement strand
CTTTTTTCTCTGTTTCCATGTTTAATACAAACATAGCATCCTTTTCATTCATCATAACAATATCAGCTAAATGAAACATTTCTTCATAATATGACTTTGCCTTTTCATAACCATCATCTCCCCAAAGTGATGGACGATAGTTACAATCAAAAACAACTGTTCCTCCAGTTGCTTTTACTGCTTGCGCAAGTAATTTCATATGATTGCGAACAGAATCATTCATGGCTAATGTAATTCCACAAAAATGAATGATA
>NZ_JAWRXU010001179.1:0-254 GCF_046534895.1 Paraburkholderia sp. SIMBA_053 | reverse complement strand
AGAGCTGCATGGCATCGGCGTTCACGACCTCGGCCGGGTTGCCGCGGGCACGGAGAGCCTCCGCCAGATCGAGCGCGAGGTCACTCTTCCCGGTTCCTGTGGCTCCGACTATCGCCCAGAGGCGCGGTTCGCTCACACTCCGACGCGAAGGGTGGGCAGACCGAGGGATACGGCGCGCGGGCCGCCGTCGGACGCCGGAGTCGGCACCGCGCACGATTCCGCCTGCGAGCGATCCCAGGCGTCACCCCCGCGCG
>NZ_JAWRXU010001178.1:0-254 GCF_046534895.1 Paraburkholderia sp. SIMBA_053 | reverse complement strand
CCCGTTCCCGCCGAATGCTCGCGCGCGGGGGGGCGGATTGTCCAATCAGACCGCGGCTTCCCCCGGGCAACGGGGCCCGAATCCGCCTGGCGGCCGCTTTTTTTGGTTCTCGCTGGCTGGGGTTGGAGTGAAAGTGGGAAGTGGAATTGCAGGACCCGGGCAAGCCTGCGCGGCGGGCGAGCCGCTTTTCTCTTCAATCCCACCCCTTCCCACTCGCTGCCGTGGACGGTGCCCCAAGAACCTCGCGCGTCACG
>NZ_JAWRXU010001177.1:0-254 GCF_046534895.1 Paraburkholderia sp. SIMBA_053 | reverse complement strand
GTAGAACTCCAGCGCCGTGCCGAGCGTCGTCGCGGCGATGACCTGGGTTTTCGACAGACCGGCTTTTTCCAATGCAAGCGTTGACACGTCGACCGCTCCTGAGTGGAACTGCATGGGACTGGAATCGATGCGAGTTATCATATACGAGAAAAAATAAATTCTCGTATACGACAAAACCCTTTGTCATCCGCTGAGTAATGCCATGGCCAGATCCGTCGCGCGAAAACAACCTGAACCTGTCGAACCCACGTCAC
>NZ_JAWRXU010000164.1:0-403 GCF_046534895.1 Paraburkholderia sp. SIMBA_053 | reverse complement strand
AATCTGGGTTATCTATCAATAGCGTTCCTCGCCGTCACATGTGCGATTGGCACGGCCGCCTGCAAAAAAGTAGACGACAAGAGCAGCAATAGCATGGACTCGGGCAGCAGCGGCGTGATGAGTAATAACACCGCAGGCGAGAATGGCACGCCGGGGCAAAGCTCAGCGGCGAACAGCACCAGCGAAAGCGCGGCGGCGAGCGCCCCATCGGCATCGCGCGAAGCACCCGTCGCGGGCACCCCTTCATCGAGCACCACGGTCACGCCCTCGGGAGCCAGTCAGTAAAAGTAGCGATGGTCGGCCCAAACGCAACGGACAGGTGCCTGATTCGCCAAACGCCCATGGCGAAGCCGGCGAATTACCCCGGGCGCAGCTGCGCATACGGCTCGCTCGGTGGCGAATG
>NZ_JAWRXU010001176.1:0-254 GCF_046534895.1 Paraburkholderia sp. SIMBA_053 | reverse complement strand
AACATTTCATCTGGAATTGGGATATCATTCCAATAATGTGAAAAACCAGCTTTCAATATTGAAGTCCAAGCAAGCGTTACAGTATTATTTGCACAAACCCAGGGAAGATGCTCTTCACTCCAAGGAGTGCCGTAACCTAAAGAGTCATCATGATTCTCTATCTCAGCTTTATTAATCAACAGAGCCTTAACTAAATCTGGAGTTGGCTTTTTTAGTTTTTTAAAGGTATGAGCAGCAAGTGAAGAGATCAATGG
>NZ_JAWRXU010001175.1:0-254 GCF_046534895.1 Paraburkholderia sp. SIMBA_053 | reverse complement strand
ACGAGGTACGCGGTCGTGACGGATGCAATGGCGAGCGCGAACAGGATGTTCGGATAGATGCGTGCGACGCGCGCGACGTAAAAATTATGCGGGCCTTGCGTCGCGAGTTCATCGCGATACGTGTACGTGAGAATGAAGCCCGAGAGCACGAAGAAGAGGGAAACAGCCGAGCGCCCGCCATCGACGAAATTGAAGAACGAAACGGGCGTATTGAGCAGTTCGAGTTCGCGGTAATGCGACAGGACGACGGTCAG
>NZ_JAWRXU010001174.1:0-254 GCF_046534895.1 Paraburkholderia sp. SIMBA_053 | reverse complement strand
CTCTGGATGAAGCAACGTAATTCCAGTTAATCCCATGTTCTCGATCAATGCTCTATCAAAGGATAAGCCAACAATTTTTGGTAATATCCCTAATGCAAATAAAGCCATTAGACCTTGAGATGATTTTAGCTTGTTGTCGTCATTAGCTTGTACGAAAAACTGGTAAAGCATTAGCAATGCCTCTCGCCATAATATACAGTGGTAGCATAGCGATAACTTATTGATTTGCATAGTTTGCATTTTGACGCGAAAGC
>NZ_JAWRXU010001173.1:0-254 GCF_046534895.1 Paraburkholderia sp. SIMBA_053 | reverse complement strand
CCCTTGGGCCAGTTGCCGAAATCCGCATCCAGACGGACGGTGTAATAGCCGGCGGCATTCAGATAGCCGTAGGTGTATTTGTCCGGGCTGCAGATACGGGCGCTGAGCGTGCCAGAAATGCGGGCCCATTTGTCGGGTTCGAGCGGGAGCCGGAAACGCCGGTCGGCAGGGATCGCCCTGAAGCTGTTCGAATAGGAGGTATCGCGCGCGCCGCTGTGCGTGACCTCGGTAATCACCATACCTTTCGGCGCGTC
>NZ_JAWRXU010001172.1:0-254 GCF_046534895.1 Paraburkholderia sp. SIMBA_053 | reverse complement strand
CCCGCTGCCCACCACGCGCGCGAGCGGCAGCGTGCGCAGCCGCTCCGCGTAGCGGCGCAAACTTTCGTCGGGCAGGTTGGCGGCCCACGCGCCGCCTATGCCGTACCACCACTGACGCCGCAAGCGGCCATCGGCGACGGCGCACAGCGCGTCTTCGTGATTGCCGAGCACGGCGAAGAACCACGGCTTGTCGAGCAGCGCGAGCGCCTGCTCCGAATGCTCGCCGCGATCCACGAGATCGCCGACTGAAAAGA
>NZ_JAWRXU010001171.1:0-254 GCF_046534895.1 Paraburkholderia sp. SIMBA_053 | reverse complement strand
CAGTTTCTGGGTGTCCCAGCGGTTCTCCTGGCGTGCGCACAGCGCGCTCGCCGAGCAGCGCGTGGTGCCGGTGGTGCCGCTGGCCACCTGGATGTTGGTCTGGCCCTGGATGTAGCTCTTCTGGTGGTCCGCGCTCGCTTCCAGGCTGTCGAACAGCGCCGTGCCGGCCTGCCAGCTGTAGCTGAGCCCATAGCGATCGCGGTCGTTGCGATCGACCGCGGTACGCGCGTAGTACGAGCCCACGCCATCGCTGC
>NZ_JAWRXU010000163.1:0-404 GCF_046534895.1 Paraburkholderia sp. SIMBA_053 | reverse complement strand
CTGGAATTCAGCCTACCGTGACTTCGATCAGATGCCGCTCGGCATCCAGCGCATGCACTTTGAGACGAATGACTTGCTTCACGTGGGCGCCTTCAGGCAGGCGCTCGATTTCCCCATCCGGTCGAACGCCCTTCATTGCCCAGATCGCGCCATCGTCCGCAACGAGGTGACGGGCCAGTGTAACGAAATCCGCCAGCTCTGCGAATGCGCGCGAGACAATTACATCGAACTTTCCTGGAACCTCGGCCCTTGGCCGCAGATTTTCGACGCGCCCCGTCACAACCGACAGATTTCCCAAGCCCAGTTCCGCCTTAGCTTGTGACTGGAACGCGGACTTTTTCTGAACGATGTCGTTGACGGTGATCGACCATTCGGGAAACACGATCGCCAGAACGATGCCCGGC
>NZ_JAWRXU010001170.1:0-254 GCF_046534895.1 Paraburkholderia sp. SIMBA_053 | reverse complement strand
AGTTCCTCTTCCTCATACGAAATTCAAACTTATCAATATGTCAGAAAAAGACATACCCGTTAATGAAGATGCCTATTATGCTGCATTCGACTTATTTGGACAGGAGTATATATGTAGAGTATTAGGAGCGCCTCTATATGTCGACAAACCAAATGATATTAGCTGTCCAACCTGTAACCATGACATGAAATATGTTTCTAGTGTTACTCAGGATTTTAATGTAAATCTCGTGTCAGTGGCGGACCTTTTCCTAG
>NZ_JAWRXU010001169.1:0-254 GCF_046534895.1 Paraburkholderia sp. SIMBA_053 | reverse complement strand
CGGGCGATCGTGAAGCGCCCCCGGGTGCTCCTCGCGGATGAGCCGACCGGCAACCTCGACGAGAGCATGCGGGACGAGATCCTGACGCTGCTCCAGACCCTGTGCGCGGAAGGCATCACCATCATCGTGGTCACCCACGATTCGGCGGTAGCCCGGCGGGCGAATCGACGTCTGCGCCTGACGAAGGGCGTCGTGCAGGACATCACGAAGTAGGGCGGTGCGGAGGACGGGGGCATGATGTCGGCGGCTCTGGC
>NZ_JAWRXU010001168.1:0-254 GCF_046534895.1 Paraburkholderia sp. SIMBA_053 | reverse complement strand
CCGGGAAAATGTCGATCGTGTCGCCGCGCACGCGGAACGAGCCGCGCTGGAAGTCGGCTTCGTTGCGGTTGTACTGCATCGCAATCAGCCGCGCGATGATGTCGCGCTGGCCGAGCTTGTCGCCGGTGCGCAGCGTAAGAATCATCTGGTGGTATTCGGACGGATTACCGATACCGTAAATGGCCGACACAGACACTAATGTCAAACCCAGTATGCCTACAGAAATTGCCCGTACGCCCGTTGTTGTTCTACTC
>NZ_JAWRXU010000162.1:0-404 GCF_046534895.1 Paraburkholderia sp. SIMBA_053 | reverse complement strand
CATCGCGGCACGCTTGCAATGCCAGATAACGGTCGACGTCGCCCCGCTGCTGGAACGCCCGCGACGACGGCGCGAACGCCACGCGCTCGTACTGATACACGCCGAGATCGGCGAGCACGAACTCGGACCAGTCCTGATGCAGATTGCCGAAGAACATCAACCGGAAGCGCTCGCAGAGCGGCGCGACGAGCACGCGCAGCGCGGCTTCGTCAGCGGCTGCGTCCCACTCGCGATAACGCCGTGGCAGCGCGTGCGCGGGGTCAGCGACGCGCAGCGCTTCGAGCCATTCGGCCTTGCGCAGGCCCTTGAGCGCGGGAGACGCGGCGAACATGCGTTGAAGTTCGGGGCGCGTCGCGCACGCGAACAGTTCGTCGAGTGACACGCCTGCGTCCGCATCGATCCAG
>NZ_JAWRXU010001167.1:0-254 GCF_046534895.1 Paraburkholderia sp. SIMBA_053 | reverse complement strand
GCAAGCGCCAGCCGGAATACGTGACGGCACTACTGGCAGGCAAATGGGGCATGCAATATGAAAGTAAATTTTATCAATGGCCCCGAAGTTGCAGTTGATCAGCGGACCAGGCTGAATGAACGACGGCGTCAGTGTTGATCAAACCGGGCTTTTTATGTTGATCACGAAGACGGTGCACTCGACTGATCTGCGGCCGACGGTTCTTAAGCGTGAAGTCCGCGCGGTCGCTTCGACTGCGGCATTGGCGTCGCTAC
>NZ_JAWRXU010001166.1:0-255 GCF_046534895.1 Paraburkholderia sp. SIMBA_053 | reverse complement strand
CAGACCCTTACCCGCGCGGATAGCCCCATACCCCGATGTCCTCAGCTCATATCCCTCCCCTCGGTACTCAAGCTTCTGGTTCACCAGATAGCCGAGATTCAGCTGCGACTTGCCCGAATGCTCCGTACTCAGCTTGATGCCTTCCTGGCCCGCCCAGTCCTCCATGCGCAGCTTGTTGTTCGCCTGCGTGCGGATCATGTTGCGTGAGAGCCAGCGACGGTTATTCGTCACAAGGTCGCGCGCCTGGCTGTGATG
>NZ_JAWRXU010001165.1:0-255 GCF_046534895.1 Paraburkholderia sp. SIMBA_053 | reverse complement strand
GCGCATGCCGCAACGCGAGCCGGTCATCGTCGCAGCGTGCTTCGCCGACGATAATCGCCGCGCGCGTGCCCAAACCGCCGAGCTTGTGAATGATCGAAGGCCAGGTCGCGGGCGGCGTGCAGATCAGCGCGACGGTCGGCGCTTGAGGCAAGTCGCCGGCATCGGCGATCACCGCGTGGCCGTTGAGCGTGTGGTACTTCGGATTGACGGGCCACAGCGGGCCGTCGAAGCCGCCTTCCAGGAGCCGCGCCCACA
>NZ_JAWRXU010000161.1:0-405 GCF_046534895.1 Paraburkholderia sp. SIMBA_053 | reverse complement strand
GTGCGGCTCTGCGGGCGAGGCAAAGACGTCTGGAACTATTGCAACGGTGAGTATCCATGGTCGACCCTGCGCGAAAGCAGCCGACAACCAAAGATTCAAAACAGCTTCCATTTTTCGAGGCCTAACGCGCGGCAGTCCCGCGGCGTTTCCGAGTCTATTGCTCAATTTTTGCGGTCTATTGTGCAGGGACAAGTGACAATGCACGCGCCGCGCAGCCTACGAGATTCCGGGTTGATTTGTTGAACGGTTAGTCATAATATCGGTTGCATGAAGCCAACCGGTCAACCCCATTCGTCGCCGAAGAAGGCGGGACCCATCGGCTCGCGCGGCCGGCCACGCGAGTTCGACACGCACGCCGTGCTCGCCAGCGCAAGCCAGGTGTTCTGGAACCACGGCTATCACGCC
>NZ_JAWRXU010001164.1:0-255 GCF_046534895.1 Paraburkholderia sp. SIMBA_053 | reverse complement strand
CGACTCGGGCGTCCACGTCACCGACCTGGGATCGCTCGACTGGGGCGACCCCGCTCGCGGCGACCTGCTGATGCTGAACACGTCGCCCCGCCTCACCCTCACCCATCCCGACATCCCCGCGGCCTACGCGCGGGCGATCCGCAACTACCGATACGGCCCCGCCGCTGCGAAGGTGGATTTCGCTCTCGACGGGCCGATTCCCTGGGCGAATCCCGACGTCGCCCAGTCGCCCACCGTCCACATCGGCGGATCGGC
>NZ_JAWRXU010001163.1:0-255 GCF_046534895.1 Paraburkholderia sp. SIMBA_053 | reverse complement strand
GATGGGTCTTCTTCGGCGGTCGGCGGGTTCGCGGTGAGCTCCTCGATCAGCCCCGCCCTTGCTTCGCCTGCGCGGGCCTGGAGCAGCAGAGCGGCCGCCTCGGCGTCGAACGCGGTGTCTCCGGCGAGGGGCTGCGACAGCTGCACGATCACGTTCCCCGTCGAGGCGAATGCATCGAACGAGCGCCAGTTCAGCCCCGCGTCGACCAGCGTCCCCGCGAACGCCCTGACCTCATCGGAGGCCTCGGGAATGACG
>NZ_JAWRXU010001162.1:0-255 GCF_046534895.1 Paraburkholderia sp. SIMBA_053 | reverse complement strand
GCCTGCTGACAAAGAGACTTTACCCTTCATGGTGCAAGGCCGTGCCAACAGTGCCGATTTTTTCCCGATGTTTACAGTGCCGTTTTTATATGGCAGCGGCTGGGATCATCAGGCTGATCTTAATAAAGAACGGGTGATTGTACTCAGTGCTGAAATAAATGAGCGTTTATTTGGTGGTAAAGATTCGACTGGTCAGACGGTGCGCATGGCCGGGGAAGACTACAAAGTTAGCGGTGTGATCGCCAGATGGAATCC
>NZ_JAWRXU010001161.1:0-255 GCF_046534895.1 Paraburkholderia sp. SIMBA_053 | reverse complement strand
CAGGACGGCGCCTGGATCACGGAGGAGGCTCCGGCCGCCGGTATCCGGTGGAACACGCCCCGCGCGTTTCGCGATCTCCCGCACGGGCACCGCGACCTCTTCCAGTTCACGCTCGGTGTAGTCGTAATTGAAGCGGCCGGCTGCCGTCGTGCTGCCGCTCCAGGTCTCCGCATTGCGGCCGTGCAGGCGCACGATCACCAGTTGCGGCGACGTCGCTTCCCAAACGGTATGCGCGCGGTTCGGCACGCCCTCGGG
>NZ_JAWRXU010000160.1:0-405 GCF_046534895.1 Paraburkholderia sp. SIMBA_053 | reverse complement strand
CTGACGGGGACGACTCAGGACAAAAACCCGCCGAGTAAGCGCCAAATTAGGGAATCTCCCTCAGTACAGGCGGTTTGCATTGCGTTTCGTTTCCGCGACCTCTACCATTGACGAAAAGGCGACGCGACAACGGAGGCGCAGTTGACACTCGATACGTTCTCTCAAAAAATCCTGCGTCTTTTGCAGCTGGACGCGCGCCGTTCGGTGCAGGAAATCTCCGATCAGGTCGGACTGTCCAGCACGCCGTGCTGGCGACGCATCAAGGACATGGAGCAATCGGGCATCATCCAGCGCTACACGGCGTTGCTCGATCGCGAAAAGCTCGGCCTGCATGTGTGCGCGCTCGCCCATATTCACCTGACACGGCACACGGAAGGCGGCGTCGAGCAGTTCGAACGGGAAATC
>NZ_JAWRXU010001160.1:0-255 GCF_046534895.1 Paraburkholderia sp. SIMBA_053 | reverse complement strand
AGACGATCGCCTGCTGCGCTTTGGTCAGGTCACGCCGGATCACGTCATCGAAAACTATGTTCGCATGCTGGATTTCAGCCGCGACACCGTGTTCGGCGTATTCGACCGTCAACTGCAACTAGTCGGCGCCGGCCATCTGGCGTATCTGCCGGCTGAAGGCGATACACGCACCGCTGAATTCGGCGTGTCGGTGTCGGAAAGCGTGCGCGGCCAGGGTATCGGCACGAAGCTCTTCGAGCGCGCCGCCATCCGCAG
>NZ_JAWRXU010001159.1:0-255 GCF_046534895.1 Paraburkholderia sp. SIMBA_053 | reverse complement strand
GGCCAGCGCCGCGGCCGCGCACGGAGGCGAAGGCTGGGGCCTGCAGATGCTGCGGGAGCGCGTGGGAGCGCTCGGCGGATTCTTCACGGCGGGCCCCGCCCCGGACGGATGGTCGGTCGAGGGCCGGCTTCCGCTCGAGGTGCGGGTATGAGCGCACCGACCGTGCTGCTCGCCGACGATCACGGCGCCATCAGGGCGGGGTTGCGAATCATGCTCGAGGCGCACGGGATCACCGTGGTCGGCGAGGCGGCGGAC
>NZ_JAWRXU010001158.1:0-255 GCF_046534895.1 Paraburkholderia sp. SIMBA_053 | reverse complement strand
CGTGGACACGACGCTGTTAATCCTGCCTCAAGCGCTAGGCGATTTTCTCGATTACAACGACGCGCTATTCTTCGCCGAAAGAATGCTGAAGCAGCTTCGGCTCGAAGGCATTATCCAGATTGCGAGTTTTCACCCGTCGTATCAGTTCGAAGGCGCCGATCCCGACGACATTGAGAATTACACGAATCGCGCGCCGTATCCGATTCTGCATTTACTCAGAGAAGACAGTATTGAGCGCGCGGTTCAGGCGTTTCC
>NZ_JAWRXU010000025.1:0-38494 GCF_046534895.1 Paraburkholderia sp. SIMBA_053 | reverse complement strand
CACCACCCTGTTGCGAAACACTGTGCCCGCCAGGGTGCCATTGCTGATTGGTTCGGTCGGCACGGGCGGCGCAGACGTGCATGTCGACTGGTTCATGGAGATCGTGCGCGAGGTCGCCGCCTCCGAGGGGCTTGAGCTCAAGGTCGCCGAGATTCGCTCGGAGCAGTCAAAGGACTTTCTGCTGGAAAAGCTTGGGCAGGGACAAATCCGCGCGCTCGACCCGGCTCCCCATCTCGACGAAACCACGATCCGGCGCAGCGAACGCATAGTCGGCATGATGGGTGTCGAGCCGTTGCAGGCCGCGCTTGCCGCTGGCGTCGATCTTGTCGTTGCCGGGCGCTGCAGCGACCCGGCGCTCTATGCGGCTATGCCGATCCAGATGGGGCTGCCGCATGGGCTAGCCTGGCACGCGGGGAAGGTCGTCGAATGCGGCCCCTCGGTTTGCGAACGACCAGCGCATGGGATGATCGTCGGCTATGTGCGCCCAGACGAAGTGGTGATCCAGCCGATCGGCCCAGGCTTGCGTTGCACGACACAGTCCGTCGCCGCGCACAGTCTCTACGAAAACGCCGATCCGTTTTGCTTTACTGAGTCCTCCGGTGTACTGGACATTAGCGAGGCGGTATATGAGCAGTTGGACGAGACGAGCGTGAGAATACGCGGAAGCACGTTTCGGCCGGCTGAGCAGACCACCATTAAGCTCGAAGGTGCCGAACTTGCGGGATATCAGAGCGTCATGGTGGGCGGAATCCGCGATCCCTTCATTCTGGAGGAGTTCGACGACTGGCTCGGCAAAGTGAGCCAGCGTGTCCAGCAATCGGTGGAAAGGGTATTCGGTAAATCATTGGAAGCAATGGGCGCCAGGATCGACTACCACGCATACGGACGCGACGGCGTGATGGGGGCGTTCGAACCGGATCGTGCGCGAATCCCGCACGAAATCGGGCTCGTCGTCGAAGCAACCGCTGCGGACCAGCAGACCGCCACCGCCCTGGTGCAATTGACACGGCAACCCTTGTTGCATCAGCCGACGACTAAATGGAAAGGGTCGATCACGGGCTTCGCTTGCCTGCACAACCCTGCGCACATTGAACGCGGCCCGGTGTATGCCTTCAACATGAATCACGTCGTGCTGCCGGATTCGCCAGTATCAATGTTTCGGACCACCATTACGCATATCCAGGAAGCCACGGATGCAACTCTCTGACATCGCAGCGATGATTCGCAGCAAGAACGCAGGACCCTTTCTGTTGACCTTTGACATCCTGTTTAGCGACGACGAGAGCTATCAACTCGTCAAGCGCTCAGGGGCGCTCAACGTGGAGATGTTTTCGCGCCTGTATCACACGAAGCCCGACAAGGTCCGATTTTTTGAATGCGAGAAAGCTCGCGCATTCAAGTTCAGCATCCCGCATCCATTGACGCAAGGTGCACTGGGGGCGTCGGATCTGCACGGCGGCCAGCAGTTCATTCCGCTATTGAGCGTCCGGGTCGACTGACAGGTCAGCTCAGGAGGAGACAACATTGAACAAGATATTGACGGCTGCAAGAGCCAGGGAAAGTCGCGCGCCCGCTCGCAACGATCCCGAGAATGCCGCTGCAGTGGCGCAGATCGGTGCACGCATTGACGCGCTGAACGGGTCAATGCGCCTTTGGGGATGGGTCGCCCTGATCGCGGTGGGCGGCTTCTTCGAAATTTACGACCTGGCTTTGACGGCTCCGCTTTCCCCGGGGCTTGTGGCAGCAGGGATTTTCAAAACAGGGAATGCTGGCCTGTTCGGATTTTCCGACCAGGCAACCTTCATAGCAGCTACCTTCCTCGGCCTTTATGTCGGTGTGATCGGATTTGCAGGATTAGGAGATCGGTTCGGCCGCAAGGCTGTGTTCGGCTACGCGCTGGCCTCCTACGCTCTCGCGACGTTTGTCATGGGGCTGCAGAACGACTCAATCTGGGTCTGCTTCTGGCGCTTCCTGGCTGGTGTCGGACTTGGCGCCGAGTCAGTCGCAATCGACTGCTTCATCGTGGAAATCATGCCCAAGCACCTCCGGGGCAAGGCGTTCGGCATGGCGAAATCCATCGAGTATTCTGCTATTCCCATCGCAGCCCTGCTGGCGGCCGTCTTGGTCCCGCGCTCGATATTCGGCGTCACCGGATGGAGGTGGTTGACTTTCCTGCCAGCGGCGGGTGCAGCGGTGTTCTGGCTGTTTCGCCGAAATCTGCCGGAGTCCCCGCGTTGGCTTGCATCCCAAGGGCGCCGGGAGGAGGCGCACGCGGTACTCGATGCCTTTGACGGCGGAGGACAGCCAGACGGTCAGTCCGCGCCGGTTGCGCCAGCGCCGGCAGAACCCCGCAAGGCACGCCGCGCTTCGCCCAGTTACGTGCGGAACGCGATGCTGATGATGATTGTCTACTTTGTCTTTCAGAACATTGCCTACTACGGATTCTCCAACTGGATTCCCACGCTCCTGGAAGCGCAGGGGGTGCCGCTAAAGCACAGCCTGTTTTATACATTCGGCGTGAGTCTTGCTGCGCCGTTGGGGCCTATATTGATCGCCTTGCTGGCCGATCGATTCGAACGCAAGCATCAGATCATCGTGATTGGCCTGGTCGCCATTGTATTGGGAGTCATCTTCGCGCACTCAGCTTCTCCCATTGGCTGGATCAGCACGGGTATCGGATTGACATTTGCGAATGCGGCCTTGAGCTTTCACGGTCATGCTTACCAAAGCGAAATCTTCCCTACGTCCATAAGAGCCCGCGCCGTTGGCTTCGTGTACTCATTTACGCGACTTTCTGCGGCGATCAGTGGGTACGTCGTTGCGTTCGCTTTGGCGCGTGGTGGCGTAACGACGGTGTTCCTTACCATCAGCGGCTGCATGCTCATCGCGGTGTTCACCATTGGACTGGCCGGCCCGAGAACTCGTAACAGGACCTTCGAGGAGATTACAGGACGGCCGTGAGTGCATCAGGCTGAGATGACAACCTCGTCCCGCGTGGATACCACCTAGGACCGCTAGACGCACGCGAAGGTCCCTTTGGCTGGAGCCGTCCGCAGTATGACGGATGCACTCCGCCGCGACAGGATCATGATTTTCGGCTCTCGACCACACCGAAGGGGATGGTCAGAGTGCAAGTGTTATCAGCCGTTTGCCGGGAGTTGAAGTTCTCTAGCGGCAATCCGGACTGAGCTGTTCTGGCGTTGAGGAGACAGACGCCATTGGAGACCGTTCCCGCTAACTTGTGCTGCTGGCCCCAGGCCGTGCACTTGCGACTGGCGGGAACGCTACGACCGTCACAATCCAATTATTTATATAGGTCTACGAATGAACAAGGTTAAACCACTTGTCGCAGTCCTGCTTTCTTCCGCATTCAACCTTGCACACGCGCAATCAAGTGTGAGCCTGTTCGGTATTGTCGGAGGCGGAGTCAGATGGGTGAACGGGACAAAAGGCGGGGCGACAGTCGAATACTCCAACATCATCGCGCAGAACCGGTTCGGCCTGACCGGCTCTGAAGACATCGGTGGCGGAGTGAGGATAATCTTCCGTCTGGAAAACGGCTTCAATTCCTCAAATGGCACCCTGGCCACGAATAATGTCCTTTGGTCCCGTCAGGCATATGTCGGAATGGACGGAGCTTATGGACGTCTGACGATGGGGCGCCAGTTCAGTTCCTTCGAGGATTTAGGCATTTCGCTGGATCCCTCACAGATTGGCGGCGCAGATCCGGCAATCATCCCGACCGGGCTTCTCGGCGTTAACTTTTTTACCCTGGATGGCCGCTTCAACAACTCCGTGAAATATACAAACGGCTTCGGCGGAGCAAAGCTTAGCGCAAGCTATTCATTCGGCGGTGTCGCCGGGAACCAGCGCGCTGGTTCCAACTACTCGGCTGCGGCGAGCTACGATACGGGACCGCTAAGAGGCGGTATTGCATATCAACGCACGTACAACGCTGATGCCAGCCAGATGGCACAGAACTATTACGCTGGTGCCGTGTGGCAGATTGGACCCGTTCGTGCCTATCTCAGCTATCTGGTGCTAACCGTAAGTGGATCAACGAAAGCTCCCTCACAGCGACGTGACGATGTACCGCAGGGTGGCGTCGTCTGGCAAGTTACGCCAGCGTTTGCGGTGACGGCTGCCTATTACGACGACATTGCGAGCAACCTGGGCAATGTAAACGGCGCCAGTGGTCATAAACAGACTGCGTATGTGATAGCCGAATATTTCCTCTCGAAGCGAACTGAGATTTATCTGGAAGCCGACCGGAATCATTTTTCCGGTGCCTACAAGAAAGACCCAACAAATATCGCTGTTCTTAACCGCAGTCCGGGTAGTTCTGGTCTCACCGGCGTATCAGTCGGCCTGCAAACGAGATTCTAACGAGAAAATATTGGCGATCGCATGTGGGTAACGCCGACTTCGCAGAACCTGAAAAGCACCAAACGGAGAGGATATGCATCGGATTAAGATGAGAAGCATCACATTAATGTGTCTGCTCGTTGCAATGAATGCGGGCGCACAACCGGCACAGCCCGCGAACGGCAATTCGAATGGTGGAGTAGCGTCGACACCCCCATCACAAAAGGCCGTACGCTCCGCAAACCGGACCTTGTCAAAGCGCGTATTGAAGGCGATCTCCCATATAAAGGGACTAGACGCTACAGGGATTTTCGTTAAGGCTTCTGACGGCAACATTATGCTGTCAGGAGTAGTCCAGGATGCGAGTCAGATTCCACTGGCGGTCCAGGCCGCGAAGAACGTCGACGGTGTGAAGTCCGTTCGTGAGAGCCTTCGGTTAGCTACGCAGCCCACTCAGTGACATCGGCAGAGCGCAGATTACGCTGGTTCGCATGTCGCGCGCACCAGCGAATCAAACACTCCGGGCGGCCACTGCCGGTTAGGTCCTCATGCGGTTCTGCTCCTCGGAGAACCGCACTATCGGCATCGGCGTAGTTTGCCACGCGAAAAAGCGCTGTGGTGTTTGATCGACCGACTCGTGAAACAACGCTATGCTCATTTGAATCGGTATAGGTAGCCAACCTTGAACATCGGAATGTACCGTCTTCCTACGATCGGGCTGTCAGTAATACCGCTGCTGAGGTGTGAGACGCCTACATCGAAACTTACCATCTGATGGGAAGTGAAATTGTAGTTGACCTGCGTGCCGATCGACGTATTGTAGGCGGCCTTCCCAGTGTATTCGGGGCGTCCCGGCTGGACCTCGGATGGACGCACGCCGTAATAGTAGTTGACGTATTTGCTACTGAGCCAGTCGATGCCCGCGTGCGGCTCGACCGACCAGTGCCCGAGTTCGAACGACTTTCTGTACTCGAAGTCGGCCATCTGCCCCTTGTTGCCTCCAAGCAGATAGTCGGCTGACAGTGTACCGAACGCGGATTTCCATGCGAGTGCGGGACCGTACCAGAATGCGCCGTTTCGGTTCTCCATGCCATTCAGGATCGGCGCATCGGAACCCTTATAGCCACCGAAGACGTCGAACTTGCCGCGCAGCGTAAAAGTCACGTCGCTCCACCTGCCGACCTTCAAATCGACAGTGGTACCAAAGGCGTGCAGCCATTTGTTATCGAGGGAAATCAGCGGAATAGGGGAGACGCGGGTGCTGTCACCACTGTAAGGTGACGGCTCGAGTCCCACTGCCGCACCGAGGCCCCAGTGAGTCACATTCGTTGCGTTGCTAAGCACGGTGAAGCCGCTGTCTTCGGCTTCGGGCGGCTCTGCGCTCACACCATTCGCCCAGGCACCGCCTGATAGAAGACAGGCTGATGTGACAGCCAGCAGCAGCGGTTGCTTACCGCGAATCGCTTTTCTCATCGTCATTCCTCAAAATGGGAGCGTCAAGACGGAAGCGACTGTAGAGCGGTCCGACTTACTCGTTACTTACTCATCAAAAGCTGAAGACTGCGGGGGAGAAAACAATCTTCAAGCGCGGTGCTGTAGCCCAGCCGGTTCTCTTCCCGATCGAGCGAGCGTGGGGGGCCGGGTAGTTGCCGGCACAGTTGAAATCGACGTGGAGATTGAAGGCGCGGGGAGCGGAGACCGGGCGACGCGCACGGTGGATGTCGAAGTGATGTTCACGGCAGAGACGGTCGCCGAGGCGCCGGCAAACAAGAGTGAGGCTATCTATCCTCGGAGGACCCACCTGCGTTTATCCCCGAGTGGACTTGAACGACGTCCGCGGCGTGCTACACGCGTATTGCATCTGCAAATCCTCACGGCGATCTCCGGTCCATCCTTCTGCACTGAGTGTCATGAATCCAAGTCCCGAACTGAACAACCATCCTCGAGCAGTTGCGCCTGCCCGGCATCCCCGACTCGCTTGAGCAGCGCAACCGGGCGCAATCGAGGGACAACCTTACACCGAGTTACTTGTCATCCTTCTGCATGACGAGGTCGCACGGCGCGACCAGAAGAAGTTCGGCGTGCGGCTCGCCCGCGCCGGCTTCTGGCTAGGCAAGACGCTCGAGATCTTCGACTTCCACCGGCTGCCAAAGCTGAACCGGGCGCACGTTCACGATCTCGCCACCGGCCGCTACATGAACGAGAAGGTCTGCGATCTGATGGTCGGCGAGACAGGCGTCGGCAAATCCCAGGCGAAGACACTCGGGCAGTGCGTTGTACGCCAACGGCGCTGAATTCACCGCCGCCAAGGTCAGGCGCTGGTCGCAAGACGCCGCAATCGGCCAGACCTTCATTGTGTCTGACAGTCCATGGCAAAGCGGGAAGGCTTAAGCGGCAGGCTGCGCGACGGATTGCTAAACCGCGAATGGTTCCGCAGTCGCGCCGGGCCTAGGATGGTCATCGAATGCTGCCGGTAGTTCTACAACGAGCGGCGACTACACAGCGCGCTTTGCTACCAACCTCCGGCCACGGTCCGTCGACCCTGGCTGGAGCCCGATAATATCGACGGAGACTCGCTGCCTGACAGGTCACTCTGCGGCAGGTCTTCACGCCAGCATGGGCACGCTTCGCGACGCGGAAGCTAGCCGGATTGCTTTCGTAGGCCCGATGCGAGGCATCCTGGGGACTTACGCCGAGTACTTCAACGAGGCTCCCTGCACAGGGGCAACACTCCGTCGCCGTTGTCTCGTACGGACAACCGTATGTCTCAGATCATCAATTGCGAAACCATCGACGCGTGTAGATTGAACGCCATCGTGAAGATGGCATGCCTGGTAGCGCTTGCACCGGTACCGCCACTTCGTCTTCGCGGACCTGGCATAACTTACATCACACTGCACTTACGACATCGACACAGCTCCTTTGTGTTCTCGACGACACGCTCGATCTGTGTGACGAACTGAGTAATATTCGCCGCCACCTGCATCGGCATCCGGAACTGGCATACGAGGAAACCGGTACGTCGGAGCTCGTGGCACAGCGTCTGGAGCACTCGGGTTACAGGCTGACCCGCGGCATTGGCGGAACGGGCATGGTGGCTACAAGCAAGGCGGGGAACAGTCCACGTGCCGTCGCGTTGCGCGCCGGCATGGATGCGCTCCCGATAGTCGAGGAAACCGGTCTGCCCTACGCTAGTGCCGAACCCGGAAAGATGCATGCATGCGGACACGACGGCCACACGGCAATACTGCTCGGTGCCGCGCGCCATCTTGCTCGCACTCGTCGTTTCGACGGAACGGTGCATCTGGTTTTCCAGCCGGCGGAGGAGATTCTCTCGGACAGCGGAGCAAAGCGGATGATCGAGGACGGCCTGTTCAAGCGTTTCCCCTGCGAGGCGATCTTTGGACTACACAACCAGCCGGGCTATCCGGCGGGTAACTTCATGCTTTGTGGCGGCCCGTTCATGGCAGCGTGCGACACGGTGGACATCGTGATCGATGGTTACGGTGACCACGCTGCGCGCCCGCATCTCGCGGTCGATCCGATCGTGATTGGCTCGCAACTGGTGATGGCGCTGCAGACCGTGGTTTCGCGCAGAGTAGACCCGATGCAGGCTGCCGTGGTGACGGTCGGTTCGTTCAACGCGGGAGCGGTGGCCAATGTGATTCCCGTAGTGCCCATCTGCAGATCAGCGTTCGCTCTTTCGATGCGCAAACCCGCAAGCTGATAGAGGCACGCATACGGACGCTTGCACAGGCTCATGCAGATGCCCACAATGCGCGCGTTGAAATCGACTACCTCCCGGGTTATCCAGTGCTTGTGAATAGCAGGAAGGAAACCGACCTGGCGCTCGCGGTTGCACGCGAACTGGTCGGTGAACACCGTGTGATCAGCGACTTCGCCCCGTTTGCCGGCAGCGAAGACTTCGCCTACTACCTTCAGGAAAAGCCGGGCTGCTTTCTGCGATTGGGTAACGGCGAACACTCGCGCACTCTGTACAACGCATCCTACGATTTCAACGACGACAATCTCACCGTGGGCGCAGCCTACTGGACGCGGCTCGTCGAGCGGTTTCTTCCGTTACAGCAGTAGGACTCGTCATTCCGGCTGAAGCGCTCGCTCAACGGGTTTGCGCTTCGGCCGCGATCCAGTATCACCGGAATACCTACGTCTCCCTGAATTCCTGCCGACGGCATCCACGAAAGACCGTCGGGACAGAGCTTGCGTGTTTTCGTGCGGCTCACTCGGTACTTCCCCTGCGTGTCCCAAAATGCAAACCGATTGTCATTTGAAGTGAATTGACGGCTATTTTGATCTTTTAACTTAGCTTCCAGTCCGCACACCGTGCTTCTGCCAATGGCCTGCACGGCGAACGTGGATCAGGCGAATCGTGAACCGAACGGAAAGATGCGCATCGACCACCCTCCGTCGAGGCGACAACCATTTAACTCAAACGTATCAAAAATATAGACGCAGGAGGTAATCAATGGAATCAGTAAAGCGAGGTGAAACGCGTCCCACGCCGAAGCGGCGCGTCGCACTGACGACGATCTTGCTCGCATTGGCTTTTTCCCTCTCTTACATGGATCGGCAGATCTTGCCGTTGCTTCTCGAACCGATCAAACACGCATTCTCATTAACAGATTCAGAAATCGGCATGCTGCAGGGGCTGGCATTCGGCGCGTTTTACGCATGCTCCGGTATCGTCCTGGGCGTGCTGGTAGACAGGTTTCACCGAGTCGGGATTGCTGCCGCGTGCGTCGCTTTCTGGGGCCTCGCGACGGCGGCCTGCGGGCTGGCAGGAAACTTTATTCAGCTTTTCGTTGCACGCACAAGTACAGCGATTGGCGAAGCGGGCTGCTCGCCAGCGTCGTACTCGATTCTCTCAGACATGCTGTCCGGGCGAGCGCTGTTGAGAGCAACCGCGGTGTACAACGTCGGCCCTTATGTGGGAGGAGGGATGGCCCTTATTCTCGGCAGTATGGCACTGCGCCATTTCACCACTGCTGGCGGGATGGATGTGCCGTTGATCGGACATCTCGAGCCATGGCAGTCGGTTTTTCTCGTTCTGGGACTCCCCGGTATCCTGCTGGCGGCACTCATTCTTGCGCTGCAGGAGCCGAAACGTCACGAGTCCGGGCAGGAAATCGATACGTCAACCCGGGCGACTTTGCAGTTCATCTTCAGTAGCCCAATGCTGTTGTTTTACTTCGCTGCATTTGTTTTCAGCACGTCCGGATTGTTCGTGCTTCTGACCTGGTTTCCAAGTCTGATGATCCGCGAGGGCTTTGGGACCGCGGCGACGATTGGGCGCCCGTTGGGTGCCATCTTTCTGGCGGTCGGCTTGTGCGGCTGTGTTGCGTCACAGCTTCTCTTGCGAAAGCTCGAAAATCGCGATCTCTTGAGTTCGCTGCTCAAGCGAATGTCGGCGATGTGGGCAGTCCAGATTCCGCTCGCCGTAGCGTTCATTTTCGTCGACACGGCTAGCCTTGCCTATTTGTTTTACGCGTCGCAGGTCATCATTTTTTCCGTCGTCACGACCTTCATGGTCGCTCCCATTCAACTCGCGGTTCCCAATCGTATGCGAGGTCGCGCGACCGGCGTGTTCATGACTTTCAACTATATGTTGGGCGCGAGTATCGGACCGTGGTCGGTGGGCGTGTTGAGCGATCGGATGAAGGAAAACCCACACGGCCTGCTCACGGCATTCGTGACGGTACTGGGTGTGTCGGCGGCCGGCGCTGCGGTCTCTATCTACCTTTCTTCGACCCGGAAGACGCGGATGAATCCGGCCGATTCTCTGCCGCAGCAGACCGTGTCGGGAAACATCTAGGTCACGCGAACGGAAGTCCAGATTTAGAGCGATAGACATGATGAGTCTATATATTTCGTATAACTACTCATATGTGATGTGCAACGAAAAATCAAGAAGATGGCTGACGAACCTGTGCCTGTCGATCTTTTCGGTAGTTCCGGTTGTTTCGAACGCCCAGAGCAGCGTTACCTTGTTCGGAACGCTGGACGAAGGTATCGAGTATCTGACGAACGCGAACAAGACATCGCATTCGGTGGTGCAGTCAGGACCTGCGGAGATTTACTCCAATTCGTTCGGTTTGATGGGTTCTGAGGCACTGGGCGGCGATGTCAAGGCAATTTTCAGGCTCGAAGGCGGCTTCAATCCCTACAACGGTACGTCGATACAAGGCGGGCGTCTCTTCGGGAGACAGGCGTGGGTAGGGATTCAGAACAGCAATAACAGGATCATTTTCGGCCGGGTCTATACGCCTCTTTACGACGTGATCGGCTATCTGGATCCGCTGCAAGGTTCCAACGTAAGCCTGTGGACCATGGACGGCGGAATGGTGTCGCGCATGGACAATGCGGTCAGATACACGCGCTCGGATGGCCCGTTCCACGAAAATGTCCAATACAGCTTTGGCAGCGCCAGCGTGGAAAGCACGATCAACGGAACGGCCGGATCTGGCTCTCGCTCCAAGGAATTCGCCGCGTCTGCTGACTACACCGCCAGGCAATTGATGGCCGGGATCGTGTACGACAACATCCATGGCCCCATGACTTCAGCGCAATACGGCTTGGGGTTGTTTGTGCCTTCGGCAGTCCCGGCAGCGTCTTCCGGCACACCGCAACGGGCTGAGCGCATCGCCGCGGCCCTCAGATATAAGTGGGACGTCACGTCGCTGTTCGCAGGCTACCGCCATCTAAGGACGGTCGCGCAGGCCGGCAACGAAAACTCGAATCTATTCTGGGGAGGCGTTACCGAGCAGTTTACGCCTGCGTGGACGGGGAGTGTCGGCGCGTATCACCAGCGGGTTGCTGGTGTGGATGCCCGGCCCACGATGGTTGCGCTTCAGACGCAGTACAGGTTATCAAAATCGACGGGCGTGTACGGCAACGTCGGCAAAGTCTGGAATACCCGTCTCAGCAACATGGGGCTGGACCTTCAGACCCAAACTTTGCAGGGAGCGGGTCAGTTCGGTGCCAGCATAGGCATCTTTCACTTCTTTTAATGCAGCCCGACGTCTTGTTTGCGAACGGCAGTCGAGGGACATACGTTTCAGGAAATCAGCAAGGAGAGACTTATGAAGGTTCTGGTCGCCGGTTATAAACATGAAACCAATACGTTTGCGCTCGATAAGGCCGACTGGTCGGCTTTCCAAAAAGGCGAAGCGTTCCCCGCACCCGTTCGAGGCCAACAGATGCTCGAAACGATGGACGCGGTTGCGATGCCGGCTACGGGATTTTTGCACTACGCGCGATCGAAGGGATGGTCGATCGTACCGAGTTTGTGGTGCGGCGCTGTCCCGTCTTCGTATGTGACCGAGGACGCCTTTGAGCGCATTTGCAATGAGATATGCAATGACGTGAAAGCCGGCGGGTTCGACGCCGTATACCTGGATCTCCACGGCGCCGGCGTTGCCGAGAACGAAGACGATACCGAGGGGGAACTGATCGGCCGTGTTCGGCAACTGGTGGGCGAAAACATGCCGATTGTGGTGAGTCTGGATCTGCATGCAAATGTCACCGAGAGGATGCTCCGAAGTGCGGATGGCATGGTTTCGTTCCGCACCTATCCGCACGTCGATTACGTAGAGACAGGCGAACTGGCCGGTGAGCTCCTGTCACGCCGTATTGCGCATGGACGTCGGGAACCGGTTGTCTGGAAGCGGCTCCCATTCCTTATTCCGCTGAATTCGCAGAGTACGACAACGGGACCGGCGAAGCGGATCTATGAACGGCTGCGTGCACTCGATGCCGAGCATGGAACGATGTCGAGCTTTTGCATGGCCTTTCCGGCGGCCGACTTTGCCGAATGTGCGCCCATGATCTGGAGCGTGGGAGAGAACGCTTCGACTCTCGTCGAGGAGCTCGCATCGCTTGCGGGCGAGCCCGCTCAATGGCGGCTTGAAATCCTTTGCGCGGACGATGCGGTCCAGGAAGCGATGGCGCGCGCCGCCGAAAGCAACGCTCCGGTTGTGATAGCGGACACTCAGGACAACCCCGGCGCCGGAGGTACGGCATCGACCACCGGCATGCTGCACGCACTGCTGAATGCCCGAGCCGGCGAACGTTTCCCCCATCGGGTGACGCTAGGTGTGATGTACGACGCTCGATTTGCGGCCGCGGCGGTACAGGCCGGCGTCGGTGCAACGTTTCGCGCCAGTCTGGGCCATGCCACTGAGCTTTGGGACGGTCCCACCGACCCGCCGGTGACCGCCGAATTCACCGTGAGAGCAGTCAGCGATGGGCGGGTCACTTTCAAGGGCCCAAAGATGACGGGGTTCGTTGCCGGATTGGGGCCAAGCGCATGCGTCGAGACTGGCGGCGTGCTGGTAGTGGTCGCAAGTGGAAAGATCGGAGCGCAGGACCGTGAACTGTTTCGTTTCGTTGGCGTGCATCCGGAGCAGATGAAAATCATCGTCGTCAAAAGCAGTAACCATTTCAGAGCTGACTTCGTACCGCTTGTCGAAAATGAAGAGACCGACGTCGTGATCGCGAAGGCACGGGGCGCAGCCGCGGCTGACCCAGGCGATCTGCCGTGGCGGAAGTTGCCGGATTCCATCCGGCGCCGTCCTTGAGCAGACGTACGCTTTCGGCCCGGACTTGCAGGGAGGCTCGCCGGATGGGCGAAATGACCATCCGGCGAGCCCTCGGGTAACGCCTCATTCAATGCGCGAGCGGGACGCCGGAGGTCTCCTCGCAGAACCGCGCCATTTCCGTGTGGTCTTTGCCTCGCCCCAGCGCTTCTGCCGCATTCGCCCACAGTTCGCTGCACAACTCGGCAAACGGAACTGTAACGCCTTCTCCTCGTGCGACTTCTAGCGCGATGCCCAGGTCTTTGACCATCAGATCGAGACCGAAATTGCTGTCGAAAGTCCGGGACAGGACAAATTGACGGAACTTCTTCTGCGTACTGTTATTTGTACCGGTGGAAGCATTGAGTACGTCGACCATTTTTCCGGCGTCGAGTCCAAATTTCCGGCCGATAATCAGCGCTTCTACACCAATCAGAAACCCGCCGGCCGACACGAGGTTGTTTAGCGCTTTCATCGCCTGGCCCGCCCCGATCTTGCCTACTTCGGTAACCGTAGTTCCGATGGCAAGCAGCAAGGGCTTGGCCTGTTCGACAGCCGTCGCGGGGCCCCCGACCATAATGGCGAGTTCGCCGGTTCGAGCCCGCGAAACGCCGCCTGAGACAGGCGCGTCGATCATCAGAATACCGCCCGATTCGAGGCTGGCCGCGATCTCCTGCGTGATTCTGGGAATTCCCGATGTCATGTCGATGACCAGCGCACCAGCCCTGAGTGCGGGCCGAACGGCCGTAATGACCTGTGCCACATGTTGGCTTTTCGGGAGCATGGTGATGACCGCATCTGCCGACTCTACCGCCCGCCTCGAGCGTATCTGGCGATTCGCCGCCGATCCCGCTCGAGAACGCTGCCGCGCGTTCGCGGTCCAGATCGAAAACCGCGACGTGGAAGCCGGCATTGACGAGTCGGGCGGCCATAGGCCACCCCATGTGACCGATGCCGATAAACGCGACTTTCCTGAACGTTCTGCTGCCCATTACAGCGCACCATCACGGACAAGGACTTCATGAGCTGCTTTGAACGCGCTGAGGCCAGAAGGAATTCCTGAGTATGCAGTGGCATGCAGCAGCGTGGCCTTGATTTCCTCCACCGTGAGGCCGTTGTTCAGGGCGCCCTTGACGTGTAGCTTCAGTTCGTCCGTGTGGCCTGCGATAGTCAGCATGGCGAGATTCAGCAGACTTCTGGTCCTGCGGTCGAGCGTTTCGTCTCCCCACGCCCATCCCCACGCCCACGCGGTGGTGGCCCGCTGAAAAGACATCATGAAGGAGTCGGCTTTCTGCATCGAAGCATCTACGTATTCCGCCCCAAGTACGGCGCGACGGATAGGCATGCCCTTTTCGAAAAGAGCGTTGTCGTCTGACATGACTGGAGTTCCTCGGTGGTAAAGAAAGGTCGTATTAGCTGGCACGAATCGGCATCCCATTCCGGGTTCCGAATCGATGACACAGGTCGGCCTACTTTAGCCCAACGACGTCGTAATATTTGACTTGACGGGACACGTGTTTGACAACACGGGACGTACGACCGTCTACGCAGCAAGCCGAACCGCGAATCTACGGAGGCCTTAACCGGATGCTTCCAGGTTGCGTTTCCATCTCGAGGCGCTGCAGCCGAAGCTGGTCTGGAACCATCTGGAGAACGCGCTCAGACTACCAAATCCCAGTGCTTCGGCCGCCTCTGTCAATGACACGGTTTGCATGCTGAGCAATCGCCTGGCCGTATCGCACCGCACTTGCTGCAAAAGGGCGGAGTAGGACAGTCCCTTGTCCGCGAGTCGTCTATGGAGGGTGCGTCGATTCATTCCCAGACTGGACGCGAGAGTTTCGACGCTGCATCGCGAGTCGCGCAACTGCTGATGCATGAGCCACTCGACGCGTGCTTCGAAGTCTTCCGGCGAATGATTGAAAGTTTGCCCGAGCAGGGTTTTAGCGTGACGCCGGAGTACGGCGGATGAAGCGATCACCTTCAGGGACAACGCATCGCGTGAGAGCAGGATCCCGCTGACCATCTGGTCATAGCGGAGCTCGCATCGCATGAAGTTGCTTTGCACCAGCGTATGGGCGGGACGCGAATGTTCCTGACAGACCGCATCGGGTTGCCAGTCGGGTCCGACGAGCCAGCGAATCATCTGGACGATGCCGCAGGCGCAGTATTCCATGACGTGTATCGAAGGAATCTCGGACTCGATTTTGAACGTCAGCAGCGGTTTGTCGAAGCGTTCGTCGAGATCAATGAAGATGCCGTCGCAGTGGTGATGCAGCTGCGTCGAATACGTGTGCAGCGCATCTCGTAGCGTTTCCTCTTCTCTCAACATAAGACTTACGAGTCCATAGTCGGGAACGCCGCGGGCGATCGCGACGCGCGCGCCGAAATCGGTGCGGGCCGACGCGGCAACGGACAAATCCAGGAGCCTGATCCACGCATCTAACGGAATCAGGCTATCCGGACTTTCAGCGATGTCGCTGCTCAATCCGACCCGAGCCATGAGCGCTTTGCCGTCAATGCCGACGTCGCAGGCAGCCCGCAAATAGCCATGCAAGGTGGCGCTTCTGACAACTCGCTTGCGCATAACCGTTGTTCCTCGAAAGGGAAGGTGTGTCTCATATTGAAAAGTGTGAGGCACGGAATGTCAACTAAACAAAATCCCCTGGTTCCACAATAGTGATGGATGACGGCGTTTCAAAGCCGTGCGCGAATTGCCGCCTCACATCGAGAAACGTCCCACATTGATGGGATTTTTTAACAACATACTGCGCGACACGCAGATAGAGAGTCCGTGATGAGCGATCAAAATGGGATGCAACCTTGGCAATGGTCCGAGCAGGAGTGGCGACGAATCGTGACCCACGTTCGTGCGGGGCGCCGTCTGCGTCCGGACAAATGGAAAGGTGGCGCACGGGTTGCTGTCGCCCTTTCATTCGATTCGGATCACGAAACCAATGAGCTGCGTGATGGAGGCGGTTCGGTTAACCGTCTTTCGTGGGGACAGTATGGAAGTCGGGTCGGTGTACCGCGCATCCTGTCGCTCCTCGAAAAATACAGCGTTCCTGTCAGCTTCTATGTGCCTGCCGTCTCGGCGCTGCTGTACCCCGACGAGCAGCGCCGCATTGTGGACGCGGGACACGAGATCGGGGTGCACGGCTGGATCCACGAGCTCAACTCGAAGCTGGAGTTTGCCGACGAACGGGATCTGCTCGGGCGCTCGATGGACACCCTTGAAAAGATTACTGGCAAACGTCCGACGGGCTTTCGCTCGCCGTCGGGTGATTTTTCAAAAAATACGCTGCAGATTCTGCAGGAGCTTGGGTTTTCCTACGACTCATCCCTGGGCGCCGACGATGACTGCTATGAACTGGAGATGGATGGCGAGCCTACCGGGCTGATCGAAATTCCGTTCGACTGGGTACGCGACGATGCCGTTTATTTCCTGATGCATCGATTTCAGGGATTGCGTCCCTATACACCGCCTTCGGACGTATTCGACATCTTCAGGCGGGAACTGGACGCCGCGTATGCGGAGGGGGGACTGTTCGAACTCACCATGCATCCGCACGTGATCACGAATCGCTCGCGCATCTGGATTGTCGAGGAACTGATCAGGTACGCGAAGAGCTTGCCCGACGGGGTATGGTTTGCCCGTCACGATGAGGTAGTGAACTACGCGCTGCAGAATGCGAAGCTTCGTTGAAGACCGGAGGTGAGCTGAGGTAGCGTTGCACGTGCCGCGGCCGGGAGGCCAGCGGCACGAAGACTGAAGCGGACCGCCGATGCGACTGAGGATGCCAGTCGCTGCATCAGGGCAGTCTCCCCGGCGGGGCGACTCAGACGAACAGATTGCGCAACCGGTTGGGTTGAGAGCGGAGATACTGTTTCGGTGCCTTGATTTGAACCCCGAAGTGAGCGGCGGCATGCCAGGGCCATCGCGGGTCGTACAGCACGGCTCTCGCGAGCGCAATCAGATCGGCGTCCCCGGTGCTGAGGATAGCTTCGGCGTGCTCGAAGTCGGTGATCAGGCCAACGGCGATAACCGGCAGTGTGGTCGCCTGTTTTACCGCGCGTGCAAGAGGAACCTGATAGCCGGGTCCGATCGGGATTCGCTGTGCGGGACTCGATCCGCCGCTCGAGACATTGATAGCGGCGCAGCCTCTCTCCTGTAACGCGTCGACGAAGGCGATCGTATCCTCGACGGACCAACCGCCTTCCACCCAATCGGTTGCGGACACCCGCATCGTCACGGGGCGGTCATGCGCAAACACATCCCGCACCGCCTCGAAGATTTCCAGCGGAAACCGCATTCTGTTTTCCAGTGAGCCGCCGTACTCGTCTGTTCTCTGATTCGAGAGAGGCGAGAGAAACTCATGGAGAAGATAGCCGTGCGCGCCAAGAATCTGGATGAAATCGAGGCCAAGCCGGGACGCGCGTCGCGCTGCGCTAGCGAACGCGTTGCGGATTGCCGCGAGACCGTCGCGGTCCAGTGCAGTCGGCGGCATCTCGCCGGACGTAAACGCGAGCGGTGACGGCGCGTAGGTCGTCCAGCCGTCCGGCTGCCCAGGCGGAACCTGTGCACCGCCTTCCCACGACTTTTGCCGCGACGCTTTTCGCCCGGCATGATTGAGCTGAATGCCGATCGGCATGTCTGACCAGCGTCGGACGCCTCGCAGCACTCGCGCCATGGCAGCCTCGCAGTCGTCGGAATAGAGTCCTACGTCGCCACGGGTGTTGCGCCCGTCGGGCGTGACCGCTGTCGCCTCAATCGTCAGCAGTCCCGCACCCGAGCTCGCCAGTTGCCCAAGATGAATCAGGTGCCATTCGTTCATCTGCCCGTTTTCGGCCGAATATTGGGCCATTGGGGCGATCACGATGCGGTTGTCTAGTTTCAGGTTATCGATCTGGGTCGGTGTAAACAGGAGGGGGCGACTCATAAGAGCTCCGTGTGGCGCCCGGTGGGCGCCGTCCGTATCCGTGGGGTGGGGTTGATTTCGAGGAAGCGCTTCAGGACAGACGACGGCGAGACAAATCCCGTTTAACCGGAGCTCTTTGCAAGAGCGGTCGCCGCTCGACAGCCTCACGCATGCTTCAGCAATATCTCCGCAACCTCGCTTGCCTTGTCGATCATCAGATCGTGCCCGCCGTCCAATGAATAGACGTGAGTTTCAGGAAGATCGCGCTGCGCCTCGTACCAACCCGGGATAGGGCTTGGGATGCCGATGTCTTTCGAGTTGTAGATGAATACCTTCTTCGGTACTTGCTTGAATTTGCCCGTGAGAGACAGTTGCTGCGTGAAGCAAGCCAATGGGTGCGACGTTAGTTTCGAGTCGGCCCACGCCTGATGTTCCTCGCCGACACCGAATACTTTCGAAGGCCAGTTCGCAACCTGCGTACCGCCGAGCGACGCGCTGAGTTCGGTGAACGGCAATAGCAGATTGGGCAACAATGAAAAGAGCGAGTCGCCGCTTTTTTCCGGGAGCGGGCCGTCGAGATAAACGAGCGAGGCAATCCGGTCGTGCAACTGGTCGGCAACCCCGGTGATGACGAGACAACCGTACGAGTGGCCGCAAAGCACGATATTGTCGAGGTCTCGCCACTTGATGAGGTTGGCGATATCGAGGATGTGGGTGTCAAGATTGATCGGTCCCAACGCCGAAAGATGAGAGCGTTCCCCGACTCCCGTGAGCGTGGGTGTCAGCACACGGTGACCGGCAGCCTCCAGAGAAGGGCGGAGTTTATCGAAGCACCAACCCCCGTGGAAAGCGCCGTGAACGAAGACGAAATTTGTCATGCTGGATAGACCTCTAGCGTTAACCGTTCGGAACGCGCCGGCGTGCAGGCAATACATTGCGCCATGCTTCTCGGACATCCGATCCGCGTGCCACGCGGATCGGTGCCGATACAGACTCGCGAATATGACCAACCGGCATCGACACGACTCACCTACGCGAAGCCCGGTGTGCCGCCAACGACGCACCTGCCCCTGGCTGTTCCGGTTCTATAGCTGTCCCGGCAGATGGGACGCGGCTCAGTCTACCGTCCCCGGTTTCTTTCGATTGATATTCTGGGACATGAATTTTGCATTCCGGGACAACTGAGGTGATACAGCACTCCAACACGACGGCAACACAGGTGACGTTCGGATTATCTTAAGAAGGCACTTCTTGCGTTGACGGCGACGGTACGGTATTGCGAATGTATCGAGCTCGCTAAAGCCGACCACGCGTCGCCTTGGAACGACGATCTAGAAAGGAAAGCCGAAGCTGGTAGCGGCCATCCTGGTTGAATTTTTTTCGACGATTCAGGCCTGCAAGACTCCGTAGACACGAGGCGCCACTTACAGCTGCCGGCCAGATCTCCGTCTGTGGGGTGGGTTGGCATCCCGGTAAGTAAGCGGTAAGTCGAGAGCTCCTAAACTCGTCGCTATCGACTGCGTTGACGCAATTGCACCGGATCTGCCAGCCGTGGGTATTGGGAGCGTTGTAACGCTAGTCGGCGAAGATGGAAGGGGGCGGATCACGATTGATGAACTGGCGACACCTTGAAGTTACCGGTAATGGAATCGCTGCCGCGACTTGTGCGCAGTTTGCCTCACGTTTCATTACCCTAACTGGCATCAACGTAACGCTAATGGACGTCGGAAATGCAGGTGCCTCCGATTCTGACGGGTGCTGAGTCGTCGAATAACTAGAAAAATGCATTCCGGAAAAGAGGAGATCGACGATGAACAAAATCTGTCCGGGCGCGGCCGCTGCACTCGAACGTATCGTCAAGGACGGACAGACGCTCGCCGTAGGCGGCTTCGGACGGTGCGGGATTCAGGAATCGCTGATAGGCCCGCTGCACTACTCGGGCGTGCGGGGCATACCGTGCAGCGGACCTAGGTAGAGAAAGAGATTTCTAGAAGCTCAAGGTGAGCGCACAGGAACTTGATGGGAATCCCGGCAACTGGACTTCAATTTGCGTCTATAGGGGAGACGCTTGATGATGACAATGTTCTTGACGGTGACCCCATTTTTCGCCTTTGCGCTGGTCGCCTTCGCAAGAAGGGTTGACCCGGCGACTGGACGAATCTCTCGGTCGCCGAGACCCTTTTTGTTGAACGACCAAGACAAAATGGCTTCCTTCGCAGTTCGTGTTTTGGTAGCTATCAGCCTGCGTGGCAGAAACCCCGCCAAGCCTAAATGTGACATGCCAATTATCGTGATCTGCGATTGCGGAGATCCACTATGCACCGGGCGAATCGAGGACGAGTCAGTTGTCGCGCCAAGCTAGGTGCAGTTGATTGCCTGACTGATAGTTATCCGAACCATGCGCAGCGGTGGGTCAGGTTTTTCCATCAGGTTGGGGCACACATCAATGAAGCCGACAGTAGCTGGGATCTCACGCAAACGCCGGCTGGCTGTTGACGCTTGGGCGTTCGCGCATTCTCGCGTACCAAGCGAGGAGGGCTTCGCACTCTGCAGGCACCGTCAGGTTCACGATCGATGCAAAAACCAGACCGCCAATGACCGTGATGTCGGCCATCGAGAACGCATTTCCGGCGACAAACGGCTGCTTTTTCAGGATGTCGTTGAAGTAATGCATGCCCCTGAGGGCCTTGTCGCGCTGACGAAACCCCCATTCGGGATTCTGGTAAAGCTCGACATGGGGCCCGAGCCCAGGTGTGGCGTGATGGAAATAGACGCTGATGGCGTCGAGCAATTCCAGTTCCGCGCGCTTGCTCATCATGTGGATCACGCCCTTTTCGAGCGGTGCTTTGCCGGTCAGCGTGGGTGCGCCATCAAGCGCGTCGAGATATTCGGTGATCGCGGTGCATTCGGCGATGCAGGTTCCATCAGGCAGCTCAAGAACCGGCAACGTGCCCGAGTAGTTTTTCTCCGCGACGAACTCGGGCCTTTTGTGCTCGCCCTTATAGAGATCGACCATTACAAACTCGACGCGCGATTGCAGATTTTTTTCCGCCACCGCGATACGTACTCGTGTCGGATAAGGCCCCTCCGGGAAATCGTAGATCGTCATGATCGGAAGTTCGGTTACTGCGGGGTCAATGATGTTTGATGCCATGCTTACCTCTCCGGGTGGTTGTACTGGGATGCGGAGGCCTCTGACCTACCTAACACTTGGTAGGGTTACGATAGCGGTTGTGATTCCCAGTGTCAACAGTCATTTCGTCTTGTCGAAGCCATCGCAGTGGAACGACTCCGGATTGGGCCAGAAAAAGAGTGCGGGTGGCCGCTGCACTGATTGCGCGCGTGCACGAGGGCGGCCCGCGAGCTGTTCGGAGGGCGTTGGAATGCGGAGGCACATCGAGTGGTCTCGCTGTTTCGCGTGGGCTGCAAACCTAAGGGACCGAGTAAAGGGAAGATGGTGCGATGCTCAAACTGTCCGGGCTGCAGAAATGAAGACAGGGTTTTGATGTAGGTAGGCGTTCGCGACTTCGGCACCTTGAGCTGCAGCTGTCAGCGAAGGGGTTACGGCGAAAGTAGGCGGGGCTTCTGGCAACGCGTTCAAACGAGGAGAATTGTCGTGACCAACGCATTCCTGGTTTGGTGGGGCTCAGTTGTTGGCGTTCGCCGGGGCGAAATACGGGACCGTCGCGCTCTGTGCCTGACACGGTGGTCGATGCAGGTCACGGAGAGCGATGGCAGAGCGCTCGAGCCCAAGGGTGTACAAACATCGCAGCCATGTTCTTCTCTACCCACTGCGCCGCGACGAGCTTTCAGTCCCGGATCGAGATGTCATCCAGTCGACGCGGCAAATGTATCGTCGCGAGGAATGCAAAGGCATGAATGCCAGAAAGAACCAGGAACGCCCACCCGTATGCACTCGACACTGCGTGGCTAAAGCCGGGGATTTTCAGCTTCCATGTCAGGAACGTCGCGCACAGTGTCGTCATCGTCGGCCCGCCGAGGCGCTGCACGACGTTGAGAGAGGTTGTCGCCATCGGCAATCGCTCCCGCCTTACTGAAGAATAGGCAGCGCTCAGTGATGGAAGCCCGACGCCACTCATGCCGACTCCACGAAAAAGCAGCGCGGGCACGAGAACCAGCAGGTTCAAACCGCGGGCGGCTAAAAACAACATGGACAACGTGGCGAGTAGTGTCAGGAGGGCGCCTGCTGCCGACACGTACCGAATACCAAATCTGTTCGTCAGCGCGCCCATGAAGGGGTTGGTGAGCATCATGCCGACGCCCAGCGGCGCGAGCATCCAGCCTGTTTCACCGGGCGCGCGGCCGCACGCCTGGATCAAAAAGGCAGGGATGAGCATCTGACCGGCGAACATACCGCCGTTTGATAGGAACTGAGTGATGGCTGCGGCGGAGAACACCTTGCCCTTGAACAGCCGCAGATCGATCAACGCATCCTCGCCCTTTCTCCACGCCGACAGAAGAAAAGCCCCCATCATGGCGACGCCCCCTGCCAGAACAGCGCGCCCCGAGATGTCATCTAGGCGCCCCGAGCCATATAGAAACATCGCCAGCCCGGGCGACAGCAACGCGAGACCGAACCAGTCCAACGTTCGCCTCTTCGTTTCATCCTGGTCGTTCGGTAGGAAGAGGATCACCAGCAGAAGGGCGAGACCTCCGACCGGCAAATTGACCAGAAACAGCCAGCGCCATGATGCGTATTGCAGGATGACGCCAGCGATGATGGGACCAACGACCGGAGCAAGCAGGACTGGAAGCGCCATATAGCCTGCCACGCGGGCCATGTGCTTGCCGGCAGCGCGGGCGATCATCATCTGCGCCATAGGGGCGAGGAGGCCGCCACTGACGCCCTGCAAAACACGGAACCCGATCAGCGAGGAGGCCGACCAGGCGACGCCGCACAGCGCGGAGCACAGCGTGAACGCGGAAAAGCACCAAAGGTACAGCACCTTTGCGCCGATGCGGTCGACCAGCCATCCATTCAACGGCAGAACCAGGGTGAGGGCAAGCAGATAGCCGCTCGTGACCCACTGGATCGTCGAAAGGCTGCTATTCAGGTTCGCCGCGAGGGCCGACAGCGATACGTTGACGATTGTTGCGTCCAGTTGGGCGAGCAACGCCCCGAACAGCGCGACGCTGGCAATTTTCCAGACCGAGGGATCAAGCCGGTCCGTCTCAGAGGCGTGCGTGGTTTCGGCGACTTTTCCAGGAGAAGGAGGTTTTGACATGGTCGCAGTGAAAACGGCCGGAATGGAGAGCCGAAAAAGTTGAGGGCAGGTGGGCGCTTGTAGCCGACGCATGATGTCTGTCGCAGTCCTTAACTGGAGTTCGCCGATGCGACGGACCAACAAGCAACTGAAAACAACGCTGGCCCAATCCTCCGTTTACCTCAATGAATACAGGCCATCCTTGGTCAGCTTGGCGAGCGGGCGCCGGAATCGCCGTACCACCATGCCATTGACGACATACCGGCACAGTGCTCGCTAGTCAGGACTCGCCCGGCAAACAATATGGCGACGATAGCCTGGTTACCCTTAAGTGCTCCTTTTCCAAAGGAGGGCCACAATCTCCCTGCTGTCTGCCGTCTCGCCGAGTCGCGGGAATATCTGCTCAAGGCTGTTGGCGTGAGCCTGTGCGCTTATATCGGTCATTGCGTCCACGGCAAGGGTGACGTTGAAACCAAGTTCATGGGCCTGCCGCGCGGTTGACTCCACTCCCATGCTCGTCGCAACGCCGCAGACCACCACCTGGGTGACACCGGAGGATCTGAGATGCGCCTCAAGGCCGGTGCCGGTGAATGCGCCCCAGGTTTTCTTGGATATGAGATGATCTTCCGGCTGCTGATTCAACTCTGGCAGCAGCTCGGACCAGCCCGCCTGGAGCGCGCTGCCGACGTGATGTTGCTCAGTTCGTCCCGGCGCCATGCCGACGACGTTGACCAGTACGACGGGAAGACCATGCTCTCGGAACGTTGCCGCCAGATGGCTCGCATTCTCCAGCACGTTTGCGAAAGGATGGACCGTGGGAATCGATGCAACCATTTTCTGCAGATCAATGACGATCAGCGCGGTCTCACGGTCCATTCGGGTTGCAGTCATGTAGGCATCCTAATAAGTTTGGGTAGATGTGATCTGGCGCAGCCAACGGCACATGTCCTGTCAGGAATCGCCGACCTGGCGGATAATCGCGATCGCCGCGATAAGCGCTTTCAGGTCGGCAGGATCGAGTTGGCCGAGCGCTCCGACCAACCAGTCGCGCTTCATGGCGCGATGATTTGTTCTGACCACCAAGCCACTCTCTGTGAGCGCAAAGAGGATCTGCCGACGATTCGTCGGATGGGGTCGGCGCTCGATAAGTCCTTCATGTTCCAGACTCGCCAGAATGACCCCCATCGATTGCGGCTTCATCAGTTCAGCACGAGCCAGATCGGCCGTTGTCATGGGTCCGCCTTGTTCAAGACGGGCAAGGACGCCCATCTGCGAAAAGGCCAACTCCGTCGGATTGGCTTCAGTACGTAGTCGCCGCAGCAATCGACCGATCGCTGCAGTAAGATCCTTCGCAACAATATCCAGGGAGGAGTCGAGTGTCATAACCGCACTATATTAGGTGCAAGATAAACTTGCAAGTTTATCTTGCATTACCGAGCACCGCTGCACGAAGAAGACGGGCTCACCACCGAGCGCGAAGCCAGCAATCTTCCGGCGAATGGATGGCCGGAGCGTTAGCGAGGGCACCGCATTTGCATGATGATCGGTGATGCGCACCGAGGGCGACCCACTGGGGCAGCTGTCTGCTCAGGGCAATGGTGGTTCAAAGGCGACCTTTAAATGGCCTTGCAAAACGTCTACTTCGTATGTCTGACGATGACCGGATGCTCTTCCGGCTTTGGGCTGGAAACAGCCAGATATTTCCACGATCGCGACTGGACTGTTGTCGCGACGATGCGCGCAGTGCGTGCGGACCTGTTTCCCCGCTTCAGGGAATGTGCGTGTCCTCGCGCTCGATGTGACCGATGCCGGTAGCATCCGCCAGGCCGACGAGGCTACGCAATCGACGCCCTCGTCAACAATGCAGGGATCGCTGCCGCGGCGCCATTCGAGGTCACGCCCACCGCGACGATACGCGACGTCTTCGAAAGCCATACTCAGCGAACCGGGCCCGATCACGCACCATGCTGATGTTGCCGAAGCCGTAGGGCGCGCGGTGAACGATTCCTCAAGGCCCGTCCGAATTCCCGCAAGGGCTGACGCGGTAGCCTGGGCCGCGGGGAGTTAAGAGGACGTGGCGGAAGAGCGCGCCGGTCGACCTCGGGATCGGGGAACTGTCTGCTCGAAGAGTTAATCTCATCGTCGCCGCGCGCGCCGGTTTCGCCAACACAGGAGCATTCTTGTTTGTCTTTCGACAGGCGAACCAACCGCGGCCAACTGATCGTTACGACGCTCGTTTTCTACAACGGTCTGCTGCGTCGCGCCTACATCTCGTCTACTGCCCCTACTGTAGTATCCCCGTGCGAACATCGCTTGATCAGGCTAGTGGCATCGAAGCACCGGGGGGAATCCGGACGAAGGACCGGACAATTCCCGTCGATCTACGTCGACAGGAGCCCTGCGATCCGGTAGCTCTCGATCAACGCATCGAACAGTGCCAGGTCCGCGCGGCTCCTCGCCATGAGCTGTGCCCCGGCAACCGTCGCAAAGATTGCACGTGCCTGTGCCGCGCTGTTTCCCGGCCGTGCCACGCCCGCAGCGACAAGCGCCTTGTTTATTTAGGCCACTTTGACTTCAGAGAAGGTCTGAACTTCCGCCGTTATAACGTCCGGTAGATCGTCGTGCTCTGCCGACATGAAGCTGCAAAGGTAACGCCGGTCGCCGCTCTCAAGCGATCGCCGGAAAATTTTCGGGTATTGCCGCTGGGGAAGTGACGATAGACGCTCGCCGCCTTGATTCCGACGCGCTGGGCGAGATTCCAGAAGTTCAGTCCGACGTAGCCGTGTGATTGAGCGATCTGCCTGCCAGCATCCAAGATCGCTTCCCTTGAATCGTTGTCATCCCGGTGCCCAAGATCAATTAATCTATCAAATGTTAGGTAGGTATTGACAGGTGAAAAAGCAAGGGCGTACAGTCTACCTAACGAACGATAGGTATATGAACTGTCAATCACCGCGATGTCCTATACATCCGAGCACGAGAGGAGCCACGGTCCATGCGGCCATTCACTATCCACGCGACGAAAGCGATCTGGTTTGGCCCTGGCGTAGCGGGCACGCCCGCGCAGGACATTGCTAGCCTTCTTGGTCCTCGAGTGATCGTCGTCACCGACGCGGGCATCACCCGCCTTCGCCTGGCCGGTCCGTTCATCGCAGCCCTTGAAAAGGCTGGCGCAACGGTTGCTGTTTTCGACGGCGTCCTGCCGGAGCCGCCGGACATGAATATCGAAACCGCCGCGGACATGGCCAGGGACATGTCAGCAACGGGCGTCGTCGGTTTCGGCGGCGGGTCCGCCATGGATGTTGCCAAAGTGGTTGCCCTGGTGGTCGGCAGCAGTCAGACCCTGAGCCAGGTGTATGGCGTGAATGTCGCCACTGGGCCGCGTCTGCCGCTGGTACTTGTCCCGACGACCGCCGGCACCGGCTCCGAGGCGACGCCAGTGGCAATCGTCGTGGCCAGTCGGACAAAGAAAGGCGTCATCTCACCTCATCTGCTGCCTGATGCCGCAATTCTGGATCCCGAACTCACGCTTGGCCTTCCGCCAGCTGTGTCGGCTGCTACTGGGATCGACGCAATGGTTCATGCCATCGAGGCCTACACATCGATATCGCCAAACCGCAACCCGATCTCGCGAGGACTGGCGCAGCAGGCACTACGTCTGCTGGGCGGCAATCTCCGTCGTGTCGTCGACCATGGCGATGATATTGGTGCCCGTAGCGCCATGCTATTGGGCTCTTTTCTGGCGGGACAGGCGTTTGCCAACTCGCCTGTGGCTGCGGTGCACGCGCTCGCCTATCCGGTTGGGGGCCGCTTCCATATTGCGCATGGTGTTTCGACCGGCCTGATGCTGCCGCACGTCATGCGGTTCAACCTGCCGGAAGCGCGCCGTGACTACACCACCATCGCATCCGATATCTTTCCCGATCTAGCAGCGGCATCTGAAGTCACGCGTGCCGAGGCGATGATCGACGCTCTAAGTGACCTCGTCCCGGCGATCGGCCTGCCGACGACGCTGCAGGCGATCGGCGTTCCGGAAAGTAGCCTGCCCGATATGGCCGGGGAAGCCATGCAGCAAGGCCGTCTCCTCATCAACAATCCACGTCCCGTCACGCTCGAAGATGCCCTTCGGATCTATCAGGCTGCCTTTGGCTGACGGCGGGGACCATCTGACATCACGAATCATGAAGAACCAGATCTATTTCACGTCCGTTCAATTGGGCCAACATACACTGGCCAACCGCATTGTTCTGCCCCCGCTGACCCGTCAGCGCGCAGCCCAGCCTGGTGATATCCCGACGGATTTAATGGCCGAGTACTATCGCCAACGGGCGAGCGCAGGCTTCATGGTCGCGGAAGGCGCCCAGATCGAGCCCCGCGGCCAGGGCTATTCTTGGACGCCAGGAATCTACAGCGAAGAGCAGATATCGGGCTGGCGCAAGATCACTCAGGCGGTCCATGACGAGGGCGGTGTGATCTTCGCCCAGCTTTGGCATGTCGGTCGCGTCTCTCACAGCGCGTTGCAACCGAACGGTGATGCCCCGATCGCGCCGTCGGCGATCGCGCCTCAGAAGGTCAAGGCGTTCATTGAGACGGGACCAGGTGTTGGTACGCTGGTGTCGCCGCCCACGCCCCGCGCACTCACAGTGCCTGAAGTCAAGGAACTGGTGCAGCTCTATGCCCGGGCAGCGCGCAATGCGATCGCGGCCGGGTTTGATGGCGTCGAGATCCACTCGGCGAATGGATATCTCGTCAACCAGTTCATCTCGGCGCATGCCAACCGTCGTGAAGACGAGTATGGCGGCTCGCTGGAAAAGAGGCTGCGCTTCCTGCGCGAAATTGTTTCGGCGGTGTCAGCGGCAGTCGGCCCCGAGCGGCTCGGTGTAAGGTTCACACCGCTCTTCGAGAGCACCGATCAGGATCGTGTCTATATCGGTCTCGTCGAAGAGAATCCACATACGACCTATATCGAGGCCATCAAGCTGCTGGAAGAGGCCGGGGTCGCTTATCTGTCGATTGCCGAAGCTGACTGGGACAACGCACCGGACCTGCCACTGAGCTTTCGGCAAGCGGTCCGGCGGGCATATTCAGGCAGGATCATCTACGCAGGAAAATACACGGTCGAACGCGGCGCCCGGCTTCTTGAGACGGGACTCGCGGACCTCGTCGCGTTTGGTCGGGCATTTATCGCCAATCCAGACCTTCCGGCCCGGATCGCCAATGGGTGGCCGCTCAACGCGCTACGCCCGGAGCTTCTCTACGGTGGTGGCGCGGAAGGCTTCACCGATTATCCGACGTTCCCCGAGGCCGTGGGCGTAGAGCCATCGTAGACAGCCTGAACCTCCGTCGGGGCGGTGCTCGCTGTAAGCGCCGCCCCGACGAGATGAACCCGGCAGCGGTGTGACGCAACTCATGGAGATTCCGATGACAGACAAATTCATTGCTACCCTCAGGGCCGACGGCTGGCTCCGCCAGAAAAATGCGATCGGCGGCGAATGGCACGATGCCGACAGCGGCAAGACCTGCGACGTCACGAACCCGGCCACGGGCGACATCATAGGCACCATCGCCTGGGCGGGAGCCACCGAAACGAAGAGGGCGATCGAGGCGGCGCACACGGCTTTCAAGTGGTGGTCGACAACATTGGCAAGCGAGCGCGCGGCCATGCTCCATCACATGGCGGCGGTGATACGCGAAAATGCAGATCTGCTGGCCTCAATGCTGACACTTGAGCAGGGAAAGCCGCTCGCCGAAGCCAGAGGCGAGGTGCTGCTGGGTGCGAACTATGTCCAGTGGTTCGCGGAAGAGGCACGCCGTATCAACGGCGAGATCGTGCCATCGCCATGGAAGAATAACCAGATCCTCGTGGCCCGCGAGCCGGTCGGCGTTGTCGCCGCCATTTCGCCCTGGAATTTCCCCTTCTCGATGCTGTCGCGCAAGATTGCGCCGGCTGGCGGCAGGTTGCACGGTCGTTGTCAAGCCGTCCGAACTCACGCCCTATTGCGGACTGGTCTGGGCAGTACTTGCCGAAAAGGCTGGCATTCCAGCAGGTGTTGTCAATATTGTCGCGGGAGATCCGGTCGCGATTGGCGGCGAGCTCACCAGTAATCCGCTCGTCCGCAAGCTTACCTTCACTGGCTCAACGCGCGTCGGCAAGCTACTCTACGCCCAGTCAGCCGGCACCATGAAGAAGCTGTCCATGGAACTGGGTGGAAATGCACCGTTTATCGTTTTTGACGATGCTGATCTCGACAAGGCGGTCGATGGCGCCATCGCGGCAAAGTATCGTAATACGGGGCAGACCTGCGTATGTACAAACAGGTTCTACGTCCAGGAGGGCATTTACGACGCGTTTGTGCAGCGCTTCACGGAGCGCGTGAGGGCGTTGAAGGTCGGCAATGGATTCGAGGCCGGCGTACAGCAAGGTCCATTGATCAATGAGGCCGCCGTCCAGAAAGTCGTTGCGCACGTCGAAGATGCGCTGTCAAAGGGCGGCAGGTTGCTTGCCGGTGGCGGGCAACATTCGCTTGGCGGGACTTTTTACGAGCCGACAGTTATTGGCGACGCCACCGCTGACATGCTGATCGCCCATGAAGAGACGTTTGGACCAGTGGCAGCGGTCTTTCGCTTTAGGCAGGAAGGGGATGCGATCGCTGATGCCAACGCGACCGAGTTCGGGCTTGCCGCTTATTTTTACACGCGGGATCTTGCGCGTGCTTTCCGTGTCGCGCGAGCGCTGGAGTCCGGCATGGTCGGCATCAACGAGGGCATCATTACGACCGAAGTAGCGCCTTTCGGCGGGGTCAAGGACAGCGGCATTGGCCGCGAAGGGTCGAGCCTTGGCATCGAGGAGTTCCTGCACATCAAATACATGAGTGTGGGAGGTCTGTAAGCATCGCTCTTTTCTCTTGCCGCACCGATGCATAGCCCGCCAGGAACAGGCGCCACGCAAGACCGTCGAGTCGCTTGCATGCTTTGTCGTGGCAGTCGCATCTGGACTTCAGGACCCCGTTCCGGGGAGCCAGGCAAGATATGGATCATTGCCCTGCGACTGACTGATTTTGCTCGATCTTCAGGCATCGGGGATCGCGAAAGTTGCGAGTCCGGAATTCTGGTTCGCCGTGCAACTCGCCAAGCACGCGGGTTTCGCAACCAGCTATCCGGCCAACTGGTGGTTAATCCGTTCGGGTATAGAGGAAAAGATCTAAATCCGCTTCTTCCCAGGTTGAGGTGTTTGGGCCACTGCCGCCCCAAATCCGTACTCCGGCTCCGACCGATCCAAGTGAGGTTGGCGATTTTTGGGTATGCGGCCTGCGGGGTTGGGAGGCGGGCACGCAAGTGCTCACGAAAACCACAGACATCGAGGAAGATCAAATGGCACATGAGCAACGCCAGGCTTGTATCGAAGCCTGCGACGCATCCGCTAGTGCCTGCGCCCATTGCGCAACCGCGTGCCTGGACTTGCTGCCGCGAAAGTAGCAAGCCCGCAAGCCAACGCGAGGTTTCGATGAAAATTCCGCACCCTCAGTGGATCAGTTCCGCGTGGACATCAACTAACGCCTTTTCCGAGGGTGCAGTGAAGCGCGAACTAGCGGTATCGGTGTTTCCGAGGCCTGGAATGATCGCGGGGCAGAGAGACGACCGGGAAGCAAATAGCTTCCGCGAGTCGAATCAAATGTCAGCAATCGTGAGAGGACCTGCGAGGTAGCCGTTGTCAGCGGTCTCAACGCCTATCGATGTTCTTGATAAAAGCGTGTATGCGCACTTCTTTCCATACCTTGTTGACAAAAAAAGGATCGTTGTGTGCATACTTTCGGGCTTCATCTAGCGTTTCAGATTCGACGAGAAGCATGCTGCCGATTTTTCTGTCTGAGCCTTCCTCGGTATAAGGGCCTGCAACGAGAATTTTTAATGGTGCCTCCTTCAGATGCGAGCGATGTTCTGCGTAGTGAGCTTCGCGCGCATCTGGGGTAGCTGGATCATCAACGCAATATATGACGGTTAACATGTTGCCTCCGGAAGTTGTTTTTTGCTTGAAGAACTCCCTGCTCTGACTTGCGGAAAGCAAGGAGACTTGCGAACCGGGTTTAACGAAGGTTGATCGTGGTGTTGACGCCGTCATTCACAGTGGCGTCATCAAACCAGCGCACTGTAACCGTCTTCGTTTGCGTATAGAACTGGATGACCTGCTTTCCATAAGGACCGAGATCGCCGAGCTTCGAACCCCGGGATCCCGTGAAGCTGAAGTAGGGAACCGGTACCGGAATAGGGATGTTGATCCCAACCTGACCAATATCAATTTCACTCTGAAAATGACGAGCTGCAGCGCCACTTTGGGTGAACAATCCAACGCCATTGCCGAATGGGTTGCTATTCACCAGTTCGATCGCGGCGTCAAGAGTGGGGACCGTCAACACGACTAGCACGGGGCCGAAGATTTCCTCACGATAGATCGTCATATCGGTCGTCACGTTCGAGAAGATCGTCGGACCGATGAAGTTCCCGCTCTCATACCCCTTCACTTTCACGTCGCGACCATCGAGCAGAAGGGTCGCACCTTCGTCGACGCCGCTCTGAATCAGCTTGAGTACGCGTTCTTTCGCGGCGCGCGAAACGACGGGGCCAACATCTGTTCCCGGTTCGTTGCCCGCATTCACCTTCAGTGTCTTGGCGCGTTCGACCAGTTCGGGAAGCCATTCTTGCGCTTTTCCAACAAGCACCACTACTGACGTCGCCATGCAACGTTGTCCAGCCGCTCCAAAACCCGCGCCGGCCAGTGCATTCAGGGTATGCTCGCGCGACGCGTCGGGGAGAACCACAGCGTGGTTCTTGGCGCCCATCATTGATTGAACACGTTTGCCGTGTTCGCTCGCGAGCCTGTAAACGTGCGTGCCGACGGAGGTTGAGCCGACGAACGAGACAGCCTTGACATGAGCGTGTGAGCACAGGGCGTCAACTACTTCCTTTCCGCCGTGAACGACATTGAGAACACCGCTGGGCACACCTGCCTCGATTGCGAGCTTCACAAGCTCCATCGTCGACAGCGGATCTTGCTCAGATGGTTTGAGCACAAAAGTGTTTCCGCACACGATCGCCATCGGGAACATCCACAGCGGAATCATGGCGGGAAAGTTGAACGGCGTAATTCCGGCGCACACGCCGATGGGTTGGCGCAAAGTGTACGTGTCCACCTTTCCCGCGACATTCTCGAGAAATTCCCCTTGTTGTAAGGTGCCTATCGATGCTGCGTGTTCTACGACTTCCAGTCCTCGGAAGATGTCACCTTCGGCGTCGGGAATCGTCTTTCCCTGCTCAGCGCTGAGGATCTTCGCGATCCTCAAACTGTTCGCGCGGATCAGGTCCTGATATTTGAGCATGATGCGCATGCGAGCGCCGATGGACGTGTTTTTCCAGGACTGAAACGCCGTATGCGCTGCGTTGATAGCCGCTTCGATTTCCTGTCGGGTGGAGTAGGGGACGCGACCGATGACTTCCTGCGTTGCAGGATTCGCGATGTCTCGCCACTCCTTCGTCTCGGAGTTAACGAAAGCCCCATTAATAAGCAGGTGAGCCGTGGAAAGTGTTTCCGGGGATTTGGGTGAGTTCATGGCTGGGTATGATCAGTTTGTCGGAGAGGCCTCACCGTGTCGCGGCGCGCGCCTACGGGCAGGTTTCTCTCGTGTCAATAACGGGGCAGAGTGCAATGCTGCGAGATGGTGGAGGAGTCAGTCGAACCGGGGACTTGCTGTTGCTCGTGACCGTGACTGATTCCCGCCCGGTGCATAAAGGGCTTCGGATGTCGGCGCGGGCACCATCACCGCTACCTATGCAGGAACACGCCTCGTGTGAGCTAACGTCCACTGCACGCCCCGATCAGATTGCTCGAATCGGGGCGCTTGAGGCACGTTGGTATCAGGCTGCCTTCGCTGCCTTTGCCTCGTCTGCCAGATGAAGTACAAGCGAGGTCGCATCCATATCCGAACCACCGCTCTTGGCATGCTCGGTCATCAGCAGGTAGGCCGCCTCCGCGGTCTCAAGCCGAGCACCCACGTCTCGACCAGCTTCGACCGCGAGGCTCAGGTCTTTGGCCAGAAGCCAGGTCTTGAAACCAGCTTTGTATCCATGGGACGACGGGGCCTCGGCCACAACGCCCGGTGCCGGGTTCCAGAGACGGAACGACCAGTTGTCCGCTGACGAACGAATAGCGATTTCGAAAAACTCCTTCATGTCGAGACCCAGGCGCTGGCCCAAGGCAGTTGCTTCGCAGTTGACAGTGACGCTTACCGCCATGATGAGGTTATTCACCACTTTTGCGGCCTGACCTGCACCCGGTCCGCCTACGTACGCGATGTAGTCACCGAGCGGCTGCAGTCGCTCCTTCGCGAGATCCGCATACTGTTCATCGCAACCGATCATGAAAGTGAGCGTGGCGTCCCGCGCACCTTCAGTGCCACCGGAAACCGGCGCTTCGACGAATACAACCCCAGCTTTTGCGGCAGCTTCGTGGAGCTTCTTCGCGTACGCAATTCCGACCGTTGAGCAATCGAGAATCATGGTTCCCGGTCGGACGCTTGCGAAAATGCCATCGGGCGCCGTCATTACGTGGTAAACGTCAGCTCCGGAAGGAAGCATCGAGTAGACGACGTCTGCATCTGCCGCAGCCTCCGCCAGACTACCGGCGATTTTGACGCCGTTATCTTCGGCCCGCTTCGCTGCTACGGGGTCGATATCAAAGCCATTAACGGAAAAACCGGCATTGATAAGGTGTTTGGACATGGGGTTGCCCATGAGACCAAGGCCAATCCACGCAATAGTGGGCATGGAAGCTCTCCTTCGTTGTGAGGTTGTCGACGTAGCGTCCGTGATAGCGATGGTGACGTCTCCATGTCACCGTCGCTGGACTGAGAAAAAGGTTATTGCTCGGCCTTCTGAGGGAACAGCGGCTAAACGTACCAACGGTTGTGCATTAATCACACATCGCTAGCGCTATCAGGCGTGTGCGGCTATGGACTAGGTGTTTATCCGGATGTGGAGGCCGGGCCCGCATGCGTAGTGGCTTGGCCAGTAGTGGTCAAGGGCGGGCGGATTACGCCCCGTGACATGGAGCGCTCCATACCGAGATTCGGGTTATCACTGAATTGCTCGATTTACGCACATTCACTGTTGATTCATCGACTACCCAGTCAGCAAACGACAAGACAACATGGTCGTGCAGCCCGATGAAATCGCGCATCGGAACCGGCTCCGCTTCACACCATTGGGGCACATGCTTTCTCTGAATTCGGTTCTGTCTTCGCGATCTGCCCCGGACGAACTGCGGGACACTCGTCAGTAATCGCAGGCACCGGTGATTAGGTCATCGCGGCGCAAAAAATAGACATATGAATATATCTTGGAGACAGATATGAGTGTAGTTCTCGACAAATCAGTATCCGAAAGAATGGGGGCGAAGGATCGCCTGGTCATCTTCGCTTCGTCGCTCGGCACCATATTCGAATGGTATGACTTCTTTCTCGCTGGGGCATTAGCGCCCTACATAAGCAAATCAATTTTCTCTGGTGTCAATCCCACTGCGGGCTTCATCTTCACCTTGCTAAGTTTTGCGGCGGGTTTTGCGGTGCGACCGCTCGGCGCAGTTGTCTTCGGTCGGCTCGGTGACAAGCTAGGTCGGAAGTACACCTTTATGGTCACGATTGTCGTCATGGGTGCTTCCACGTTTTTCGTTGGACTGCTGCCGGGTTATGCGACGATCGGACTGGCCGCGCCGATCGCCTTTGTGAGCATGAGATTGTTGCAAGGTCTGGCGTTGGGCGGAGAGTACGGCGGCGCGGCAACCTACGTTGCGGAACACGCGCCGTCGAACAAGCGGGGAGGCTGGACATCGTGGATTCAGATGACCGCCACGTTGGGGCTGTTTCTTTCGCTGCTCGTGATTCTTGTTGTGAGAACGGGCACTGGCGAGAGCAACTTCACGAGCTGGGGATGGAGAATCCCCTTCCTGCTTTCAGTCGTACTTGTGGGTGTGTCGGTCTGGATCCGGATGATGCTCAGTGAATCGCCCGTCTTCCAGAAAATGCACGCGGAGGGCAAAACATCAAAAGCGCCGATAAAAGAGGCGTTCGGCCAGTGGAAGAACGTCCGATTGATGTTGATAGCCTTGTTCGGTGTCACCGCGGGCGAAGCCGTGGTCTGGTATACCGGTCAGTTCTATACGCTGTTCTTCCTCAACCAGACGCTGAAGGTAGATGGTCAACTTACTAATCTGATCCTCATCGTAGCGTTGTTGGCCACGTCTCCGTTCTACGTTGTGTTTGGGACCCTGTCGGATCGAATCGGCCGCAAGCGAATCATGCTCGCAGGTTGTTTGCTCGCGGTCTTTACCTACGTCCCGCTTTTCAAGGCATTGACGCACTACGCGAATCCGGCGTTAGAGCAGGCGCAGGACAGTGCCCCGATCGTTCTTTACGCCAATCCCGAGCAATGCTCGTTCCAGTTCAACCCGGTAGGTACTGCTCAATTTACGAGTTCCTGCGACGTGGCAAAGGCTGCGCTCTCAAAAGCGGGCGTCGGCTACGAAAATCGCGTTGCTAGTGGTGGAATGGCGGTAATCGAGGTTGGCGGGAGAAGCGTGCGTTCGTACGATGCGAAATCCACAAGTGCGTCTGTGGAAACGACGCGATTCAACACCGAACTGCGCGACGCTTTATCGGCGTCCGGCTATCCGCTCAAGGCTGATTCAGGCCTGGTTAATGTACCGATGACAATCGTCGTGCTGATTGTACTCATGCTCTACGGAACAATGGTGTACGGACCCATGGCAGCGATGCTAGTCGAATGCTTCCCAACGCGCATACGGTACACATGCCTTTCGGTCCCGTATCACATTGGCAACGGTTGGTTCGGCGGCTTCCTGCCGGCGAGTGCGTTCGCAATAGTTGCAGCTCAAGGAAATATATATTCGGGCCTTTGGTACCCAGTTGTGGTGGCTGCGATGACCTCTATCGTCTGCATTTTCTTCGTCAAGGAAACGGTCGGAACGAATGTCGATGCGGAAGTCTGATCCGACTTGTCGGTGATCGTGAGGCATGCGACTTCATCGTATGGTGAATCTTTCGGGAACAACTATGAAGATAGCATTCATCGGAATCGGCAACATGGGCGCCCCGATGGCGCGAAATCTCCTACGTAGAGGGCACTCGGTTACGGCATTTGACGTCTCGACAAGTGCGCGTTCTTCGCTTCGACCGGATGGAGCAAAAACCGCTTCAACTGTCCGGGAAGCAGCTATTGATGCCGAGATGGTTTTTACAATGCTGCCGAACGGGGCGTGCGTGGAGCAGACTTATCTCGGCGAAGGCGGTCTGCTCGACGGACTCGTTCAACGTCCAGTGTTGGTCGACTGTTCAACCGTTTCTCCCCAGACGGCAGCGCTCGTCGCAACGGAAGGAAAGCGGAAAGGCTTTTCTGTGTCTGACGCGCCCGTCTCCGGCGGGGTCATGGGCGCACACGCTGGCACCTTGACATTTATGGTCGGAAGCGATTCCAGTGTGTTCAACGAGATCAGAAATGTGCTTCTTGACATGGGAAAAACCGTATTTCACGCGGGCGGAAACGGTGCTGGGCAGATGGCAAAGATATGCAACAACATGCTTGCAGCGATCTTGATGACAGGGACAGCCGAAGTCCTGGCTTTGGCTGAGCGGAACGGTGTTAGCGCGGCAGCTATAACTGAGATTATCAATGCGAGTACCGGCGGGGATCTATGTCCCAACGGTGGAACCCCTGGCCCGGGGTGCAGGCCGATTCACCAGCGAGCAATGAGTTTAATGGGGGCTTTCAGCTCGGGCTGATGATTAAGGATCTCGGATTGGCAATGAACTGTGCCCATTCGGTATCCGCATCGGTGCCGCTTGGGTCGCTTGCGAAAAATCTTATGGTTATGCACGCTCAGACCGACGCAAATAATCTATTGAAGGATATTTCCAGTATTCAGACGCTCTACGCGCCCGAAGTCTCCGCGTGAGATACCGGCTTAGCACACGCGAAGTATCTTGCCACTGCGTCGATATCCAGGTGCGCCATCCGACGGATCATGGAATCCACTACCGTTTTACTGCAAGGAGAATTCTCGTGAAAATCGCCAGTGTGGTGTGGGTTGATCAAATGACCGAGGTTGGCATGGCCTCACTGTTTGATGGTCGTCCCGCGCACCTTGCCAAGCATACTACTGCGCTCGAAGCTGAAGGACCGAGCACATACAGGACGCTTCTTCACACGCCAGCGGCGAGCCTGTTCGCTCCGATGGACGACCATGCGCACTGTTTTCACGCTGCGATACTGGGGTATAACTGAGGACATCGCGACTTACGACTAACGTAAAATCGAGGGTGTTAACGCTTGAGCAACGCGCCACATATGCCCTCCCGCAAACCTGCTGAAAATTGGGACGACTTCCGGTACTTCCTTGCTGTCGCCCGGACCGGAACTTTGTCTGCTGCTGCCGAACGGCTCGGAACAGAACATACGACGGTCTCTCGACATATTCAGTCGCTTGAGAATGCTTTGAAAAGCAGGCTCTTTCATAAGAGCAATATCGGGTACGAGCTTACCGAAGTTGGCCGCCGCGTCCTCGAAACAGCCGAGGCAATCGAGAGCGCCTATGTGCTTTCGAAAGCTGCTGCCGACCACGATTCGGTCGAAATCGAAGGGGTCGTTCGGATAGGTGCACCTGATGCTTTCGGAAGTGTATTTCTGGCGCCCAGGGTGCAGGAACTTACTGAGAAGAACCCGCGGCTGGAGATTGAGATATTCGCCGCACCTCGGGTGTTCAGTCTCTGGAAGCGGGAGGCGGATATCGCGATCAGCCTGTCGGGGGCCGAGCACATGCGCGTGGCGTCACGGCGTCTGACCGACTACAGGCTCTTCGTTTATGCAACAAAGGGATATCTTGAAACCTCTCCGAAAATACGCACAGTTGCCGATCTCGCATCTCATCCTTTTGCCGGCTACGTCGAAGAGGGTCTGTTCGCGCCTGAACTTAATTATTTTAATGTCATCAGCCCGGATTTGCTTCCTCGCGTCCGCAGTACAGCATTGCTTCCACAAGTCTTTGCTACGCTGGGAGGGCGAACGCTGGGCATTTTGCCCGCGTATGTAGCCGCTTCGTTCCCGGAACTAACGCCGGTCTTGCCAAAGGCTGTGTCTCTCGTGCGCTCGTTTCACATGCAGGTCAACGAGGACCATCGTAAGGCAGCGAACATCAGGGTGGTTGCGAACTTTGTTGCAGACCTTGTGCAGAGTCATCGCTCGCTGTTCATGGGGGTGTTACGTCGCGCGCAGAATGAGGAGCGGTATCTCGCGCTATTCGAGGTGAGACGATAAGCTCCGTCGCGGGATC
>NZ_JAWRXU010000159.1:0-406 GCF_046534895.1 Paraburkholderia sp. SIMBA_053 | reverse complement strand
CGCGGTGGCGCTCACGATCTCGCTCACGATCACGACGATCCCCGTGATCGCCGGCTTCGCGGAGCGCGTGCGGGATGCGTCGCGAGCCCGCGACGTGCGGTTGGGCGTGCGCGCCGTGGTGCCCCTGTTCGTTCTCGCCCTCCGACACGCGGACGATGTCGGTGACGCGCTGGCAGCACCGGGCCTGGGATGACCCTATGCGGGGACGAGCGTGCGCACTCCGACCGGCGGCAGCGGCGTCGACTGAGACGCGAGTCGGAGCGCCGCGAGGATCAGGGCGACCGCGATCAGAGCGGTCGCGACGGATGTGCCGAGTACCAGGAGCATCAGTACACCGACCAGGCCGCTCAGTGCTCCCGCGACTAGGCGGGGTAGCGAACCGGTGGCCTGCGGCGCGGGCTGTGAC
>NZ_JAWRXU010001157.1:0-255 GCF_046534895.1 Paraburkholderia sp. SIMBA_053 | reverse complement strand
GGCTTGGTTTTTAATAAGTTTTGGATTTAGTGTAATGGCGCTTTTATGTTATGGTCTTCTCGCCGTAATTCAGAAAAGCTTTTATGAAAGAATTGGAAAATGGAATCTTGGTCTAGAAATAATAGCCATTTTTATATTTCACATACTGTATTTAATTGGGGTTTTTATCTTTTACAAAAGTCCAATTTTAAATGGCGGTTATAGTTTCTCAGAATTCTTTTCGATCATATTTATTAAAGTCGCGCTGATTTTAAC
>NZ_JAWRXU010001156.1:0-255 GCF_046534895.1 Paraburkholderia sp. SIMBA_053 | reverse complement strand
CCCCGAGACCCGGCCTCCAACCCCGAGACCCGGCCTCCACCCCCGAGACCCCGCCGTAACGCCGAGACCCCCTCCTGCCGACGTGGGCAGGAGGGGGTCTCGGCGCGAAGACGGGGTCTCAGCGGATGGCGCGGATCAGACCCGATCCCGCAGGGCTGCGCCGAGCTCGGCATCCACGTTCGTCCAGTACTGGAAGAACCGCTCGCGGATGTCGTCGATGGTGATGGAGCGGCCCTGCCCGGTGAGGGTCTCGAG
>NZ_JAWRXU010001155.1:0-255 GCF_046534895.1 Paraburkholderia sp. SIMBA_053 | reverse complement strand
CGATGGCTGATGGGGTCCAGCAGCAATCCGTTGATTTCGATAGGGTCTTCCACACCGCGTGGGGTTGCTCGGCGCAGCACGGCTTTCAGACGCGCCACCAGTTCACGGGGTGAAAACGGCTTAGTGATGTAATCATCTGCGCCAGCTTCTAGCCCCTGAATTTTATTATCCTCTTCGCCTTTGGCGGTGAGCCTAATAATAGGCAGTTCGGCGGTGGCTTCTTCGCGCTTGAGGCGGCGGGCCAGCTCAATGCCG
>NZ_JAWRXU010001154.1:0-255 GCF_046534895.1 Paraburkholderia sp. SIMBA_053 | reverse complement strand
GGCTCATTTCTGGCGTCACAAACTGGCTTAATAGCGCGACAAAAAAGATGATGAGCTTAGGATTGCCCAACGCTACCAGCACGGCCTCTTTGGCCGCTTGACGCGGCGTGGTGGCCACCGCGCCCGGTGAGAACGCTCCCCCACGCCCTGCCCGTAGCGCCTTAATACCTAGCCACGCCAAATAAGCCGCACCACACCACGTAATCACTTGAAATAACGCGGGGAAATTGGCCATCACTGCGCCCAACCCCAGCA
>NZ_JAWRXU010001153.1:0-255 GCF_046534895.1 Paraburkholderia sp. SIMBA_053 | reverse complement strand
ATATGAACCTGATTCAACGATGCAGTCACCATGAATAGAAATGAGCTTCTCGTAAAATTGGCAAGCTGCTCTATCGAGAGTAAGCAGCTTTATGCGTCTTCCTGTTTGCGTCGCTATTGTGAGATCAAAGATATCTCGCACCCGGCTGTTACTGAATTGTTAGATCATCTTGACTCCATTCTTGCAAGCCGGAATCTATCCGTATGGGATGCAAGAGGAGCGTTGCTTGGCTTGAACGGACGAGGTGATCCGATC
>NZ_JAWRXU010001152.1:0-255 GCF_046534895.1 Paraburkholderia sp. SIMBA_053 | reverse complement strand
ACCGAAGGTCACGTACGCCGGCTCCAGCGATGCATCGTCCCAGTCCACCCGGAACGTGTCGTACTGCGAATACGCCAGCGTGCCGGCCATGTTCGGCGTCTTGCGCATGTCCATGCGCAACCGCCCCTCGCGCAGCGAAATCTCCATCGGCCCATACCACCGGTCCGCGTAACGCCCCACGTATCCCGCCAGCGGGAACGGCGCGCGGCCAGCCTTGCGCACGTCCTTGCCAGCCGCCTCCAGCGCCGCCACGCC
>NZ_JAWRXU010001151.1:0-255 GCF_046534895.1 Paraburkholderia sp. SIMBA_053 | reverse complement strand
CGGTGGCTGAGCATCCGCTCCGGGCAGGCGCTGTTCGCTCAGGGCACGTCAGGCGATCGCCGTACGTCGCGTGAGCTCTGCGCGCCGTGGGGGGATGAGCCAGCTGACCGCGGCGATTGCGAGAGGCAGGGCGACCGCAAGCAGGGCGAGCACGCCCCAGGGGATGTCGGGGATCAGAAGAACGCCTCGCGACTGGATCGCGAACCCGATCGGGGGGAGCACCCCGGCCACCGCACCCGCGAGAGTACCGAACCC
>NZ_JAWRXU010001150.1:0-255 GCF_046534895.1 Paraburkholderia sp. SIMBA_053 | reverse complement strand
CAAAGCTCGGCGATGCCGCGGATTCCTACATGGCTCACGTGCAGATCGAAGGCGGCGTGTTTCAGTCGCGCCAGGCCGAGGTGCCGTTCGCGGGACGCGACATCGACAGATTCGTGCGCGACATTGCCTCGCAGGCGATGCGGCTTGCCGAGCCGAACATACTGGCCAGCCATCTGTTCACCGAAGTGCAGAAAACGAAATGCTCGCTTGCGCAATGCAATTACAGCGAGATCGTCGGCATCTACGATGAAGTGC
>NZ_JAWRXU010001149.1:0-255 GCF_046534895.1 Paraburkholderia sp. SIMBA_053 | reverse complement strand
CAAGCTCCTGGCCGACGGTGTGCTGCATCCGCTGGTTGCCCATGACAGGGAGCAGGGTTCGGAGCTGGTGCATTCACTGACGGTCTATTTCCGCAATGGCGGAAGCGTTCGCAAAGCCGCCGCGCAGCTGTTCGTGCATGAACACACGCTGACGTACAGGCTCAAGCGGATCGAGCAGCTCACCTCACGGAGTCTGAAGGACTACAGGGAGAAGTTCGAGCTCTGGCTGGCGATCGAGGCGCGTGCACTGCTGGA
>NZ_JAWRXU010001148.1:0-255 GCF_046534895.1 Paraburkholderia sp. SIMBA_053 | reverse complement strand
GATCAGCGACGACGAACTGTTCGCAAACGCATTCTGCAACACGCTCATCATCACGAGGCCCGGCACCAGAAAACTTGTGTATTCGACGCCCGGATAAATCTGCACATGATTGCGCAGCGCGTGGCCGAAAATGGTCAGATACAGCAGCGCCGTGATGATGGGCGCAAGCACGGTCTGGAACGACACTTTCCAGAAGCGCAGGATTTCTTTATAGAACAGCGTGCCGAAACCGCTATAGCCGCCCATGCGAGCCCC
>NZ_JAWRXU010001147.1:0-255 GCF_046534895.1 Paraburkholderia sp. SIMBA_053 | reverse complement strand
ATGTGGCCGCGAGTAGGGTGGCAGCTCTCGTACACCGGCGAGCTGCCGCAGCTCGCCCGCGTTCTCTGCGCGGATGAGAGCCTCGCCCTCTCTGCGCACCAGCTGCCACAGAGACCAGTTGCGTTGCCACGCATCCGCCTCGCCGAGCAGGATCTTCGGGCGCGTCGAGGCCTCGATGTCTCGAGGTTCACCCGAGAGCGCGACGACTTCAGTCTCGGGGTACGCAGCTGCCAACGACTCGGCGACCGTCGGAAC
>NZ_JAWRXU010001146.1:0-255 GCF_046534895.1 Paraburkholderia sp. SIMBA_053 | reverse complement strand
ACGATTTTTTGCCGCAAGATCACTACTCCATATTCTGCAATTCTGGCGCTGCGCGATAAGGCAGGAATGGCGATGCGCCACGACCTTCTTCATCGCTCATGTTGTGGATTCGTCCCGCGAGTGCGATGAGACCGATGGCGAACAGCCACGCCGCCAACCTTGTGTTCATCCGCCCCGTCGGCGGAGCAAACTGACGCCAAAGCACAACCAGCATCAGATAGACGAGAATCAGCTGGAAGCGGATGCCCGCATACG
>NZ_JAWRXU010001145.1:0-255 GCF_046534895.1 Paraburkholderia sp. SIMBA_053 | reverse complement strand
CTCGTGCTCGACGTGCCGCTCGGTTTGATGATGGCCGTGGTGTCCGCGCTGTGCATCGCATTCGGCGAGTGGATCGCCGCGCAGTCCACGTTGGCCTGGCTCGCAACGGGTGTTGGGCTCTTCGTGATCGGCTGGGTGTTTCAGTTTATCGGGCACGTTGCCTACGAGCATCGCAAGCCGGCTTTTATCGACGATGTAATTGGCCTCCTGATCGGGCCGCTGTTTGTGTTGGCCGAAGCACTGTTCGGCATCGGC
>NZ_JAWRXU010001144.1:0-255 GCF_046534895.1 Paraburkholderia sp. SIMBA_053 | reverse complement strand
CCGTGTTCCTTTCCACTGGCCGCCTCGGGAGTCACAGACGACCGGACCACGAGCACGGGAATGTCGCTGTGCGTGAGTACCTTCTGCGTCTCGCTGCCTAGCAGCAGTGCCCGTACCCCGCGACGACCGTGAGAGGCCATCACGATGAGATCGCATTTCTGCTGAATTGCAACGCTGATAATAGCTTCATACGGATGTGCTCGCGTCGCCGTTACGGTCTCGCATTCGACGCCAGCGAGGCTCGCTTCTTTCATC
>NZ_JAWRXU010001143.1:0-255 GCF_046534895.1 Paraburkholderia sp. SIMBA_053 | reverse complement strand
CGGATGGCTTCGCCGATGTGCTTGGATTTGGGCTCACGCAGTTTCGCGCAGCATTGGACGTTGGCCCCGTAGATCAACCGCGTCTGTTGCGAGCAGTGCTCAGAACCTGGCTTGGCTTTCTATCGCACTGGCCCGACTCGCATATCGCGCGCAAGCATGGGATCGCGCTTGCGCGGCAGGTCAGCCACGATGCTCGCGTGTGGCATGCTCAGACCGAGCCGGACCCCGTCGAACTCGCCGCATGGGACAACACGC
>NZ_JAWRXU010001142.1:0-255 GCF_046534895.1 Paraburkholderia sp. SIMBA_053 | reverse complement strand
AGTCGAGCAATATCGCGCTCGCCAAACTCGCGCTGAACCTGCCCGCCGAAACCATCTGGAACAAGTATCAGGAGTACGGACTGGGCCGCGCGCCGGAGCTGACGTTTCCGGGCGTCGCGGCGGGCCGCGTGCGTCCGTTCGCGCGCTGGCGGCCCATCGAGCAGGCGACGATGGCCTACGGCTACGGCCTGTCGACATCGCTGCTGCAGATCGCGCAGGTGTACACGGTGTATGCGGGCGACGGCACGCTGCACC
>NZ_JAWRXU010000158.1:0-406 GCF_046534895.1 Paraburkholderia sp. SIMBA_053 | reverse complement strand
GCTTTTTCTCGCTCTTTGATTCCCTTGGTGCTTGAACTAAGGCGTTTAACTTTTTTAAATACGCAATTTCCATTCGTAGGTATTCATTTTCCTTTAGTAACTCTTCATTTGTCTTGTCTATATCAAGATTTTCAGTAGGCTTTTTCTTCATTTTTGGACGACTCCTCTTTTTAGGAAACAGGCCATCCTTACCTTGTTCTTCAAAGGTTCTTTTCCATTTCGCCACCGTTGAGTAAGAAGGAATATTGAATACATATGATGCTTCACGAATAGACGCTCCTGTTTTTTCCATATAAGTTAATACGTCCATTTTAAACTTCACAGAGTAATTTGTATAGGTCGGCTGTAAGCCTTTTTCTCCATGTTTTTGATACAATGCCACCCATTTTATAATATCTGATTTAGT
>NZ_JAWRXU010001141.1:0-255 GCF_046534895.1 Paraburkholderia sp. SIMBA_053 | reverse complement strand
CGCGCCGAAGGCGGCGAGACCGGACAGCATGCCCGTCAGGAGGACGGCCTTGCGCGCGCGTGTCTCATCCTTGCCGCGCGCGATGAGATGATCGATTAGCCAGCCGCCGACGACGAGATCCGTCACCGTCGCCACGGCCCACGGAATCGCCGCAAAGCCCGCTGACTTGAGAATGCTCATGTGCATGGTCTGCACGAGGTAACCCGGCAGCCAGGTCAGGAACAGATAGAACGAATAGCCGTAGGCGGCGAACCC
>NZ_JAWRXU010001140.1:0-255 GCF_046534895.1 Paraburkholderia sp. SIMBA_053 | reverse complement strand
CGTCCGCCGCCCTCCTGCGTGAAGTTTCCAAACAGCACGTTTTCCTTTACAGCCTGCACAAAGTTACCGTTATGCTCGAGTCCACCCCGTGGAATGTCGGGTGAACTGCTCGCTAGCATCGCGGCTCCCTCGCGCCTGTACAGACCTACCGTGTAACCGGAATCGTTGTCGAGAAACTTGGAATACAAATCGACCAGATACTTCCGACGCAGCGCAACCGAGATGATCCCGAGATGCCCGTCTCCGTTACTGGCA
>NZ_JAWRXU010001139.1:0-255 GCF_046534895.1 Paraburkholderia sp. SIMBA_053 | reverse complement strand
GCTGACGGCAGCCGAAGACATCGGTGTCGACGAGTGGCAAAAGCAGATCGGCGTGAACCTCACGGGTCCGTTCCTGTGCGCGAAGCATTTCGCGCGGCATGTTCTCGCGAGCGGCCACGGAGGCAAGATCGTCAATATTGCTTCGCAGGCTGCAACCGTGGCGATCGACAAGCATTGTGCGTACACGTCGGCCAAAGCCGGGCTGATCGGTATGACAAAAGTGCTGGCCAAAGAATGGGCGTTGCGCGGAATAAC
>NZ_JAWRXU010001138.1:0-255 GCF_046534895.1 Paraburkholderia sp. SIMBA_053 | reverse complement strand
GGTACGTGAGCTGGGTTTAAAACGTCGTGAGACAGTTTGGTCCCTATCTGCAGTGGGCGCTGGATATTTGAAGGGGGCTGCTCCTAGTACGAGAGGACCGGAGTGGACGAGCCTCTGGTGTACCGGTTGTCACGCCAGTGGCATCGCCGGGTAGCTATGTTCGGAAGCGATAACCGCTGAAAGCATCTAAGCGGGAAACTGGCCTTAAGCTGAGATATCCCCGGGGCTTCGAGCCCCTTGAAGGGGCGTTCAAGA
>NZ_JAWRXU010001137.1:0-255 GCF_046534895.1 Paraburkholderia sp. SIMBA_053 | reverse complement strand
CCACCGCCTGCAATGCCATCAGGCCGCCTTCGACGAGCCGCTCGCCGAACGGCAGCGATTTGAGGAAGGCGAACAGCGACTCGCCGGCGCTTGCGCGTTTCGCTCGTGCTGGGTGATCGGAAGGAGTCATCGGCGGGCGAGGTAGCAAAGGCTGGTGAAAACGAAAGGTACGCGAGCTGCGAAAGCCCGCCCGTATTCTAGCTTTCGCTACGACGCAGCCGGCGATAACGGTTCATCAGCGGCGTCGCCGACACG
>NZ_JAWRXU010001136.1:0-255 GCF_046534895.1 Paraburkholderia sp. SIMBA_053 | reverse complement strand
CGGTCGCTGACCGGCGTCGTCGTCACACCGCCGCTCGCGCCGGCGGGCGCATTGATCGGCGCGGAGGCGGGCTGGGGCGGCTGGTTCGACAGCGCGCCCGGCACGCCCGAGGCGCCGCCTTGCGACATTTCGGTTGCGGTGCTCGATTGCTGGCTGCGAATCGCGGCCTGTTGCGGATTGCCGTTCGGGCCGTAGTTTTCCGACGTCTGTTCGCTGCGCGAGAAGTCGATGTCGGCGCTCACCTGCGAATGCGCA
>NZ_JAWRXU010001135.1:0-255 GCF_046534895.1 Paraburkholderia sp. SIMBA_053 | reverse complement strand
CCCACTACTGGGCGCGCAAGCTGCGCGCGCTCGGCCACGAAGTCCGCCTGATCGCGCCGCAGTTCGCCGCGCCATACCGCAAGGGCGGCAAGCACGTGAAGAACGACAGGCTGGATGCTGAGGCCATCTGCGAGGCCGCGGGCCGGCCGCATATGCGCTTCGTGGCCGTCAAAACGGCAGACCAGCAAAACGTGCTGGTGCTGCACCGGATGCGGGACGGTTTCGTTGAGGAGCGCACCGCGCTCGTCAACCGGC
>NZ_JAWRXU010001134.1:0-255 GCF_046534895.1 Paraburkholderia sp. SIMBA_053 | reverse complement strand
CAGGTACCGTTGGGTACGGGCTACTACCAGCTAAGCGATAGCTGGCCCGGCCCCGCACAGCAATTGTTACAGCAGGCAAGCTGGAGTGATGGCACTGAGCAACATCAGTTTACCATCAGTGCTTTGCTGCGCGCTGATGTGACCTTGCTGGTTGCGCTATCCCCGCTGGGACAGGAGTTATGGCGGGTGCAATATCAGCCCGGCCACCGTTTGTCAGTTTCGGGTATCGCACCTTTTAACCAGCCGCAATTTGCG
>NZ_JAWRXU010001133.1:0-255 GCF_046534895.1 Paraburkholderia sp. SIMBA_053 | reverse complement strand
TGATCGGCTGCATGCCGACGAACGCGACCAGCATGCCGTTCCAGATGCCCGCCAGCACGCCCACGGCGAGCGCCGCGCCGAGCGCGGTGCCGACGCGCGTCGGATCGTCGGCGAGTACGACGGCGGCCGCCGCGCCCGCAATCGCGACGATCGCGCCGACGGAAATGTCGATGCCGCGCGTCGCGATCACGAGCGTCATGCCGAGCGACACGATCACGAGCGGCGCGGCGCGATTGAGAATGTCGATGGGCGCGC
>NZ_JAWRXU010001132.1:0-256 GCF_046534895.1 Paraburkholderia sp. SIMBA_053 | reverse complement strand
CGATCGCGCGCGTCGCGATCTTGTGGCCGGGCGGAATCAGACCCGTCACGACCAGGTCCTCGGTTTCGATGCGCGTGCCCGACACGAGCTGGCGCGTCGCAATGATCACGTCGTCGTTCGGATGAAGGCGGATGGCGGCGTGCGCGGCGATAGCTGTCGACATGATTCGGTGCCTTATTGAAAAATCAGACGTGCGAGCGTTGCGCGCCTTCCGGCACGTAGGGGCGCTCGGGATCGGCGGGCAGTGGCTCGATGC
>NZ_JAWRXU010001131.1:0-256 GCF_046534895.1 Paraburkholderia sp. SIMBA_053 | reverse complement strand
CGCGGCGTCCTGCTCGAACCACGGCGTGCCGACTGCGTTCACGCGGATCAGCACGGGGCGCTCCGGCGAGAGCCACTCGACTACGGCCTGTCTGGCGCGGTCCTTGTCGCCGGGTGCGACGGCGTCTTCGAGATCGACGATGACGGCGTCCGCGCCGCTGCTCAACGCCTTCTCGAAGCGCTCCGGACGCGTGCCCGGAACGAACAGAAACGAGCGATGCTGGCGATTAACAGGCTGCGACATCTCGACTCCCGAC
>NZ_JAWRXU010001130.1:0-256 GCF_046534895.1 Paraburkholderia sp. SIMBA_053 | reverse complement strand
AAGACTCGATCTGCTTCCCTCGACGTTGCACGGGCCTATCTGGAGGCTTATCGCAGCGCACATCCAGATCATCCGATCGACGTGCTCGACCTGTGGTCGATTGACTTGCCGGAATTCGACGGCGATGCGCTCGATGCGAAATATGCGGACCCGAGCGGCACTCCGGTCAGCGAAGCCCAGCAGCAGGCGTCGGCGCACATCCGGCGCCTCGCGCAGCGGCTGCACGACGCGGATACGTTGTCGCTCTCCGTGCCAC
>NZ_JAWRXU010001129.1:0-256 GCF_046534895.1 Paraburkholderia sp. SIMBA_053 | reverse complement strand
CATGGAGGGTCGCCCAGTCTGGGGCGGAAATACGCACCAGCAGCCGTCGTCATGCCGAAAGAAAAAGATCGCGTGCGAGCCGTTCGTCGCTGATGCCTCAATCAGCACGTAACGTCTCCGCTCTTCACGCATGTATCCAAACCGGAGGACGCGGATTTGGGCTTGTGGAGCAGGCGCCAGCCACTTGTCCACCAAATAGCGCAGAGACTTCTCGGCCGCGGGTTTGGCATGTTGAACCATCCGGGCATCAGTTCGA
>NZ_JAWRXU010001128.1:0-256 GCF_046534895.1 Paraburkholderia sp. SIMBA_053 | reverse complement strand
CCCCGAGCTGCCGAAGACGATCTCCGGGAAGATCCGCCGCGTCGAGCTGCGTGCGCGGGAAGCGGCACGGGTCGGATCCGGCGACGAGACCGGACAGCACCGCGACCGCGACTACCGCTGAGCGCTCAGGACACGACCGGGATCGAGGCCGTCGCCGCGGACTTCGTCGCGAGCGACGGCTTCGACACCGCGGCGGGCTTGACCGTAGACGCGGCGCGCGGCAGTGCATCAGCCGCCGCATCGTTCGTCCGCCCGG
>NZ_JAWRXU010001127.1:0-256 GCF_046534895.1 Paraburkholderia sp. SIMBA_053 | reverse complement strand
GGCGCTGGACCATGATGCCCTGAATGTAGCCATCCTTGAGACCTTTGAGCGTGTCCGGAAGATCGTCGAAGGCGAGCACTTCGAGCTTGCCCTTCATCGCGCCGAATTCCCGCGTGTTGAGCACTTTCGCGACCGCCGGCCCGCCGACCTGGCTCACGCCGAAAATGCCCTTGAGGTTCGGATGCGCGCGCAGCGTGGTTTCGACGACCGACACGCCGCGCGCCAGGTCGTCGTCGGTGCCTTGCGTCTCGACCAC
>NZ_JAWRXU010001126.1:0-256 GCF_046534895.1 Paraburkholderia sp. SIMBA_053 | reverse complement strand
CACGCCGCCCGCGAATTCCGGCTCGGTGCGCACCGAATGCTCGTAGGCCGCGCATTCCGCGGGAGTGAGCACACGATGCGGCACGTGGTGCAGCGCCAGCAGACCGAGCGCGGGCTGCAACTGCTGCCACTCCTGCGCGGAACGCACCAGATAGAGCAGTCCGCTTGCCTGTTCGAACTAGTAGCCAAAGCGCGCTTCCATGTCCGCCATCGCCTCGCGCGAGGACTCGATGAGCGGCCGCAACATCTCGTACTGA
>NZ_JAWRXU010001125.1:0-256 GCF_046534895.1 Paraburkholderia sp. SIMBA_053 | reverse complement strand
GCTAACTGCGGACGAAATTAAACAGGCCGTTGAAATTGTTAAAGCTTCCGCGGACTTCAAACCCAATACCCGTTTTACTGAGATCTCCCTGCTACCGCCAGATAAAGAAGCTGTCTGGGCGTTTGCGCTGGAAAACAAACCGGTTGACCAGCCGCGCAAAGCCGACGTCATTATGCTCGACGGCAAACATATCATCGAAGCGGTGGTGGATCTGCAAAACAACAAACTGCTCTCCTGGCAACCCATTAAAGACGCC
>NZ_JAWRXU010001124.1:0-256 GCF_046534895.1 Paraburkholderia sp. SIMBA_053 | reverse complement strand
GGCTTGGCAGTGGGCTCGGCGCGGCCCTGTATACGATTCCTGGCCGTCGCAAACATATAGTCCTTGTCAACCTGCGTCTCTGTTTTCCGGAAAAGACGACACGTGAGTGCGATGAGCTTGCAAGGGAACACTTCCGGCACGTCGTCCGCAGCTATCTCGAACGAGGCATTCAATGGTTTGGTAGCGCCCAAAGAATAAGAAATATTGTCCAGGTCCAAAGCGCGATTGATCTCGAAGACAGGAATGCTCCGCCCAC
>NZ_JAWRXU010001123.1:0-256 GCF_046534895.1 Paraburkholderia sp. SIMBA_053 | reverse complement strand
CGTTGTCGCTGCCCAGCGCTTGCCGCCACGCGTGCTCGGTCGACTTTACAAAAGTGCCGTAATGAGGCGCGGCTTTGGTTGGATAAAGGTTCGTCCATAGCAACAGGCGTTTCATGAAACGTGACCTTTCAACCCAAGATACTGGACAATACCACGCCCTAGTTCGCTATTGTGATTTGGCTGGCCCAGCGGTTCTTGTTCTGCAGAAACGTTGATTAACCCATCTAACGCAGTAAACAATGCTTGTTTATCGGAG
>NZ_JAWRXU010001122.1:0-256 GCF_046534895.1 Paraburkholderia sp. SIMBA_053 | reverse complement strand
ATCAGATGGCCCTGCAACTGCGCGCAGCGACCCGACACTGCAACCCAGCGAAACGCACCGGACCGGTCGTCGTCGTGCTCCCGCAGGCTGATGCCGGCACTGCCGGCATCGCATAGCGTCAGGGCTGTGTCGACCAGCGTCTGAAGCATTGCAGTGCCGGGTTCGTTCAGTGTCCGGGCCAGCGCATGCAGCGCTTCATTTTCGGCGGCATAGGCGGGCGAACGACGCGAACGGGAATCGAGTTCTGCGGTGACAA
>NZ_JAWRXU010001121.1:0-256 GCF_046534895.1 Paraburkholderia sp. SIMBA_053 | reverse complement strand
CGGCGCCGTTTTCGAGGATAAGCCATGCTGAACCCGTCGAAATCTGACTGCATCACGATTCTTTCCGCCGCGAGTCAATTGCCTGACGACTCGCTTCTTCCACTCGACTTCCGCACGCTCGGCATCTCGCGCAACGGGATGGAAACCGCTGCAGCGTTTCTGATCGAACGCGCCTGCTTCAAGCGCTATAGCGAAGCCGACGGTCATTATGCCGTCGGCGGCCTGTCCTTGCAGGGGCGCTGGCGTCTCGATCAAC
>NZ_JAWRXU010001120.1:0-256 GCF_046534895.1 Paraburkholderia sp. SIMBA_053 | reverse complement strand
GTGCCATGCGGGCCGTTCTTATGCAGCGGTGAAACGTACCGGCTCAAACGGCGACCCACACCTGGCCGTTTTCGACGCGCGCGGGAAATGCGCTGACGGAATGCGCGGGCGCTTCGAGGCACTCGCCGGTGCGCAGATCGAAGTGATGCTTGTAGATCGGCGAAGCCACCACGACGCGCTCGCCGAGACTGCCGATCAGCCCGCGCGAAAGCACGGCCGCGCGCGAGCCCGGATCGAAGTTTTCGATCGCGTACAC
>NZ_JAWRXU010001119.1:0-256 GCF_046534895.1 Paraburkholderia sp. SIMBA_053 | reverse complement strand
ACTACTCAGCGGTATCGACCCCTATTACCTCCAGCGTATTCGCCCGCCGGTGCTGTGGTACTTTTTGGCCTGCGCCATCCCACTGGTGATGGTATGGATGGCCCTAGCAGCGTGGCTCTATCTGCGTTGGCTGCTGGCACTTCCGCTGGTGGCGCTTGAATCCTGTTCGCCTTACCAGGCGCTCAAACAAAGCGTGCACTTCACTCGCGGCTGGCACCGCTCTATCGGGGTGGCCGTGCTCACCGTGCTGCTGATC
>NZ_JAWRXU010000157.1:0-407 GCF_046534895.1 Paraburkholderia sp. SIMBA_053 | reverse complement strand
TCTGGAAGCGGATGCTACGGCGTGACGTTCGGCTTCCCGAGTCTTGGATCCGGGTGGACCAACAACGTGCGTTCGGCGGAAGGGTTCAACAACTGCTGGTCATCCCAATACGACGGTACGAGCTACACCGGCGCGGTCCTGACCTGCGCCCCCTACTGTTCCTCGCTGGGGGCCCTGGCCGCGAAGACCTCGTCCATCGTCTACCGCCCGGTGGGAACCTTCGGTTGAGTTGCCTCCGGCTCAGCTCTGATACGGGTGAAGGCGAAGCGTTGAGCACTCGATCTTGCCTGGCACGACTGCCGCTTCGCCGTTGTCGGCGACACAGGTCGTGAACTCGGACGGAGCAACAGCCGGGCCTGGCGTCGCGGACAGCGGGTCCGTCTCGGCGAACGCGCCGGACTCCCACA
>NZ_JAWRXU010001118.1:0-256 GCF_046534895.1 Paraburkholderia sp. SIMBA_053 | reverse complement strand
AATCTGCGCGACCCGAAGTTCAAGCTCAATGAAAGCGTGATGACCGAGCTGCGTGCGAACTTCGCGAAGGCGCTCGGGGTCAGCGCCGAGGGCGTCGCGAAGGGCGCGGGTGAAACGGTGAAAGGGCTTGGGAACGCGCTGAAGAATTTGCTGGGACAGTGAGGCCCGCTTCAGCGCGGTCTTATACGGGAAGACCCAGTTCCCGGAGTTTCGCTTCGGTTTGCGCGGCGTTCGTGTGGTGTACGCCGTGCCAGCC
>NZ_JAWRXU010001117.1:0-256 GCF_046534895.1 Paraburkholderia sp. SIMBA_053 | reverse complement strand
CTCGCGTATCGGCATGACCCTCGGTGCGTTCTACTTCCATTTCGACTCAAAACTGGTCCTCGCAGCAGAGATTGTCCGGCGCCAGCACGAGACATCTATCGGCGCTATCCAATCAATCACGAGTACCGACGCATCCGGCATGGTGAGCATCGTGAGGCTCTCCCGCGAGCTCGCCGAGCAGACGCGCGACGATGCGGTCGTGCGCGCGGGCATCCGCTTGTCCACCGAATCCGTCGCCGAGCTGGCCGCAGTCGTC
>NZ_JAWRXU010001116.1:0-256 GCF_046534895.1 Paraburkholderia sp. SIMBA_053 | reverse complement strand
ACGGGCATTCTCAATCGCGATCTGTTCGCGGGCGTCGACGAGGTGATCGAGGAGCGTGCGTATGCGCGCTTCTATATGCATCGCACGGGACATTGGCTTGGCATGGACGTGCACGACGCGGGCGACTATCGCGAGCGCGGCGCGCCCGTTGATGAAACCGGCGCATTGCCGTGGCGCACGCTGAAACCGGGCATGACGCTGACGATCGAGCCGGGCCTTTACATCCGAGCCGCTGATGATGTGCCCGAAAAGTACT
>NZ_JAWRXU010001115.1:0-256 GCF_046534895.1 Paraburkholderia sp. SIMBA_053 | reverse complement strand
GGGTACAACGCAAAGGGATCAACTTCAACCACATGCATATCACGGTTATAAACATGAATCCCATCCATGGTGACCTGAACACGAAAATTCGGATCTCGCACCTGTTCGGCAAACGCAGCGATCTCATCGGCGTCGTAAGGAAAAGGCCGCTTGGAATGCAACGCAGACAGATCAGAATCAATCCCTTTAGGCAGCACCTGCGCCTCAAAAGCCGCATGCATGACACGCCGCGCGACGTCGGCCTCACGCACGGCAC
>NZ_JAWRXU010001114.1:0-256 GCF_046534895.1 Paraburkholderia sp. SIMBA_053 | reverse complement strand
CAGCATTTTATCAGCTACAGTAGAGGTATAATTAGCATTTTGGATAGAAAGGCGCTACAGAACCTCGCTTGCGAGTGTTATCAGGCCGCACTCGATGATTATCAGTCAGTACTGGGCGAACCTGATGACGCGCGACAATAGGCTGTGCATAGCATGCCTATATTGTTTTGCGAGAAAGCCGATACCCGCAACGCGGGTACGGCACTGGCAGGCTTAGCTGGCAGCGCGTTGATTTGCACGACGGCTTAACCACCAG
>NZ_JAWRXU010001113.1:0-256 GCF_046534895.1 Paraburkholderia sp. SIMBA_053 | reverse complement strand
GGGTAAAAGCGGTCATTGGTTTTGCGCCCGAAAACAGCGCAAGTGCGCGCGACAACGGATGACGCGAATAAAGCGACAGCTCGGCAGCAATTTCCAGATTGTGGGGATCAATAGCATCTGCATCGATCAGTCTGGGCTGACCGAGGGTCAATGTGCCTGTCTTGTCGAAAATGGCAGTGTCAATCTCGGCCATCCGCTCCATGGCGGAGCCGTCCTTGATCATGATGCCGTTCTCGAACAGGCGGCGGGCTGCAAC
>NZ_JAWRXU010000156.1:0-407 GCF_046534895.1 Paraburkholderia sp. SIMBA_053 | reverse complement strand
ATCTCAGACAGAAAGGAGAATGAATTGAAAACGATGCTCTTGGTGGTGGCTGGCGCGCTGGCGTCGTCGATGGTGGCAGGCGCGTATGCCGCCGATACTTATCAGCTCGATCCGACGCATACCTATCCGAGCTTTGAGGCCGACCACATGGGTGGGGTGTCGACGTGGCGCGGCAAGTTCACGAAAAGCTCGGGCACGGTCACGCTCGACCGCGCGGCCAAGACCGGCACAGTCGAAGTGAACGTCGATGCGGCGTCGATTTCCACCGGCAACGGCAAGCTGGACGATCACCTGAAGACGGCGGAGTTCTTCGATGTCGCTAAGTTTCCCGCCGCGACGTACAAAGGCACCGACATCAAGTTCGACGGCGACAAGCCGTCGGAAGTGGTCGGCAGCCTGACGCTGCA
>NZ_JAWRXU010001112.1:0-256 GCF_046534895.1 Paraburkholderia sp. SIMBA_053 | reverse complement strand
AGCGAGGCCACGAGCGAGCGCAGCGCGTTCGAGGCAGGCCCGGCCGAGGCCCGCAACGAAGCCCTGCAGGCGCTCGCCCGCGGCGAACCGGCCGATGCCTTCGCCTGGCTGGGGCCGCATCGCATGGCCGACGGCCGCAGGCGCGTGCGCGCGCTGCTGCCGGGCGCGCGCGCGGTCGCGCTGATCGATGCGCGCGGCCATCGGCTGGCGGCGATGCAGCCGATCGGCGAGGGCCTGTTCGAGGCAGTGTTGCCAT
>NZ_JAWRXU010001111.1:0-256 GCF_046534895.1 Paraburkholderia sp. SIMBA_053 | reverse complement strand
AGCACCTGATCGCCCGCTGAGTGGCCGAGCGAATCGTTGATCGTCTTGAAGCCGTCGAGATCCATGAAGAGGATCGCGAACAGCGACCGTTGACGGCGCGCCGCATGAATCGCCCGCTCGATGCGCTCGGTCAGCGTGGCGCGGTTCGGCAGGCCCGTCAGCGTGTCGAGCGTGGCAAGGCGCACGATCTGTCCGTTGAGCTTCGATAACGCGCCGACGAGGAAACTCGTGCGCGCGTCGAAACGCGACAGCAGCA
>NZ_JAWRXU010001110.1:0-256 GCF_046534895.1 Paraburkholderia sp. SIMBA_053 | reverse complement strand
CCCCGGTACGGATGTCGGGAGAACGCACGGATGCAGGGAGACACGCGGCCGATCTGCCCGACATCCGTCCCTTCTCCCGACAGGTGACCGACGAGGCGACCGGTGAAGTGACCGGCGAGCCGGCCGGCGAGGTGACCGGCGAAGTGACCGGAGAAACGACCGGCGCCCCGAAGGAACCGTCCGCATGAGAATCCTCCGCACGATCCCCGAGGTGCGCGCGGCCGTCCGCGAGGCTCGGCTCGCGAACGGCTCGGTC
>NZ_JAWRXU010001109.1:0-256 GCF_046534895.1 Paraburkholderia sp. SIMBA_053 | reverse complement strand
CCGCGCATCGTCTGGAGCGCGGCGTGCATCAGGCGCATCGATGCCTCGACGTGAACACGCAGGTGGCGCACCTCGTCGTGGATGTCGTTGTCGGCGAACCGCAACGGCAGCCCGAACCCGGCGTTGTTGACGAGCAGGTCGACCGGGTCGGAGGCATCGCGGAGGCGGTCCTCGACCCGCTGGACGTCGCTGTCGACCGACAGGTCGGCCGGGAAGACCTCGACGGCGACGCCGTGCTCGCTGCGCAGTTCAGCGG
>NZ_JAWRXU010001108.1:0-256 GCF_046534895.1 Paraburkholderia sp. SIMBA_053 | reverse complement strand
GCCTGGTGGATGGCCGTCACCACCTTGTTGACCACCTGGTGCTTCTCGTCAGGCGTCAGCGGCATGATGTCGGGACCATCACCCGGTTGCCAGGCACCGAAGTTGTCGCCACCACCGTTCTTCTGCAGATGGTCGTAGACGTCTTCCTCGGCCATGCCCCGGTACTGCGCATCGAGACAGGGCTGCGTGCCTTCGAACGAGTAGCCCTCGTCCTGCAGATCGATGTTGATGATGTAGTCGCAGGCGTAGTTCCACA
>NZ_JAWRXU010001107.1:0-256 GCF_046534895.1 Paraburkholderia sp. SIMBA_053 | reverse complement strand
TAGGGTTTCCCCAATAGATCCGCTGCCGCGCAACGACCGCCGGCAGATCTGGCCTCACCGCAGAGGCACAGACGTCCGCAAGATCGACGAGCGTGAGGAACACTGATGTCACCCAGCACAGATTCGATCCACGACCCGCACTCCGCGGTGGGACTCCGAGTGACAGACGTGACTCGCACCTTCCATCGTGGGGGAGTCGACGTACAAGCACTGAAGCCCGTATCGCTCGACGTGATGAAGGGTGAGCTGCTCACCA
>NZ_JAWRXU010000155.1:0-407 GCF_046534895.1 Paraburkholderia sp. SIMBA_053 | reverse complement strand
CCGACCCTGGAGAGCGGGCGCTGCGCGCCGCTGACGGTCATCGATGACCACTCGCGCTACAACATCGTGCTGAGCGCCTGCTCGCGCACCACCACGCAGGTCGTGCAGGAAGCGCTCGAGCAGGCGTTCCACTGCTACGGGCTACCCTCGCGTATCAACACCGACAACGGCGCGCCGTGGGGTTCGCCCAGCGCGCCGGGACAGCTCACCGAGTTCGCCGTCTGGCTGATCCGGCTGGGTATCCATGTGAGCTACAGCCAGCCGTATCACCCGCAGACCAATGGCAAGGACGAACGGTTTCATCGAACCTTGAAGGCGGAAGTCCTCAATGGCCAGCACTTCCGTACCCCGCGCAACGCCCAGAACGCATTCGATGCATGGCGCACGGTGTACAACCATCAGCGTCC
>NZ_JAWRXU010001106.1:0-256 GCF_046534895.1 Paraburkholderia sp. SIMBA_053 | reverse complement strand
CTGCACATCGTCAACAACGCCGCGATTCCCGTCACGCCCATGTACTCCACCTCGATTTATGCGGGTGCTGTCGATGCGATGGTGCAGTGGTGGTATGGCCACAACGCGGTAGGCTTCTTCCTAACAGCGGGCTTCCTGGGCATGATGTACTACTTCGTGCCGAAGCAGGCCGAGCGCCCGATCTACTCCTACCGCTTGTCTATCGTCCACTTCTGGGCGCTGATCATGATCTATATGTGGGCAGGCCCGCACCACC
>NZ_JAWRXU010001105.1:0-256 GCF_046534895.1 Paraburkholderia sp. SIMBA_053 | reverse complement strand
AAGGCCTCGCCTGCTCACGGGGCTGAAGCCGAAATGTCGAGCAAGAAGAAGGTAGCCTCGCCGGCGAAGGCCGCCGGAAAGGCGCAGGGCGAGAAAAGCCCCCAAATGACCAAACAGCGCCCCAAGGACAAGTCGAAAGCCTGAAACGGAAACGCCCCAGAAACGGGGCGTTTCCATTAGCTGGCGAAGCCTGTCGTCTCGACGTGCAACATAGAATGCACATGCTGCAACCAGCAGCACAAGGAAGCGTTGCCGG
>NZ_JAWRXU010001104.1:0-256 GCF_046534895.1 Paraburkholderia sp. SIMBA_053 | reverse complement strand
CTTCATACGATCTCGATCTGTGGGGCAAGAATCGCGAAGCGCTGAAGGCCGCGATTTCGCAACTTCAAGCGAGTCAGGCCGATGCCGAGGTCGTGAAGCTGACGCTGACGACGTCGATTGCACGCACGTACAACCAGCTTGCGCGCCTCTATCTGTTGCGCGACATTGCGCAGCAGGAAGTCACGCAGCGCGAGCAGATCGAGCGCATTACCGCGGGGCGCATTGCGACCGGGCTCGATACCGAAGTCGAACGCAA
>NZ_JAWRXU010001103.1:0-256 GCF_046534895.1 Paraburkholderia sp. SIMBA_053 | reverse complement strand
AGGTATACCAAGTTCAAACTCACCCTCCTGGTATCCTCGCTTGCGGTATTCGCTCTTGATGTAGTCCAGTAAAGTGTTGTAGATCCTCATTCCCATAGGCAACATAAAAGCACTTCCAGGACTCAAGTCGTTGAAGAACCAAAGCTCTTGGGCTTTACCAATCTTTCGGTGATCGCGCCTCTCAGCCTCTTCGAGGAACTTCTTGTACTCGGTGAGTTGCTTGGAGTCAGGGAAGGAGATACCGTAGATACGTTGG
>NZ_JAWRXU010001102.1:0-256 GCF_046534895.1 Paraburkholderia sp. SIMBA_053 | reverse complement strand
ATAGTAAGCCGCTGGAAAGTAATAGCAGCGCAGCGCTTAAGGCTCGTTCGCTGCCTATCCGATGGCCGATCATGGGCGCTAACGGGGCGGTTAAACCCAGAAATAGCACCGGAAGTGTCGTCAGCAGTCCTGCTGCCTGGGCGGTCAGCCCGGCATTTTCCTGTAATCGGCTTAAGAGAGGGGCCACCGATGACATAGCAGGGCGTAGATTTAGCCCTACCATGAACATCAGCAGAATAAAGCGACAAGCGTGGCG
>NZ_JAWRXU010001101.1:0-256 GCF_046534895.1 Paraburkholderia sp. SIMBA_053 | reverse complement strand
CGGCCTGGAAGCCGCCGCCCGCGACGGCCGCTTCGAATCGGAAGGCTGGCGCGTGCGCAAGAACGGCTCGCGTTTCTGGGCGCATGTGGTGATCGACGCGATCCGCCACAACGGCACGCTGGTCGGCTTCGCGAAGATTACGCGCGACATCACCGAGCGAATGGAAGCGACGCGCTTGCTCGAAGAGACCCGCGTCGCACTCGTGCAGTCACAGAAGATGGAAGCGATCGGCAAGCTGACGGGCGGCGTCGCGCAC
>NZ_JAWRXU010000024.1:0-43970 GCF_046534895.1 Paraburkholderia sp. SIMBA_053 | reverse complement strand
GCACTTATGGATGCCCCACCCTGCGCCACGCGCAGGGTCTTATGCAGACCACACACGGTTGAGATCAGTGTTGTGCCCGATACAACACAACCCGCGCGTGCTGAACGTGCAAAACGAGAGGCATCCTCTCAACTACTTCTTCCCGATTGGCTGTGCCGCCCCAAAGGCGACCCAGCAACCCGTCAAAGCCTGATGACCATAGCGAGTCGGTCCCACCCCTTCCCATCCCGAACAGGACCGTGAAACGACTCCACGCCGATGATAGTGCGGATTGCCCGTGTGAAAGTAGGTAATCGTCAGGCTCCCCAGCAGCATCAGAAACCCCACCCCACAAAAGGTGGGGTTTCTGCGTTTACGTGGCGAAAAAACGCGGCGAGAAAACAGCGAGGCCACCTCACAGCCTCACTGCCTGCCGATCCGCAGTGCGTTCGCATAGCCCGTCAGTTCCAGATAAGCCCGCCCGAGATCGGCGCCATCGCGGCTCACGCGCACCGTGCCCTCCCAGTACACCGCGCCGGTAGACTGCCGCGAGTCCAGTTCCTGGTCGTCCATCAGCGGATCCAGTTGCCATGTCAGCGCACCGGTTCGCACCGACATCGACACCGGGTACGACGTGTTCGTACGCGGCGAGCGCCATGTGGTTTCTCTGCGGCACGCTGCGAATTCTCGCGAGAAGAGACGCTGCATATAAAGCGATTCGCAGCGGCCGCCAAAAAGACCGCTTGGCGGGCAACCTAACCGATTCAAACTATCATTGCCGCCCGTCGTGGCGAAACGCTCGCGAGAAGACTTGCAAACCGCGATCGGCCCACAAAAACGGGATCACCCTCAGAGCAACTCCGGCTCAACAGTCCTTCAGCGAACGCAGACCTCGTAACGATCGTTCCTCCAATGGCAGTATCGCGGCGCCTCCACTACAGCACATTGCTGCCCTTGGCTGATCCGGCGGGGCAATGCCTCGCTCAGCGACCAAAGAGAAGCGATCACACTCCACCAAGGCCCAAAAAGCCCCATCCATCCCCGCAAAACCAGGTCGTTCGCAGCCTATCTGAAATCGCCAACCTCATGAATGAAGTCAATAAGCGCACGCAGCGCCGGCGGCAAATGCCGGTGACCGGAATAGTAGAGGCATAAGCCCGGCACGGGTCTCACCCAGTCATCCAGCACCCGCTCAAGACGGCCCTCGGCCAGGTCGTCCGCCACATACCACTCGGCGAGTTGCGCAAGCCCCACGCCTTGTCGTACGGCCTCGCGCATCAAAATAGGCGCATCGAGTACCAATGTACCCGGCACGTCCATGTTGAACCTCTCGGTTCCCCGGTCGAATTCCCAAGGCGACGGCACCCCGCTTGGCAGCCGGGCGCGAATGCACGAATGCTGCAGTAGATCAGCCGGCGTCATAGGCTTAGGATGCCTGACGAAATAGTCAGCCGATCCCACTATGGCCACAGGTGTATCGGCCGTTATAGGCACGCGGATCATGTCGCCTGGAACGCGCGAACTCGAGCGCAGCCCGGCGTCGAAGCCTTCCGCAATGATGTCCACCATCCGTCCTTCGGTAACGAGATCGATGGTGATGCCGGGGTACCGCTGCAGAAATCCGATCATCACGGGCTGGAACGTCATGAGCGCCGCGCCAAGCGAACTGTTGATCCGAATGGTTCCCGTCAGCTTGTCCTCGCGCTCGCTCACCGCTGCCATTGCATCCTGGATGTGCGCTACTGCAGGTCGGATCTGATCCACGAATCGCTGACCGGCCTCTGTCAAGGAGACGCTGCGCGTAGTACGGTGAAACAGGCGCACCCCCAGTCTTGCCTCTAGGCCCGCCACCGCGTTACTCACGGCCGATGTCGACATGTCGAGATCAACTGCAGCCGATCGGAAGCCTCGCCGTCTCGCCACCGCCAGCACAACCTCGAGTTCGGTCAAACCGCTTCTGTTCATTGTTCTGGTTTCCGCGATAAGTCATCCCTGACTGCCCATATTATCAAATCAATGCCCCGCCCCCAGACTATCTGTATCCCGGCGACCGCCGGCGCTTTTGGGGAATCAATATGTGGAACATCGACAAGGCGTACATCGACGGAAAGTTCGTCCCCGTGCACGGCGACGAAGTGATTGAGACGACCAACCCATCGACGGAGCAGGTCATCGGCACCGCAACGCTGGCTAACCGTGACGACGCCAGGTGCGCAATCGCAGCCGCCCAACGCGCTCAGCAGACGCTCGCGCGCACCGGTAAAGCCGAGCGCATCGATATGCTGATGAGACTGCAGACCGCCGTTCTTGCAAGTACCGAGCGCATTCGTGACGCCACGATCGACGAATACGGCGGTCCTGTCGCGCGCGCTCAATGGGTCAGTGAATATGCGTCGCAGTGCTTCGCCAATACAGCGAAAGCGCTCGATGATTACCCGCTGACACGCCGTGTGGGAGACGCCACCGTGTTCATGGCGCCGGTCGGCGTGGCTGGCCTTATCGCGCCCTGGAACAGCACGGCCGGCACGATTTGCAGCAAGCTGGCGTCGGCGATCGCGGCCGGCTGCGCCTCGGTCATCAAGCCTAGTGAGTTGAGTCCCATCCAGACTATGGTGGTCGCCGAAGCACTGCACGACGCCGGCTTGCCGCCGGGCGTCTTCAATATTCTGCTCGGGCGGGGCGCGGACGTCGGCGACGAAATCAGCACCAATCCCGGCGTAGCGAAAATTTCGTTCACCGGCTCGACGCCGACCGGCAAGCTCATCGCCCGTGCCGGGCTTGAAACGATGAAGCGAGTCAGCCTGTCGCTAACCGGCAAATCCGCCTCCGTCTTACTGGACGACGCAGATCTCAGCAGTGCAATTCCGCTCGCATTGAACGCCGCCTTCATGAACAACGGACAGGCGTGCGTGGCCGGTACGCGGCTTCTGGTACCGCGATCCCGCCTCGACGAGGTGATCGAACAGGTGAAGGCCACGGTCGCAACCATGCGCGTTGGCGATCCGCGCGATCCATCCACCGCCGTGGGGCCGCTCGTCAACCGGGCTCAGTACGATCGCGTGCAGCGTTTCATCCGCCGAGGGATCGAGCAAGGCGCTCTGCTGGTGACGGGAGGCGAGGGCCGGCCGGCAGGACTCGACAAGGGCTATTTCGTGAACCCGACGGTGTTCGCGAGCGTACGCAACGACATGGACATCGCGCGTGAAGAAATTTTCGGTCCGGTGTTGTCGATTCTGGAGTACGAAAACGAGGACGACGCCATCCGGATCGCGAACGACTCGGTCTACGGTCTTCAGGCGTACGTCTTCTCGTCGCAGACCGGGAGGGCGGAGCGCGTCGCTTCGCAACTCGAAGCAGGCACGGTGTTGATCAACCGCATCAAGCCCGAACTTCTCGCGCCGTTCGGTGGGCTGAAGCAGTCCGGATTGGGGCGGGAGTTTGGCGTGTTTGGTCTGGAGGCATTTCTGGAGCCGAAGTCCATCGTCTCGGCGTAGTGAGGCGGAACAGGTCACACCGCATGTCCTCGCGGCGCCTCCGCGATTGCCGTGTTTGGGCGTCGCCGCTTTTCCAACAGTTGCGCGCCGTTGCGCAACCTTTCTGGAACGCAGTGCAAAAAACAGCGCGCAAAAACGCTGCGTCCGGCACTGCATATCTACCTCACGCCTGTCTGCAAGCACAGCCCGAGCTTTCCGGACAGGCATTTTCCCACCATCCAGGTTCATCTTTGCTGCATCGCAAACTTGCAAAGTGTAGTGGGTACAGTTGGCTGTCTGTAGTCAGCATCTGTACCTTTTAAAAGGGTACAAAACACCTATCATTCGCGCATCCGCTTCCAAACAGAATGAGAGCAACTGGAGAACGAAGATGATTGCGTATCCGACTCAGTCAGGTAACGCGCTGATCGAACGGCCGACGCGGGATCGTACGCATTCGGTTCGACATCCGCGGCGGTTGAGAGGGCGGGCAGGTCGCGTGGGCGCGGTGCTTCTGTTGGCGGGCCTCACTGTCTATTGTGCGCACCTGGGGGAAGCGGTTGCATGGTCCTCACTGAAAGGCGCCAGCTTGCCGCTCTTCGCAGCCGCCGTCGTCGGAATAAGCCTTGCCGTCGCGGCGACTCTTAAGGCGGCCGAACTGTTGAGCACACTGCGGCAGCTCTCTGCCGCGATAGAAGCAGACACCGGTGAAGGTACAGAGGCCATGTTGTCCGAGGACGGACCGCCGGCAATCGCCAGACTGGCTCGCGCGATCAACGCGGCCGCCCGCTATCGCGCCGGTCGTCAGGCCGAGCTGCTGCAGGTGCTCGCCGCCTATGCGCACGATCAGCGCACGCCGCTGACACGCATGGGCATGCGCTGCGAACTGCTCGAAGACTCAGCGGTACGCGACGCATTGCAGCGCGATCTCGCGGAGATGGCCCAACTGGTCGAAGCCAGCGTGTCTTGCGCGAAGATGCAATGCAGCGTCGGCGAGCGGACACAGCGGGTCGACGCGGACAATCTGCTGGGCACACTGGTCGGCGATTACCGCGACGCCGGGCGCACCGTGGCATTGGAGGGGAGCGTGGGGCGTCCGCTCGTCACCTGTCCGCATGCGCTGCGCCGTGTGCTGATGAACCTCATCGACAACGCGCTCCGGTACGGTGGCGACGCGCGCCTGTGTGTCCGCGTCGAAGCTCGCCAGCTTGTGCTGGCCGTAGTGGACTCCGGGCCCGGCATTCTGCCTGCGCAAATGGACGCAGTGTTTGCGCCTTGGTACAGGTCTCCGGAGACATCCGCGCGTGCGCCGGGTTCAGGACTGGGGCTCGCGATCGCACGGCGTTTGACGCTTGCGATGCGCGGCGAACTGCAACTGGAAAACCGCTGCGCAGGCGGCCTCGAAGCGCGGCTCACCTTGCCACTCGCGACCGCCTGAATAACCTGGCATAAAAATCGCCCCTTCGTTTCTGCAGGCAGGGCTTGCATACTCAATCGACACCCGGAACAGGTACACCGCGAACCCCGGTTCGCACACGCACCTCTCGCGTTCTTCGGAGACACGTTCCAACGGTGCGTCACCGGATACTTTCCGATACCGGGCCGACACATCCGGGATACATTTCGCGCTTCTAATGGACACATGGCGCGAGGTTAGCAAGGTCGAGAAAGCACTCGACGCAATACGTGCCCAGGCACATCGTAGTTGCAGTGATGGTTCTTGCAGTGACAGTTCGATAACTCAAACGAGTCTCTCTCATACTTCAAAGGATCAAATCATGAAACTTCGACATCTCGTCGTGAGCAGCGGCCTCGCGATCGCCGTCGCCGCATTCGCGTACACGCCGGCCTTCGCGGCGGACGCGGCAGCTGCCGCGTCGGACAGCACCGCAGCGACCAGCAAACCGGCGCCGACCAAGAAGTCGGTTCGGGCAGCTAATCGTGCCTTCTCCAAGACGGTCCATAAGGCGATCTTCAAGACCAAAGGTCTCGAACAGTCGACGATCGCCGTTTTCGGCGATGCAAAGACGGGGCATGTGACGCTGTCCGGTCAGATCGAAAGCGAGGACCAGGAAGGTATTGCGGTCAACGCTGCAAAGAAGGTGCCGGGCGTGACCTCGGTCAGCAGCAAGCTGACGCTGCGCGAGCAAGGCGGAGGCTGATACACCAGGCGACACATGGCGCAGCGTCTGAACGGATAACTGCGCCGCACGTGTCGTCACCGGCAAGCCTCGGGCCGTTTCGCACTATGTCCACGCACGCTACTGGAGATGGATCGATGACCGTACCTTCCAAAGACCATATCGTGGTTCGCGCGCTGCTGAACGTGCTCGATCCGTCCGCCGAGCAACTCGACGCGTGCGCGAAAAAACCTTTCGTGAAGCTCAAGAAGCGCGGCGTCAATGCGTGTGCGCCCGCCGCCGACGACAATCGCCGCGTGGTGGGACGGCCAGCCAACATCGTAGTGGTCGAGCGCCTGTCGGCGTGCACGATTAGCGTCTCGTGGAGCGACGCGTGTTCCGGCCGCTACACCGAACAGATCTGGTGCAGCGGTCTCGCTCACGTCGCCGCCGTCTGCGCGCTGACGGGCCGCGCGATCCATCGCGGCGATCAGGTGTTTCGTCCACGCACACGTGAAGTGCGTGTGCCGCCGAATCGCCATCAGATGATTCTTGCCGCGACTATCGGTCATCGCGCCGACCTGGCAATCGCGGGAACGTGACACTACTGGTTTTTGAAGCCCGACGCTCGCGGCTCGCGTCTTCGTGAGCGCAGCAGAACGAGCTTCGGTTCAACCAGTCATGCGGATTCTCCCAATGCGCCCATTCAGCGCCTTTTTCGTGCTCATCGGCACCTTGCTAGCAGCGGGCGGGTACGGAGCAACGTTTTTCCTTTCGATGCATTTCCGCTCGATGGGAGGGAACGACCTCGACACCGGACTGGCGCTTGCGGAAGCGACAGTTGGCACGCTCGTCGGAGTCCCGCTGGTGGGCTGGTTCGCTCAGCGCATCGGCGCCGCTCGCACGACCGCTCTTGCGGCGTTGTGCATCGGTTTGGGCGTGGCGGGGTTTGCGTTGATCGACCGCATGAGCGGTCTGAGCGTATTTCCAGGCTTTCTCGTGGGATTCGGCTGGGGCGCGTTCTGTCTTGCTGCGCCGATGGCGCTCGCGGAACGCACGAGCGATACGGACCGCGGCTTCTGGTTCATGCGTTTCGGCACGATCCAGATGGCCGGCATCGGTGGATGTCCTGCCGCGGCCGCGTTCGCTATTCGTTCGTGGCATTGGCCGCTTACGAGCGTGCTCTATCTCGTCGGTGGTTTGTGCGCGCTCGCCGCGCTGATGCTCGAAGTTTTCGGCCGGATCTCGCCGCATTCGTCGGCGTCACCCGTGCAGGAGCGCTGGCTGCGTCAGATAGGCGCTATCAGCCGAACGCGTGCGGCTTATCCGATTGTGATGATCTCGCTGTGCGCCTGCGTTTTCTCAGGCTTGATGACGTTCCAGATGTCTTTCGTGCAAGGCACGCATGCACAGGCGGGTACCTTTTTCAGCCTGTATGCGGTGACCGTCGTGGCCGCCCGCTGGCTGCTGACGCGCGTCGTGATCCGGCTACATCGCGCAGTCGCGACGAAGCTGCTGCTTGGCATCATGGTGCTCGGCATCGCAGCGATGTCCGCGGTGCCGTACTACACCGGGTTCCATGCGGCGAGTGCCGTGTTGCTCGGGACCGGTTACGGTCTCGTCTATCCGACCATTCAGGCGCAGGCGGTCAACGACTCCGCCGCGATGCACCGGCCGGCCGCGTTGACGTGGTTCGTCGTCGCGTACTTTGTCGGCACGTTTGGCTTTCCGGCGATCGGCGGCTGGGTGCTCGTTCATCTGGGCAAGATCGCTTTGATTGCGCTGATCGCGATATGTGGCCTCGCGGCGCTCATGCTCGCGATCATGCGTGACAAGCATGACAGGCACAGCATTGGGCCATTTGCTGGGGCTTGAATAGCCACGGGTTGCGAGTGCGCCGCGTTAAGGCGCAAGCGCGCGCAACGCATTGACGAATCGTTCGTCGCTGAGATAAGCGACGTTGAACCGCGAGTATGCCGAGACGCGTTCCGAAGCAGGCGAGAAAACGGCGCCGGGCGCGAGAATCACGCCGCGCTCCAGCATTGCCTTCGCGAGTTTCATTGAGTCGGTCCATTCGGGCAACGAGGCCCACAAGTACATGCTTTGCTCGCTTTCCTTGAAGATCTCCGCGCCCAGCTTTTTGAGCGCGGTTTTTGCCGTTGCGGTTGCGCGCTTCAATTTTTCCTGAAGTTGATTCGTATGCCGAAGGAAATGGCCGTCGCTGACAATGGCCGCGAGCGTCCGCTCGCTGTATTCCGAACTGCTTACGTGAATGAGCATTTTTACGTCGGCGAGATCGCTCGCGAGCGCCGCATTGCACGCGAGAAAGCCGACGCGCAATGCCGCCGAGACGGACTTCGAAAAGCTGCCCACATAAATGGTGCGGCGCAGTTGATCGAGTGTAGCGATACGTGTCAATGATCGTGGCCGCAGGTCGGCGAAAGCGTCGTCTTCAACGATGACCATGTCGTGTGTTTCGGCAAGTTGCAGAATGCGATACGCCTTCGCGGCGCTCGTGTCCGTGGCCGTTGGATTATGTCCGACCGATTGCGTGAAGAACAGCTTCGGCCGGTACTCGATCATGCAGCGCTCGAGTTCCGCGAGATTCGGTCCGTCCACTTCGCGCGGCACGCCGATGATATTCGCGCCGCTCAGTTTCAGTTTGCCGAACAGCGGGTAGTAGCCAGGGTCGTCCACGAGTACGGTGTCGCCGGGCCGCACGAAATAACGCAATACGAGATCCATGGCCTGATTGGCGCCATGCGTGAGAACGATCTGTGAAGGCGCGGCCTCGATCTCATAGCCGGAGAGCTTCTGTTGCAGCGACTGGCGCAGCGGCAGATAGCCGTAGCGGCTGCCATAGCGAAATAGCGACGCGACGCCGGTGCGCACAACCCGCTGATGGTACTGATCGAGTCGAGTCGCTTCGAGCCATTCGATAGGCGGAAAGCCTTCGCCCAGATTGAGAACGTCGGGCTTGACCTGTAATTGCTCCCGCATTAACCAGACGGTATCCATCGCGCGATCGAGCACGCCGCTTTCTTCTGCTTCAGTCGCGGCTCTTGCTCTTTGCGCGACATAAAAACCGGAGCCCCGCCGAGGCTCGATCAGTCCGCTCGCGGTAAGCATTTCGAATGCGCTGATCACTGTGTTCTTCGAACAACCGGACGCATCAGCATATTCCCTGATCGAAGGAAGTTTGGCGCCCGCCGGAATCACGCCTTCTTCAATCTGTTTGGCGAGATTGTCTGCCATGGAACTCGACAGACTCGCACTTCTACGCAAGCTCATTAACGCGACTCCGGCGGGATATAAAAGTGTCACTGGTACAGCGATTCAACTGTAAGCACCAACTGTACCTTTTAAAGGGGTACGGTCCGCCTATTATTGATCCTTTAATTCATAGTCGCAAGCACGAATGAACGCGGCGACCGTAACCCCGAGGACAGTAATGGCTATTGATTCGACGCTGCCGAATTTCCGTTCACTCAACCCGCAGGAGCGTCTCGCTCATATCTGCAAAGCGGTCGGTCTGGATGACGCGCAATATTCGCAATTGGCAAAGCCCGGCGCGTTGCCGCTCGAAACGGCGAATGGAATGATCGAGAACGTGATCGGTACTTTCGAATTGCCGATGGCGGTGGCCGGCTACTTCCAGATCAACGGCAAAGACGTCATCGTGCCCATGGCAGTGGAAGAGCCGTCCATCGTCGCGGCGGCTTCGTTCATGGCGAAACTTGCGCGAGTAAGCGGCGGTTTTCAGACGTCGAGCACCGGACCGCTGATGCGCGCACAGGTTCAGGTGGTCGGCGTGAGCGATCCCTACGGCGCGAGATTGGCGATCCTCAAACACAAAGACGAATTGATCGGCCTTGCGAATAGCCGCGACAAAGTACTCATCGGCTTGGGTGGCGGTTGTCGCGACATCGAAGTGCACGTGTTTCCGGACACGCCGCGCGGTCCGATGATAGTCGCGCATCTGATCGTCGACGTGCGCGATGCGATGGGCGCGAACACCGTCAATACGATGGCCGAGTCCATCGCGGAACGGGTGGAGCAGATAGCCGGCGGCAAGGTGCGTCTACGCATTCTGTCTAATCTCGCCGACTTGCGGCTCGCGCGTGCTTCCGTACGCTATTCGGCGGACACGCTCGCTACAAAAGACTATTCCGGTGAGGAAGTGATCGACGGTGTGATCGACGCGTATCTCTTCGCCGCGATTGACCCTTATCGCGCGGCGACGCATAACAAGGGCATCATGAACGGCATCGATCCGGTGATCGTCGCGACCGGCAATGACTGGCGCGCAGTGGAAGCGGGTGCGCATGCGTATGCGACGCGCGGCGGCCGTTATACGTCGCTCACAACGTGGGAAAAGGCGCAGAACGGCGACCTCGTCGGCACGATCGAGATGCCCATGCCGGTCGGACTCGTCGGCGGCGCTACGAAGACGCATCCGCTCGCGCGTCTCGCACTCAAGATCATGGACGTGAAGTCGGCACAGGAACTCGGCGAGATTGCAGTCGCCGTTGGCCTTGCACAGAACATGGGTGCTTTGCGCGCGCTCGCAACGGAGGGCATTCAACGTGGCCATATGACCTTGCATGCACGCAACATCGCTTTAGGTGCGGGCGCAACGGGTGACGATGTTGACTGGGTAGTCAAGCAAATGATAAGTTCGGCGGACTTCCGCACGGACTTCGCAATAGAAGTTCTACAGCGTCCGCGACATGCATGACATCTGCGCGGATACGAGTTTGCCGGGGCCGCAATCGACGGTCCTCGCAAAGCGAGACGGCGCTCTGCCGGCACCGGCTATTCCGTTGTACCGGCGCGCCGCGAACATCGCGCCAATAGTGAACGCGCAAACGCGCGCCGATTCGCAACCACGCGGAGTACTTTCCCGCTATATGACTGAGCTTTCGCTGTCACGTGTGAGCTGCGCTTGCTTGAGCAGCGCACATCGTGCGTGACATCTTCGCTGATTAAATTAGACGGAACCTAACCGCAACTCGAAGGCCCACGGCGATGTTCTCGCCGTGCATGAGGCGTCGCGAGGCGCACTCCCAGAATAAAACATCTTGGTCAGGAGACAGACATTGAAATCATCCAGTGCCAGTGCAGCGACGGCCGCCGGCGACGGGTCGGGCATTCACGCGCACGTCGACGCGTCCACCTTCAAGCTTGCCGAAGTATGGGGCGACACCGTCGATCTCCGCCATCTGGCGTGGTCGGTGGCCTTAGGCGTGGCAATTAGCGTCGCCGCGTTCGAGGCGGGCAAAGCGGTGCTGTCGTCCGCTGTCAGCGACGCGGCCATTGTGCGTGCCTACGCAATGCTGATCGGCCTGGGCGGATGCCTCGCGGCGGGCGCGCTCAGTGCGTTCTTTTTCAAACCCAAGCGCGTGGTGACCGACCACACGGTTGGCGAATCGGACCGCCAGCATGTGTTGAAGCAACTCGCTGAAGAAGGAGGCGGCATCGGATCGATCGCCGATCTTCCGCCAAACGCTGCGGCCGAATTAAAAGAGTTGGGACTCTACGATCTGTTCGCCGCATACGAGTTATCCGAGCAAGCCGCGCAAGCAAAGGGAGAACGCTGATGGACTCGCTGATCCAACAGTTTCCGATGGCCTTGGCAATGGGACTGCTCGGCGCTGTCGTCTTCGCGGCGATCGGCCTTGTTTCCGGCACCGACGAAACGACCACGATCGCACCGTTGACCTTGCTGGTTGCATTGCTCGGCGTGCCGCCAGCCGGCGTATTCACGTTCTTCATGGCGGGCGCGGTTGCCAAGCACATGACCCACGCCATCCCCACCGCATTGCTGGGCATTCCCGGCGACACGATGGCCGCGCCGCTTCTCCAGCAAGCCGCGATGCTGCGCTCGCTTGGTGTGCCTCATATCGCGTTGCGCAAGATGATTTCTGGCGCGATCGTGGCGGCATTCGTTGCATTGCCCTTCGCCGTGCTGTTCGCCGTCATGCTCGCGCCTTTCGGCAGTCTGATCACGCGCGCCGCGCCGTGGGTGTTTCTGTTCGCGGCGGTTTGCATCGCGTACTTTTCGGCGGGACGGTGGGCTTCGGTGCTTCTACTGATTCCGTTCGTGTTGCTGATAGTCGGATTGCAAACGCTCACGCGCAGTCACGGCGTCAACCTGAGCGTCAGCTATTTTCTCGGCATTGCAATTGGCCCGCTGATTGCCGACCTGTTCTCGATACTCTCACCGGTCGAACGCCGACGCATGCGTCGCGACCACGTGTCGAACTTTGCGCTCGCGCCGGACCTGAAAGGGTGGAGCGGTTACTTTCCGAATCCGCTGAAAGTACTCGACCGGCAACAGACGGCATACACGGTCGCGACGGCGGCGGTATCGAGCGCTACCTTCGTGTTCAGTCCGGTCGCGATGACGGTACTGATGGGCGAGATAGTCGGCGCGCGAATCCGTCATGCGTACCATCGTTTGACGACGGTCATTGCCGTGCGTAACGGCGTGACCGAAGCCACTTACATTGCGGAAGCGCTGATCCCGCTGATCGCGTTCGGACTGCCGCTCAGTCCGGTGGCCGCGGGTCCTGCCGCGCCGCTCTTCAATGCGCCGCCGCGCTTCACCGTGAACACGGCGACCGGCCACATCGACAACCTTCACACGCTGATGACGACCTGGCAGTTTCTCGTCTTCGGTCTGTTGTCCATCGTGCTGGCCGCGTTGATCGCTTATCCGCTCGCGATGAACTATGCACACCGCGCCGCTTCTTTTGTCGCGCGCAAGCTGAGTCACGAGGCGATTATCGCGACGTTCTCCGGGCTGATCGTGGTGATCGGTCTTTGGGAAGGGCAGTTGCTGGGCCTTGCCGTGATTCTCACGGTCGGGCTGTTTGGCGGATTGCTGTCGCGTCTGTTTGCGTTCAATGCGGGCGTCCAGTTCATGGGCTATTACGCCGCCGTGCTGAGCGTGCCCGCGATCATCAAACTCTTCTAACAGAACACGCGCTGCGCGCCTGCTGCGATGACTTCGAATCGCCAGCAGGTCAGCCGCGCCGGGCGCGCATCAAGCGGTAGGCGAAACAGAGCTCAGGAACTGGTGAATTTCGGAGACAACCGCCGCGCCGTCGCCCACTGCGGCGGCGACGCGTTTGGCCGAAGCCGCCCGCGCATCGCCGATCGCGAACACGCCCGGCACGTTCGTCTGCAAAGCGAAACAGGCCGTTTCCGGCCGCACTCCCGCGGTATAGCCCGTTTTGACGAAGCCGCGTTCGTCGATCTCGACGCTGCAATCGCGCAGCCAGCGTGTGTTGGGATCCGCGCCGGTGAACAGGAACAGGTGGCGCGTGGCGACACAAAGCGGCCCGTCAGGCGTATCGCAGACGACCGATTCGAGTCCCCACTGATCGCTCGTGACCGCCGATACGACCGTGTTCGTATGCAGCACGATATTGCCAAGCGACGCGATGCGATCGATCAGGTAACGCGACATGCTTTTCGCGAGATCGTCGCCTCGAATCAGCATATGAACGCGGCTCGCATGCGAAGCGAGGAATACCGCCGCCTGACCCGCCGAGTTGCCGCCGCCAATCAGCACGACCTCGGCGCCCCTGCACAAACGCCCTTCGACGGACGACGCCCAGTAGTAGACGCCGCGTCCGTTCACCGCGTCGAGCCCGGCAATCACGGGTTGCCGGTATGCCGCTCCTGTTGCGATGACGACCGTGCGCGATGCGATCCGCTGTCCGTCTTCGAGCGTGAACTGCAGCGGCGTTTGTGCGCAATCGAGCGTCTCCACTCTCGCGGGCATTACGATTTCCGCGCCGAACTTAACGGCCTGAACGAACGCGTTCGCGGCCAGTTCGTGGCCCGACACGCCGGTGGGGAAGCCGAGATAGTTTTCGATGCGTGCGCTCGCGCCGGCCTGGCCGCCCGGACCATGGCCGTCGAACACGATCACCGACAGACCCTCCGACGCGGCATATACCGCCGCGGCAAGACCCGCCGGCCCCGCACCGACCACGGCGACGTCATATGTGCGGGCCGCGTCGACGTCGAGCAGAAGGCCGAGCTTCGCGCACAACTCGCGTGCGTCGGGGTTGCGCAATAACGTGCCGTCCGCAAGCATCACCACGGGATAATCGTTTTCACCGCCGCCCACACTCGCGAACAGTTCGCGCACTGCGGGATCGGTGTCGGGGTCGGCGACCGAATACGGATGATCCAGCCGATGCAGCAAGCCTTCGAGCGCGACCAGATTCATGTCGCCCGCGGGGCCGATAAGCACCGGCCCGCAACCTTCATGCACGAGACCGAAGCGGCGCAGAATCACCGAGCGCATGATCGTCTCGCCGATGTGCGCGTCGGCGACCAGCATCGCGCGAATCTGTTCGGGCGGAATCATCAACGCTTCGACGTCGGTGAGCGCGAGCCCGTCCGCGAGGGCGGGCTTGCCGCTCAACTGCGCGACTTCGCCGAGGAACTGGCCGGCGCTCAATTCGGCGATGACCTGCGAACGGCCGAGGCCGTCGCGCCGCGTGAGCCGGGCTTGTCCGCTAAGCAGCACGCGCATGCCGAGGCCCGGCTGTCCCGTGCGAAACATCACATCGCCCGCGTTCCAATGTTCGAGCGTGCCGAAGCGCAGCATTTTGCCGATGTCGGTTTCGCTGAAACGTGGATAGAGGTGATCGCGCGGCGCACCGAGCGATGCGGGAAGGCGCGGCGCCGATGTGTGTTTGCTGCTTCGATCGTGGTTCATCGGATACCTTTCCTTGCGCGCCGGCCGCGCGTCGCCCGGCGCGCAACGCGGATTGGCGGGCAGGCAATCATGCCGCCGGCCACAGCGACGGTCAAGACAAACGAAGGTATGCCCGCACACACATGGCCCGTCCACCGGCAGAAGGTCTTCGGGCCCGGTTCCTAAGCTCGACTGACCATATTCGACGGCCTTGGCTCATACCTACATATGATGGCACTCCGCGCCTCGAACGATATGCTTCTATCACGGGCGATGACGGCGAGCGACTTCCTTTCATCCGACATGCTCGAATGAACCAGCCGCCTTCACACGGCGACCAGATGCCTGCTGCGAAGACCGTCGAAACGCTCGTGCGATTTGAACGCGAGTATCGATGTGCGCGCATCGCGGCGGCGATAGGAGAATCTCCATGACGATGATTGCGTTGATGCCATCCGATTCCACTCGCCGATCGCCTGCACTGGTTCGAGCAGATGCCGAAGACTCGACGTTGCGGCCGGCCGTTGGAATTCGTCGCCTGCTTGTGACTGGCCGGACCCGCAACACAGTGGCAATCGCTGCGTGCGCATTGTTCGTGCCGCTCTTCGACCTGGGTGGCCGCGCGATCACGCTGTTCGTGACTCGCTGTTTCGCCGGAACTGGTTCGGTGGCGATCGCCGCAGGCCTGGCCGTCTCGTTGTCGCTGCTCGCCGCCGCATTGTGGATGTATGTGCGGTATCTGCGTGTGAGCATCGAGCATGTGACAAAGGCGATCGAGTTGCACAGTGCAAGCGACGATCATGCGCCGCTCCCCGAGCGCGGTCCATCTGCGGTGTTGCGGTTGACTCGCGCAATCGATTTCACACGCGGCCGTCATGCGGCTCGCCTCGCGGAACTGCTCGATAGTCAGGCCGCTTACGCACACGACCTGCAGGTACCGCTTAAACGAATGGGTGTTCGCTGCGAGGCGCTCGACGATCTCGCATTGCGGCGTTCGCTGACGCGCGACCTCGCCGAAATGAAGCAGCTAGTCGAGGCGAGCATGGCCTGCGCGAGAATGCAGTGCAACGTCGAAGAGCCGCCAACCCGAGTGTCTGTCGACGCACTGCTCAGCGGCCTGATCGACGACTATCGCGATGCGGGGCATTGCATCGAACTCGAAGGCGAGGTCGGTTATTCGATCGAGACATGCCCGCATGCGCTTCGTCGCGTCCTCGTCAATCTGATCGACAACGCATTGCGTTACGGCAGCGATGTGCGTTTGCATTTGCGAGTCGAAGCGCAGGCCGTGGTGTTTGCCGTGCTGGATAACGGACCAGGCATTGAACCGTCGCAGATGGAAGCAGTATTCGCGCCGTGGTATCGCGCGCCGCGCACTGCCGCGCGCGCGCCAGGTTCGGGCCTCGGTCTCGCGATCGCGCGGCGACTCACCCATGCGATGCACGGCGAGCTTTATCTGGAAAACCGCCTGACGGGAGGCCTCGAAGCGCGGCTCACGTTGCCGTTAATTGTCGCGTGAACGACGCGACGTCGCGCGCCTCCTTCTTGCCGTTGCTGCATCGCCGTTCACGTGCACGAAGCGTGCGGACTTTCGTAGCGCAATGTATCTGCAGCGCTTCTGGAAAAAGTGGCTTGCAAAGCGGCATCAGTTGGAAATACGGCGGATACGTTGAGCCGTTCAAATAAGAATTCTTATTGGAGGCAACATGAGTGAACTATGGCGTTTGTCCGCGGCCGAGCTTGCCGGGCTGGTCAAGACCCGCAACGTATCTGCGCGCGAAGCGGCGCTCTCCGCGCTGGAGCGGCTCGATGCGGTGAATCCGAAAGTCAATGCAGTGGTCGCGCATCGGCCTGAGCTGGTACTCGAGCAAGCGGATAACGTGGACCGCGCAATAGCGCGCGGCGAAGATCCGGGGCCGCTTGCCGGCGTGCCGGTCACGACGAAGATCAATACTGACCACGCCGGTTTCGCAACCACCAACGGTACGCGGTTGCAGGAAAACCTCGTGGCGCAATCCAATAGTCCCGCCGTCGACAATCTGACGAAAGCCGGTGCGGTGCTGCTTGGCCGGAGCAATTCGCCGACCTTCGCGCTGCGCTGGTTCACCTCGAATCAGGTGCACGGCCGCACGCTGAATCCGCGCAACGCGAAACTGACGCCGGGCGGCTCGACTGGCGGTGGCGCGGCAGCGGTCACAGCGGGCATCGGCCAGCTTGCGCTCGGCACCGACATCGGCGGCTCGTTGCGCTATCCCGCCTACGCATGCGGCGTCCACGGGCTGCGGCCGACCTTCGGTCGCGTGCCGGCCTTCAATGCTTCGTCGCCGGAACGCGCGATCGGTGCGCAACTCATGTCCGCAACCGGGCCCATCGCGCGAACTGTGCAGGACCTGCGCCTCGGTCTCGCCGCGCTCGCCGCGGCTGATCTGCGCGATCCCTGGTATATGCCGATGCCGCTCGAAGGACGCGCGGTGCCGTTGCACGCGGCCATCTGTCTGCGGCCGGGCGGCTTGCAGATCGCGAAGGAAGTAGAGGACGCCTTGCTCGACGCCGCGCGCCGTTTGGTCGATGCCGGTTGGACCGTCGAGGAAATCGACGACGTGCCGGCGATTCGCGAAGCCGCGCAATTGCAGGAGCGGCTGTGGCTCGGCGACGGCTTCGGGGCGCTCGCCGACATGGTGGCGAGCGACGGCGATCCTGGCGCGCACGCGGTGGTCGCGGCCGCGCGTCTCAAAGTGAAAGACCTGCCTGCCGATGTGATCAGCCGTTCGCTCGTCAGGCGCACGACGTTGCTGCGTCAATGGCGGCTGTTTCTCGACCAGTACGCGGTCGTGCTGATGCCGGTTTCGTCGGAGCTCCCGTTCCCCGACGACCTCGACATGCAGGGCGCAGCGGGCTTCGACCGCGTGTGGGAAGCACAACTGACGATGCGCGCTCTGCCTGCGATGGGTTTGCCGGGTCTGGCGGTAACGACGCAACTCGTCGACGGCGTGCCGGTCGGCGTTCAGATCGTCGCCGCGCACTTTCGTGAAGACCTGTGCCTGCTCGCCGGCGAAGCGATCGAAGCGCGTGGTGCACCCGCGTCGCCTGTCGATCCGGATTACTAAGTATGTGAAGGTCCGCGCTGTGAAGCACTTGGGATCGCGAACCACCTGTTGTGCGCGTAACGCAACTTCACAGTGCGGACTATCCGACGCTATGCCGACGGCAGCGTGACGGTGACGATAGTCGATCCGCGCAGGCGTTCTGCCAGATCCAGATGAACCGGCCGCTCGCCCAGCCAGCGCAAGAACCCTTTCTGCGTTCGGTGGCCGACCACCACGATATCCGAATTGAAGTTGGCCGCGTGTCGCGAGACGGCGTCCGCGGTGCGTCCGAAAGTAAGGTAGCCGTGCGCGGTGACGCCGCTGTCCGCGAGTTTGCCAATGGCGGTTTGCAACGTATGGCGCGCGAATTCTTCGAGGCGGCTGTAGGCGAGGTCGCTCAGCATGCCCGCAGAGTGCGCATTTGCGCCTGCCGGGTCGACGACCGACACCACATCGACTGCGGCCGACAACGCCAGCGAGAGTTGCGAACAACGCGACAACGCGGCTTGGGACTCGGCTGTGCCGTCGTACACGAGCAGCATTCTGAAAAGAGATGACATGAGTGTCTATCGCAAGTGGGGCATGAGGGGCGGTGCTGACACAACAACACGCCACCGTGCACGTTTATTCCCGCTTGACGGAGCCGGCGCTATCTCGCCGTTTTGCAGTCGTCATCGAACAGCGCGCCGATGGTCCGCCGCGCGCGCGACAGCCGGCTCATCACGGTGCCCACAGGTATCTGCAACGCGTCGGCCGCCTCCTGATAGCCGAAGCCTTCCACGCTCACCAGCAACAGGACGACACGCTGCGCTTCAGGCAGCCGCTCGACTGCCGCGATGATCTGCTGGGCCAGCGCACCCGCTTCCGACGCGGAGCCCGGATCGGCGACTGTCTCCGACAACGTGTCGCTCCATTCGGCCTGCAACTGGCTGCGCTGATCGCGCTGCTTCAGATCGTTGAGCCATGTTGAATGGACAATCGAGAACATCCAGTTCAATGCCGAGGTACCGGCGCGCAATTGATGCGCTCGCTCCAAACCCCGTATGCATGCTCTTTGCACCAGCTCTTCCGCGTCGTAGCGATTCCGTGAAAGACGGAATGCGAACGACCAGAGCCGCGGGAGCATGTCGGGGAGCAGAAGTGAGAGATCGGTTTGCTTCATTGCCCATGTAACGCTGATAAGAAATGCCACCCCTCTGCCTTGTATGCCGTGTATGTCGCGTGGCCGGGCGAAGTGCTCTAAACCGGTCGAACGCATTCATCAACTGACGCAGGCGGACCACGCGTTACAGAGAATCCTGCTGAGGAAGTCCTTACACCTCTGACAATGCATCGGACATGTTGTCCAGGCGACGACTATCCCTTCTCTGCAACGCGCATTAGCGACTCGAATAACGAAGCCGTACTACGATTGGAACGCCTCAAGGTATCTGGCGTATGTCGGCGAAGTGGAGTTCTGCAATGTTGTGTAGCAGTCGCACAAATGGATACATTGCAAAAAGAATGGAGGGCGTAATTGGGAAGTATGTGTTGGGAGTGCTGGCCGTTAAACACGCGGTGCCAGGAAGAAGGAATGGCGCTGCAACCAGGAAGCGTCGCTGCAGGATGCGAACTCCGCGTTTCCGCACTTGCAGGCGTGCGTTATCGCTGGCGTACTGATTAAACGCGATCCGGGTGACAGGTGCGGACTTGCCAGGCGCTGCGTGACAGCGGCAATCATCCCAGTGCCGCTCACCTGAAGATCGCGAGAAGGAAAGGCGGATGCCGCGCGTGTGCCGGCGTGATAGCTATAACGCAATCTTCAGGCGGCGCTGCAGCGAGTCGCCTTCGGATTGCCGATGTTCGTGTGGACAGTGCTGACGCAAGTACTCAGCTGCCCGAGGTGCGACACGTGGGCAGTTGTTGAAAGACTGTTACTCAACTCGCGAATGGGCGTTCGGCTTTGGACAACTGGCCGATGAGTTCCTCAACATCGCTTTCGGAAATCCGCTTTCCGAGCGCACCGAGATCGGTATCGCCGGGCGTGGCGATTAGCGCATAGCTCAGTTTGTCGCGCCGCCACGTGACGACGTCCATGCTGTCCACCTGTTGTTGCGCGAGCGCCGAGTCGGCTTTTTCGTCCTTCATCACGCACAGTGCAACAGGCAAGCCTTTTTCGGGTAGATAAACGATCTGCACCAGCGGCTTGTTGTTATAACGCAGCCGCTGTATGCGTTTGAATGTCAGTCCGGCCGAACGCAGGTCGGGCACGCGAATAGGCAGTCCGTCGTCGTGACGGATGTTATCGACAACGTGCGCGGCCGCGGCCATATTGGACGAATCCAATGCGACGGTATCACGCGTGTAAAGGCGCTGATAACTGACTGCCGCCATGACCCACGGCGACGCGCCGCCTTGTGCGCCGTCGTGCATGCCGTTCTGCCCGGCCACCTGAGCGGTCGATTGCGCGAAGCCGCCTTGCGCAGCGCCAGGCGCGAAGCGCAGCACCACGCCGCAGCAGAAAGCGCCGGCGACGAACGCGACCGCGAGCCACGGTGCCGCGGTGCGTAAGCGCGAGCGTACCGGCAGGGAAGGGCCTGCGAGAGGATCGGGCTGCGAGTCGGGGGCAGGCGCGCCATGGTTGCCGCCCACCGGCGACGCCGCGGCGGGTGTCGCGTACGCTTGCGCGAGCTCGGCGATTTTGCGAGTGAGGCTTTCCGGAACCGGCGGCAATGCCTGTTGCTGGAACGCGCGCCGATACGGCAGCACCGACGCTTCGAGTAGCGCAACGCGTTCGGCGACATCGGCCGAGGTGCGAATTGCCTTCTCGACTTCCTCGCGCTCCTGTGGCGTTAGTTCGCCATCCACATATGCCATGAGCAGGATGTCGTCCATTTTCATGCCCCTTGGTCCTTACTAATCGCCGCGCTGTTTACGCGTTCTTCTTTTAGGTCACTAAAGAGGGCGCCGATGGCCTGGCGAGCCCGCGAAAGCCGGCTCATTATCGTGCCGATCGGCACGCCCAGCGCCTCGGCCGCTTCCTTGTAGGAAAGGCCCTCCACGCCTACCAGCAGCATAACGACGCGCTGTGCTTCGGGCAACCGCTGCACCGCCTTGACGATCTGGCCATCCATGACGTTCTGTTCCGGGGTGCGGGCGGCCGGGTCGGCGACGGTTTCCAGGAAGTCGTCGTCCCAATCCATGCCCGAGCGCCCGCGCACGCTGCGCGCGCGCAGTTCGTTGATCCACGTGGATTGCACGATCGAAAACATCCAGCTGAGCGGCGCGGTGCCCGGTTGCAACTGATGCGCGCGTTCTAGTGCGCGCACGCAGGCACGCTGCACGAGATCTTCGGCATCATGCTGATCTCCCGAAATACGCAGCGCGAATGCCCACAGACGCGGCAGCAGCGGCGGAAGCATGGCGGACAGGTCGGCGGCGGTCATTGGCACGAGTCCTCGTCCGATACGGCACTGCCGGCGTGCACCGGCTCGGCGAATAAGTGCTCTCCGATATGACAGGAGCACCGCTGTCGGGTTGATTCGTGCGGCAGGGTCCGCGTCTGACTCGAACGTCGACGCTTGAGGACCGGTTGCGGTATCTGACGAGTATCCATGGGTTCAGGCGAAATTGGGCAGGCAATCCATCAACACGTAAACAACCCGATCGAATTATTATTCCATCAGGGCTGAAACATAACGCAAATTGCCATATCGCACTTACCCGGCGCATTCGGGCTTTTTATGACCGGGCGATGAATGGATAGGTAAACAAGCCGAATTGCACCAGATTGAGTCCGAAGTGCGTAAGCATCGCGGCCTGCAGTCCGCCGGCACGGTACGCCAGGCCGTAGCCGAGCCCCGATAGTCCCGCCAGCACAACCAGAGCCGTGCCACCCTGATAGTGCGCGAGACCGAAGAGAACGGCCGCGACGATCAGTCCGAACCACCAGGCTTGTGGCGGCGCTTTCATCATGCGCGCTATTCCTGCCTGAATATAGCCGCGGAAGAATGCTTCTTCGGCGAACGCAACGAATAAGAAGTTGTTGAGCATCCAGAGCCACGCGAGATGCGGCCACTTTGGCGCCCATGCAATCGAGCCGGCTTCAAACGCAATAAAAAGGCAGACCGCCGACGTGAGCGCGCAAGCGCCGAGCGCAGATACGGCTACGACCGGGAATGATTTCTTCGGCTGAACCCACGGATAGGTGAGTACCAGCCAGAAGCCGATTAACGGCTTATCGAAGTTCAGGTACATCGTATAACGCGCGGCGTCGGGCGTGAAACGCGCGGCATCGATCACCTTCACATTCTGAAAGCCCGGTAGCCAGTGCTGAAAGAGGCCGAGCGCCACGATTATGAAAACGACATTGCAGAGCAGTTTGCCGAGCGGCGAAGGGTTCCACTGCAACAGAATGCCGGTGCACAGCAGTAAGGCAATCGGAAGTATTGCGAGTACATGCAATTGTCCAAGTGCGAACGCGAGCCCGTAGCCGATAGCGAGAAGGACCAATGTCAGTCGGCGGGGCGCTCGAAAAATGGCCGTGGAAGCGGCGATAAAAATGGCAATCCATGGCAATGCGGCCATTAGAACTTCCGGAAATATGTAAAGGCTATTGTTTGCTCTGCGCCGCGGCTCTACACCGCGGCTTAGCAGCACGGCTAGCAACGCTGATATGCGCGTCAGCTTACGGCTTCAGGCCAGCCGATAAGTCTTGAAGACCGTCGTGCGATGGTAGCCGACTCTCGTGTAAACGGGCAGGCCCGCGTCGGTAGCGTGCAGGATGGTCCGCCTGATCGCCGTTGCATGGTAGGCCGCATTGAGCGCATAACGGACGGTGGCCTCGCCGAATCCGTTGCGTTGCGCGTCTGGCCGCGTCGCCACGAGCGCGAGATAGATGGCGCCGTCGTTGACAATCGCTGCCGCTGTCGAGACCGGCTGACCGTTCAGATAACCGATGTACGCGAAAGCAGTTTTCTTCCAGAACGTCGAGCCCGCAAGGCCCGCGCGTCCTGCTTCGAGCGGAAAACCGTATCCTTCGCTATTGATGTCGGCATAGGCCTGCAATGCCGTTTCGCTGTCGACGCGCGCAAAGTCCAGCACCGGATGCGGCAAGCCTGCTTCGACCGGCAGGATATCGCCGGCCATACCGGCGATATCGAGTGCGAAAGCCAGATTCTCGCTCGCGGCGATTGCGTCGAGTTCTTCACGCGCCGCACCGCTCAGCAGATCTTCGCAGACGTACACGAGGCCGCTGTGCTGTTTTGCCAGCATATAAGTACGCGACATTCTCAGGCGAACGCGCAGCAGATCGCGATCCGAAATGTTCTCGTTGATGAATAGCGCGTTCCAGAACGGAAACGGGCTGTCCGCCCAGCACACCGAGAGCCCCGCTTTATCGCGCAGATCGGCGCCCTTGCGGTCGCCGGCCAGTACTTTCCACATTGACACGTACTGGTCGTTGGATTCGAGGATTTCTGATCTTTTCATGACTATGGGGCTGGTGGATGAAGACGCGACGCGCGGCAAAGCAATGGCGCCAAGATGCCTGCTGACGCGTATTCGAGCGTTGTATCAGTCAAGAACACCTGAGCCTCCGGCTTTATTCCAATGGCACGGTGTTTTTGGCAAAACGGGTTGTTATCGCCAGATGCGTCGTTGAAAGCGCGCGGGCAGGTGTCGATCAACGCGGCTCGGACATCGCGGGCATCGCTTTGCTTCCCGATTGCGACAAGGGTCTTAATAGCGGCACCATCGACGTAATCGCGACAGCTACCAGGAAGAGCATCAGATACGAGGCGAAATAGCCGTCCGTGCGATCTCGCAGAAGGCCGAAGCTCAACGGCCCGAGCGCCGCCACCAGATAGCCGACGAAGAGCATGAATACGCTCCATGCATTGGTCTCGGCCGGCGTATGGGTGTTGTCGAGCGGCAAGGTCATCGCAAGCGTAAAACACATGCCTTGGCCGATGGCGATCAATACGATGCACGGCACGGGAAAAGCCGTACGGGCGAAAGCAAGGCCGCCGAGTCCAAGCGCCGTGATAGCCGACGCGAGTCCCAACCAGCCGCGCCGGTCGCCCGAATGGCCCGCTTTCATGCCCATACCGAAGCTGCTCAACGCGAACACGCAAGTGAAGAGGCCGAGAACGAGGCCGGGTGAAAGCGCACCGATATTCATCTCCGCACTCGACGAAGCAAGCCACGCGAAGCAGGCATAGACAATGAACTGACTCGCGCCGAAGTAGATGGCAACGCGCCATGCGTCGATTCTCGTCCACGGAAGTCCGGCCGCCGCCGCGGGTTTCGCGGGCTGGCGTTGTTCACGTTCACCGGTCTCCGGTAGCTGGAAGCGGTGAGCGAGTCTGCGCCAGCTCACAATGGCAGTAATGCAAAGCGCACTCCATAACGCCACGGCCACGCGCCAGCCGCCGAGGCTATGCGCGATATAACCCGACGAGCTTGCGGCAACCGTTGCGCCCACGCTGAGTCCCGCGCTGTAGATGCCCATGAAGTACGACGCGTCGCGCGCAAAGTGCTTTTTGACCCACCCGCCGATCAGGGAGCCGGAGATTGCGATGCCGATGCCCGCGAACACGGTGCAAACGAGCAGCACGTCCGCCGAGCCTGCCAGTGCGCGGGCAATCATCGCAATGCAAAGCAGAGCGAGCGCGGCGACCACCGCGTTGTCCGTGCCGAACCGGCGCGCGACGCCCGGCGCGACCAGCGCGAACACACCCATGCAGATATCGGGAATCGCAGTGAGCAACGAAGCCTGCGTGTAGCTCAGGCTGAAACTCCTCTGTATCGAATCGAGTACCGGGCCGATCGAAACGATTGGCGGACGCAGCGCGACCGAAAGTATCAGAAGGGCAATGGCCGCGGCCGCTTTCTTTGTATTCGTGGATTGAGGCATGGAATTCCTGGCGTTGTGGCACTCGCTGCCGACGTTGGCATGCGAAACGTCACGGCGACAGCGCGAGGCGCTCGCCGTGACTTACCGCTCTTCTTAACGCAGCGTGCGGAACGCGGCGCGAACTTCGGTTGCGAACAGTTGCGGCTGTTCCCACGCGGCGAAGTGACCGCCTTTGTCGACTTCGTTGAAATAGATCAGATTGTGATAGGCGCGCTCGGTCCAGCTACGCGGTGCCTGATAGATCTCACCGGGAAAGACCGTCACCGCGGCGGGTAACGAAATATCGACGGCATTGAAGTTGTTGGAATGATCTTCCCAATAGATCTGCGCGGCAGAAGTCGCGCTGTCCGTCAGCCAGTAAAGCGAGATGTCGTCGAGAATTTCGTCGCGGGTGAGCGAGCGTTCCGGCACGCCGCCGCTATACGTCCATTGCGAAATCTTGTCGTACATCCAGGCGGCTTGGCCCACAGGCGAATCCGCGAGTGCATAACCTACGGTTTGCGGGCGGGTCACCATCATCGATGCATAGCCGCAATTGTCACGATAGAAAACATTCAGCGAGTTATAGGCGGCTTTCTCTTTCGGCGACAGATCGGCCGGCGCCGGTTCTCCAAGCAGGAGCAAGGTAGCGAGATCCGGCGGGACGGTTGCAGGCATGTTGACGTGAATGCCAATCAAGCCTTTTACTTTTTGCATCGCCATGCGGTGCGAGATGACCGATCCGCAATCGCCGCCTTGCGAAACGAAACGTGTATAGCCGAGACGCGCCATCAACTCACCCCACGCGCGAGCGATATGGTCCGAGCCCCAGCCGGTTGTCTTCGGTTGTCCGGAGAAACCGAAACCCGGCAGTGACGGCACGACGATGTGAAACGCGTCGTCGGCACTTCCGCCGTAAGCGGTGGGGTCGGTGAGCGGCCCGATGACCTTGATGAGTTCGAAAATCGAGCCCGGCCAGCCGTGAGTCATGATGAGCGGCAAAGCATTCTTGTGGCGCGAACGTACATGAATGAACTGGATGTCGAGCCCGTCTATTTCGGTCATGAACATGGGCAGCGCATTCAGTTTCGCTTCGCCTTTACGCCAGTCGTAATCAGTGCCCCAATACTGCGCTAGCGCCTGCATTCTGACGAGCCGCACGCCTTGCGATTCATCGGCGACGGTTTCCTTACCTGGCCAGCGCGTGGCAGCGATGCGTCGGCGCATATCGGCGATATCGGCTTCCGGTACGTTGACCTTGAACGGACGAATCTTGCTGTCGCCGGCGGCTGCGAACACGGAGCCGGGAATCAGCCCCATGGCGCCGACTGCGACAGAGGCGGCGAGAACGTGACGTCGAGCGGGAGAAAACGGTGTTGAAGACATGTTTGATTTCCTGACGCTATAAGAAGCCGGCGAGCCGTTCGCGGCGGACCGGGAAGTTCACGAAGAGAGCGCTCCACCGCCGAGCCTGTCGATGAGCAAGCGGTATGGAGCGCGAGTCAGACAGCAGCGGACTCAGATCACAGTGATAACGACGTTGCCGGGCATCGGGGCGAATAGCGACACGTCGTATGGGTGAACGATGCAGACATCAGTGATGTGTAATCAGTGATGTGAATACGGCGCGATGGAAACGCCGGACATTGCGCGCGAGCCTGCTTGCGAAGTCGTGTCGGGCATGCCGCCGTAAGACTGCGCGGTGTCGTCCGCGCTGGCCATCGACTCGGCCTGTTCGGCGAGCACGGTCTGCTCGCTCTGGCCGCGTTGCGAGGACGGCGCGCCGACGAGCGGGTTGTAGTGAGGCGCCGGACCGTAACCGCTGCTGGCGAAAACCGGCGCGGCAACTGCGGCACTTGCGCAGAGAACCGCGGCGATAACAAGGCGCTTGATCATGATGGAACCTCCAATGAATGAATTGGCAGCAAATGTTCTGTGTGGCTGAAATGGGGCGGTTAACCTAGCTGCCTTGATAGAGCTTGCTGAGTGCTGCAAGCTGACCGTCTTTCTCGGCGCGCACCAGTTCCTGGCGAACTTCGGCACGAGTCTTCGATTTCAGTGCTGTCTGGGCCGGTGCCCAGCTAGCCGCTTGCTGAACGTCAAAGGTGGTGATGGTGGTGCTGGCGTTGGCGCTGCTGTTGGTGTTGGCGCCGGCGGAGCTCGCCGCAAAAGCGGAAGCACTCATTGCGGAAGCGGCCAAAGCAGCAAGGGCGAAACTCATCATCGAAACTTTCATGTCGTGCTCCTGAAACAGATCGGCTGGAAAGCATCCGTACGGGCATCTGAAAGTCGGCCGGGAACAGTGAGGTCCGCCGCGTCGCGTTGTTCAGATTCCGTCGTTGGAATGCATTAAAGCCACACGAGGTATCTGGTGTGTGTCACGAAAGCTGGCTATTGCAATGCCGTGTATCAGTTCGAATCTCATACACATTGAGAAACAAAACTGCCTATTCATTTGCAATAGCGCTTTGATTGAATCGCGAATAAACAGCGCGACAAACGCAATTGGAAGAAGCCGACGCACCGCGTCGTATGCAATCGCTCAGATATGTATCCGCAACGACTGCACGCCGCGCAGATTATTACGGCGGTGCCAGTTAAGCTGGTCGAGATCTTCGGGCTGCATCTGCGGGAAGCGCGCGAGAAGATCTCGCAGCGCCACTTCCATTTCGAGCAATGCGAGCCTTGCGCCGAGGCAATAGTGAATGCCGCCGCCGAATGCGAGGGAAGGGACATTTGGACCACGGTCGAAGTCGAGTTGGTCGGGATGCGAGAACATCGCAGGATCCCGATTCGCTGCGCCGGTCAGCATGAAGACGATCGTGCCGGGCTTGAGCGTCACGCCTTGAAACACCACTTCTTCCAACGCGGTGCGTACCACCATTTGCACAGAACTGTCGAAGCGCATGCACTCGGCAACCGCCTTTGCAATTATTGCCGGCTCACGCCTGAGCGCTTCGAGCCGCGCTGGATGACGAAACAGCGCGACCATTGCATTGCAGATCATGTTCGACGTGGTTTCGTGGCCGGCAATGAACAACAGTATGACGTTCGAGACGATTTCGTCGTCGCTTAAGGTCGTGCCTTCGTCCTCGACATGAACCAGCGACGAGACGATGTCGTCGCCGGGCCGTGCACGGCGCTGCTCGATGACCGTGCGGAAATAGCGTTCTAGCGTGAGCGCGGCTTCATTCGCATCGGCCAGCGCGGCGTCATCGAGCGGCGGGAGATCGAATGCGGCGACGAGGCGGCTCGCGGCCACACCGAGTTCAGTGCCATCAGAAGAGGGGATATTGAGCAGCCGGCAGATGATCTCGACCGGCAATGGCAACGCGTACTCGCTGACCAGGTCGAATTGGGCCGCGGAGCCGATGCGATCCAGAAGTTCGCGACTGGTCGCTTCGACTATCTCTTTCTGTTTTTCGACTTGTCGCGCGTTGAACGCTTTCATCAGCAGCGTCCGGAGCTTGGTGTGCGCCGGCGGGTTCATCATCAGAAAGGTGCGGCTGAGTGCCTGAAATACCGGTTGTTCGGTGGCCGCGTCGCCGTAACGTGCGCGTACACTTTGCAGATAAGTCTTGCCCATGCGCCGGTCGCGCAACAGCGCGTCGATGATCTCGAAGCGGCCCGTGACGAGCGCGTTGGGCCCGACAGGCAGCAGCGGACCTGCCTCCCGCAGCTTTTCGTACATCGGATAGGGATCGGTAAAGAAGGCGGGAGACGAGAAGGTCGCGAAATTCATCGTGCAGGGTGTTCCAGTAAGTCGATGGACGGACGGCTACGCCGGTTGCAACCGATAACACCCGGCAGGCTTGTCCTATTCCATCCGCCACAGCGAATTCCGTCCATGCGGAGGAGGGTCAATGCGAGCCGTCTTCGTTTTGTATCCCAATGTGTCTGCGTGCCGGGGCGTTACATAACGTTGCACCGGCGCGGATCGCCGACATACGCCAGATACCTGGAGAGCGTCTAATGATTCCATGCCAGCCGCACTGGCGCTCGCAGAACCCGAAAACGCAAACGGGCGTTTGCGTCGAAAGACATTCTCTTGAGGTGGATATCATGAAAGTCATTCAATCGCTGATTGTCGTCGCTTCCGTCGCCGCTGCCGTTGCACTGCCGTCTGTATCGTTCGCGCAGTCGAACCAGCCGCTGACCCGAGCGGAAGTCCGTGCGCAACTGGTCGAATTGCAGAACGCCGGCTATAACCCCGCAAGCGATCAAACGCAGTACCCGAAGAACATCCAGGCCGCAGAGGCACGTATCGACGCACAGAAGAATGTGCTCGCATCATCGTATGGATCGTCTAGTTACGGCAGCTCGGCTTCCGGTTCGCCGCATTCGTCCGAGTCGGATGTCATCGGCCTCGGCCCGATCTACGCCAAGCCTTAACGAAACACACCGTTCATTTATCCCACTGCCTGTATTCATTTTGACGATCGACCTGTTCGTGCGCCGTTGATCGCGTGCGGACTCGTTAAAAGTTTTTCGCGAGTGCATGCAGGTCCTACCAGGTTTTCGTACAAGAAGAGGAAATAGCCATGTCTGAACAGGTCAATACGCGGCGGCGCCGTCTGCTCGGCACGACGGTCGCAGGCATCAGCCTGATGGAACTCGGTTTGAGCGGACTCGCGCACGCGCAGTCGAGCGGCACGAAATCCGGATCCGGCGCCACGTCGTTCGAGAACTTACGGCAGATCAACGCCGGCACGCTGAACATCGGTTACGCGGAAACAGGTCCGCAAAACGGCCCCGTCGTCATTCTGGTGCACGGTTGGCCGTACGACATCTATAGCTACGTGGAAGTCGCGCCGCTGCTGGCCGCCGCCGGCTACCGCGTGATCGTGCCGTACCTGCGTGGCTACGGCTCGACGCGCATTCTTTCGGCGGATACGCCGCGCAACGGCCAGCAGGCGGTTATCGCGGTCGACATCATCAACCTGATGGACGCGCTGAAGATCGACAAGGCCATTTTCGGCGGCTTCGACTGGGGCGCGCGCACCGTGAACATCATCGCGGCACTGTGGCCGGAGCGCTGCAAGGCGATGGTGTCGGTCAGCGGTTATCTGATTGGCAGCCAGGAAGCCAACAAAGCGCCGTTGCCGCCGAAAGCGGAACTTGCCTGGTGGTATCAGTTCTACTTCGCGACCGAGCGCGGCGTAGCCGGCTACGACGCGAACCGTCACGAGTTCAACAAGCTGATCTGGCATACGGCCTCGCCGAAATGGAATTTCGACGACGCGACGTACGAACGCACGGCGGCATCGTTCGTTAATCCCGATCACGTCGCGATCGTGATTCACAACTACCGTTGGCGTCTCGGCCTCGCGTCCGGCGAGCCGAAATACGACGACCTGGAGAAGCGCCTGGCAATGGGCCCGACCATCTCCGTGCCGACCATCACGATGGAAGGCGACGCCAACGGCGCACCGCATCCGGAGCCGTCGGCCTACGCGAAGAAGTTCACAGGCAAGTACGCGCATCGCAACATCGGCGGCGGCGTGGGGCATAACCTGCCGCAAGAAGCACCGAAAGCTTTCGCCGACGCCGTCATCGACGTCGCCCGTTTCTGAGCGGACGAACGGGAGACACGCAATGCGAAAAATCCGGCTTGCACAGGTTGCGCTGAATGCGGCGCTCCTGCTTGGCACGGTGGGACATCATGCGCTGGCGGAGCCCGCGAAGTCGGCGCCCTCGCCAATCTACGGGGTGACGATTCCGGATGGCTACCGCAAGTGGCAGATGATCGCGCCTGCGGAAGAGGCCGCGCCGCTCGACGAACTGCGCGTGGTGCTGGGCAATCCCGCCGCGATCAAGGCAATCGAGAAGTCGACGTTGCCGTATCCCGACGGCACCATCCTGGTCAAGCTTGCGTACAAGCGCAAGCAGTCGCCCGAGTTCGCGACGGCGACCATCCCCGGAGAGCCCACTACCGTTCAGGTGATGGTCAAGGACTCGCGCCGTTATGCGTCGACGGGAGGCTGGGGTTTCGGGCGTTTCATCAACGGGCAGCCCGTTGACGCCGCGCAGCACGAGACGTGCTTTGCGTGTCACGCGGCGAAGGTGAAGGATCGCGATTATGTGTTCACGCGATTTGCGCCGTAGCCGAGGCGGCGCGCGCACCGGGTACGTGTGAGTGTTTCAGAAGGGCGGGCCGCAGCGATGTGAATATCGCTGCGGCTCGTTCGAACGTTACGGTGTTCTTCGCTCTGCTATGAACGCACGACCAGCCGCTCGACGGCGAATTTCGCAAGGCGTCGCAGCGCAGCCGGCGCCATGCCTGCGCGTGCATTCAACTGAATGCTTTGCATGGTGCTGCCGATGAACAGCGCCACTTCTTCCGCGTTCATTTGCGGATCGATCTCGCCGTCGCGCTGCGCCTGTTCGATGCGAGCCAGCAAGTGCTGCTTCAGGCGCTTTGCGCCTGAAGCGCGGATCGCGACGATATCGGCATCGCTCGCGCCGAACTCGGCGGCGCTGTTCACGCCCATGCAACCGTTTGCGCGCTCGGCGGCGTCCGCCGCAATCGCGCCCAGCAACATCGCCTTGATGCCGGCTAGTGCCGAAGCGCCGCGTGTGAGCCGCTCGACGTGCGCCGCGATGCTGTGCTGCTGATAACGGTCGAGCGCCTCCAGGTAGAGCTTGCGCTTGTCGCCGAATGCGTTGTACAGACTCTGCCGGCCAATTTCCATGGCCGCAAGCAGGTCGTCCGTAGACGTCGCCGAGTAACCCTTGGACCAGAACACGCGCATGGCGCGATCCAGCGCTTCGTCCCGATCGAATTCACGTGGTCTCACCATATCTTCAGCCTGGTAGTTGTGGACTGAACAATCAATAAAAAAGATTCGCCGTATATGCCGCGGCTAGCTGCCGCTTGCGCGGTTGGATGCGCGTTTTTGCGGTTTGTGTCTCTGTGCGTTTCCGCGTGCGAACATCGGCATGCGTTCCTCGATCCATTTCAACAGTTCGAGCGGCCCGGCGGCGAGCGGCCGGTCGGCTTTGACCAGCACTCTCGCCTGTGCGCTTTCAAAGAGCGGATGGGCGACCGGAACGGTGGTGAACTCGTCGCTGGCGAGTTCGCGGTATGCGGCGAATTCTCCAATCAGCGTCATGAAGTTCTCCGCCGTGACGAAGCGCTTGAGGGCGCTCAACGAGTTGGTGGTCAAAGTTGCACGGATCGACACGTTCGCGGCCACCTGTGCCATCGACACGACATGACCGATGCCGAACGTAGACGGCATGAGCGCGAGCGGATAGGCCTGCAGATCCTCGAGACGCGCCGGGCCGCCACGTTTGACCAGAGGATGGTCCTTTCTCAGCAGCAGCACAACCGGCTGCGCGGAACTCGCCCGATACGCGATGCGCGCGTGCGGCGGTGGATTATAGGCGAGACCGATGTGGGCGCGATTCTCCGCGACCTCGTCGAGGATCGCGTCTACCGCTAGCATAGTCATGCTGACTTCCAGACCGGGATAGCACGTGCAGAACGGCGCCAGCACGTCGTCGACGAAGGTATCGACGAAACCTTCGCTGACCGCCAGTTGAATTTGCCCGGTGCGCAGCCCCCTCAGCGCGTGCAGCTGGTCTTCGAGCTTCTCCTGTTGCGAGCGGTAGCCGCGCCAGAACTCGAGCAGATGCATGGCGGCTTCGGTCGGTTTGACGCCGCGCGCCTGGCGCTCGAACAGGACGGCACCCAGTTCGTCTTCGAGCAGTTTGATCTGCCGCGTGATGACCGACGGCGACGTGTTGATGTGTTCGGCCGCGCCGCGAATCGTGCCGTGACTGAGCACCTCGTGGAAATAGCGTAGCCGCTGCTGGTTGATTTCTCGCATTTGATCGCTCCGACCGCCGGACCCCCGCTCACCGCAGGATTGGCGTCTGTTGCCCATAAGACAACGATATGTGAACTTAGTTGCTCTTGCTAGTCCGTTTTTGCGCTGCCACCATCGACTCAACCCCTGCAACGGGCCAGCAAGGCATACGGAGACAACCATGTCAGCAATCCATCCCTCGGCCGCCGGCGATCCCGCCGCCGCGCTCTACAGCAAGCTTAACTGGCGGCTGCTGCCGTTCCTTGTGGCCTGCTACATGTTCGCCTATCTCGACCGCGTCAACGTCGGTTTCGCGAAATTGCAGATGCAGTCCGACCTCGGTTTCTCCGACGCCGCATACGGCGTGGGCGCGGGCATTTTCTTCATCGGCTATGTGTTGTTCGAATTGCCGAGCAATCTGATGCTGCCGAAAGTCGGCGCTCGCAAGACGTTCAGCCGCATTCTGGTGCTATGGGGTATCACGTCGGCGTGCATGCTGTTCGTGCGAAGCGTGCCGGAGTTTTACGCGATGCGCTTTTTGCTGGGCGTCTTCGAAGCGGGCTTTGCGCCGGGCATGATCTATTACCTGTCGTGCTGGTACGGCCCGGCGCGCATGGCGCGCGCCATTGCGCTGGTTTTCGTTGCGGGACCGCTGGGCGGCATTGTCGGCGGACCGGTGTCGGCGTGGCTGATGACGAGCCTCGCCGGCGTCGGCGGCCTCGCCGGCTGGCAATGGATGTTTCTCGTCGAGGGTCTGCCGTGCATCGTGCTGGGCTTGCTGACGCTGCGCGTGATATCCGATCGACCCGCCGACGCGCGCTGGCTCGATGACGGCGAAAAAGCACTGCTCGAAGGCGAAACCGCGCCGACCCAGCATCGCGCGGATTCGTTCAAGGCGGTGCTGAAAAGCCCGCGAGTTTATGTGCTCGCGCTCGCTTACTTCAGCGTCATCTTTCCGATCTACGCGATCAGTTTCTGGCTGCCCACGTTGCTCAAGGAGCAAGGCGTGACCGATACGGTGCGCCTTGGCTGGTACACGGCGATTCCGTACGTGGCGGCTGCCGTCTGCATGTATCTCGCGGGCCGCAGTTCCGACCGTTTCGGCGAGCGCCGCTATCACTGCGCGATTCCCGCTCTGGGCGCGGCAGTCTGTCTGATCGCCACGGTCTTTGCGGACGGCAATCTCCCGCTCACGCTTCTCGCACTGACGTTGGGCACCGCGTGCTTGTGGATGGCCTACACGGTGTTCTGGGCGATCCCGTCGCAACTCGTTGAAGGGACGGCGGCGGCGGGCGGCATCGCGCTCATCAATACCGTTGGTCTGTCCGGCGGATTCTGGGGGCCGGCGGTGGTCGGCTGGACCAAGGCGGGGACCGGCAGCATGCATGCGGGGCTTCTCGTCATGGCTTGCGCCGCCGCGCTGGCCGCCATTCTGATCCTGGAGGGCAAGTTGACGATGAAGCAGCAATAGCCGCTTCACAGCGGGCTTCGCAGATCTGTATCGCGACTTGACAGATAGGTATCCGAATTAATTTGTCACTGCTGCGTCGTGCTTTCGCGCAGCGGTGAAACACATCAAGGTGAACCACATGAAAATCCTGATTGCCGGTTTCCAGCATGAAACCAATACGTTCGCGCCGACCAAGGCGTCTTATGAGAGCTTCGTCCAGGGTGAAGGCTTCCCGCCGATGGTTCGCGGCGCAGACGTGTTCAACCTGCGCGACGTCAACGTGCCGATCGGCGGCTTCATCAAGGTCATGGAAGGGAACGGCCGCGAACTGAAGCCGGTGATCTGGGCTGGCGCGAGCGCGTCGGCACATGTCACCACGGATGCGTTCGAGCGGATCGGCGGCGAGATCATCGCGGCCGTCGAGCAAGGCGGCTTCGACGCGATCTATCTGGATTTGCACGGCGCAATGGTGACCGAGCAGCATGACGACGGCGAGGGCGAGTTGCTCGAACGCGTGCGGCGGATCGTCGGCGATCGCATGCCCGTGGTCGTATCGCTCGATCTGCATGCGAACGTCACGGCCCGCATGTTCGCTCATGCGAGTGCGCTCGTTGCGTACCGCACGTATCCGCACGTCGACATGGCGGAAACCGGCGAGCGCGCCGCGCGTATTCTCGAAGATTTGATGTGGGAGAAACGCCCGTTGCATCGCGCGGTACGCCGGGTTCCTTTCCTGATTCCGGTAAACGGCATGTGCACGTTGGTCGAGCCGGCGAACGACATGTACCGCATGCTCGCCGATCTCGAGAAGCGCCCAGTCGTATCGGTATCGTTCGCGCCCGGCTTCCCTGCGGCAGATTTTCCTGAATGCGGTCCGACAATCTGGGCCTATTCGTTCGACGAAGACGCGGCGACGCAGGCCGCCGACGCGTTGTTTGCCAGGATCGTCGGCGAGGAAGCGCGCTGGGACGTGCCGTTTCTCTCGCCCGACGAAGCCGCGCTCGAAGCGATCCGCGTGAGCGCATCCGCATCGCGCCCGGTCATCATCGCGGACACGCAGGACAACCCGGGCGTGGGCGGCGACTCGAACACCATGGGCATGGTGCGCGCGCTGTTGCGCAACGGCGCGAAGGATGCGGCAGTCGGCGTGATCTGGGACGCACAGGCGGCGGCCGCGGCACATCGCGCGGGCGTCGGGGCGCGCATTGCGCTGCGGCTCGGAGGCGGTGCGGGCGTGGAGGGCGATGCGCCGCTCGAAGCCGAGTTCGAAGTCGAGCACCTGTCGGACGGACGCTTCCGTTTCGACGGGCCGATGCTCAACGGCATGGAAGGGGAGCTAGGTCCGGTCGCATGCCTGCGAATCGAAGGCGTGCGGATCGCGGTGAGCTCCGTGAAAATGCAGGTCTTCGACCGCAATCTGTTCCGCGTGGCGGGCATTGAACCCGAGCGAATGAAGATCCTGGTCAACAAGAGTTCTGTCCATTTTCGCGCAGATTTCGAAGCGATCGCAGAGGCGATTCTCGTCGCCAAAGCGCCGGGCCCCATGGCCGCCGATCCTGCTGATCTGCCGTGGACGCATCTCGATCCGGAAATGCGAGTGCGGCCACTCGGTCCGTCATTCAGTGATTTCAATACGGTAGCGGGCTGATTGGCTTCACTGCGGTTTTGTATCGCAGTGTATCCAGGCCGTGCCTCGATAAACACGCTTGCATTAAACGGGTTCGCGAAAACATTCCAGATACGTCGGCGGGTTCAAATGTCGTCACGCAAGGTTGATTCGCAACACTGCGCCCGATTCGGGTGACACGCTAGCTCGTAGATATGGGCTGCAGAGTGTTTCAGCCGAACTTCTGACCTTTGAATGCCGTCGTTTTCTGGAGAAAGCTCATGAAACTCGTTCAATCCCTTCTCGTTGCCGCACTCGTTGCCGTCCCCGCTGTTTCATTCGCCCAGTCGAGTCACACGGTGACGCGTGCTGAAGTGCGTGCGGAACTCGTTCAGTTGCAGAAGGCCGGCTACAACCCCGCCAGCGACACCACCCAATATCCGAAGAACATCGAAGCCGCTGAAGCGCGCGTTGCCGCGCAGAACGCCTCGGCCGCCGCGGCATATGGCGGCGTCGTGCAAAGCCGTTCAGCAGCAGGCTCGCGTGCACAGACGACCGGCGCATCGGCGCCGCAGCAGGGCGTGGTCGGTCTCGGTCCGATCTACGCGCACTCGTGATACACGCGGCGGCGCGTGTTCGCCGCGCGTCGTCTGCGCAATAGTTCAATCAACGTCAACTCCATTCTGCCGGAAGAAAATCAATGACCAGGCTTCTCAAGAAATTCGTCGGTTCCGCGTTGCTGCTCGGCGGACTGTTCGCGCTGCAAGCATCGCACGCGGCGCCGCCGCAGGACCTGAAGGGCAAGAACATCGTGCTGGTGCACGGCGCATTCGCCGACGGTTCAAGTTGGGAGAAAGTGATTCCGCTGCTCGAAGCGCGCGGGGCACATGTGGTCGCAGTGCAAAATCCATTGAGCTCGCTGGCCGACGACGTTGCCGCGACGAAACGCGTGATCGAGCAGCAAAACGGACCTGTGGTTCTGGTCGGCCATTCGTGGGCAGGCGTGGTGATCAGCGAGGCGGGCAACGAAGACAAGGTGAAAAACCTGGTCTACGTGGCGGCATTCGCGCCGGATAGCGGTCAATCGATCGAAGACATCACGAAGGGCAAGCCGGCGCCCGTGTGGGCGAGTGAATTGCAGAAAGACTCGGCCGGCAATCTGACGCTGTCGACCAAAGCGGTGCTAGAAGATTTCGCGCAAGACGTGCCTTTGCCGCAGCGCCGTGTGATCGCGGCAACGCAAGGTCCGTGGGCTTCGGCATGTATCGGCGAGAAGGTGACGAAAGCAGCGTGGCATGACAAGCCGTCGTACTTCGTGGTGACCGAACGGGACCGCATGATCGATCCTGGTCTGCAACAGACAATGGCGAAGAACATCGGCGCGCACGTGACGTTGGCGAATGCAAGCCACGTCGCGATGGTCAGCCAGCCGAAGCTCGTTGCCGACACGATCATCGCCGCGGCGAAGGCTGCGCAATAAGCTGCAATAGGCGGTAATAAGCGGCAAAACAGCAGCAGCCTCGCTGCGAGCTTCATCGATTATTCGCCCGCACACGCACGTGAGCGGGCGAATGATCCGTTGTTCAAACCGACACGTTAATCTGTTGTCCGGAAGCTTTCTGTTGTTGCATCTCTCGCTGTGCCTCCATCTCTTTCTTCAGCATTTCCCGGACTTTCGCCAAAATCTTCTCGCGCTCTTCCGGCGACATCTTCTTCAGTTCTTCTTCGGTGACTCCCAGCTTCGCGAGAATCATCTTTTCCATGCGCTCGCCCGGCGTGCCTTTCACATAATCGGTGAGTTCAGCCAATAGCGACTGGAACGACGGCTTATTCCTGCTGCTCGCGCCAACCGACGTCGAGCCCGAAGTCGCAGATGTACCGGCGACGCTATTCACTTTCGAAAAATCGATGGTCATTGTTTTCCCCGAAGTTGGCTGCGGCTGATCGGCTGCAGCGGACGATTGTTAATTATGGATCAGTTGGTCCATAATAGGGTGTGCTTTTTCTGAAGGCAAGTCCGCAACGGCCTGTTTCAGGCCGTTATACGTGAACAGTACTGCTTCGGAATCAGGACAGTTCTAATCATCCGAAGGGTACAGTTGTCGTGCTTTGATACGTACGATCGTACAGATTCTGCAATGTCTATTTTGTTTTCACTGCCTGACCCGAAATGAACTGGGAGTGGGTATTATTTTCGGCGCACACCTTACGTCGAGGCCAACGGGCTGCCCGCAGAACTGGGGGTGAAGGAGTGTGCAATCGTCTGCATGGGTGCTGTGCGCACCTTCCCTGAACTGCTCGCGCGCGTCGCTGCGTCCATACCGTCTTCGCATGATCGAACTGTCGAACCGAAGCTTTATCGAACTGGGCAATGGTTCACCGCGTCTGCAACGAGCGGTTGCCGACGGCGCGTCGTCGGTGCTCGTCGCCGGGCGAGGGAGCGGTGCGCCGGCCGTGCTGGCGGCGCTGCAGCGCGAATACGCGTTGCGCGCCGCGCTGCATGAAACGTGGTCGGCGGTTCCGCAGGCGCTCGTGCCGCACGGCGAAGGCGCGCTGCTCCTGCTTGCCGATCCGGGCGGCGAGCCGTTGCGCTGCTGCAGCGGCTCACGCCAGGCCGGCACCGCAGCCTTCCTGAAGATCGCCATCGGCCTTGCGAGGGCCGTCGGCGCCATGCACGCGGCGGGCATCGTGCATCGTGCGCTGTCGCCGGCCCGCTTTCTCGTGAACGACGAGGGCCAGGCGTTTCTCACCGGCTTTGGCTCCGCCACCCGTCCCGGCGACACCACTGCTTCGCCCGACGCCGACCTCGAATGGAACGACGGCAGCTTCATCTACATGGCGCCCGAACTCGGCGCGCGTATGAACGTGCCGGTTGACGAACGCGCCGATCTTTATTCGCTTGGCTGCATCTTCTATCAGTTGCTGACAGGCATGCCGCCCTTCGAGGCCGCCGACACCGCCGCGCGTGTGCATGCGCACGCGACCCACCGGCCGCGTCCGCCATACGAGCTCGCTGCCGACGTGCAGCCGCAAATCTCGCGGATCGTGATGAAGCTGCTCGAGAAAGCGCCCGAGCAACGTTACGCCGACGCCGCGGGGCTGCTTGCGGACCTGCATCGATGTGAGGACCTGCAACGGCGTCACGGCGAGATCGCGCCTTTTACGCTCGACACCCATGCGGCGCTGCAACGCCTGCAGCAGGCCGACCGGGTGCTCGGCCGCGACGACGAAATCGAGGCGCTGCTCGCGCAGTTCCGTGCGGTCGTAGACGGACGGCAAGCGCGTGTCGCGTGGGTGTCGGGCAGTTCCGGGATCGGCAAGTCGACGCTGCTGCAAGAAGCCGTTGCGCGGATGCAGCGTGTGAGCCCGCCGCTTCTCGCCGTCAGCAAGAGCGAGGAAGGTCATCGCGGCAAGCCGTACGCGATTCTCGGCCAGGCGCTCGAGCAGTTGCTGCGCTTCGTGCTCGGCTGCCCCGACGGCGAGTTTGCGATCTGGCGTGAGCGCATCGCCACGGCCACGGCGCCCGTCGGCCGCACGCTGAGCGCATTTCTGCCCGCGCTCGGTGCCGTACTCGGGCCGCAGCCCGAAGCGCTCGACCCGCCGGACGCCGCGCCGGCGCTCGAACGCGAGCGCGTGCTTCAGGGGGTCGCGCGGTTGATCGCGTGCTTTGCGAACGGCGCGCGTCCGCTCGTGCTCGTGCTCGATGACCTCCAGTGGGCGGACACCGGCACCTTGCAGGTGCTGGAGCGGCTGCTGCATCAGCATAGCGATGCGGCGCTGCTGCTGATCGGCGCGTTCCGCGACAATGAAGTGCCCGCGGATCACCCGTTGCGCGCGGGCAAACTGGCCGACGTGGCCGCCGCGCGGCATGTGCAACTCGGGCCGCTGAACGAAGGCGCGCTGCGTGAATTGATTGCGCGTGCGCTACATCAGGACGCGGATTCGCTCGGACCGCTCGTGGAGATGATCGGCCGCAAGACCGGGCGCAATCCGTTTTTCGCGCACCATCTGCTGCGCCTGCTCGCGGACGACGGCCTTCTCGAATACGACGTGGAGTCGTCCGCGTGGCGCTGGAGTCTCGAACAGATGACGGCACAGCGCGGCGTCGAAAACGTCGTCGAACTGCTCGCTCGAAAGCTCGGACAATTGCCCGCCGCCACGCAATTCATGCTGCGGGTGCTGGCCTGCCTCGGGCAGCGCGCGTCCACTTCAACGCTCGCGGTGGCGGCCGGGTTGTCCGAACTCGATGCGACACGGCATCTGCAACCCGCGCTCGAAGCCGGCACGGTATATCGCGAGAACGGCGACTGGGTGTTCTGGCACGACCGGATTCGCGAGGCGGCTTACGCGTCGATGCCGGCAGCCGAGCGCGCCGCGCTGCATTTGCAGATTGCCCGTCGCCAGTTGGCGAACCGGGGCGGCGAGACGGATGTGTTCGCGCTCGCGGCACAAGCCAACCTCGCGCGCCCGGCGCTCGACGATTCCGACGAACGGCGCGTCTTCGCGCGCCTCAATTTGGACGCCGGGCGCGAGGCGAAAGCCGCAACGGCGCACGATTCGTCACTCGGCTTCTTCCGCGCGGCGCTCGACTTGCTGGGCGACCAGGCGGCGAGCGAAGACGGCCTGCTCGCCCGCAAGCTGTGCGGCGAAGCCGAGTTCATGACCGGCGCGCTCGAGGTTGCCGAGGCGCGCCTGTCGGCGCTGGAAGCCGAGGCGGGCGACGGCATCTTCGGCGCCGATCTTGCGCGGCTGCGCGCCGCGCTCTACACGACGCTCGGCCGCTATGATCTCGCGCTCGGCGTGGGTCTCGCGTTTTTGCATCGCGCGGGTATCGAGGTGCCCATGCATCCCGTCGATGCCGACGTGGACCGCGAATACGCGCGTCTGCGCGGCTGGCTGGACCAGCACGGCATTGCCGGGCTGCGCGAGTTGCCCATCATCGCGGACCCGCTTCGCCGCGCTATCACCGACATCATCTCGGACCTCATCCCGCCCGCGCTCTACACCGACCAGAATCTGGTCGACTTCATGCTGCTGCGCTCGGTCAACCTCGCGATCGAGCACGGCCATTCGGACGCGGCCGCGAACGTGTACACGTGCATGAACCAGATCTTCGGCGTGCGTTACGGCGACTACAGCTTTTCGCTTCCGTTCGGCCAGCTCGCACTGCACCTGGTCGACGAACGCGGGCTCGTACGGTATCGGGCGCGCGTCTACATGGTGTTCGGCACCTTCGTCGTACCCTGGACCTTACCGGCACGAAGTGCGCGCGATTATGTGCGCCGCGCCTACAACGTCGCCATAGAAAGCAGCGATCACACCTTTGCGCTGTATTGCGGCCGCAACGAAGCCACCGGCATGCTGTTCGCGGGCGAGTTGCTGGCCGACGTGCGCGAGACGGTGGCGCGCGCACTGGCGAGCGCACGCGACGCCAACTTCCAGCTGGTGATCGACGCGCTGCTGTCGCAATGGGCGCTCCTCACGCACTTGCAGGAAGGCGAGCCCGACGGCCGCGTCGAGATGCCGCCGGTGCCCGTGGACGGCAGGCCGACCACGCTCGTGGACTTCTCTTACTGGGTGTACCGCTTGCAGCGCGCGCTGCTGTTCGGCGACCTCGCGGATGCGCTGGAATCGCGTCAACGTGCCGAAGCCTGCGCGAACGCATCGCGTTCCTTCGCCGAGAGCGGCGAGTTGCCCTTCTACGGGGCGCTCGCGCTGCTCGCATTGCCAGAGCGCGATGCGGCGCAAGAGGCTGCGTTGCAGCGCCACGCCGGGCAACTCGCGATCTGGGCGCGAGCCTGCCCGGAGAATTTCGTCGGACGATGCGAGCTGGTGCATGCTGAGATGGCGCGTGTCGAAGGCCGCGCGCTCGACGCGCTGGAAGCTTATGCGAGGGCTGTCGCGCACGCGCGTCGTCACGGCTTCACGCAGGTCGAAGCGCTTGCGGCCGAGCTTGCGGCGTCGTTCCACGCTGCGCGTGGCGAAGAGGTGAGCGCGCAGGCGTACCTGCGTCACGCGCGCGGGGCGTGGCAACGCTGGGGCGCGATGGCGAAGGCGCGGCAGTTGCAGACCGGCCATCCCGAACTGTTCGACGCCGACATGGATGCACCCGCCGCAAGCCGTCTTCAGGAACTCGACGTGCAAGCGGTGCTGCGCATTTCGAATGCGCTCGCAAGCGACATTGTTCCGGCGCGGCTCGTCGAAACGCTGTTGCGCACGGCGCTCGAAAGCGCCGGCGCCGGGCAGGGCGCACTCGTTTTGCTGCGCCGCGGCGTATGGCAGGTGCCGGCGCGCGCGCAGGTGGTCAACGGCGCGATCGCCGTCACGCAGGAGGCGGTGCCGTTCACGTCCGACGTGCTGCCGGTCTCGCTCGTGCAGGCCGTCGCGCGTACTCAGGAAGGCGTGGTAGCCGACGACCCGCACGACTCGCCGGTCTATGCGCAGGACGTCTACATCCGCCGCAAGCGTCCGCGTTCGGTGTTATGCGTGCCGTTGATGCGTTATTCGACGCTGGTGGGCGTGCTGTATCTCGAGAACGATCTGGCCGCGAAGGTGTTCACGGCGGCCAAGGCGGCGGTGCTCGAAGTGATCGCGTCGCAGGCGGCCTTCGCGCTGGAAAACGCGCGGCTCTACGACGATCTCGTCGAGCAGAACGAGCAGCGCGCGCGGGCTGAGGAACAGCTGCGCGCCGCGCTCACCGACCTCGCGCGCGCAACGCGTCTGAAGGCGATGGGCGAACTGGTCGCTTCGATCGTGCACGAAGTCGGGCAGCCGCTCGCCGCCGTGGATACCTCCGCGAGCGCCGCGTTGCGCTGGTTGAGCCGCAGTCCTCCGGAGATCGGCGAAGCGCAGCAGATGCTCACGCACATCAGCCGCAGCGCGACGCGCGCGAAAAGCATCATCGAGGCGCTCCGCGCAAAGGCCCGCAAGGCCGAGCCGCAGTTCACGACGATCGACCTGTCCGAAGCGCTGCGCGAGGCCGCGGCTCTCGTGGCCGCGCAACTGGACACGCTGAACGTCACGCTGGAATTGCGCGGCCTGAACGAACCCGTCTACGTGCATGGCGACCGCGTTCAGTTGCAGCAGGTGGCGATCAATCTGCTGACGAACGGCGTCGAGTCGATGGCTGCGCTCGACACCGGGCGGCTGCTCGTGCTCGCGTGCACCAAGGGCGCAGACGGCACGGTGCACGTAACGGTGGACGATCTCGGCAGCGGCATCGCGCCCGAAGTCGCGGACCGGCTGCTCGAACCGCTCTTCACCACGAAAGACAACGGCATGGGCATGGGCCTCGCCATTTCGCATTCGATCGTCGATGCCCATGGCGGCACGCTGACTCTCGCGCCGCGCGAAGTGACCGGCACGCGCGCCCGGTTCGTGTTGCCGCGGCTCGACGCGGAAGGAACATAAGCAGCGCGCCGCCGTGCGGTTCGCACGAAGCATGTGTGAACCGGCGCCGGCGCTTCGAATTCGTCTAACCACCGGGCCGCCTCGCGGCCTTTAACGAGAGCTCTGCGAACGCCGCAATGTCCGATTCCCGAACCTTCCGTACAGCCGCTTCATCCACGGGCCGCGAGTCCCGCGTCGTCTACATCGTCGATGACGACGACCTCGTGCGTGGCGCGCTGGTCGGCCTGTTGCGCTCGATCGACCTCGAAGTGCACGCGTTCGCCTCGACCGAGGAATTCCTCGCCGCGCCCAAAAGCGCGAATCCGTCGTGCCTCGTGCTCGACGTGCGGCTGCGCGGGCAGAGCGGTATTGCGTTCCAGAAATCGCTGTCGGAGACCGGCCAGCCGCACATGCCCATCGTCTTCATGACGGGCCACGGCGACATAGCGATGACCGTGAAGGCGATGAAGGCCGGCGCGATGGATTTCCTCTCCAAGCCGTTTTGCGACCAGGACATGATCGATGCGGTAGTCGCCGCGCTCGACAGCGACGCGAAGCGGCTGGAGGCCGACCGCTCGCTGCATGAGGTGCGCGCTTGCTGGGAATCGCTGACGCCGCGCGAACGCGAGGTGCTCGAACACGTGGCCGCGGGGCTGATGAACAAGCAGATCGCGGCCAACATGGGAATCGCGGAGATCACGGCCAAAATTCATCGCGGGCAGGCGATGCGCAAAATGAACACGCGCTCGGTGGCGGAGCTGGTGCGCAAGATGCAAGCGCTCGGTATCGCCAAACTCGGCGGAATAGGTGCCGCGGAGCAGTAAGCGTACGCTTTATACCGTACCGTTCGCGCGCGCGAAGCTGTACCCATCGTGTTCCGGCAAGCGGCGCGGGTGTACCCATACCTACATATGATGGCGGTACCCATGCGTGGCGTTATGCTGGGCTACCGGTGAGCGGTGGGATGGGCCCATCCGTTTGCCTGGCCTCAGGCAGGTATCGCTTTGTCGCTTTCATCCACCGAACTCGTCGTCATTGTCGACGATGACCCCTTCGTGCTCGCCGCCGCCAGCAGCCTCGTGCGTTCGTTCGGCTGGGAGGCGCGCGAGTTCGCGAGCGCGGCAGAGTTTCTTGCGTCGGATGTACTCTCGCAAACCGATTGCCTGATCTGCGATATCCAGATGACCGGCATGGGCGGGATAGAACTCCTCGACAAGCTAGAAGCCGACGGCATGCGCATTCCCACGCTGTTCATCACGGCCCTGGCCTCCGCGCGCACGCGCGCGAGGGTAGGGGCCAGCCCTGCGTTGTGTGTGATCGAGAAGCCCATCGACGCGAGCGAATTGGAGTCCTGGATTCGTCGCGCGCTCGGACACGGCTAGCAAAAGCGACACCAGCGACACCAGCGACACCAGCGACACCAGCGACACCAGCGACACCAGCGACACCAGCGACACCAGCGA
>NZ_JAWRXU010000154.1:0-407 GCF_046534895.1 Paraburkholderia sp. SIMBA_053 | reverse complement strand
AGCGGGTGTCGGTCCCGTCGGGGACGGCGACGTGCTGGAGATCGTGATCGACGGTGTCGGCTCGATGAAGCTGCGCGTGCGTCAAGGCGAGCTTGGCGATCACCCGGTATGGGACGAAGCGAAAGCCGGCCTTGCGGTGTGATGCGAACGCGCTTGCCGCCACGCGTTTCAATGTCGTCCGTGCTGGACGAAACGAATAGAGGACAGTGATGTCACAAACCGTCACGCAGGCGCCCACTGCGCCAGAAGGTTTCTTCGAGGACCTGCATGCGCGCGCATTGTCGCCGGGCTGGGCCAAGAAAGCGCCGCAGATGTGGCCAACGCCGCGTCCGCGTTTCGTACCGGCCGTGTGGCGTTATGCCGATGCGCGCGCCGCGCTGGATGCAGCCTGCGCGTTCGTCTCGCCC
>NZ_JAWRXU010001100.1:0-256 GCF_046534895.1 Paraburkholderia sp. SIMBA_053 | reverse complement strand
CAACAGCTGCTCCAGGTCGCTGGCAGACTGCGCATCGTAATGAATGCCACCCCGGTCCAGCACCAGTGACAGCGCCGGGCTGTTGGTTGCCCCCAACCCCGTGGAGCGCAAGAAACCATCCTCGACCCGCCACAGTGGCACCCCCACCTGGCGCGCACGTTCGGCCAGGCCGGCCGGCTCGCGCGCAGCCCACACCAGCAGCCGGCCCTGTTCGGCCGCTACCTGGCTTATCAGTTGTGGGCCGTCCACGCTGAAG
>NZ_JAWRXU010001099.1:0-256 GCF_046534895.1 Paraburkholderia sp. SIMBA_053 | reverse complement strand
GGTTTGGTGGATGAGCTGAGGCTGCTTGTCTATCCGGTGATACTTGGGCGGGGGAAGCGGCTTTTTGGTGATGACGCTGCGGCGTGCGCGTTCAGGCTGGTGCAGTCGGTGGAGACGTCGCGTGGGGTGATTATCACGCGGTATTTGCGCGAGGGTGAGGTGCGGACTGGGGCGTTTGGGGATGAAGGTTAGGATTGCTGGGCCTGCCTGCCAGTGCGAAGGTTTGATGTTCCGTAACCCATGGGTTACAATCCGA
>NZ_JAWRXU010001098.1:0-256 GCF_046534895.1 Paraburkholderia sp. SIMBA_053 | reverse complement strand
TGGGCGCGGAGTACGTCGCGGAACACAACAGCCGTCGCCGTCAGATCATGCTGCACCGGGCAATCGTCGGATCAATGGAGCGTTTTCTCGGTATTCTGATCGCGCACCATGCTGGTGCAATGCCCGCGTGGCTCGCCCCGATGCAGGTAGTGGTGATGAATATCGCTGAAAGTCAGGCCGAATACGCCCACTCTCTGGCCCAATCGTTGCAAAAACAAGGGGGTAGAGTAGAGGCCGATTTGCGCAACGAGAAGAT
>NZ_JAWRXU010001097.1:0-256 GCF_046534895.1 Paraburkholderia sp. SIMBA_053 | reverse complement strand
CCCTTCTCGCCGCTACCGCTTTCGTATCGGCTCCCGTCTTCGCAAGCGGCTTCGGTCCGGCTCCTTACTACAACCCGATCGCTGGCGCGCCTGCTTCGGAACGTGGCCCGGCTGCCACGACGGCTCAAGGTGGTGATACGGGCGCAACGTCGTACGGCGGTGTTGCTTCGGGCACGTCGCAAACCGGCTCGGGTGGTCTGTTCCACAAGCACAATACGGGCGCTAATTCGTGTGTCGGCCCCGTCAGCTACTGCAA
>NZ_JAWRXU010001096.1:0-256 GCF_046534895.1 Paraburkholderia sp. SIMBA_053 | reverse complement strand
CTGCGCTACATCATCTCGTATCGCAATCACACGGGTTTTCACGAGCAATGCGTCGAGAAGATTTTTATCGACGTGCTGAAGGCGTGCAAGCCGGTGAAGCTCGCGGTTTATGCGCGCTATACACGGCGCGGCGGGCTCGACATCAACCCGTTCCGCACCAACTACAACTTGCCGATGCCGTACAACCTGCGTTTGGCGCGGCAATAAAAAAGTACGTGCGCTTATCGCCGCGGACGTTCATTCGACGCTCCGCGGC
>NZ_JAWRXU010001095.1:0-256 GCF_046534895.1 Paraburkholderia sp. SIMBA_053 | reverse complement strand
CTAGTAGATGAATATCGTTTTGTTTTATTTACAGACGGTAGGGCATTTATTCATGGGACAAATAATGTAAAAATGGCAAAACGATTATACGCAAAATATATAGGATGAACAGAAAGAGAGTTTATCCTTATCAAAACGAGGTGAAAAAAGAATGCTAGAAAAACGTAAACCAATTCCAGTAGCAGAAGCAGTTGCACGCATAATGGAGTATGCTCATCAAGGTGAAATAGAAAAGGTTTCTCTTATAGACAGCTAC
>NZ_JAWRXU010001094.1:0-256 GCF_046534895.1 Paraburkholderia sp. SIMBA_053 | reverse complement strand
GATTTCATTTTCTTCAATATTTCTTTCTTCTAATTCAATTTCCACTGGTGCAAATCCCAAGAAATGCTTTGCTCTTTTGCAGTTTGGGCAATCATTTTTTGTAAACATAATAATCTTAGTTGCCATTCTCTTCAGTCTCCTTTTTTATTCATATCTTGGTTTGAAGTTACTTAATTCCGTTTCTTCTTTTGTATATCGAGTATCCTTATCATCCTTATATCGTTCATTTAATTCTTTGATTCTTTCATCAGCTTCC
>NZ_JAWRXU010001093.1:0-257 GCF_046534895.1 Paraburkholderia sp. SIMBA_053 | reverse complement strand
CACGATCACGCCGACGGCGACTGACCCCGCAGGTAACTCCACGGCGGGCGACCCGATCGATGTGACCGTGGATACGGTGGCCTCGCCCGCTCCGGTCATCCCTGGCCCGGCGGATGGTGCTGTGGTGACGGATGCGACGCCGACTTTCTCGGGCACCGGTGACGATGGCGACACGATCACGGTGACCGATGGTGACGGAAACGTGCTGTGCACGACGACCGTCGTCGATGGCGAATGGTCGTGCACGCCGACCGATC
>NZ_JAWRXU010001092.1:0-257 GCF_046534895.1 Paraburkholderia sp. SIMBA_053 | reverse complement strand
GCTCTGATACGAAACAATCAGTTTTTCCAGCGCGGCCCACGTCAGGCGCACGGCATCGGGCAGATGCAGGAAGCGTGCGTCATGATGCAAGCCGAGCGTGAAGCTATACAGTTCGAAAAGCATCAGTTGCGGATCGGTGTCCGCGCGCAGATGCCCTTCTTCCATTGCCTGCGAAATCGCGCGGGTGAGCGCCGCGCGCCACACCGTCACGCTCGACACCAGTTGTTCGCGCACCTGACTGTCCGCGCGGTCGTCGT
>NZ_JAWRXU010001091.1:0-257 GCF_046534895.1 Paraburkholderia sp. SIMBA_053 | reverse complement strand
CAGGCAAGGCCGCAACCGGCGCGAGCGCGTGATGGAACAGCTCAAGTGCGGCCGGCCCTTCCCACGCGCCCTTCACGGTCACGTCCTCGCAGAAATAACGCACGAGTTCGCATATCCGCGGCGAGCCGTCCACATGAGGAATGATCTTGAGCAGAAAGCCCGGTGCGGACAGCGACGCGGCAATCTGGTCGTGCGGCAACGCACGGTGCTTGTATCCCATCGTCGCCACTGCAACCGGGACCGGGCCATACCTGAGG
>NZ_JAWRXU010001090.1:0-257 GCF_046534895.1 Paraburkholderia sp. SIMBA_053 | reverse complement strand
ACAGCCACACGACGGCCGCTGCAATTTCTTCGGGTTGCGCCATCCGTCCGAGCGGATTGGCGAGCCTGGCGCGTGTGAGCAGCTCGTCACCGAATCTCGCATGCGTGAGCGCCGTTTCTACGAGTCCCGGACACACGGCATTCACGCGGATACCCTTAGCTGCGAATTCAATGGCCGCCGCCTTCGTCAGTCCTACGACGCCGTGTTTTGCTGCTCCATACACACCATCCGATGGAACACCCACGAGGCCCGAGCGT
>NZ_JAWRXU010000153.1:0-408 GCF_046534895.1 Paraburkholderia sp. SIMBA_053 | reverse complement strand
TACGCGCCAGTTCAAAGCCGACGCCCGACCCGTTGCCGCACCCGACGACGACAGGATGATCATCAGCGCCTGCGAGGCGTCGCCCTACAACCTTCAGCACGACGTCAGGCTTCACGACGCGTTCTGGATCAAGTCGCAGCCCTACTCGCTGCAGGATATCTTCACGGCGCGCGAGGCAAAGACGGCACGGCAGTTTGTCGGTGGTTCCGTCTATCAGGCATTTCTCAGCGCGTTCAACTATCACCGCTGGCATGCGCCCGTGGGCGGCCGCGTCACGCACGCGTACGTCGTGCCGGGCACCTATTACTCGGACGCCGATGCGGAAGGCCGCGATCCCGGCGGTCTTAACGACTCGCAGGGGTACATTACCGCGCTGGCGGCAGGGGCAATCATCGTGATCGAAAGCGA
>NZ_JAWRXU010001089.1:0-257 GCF_046534895.1 Paraburkholderia sp. SIMBA_053 | reverse complement strand
CCTGCGCGGGGACGCTCTGCACGAAGCGGCTGAGGCTGTCGAAGCCCGGTTCGCCGAGCGCGGTGTAGTTGGTTGAGGCCTGCGTCAGGCGCATGAAGGTTTCGCCCTGATCGACAGGGCGGATGTCTGTGGCGTGGCCGTAGCGCGGGAAAAGCAGGAGTGCAGGCGTGGCGGCACGATCCAACGCGGCGATGGCTTCCTCGCGCGGGCGCAGGTGGCGGATGTCGCCTTTCGCGGTGGCGGCGAGGCGCGGGCCG
>NZ_JAWRXU010001088.1:0-257 GCF_046534895.1 Paraburkholderia sp. SIMBA_053 | reverse complement strand
CCGCGGCCTCTTCGGCCTCGTTCAAGTACCAGAGAAACGGGGTGATCTTCTGAATCGTCATGGCGAGTCTCCTGTCAGGATCGGTCAAATGGCGGCCGAGCCGCATGCCGCTATTAGAACGACGAAGGAGGATCATCGGAATCGACACGACGGCAATAAAAAATTTTCGCCTGCCGTGCTTTCGATTTGACGCGCCAGCTTCGTCGTTGCATCCGGCCGATTATAGACAGCGGAGCACTGCGCGATGTTGATAGCGA
>NZ_JAWRXU010001087.1:0-257 GCF_046534895.1 Paraburkholderia sp. SIMBA_053 | reverse complement strand
ATCGAGGCCGCATTCGATGCAGAAAGCAATGTGCGGCCGGGAAATCCTCGACACTTTCTCGTGACGCGTCGCATGCCGTTGCCGGAGCGTCCCAATCGGTTCGCGCGCGAAATCGTTGTCGTGATTGAGCGATCCGTAGAAAGCGAAATACTTGCCGCGAGCGATGACCGGATGGGACAGGTCATCGGTCCTCATATTCAGCGTGCGATCCCTACAAAGTTGGCTGGCTACAGCCCTGCTGAGCAAAATCACGAACC
>NZ_JAWRXU010001086.1:0-257 GCF_046534895.1 Paraburkholderia sp. SIMBA_053 | reverse complement strand
CCGCTCGCCCGCAAACCTCACCGCAACAATCAACCGCGCCTTGCACGATGCCGCCCTGGCATCGACGCCCAACGCGGCAATCGATCTTCTAGCCGACGCCCTGCTCTCGCTTGCCATGCTGGCCCAGCCGGTCGGGGGCCGCAACCATGGCTAACGCGGCCCATCACACTCCCATTGCCCGGCGCGAACCTGTGTCATTCGCCGGATTCGCGATCATTGCGCCCTGCGGTCTGCTTTATTTCCCGCCGTGCCGCACC
>NZ_JAWRXU010001085.1:0-257 GCF_046534895.1 Paraburkholderia sp. SIMBA_053 | reverse complement strand
AACGGTGTGACGAAATCATAAAAGCCGTTTGCCGACAGCACCTTCAGATCGGGATTGAGCGCCATGACCGCCGCGAGGTCGCCGGCCGTGTAGAGAATCACGTTGCCCTTGTCGTCCACGCCCTTCTGCGCGCCGGTCGGGTCGATGTGGCTCAAGCCCCAGAACTGGAACCCCTGATCGTTCAGATCCGTCAAGGCCGCGTTCGACGTGTACTCCAACTGCTCGTTCAGATAGACGTTCCCCATCGTCGTATAGAC
>NZ_JAWRXU010001084.1:0-257 GCF_046534895.1 Paraburkholderia sp. SIMBA_053 | reverse complement strand
CATATCGTCGATGACTCGCAGTTGCGTCTGATCGTCACCGATGCGCCGAGTCTCGCGCAGCATGCGGCGTTGTTCGGCACGCGGCCGACGCTCGATGCTGTGGCGTTGCGCGAGACGTTGCCGAATGATGAGCCGCTCGACGTCGCGATGTATCCGCGTCCGCAACAACTCGCCTACGTGATCTACACCTCGGGCTCAACGGGCACACCAAAAGGCGTAGGCATCACACACGAAAACATCGCACGCCTGTTCGACGC
>NZ_JAWRXU010001083.1:0-257 GCF_046534895.1 Paraburkholderia sp. SIMBA_053 | reverse complement strand
ATATAACTATGTCCATACCTATGCTTATTGTGTATTTTTTTATACAACAAAGAAAAAAGCATCCTATTTGGACGCTTTTATGCCATCGTTTATTTAAATGAAAATTTTTATAAGCCAAATACAACTAAAAGAATATATGCTATCACTTATCTTTATCTATGAGGGCTCACCATATCCATCAACTTTAGAAAAATAAACACCCCAAAAAGAAAAAAGAGCTGAATTCTCAAAATAACTAACTACAGAGAAAGAAAAAT
>NZ_JAWRXU010001082.1:0-257 GCF_046534895.1 Paraburkholderia sp. SIMBA_053 | reverse complement strand
GGTCGTACCCGCGCCGCCATCACGTCCGACTCTATCGGTTACTTCGAACCCGTCCGGATCGCGCTGCAGACGGCGGGCGCGCGGGCAAACCTTCCACTGTTCGATCTGTTCATGACCGACCAGCAGCATTTCGGCCAGCCGAAAGGGGATCACACGCACTTCGAGACGAAGTGCCCGATCTGCAGCGTCAAGGTCGCGTGGCCCGCGCAGCTGTGGCGCGACGTCAAGGATCGTCCCTACACTTGCAGGAACAAACA
>NZ_JAWRXU010001081.1:0-257 GCF_046534895.1 Paraburkholderia sp. SIMBA_053 | reverse complement strand
AGGTCGCCGGGGGCGACGACATCGACCTCACGATCCGATCGACCGTGCACGGGCCGATCATCTCGGGTCTCACCGACGACTTCACCGCGATCGCCGACGCCCCTGAGGCGGGTCTTGCCGCCGGCGGCGCCACGGGCCCGGCGCCGACCAGCCCCGCGCCTGCCGGCGATGACGCCGAGTATGCCGTCAGCCTGCGCTGGACGGCGCTCGACCCCGGCACGGCCGCGACCGCGATCTTCGCACTGTCGACCGCCCAG
>NZ_JAWRXU010001080.1:0-257 GCF_046534895.1 Paraburkholderia sp. SIMBA_053 | reverse complement strand
CACGAGAATACAAACAGGCGCGCCGGTCCATTTCTGAGCAGCTACGATGCTCATCCAGGGCCATTCTGTGGTGGCGATGCACCGACCGATAAGCACAGAACCCAACAGGACGCCCGCAATCCAAAGCGCCACCCACATCTGGCCCGCGGCCTGGAAGTTGTCGGCAGGATCGTGGGACATGACGCGTAGAAGCTCCGACTCGTGTTTGACCTCATTGCTCGCGGTGGTCTTGTTGTCCATTTGTGCTGCTCTCCGTG
>NZ_JAWRXU010001079.1:0-257 GCF_046534895.1 Paraburkholderia sp. SIMBA_053 | reverse complement strand
GATGTTGAGCTTGCGGCCGAACGCGGTATACGTTGAGCCCGGCGTCACGCGGACGTTGCCGACCGCGCGCAGCGGCAGATTCGGCGCGCTCATCGCGGTGATGGTGCCGGTCAAACCAAGATCCGCGCCTTGTCCGCGAAAACGGAAGCTGTTGCCGAGACTGATGTCGATGTTCGCGCGCGGCGCGAACGGCCCGATCGGCTTGTTGCTGCCGGGCACCGGCCGCGGCCGCTCGCCGGCCACGGTGCCGTCCGGGC
>NZ_JAWRXU010001078.1:0-257 GCF_046534895.1 Paraburkholderia sp. SIMBA_053 | reverse complement strand
CTCGATCAGGCAATCGTGCAGATCGCGCAGCCGTCAACGGCGCCTTCCACACCTGGCCAGCGGTCTGCACGCACTCACTGAACCGGCTGACACGCCCTGCCCGTTCAGCCCGGCATCCTTCGACACTGCGTGTGATGCAAACCGTGAAAGACAGACCCAAACCCAAGGTCAGAAACACGACATCTGTAAATAGCCAGCGCTACGACATCTGAATCTGGCTTTGACAAATCGAATTTTGAAAAATAGGGCCTGACAGC
>NZ_JAWRXU010001077.1:0-257 GCF_046534895.1 Paraburkholderia sp. SIMBA_053 | reverse complement strand
CAGCAGACCTGCATAGTCTGCTGCGACCACTCAACTGCTTTGTCACAGCAATCTGGCAAAATCCGGAATGTGGGGCTGCATAAGGCAGTGGACTGAACGCATGGGGCCGAGACGCGGCGTCATTTGCCGGTCTCGTAAGACTCCCTGTCCGCCGGCCACGGCAGATGAATTGATTCCATGCTGTGACATTTGTGAGACGCAATTCGATAGGGCGTTAATACGAAATGCTGTACCCAGCGGACGCAAGCTTCGCGGCA
>NZ_JAWRXU010000152.1:0-410 GCF_046534895.1 Paraburkholderia sp. SIMBA_053 | reverse complement strand
CATTTTCACCGCGGGCCTCAGCCCCTTCCGACAGGCTACGCATCTTGAAGCGTCGCTGCTTCACGAAGCGGCGCAGGCCCTGAAGATATTCTGGTGGCTGACAGGTGCCCGCCTGTTCACGCTTGCTCTCGACGCCCTTCTGCTGCCGCAGACCTGGCGCAAGCAGAGACTGTTTCAGGACGTATTCGGCGCCGTGGTGTTTCTTGCCGCGGCAGTAGCCGCGACGGGATTCGTTCTGGAAATACCCGTTCGCGGCCTGATTGCGACGTCGGGAACATTGGCCGTTATTCTCGGTTTGGCTATTCAAAGTACTTTGCACGATGTCTTTGCGGGCATCGTGCTGAATTCCACGGAACCGTACCGCGTGGGTGACTGGATCTCGATTGACGGCGCCGAAGGCAAGGTGATCG
>NZ_JAWRXU010001076.1:0-257 GCF_046534895.1 Paraburkholderia sp. SIMBA_053 | reverse complement strand
CTCGGAGAGGCGCTCGTCGTCGTGCCCGACGATCTCGCGCCGGTACTCGCTGAAGTCGAGGCGCATCTGAGCGAGACGACGGTCCGCGCGCTGGCGCTGCAGACGACCGCGGGTTTGCGGCGCGGCACGAGAGTCGAGGCACCTGGGGGCGCCATCGAAGCGCCGGTCGGAGAGGCCGTGCTCGGCAGGCTGATCGACGTGACGGGCAGGGCGTGCGACGGCGGGAAGGCACTTCCGTCGCAAATCGAACGGCGGCC
>NZ_JAWRXU010001075.1:0-257 GCF_046534895.1 Paraburkholderia sp. SIMBA_053 | reverse complement strand
CGAGAGCGGTACCCCCAAGCTCCTCGGGGGACTTTGAATGCCTTTGGCACAGCGCGCCCAGCTGGCCAAAAATAGAGATCAAGAGTGCCATCACGCCCAACCTGTGGAGCCGGCATCTGGCAGCTCGGGCGGGACTCTGGCTTGGAGCCGCCCGAGATCCTTCGGCATGACGTCGGCCGCCATCGGACGCTTGCCGTGCCGCTGGTTAGGCGGGATGGCTCATGATGCCTGGCGCAGTGCGCGGGCGTCCTGCGGCA
>NZ_JAWRXU010001074.1:0-257 GCF_046534895.1 Paraburkholderia sp. SIMBA_053 | reverse complement strand
CTGCGCAACCGGCTGCTCGCCGATCTGCGCCGCCAGGTCGTGCTCGCGAGCCGCGCGCACCTGAGCCGCGTGCGCTCGCACTTCGAGAGCGGCGCGCGCGACCTGATGTTCCAGATCAACGCGCTCGCGCAGAACGACCCGGCGGCGCGGCGTGACACGTTGCGCTGGCTGTTCTCGGTGCTCGAAATCGGCAACGCGGTGATCGATCTGCGCCGCGAAGTGGCCGCGCTGCCGGCCGATGCGCGCTACGCGAAAGC
>NZ_JAWRXU010001073.1:0-257 GCF_046534895.1 Paraburkholderia sp. SIMBA_053 | reverse complement strand
GAGCCGTCGGAACGGCGAACCGCTGAAATCCTTTCCGCGTTAGGTTTCCGCAGCGGTTGGGACCGCCCAGACATTGTGGTTACCTGTGCCGAGACAGAGGCCGTCGTTGCCTTGGCCGAGGTGAAATACTTCGCTAGTTCAGAAGGCGATGGCAAGGATGCCGTACGAGCAGCCATCGATCAGTTGGTGAGATATGCGCGGGGCTATCGGCCGGAAGATGAGTGGGACGATCTATTAACTCATTCTCTCGTCGTCCC
>NZ_JAWRXU010001072.1:0-257 GCF_046534895.1 Paraburkholderia sp. SIMBA_053 | reverse complement strand
GACAGATCGATGTGACGCATCAGGATGACGACCGTCATGCCCGCCGTCAGCAAGCTGACGATCGACACGTTGAGCAGCACGTCGCGCAGATTCTGCAGGTTCAGAAACTGTGGCCGTGCGAGCGACGTGCCGAGTATCAGCAGGATCAGCACGACGAAGAGCGTCGTCTCGCGGCTCTTCGCGATCGTCCCGACGATGCCGCCGGGGCCGGAGCGCGTGCGTTGCAACGGCGCGTGTTCGATCGACGCCGCGTGTGA
>NZ_JAWRXU010000151.1:0-410 GCF_046534895.1 Paraburkholderia sp. SIMBA_053 | reverse complement strand
CCGGCATGACCATTCGCGACCTCGGCGACCAGGTGCTGAAAGCCATCTCGCTCCTGGGCGCTGGAGCCGGACATGCCAAGATCGTTATCGACGACGTGAATACGTTCAATCGGCCATCCGAGCGAAACGGCGCGATCGCGCAGCGCATATTGCCGCTTCGTACTCTCGGTGTTCTCGAACACCTGCCGAAGCGACGACTGTCGAACGTAGAGGAACGCATCACGCCGCAGATGTTCAGCGGTGACCTTCTGAGCGGAGTTAGTAGACATGGGCAAGCTCCTCGTGGGTGCGCAGTACGAGGTTGGCGAGCACGCGAACAAGCGCGCCGTTATCCCGCACTGAGTTGGAAGCAGGCACGGTTGGAGTGGGAGCCTCAATGCGCGAAGCGTCCGGGCGTTGGATCGCCAGCC
>NZ_JAWRXU010001071.1:0-257 GCF_046534895.1 Paraburkholderia sp. SIMBA_053 | reverse complement strand
ACTTCAACCCGATCATAAAGCGACCGGTCATAGTGATAGCGTTGGGAGGCAGGCCGGTTTCCATCTATATAAACGGAGTTGGCTCGGGCACCAAGGCGTCCGCCCCGAGTGGTTGACGATTGGAAGCCTCGGATGGTGAAGGTATTCGATAGCGCTCCTCCAGAAGCACCGGCCGAGGCACCCGGCACGTACTGGAGAATGTCATCAAGCCGCCTTACGTTTAAGCGTTCAAGCATCTCAGAAGAAACAACGTTGAC
>NZ_JAWRXU010001070.1:0-257 GCF_046534895.1 Paraburkholderia sp. SIMBA_053 | reverse complement strand
CAATGATTCCATCAGGTGAAATGGCGCCGGATACTTCGGCTTGGCTGGCAAGGGCAGAAAAGAAAGCGCCAACCCCAGCCTGTCGGAGAAAATCCTGAACCTGTCGGAAGCGATATAAAAGCCGTCATAGGTGATCGACAAGTCGTACCGCACCTTCTTCATCGTGAATGCAGGATTCCACATGTCCCTTCGAAGCTTCGACCCGCAGGCCGAACATAGGCACGACTCATCATCGACCCAATAGCTGCCGTTGTCAG
>NZ_JAWRXU010001069.1:0-257 GCF_046534895.1 Paraburkholderia sp. SIMBA_053 | reverse complement strand
CGAACACGTGACGACACTGCCGCTTGAATTCCCAGCCAAGCTGAAAGACGCCGGCCGCATGATTTCAGCGTGGCGCGCATTGCGCTCGTTGCTGGAGACAGAACGCTTTGATGTTGTGCACGTCAACGGCTCCCCAGACCATCGCCTGGTCGTATTCAGCCTGATGTGCTTCAAGGGCCGCAAGCCACGCATTGTATTGACCAAACACAACTCCATCGCCATCAAGAGTGACTTCGTCACGAAGATCAGAGCCCGCG
>NZ_JAWRXU010001068.1:0-257 GCF_046534895.1 Paraburkholderia sp. SIMBA_053 | reverse complement strand
GAGTATGGCGCCTTCGGGATGCTGAAGCAGCAGCTCCTGCATGGTCCGGTTGCATTCGTACGGATAGACGTAGCGCGACCCGACGAAGTAGACGCGCGCACCGAACGTCTGGGTCATGAAATCGGCGAGTTGCACGCCATTCTGATTCGGCGACGCACCGCTGTAGATGATGTTGTCCGAGTATTCGAAGCCCTCGTACTGCTGCGAATAGATCAGAAGCCGGTTGTGCTTCTCGACGACGGGCAGCATCGCCTTGC
>NZ_JAWRXU010001067.1:0-257 GCF_046534895.1 Paraburkholderia sp. SIMBA_053 | reverse complement strand
AACGCGGATGCCAGCAAAAACACAAGCAAACCAACCCGGCCGCGCCACGCGGCCAAACCGCCGATGCTAGCGAAAAGACATGCCGCCCCGCACAAGGGCAGCGCGTAGACAGGAAACTCATAACGCGGATTGCATGACAGAGACAAACAGCCCAACTCCCGCGCCGCGAGCCAAAACCAAAACGAAGCCAAACCGAACCCCAAACCAGGGCCCGCGCCAGCCCCCCACCGCACCGTGTGCGCAACAACACGCACCGG
>NZ_JAWRXU010001066.1:0-257 GCF_046534895.1 Paraburkholderia sp. SIMBA_053 | reverse complement strand
GACCGCGTCGCGCTCGAAGGCGACAACCAGAAGCAGGCCGACTTCCTGTCGCGCTCGCTGGCCAAGGTCGATCCGCAGAAGCTTCACGATCTGCATCTGCTCATCTCGAGCATCAGTCGTCCAGAGCATCTGACGCTGTTCGAGCGCGGCATCGCGCATAAAGTGGATTTTGCGTTTGCCGGGCCGCAAAGCCTGCGCGTCGCGCAACTGCTCGAAGACGGGCAACTGGAGATCGGCGCGATTTATACGTACGTCGA
>NZ_JAWRXU010001065.1:0-257 GCF_046534895.1 Paraburkholderia sp. SIMBA_053 | reverse complement strand
CAACTGGTCGGGCGAGCGCAGATCGAGCTGGAACAAGGCGCTGCGATTGGCGGCGAGCACGATGCCGTCGTCGTCGACAGCGAGCTTGCCTGCGTGCAGCGTGCCGACGAATTCGGGGCGGCTATGGAAGTGGACGGTATTGGCGCGCCGGTAGCGCGAGTCGATCAGCCGGTTCTCGATCATCTGCCGCGACATGCCGACGAGCACGAGCGAATGCTGCTGCAGCATCCGCGAGCGGCTCGTCACGTCGAGCACGC
>NZ_JAWRXU010001064.1:0-258 GCF_046534895.1 Paraburkholderia sp. SIMBA_053 | reverse complement strand
AGCGTGACCTGCTGCAACGCCTCGTAGATCACGCGATTGACCTTCTGCCAGTTGGCGCGCACCGCGCACACCCCCTCCTGGATGCACAATCCAGGCATCGTGCTGCATTCGGTGATCCCGATCGGGCCGTCAACCGCGGCGATCACCTCCGCCAGCGTGATCCGCGTGGGCGGCCGCGGCAACAGGTAACCGCCGTTCGTGCCCCGCAGCGACTCCACCACACCACCCCGAGTCAGGACTTTCAGCACCTTTGCCACG
>NZ_JAWRXU010001063.1:0-258 GCF_046534895.1 Paraburkholderia sp. SIMBA_053 | reverse complement strand
AAATCCGAACGAGGTTGATTCTTAATGAAGAATCAACCTCGTTCGGATTTTTTATTGTGATGGTGAACATAGGTTTCATTCAATGCAGGTGCTACCAGCTGTTGATTGGAGGGCAAGACGAAGACTCCTGCGGGAAAAGCGGAACAGATGAGACCCCGCATAAAGCGCAAGCGACGAGGAGGCTCAGCGCTCGCCCGCGGAAAGCGAAGTCTTGCACGGAAATCAACTATGGTATCACAAGCAGTTCAGATCATTTAT
>NZ_JAWRXU010000150.1:0-412 GCF_046534895.1 Paraburkholderia sp. SIMBA_053 | reverse complement strand
ATAATGGACATGGAACACATATAGCTGGAATAGTTGGAGCTCTTGATAATAATAAAGGGATAATAGGTGTAGCACCAGGTATTGATTTATACAGTGTTAAAGCGTTAGATAAAGACGGCAATGGTAAGTATAGTAATGTTATTAAAGGTATTGATTGGGCAATAAATAATCACATAAAAATTATTTCAATGAGTATTAATGGAACTCAAGAATCAGTATCATTTGAAAAAGCAGCTGAATTAGCTTATCAAAAAGGAATTTTATTAGTATCTTCAGCTGGAAATAAAGGATATTTTAATGAAGATTCAGTTATGATTCCAGCGAAATATGATAGTGTTATTTCAGTGGGAGCTCTTGATGAAGAAAATAAAAGATGGGAATTTTCTAGTAGAGGGAAAGAATTAGAATTGAT
>NZ_JAWRXU010001062.1:0-258 GCF_046534895.1 Paraburkholderia sp. SIMBA_053 | reverse complement strand
AAACCGTCGTGCACTGTCTATGTGTTTATGGCTTCTGTTATTCCTGGCGCCATCCCAAGCGGTAGTAGGCGATTTTCATGGCCTGAATACGCTGGAGCACCAGCCTGCAAAGGTGGCGGCCATGGAGGGGCATTGGGAAACGTCTGGCAACGTACCGCTATTGCTCTTTGCAATTCCTGACCAGGAAGCCCAGACCAACCATTTTGAAATTGGTATTCCTAACCTTGCCAGTATGATTCTGACCCACTCGCCCGATGG
>NZ_JAWRXU010001061.1:0-258 GCF_046534895.1 Paraburkholderia sp. SIMBA_053 | reverse complement strand
ACCGTCCTTGAGCAGGTCGCCGAGACCCGTGACGATCACGTTCTGCACGCGCGTGCCCGGCAGCGAGTCTTCGACGGTCTTCGCGAAGTTCTCGAACACCACGATGGTCTGCACGGCGCTATCCTTCAACTGATGCGACAGTTCGCGCACCGTATAGAGCGGATTCACGTTGACGACGATCGCGCCCGCCTTCAGCGTGCCGAACAGCGCGATGGGATACTGGAACGTGTTCGGCAGCATGATCGCGACGCGAGCGCC
>NZ_JAWRXU010001060.1:0-258 GCF_046534895.1 Paraburkholderia sp. SIMBA_053 | reverse complement strand
CTGGCGCTTGCGGATCAATACGCCCCAACCAGGCGCACGCGCGTTCACGTTGGCGGCGTCGAGTGCTTCGACTTCGTCGCGTGCCTCGTCGAGATCGTCGTCGTGTGAGCGCGGTTCGGCCGAGCGGTAGAACGCGAACCATACGACGAGCCACAGCAAGCCCAGCGCGCCGATGATCACGAACGCCGCGCGCCAGCCGAACGCGAGCGCAAGCGGCGGAATGATCGCGGGCGCGAACACGGCGCCGATATTCGCGCC
>NZ_JAWRXU010001059.1:0-258 GCF_046534895.1 Paraburkholderia sp. SIMBA_053 | reverse complement strand
CCCACGGCAAGACCACCACCACCACGATCCTGACCTGGTTGCTGGAAGCCGCCGGCCGCCAGCCCGGCTTCCTGATCGGCGGGGTGGCCGAGGATTTCGGTGTCTCCGCCCGCCTCGGCGCCGGCCGCGAGTTCGTCGTCGAGGCGGACGAGTACGACACCGCCTTCTTCGACAAGCGCAGCAAGTTCGTCCATTACCGCCCGCGCGTGGCCATCCTCAACAACCTCGAGTACGACCACGCCGACATCTTCCCGGACG
>NZ_JAWRXU010001058.1:0-258 GCF_046534895.1 Paraburkholderia sp. SIMBA_053 | reverse complement strand
AAAGTGATCTTTATCCTGAGGCTCGAATCATCTAATCCCCGCATGGGTGCTTAATAGATGGGCGAAAGGCGTCATGCTGCTACGGGTTCGCACCTGAAGTCGTTGCCATACTTCAGAATTGCCCACGCCATCCGCGCGTTCTTGGCCGCGATGGCGATTGCTGCCCGCCAGTAACCACGGCGCTCGACCAGGTTGCGAATCCATCTACTGAGCCGGTCTTGCTTGTCGCCGAGATTGGCCATTACTGCACGTGCCCCC
>NZ_JAWRXU010001057.1:0-258 GCF_046534895.1 Paraburkholderia sp. SIMBA_053 | reverse complement strand
CGGTATGCCACCTGTTGATGCTTTTGCGTCATTGCTGTACGGCAGTTAGGCCGGAATAACTGCCGGCTTTACCGGTCGTTATTCCGTTAAACGGGAACCCTTGCCGGCTTTGCGATTTCCTGAGCAGCCGGTAAATTGCGTAGTATTCCGTTCGCCTGAATCGCATCCATGGCGTTAAACCACTTGTTAGGCGCATTGAAAGGATCACTTACTGCCACATTTCTTAAGTCGACAGCATGCTGCTGCATAAGACGAGTC
>NZ_JAWRXU010001056.1:0-258 GCF_046534895.1 Paraburkholderia sp. SIMBA_053 | reverse complement strand
CCGACATGGATTCACGCGCATCGCGCGAAGGGCTCTACAACCTCGACCCGAAAGTGCGCTTCTGGGCGACGCCGCCCGTGCACGGCTGCCTCGCACCGTTCGTCGTCCATCCCGCCGCGTTCACCTACAAGCTGCCCGACAACGTGAGCTTCGCCGAAGGAGCCATCGTCGAGCCGCTGTCGATCGGACTTCAGGCCGCGAAGAAAGCGGCCATCAAGCCAGGCGACGTCGCCGTCGTGCTGGGCGCCGGCACGATCG
>NZ_JAWRXU010001055.1:0-258 GCF_046534895.1 Paraburkholderia sp. SIMBA_053 | reverse complement strand
CGTGCGCAGCGTCGCGCTGGCAAACGCGCGTTCGGACGCGTCGGGCACGGGCAGCGCGGCGCGGCTGAATGAGAACACCATCGAAATAGCCGAGCCGCCGACACCGATAAACACAATGCCGACGACGAGCAGCAGCCGGTAATCGCGCACCACGCATAACGACAGATAGCCGAGCGCGGCCAGCACGAGCGCGACGAGCAGTAACGGCCGATGCCGCCCGCTTGCATCGCTCCAGCGGCCGGCGAAGGTGCTCGCGAG
>NZ_JAWRXU010001054.1:0-258 GCF_046534895.1 Paraburkholderia sp. SIMBA_053 | reverse complement strand
ACCCGTTGCGCATACCCATGCGCGCCGCAGACACAGCCTGTCCGTCGGTTTACGCACGCCGTCCCTCAAGGTAACCCGCCACACCCGCACACGGACGCCATCTGTCAGTCAGATTCCGCAACCCGCCCCCTCCGGCTGTCCGTTGTCGCCAAACAAATGGCGAAATTGTCGGTTCGCGCCGAAGACGTAATGCTAAGGTGAGCCCAAGGCTGCTCCTTAAGATCGCCATGGAACGCGCAACCCATCTCGTGTCCGTTG
>NZ_JAWRXU010000023.1:0-53970 GCF_046534895.1 Paraburkholderia sp. SIMBA_053 | reverse complement strand
AGAGTGATGTTTATGAGCATCAAGGGTGGGTCAATTCTAGATGCAAAAAGTGGGTCAGTTTCCGGCGCAAATCAACAATGAGGAACTGCGCGAACAAAGAGCGCCGCTCCTCGCAATGGGTAAGTTCTATTTGTCGGTACTATCGCAAGGCCTCTGGCCGAGCCAACGAGCCATAGCGGCCGATCTTGATGTCTCGCTATCACAAATGTCTCGGATGGTTGCTGCAACCAGACTGCCCGAAGCGGTGCTTCGTCTTTTTATTGGCCGGCCTCTCTCGTTCCGGCACGCAGAGACCCTTCGAAGGTTATCTGCACAGCTAGGGGAGACTGAGATGGTCCGTCGGAGCCGGTATGTCTCCAATGACTGTTCGTTGGAAGACGTTTTCTGCGTGCTGACCACGGGCCATCAAAAAGAGCGGAAGGGCGTGAGGTTGAGCCTCGTGCACGGACAAAAATATCTTCGTCTTGACGTGCCGGACTTCGAGCAAGTGGCGCCCCGCATAGCTCAACTAGAGCAGATCCTCAACCTTTTGCTCGCGACGCGTAATGGCAAGGGCTGGATCGGAGGCTTTGAAAGAACAAGGAAAAGCCGTGGTTGATTATTGGCTTCATCGTTGCGGGCACCGCGGACGCTAATCGGCCGCCATCTTGGCCCGAAGCCAAGCGGTGTACGCGGTTCTCTCCAATGCATTTTTGAACGTCCCGATGTCGTGCTGATACGTATTGCCCTTTCCTCCTTGGGCCATGTATTCGGCAGCGAACTGCTGCTTTTCAGCCAAAGACAGAGCTTTGATCTTCTCCGACGTGCGTCGTGCTCTTTCGTCTGCCGATGTCTGGTCGCCAGTGCCAGGTGCCGGTGCGGGAACCTCTTTCAGATGGTTTCGCGGCGGTTCAATATTCGAGCCCTTTTCGAAGACTGTCCTTGCGTAGCCGCCGGCGTTACCTCGAATCTGTTTTCGCTTGGCACGCTCCTCGACGTAGAGCGCCGTCTGAAGCGCCCTTTCGGGCTCCTGTTGAATCCAACTTATTGCAAGTCGATCGCCAACGCCCAGCCTGGTGAGGCGTTTGAACGCCTCAGAGCCTCGGACCGCCTTCTGGTCTTCATCTTCGTCATTTTCTAGCATCGAGCGTTGCGGATTATCTTCAACAAGAAACCGGATTTGAACCACTCTCCTCGCCTCTCTCTTGTATTCGGGCGTGACGATGATATTGGAGACGTGGTTTATCTCTTTCACCGCCTTCTTGATGACCTCACTTGAAAAATGCTTGAACTCGTCGTACATGCTCGCGTCCGCACCAAGAAGTCGTCGCCAGGTTTCTACTGAGATCCAGCCGGTTGATCCCGTTCGTTTGAAGCGAAGGCAATTTTCATACAACGCGAGCGCGTAACCGCCGCTGAACTGTCGCTGAACGTTGATGTTTATCAGCGTATAGATGTCAGGATTTGCAAGCTTCTCGGCGAGCCAGTCGCTGTATTCGTAAGCACAAGTGCCGCTCTTGATGCTTGCGTAGGCAATAAGCGGGGAAGCCTCCCAGTCTGTTTTACCGCCATCGTGAAGGAGGTCGAACGAGATTGGCGTCGACATGACTTTTAGCAAGGCACGCTTCAATGCGTCGTGATTTTTGCTATCGAAGCCCAGCATCGTACATAGAATTCCGACCGGCAAGGTGTGACGTTTTTTTGTCAGAAGCTCGTCGTATGCGTTCAGCAGGAGCACATTCACAATCTTGCGCTCAAGCAAAGAGAGTTCACCGCTAACGTGAACCGTAGCGACATGCTTCTTCAGTTCGCTGGGTGGAAGGTTAAGCGGCTTCAGGTTTGCCATGTGTTCTCCATTGCTGCGGCGATTTTATGTGGAGAAGGTCATGTCAGCAACTCATTTGGCTCTGACTTTTGAAACGTCACCAAATGACGGGCTACCCCTCCGCCCCATAAACCATGACTTTTCTTGTGTGCCAGTCCGATCGCGATGCGTGCGAAGGGGCGGTTTCGAAAAGAAATATGTCGAGGAACAACGCCTGTTTGTTGGTTTCTTTAAAAAACAAACACCTTTAACAACGTTTACAGCCGACGAAGCCTTAGTGGCTGGGGCTTTCGGCCCGGTTCGGTCAGGTTCTATGGGGCGAAAGGTCATGGTTTGAGGGTACCAGGAGGTGCTTGCGGTCATGGTTTATGGGTCGTTCGGTCAGGGTTTGTAGGAAAAGTCAGGTTCCGTGGGGCACCCCGCGAAACCTACTGCAAGTGACTGATTTATAAGATAGTTCTGCGGAAGTTTTGATTCGAAGGGTCAGGCTTTATGGGGCGGAGTTCTGGGATGCACAGTAGCGCGGCAGATTCCCCATAGACCCTGACTTGCGCCGCGGTTTTGGCGTGGCAGAGTCAGCCGAGCCTCGTTGACCGCGGCGGCTGGATGTTGAAGTCCGCAGGTCGGCACGGGCCGATTATGGGCCGACCTTGGCTTCGGAGTCGCAGAAAAGGCGTCGGTCAACGCTATGGAACCGTCCGGCTTTCCCATAAAAGATGACTTCTAGGCGAAGCCAGTCTTTAAAAGCTCCCCACAAAGCATGACCTTTTGGTCGCCGTCAATTTCAAAAGCTCCCCACAGACCATGACCTTTGCGCGGCTCAGGCTGCCGCGGTTGCCCTGACTAGAGGGAGTCGCACCGCTGTCGGGGTGTTTTTGTTGGCCGACACACCGGCGTTGTGTGTCAATCAGCGTCGAACGCTTATCGTGCGCCGGAATCTTCGCAGAAACTTCTTGCAAGCCCTAGTTTTCCTCACTAAGCTCCGGCAGAATTCAACACGACTTGCTCATTTCCGCTTTACGTGTTGAAACCACCAGACGGCGCTTACAGCGCTGGGCGTTACTAAAACCGGGAGCCCTTGATGAACACAGCAGTGCGTGCGCGCTCTGAAAAACCAAAGATGTCAATCCAGCTGAAGCATGCTCCGAAGCCGATGCCACTGTCGGCGATAAAAGCTATCGCAGACAACGCAAGCGGCATGCTCGTGGATGTTCGCGAAAGCATGCTTGCTCCTCACCCGCGTAAAAATCCTCCCGTTTTTACAACTGCACAAGTCGGGGACCTTTGTCGAATCGATAGGCAGCGAATGAATTATCTAACGCGGTCGGATTCCGAATTGCCGCAAGGGACATTGCGGCACAGCCGCAGCCGGGAGTTCACTCTCGAGGAGGCACGGGTATGGATCGACCAGATCGCGCCGTTCGCGAAGCGTCCTGCAGGGGTGAAGGGAAAGAAAATCGCCATTGGAAACTTCAAGGGTGGCGTTAGTAAAACGACTACAGCCATGACGCTTGCGCAGGGCTTGTCGCTGTTCGGCCGTCGGGTGTTACTGGTTGACCTTGATCCGCAAGCGTCCTTGTCCGCGCTCAACGGAATACTGGCAGACAGTGAAGTTTCTGACGAGCAGACAGTTCTTCCGTTGATTTATGGAGATGTGGACGACCTGCAATACGCCGTACAGTCGACGTACTGGGACGGCGTCGACCTCATTCCCGCAAGCGCCGCATTGTTTGGTGCTGAATTTTTTCTTCCGTTCAAGCAATCGAAGGACCAATCATTCCAGTTTTGGAACGTTTTGAATCGGGGGCTTGAACCGCTCTTGGACGAGTATGACGTCGTAATTATTGACACCCCCCCTGCACTCTCCTATCTGACAATCAACGCCTTCATGGCTGCGGACGGGCTCATCGTACCGACGCCGCCAAGCGCACTCGACTATGCATCGTCCACTCAGTTCTGGAGCCTCTTTTCGGATCTTTCAGAAAGCATGACACAGGTGGCGCCTGAGCTCGTCAAAAGCTTCGATTTTATTCATGTTCTTCTTGCGAAGGTCGATCAGAGTCAAGCAGCAACGCCTATCGTACGAGATTGGATTAACAAGACATATGAAGGCTTGGTGCTTCCGATCGAGATTCCGACGACTGCGGTGACGCAAACCGCCGCGGCGGAATTCGGGACGGTTTACGACATTTCGAGGTACCAAGGAAGTCTGAAAACCTATCAGCGGGCACGCGAGGCCTACGATCGGTTTGCCGAGATTATCGATCAGCAACTTGTTGCCTTGTGGCACGCGGGTCAGGAGGCCAAATGAGCATTAAAGACCGACTAGCGGCAAAAGCCGCTTCCATAGGAACGTCTCCACGCATTCAAAAGGCCGGTGACGATCCGTCCGGACGTCCGAAAACGGCGCCTGGGCAATTGATGGCTTCCTTTCCGCTACTTGCCGAGAAGGAGCGAGAACTCCAGTCAGCAATGAAGCGGATTGAGGAGCTTGAGACCGCCGGAGTCGGGTCGTCTCAAGAAGTCGCGATCGAGACTCTCGTCGAAGTGCCTGGCCGGCGTCGAGTTCTCTCAGAGGAAGAGTACCAGGAGCTTCGAACAAACCTCGAAAGCAATCCGCTTGTGCACCCTATTGTTTATCGACCGCTGGGCGATGGTCGGAACGAGATCATTTCTGGAAATAACCGAGTAGCGATTTACCGCGATGAGTTAAATCGCGCGACCATTCGTGGTGTACCGTTCAACGGAACGGATGCCGAAGTGGAGTTAGGCGCAGCGTTCTCCAATTTGCTCGCGCCCTCACTTCCAGACTTTGAAAAATACCGGCAATTCAAAAGAATTCAGCAGAACCTTGGTCTGTCTCAGGCAGATATCACCCGTATGTCAGGGCTGGCGCAGAGCCACGTGGCTCGAATTCTGTCGTTTGAGAACTTACCGGACGCTGCGAAACAAGTTGTCGCGACGAGACCTCACAAGCTGGGCGGCACCGCTGCCGCGAAGTTCGCCTCGTTGGCACAGCAAGGGCGAGTGGAAGAGGTGACGAAGGCAATCGATGCTTTAGTTAATTCGGTCGACATGACGCAGGAGAGGGCTCTGGCATTGGCTTCCCCAACTCGGCCAAAAGCGGCACGACCGTCCGTGATGACGATTAACGCTGGCAAGCGGAAGTTCTGTGACGTGTCAGTCAGGAGCGGGGTGGTCGGTCTGCGTTTTCCGGGAAAAGACGGAGAGGCAATGGCGGAAGAATGGGCCCGACGAATCGCCAACTTCATCCAGTCTGAGATCGACAACAAGTAATGGCGCTGGACATCCAAATTGGAAACTCAATAAAATCAAAAACTTACCTGCCATGCGCTGCTCTCCGGCGGTCAATCCAATTTGGATGTTAAATAAAATCAAGCACTTGGGCGGTTGGAGTTTTTCAGCGCTGACGCGGGGTTCCGCTCCGGGCGTGGGAACTCCGGTTTTGAGCGACGACGGTGCACCAGTTTCCCCCGTTAAATCGCAAAGCGGCCGGGACGCTGTCCCTGAAACTTCGTCTGGGTTAAGCCGCCAATAACAGAGCGGGCACCGCATTCCTGCTTTTTATGTCCCTAGCCGCCGTAGCGTTGCGATCGCGACCGGTGCGGCTGCCTTATATACTGAATTTGCGCTGCCGATCGGCACGGTGGCGCTTCGCGCCAAACTGCGCGCTCAGGTGGGCTCCCAATCTGATAGAAAAATGTCAGACGAGTGGTAAGGGCTGTGTGACGCCAAAGCAGAAATATCAGAAAACTGTCACTTGATGACGCCTTCGGGCTAAGCGCGAGCGCAGTCACGATGCCCGCTCTCGATCGAGCGGTCGGGGCGGCGGCCGTGGAGCGACAGGTGAATCCCCGAAGATCGCCGCCCGCCGTTTGTCATTCATTCACATCCGGCTCGCTGGCGTAGAAGCGCTCGAATTCGTGCGCCATTCGACGTTGCTCCGCTTGAACGTAAATCGAAGTCGTCTGCATGCTGGCGTGTCCCAGCGCCGGCTGGATTACGTCGATCGGCACGTCCTCGGCCGCAGCATGTGTCCCGAACGTGTGGCGAAACGCGTGCGGCGAGGCCTCATGAAGCACCATCCGGTCTGCTTCCGACAGTCCGTGCATACCTTCCAGCAAACCTGTCATCGCCCACCGGACAAGTTTCCAGACACCCTGTGTGGAGTAACCTTGGGGGACATCAGTATTAGCATGTTTGGCCTCGGCAACCCTAAAACTTGGCACCACGAGTGGCGAGAGCAGGGGAAGGGACAGTGAAGGCGGGGGAGTGCGGGCCGTCAAAAGGTTCCCCTCTGTCGCGCCAGTGGGCGCGCAGTGCGGACACCGTTGCAGGACTGACTGGGACCGTACGCTCCCGGTGTCGCTTGCCGATCACTGTTAGTTGCCATACCGGATGCACACGTGTGCTGTGCGGTGAAACCGTCAGCCGGGCACGCACCGCGCCGGCCGCCTCTTCCCGCCTTAGCCCCGAGTCCCCCATGAGCAGGAGCAGGGCGCGAGCGATGCGCCACCGCTTCGCGCCGACGGGTTTGCATGCCTCGTCCATGAACGCCCGGGCGCGCTCCCATAGATCTCGAGGAAGTGCCCGATCGATGCGGATGCTGGCCTCCCGTTTGACCACCCGCGGATCGTTCACGGCCTTCCAGGGGTTGCCGGCCAGATACCGGACATCGACCAGCCACCCGAACGCCGCACGTAGCGCCCGGGTCGCATAGCGCTGCGATGCCGGTGTCAGTGCGTCGGTCGCGAAAGGTCGCCAGCGCGCCGAGCTGCGCGGCGCCTTGGGCCCGACAAAGGAAGGGGAGGGGAGAGCGAGGAAGTCCTTGTAGGCTTCGCAATCTTCGACCATCAGCGCGCTCATTGGCTTGCCCCTTACGGCGACTGCCCACAAGAGAAAGCGTTCCAGCTCCTTCGTGTAAGCCCGCAGAGTTTTTGGCTGATCCCGATAGCGGTTGAGGTAGGCGCGCACCGCGTCCAGATCGTTGCGCGCTTGGATGAACGGGAAAGCGTTAGACCGGTTAGCGCCGATTGTGCCGGAAAGAGCGGCACCGACGGCCATCCGTTCGAGCGGCACTAGGGCGCCGCGCGGCCCATCAACGACCACCAAGTCGGCCGCGACGAGGGGGTCCTCCAGTTCCACGTCATCGACCACCCGCTCACCAATCGACGCCTCATGCTGCCGTAGCCACGCGACGATGTGCCGGGCCCGGCTCGCACCGATGCGTGGCACCGGCCGCCACCAGCTGCCGCCGCGCCGATTACACAACGCCACCAGATCGCCCAGCGTCTTGATCCCTTCGCCCTTCAGCCGGAGTGACACGAGCGGACGGAACCACATGCCGACCGGATGCCGGGCATCAGGTCGCGCTACTGCAAGCGCTGCCGCTTGCTCAACCATTTTCAGCGTAACCGAGGTGAGCCGCGCGCTGCCGTGCGCACGCGCCGACGCTTTGAGGTGATCGGCGAGCACGGGTGATCCATGCTCGATCGCGAGGTCCACCAGAACGGCCTGCATCTCTCGCAGATACGTGCTGACCCACCCGGCGGTGGGAGCATTGCCATCGCTGTCCTCGCTGAAATACAGGCGCGCGATGGTCGTCGAGCGAAGCAAAAGTGATAGCACCGCCGGAAGCGCAAATCCATGAATTCTCGGCCTCCGCCGCCTGACCGCTTTCAGATTCACTTCCGACCTCGGAGAAGTGAAAGTTGGAATCTTCGGACTACTGAACTGAATGTTGGAAACTTCGGTGATGGCCATGCTGCGAGTCCTGCATTCGAGCTTTGCGAGAGTCTGTTATTGGCGCAAAGAGGCAAGACGACCGTGAAACATCCGGCATTGAACTGGCCTCGCCCGAAAGTCCATGTGTGGTATGGACTTCCGGCAATTTAAAAGGGAATGTTTCACGAAAATGCGCGGGTCCCTCCGGTGACACGCGTTTCGTGAGCACATTTTTCGTTTGCAGCAGGCTACTCGGGGAACTCGCCACGTAGTTTGTAGTGATTGGAACGTAAAACGTATCAATCGATACGTCGCCGATGGGACGCGTTACTGGCTATGGCATCAAGCGGAGGTCCGCTGGGGGCTCCGCCGGTCATGTTCTTCCGGCACTGAACCAGCGCCCGAGGCTGCCCGCGTCGTGTCCTCCGTTTTTGTACTACAACTGGGTAATTGTGTTGGAAGACTGAGGGCGGCGATGGCCAACCTGCGGTTTTTTCGTGCGATTGACGATGTGCGCCCCTATGGGACGCATCGCTACGATGTCTATGGACCCAAAGTCGACCGGCGACTCACCTTGTTCGGTCATCGGACTCTGAATGCCTGGCTGCAGCTTGAGTTCAATCCCGATGTCGTCGCTTACTGCGAACGGCCGCTTCGCGTTCCCGATATCCGGCCCGCACGGATGATCGATTTCTGGGTGCATGGGCGTGATGACGGCGAACGCTTCCTGATCGTACTGCGCGGTTCAGAGCTGCAGTCGTCCGCGACTCAACGCCCGCAATTCGTGGCATTCGAGGCGTGGGCACGGAAAACCGGGATACAGGTTTGCTTAATCGGTGCGGAAGAAGGTACGCCAGCGGGTGTGCTGCAGCGGAACCAGGCCACCATACTTCACCACGTTGCAGCCGATCACGCTTTCGTAACCGAGGAAATGAAGCAGCGCGTATTGGCCGCATGCGGGGAGGGCGCAATGGTGGGCGAACTTGAAAGCCGCATATCGCCCATGGACGGTACGCTGATACGGTCTGCCGCCTTCATGCTGATGCTGGATGGCAGATTACGATGTCCGACACTTGCCCGCGAGCCACTCAGCCGACAGACCCAGTTGGTGCTCTCATGAAGACGATGGCCTACGGCGAACTCCGGTTCGACCGGGCATCGATCCCGTCCGAACTGCGCGATGTCGCGAACTGGCCCGGCGCCGATGGTGGCGCGTTGTCGAGTGACGCGCGCAACGTCTTGCTGCGACGCATTCAGGCCATGGAGCTGTTTGTCGACGGACACACGTCCTTGCGCGAAATCGGTCGCGTGACAGGACTGCGGTTCAACGATCTGTACAGGCTGTTCGATCGCTGCGTCACGATGCACGAGGACGGTCGGATCTTCGGCGTGCGTGCGCTGATGCCGTACAAGCATACGCGCGCGTATAGGCGCAGCGCTCCCGTCACGCTTTCCCATAGCGGCGTCAAAGGCGGGCAAAGCGGTGCTTTCACCCAGCTTCTGCTCCGCTACCCGGAGATCGCGTGCTGGATTGAACGAAAGGTCGACGAGCGGCGGCGAACAAATGGTGGACAACGCGAGGTAGTGCGCGGGCTGCGACGCCTGCATCGTGGCTTCCTCGATCAATGCCGGCGGGCTGGCGTCGAGGCGAACGACTATCCGTTCAATCAGGCGCATCTGGGTGAGCGATCGCTGGCGACGCATGTGCGGCATCTTGCAAACCGACACTTTGATGCGGCGGCGCAGTCAGCCGGCGCCACTCAGGTCGCGCATGCGTGGGAAGACGCCGGCGAACATGTGCGCAAGCCTGTCATCGGTCCGTTTGACGTCATCGAATTCGACGGTCACAAGATCGACCTGCGCGTCACGCTCAGGGTCGACGATCCGCTTGGCTTCGAAACCCTGCTCGCGCTGCACCGGATCTGGATATTGGTGCTGCTGGATGTTGCGACGCGCGCAGTGATCGGCTACAGCCTGGCATTGGGCCCGGAATACAACAAGGACGATATCGCCGAAGCATTGCAGGCAACACTGACGCCGCACGCGACTCGCGCTTTCCGGATTCCCGGACTGCGCGTGCGTTCGGGCGGTGGGTTTCCGTCGGAGGTCATACCGGAGACCGCGTGGGCCTGCTGGAATACGCTGCGCTTCGACGCCGCAAAGGCGCACTTCGCGCAGGCAACGCTCGAGCGCCTGACCGGCATCGTCGGCTGCTGGGCCGATAACGGACCGTTATGTGAAAAAAATGAGCGCGCATTCATCGAAAGGTTCTTTGACCAGATCGCCTCGCACTTTGCCCATCGCCTGCCCGGGACGACAGGTCGTGCGCCGCAGGCAGTCGAACGCGCACTCAACGACGTCGGTGGAAATCTGTCGCTGCTGATGAGCCTCGATGAGCTTGAGGACGTGATTGACGTGGTGCTCGCCGATTACAACGGTGAACCGCATACTGGGCTGGGCGGCCGCACCCCACTCGAAGCGATGCATTTTCTCCTTGCGCGCGAGTCGAGTCTCATCCGGACACTGCCTGCCGCGCGACGCGGCACACTGTGTCTGCTGCAGGAGGCGCGGGTGGTGACGATACGCGGCAGCGTAAAACGCGGCGTGCGGCCCCACATCAACTTCGAATATGTGCGGTACGCCAGCAGCATCCTGTCAAGCAACGCGTCGCTGATTGGCCAGCAACTGCGCGTCTACTTTAATGTCAGGGACATCCGGCACGTGCATGCCTTTTTCACGGATGGCTCTGAACTCGGCGTGCTGACCGCCGTACGGCCGTGGTGTTTTTCCCAGCACTCATTGCGGGTGCGGCAGGAGATCTTCAGACTCATCCACCAGCGCAAGATTACGTATCGGGACGGCGAAGATCCGGTCGAGGCATGGTTTGCGTACAAGAAGACTGAAGCCGCGAGACACCAGCGCAGTGCGAACGATCTCGCCCGCATGCTGAGGGATCGGGCGAAGTCCCACGAGAGCCCGTCCCCGGTACCCGGACGGATGTCACAGCAAGCGCGATCACAACCCGCGGCTGAGACCGGAGCGCAACCACGTAATCCGCGACCGTCTATCCGGCTGACGCGGATCTTCACGTTTTCCTGACGCGATGCTCCGCTCGACGACGCGTCCGCTGGCGCCTGATACCCATCCCCTGCTGAACAAGGGTTACATGGTGCCCACACCTTCTATAGGCGCGATGTACATGCGCATTCTCCGGTGCGTCCGGCGCGGCGTACCAGGGGCGATCATCTATGGGCATACGCGCTGGGGGAAGACGTACGCGATCCGCTATTGCGTTCGTCTGCTCCGGGAAGAACTGCCCCGTACGGCCATCCTTCACCTTGGCATGCCGCAAAATCCGTCCCGCTCGGAAAGCCTCTTCTTCGGCATGCTGCTGGCAGCTGCGAGGCATGATCGACCCGACAGCGGCTCGGCCTTGCAGCGGCGCTTCCGTCTGTATAACAGGCTGGCAGAGATGGTGGAGCGCGCGTCTGGAAAATCGCTGATCGTGTTTGTCGATGAAGCACAGCGTCTCGAGCTCGAACACTATGAATGGCTGCGCGATGTCCAGGACGAGATGGAACGTCGCGGCGTCCGGATGTACACGTTTCTGGTCGGTCAACCGGGCATCCTGAACCGCAAGACGTCGTTCAGACAAAGCATCGACACCTCGCAGATCGTGTCGCGATTCATGATTGAGGAAATGCGCTTCGAGGGCTTCCGGTCTGCCGCAGATCTGGAAGTGTCGCTCAGCGCGTACGACGAATCAGTATTTCCGGACGGAAGCGACTGGACCTTTACGCGCTTCTTTCTACAGCGGGCATACGACGCAGGATTCCGGCTCGGCCGGCAGAACGAGCTGCTGTGGGACGCATTCAGCCAGGTTCATCGACAGGCGCGCTTTGACTTCACCATGGAGATTCCGATGGAGTTCGTGGCGCGTGCGGTGGAAATCGCCCTCGGCGAGAACATGAAGGATGATGCATCGGGATTCGTGGTTAGCCCGGCATTGTGGGCACTGGCGGTGGAGGAATCGGATTACATCACGGCGCTCGAAGATCTGCGCATCGTCTTTGTTGACGATATGCCTCTAGGACCATGAAGCGACGCTTCGGCATCCTGCTTCCACTTGCCGGCGACGCATCGCAGGGTGAATCGTGCTGGCGCGACGACTGGAATATACCCGGCCAGTCAGCGTTCATGCTGCTTGCAAAATTCCAGCAGCTCAATGCCCTATCGTTACCGCGCTAGCGAAGACGTTCCTGCGCAAACCAGGTCGGCGCGCGTTACAGCGGGATATCGATTTGCGCGATGCGCGGCAGTTCGACCTGCTCCAAATGGCATTCCTGCTGCGAATGTCGCTGCCCGATGTCGCCGCTGCCTTTCTGCCACCGTGGGATCTCTCCCAGGTAGAAAGCGATCCGACGCTACGCTGGTGTTCGCAGTGTGCGGCGCGGGGCGTTCATCTCACAGCATTCCAGTTTGCCGGCTGCGACGCGTGTCCGGTTCACGGTTGCAAACTTCGCGACCGCTGTGTGCAATGCAACCGGACGATGGTGGCCTATCGTCTGCGGGCGAGTATTTTCCGGTCGCCGTTCAGTTGTCCGGCATGCGGATATGACTGGGCGCCTGCGCTTCGCGTTACTGACGATCGCGCATTGCGGCTGTCCTCCGGCTACCGATACGGCGTTGCGCAGTCTCTTGCCCATGGGTGGTTCGGGCGCAGAGATTACAACGTCGCACGGATTCTGCATCCGTCCGACCGGGCGGGCTACCGCGTGGCCTGGCTGGGTTCTGCACCGCGCCGGGGGAGCCACGCCGACGCGACGGACGCGTTCTGTCACCGTATCTTGCGGGGAAGTGCTGACGCCAGTCACTATGCGTCGATTTGCCACCGCGACCGCAGCGGCGCAGTCCGGGGGCCGCGGGACGCATTGCCAACCGAAAATGCGCCGGAGCTGCTGGCGTCCCAGGTAAAAACCGGCGACGAAATATTGACGGATGCCGTCGCGTGTTACAAGGCGATCAAACGATATGTCATGCATCGCATCGGAAACAGACATCGCGCCTGCCTCGTCACAGCGGCCCGTCATCTAGTGTGGCAGCTCGATGCACGCACAACGACACCTTTCTGTCCGGTAGCACAGGCAGTGCTCCGGTGGCGGTCCAAATGGGAGGGCGTAACTGTACCTTCTCATCTGCAGGTCAAAGGCGAACATGGATTCCTCGGCGTCCTTGTCTGGCTCTCGCTATTCGCGCCGGTTGGCTTGGCCGAGTGGAGCAGGGCGACCGACCGCTGGGTGATTCTGCACACTTTGGCTCAGGCGTGTCTTGACAGCTTTGCCTGCTATCTGAACGAGGCCGCAGACGCGGTATCCATGTCGGGACCAGTATGGATGCCGTTTCCCGTGTTGGACTTCCCGGAGCGTGAATGGGTGGTGCTAGGCGGAGATCCCGAAGGGAACCGGCTCCGGCTTGTGATTGCCCCGGCTCCCGTCAGTCTGACTACAAAAACAGGAGAACTGCAGGTCGGTGAGAGACATTACCAGCAACATTCGACTATTCTGAACCAGGATTCAGCTCCGAGCGAATGGCCGGCCGTGCCAGGGGGGCGCATGCGCGCAGCGAATTTCAACAGCGCCCGTAAATCGACTGACCCGTTGTCCGTGGATCGCAAAGGGAGCATCGGTGCGACGGCGATGGCCCTTGCGGTCTTCGCAGCATCGGATGAGGAATAGTGATCCTTGTCATGCAAGGCTGATTGCGACACCATCGCCACGGCGCACATAGCGGACTATGGATGCCACGCGAAGTGCGGCGCAACAGCTCCGGCATCAGGCGAGGAGGGCGATTAGGTCTGATGGGTGAGACTGCAGGGAAACGCTGACCAGCTTTTTAGGGCGACGCGTGGAAGAAGTCGTCATCGACTTAGCTGAGTCCATCGAATAGTTTCCGACGTGCGTGCAAGTCGCTACTCGGGGCTTTTTAACGCCCATCGATCCGGCAATGTCAAGATGAACCCAGATACGCCCTCATGAAGTCGGACCGCCTGCGCTGTTCACGCAAAAAGGCCGGTACTTCGATATGCCTGGACCGTAGCGTCGAAGACCGATACGTCGCCGCGTCCGCGAGCGACCAGTTGAGCGCCTTCAATAGCTGCGAAAATTGCAAGTGCGTGGCGCTTAATAGACTCGGGATCCCTTCCGTCTTCCCTGAAAGACAAAACCTTACAAAGCCAGTCGACGTTTACCTCGGTGAAGCGATCGACTTCTACCCGAACTTCGGCGGGAAGGTCATGGTGCTCTGCCGCCATGATGCCGCAAAGACACATTCGATTGTCTTCCACGAGTGCTGAACGGAAGACGCTCGCATAGCGCTTCAGCGTTTGCTGCTCGTTTTCAAAGCTTTCCAGTAGGTCATGCAGCAATGTGACCGCTGCCTCGGTGTACTGGCGCGCTAAAGCCGCGCCTAGATCACCCTTTGTAGGATAGTGGTGATGGACGCCTGCGCTCTTTATTCCCACCTCTTTGGCGATATCCCGGAAACTCAGTGCGTTGTATCCACGCGCCTGAACCATGCGTCGAGCGGCGGCAAGGATGCGCTGTTTGGTGTCCGTTGTCATTTGAAAACTATAACACGCTACCTATCGATACGTAAGTGTTGACACCGCCATCACGCTTAGATAAAGTGCGTTCACTTACCTATCGATAGGTAACGACCCCTTTTGAGATCGACCATGAAAATTTTCGACATTCCCGGCTTTCCTAACCCGCTTCGCATTCGGATCGTGCTGGCGGAGAAAGGTCTCGCGTCCCAGGTTGAGTTCATCAAAGTCGATCTGCCGGCTGCGGAACACAAGCAAGTCGCCTTCCTCGGCATCAACCCCACCGGGACCGTGCCTGTTTTGCAGTTGGATGACGGAACGTACATTGCGGAGTGCACCGCCATTACTGAATATCTTGACAATCTCGACGGCAAGCCGGTGCTGACGGGCAAGTCGCCCAAAGAAAAGGCGTTGGTTCATATGATGCAGAAGCGCGCAGAGTCAGAACTGGTCGATGCGGTAGGGATCTACTTTCACCATGCGACACCCGGTCTTGGACCGGCGCTTCAAGCGTACAAGAGCCCTGAGTGGGAGGGCCGCCGAGAATGGGGTGAACGCTCCCGCGACAAGGCTGTTGCGGGGATGCGCTACTTTGACAAGGTCCTCGCGGCGCAACCGTACGTTGCGGGCGAATCCTTCTCAATGGCGGATATCACCGTTTGGGCGGGGCTTCTCTTCGCTGGTTTTGCAAACATTCCGGTCCCCGAGGATTGCACCGCGCTACTCAATTGGCGGCAAAGGGTTGACGAGCGGTCTTCCGTCAAGAATCCCGCGTAAGGAGCGTTCGTCCCAAAACCATGTCAGCTTTGGGAGCGCAGTACGGAACATTTTTAATCTGTTGAATTCAGGAGTACTGAAGTGCAAAAAACGATGCATATCTCGACAGTCAAAGCGGGGATGCTAGCACTTGCTTTATCCGCCGCTTTCACGACTACGCCATCTAATGCAGCAGGGGAAGGACAGAACCTGCGCGCCGTCTACACGCATCAGACAGCGCCGACGAGCTTTATTGATGCAAATGGTACGAAGCTCGCCTATCGTCGTTTCGGAAAACCCGGCGGTGTGCCGCTGGTCTTGTTCCAGCATTTTGTGGGCAACATGGACAATTGGGACCCGGCGGTCGTTGACGGTTTTGCTAAAAACCGAGAGGTGATTCTGTTCGACAACGCTGGCGTCGCCAGTTCGGAGGGGGAAGTTCCCAAGACCGTTGAGGGGATGGCAGGGCACGCCATCGACTTGCTCAATGCACTTAACATCAAAAGGGCTGATCTTCTCGGATTCTCTCTAGGAAGTCTGGTCGCACAGGAAGTTGCCGTTGAGCGCCCTGAAGTTGTCCGACATCTGGTATTGGTTGGGAGTGGACCCCGCGGCGGGGCTGGAATGGCCACGCTTACGCCAGAGTTCCAGGAAATGATCAAGAAGGACAGGGGAAACAACGATCAACTGCTGCTGGACGTGTTCTTCACGCAATCAGACGCGAGCCGCGCTGCGGGACATGAATTCCTCAATCGCCTTCATGCTCGCTCGGGAGATCGTGACCCGGACGTGAATGATAAGGTCGCACCGGCCCAGGTAGCGGCGTTCGCGGCATGGGGCGCGCCTCGCGCTGATGCGGATACATACCTGAAAAAAATCAAGCAGCCCGTGCTCATCGTTGGCGGCAATCACGACATCGTTCACTATCCGGTAAATTCGTTTACCTTGGAGGAGAAGCTGCCGAACGCTCAGTTGATTCTGTACCCTGACTCGAGCCATGGGGCGCAGTATCAGTACCCGAAGCGCTTTGTGGCCGACGTCACGGCCTTTCTCAATCGCGAAGACTAAATCTTCATGCAACAGCCGATGCGGGCCTCTGTTCATCGTCTCATAGCTGGTAGCAACGGAGAAGCCTCGCCGCGATGAGAGAGGAGTTTGTCATCTCTCATGCGCGCGGGATCCGTGGTCGTAGGCGGTACGTAAATGCCCTCTGCTGCGACTCCGAAAGCCGGTTGGCTACGCAACGAGCCAGCGCAGCCGCACTTAACTTCAACTGTCGATCATTTTTGGGAGGAAACCAGATGCGCAGCGTGGGAACCATGGTCAGCTTTTGCCGTCCGGACGGTCAAGCCATTGAGGGCTATCTTGCTAATCCGGCGAAGTTGGAAGGCGCACCGGCAATCGTTGTGATCCAGGAGTGGTGGGGGCTGAACTCTCAGATCCGGGGCGTGGCGGACCGTCTGTCTCACGCGGGCTACATCGCGCTGGTGCCCGACCTGTATAGAGGAAAGTCTACGGTCGAGGAGGAAGAGGCTCACCACTACATGGGTAGTCTCGACTTTGCCGATGCGATCTCTCAGGACGTTCGCGGCGCGGTTCAATACCTGAGTACGTACACGCGAAATATCGGTGTAACCGGGTTTTGCATGGGTGGCGCATTGACGGTTCTTGCCCTCAGCGCTGTCCCCGAATTTACGGCTGGCGTTATTTGGTACGGATTCCCGCCACTGAATCGTTTGGACGCCTCTAGCATCAAAGCGCCGATTCAGGCGCACTGGGCCACTCAGGACGCATTCTTTCCTGCCGCGAGTGTCGATGTGCTCGAGGGGAAGTTTACCCGCGGTGGGGTCTCGGCGGAATTCCATCGCTATCTTGCACATCATGCCTTTGCCAATGAAACCGCCGTAGGCGATGGGCGCATACCAGGTACGCAATACGATCCGGTCTGGGCGCAACTCGCGTGGGACCGCACACTGACCTTTTTTGGCCGCACGCTTTGGAAGGAGCCAGTCGCGGTGAGACGTACGTCATGAGCAATTGCGGTATTTCATGGCGCGATGCGACACAGCGGCGAAAGGGCGCAACGCCGAGGCCATCGCCGAATACCGGCTGGCTGTGCTGCACGCCGTGGACGACGTGGAGAACGCGTTCATGGTGCTGTCGCAATCACAACTGAGGGCGTCGGAACTCGAAGCACTGGCGGGGTACCTCCAGCGTGCCCGTGATCTGTCGGAAAATGCATATGAATCGGGCGCGATCACGCTCACCGACGTGCTCGACGCGGATCATTCCCCGCTCCATCGGTGCAGTTTGTGTCGCAAAGCTAGCGACGCGTTCTCGGGCCAGCACTCGGGCTGGTATACCAGAAGATCTGGTGACGCGCTTTGACTTGACGCACGAAGCGCACGACCGATGGGCCGAGCATTCGCAACAGCGCTTTACCGCGGCGCAGGCCAATCGCCTCTTCGACAAAGAGGTCGTTGCGTTGCAGATTCCTTCGCGTTCGGGTGCGACGGAACGATCACCGCTGGCAACGCGCTAGGACTCATAGCAGTGGCGCGGCAATGATCGTGGCCTCACGGTCGTTCGCCGACGAACGCTGGCTGGATGCGCTGGTGCGTATTGCTGCCTTCGTCGTGGCCGCTGTAGCACCTGAGATGTTCGGCATCGGACGGTACCGGCCGTCAGGCAGGCTGTCGAACGCGCGGGCTGGTCGTTGCGCGAATTGGACAGGGTCGAAATCAACGGGGCCCTCGCGGCCGAGCCTCTTGCAGTGATGAAAGAGCTCGACTTGCCCGCAGATATCGTCAACGTCGATGGCGGTGCGATCGCGCACGGTCACCCTGTCGGTGCAACAGGCGCCGTATTGGTTACGAGGCTCGCGCACTCGATGCGCCGCGATGCATTGCGGTGTGGTCTCGTCACGTTATGCATAGGCGGCGGTCAAGGCACTGCGCTCGCGCTTGAGGCCGTTTGACGACGTGCTTCATTCGTTGCGCCGTTCTGCCGGCAACGACCATCGAGACGTGGTGATCGTCTACCGGTTCGAGAGGCGCGACTGCCGTGACCGAACTTACGGCGCGTTTTTTCACCCGGCCCGGGGTCGCCGACCGCCTCAATATGAGCATCGCCCTCCAATTCCGTCTCCGCTGCGCCGCAATCATTGCTGGAAGCGCCGCTGACCGACGACCGGCCGCATGAACAAGATCGAGCTGGGGCAAGCGAAGCTCACAACGGTGATTGACTTCGAGGATGTCTGCGATGACGCGAGGACGGGCGCCAGCATACTTGTCAGCGATGAGCAGACGTGCACGGTGATAGATGTGGGAGCTGTGAGCTCGCCCCAAGACGCTAACAGCTCTGGCAACGCGTAGATTTGTGTCGGACCATCAACCAGCATCGTCTTATCCCGGTTGCTCAGGAGTTGCAGGTCGACGTCCGTTTCTTTTTTATCAGTTCGTTCGCCTTCCTCAGGATGTCGTGCCGCAACTGCCGGATGCCGCGTCGAAGCGATTCGACGTGCTGTTCCAGTTCCGCACCCTCATGGTCTGGTGCTGGCTTCTTTTGGCGATTCGTGGATGCTGCGACTTCACGACTGAGTAGCTGGTTATCTGTCGCGCGAATATCATATGCCTGAGCCGAAAGCGAGTAGCACGGACTGCGCTCAAGCAATGCACCTGTTTGGTAAGTGGCTCGTCGCAACCGTCGTACGCGGTGACCGCAATACGGAGCAAAGTGATGCCTACCATTTTGGGTTTGATGGAAAAGGCTCCGAGGCTATCGCCATTGCCAGTTCCGGGCGGTGGCCGTCAGCCACGCAGTTCAGGGGCGGTCCTGGCTCCCATTCTGACCTTGAGACACGTATTCGCCAGGGCAAACGCCCGCGTGAACAATCGCGCCGAAAGCAGTGAGCAACGCACGCGCGAGCGCATGCCGCTTCCGGTCTGGCTCTGGCTTGAATCAGCAGCACCTCACGCTCAAGCGCCACATTCTACGGACCTCGCTTACCGCAGGCGGCTCGCCGCACGCTTCAGCAAGTGGCGCCGATGCGGTGACTACCACCCGCCTCTCCGCCTGGTCACGTCGCCACCTACGCAAGGTGACAGCGCCCTCAAGAGCAGCCTTTCGCCTATTCGGTTTGGCGGGCATTCTTCCAGTATGCCGAAGCTACATCCTCGCCCGCCTTCAGAAACCGATCAATCGCTGACTTGTGCATGCCTCCGTTTGGGTCTTGGGTGTAGGAATGCATCAGTGTATTGAACAACTCGTTCCCCGCGCGGATGCTGTCGTTGACGCCGTCCACGTATTCCGAAACGGTCAGTTGACTATCGCCGGATGAGTCAAACGCTTTGAAAAGCTTGTCGGCGGCGTCTATCGCGAGACCAGCCCGTTTCATTTGCGTTTCAAACTCGCTTTTGGAAAGCTGTCTATCACCGCTTGAGTCGCCTTGCACGAACATCTGAGGGGCCCAGGCGACAGCCAGAGGTGTCGCAGCCAAAGAATCCGGCTTTTTCGTCCCATCGCTAAGAGTGACGACAACTGATTGACGTGTGCTCTTGTCGGCAAGTTCAGCCGCATCGGGCGACTCCATCGGAGCGCGTGGGCTTCGCTTGGCCTCCGAGTTCGTCTGCAAGAGGATTGTTAGTGAGCTTCTGACGGAATCGATTGACATACCTAAAGTCCCTATAAGCGTTTATCCGGAATGGCCGAGACGTTCATCGACCGCGCGCAATACACCATTGCTTAAAGAGCAAGTGTCGTAATGCCTGAACAGCCGCCTGCGGAGCGCGGACGACACCTACAATTTGGATTACGGTAAAACTCCAAAAAGATTTAGCCTTTTCGGTCCTTGATCTATTGTTTTTCTCCGCCATACCTTTAGCTTCAAGGTTTGGCAAAATCGACAGTGTCGCGTCTCGAATAGAAAATCGCTAAACCGATAAAATGAAGAGTGGAGGGGAACTGATGCCACCGTTGCTGCGGCCGCCAAACCCCCGCCGCGACAGCTGTTTCAGACGCAAGCCAGCAGGCGATGACGCTCTGCTGACTGGCATCGCGTTGGTGCTGCACTTCGGTATCCGGTGGGAAATGCTCGCGCAGGAAACTGGCTGCGGCTCCGGCGTGGGCCGCCGCAGCCGGTTGCACGGCTGGCAGAGAAGACGTCGTTGAATCTTCCTGAATTTTTGCTGGAGGATCAGATCAAAAAGCAGGGCAACTCTCACCCAGAGGGCTTGACTCGCCTCAAAGCATCACCTCCTCACCAAAAGAGCAAAGCATCAGGCTCGTGCTGACCGCCATTCCTCTCTTGCTAGAAACCCCGCACAAAGCGAAGAATCTCGAGGTTATGCTTTTCCCTGTTGTCGGCATGTTCATCCTGCTGGTCATCTACGTCGCTGCTGCTCGTGCCATTTTTTTTAGGGGAGGCGCTGATCGATGAGGTTTGTTGCGTCGCTGGTTGGCTGGATGTGGTTGCCATGCAAGCGGAAAGTAGCAATGACGACAGAAGCATCGTACCTACCGCGACTATTTTGCGTGTGATCATTTTTCAGGTTGTCAGGGAAATGATATCTCTGCTCGCACTGCGTGAGCCTCTTGCGCAAGAGGGCGGGCGCGGCGAGCGTCACTCCGCCGCGCTGATGCTTTCTCGACCGGTCAGAGCACGCCAGTGGCTCGTGCCGCGTCGAGAATTACCGCGGCTACCGCGGCAGGTTGAGACATCAGTGCTACATGGCTCGCGCCAGCAATCGACGTAATCTTCGCGCCGATCTCTTTTGCCTCGGCCTGCTGGAGCGCTGATGGAATGATCTTGTCCTGGTCGCCATAAACCCACCACGACGGTTTGGACTTCCAGGCGGCCTGAGACACCTTATCGGTAAGGCAGCGCGCATTGAGCGGTCCCTGAGCGGTGGCGAGCACACTGGATGTGTCTTTCGGAAGATCCGGTGCGAAACTGCTCAGGTAGGTGTCAGTGTTCAGCGTAAGGAATCCAGCTTCGTCGGGTACCAGACCTGCCTGCCAGGCCGGCTTCGGGAATGGGCTCGTCAGATCGGAGATCGACTGGTTGTCTCCGGGCGCGAATGCTGACACATAAACGAGACCTGCAACCTTGTTAATGCTGCCGGCTTGCGTAATGACGGCGCCTCCGTAGGAATGTCCGACCAGAAGGACGGGCCCCTGCTGGGCATCGATGGCACGGGTGACGGTTGCGGCATCGTCGGCTAACGATGTTCGAGGAAGCTGAACAGTGACTACTTTCAGACCACGCGCCTGCAATACGCGCGTGACTGATGACCAGCTAGACCCGTCGGCCCACGCCCCGTGTACCAGTACGACCGTGCCGGTGGTGCTCGCTGAAGAGCTGCCGCATGCCGCAACGGATGCAAGGGTGACGAGACCGAGCGATACGACAAGAGCGGCAAAGAGCCGCGGAATGTAAGACTTCATGATGGGAACGTTAGGACGCGAAGTGAGATTTGAATATCGCGCCCGTCTAGCGACAGAAAGTATCAGGGCGAGCGCGACGCCAACGCGAACGTTAGCCGGCCTCAGGGTCGCTGCCTATTGCATGTCGTCCGGTTTCAATGACATTGCGTCCGAAAGATAAGAGAGAAGATTTCCATGGTCGATACGACTGTATGCACCGGCCTGTTGCAATGTCGGCCGGCGAGGCGTGGGGTGCGGAAAAGTTGGCCGATGTCTGGAGGCGGCCCCGCACAAAAGCACGCATCTGGCAGCATCGTGTGCCGCTATACGAAGCATTGACAAATGTGTAATAGCACATCAGAATAAGAGACATGAAATCCCTCACTGGTCCCGATCTGTGTCACTGTCTGGCTGCGCGTCGCGCTGCGAGGTATGTGTCGCGTATTTACGATAGCCACCTGTCAGGCGTGGGCATCTCGATCTCGCAATTTTCGATGCTTGCGCTCGTTGAAGAGCATCCAGGAATCGCGGTTGCCGATCTGGCGGACCTGATGGTCATGGAGCGGACGACGTTAGTACGTGCACTCAGACCCCTGAGGGACGCAAGGTGGTTGACGAGCGATGCGGAAGGTCCGAAAGGGGCACTGACGTTCACGCTGTCCGCTGCGGGCAAGGCGAAGCTGTCGGAAGCTGAGCCGTGCTGGCGCGCAGCGCAGGCGAAGTTCGAAGCCGGCGTCGGTCGCAAAGAAGCGACTGCACTGCGAGCAGGTCTGTTGACCGTCGTTTTTGCGACCTGAAAATTTTTTGGATGTAGATGTGCAATTGCACATATTGAATTGCCTCATTTCGATAGACATTCTCTTTCAAGGATCTTGCATGTCAGCCTTTCCTTCCGTCCCACATACGAGCACGGTCAGCGCCGAAGACCGTGCCAGCGCCGTCGATTTCGTCAATCGCGTCAACTGGTTCTTCGAGACATGGGACGTCGAAGCCATGATCGAGGCGTTCCTGCCCGACGCCGTGGCGTACCACTTTCACGGAACGATTAGTGGACACACCGAAATCCGACGCTTCTTCGAGCATGATTATCCGTATCTGATACCTGGCGTGGGCCGTCATGCCACAAACCATATCGTCGATGAGGACGAAGACGGCGTGGTTGTGCGATATCAAAATCTGCTGATCCGCTATGCCTCGCCCGAGGATGCGTCGAAACTGGGTGCGGGTCAGGTGATGCACAGCGATGCCGGACTGCCCGCGATCTGGCTGTATTCGCCGATGCGTGACCGTCTGCGCAAGACGGCGACGGGGTGGAGGATCTATGAGCGTTATATCGGCGGTTCGACCACCAGTCGTGTCCTCACGCCAGCCGACACGTCGGCAGTTTCGGTGGCGCCGTATCTCCCGAAACTTCAAGGAGTGTAATCGTGCGATATCGTCTCTTCGGCAAGCATACGGGCCTGCGCGTGTCTGAGCTGGTTCTTGGTACAGCCAATTTCGGCGGCAGGTGGGGGTACGGATCAGATCTCGACGCCGCGCGCGAGATCGTCGACCGATATGCGGACGCGGGTGGTAACTTTCTGGATTGCGCCGACGTGTATCAGTTCGGCGAATCCGAGGAGTTTCTCGGTAAGCTCCTCTCGGGCCGTCGCGATAACTTCGTGATTGCCACCAAGTACACTCAGGCTGCGGCGCCCAACGCGGGCGCTTTGGCGACGGGCAATAGCCGCCTCGCGATGCGCCTGTCTGTTGAGGCGAGCCTCAAGCGTCTCAAGACCGATCGCATCGACCTCTACTGGGTGCACTTTGACGATGGCATCACGCCAACGGACGAGATCATGCGAGGCCTCGACGACCTGGTGCGCAGCGGCAAGGTGCTCTATATCGGACTGTCTGACTTCCCTGCGTGGCGCGTCGCGCGGGCGGCAACCATCGCCGAATTGCGTGGCTGGGCGCGAGTCGCCGGCTTGCAGTTCGAGCACAGCCTGGTCGAGCGTACAGCCGAGCACGAACTGATGCCGGCAGGCAAGGCCCTTGGACTGGGGATGGTGGCATGGTCGCCGCTCGGTGGTGGACTGCTTTCGGGCAAGTACCGTCGGGGCGAGCAAGGCCGCCTTGAAGCACTGGGCGGTGCGGTATTCCAGCAGGAAAATTCCGGCCAGCGTACGGCGATCGTCGATGCCACCCTTGCGGTTGCGACCGAGCTTGGGGTCACGCCATCCGAGGTGGCAGTAGCGTGGGTCTTGCTAAAGGGTTCGCTGCCGATCATTGGACCTCGGACGAGCGAACAGTTATCGGCATACCTTGGCGCTGCAAAGCTCACGCTTGCGCAGCATCACGTCGAGCGGCTGGATGATGCCAGTGCATTGGCTCCGATCTTTCCGCAGTCGATGATTGACGCGCCTGCGTACCGGCAAGCTGCGGCCGGCGGCCAGTACGAGCGCATCGTCATGCCCGAAACTCCGGCTCCCTGACAATGTCCGCCGACGTTACCCTGTATGGCGCGAAGACGGGTAACTGTCTTCGTGTGGCGATTGCGCTGCAGGAACTCGCGATCGCCCACCAGGTCGTGAAGCTCGACCTTCGGGCGGGCGAGCAGCGCACACCAGATTTTCTTTCGCTAAATCCTAGTGGAAAAGTGCCGGTGCTGCGAGTTCGCTCGTCGGCGGCGCCTCCGCTTGTCCTCGCACAGTCCAATGCGATTCTTCTTTATCTTGCCCGACGAGCGGGAGGCAGGTTGTTACCGCCCGAAACGGATGCATCGGCGCCCTTCGCACTGGAGCGATTCTTTTTTTTCGTGACCGACGTGATTGCGCCCAGCCACGCGTCCTTCTTTCTGAAGAACAAAGGGTGCAAGGAGGGACAACGGTTGATGGAACGGCGCAGCCTTGAGATGCTCCTCGCGAGCGAGATGTTTCTGGAAAACGCACCGTTCATGGCAGGGCAATCATTCACGCTTGCAGACATCGCTGCTGTCAGCATAGTGGCCGCGCAATCGCCGTGGATCGACTGGGCGCGGTATCCGCAACTTCAGCGATGGTTCGCTGCCGTGATGGCGAGGCCCAGCGTAGAGCGTGGCATGATCGCTTTCGACTGAAGCTCAGCGTGACGGCATGCCCCGATCCGGATCTGCACCATGACGCATGGCGCCGGGCGAATATCCAAAGTGCGCCTTGAAGGCCCGCGAGAACGAGGAGTCCGACTGGTAACCGGCAACAGACGCTGCCTCGCTGATTCGCACGCCGCTGTTACGCAGTAGATCCGCGGCAAGGCTCAGGCGCCACCGTGCGAGATACCTGAGCGGCGGCTCGCCGACAATCTCCGTGAATCGGTCCGCAAAGTGCGACCGGGACATGGTCGCAATCTTCGCAAGCGCACCCAGTTTCCATTCATGCGCGGGATCCTCATGCATGGCCGCCAGTGCACGCCCAAGTCGTGCGTCGCCGAGGCCCCGGAGCCATCCGCTATGAGCGGGACTCTTCGCCACCCACTCGCGCAAGCTCCGTATCACCAGCAGATCGATCAGGCGCGAGATCATGAGCGCAGCGCCTGGCGACGGCTCGCTCGCTTCCAGCCGCACGAACCGCAGGATCGCGTGTTGCCACTCCGGTGTACCCGATGCGTCGGCCCGGAGATGAATGACATCCGGTAGACCCGCGATCAATGAGCCGGCGGACGCGGATTCGAATACGAACGAGCCCGTCAGGACGCGAAAGGGCTTTTCGGCGAAGCTGCGACATTCATCGGGTCGCGAGGGTGATCCGGGCAGAGAGTCACGCGCATGGATTGCGGAGAGAACATGCGCACGTCCCTTAGGTAGCAAAACAAGATCACCGGCGACTAACGTGGTCGTATCGATAGCGATCGCGTCGAGCCGGAAGGCGCCGTTCTGAATAAAGTGGAAGCGGGCGCGTCCAGCATCAAAGGGCTTGCGTTGCGCCTCGACCGTCTCGTATATCTCGATTGATTCGCCTCGTAGCCGTATCAGATCCAGAACGTCGGAAAGCACATCTTGCCGGGACAGCCTGTGTGCTCGAGATTCGCGCTCGTGAATGGATCGCCTCATCGCGTCGTCGCCGATCATGTCTTGCGCCTCAAAAAAAAGCGCACTTCAGGGAACGTGCGCCGCGACAAAAGAAGGACCGGTATGGAGGAGCGCTCCTTCATGCCGCAAAAAGAACAAACGCAATCACCTGCCATGGCACGCGAAAGCGATTCCACGCGCACAGTAGTTAAAAGCGTGCACAGCATAGCGGATCCAGTTGTTCGCATAAATCCGTCGATGATGAATACACATGCTGCCAGGCGCGAACAATCGGGCGAAGCGTTGCTGGTTCTGAGATGCATCGGTCCAGGGCCGGTAGAGCTACTGGTTAGCGCCTTGAAAAGTCTTGACGTATTAGATTTCACATGTAATCTAACGGCGGTTAGAAGTTGTACGAAATCTAAATGGCCGAGTTGGCCGGTCCGCGCAATCAGTTGGTGCGCCGATTGGTCGAGACGCCGTTTCGCGACGAGCGAACGACAACACTTTTCGAGGTGATCGAAGTTGGATACGAAAACAAGGCTGGAAGACGGCGGAACGGTTCGTCGTGCGCGATATGGCACGGTGGGCCGACGCGCCAGAAGCTGGGCTGCCGCGGCCGCTGTGATCATGGTAAGCGGGGGCGCGTGGTTTCTCTACTCGCATGATGGCGGTGATAGCGTCGCCAATGCTCGACCCGTGCCGCCCCATGAGGTAACAATCAGTCGGCCGCTGGTACGCGACCTTGACACCCGACTCGGATTTCTTGGGCAGTTCTCGGCCGTCGATCAGGTGGAACTGCGCGCACAGGTAGGCGGTACGCTCACAGGTATTCACTTCAGGGACGGCGACATCGTTCACAAGGGCGATCTGCTGTTCACCATCGATCCCGTGCCGTATGAGATTCGGCTCGCGCAGGCGACTGCCTTGCGGCGGACCGCTGAGGCGCGCCTCGTTCTGGCAAAGCAGGAGTTGGCGCGCGCACGGGAGCTTGAGCGCAATGATGCTGGCACGACGCAGAACGTCGAGCAGCGCACGTCCGAACTGAATGCTGCGCAAGCCGCACTCGACGACGCTGCGGCGCAGATCCGCGACGCCCGCTTCGATCTGGATCGCTGCCGCATCACGGCGCCGTTTACCGGCCGCATTGGCAGGCATCTCGTTTCCACCGGTAACCTTATTGGAGGCAGCCGTGGCGCAACGAGTCCGACGACATTGCTCGCGACGCTCGTCTCGCTCGATCCGGTATACGTCGACTTCGATATGAGCGAGGCGGACTTCCAGTCGTTTTCGCAGTATCGCGGCGACGCCAAAGGGCCGATTGCAAATCGCGTCGAGCTGGCGGCGGGCAATTCGACGACCTACACACGGCAAGGGACGCTTGATTTCGTCGACAACGTGCTGGACCGTTCCAGCGGCACAATCCACGCCCGAGCGACGGTGTCCAATGCCGACCTGCGCTTTATACCTGGCGAGTTCTCGCGCGTGCGTCTCGCGGTGGCGCATCCCGCACCGACGCTGCTCGTGCCGGACGCATCCGTTTTACCCGACCAGTCCGAGTACCTCGTGATGACGGTTAGCACCGACGGAACGGTTGTGGCAAAGCATGTCGAGGTCGGCGAGATACGCGGGGGATTGCGCGTGATCCGCTCGGGCCTGTCTCGGGACGATCGCGTGATCGTCGACGGTTTGCCCTTTGCGGCGCCCGGAACGAAAGTGGCGACGCGCGATGGTGCGATCCGCTATGAGCCTAAACAGAACTAGCGGACAGTGAAGCCATGCGTATTGCCCATTTCTTTATCGACAGGCCGCGCTTCGCGACGGTGGTCAGTGCCTTTCTGACGCTAATTGGCCTGGGCGCGATGTTCGTGCTTCCCGTCGCGCAGTACCCGGAGATCGTTCCACCGACTGTGCAGGTGACGACATCCTATCCGGGTGCGTCGGCCGAAACGATTGCGCGAACAGTGGCCACGCCGCTGGAGCAGCAGATCAACGGCGTTGAGAACATGCTCTACATGAGCAGCCAGTCCACGGGAGACGGCCGGTTGACGGTCACGGTTACGTTTCGTATCGGCACTGACCTGAACGTCGCGCAGATGCTCACACAGAATCGGGTTCAGGATGCATTACCGCGCCTGCCAGAAGACGTCCAGCGCCTTGGCGTTCAGGTGAGAAAGTCCACACCTAGCATTTTGCTGGCTGTTCACCTGTACTCACCTGACAGAACGCGCGACACACTTTATCTCTCGAACTACGCGACGTTGCACGTGAAGGACACGCTAGCGCGTCTGCAAGGCGTCGGCGACGTGCAGTTCCAGGGTGCCCGTGAGTACGCAATGCGTATCTGGATCGACCCCGACAAGGTCGCAGCCAATAATCTGAATGCGAGTGAAGTGCTCACAGCACTACGCGCACAGAACCTGCAGGTATCGGCTGGTGTCCTGAACCAGCCGCCCACGGCGGGCAGCGACGCGTACCAGATAAACGTAGAGGCGCTCGGCCGGCTGTCCACGCCACAGCAATTTTCCGACGTCGTCGTCAAGTCCGACGCACAGGGTCGCGTGACGCGGATACGCGATATTGGCCGGGTCGAAGTCGGCGCCGCAGACTACGGCTCAACCGCTTTCATGGACCGTGACAACGCTTCGACCTTGCTCATCTACGCGGAGCCCGGTGCGAACTCACTTGCAGTCGAGCAGCAGGTTTTGTCCGCTATGCGCGGGCTAAAGAATGAGTTCCCCGCAGGAATGGACTACAAGATCATCTACGACCCGACCATCTTTATCGGCAAATCGGTCGACGAGGTGATTGTCACCATATTCGTCGCAATCCTGCTGGTTGTTGGCGTCGTCTTTCTTTTCCTGCAGAACTGGAGGGCCACGATTATCCCCGTCGTTGCAATTCCGGTCTCCCTGCTTGGGTCGTTCATCGTACTCGCCACGTTCGGAATATCGCTAAACAACCTGTCTTTGTTTGGCCTCGTGCTGGCGGTCGGCATTGTGGTTGATGATGCGATCGTCGTAGTCGAGAACGTCGAGCGCAACATGCGCTCTGGCATGTCGCCGGTCGAGGCGGCCCACCGGACGATGGACGAGGTGGGCGGGGCACTGCTGTCGATTGCGTTAACGCTATGTGCGGTCTTCATCCCGTCCGCCTTCCTTAGCGGGATTTCCGGGCTGTTCTTTCGCCAGTTTGCGGTGACGATCGCAGCATCGACTGTCATATCCTGCTTTGTGTCGCTTACGCTGAGTCCCGCCCTCTGCGCGGTGCTCTTCAAGTCGCATGAGCCGCATATCGCGTCGCACGGGGGCCTCGCGCAGCGTCTGCTACACGCTGGCTTTGATCGCTTTAACAGGGGCTTTGACAGACTGTCGTTCGGGTACGGAAACGTCACACGTCGTATCGTTCGTGGACTCACCGTCGTTCTCGCAATATACGTCGTGCTGATTGGCATTACGGGTCTTGAGTTCTCGCGTACGCCAACCGGCTTTATTCCGGAGCAGGATCAGGGTTATCTGATTACCGTGGTTCAACTTCCGCCGGGCGCGGCACTCGACCGTACAGAGAAAGTGGTCCGAAATGCCATTGACATTATCCTGACGACGCGCGGAATTGAACACGTTGCCCCGTTCGTTGGGCTTGACGCAACAACGTTGACCGTGGCGTCAAACTCGGGAACGATTTTTTCGGGGTTGCCGTCGCTGTACAACCACGAGATTCCGGGAGTGACCGCGAACACGGTACTGGCCGACCTGCGCAAACGCCTTTCCGTCATCAAGGACGCTTATGTGCTGACCATTCCGCCGCCTCCTGTGCAGGGTCTTGGCAATTCAGGCGGGTTCAAGATGATGCTGGAGGACCGCGCGGGACTTGGGTCAGAGGCGCTCGTGCATGCGGCGAATGCCCTTGTTGCTGCGGCCAACAGGGATCCAAGTTTTGCCGGAGTCTTTACCCTGTTCAATGCGGGGTCACCATCGGTTTTCGCGAATATTGATCGCGTAAAGGCCGAAAAGGTCGGGCTCACACCCACGGATGTGTTTTCCGCACTGCAAGTCTATCTGGGTTCACAGTACGTGAACGACTTCAACTACCTTGGCAGAACTTATCAGGTCATTGTTCAGGCTGACGGGCAATTCCGGCATACCCCTCAGGACATCACCCGTCTAAAAGCGCGAAACCAGTTCGGTGAAATGGTGCCGATCGGCACAGTGGCGCAAATGGAGAACCGTACGATTCCCTATCGGGTGCCTCGCTACAACTTGTATCCTGCCGCGGAAGTTCAGGGCGTCGCAGCGCCAGGCATTGCCACCGGTACAGCACTCCATCGCATGGAAGAGCTTGCCCATCAGGTGCTGCCGCAGGGTATCAGCTTCGAATGGACGGACCTGGCTTACCAGCAGCAGCAACACGGCACGCCCACGCTCCTGGTATTCGGAGCAGCTGCGCTGTTCGTGTTTCTCGTTCTCGTCGCGCAGTATGAGAGCTGGAAGCTACCGCTTGCGATCGTCCTGATCGTACCGATGTGTATTCTCGCGTCGGTCACTGGCCTGATCGCTCGCGGCATGCCCATCGATATCCTGGCGCAGATCGGCTTCGTCGTTCTCGTCGGACTGGCTGCGAAGAATGCCATCCTGATAGTCGAATTTGCGCGTCAGAAGGAGGACGAGGGGACCGCACCGGTTGACGCCGCGGTGCACGCTGCACGCACACGCCTGCGTCCAATCCTGATGACGTCTTTTGCCTTCATCCTCGGAGTGGCGCCGCTCGCGGTCGCCACAGGAGCAGGCGCTGAAATGCGCCAGTCGCTGGGAACGGCGGTGCTGTTCGGCATGCTGGGTGTGACGTGCTTCGGACTTCTGTTCACTCCTGCCTTTTATGTTTTCATCCGCAAATTTGGCCGTAAGGAGCGCACATGATCTTCACTACTGCCTTTGCTCGCAGACTAATGTGTGTTTCAGGTTCGCATAGTGAAGCTGGCAATCTTCGACACGAGCCGCATGACGGCGCCCCATATCTGCCCGAGATAAGCGGAGCGAAAACGGGGTGCCGGCGGCAGCCGGCTGAAGACGGACGTCAAACGGTCATGCGCCGACCTTCAACGAGCCTGCTCCGTGTTATATGCGCGGGCGTAGCAATCGCGACGGGCCTGGGGGCTTGTGCGGTGGGGCCAGATTATGCGGCGCCCACTACGCAGCTTATGCCGTTCCATAGCCGGGTTGAGACAAGCACCCAGCAAGCGGCCAGACCGTCTCCGCACCTCGACACCTGGTGGACCGGATTTGATGATCCAATGCTTGTAACCGTCGTTCAGCGTGCTCTTGCGCAGAACCTGGACCTTGCGGCAGCGTTTGCCCGCGTTCAGCAGGCGCGGGCGGTCGCAGCGGGGGCGGGCGCGCAGCTTCTGCCAACGCTCGATTTCGACGCGACGGGCACCGCTGAACACCAGAGCCTGGTAAGTCCGGTCGGCACGATCGCGAGAACGTTTCCTGGCTACAGTCGCGATCAGCGCGAGTACAACGTTGGGGCTGCTGCGAGCTGGGAAATCGATCTGGCCGGCGGACTGCGCCGCAGCGCCGCTGCGGCGCGTGACGAAGTGCAGGCGGCCGAGGCTGAGCAACTCGGCACGCGGATTACGGTGGCCGCCGACGCCGCCGATGCATACCTGCAGGTCAGAGGGTTCCAGACGCGGCTTGCGGTGGCGCAGGATCAGATTGACACGGACGGACGCCTTCTTGAGCTTGTCCGGGTGCGGCGTCGCGCGGGCGCGGCGGACGAGAGGGAGATTGCCCAGGCCGAGGCGCTGCTAAAACAGGCAAGGTCCACTGTACCTATCCTGCGCACGTCGCTTGAGGCGCAACTAAACCGCCTGGATGTGCTGATGGGTGCGCAGCCGGGAACGTACGCGCATGAACTGTCCGTCTCCTCCACCATCCCCGCGATCCCGAAGATTGACGATAACGACCAGCCACTGGACGTCTTGAGGCGTAGACCTGACATCATCGCGGCGGAGCGGCGAGTGGCCGCTTCAAGTGAGCGGATCGGCGCGGCAATCTCGGGCTATTACCCGAAGATCTCCCTGTCTGGCGCGCTTGGCTTTGACAGCGTGAGCACCAATCACCTCTTTACCGCGGCAGCGTTTCAGCCGGTCGGTACGGGAGCGCTTCGGTGGCGTCTGTTTGACTTCGGGAAGGTGGATGCGGAGGTCAAGCAGGCGCGAGGCGCGAACGCAGAGGCGCTTGCACTGTATCGCCAGGCGGTGCTCAAGGCCGCTGAGGATGTTGAGAACGCGTTCACAGCGCTTTCCCAGACAGAGGCTCGACGGCAGGAGTTGCAGGGTGAAGTGGCATCACTGACGCGCGCCCGCGACTTGTCCGAACGCGCCTACAGAGCAGGGGCCATAACCCTCACAGATGTGCTGGACGCGGACCGTCAACTCCTCGTCGCGCGTGACGGTCTGGACAGCTCACGCGCGGACGCGGCGCGCGCCGCGGTCGGGGCATTTCGTGCGCTGGGCGGCGGCTGGGACATCTCCCCCGACGCCCGGGTGGCAACCAATAGTTCGCCAGCGGCCGTTCCGGTCAGATGAGAGGTTTGGCCGTTGCGTTGTGTCCTCCGTGACCAGGGTGGTTGTCTGATTACGCCGTCGAGTCGCCGAAAAGAGCGGTTTCTGCAACGGTCTGCGTGTACATCGGTTGAAACAGTTCGCGGTTGCTACGTGCTTATGGCGGTTCTCGACGGCACACGGCAGGAAATGAGACGATATGGACCGGTTTCAGTCAATGCAGGTGTTTGCCAAGGTGGTTGAGCTGAACAGCTTTTCCCGTGCGGCGGACGCGCTCCGTCTTCCGCGTTCGACGGTGTCAGTTGTCGTCAGGAAGCTGGAAGCACACTTGCGGATTCGTCTGATGCAGCGGACAACCCGACGCTTAAACCTTACGCCGGAGGGGGCGGAATACTACCGGCATTGCATACGGATTCTGGCTGAGATCAGTGAGTCGGAAGAGATGCTGGCTAGCGCTCAGCACGGACCGCGAGGTCGGCTTTCCGTGCAGATGTCGATGGCGCTTGGAAGGATTGTCGTCTTGCCAGCCATCGCCGACTTTCACAAGCGGTTCCCTGATCTCGAGCTGATGATCGGACTGGATGATGAACCCGTTCACCCGAGCCATGAGAACCTCGACTGTACAATCCGTATGGGGGAACCTGAAGACCCAGGCGTCATCCAGTGCCGACTGTGTGATCTGGAGATAGTGACCGCTGGCAGCCCCGACTATCTTCTCCGTTACGGCGAACCTCAACGCATGGAGGATCTCCAGCAACATCTTGCAGTGCAATGCCTCTCACATGCTACCGGAAAAGTCGCGAACTTCATGTTTGACATCAACGGTGATGCGGTCGAGGTCGGCGTGCCGGCTGTGCTTTCAATCAGCGACGCGGAGGCCGGTGCGATATGCAGTGCTCGTGGCATGGGGTTGATTCAGGCTCCGCGGTTCATACTTGCGCCGTACCCGAACTCAGGCACACTCGTCGAAGTGCTGTCTCAGTGGCAGCCAAGGCCGATGCGGGTTGCAGCCGTATTTCCACACCGCCGGCAGGTTGCACTTAAAGCACGAGTCTTTGTGGAGTGGGCGGCGGAGCTATTCGAAAAGAGTCCCTTACTTTTGGATAACCCTGATCTTGGGGATCCGTCTTTAAGTGGCTATCGCGTCGGCACAGACGCGCCCTTGATCAACTGATGGCGAGCGGCTAGCGGAGAACGGGGTGCCCCGCGCTGGGTGGTGGATCCGTAGGGCGCGACACTTCATATCGCTCCCTACGCAATGAGTGCGTTTCCGACTTGCAGCAGCGAGCTAGATGTTATATCAAATCTAAATTCACGAAAGATCATCGAGGTCATGAGAAAATCCAGACAGGAGGCGGCCGAGACCCGCCAGCGCATCATCGAGGCGGCGTCCAGCCGGTTTCGGGAAAACGGCATAGACGGGACTGCCGTCGCCGATCTTATGTCGCAGGCGGGCCTGACGCACGGCGGATTCTACAAACATTTCACTTCGAAGGAACATGTAGTACTGGAGTCGCTACAACTCGCCGCCGGTTCGCTGCGCGAATCGATGGAAGCGTCGCTGTCGCGTTCGACCGACGTTCGGGGTCTGAACGTCGCGATCAACGACTATCTTTCTCTGGAGCATCGGGACGATCCTGGCAGCGGCTGTCCCTTCGTCGCACTCGCAAGCGAGTTGGCACGCTCCAGCGACGAAGTGCGCGACGCGGCCACGGAGGGCATCGTGAACCTTATTAACCTGATCGCAAGCCGTCTCACCGAACTGCCACCCGCGGCGGCGAGGAAGAAGGCGCTTGTCATGCTATCAACCATGATGGGCGCACTTACCATGGCGCGTATGGTGAACGACGAGCAACTGTCGTCATCTATCCTCCGAGAGGCCAAAAAAGCGCTGGTGCCATGAGCATTTCATGGCACCAGGCATGTTTATGACAGGCGGCGGGCAACTTCATCGACAACGACGACTTGGATCGGCGGCAACTTGCGGCTATATCGCGCGTTCGGACTGAACCGGGGCGGGTCAGGGCGACGGCACTGGCAAGATGATTTCCGACGCGATTTTCCATTGACCATCCAGATTCAGCCATTGAATGATCATGATAAATGGACGCGGAGATGGATCCTGGCCGCCGTAGTTGACGGCGATTTTCATCGGCGCATACGTCTGTGCGACTGTTGAAGAAATGCCCACGACTTTTAGCTTTGGCCAGTCAGGAAACAGGGTGAGGGTGCCCGCAGCGTATATGTCCTGAAGCTTGTGAGCCACTGATTCAGATCCCCAAAAACCCGCCCAGCTTCCTTCCGCCGGATCGACGCTTTTGGCGACCAGCAGCGCTGATGGCGAGTCCCAGAACATCTTCTCTATGGCCGTGGCGTCGTGCCGGTTTGCCGCCAACGTCAATTGCCTGAAGCGGTTCTTCACATCTTCAAGCGATCCATCGGGTAATGGGTGCGCAGAGCTAAGATTCAGAGGAGCCGCATCCGTTTCCGCGCCCTGCGTCGCACCTGCAGACATTAACGTAGCAACGAGCGCGGCGGCGACGACGTAATTTTTTTTCATAAATAAGCTTGGGATTGGGATCTTTCAGGGAGAACGTTCAGCAGGCGGGGCCATGAGCTGACCTGCGCGAACGCCTTGGAGCAGCGCCACTGATCAGTACCTCGGATCGAGGACGATGACGCCTTGGACCTCGCGGCGTTCGAGCATGGCATGCGCATCGGCCGCGCGGCTGAGCGGGAACGTAGCGGCGACCCAGGGTCGAATCAGTCCTTGTCCAATGCCGTCTTTCAGGAAGCGCAGACCACGCTGGATAAGATCTGGGCGCTGAAAAAATGAGGGGAGATAGACTCCGGTCAGCGTTTGCGCTTTTGCCATCAACCGACGCGGCGCGACAGGTTCGCCGGGGCCGCGCGTCGAACCGATTACAACACATCGGCCGAGCATGCCAAGGCAGGCGAAGTTCTCTTCGAAGACGTCGCCTCCGATTGTTTCGAGGATGACGTCGACGCCTTTCCCGTCAGTGAGGCTCAAGACCGATTCCGGCCAGTGCGGCGAGTCATACGCAATCGCATGGTCGGCGCCACGGCTCAGGACGAAGGCTCGGCGGCTGTCTGAACTCGCAGTCCCGATTACCGTTGCGGCACCGAGTACTTTCGCAATCTGGACGGCGAGGTTGCCGACGCCGCCGGCTGCGCCATGAACCAGCACGCTTTCGCCCGGGCGCAGCACGGTGCAAACCTGAAGAGCGAGAAATGCAGTCACTCCCTGACAAGCCACGCTCGCCATGACGACATCATCGGTATCGTCTTCGAGTTCAACGAGCATGTCAGCGCGAGCCACTGCACGTTGCGCGTAAGCGCCCTTCGACATCAGGGCCATCACCTTGCGTCCAACCAGGTGAGCGTGCGCCTCCGTGCCGGCATTGAGCACACGGCCGACCACTTGGAGCCCGCCGACTTGAGGCAGCGTCACGCCGCCGACCTGCGTCTCCGCCCGGTTATAGACACCCAAGCGCTCCCGGATATCCGGAAAATTAACACCGATAGCAGTGGTTTCGATCAGCACTTCGCCCGCTCGCGGCTCGGGGTCGGGCAATCCGACGTATTCGAGGACTTCGGGGCCCCCGAATGTTCGATACTGAATGGCTTTCATTGAGAATTTCCTCTTTGATTGGGATCATGCCTCGCCTGGGCGAGAGCGGATCTGGTCCGACTTCGCGCAGATGGCAATGCCGAGTTGCCCTGACAGGGCGATGACGACCAGTGCCGTAGATAACAGCGGCAACTGAGTAAGACGAATGCCCGCGGCAAGGGCGAGCCCGCCCAGCGCAGCGCCAGCAGCGCTACCGAGATAGTGCGCGGAGCTCTGTAATGCGACGACGATGCTTGCTTTATCCGGATGCAAAGTCAGCAATCTGTGTTGTTGGGGCGCCTGCGAGGACCACGCCGCGGCGCCCCAGAGACCAAACAGGGCAAGAGCCGCTGCGGGATACGGCAGCGCTGGTCCCAAGGTCCCGAAAACTGCGACCATCAGAATCTGTACGAGGGACATCACCCATTCCGGGCGGCTGGTGGCGTCGATCAGCGCGCCACAGAAGTAGATGCCGAGAACCCCGCCTACACTCCAGGCCCACAGATAGGGCAACGGGTCAGTGATGCCGCCGCTCGCGCGCAGCAGCGGTGCCACGAAGGTGTGAAGCCCGATTGATGCCGCAGATGTGACGAATGAAACAGCAATAGTTGCAGCGACACGTGGATCGACCAGTACTGCAACGCGTTGGCGAAGCGAAGGTGGTGTCGAAGCGGCGATTTCCGGCATCCGCGATACGACGCCCGTCAATGCGATTCCACCTAGCGCCACTATCAGCCACGTCGCGCTTCTCCAGCCGAAACCGTGAGCGACAATGAGACCGCAAGGTACGCCGACGGCGGTGCCTAGCGCCAGGCCGCCAACAACGAGACCGAGTGCGCGGCCTCGTCGTTCCTGAGAAACCATGCTTGCAGCAGCACTGAAGGCGCTGGGACCATATAGGCCTGCGCCGACTCCTGCCACCGCGCGCGACAGGAGCAGAACGGGGAAGCTAGTTGCGAGCGCGCTAAGCGTGTTCGCGAGCGTGAAAAGGACCAGCGCTGCGCCCAGCACGCGCCGCACGGGTTTGCCTGCCGTCAGCGCGCCAAACACCGGCGCTGCAACGGCATAACACGCAGTGAAGATTGTGACTGTTTGACCTGCCACGGAGGCAGAGACCGCGAAGGTATTGGCGATGCCGGGCAGCAAGCCCGCCATGATGTACGCGTCGATGCCAAGCGCAAACGTGCCGAGGCATAAGGGAAGAATCCTGATCAACCTGGCTCCTCGGAAATCGTTAACTTCCATCGCTATCAATGGATGCCGCGAGATGCGGCGTATGCACCGGCGCCGGCATCACGATAAGATGTCAAGCGTCATGAAAAATAGCACTGGTACCGGAAGCCGGGAACCCTGAAAGCATTCACATCGCTTGTGAGAATTTGCACCAATGTTCGACTGGAATGACATGAGACATTTCATCGCCCTGGCGGAGGCTGGCACTCTGTCGGGTGCGGCGCGCAAGCTGCAGGTGGATCACGCGACGGTTGCGCGGCGTATCGCAGCGCTGGAGCACGCTCTGGGAGAAACGTTGGTGGACCGTCTCGCGAGACGTTGGCGGCTAACCGATGCGGGCCTTGACGTTGCGCGCGGCGCCGAGGGCATGCAGGCGCAGGCTCATGCATTGGAAAGGGCAGTACGAAGCCGTAAGACGGGAGCGCGGGCGAGAGTCACGGTCAGTGCACCGCCTGCGTTCGCGAGCGTCTTCCTCGCGCCGCGTTTTGCCGAACTTGCTTCACGGCATCCCGAAATTGAACTGACGCTCCTGGGCACTCAGCCGATGATCTCGCTGAGTCGTCAGGAGGCGGATATTGCCGTTCGCCTGACTCAACCTACCGAACCAAGCTATGTTTCCCGGAGGATCGGAAGCATGACGTATGGGCTGTATGCAGCGCAAGGCTACATCAGCCGGCCATCCGGCGAATGGCAGTTCATTGCTTATCACGCGGCACTCGATCACGTACCGGAGCAAGTATGGCTACTTGACTTCGCGGATGGCCGCCGGATCGGGTTCAGGAGTAACGATCTGGTGAGCCAGCTTGCCGCGGCGCGCGAAGGTCTGGGGATTGCCGCATTGCCTGATTTTTTTGCGGCGGACGATAAACGCGTGATCGCGCTGCCTGTGGACGCAGACAAACTGTCGCGTGACATTTATCTTATCGCCCACGTGGACATGCGACGGCAGGCGGCCGTGCGCCTTGTAATGGATTTCATTGCGGAAAAGTTCGTCAATGACTTTGACAATGGCGAGCAGTAAAACGAATAGTTCGCTGCCACCCGCAATAAAGACTCCTTGCGAAAAGCAGCAGGTCATTCGGCCGCAAGTCAGACGGCGAGGTAGCGGCTATCCGGGAATCTCTGACGGATAGCAGACGCGGTATCTATCCGCCTCATGCCGAAGCACAATGAGCAAGCGCATTGAATTGACCAGCCGCGAAGCCAGCCTATCCCGGTCAATGAGGGTAGCGAGAGGTAGCGATCTGGATGATCGAAGGCCGATGTTAAACGATGAAATCGACCACCCCACCGTCGACTCTGAGCGCAGCACCGGTCGTCGCTGATGCCTGCTTCGAGGCGACATAGACCACCATGTTCGCGACCTCTTCTACTGTTGCGGGTCGCTGGATGATGGAGGTTGGTCGATGGGTTTTCACGAAGTCAATACCGACTTGCTCAAAGGACCTGTCGGCCGTGATTTGGTCCTTAAGCATTTCGCCCGCTCCCTCAGTAAAAGTCGGCCCGGGCAGGACGGAATTCACTGTCACGCCTGTGCCTGCCATACGCTTCGCGAGGCCACGAGCGAGCGCCACGTCCGCCGTTTTGCTAATGCCATAGTGAATCATTTCGACCGGGACGTTGAATGCGGATTCCGAACCCAGGAAGACGAAACGACCCCACGCCTTTTCTGCCATCCTTGGCAAATATGCACGGGCGAGTCGCATACCCGCCATGACGTTTGTCTGCCAGTGACGATCCCAGATCTCGTCATCGGTATCAAAAAAATCCTGAGGTTGAAAAATCCCTAGGTTGCTTACGACGATGTCTGGTTCGACCTCGGCTTCGATCAGGCCATGACAACCATCGGCGGTGGCGAGATCGAAGGCATGACCCCGCGCGCGGCCCCCAAGGCGCGCAATGGCCGCATCGACCTTCTGTCTGGTGCGACCGTTTACGACAACGTCGGCCCCGGCGTTATGAAGCGCGTGGGCGATAGCAAAACCAATGCCTTCTGTTGAACCCGTGACGAGGGCGATTTTGCCCGTGAGATCTACATTCACTTCGTTTCTCCTATTGGTAATATTTGGTGCTGCGATTCTGGCGTTAGATGCAGGCCGTTGCGCCGACCGAGCGTTCAGATTCCGATACCGGCTTCGAATTGGTTGCGGTGCTTGGAAACGAATGCCTGAACGGTCATGGGTGGCTTCCCTGTGAGTCTCGCAATAACATCGTCTTCGCCGGAAAAAATTCCGTCCTTGTAGTCAAGGGCGATGGCACAGAAGTGTTGAATTAGAAATTCCGGCAGGCCCGCATTCTCCAGGCGCTCGCGATATTGTGGGATGGTCGATGGCTGATAGATAATCTTGCGACCTAAGACCTCGCTTACCGCTGCGGCGATTCCGGACTAATCAAGCTCGACCGGTCCATGGAGGTTGTAGGTTTTTCCGGCGTGTCCATCCGGGGCAGCGAGTATTGTCGCGATCAGGCGCGCCTGGTCCTCCGCTGCAATCGGCGCATGGCGACCCGCTCCATACGGCAGGTCGATGATGCCTTGTTCGATAATCGCTGTGCGTGAGTGTGGGTACAACAGCCATTGCGAGAAGAAGGTGGGACGAAGATGTGTGGTGGGAACACCCGACCGGTCAAAGATGCGCTCGGCAATCCAGTGATCGCGTGCTGCGTGGCTTTTTGAATCCTCTCGCGCAGAGATCTGCGACATATTGACGATGAGCTTCAGGTTTGCCCGCCTGGCCGCGTCGGCAAAATAGGCCGTTGCTGGAATGATCCCTGGGCGAACCGGATAGCAGAAGTACGCTGCACTGACGTCGGCCAGCGCCCGGATTGCATCGTCATGGACCAGGAGATCGCCGACAACCACCTGGGCGCCCATGATCCGCAACGCTTCTGCGCGACTATCGTCCCTATGGACCAGGGCTCGAACGGCAAGCTTTTGGTCAAGAAGACACTGGACCGTGTAGCCGCCTGTTTCACCGGTGGCTCCAGATACCAGTACGAGATCTGTGCTCATGACTTTCTTCCTCTCTCAGGTTGTATGGATGGCGAAATGACTGGCATTCTTTGCGGAACGCCGGTCCACTTCGCCAACATGTGTAAATGCACATAAAAGGGCGAATCATTGCTCAAACGATATTCGCGAATGCTTGTCGTGCCGAGCTTCTTCTGCGCAATGAACAAATCCCGGATACCACGGCGGCTTCGAGGGTTGCGAGGACGACAGGGTGTCGGCTGCGGGAGATGTGCATGTCGAGCACTTTATATGTGCAATTGCACATGTGTCAATGTTAATCAAGCATTCCTGTGGCGAGGAGGGGCGACATGCAGCTGCGTACGGCGCCACGACTCCTCAGGTTTGTTCGAGGCGAAAAGCCGTGATGCCCGGCAGTTGAGGGGATGATCTCGACGCGCGCCTCTCCGTATCGCTTGGCAGCAGCGTGAGCCGCTGCCACACAAGCCGGAAGGTCACGGTGCCGTGTTCAGCGGCGCCTTTACCATTCGATACGGTGCTTTTCCTCGGTCTCCCGGTGGCGCTGTTCGTCAGGCGTGTGCAGGTAGGGGTTGGTGCTCGTCAGCGACGCGTGCCGCAGGTTGTCGCGCACAGTCCGCAGATCGGCACCGCCGTCGGCCATATGCGATCCGGCGGTGTGGCGCAGCCAGTGTGCGGAGGCCTGTTCGAGCAGATCCGCCTGTGCTGCGAATCCGGCGCCGCGCAGCCGGAGCCGTTCGGCCGCGCCGGCAAAGATGCCCTTGACGATCGTGTGCAGCGCGGCGCGGGTGAGCGGCTTCATCGATTTGCCGAGCGGCAGTACGAGCGGCGTCTCCTCATGTCTTGAAGGCAGGGCGGACAGGCCGCGCTCACGCCGGTAGCGCCCCAGTTCCACCATCATTTCGGCAGAGGCGGGTACCAGTCCCTCCTTGTCGCCCTTGCCCAGAACCTCGAGCCACCAGCGCTCGTGACCGTCGGCATCGCGGCGGCAGAAGAAGCATCCCATCGTGTTGCCGCCGACCTCGGAGATACGCAGGCCGCCCAGATAGAAGAGCGTGAACAGCCAGCGCGCGCGCAGGTAGCGCTCGCGCTCTCGGGGCGAGTCTTTTGGCAGGCTGTCGATATGGTGCTTCACTTCGTTCCACAGCTCGCGGTCGAGGTAGCGGGTGATGCGGGGTTTTGAACGGCGGGTGCGCTGGCGCGAAAGCGATAGCGGGTTGCCCGCCAGGTAACCGGCTTCGACGAGCCACGCGAACAGCGCGTTGATGATCACCATCGCCTGGTACTGGCTGCTTGGCCGGAGCGTCCCGTAGAACGGACGCCAGCGCGGGTCCTGGCGCGGGTACTTGCGTCCGGCGTCGGCGACCCAGCGCGCGTGGGGCTGTGGGTCTTTCAGGAATTGCCGGAACAGTTGCAGATCTTCGTGCGTGAGCGACGACAGCGGCTTGCCCAGTTGCACGATCGCCCACAGCAGCAGCCGCTCGGCTTCCTTGCGGTAATTCTCGAAGGTCGTCTTCTTGTCGGCGACGCGCGCAAGCCACGCACGCACTGCGGCCAGATCATCGCGGGCGGCGATCTGCGCGTGGCCGTGCGCGCGGTTGGTGCCGTCGCGGCCGTCGAGATCGGCGGGCAGCTCGAGCGCGTCAAGCGGGCGCGGGGCGATCAGGACAGTTTTCATGGGCGTGGGGAGCGGCGCGGGCGGATTCGGGGTGTCACGCGGCGAGTGTCGCACCTCCGCCATATAATTTCAACATTATACGGTTAATGTCAAAATTACGCGGAGGTAGGGTTAGGAAATAGCCGGTTTACGTAGTAATATTCCGCAAAATTCACCGGTGAAAATCCTCATGAGCGACGTGCTGTCCCCCGACGCGGCGCTGGCCGCCGAGATCGAGCGTCTGAAGGCGACGTTTCCGAAGACGCGCGAGCTGTATCGCGAGGTGTGCGCGCTGCTGTTCTTCCGTCACGGCATCACGCCGACCGCCAACCGTCTGTATCAGCTCGTCCGGCGCGGCAGCATGGGCACGCCGACCGCCGTGCTCGGCGAGTTCTGGGCGGAACTGCGCGAGAAAAGCCGGGTACGCATCGACCATCCCGACCTGCCCGCCGATCTCGGTGCGGCCGCCGGCGAACTGGTCGCCACCCTGTGGACCCGCGCGTCCGCGTCAGCGGAGGCGGCGCTCGACGGGTTGCGCATTGAAGTCGAGGCGCAGCGGACCGAGGCGCAGCAGTCGGTCGTCGCGGCCCGCGACGAACTGGGTCGCACCGAGTCCGCGCTCGAGCAGCGCACCGCCGCGCTGCTGGCCGCACAGGTCGAGGTCCGGGAACTGGACAGGGTGCAGGCCGAAGGGCATGCGCAGCGAAAGGCGCTCGAGGGGGAAGTGGCGCGCCTCAGGGCGGCGCTGGCCGCGCGCGATCGCGAACTCCATGCGGTGAGGGAAGGGTTTTCGCGCGATCTGGCTAAGCAGCGGGAAGCGGCGGAACGCGCAGAGGAGCGGCTCAGAGCGTCCGAAAAGCGCGCCCTGCTCGAGATCGACCGCGAGCGAAGTACCGCAACGAAGCTGCTGAAGGAGCTGGACGAAGCCACGCGTCGCGCGGACCGGAAGGACGCCGATCATCGCCGCGCATTGGAAACCCTGCAGGCGCAGCTGGGCGACGCGCGCCATCAGGCGGGCGTGCTGCAGGGGCACCTCGATGCAATCCGGGCGGCCAACAGCGCGTACGTGCAGGAACTCGAGATGCTGCGGCGCCAGCCGCTCACTGCGCCCGCATCACGCCCGGGAACCGGGGCGCGCCGGAGCTCGCCGCAGTCAAAAGGCGCAGTCGGCAAAACCGGGTCACCCGCTCGCAAGCGACGTGCATCGAAGGGTGCGGCGACATGAAGAAGGCGCCCGGAAGGCGCAGGCCAGCGGTCTGCCCGCCAATCGGTGCGTTGATGCAATATGGCGAGCGGACGGTGCGGGTCGTTGCCGAGGCGAGCGGCCAGCGCGCCATCATCGAGTCGGTCGGCGACGACGGCCGGATTTTTCGCAGTAACGTGAAATGGACGAACCTGCTGGCCCTGACTGGGCAACTGTTCTGAAACACGACACGCCAGGCGCCGGCACGAGTCAGGTAATTGTCTCCGCGATGCGGAGAGTTTTGTTGGCCAGATCCTGCGCGGCCTTACGGCGCCTGGTTTGCCGGGATGTGCGGCGTCCTGTAAGGTGTCAGGCTGGGCGACGCAGGTGGGGCGATTGACGTGCGCTCTTCGACAGAAAGGAAAATCATGAACAAACAGGAACTCGTTGATACGGTCGCGACAGCAACCGGCAACAGCAAGGTGGCCGTGGCGGCTGCCGTCGATGCGATCATCGGTGCAGTGACGGGCGCGGTCGCGAACGGCGAAGCGGTGCAGCTGATCGGGTTCGGTACGTTTGCCACCGGTGCGCGCGCGGCCCGGGTTGGCCGTAATCCCGCCACCGGAGCTGAAATGCAGATCGCTGCGGCAAAGACGGTCAAATTCATGGCGGGCAAGGCGTTCAAGGATGCGGTCAATGGCGTGTGACCGGATGACTGGCACCGTTTCCTGACTCGGGAGTTCCAGCGAGCATGAATGCACTTACGCCCATACCGCTCCTGAATGAAGTCCGGGAGCTGATTGATTCGGCGCGTGAGCGCGCGGCGGCGGCCGTCAATGCTGAACTGTCGCTGCTGTACTGGCGAATTGGACACCGCATCCGGGCAGAGGTGCTGGGCGGTGCACGTGCGGAGTACGGCCGGCAGGTGATCGCATCGCTGGCGGGCGCGCTTACCGCTGAGTATGGCCGCGGCTGGAGTGAGCAGCAGTTGCGGCACTGCCTGCGGGCCGCAGAGATTTTCCAGGACGAGGCAATTCTCTCCGCAGTGCGGAGAGAATTGAGCTGGACGCACATCAAGACGCTCATGTATGTCGACGACCCGCTAAAGCGCGAGTTTTACCTTGAGCTCTGTCGGCTCGAACGCTGGTCGTCCCGGCAATTGCAGGAGCGCATGGATTCGATGCTCTTCGAGCGCAGTGCGATTTCGCGGAAATCCGCAGACGCGATCCGGCATGATCTGGCGCAAATACGGCAGGAGCGGCGCGTACAGCCGGACGTGCTGTTGAAAGACCCGTATGTGCTGGACTTCCTCGGCCTGAACGATCACTACCTTGAAAAGGATCTCGAAGACGCCATCCTGCGCGAGATGCAGCAATTCCTGCTTGAACTCGGCGCTGGCTTCACATTTGTGGCCCGCCAGAAGCGGCTGCAGATTGATAACGATGATTTCTACATCGATCTGCTTTTCTACAACCGCAAGCTCAAGCGCCTCGTGGCAATCGAACTGAAGCTTGGCTCATTCAAGGCTGAATACAAAAGCCAGATGGAACTGTATCTACGATGGCTGGCGAAACATGAGCAGGAACCGGACGAACTGCCCCCGCTTGGCATTATCCTTTGCGCCGGCAAGAAACAGGAGCAGATCGAACTGCTCGAACTGGACAGGAGCGGCATTCACGTCGCTGAATACCTGACCGTGCTGCCTTCCCGCGAGACCTTGCAGGCCAAACTTCACCAGTCCATCGAGGCAGCGCGGCTGCGGTTGCGGGCCAAGCCGGAAAAATGAGGTTTTAGCGTGCTGCCTTCGGCGCTGAGCGCGGAACCGCTGAGACATAAGCCCGGAACGATGAACGGTTTGCAGCGAAGAGTCGCGCTCAAAGCAATGCACGAATACGGCCGCGACCGCCGCCGCTACTACTCTTACTTCGAAAACGCTCTTACTTTTACTTCATCGGACGATGGTCGCCGATGGCACCCGTTGCACGAACGCACGCAGCGCGGTGAAGCCGGTGCGGCTATAGGCGCGCGTAAGCGTGATAGGAAGCGACCGGTTGGCCATGCAGTAATAGAAAACGGAAAACAAGTGGCTGGAAAGCCGCGCGGGGTCTCGGGTCGAGTCCCGCAACCCCGGATTTAGGGCATTAAACGCAGTGATGATAATAGCAGTTATCAACACTGGCCACCCGCAATTCCTCGTCAGTTCTCACCCGGGCCGCCGTCGGCCTTCGCCACCAGATCCTTTACGCTCGCACCGGACGGAACCCCGATGCGGGCTGCGGTTGCATGGCGGCGGACCGAGGGGTAGGGTGGCGGCATCGCGAACTTTGAAAAAGGAACGAAACATGAACAAGCAGGAACTGGTGGACGCCGTCGCCGCCGCGACGGGACAGAGTAAGGCGGCCGCAGCCGAGACGATCGACGCGTTCATCGGGACAGTGACCAAGGCAGTCACGAAAGGGGACGCCGTTCAGCTCGTCGGCTTTGGCTCGTTTTCGACCGGGGCACGCGCCGCGCGCGTGGGACGTAATCCTTCTACCGGCGCCGAGATCCAGGTCCCTGCGGCGAAGACCGTCAAGTTCACCGCGGGCAAGGCGTTCAAGGATGCGGTCAACGCGAGGTGACAAGTTCGAGATCGCGCTGGACCTTGATGCGGGTCCACTGCGCAACATGAGGCGCGAGAACGAGTCAACCCGGGACGGCCGCTGGCAGTTGGACGAAAATGGAGCGAACGAAAGTTGTGGCTTTCATACCCTTCATTTCCGGACAGATGCTTTTTAAGAGGCGTCACCGTGTGGGCCCTTCGCGCAAGAGGCAGCTAAGCGCGCCGGAACAGTGTTGCTCGCTGGTTCTGCAGGATGCCCGTCGCTGGGTTAGAGGGCGGTCAGTTATCGTCCGACCGGGGCGGAAGGTGCTCGTGCGAAGCGGGCTCGGCGGCGTCGGCGTCGGGAACGTGGTCGTCAGAAGAGACGGGTGCCGTGCTGGGTGGCGCTTCGCCCGTCGCGCCGGGCGATGGCCGTGCGGGATCGGGGACGGTATCGGAAGGATCGGTAGACATGCTGGGCTCCTGAGGTGACGGACGGCGTCTTTAGCAATATAGGCGGCTCAGCGAGACAAGGGAGCAGAACTGGCCGGCAGTGAAGGGGCGGATAGTTGGGGCTATCCGCCCCTTCGTTTCTGGACAGTCGACAGCCGCGCGAGCGGTCTTCGGGAGAGGTAGCCAGCTCCGGGAGCCGGTGGCGGCCAGGAGGGCGAAACTGTTGGAAGCCTGGTGCGGTCTTGTGTCTCACGATCGGCCGTCGCCGCCTTAACTTGGCCGCCGCATGCATCTTAACCGAGGCGAAACTCGCGGTGGCTGTCGCCGTCGTGCGGTCACTTACGCGGTGCCAGGGAAACATCCCGACGTTGGCTCCGGCGTGCGCCGATTGCGCGGCTGCCGGGAGGATCGGATAGGGTGGCGACGTCACCTCACCATCCGCTGCAAGGAAAAACATGAACAAGCAGGAACTCGTTGATTCCGTCGCCACCCGGACGGGCACTACCAAGGCTGAGGCGGCTGAGACGATCGATGCGATGATCGCCACCATCACCACGACGGTCACGCAGGGCGACACCGTGCAGCTGATTGGATTCGGCTCGTTTTCGACCGGGAAAGGTGCTGCGCGGACCGGCCGGAATCCAGCCACGGGGGCGGAAGTCCACATTGCCGCGGCGAAGACGGTCAAGTTCACGGCGGGCAAGGCATTCAAGGATGCGGTGAACGGTGCCGGCGGCTGAAGGAAGCGGCCAGCAGACCGTTCTGCCCTTATCGTCAGTGGTTGAGCGGATGCGGCGCTGGCGAACCACGGCCAAAGCAAATACCGTATGACAATACTTCAGGTTTGCTGATCGCGGGCTCGATGCGGCCTCGTGATAAAGGCTGCTAATGTGCCGACCTGTGAGAGGTTTTCGCCGTATGAGACTATCCGTGAGGCGTGTCTCGCGGGTATCTCGATTTAAAGACACGCACTTGGCCCGATGTCGAGGCCGCGTTGATCCACGTCTGACCGATCCCCCGCTCACGTCCGGTGAGGCTCGGTGTCCGGTATCTTGCAGCGGCATTCGACGATCCAGGTCGGCTGGTCCCGCCTCGACCTCCACATGCGCCTGCCGTGTCTGGTGGCCGGAAGAAACACAATCTCCAAAAGGTTATAATATTGCGCTATTAAAAACGGATGCCGATCGGGGGCTGTGTGAAGGAGACGGTACTTAGAAAACTGTTAGTTCATCACCAACTTGAGCCGTATATTCGTCACATTCGATTCCCGCAGTATAAAAACGTTGTTCCTTTTACCCAGATCGACTTCACCTTCCCCATCACTGCGCTGGTGGGCGCGAACGGGACCAACAAGAGCTCTTTGTTACGGGCGCTATACGGTGCTCCAGGGAACAATAATCTAGGCAATTACTGGTTTTCCACAGAGACAGACCCAATCGTTGAAGGCGACAACTTTCCGAACTGTTTCGTTTACGGTTACCGGAATGGACATCTAGGTCGGGTGGTCGAGGTGCTTAAGACCCGCGTTAGAAAGGAGGGGGATCCCGACTACTGGGAGCCGTCGCGTCCGATCCGACGATACGGAATGGCTGGAATGCCGGCACGCGACCCCGCAGATCCGAATCGTTTACAGACCCGCTGGAAGACGATCGCGAAGGACGTAGAACTCATCGATTTCCGGCATGCTCTGAGCGCGTTTGACCGCTACTTCTACTATGGGGACTTTTCTCAAGAACGTACCTTTGCAGAAAAAAAAGCGTTCATCAGGGGGCGAGCTCCGCACTTGAAAGGCGCTATAGATAGCGCCAACGAAAGTTATATTTACTATTGCGAGAGAGTCGTCGGAGGCGAGAATGGTCCCCTCACGGACGAAGAGACTAGCGCCGTTCGAACCATTTTGGATCGTAGCTACGAAGAAATTCGATTGATCAATCATCGATTCTTCCGGCTGGAAGGTCTAACGGCCCGCATTGCCGATCCAAGCTTTAGATATACAGAAGCATTCGCTGGTAGCGGAGAGTTCGCCACTGTCAATCTGGTTACGAAAGTGATGCGTGCAAAGCCTCGCTCCTTGATATTACTCGACGAACCGGAGGTCTCACTGCATCCCGGGGCGCAGGAGCGTTTGCTTGATTTTTTGGCTGAACAGGTTGTCCAGCACAAGCATCAGATAATATTTACAACGCATTCGCCAGCGCTAATCCGTGGTCTGCCACCAGACGCAATCAAGGTGTTGGCAGTTGAGAGCGGCAGCTCTCGGGTAGTACTGGCGGCACAACGAGCAATGCCCGAGGAGGCGTTTCTCCAGATAGGCGAGCCCGTGGTCGGTTTTAAGACGATCTTGGCGGAGGATCGACTTGCGATCGAGATCGCAAGGAGAGCCTTACGTGCCCATGCGCCACAACTTTTGAGCCTGTTGAAGTTTCGATTTTTCCCGGGGGGCGCTTCTGTGCTGTTCAACCACTATTTGCCCCCGTATTCTGCTGAAAAGCGGAATGACGTGCTCTGCTTGCTAGATGGCGACCAGGTCCCCCAAAAGCCTTGGCCCGACGACAGGGCCGTGCAGTTGCTGATAGACGAAGAACTTGGGCCTCTGGTGAAAGATCTCTGCGATAGTGATGTTAAGTTTCCAATAGATAGTGGCACCGCCGAGGAAAAAGCTACGCAGTTAGCGGATGGGCGGCGTGCGTTTCTCGGTTGGTGCTTCCGTTATGTCCGATATCTGCCGGGGGGTAATAACCCCGAAGCCTTTGTCCTGTCAAAGGTGGGACTCGCTGACGGTACTGATCCGAAATTGCGCTTTGCTAAACTCGCCAGGCAAAGTCTCGGTCTGGTTGATAACGAGGATGACCCAAACCGAGAGGAAATTTTCAACGAGCAGCGTAGGAGAGTTGCGGAAATCGCCGACGGCGATGCAGACCTGCTCAAATTGGCGGAGACTATCCGAGCATTCGTAGTTGCTGACAAGGCATAACTATGTCGATCCAAGTCATTGATTTTTTTTCGGGGTGCGGAGGAACAAGCGCTGGTTTTCGCGCGGCCGGACTCGAGATCCTCGGTGGACTGGATATTGATCCTGAGGCCGCGGCTACTTTCAGGGAAAATTTCCCATGCGCCACTTTCATTGAAGGCGATGTCCGCGCGTTAGCGCCAGATGTCTTGAAGCCTGTCATCGGCGCTCGGGAAAAGCCACTTCTATTTGCAGGTTGCGCACCATGTCAGCCGTTCTCTCGGCAAAATAAGACGACGACGCGTACGGACCCGCGAAGGACCTTGTTGAAGGAGTTCGGTCGATTCGTTGAAGCTTGGCTGCCTGAGTACGTTTTTATCGAAAACGTTCCTGGTATGCAAAGATTTCGGCGCAGCGGTCCGCTGCATGCCTTTCAGACTCTGTTGCGAAAGCTCGGGTATCAATTTGAATGTAGCGTTGTTCCAGCGCTTTGGTATGGAGTACCTCAAACGCGAGAACGTCTAGTCCTCGTTGCAAGTCGGCAAGCTACCGTTCAAATACCGGCGGCCACGCATGGCCCGGGAATGCCCGAAGGGAGCTACACGACGGTAGGCGACTGGATTCGCAATCTGCCTGTCATCGGGGCAGGACAAACGCACGCAAAGGATCCTGATCATGCAGCCGCGGTGCTTAGCGAAACCAATCTTCGCCGCATTCGAGCGACACCCGAAGGAGGTGGCAGAGAGTCATGGCCGAAGTCTCTCTGGCTCGAGTGTCATAAGACGTATTCGGGACATAGTGATGTCTATGGTCGTCTCGCTTGGGATAAGCAGGCGGCAGGCCTTACAACGCGTTGCATCAGCTATTCGAACGGGCGATTCGGACATCCTTCGCAGGATCGAGCGCTCAGCGTTAGGGAAGCCGCGTGTCTACAAACCTTCCCGAGAGATTATCGGTTCATCGGATCGCTGAGCTCGAAGGCGCGTCAGATCGGCAATGCTGTGCCCCCCAAGATGGCGGAAGCGTTCGGGCGGGAGTTTCTCAAAATCAACGAGCCGACATCGGCCGGTATATAGCTGCATTTAGTTGGCATGCAGACGTCCTGCAGGGTTTTGAGCGCTCCGGCTTGTGATGCCCTATGGTGGCATTCGGCGAGCCAGATCGGGTGCGGCATATCCTGTTTGACGGTGGGAAATAGAAGGCGACAGCGGCTATCGAGGAGCATATTGAATCGCTGCGTGTGTCGGTAGGACATCCGTGGATAGAGCGAGGCGCCGCTCGCACCTATGCGCCAATAGCCCTTTTTTTCTGAAGCGCTCGCTAGCATTGAAGGAATGCGATGGTTAAGTTGCCTAATAAGCTGGATTACCTGTGTTTGCAGGGACTATTCGCGGATCTGGACGCCACGCGTGACGATGAGGACGTTACCGTTGATTTTTCGCGGCTAGGCTACGCTACGCCTACTGGGATTCTGGTAGCCGGCTCAAAGCTTCGGGAGTGGGTGAACTACCGACACGCCTGCGGCTACATGTCGGCTTCACAAGGGGTCAAAAGTACCCATGCGGTTCACTCGTATCTCAAGCACCTGGGTTTCTTCGATTTCATTGGCATGGATGAGGGAAACCGTGTGGGCGAAGCTCGGGGCGGGCCGACCTATATTCCGATTACCCGGATATCGCGCCCGAATATCGACGTGAGTTCTGCTAGCCTGGAAGAGTGGTACGCGGCAATCGAGGAAGAAGCGCGACACGTGGCCGGCGTCCTCGCTGGCTCATTCGACGACTCTCAGGCGTTACGCACCTACACCTATTCGATCCGGGAAGTTATCCGGAATGTTTTCGAACACTCGCAAGCGGCCGAATGCTTCATTTTCGCGCAGCGTTGGGCGGACGGGAGCGCCGAAATTGCAATCGTAGACGAGGGTGTTGGCATTGCCCACACCCTTTCCGAGTCACATGGCGTTGCGACAGACGCCGACGCGCTGGCACTGGCTTGTCGCCCAGGCATTTCGCGCACAAGCGGACGTACGGGGGAAGAGAACGTCTACGATAACTCCGGATTCGGCTTGTACATACTCAGCGAACTTGCGGCCAGCTTCGGCTGGTTCATGCTCGGCAGCGGAACGGCTGGTGTCTGGGGACGGCTTCAGGCGCGAGTCGTAGGCGACGTCTCATTCCGCGGCACGTTCTTCAGTATGAAACTCACCACAACGCCGAACGATATGGGTTCGGTGCTAAGGGACATCATCGAGGCCGGGGAGCGTGAGGCGCAATTGGCAGGCATACAGACGCGAGCGTCCGGCCGTTCACGCATTGTCCGATAGGCTAAAGAGGCACGGAAGCACTGTTGAGATCTGGGGCGGAGCATAGATTTACTTCGCTCTACGCGATGCCGCGTCCTCGTGGCGCGCACCGTTATGATGTGGTCAGTCCGAAAGTGGGGCGACGTCTGACGCCATACAGGCGCAGCGCTTTCGAAGCATGGCTGATGCTCGAAGCGCATCCTGCTGCAAAGACGTTGCTTGGAAGGCCTCGCTTCATGGCAGTCGACGGGCAACGCTGCTTCGTCGACTTTTCGGGTACGGTCGTTCTGGCTGCATGGGCACAGAATGCATCGACGCAGGCGCCGACGCCGTATCGGCGATGGCGACGACCGGCACGAACGCCGACGGTGAAGCGGCCATGCCGTCGTTGCTCACGCGCGTTTGCGCCTGCCGATGGAGCCGAACCCATTTACGCAGTTGATTGGCGTTCGCCCCTGCCTTCACGCCAGACCGGACAATGACGCACCGGGCTGCTCGCAGGCTGTAGGCGGTCACTATTAGCGCTAGCCGTGTCCAGTAACGTTGGGAGCGGACGAAAAGTGGGGGAGTGTTCGTTCAACGTCGAACCGCCTCGGGCGATCTGAAGTGCGGATACCGGTCTCGAAAGCAGCTCTCCAATCTTCCATCAAGCAGCTCGACGCGAGTCTGTAGCAGATAGTGAGCTCCCTTCATGGACCAACGCATCTGTTGCCGCTTTGAGAGACGACGATTGATCAAGTGATTCATGACGGACTCTGCTGACGCCGACGACACCCGGCGTCCTTCCATTCTGGCGCGCTGATAGTCGACAAGATCCTTTCTGTTGTGCGCGAGGAATGTGAGCAGACGGACGGTTGCGCGATACGCTGTACCAGAAGCGAGCTGATAGAAGAAAGTCAGTTCTTCCGCAGCGATTGCCAAAGAGGTGGCCAGTGTGCGGAGCATCTCGATTGCCGTGTCGGCCCGACCGCGCCAAAGTGCGTCGCGCGCCCTGACGAGAAGGCGCTGTGATCGCAGCATGATCTCAGGTCGCCTGGAGAAATAGTTGTACGCGCAAATGGAAGATCGAATGGCTTGCATCTTCATGCTGATGTGAAACCAGTCAAGAATCCTGGGCGATACGCGAGGAGCTATGGAAGTCACCAGTGAGCGCATTCCTCGAGCACCATCCGAGATCACATCGATCAAGGTCGTTGGGACCCAACCGCATTGATCGAGCGCGCCCGCCACAAGAACCCGGGCCAAGCTCGGACGCTGCAAGGCAGACACAAATCTTCGGGCCATCTGGCCATCGCGCTCGACCCTGCCGGCGATGACTTCAAACTTTCGAACTTTCTGGAACTGGTTGGCGCTTAACACCGTTCCATCGATCGCGATCCGCAGGTGGCTGGCGCGGTTGCGTTTTCGTCCGCCAGCGAGCCATCCAATCCGGAACTGTTCGTTCTCGACGTACTCTCCGCATTGAACTGTCTCCTTGCGGACTGTAGTGTGTGATAGCCTTGGCAGTCCCGCCAGATCGGCGACGGAACGTGCGGCCTCACGGTATGAAACGGAGGCACCGTGTTTCGCGCAAAGGTATGCTAACTCGGGGGTGCGCCGCGTCGGCAGAAGGGGCTCAATGGAACACTCTGAAAACCGCAGGCTGATAGAGTCGCCGTTGTCATCGTATGGCTCAGGCGTGCACAAGCAGGATACGACTCGCGGCACTTTAACCTGCACTCTGCCAAGTGCCGTCGAAAAGGTGCGGGGACGCCAATCTTTGATGCGCCGATATCGGCCGCATTCTCGACAGTTCCGACGAAGCTTATCGTAGGCATTAATCTGGTCTTGCGTCACGAGTTGTTGCAGCGTAGCCAGTAGTTGACGAGCTTCGGCGAGGGACAACCCGAAATCCGCTGGGGTAGCACCATTCACTGGGCGCTTAACCGAACAAACCGGGACCGGCTGGTCCGTTCCCTGTCGTTGGAGAAGGATTTTCCAGTGCAATTCCATGGCTGTCTCCCCGGTAGGTCAACTGCCGCAGTTTAGACCAGAGCTGGCTCCCCCAGATTTCGTCCACTCCCAAGATTAACGATCTCCAACACCGGCTAAGCGCGGTGGTTCGTGAAGGGGCGGCTGCGCGGTTCTGTATGTTGGCGAATGAGGCGATTCGCCTCGTTCTCCAGCAGCCGAATCATGACCTCCCAACCGAACGGCAGCCCGCTGCGTCAGCGCATGATCGACGACCAGCGCATGCGCCAGCTTTCCCCCAAGACGCAGGCCAACTATCAGCGCACCGTGCGCGAGTTCTGCCGATACCTTGGACGCTCGCCTGATACTTCCACCGTCGGAACCTGCGGGGTTACCAGCTGCATCGATCACGGCACGTCACCGGCGTCGTTGAACTCCGCGATCACCGGGCTGAAGTTTTTCTTCGAGACCACGCTCCACGAAGCGGAATTGATGGCCCGGATGCAACCCGTGCGCGTGCCCCGCACACTGCCCGTTGTACTCCGTCCCCAGGGAGTGGGCGGCTGATCGCCGCAACAGGCAACTTCGAGTACCAGACGGCCCTCTCGGTCGCCTATGGCACCGGGCTACGCGTCAGCGAAATGGCGGGCTGAAGGTCGGAGACGTCGACAGCCAACGTATGACTCTGTGCATCGAGCAGGGCAGGGGCCGGAAGGCGCGCTATGACATCAGCAACTGCGGTTGAATAGATGCGTTAGGATTCCTCCGGGAGTGCGCAACCAGCTCGGACTTGCCACTGGCGATCGAATCGAATTCGTCGCGAACCATGAAACCGGGCGTTATCTAGCATTCCTGCCAACCGGTGCATCAAAGGGCTCAGAGGCATCATTGCGGTGCCAGCCAGCCCGATGTCCGTCGAGGATATGAATGCGGCGAACGCCGAGCGCGGGTTGGCATCGCGATGACCTCGTTCCGCGCGCCTGTGGCAAGCCACTCTTTCGCGATCACGGGAAAGCGAATTACATCCCGTGCCGTGAATCCCGTTCATGGATTGTCATCGGCACCTGTAAATTGATACACGTCGGCACTGAGGAATTGATACACCTCGACGAAGGGATAATGGCCGCTT
>NZ_JAWRXU010001053.1:0-258 GCF_046534895.1 Paraburkholderia sp. SIMBA_053 | reverse complement strand
CGGTTCAACGCGGCAATCAGAGCCTGCTCGTTGACGATCGGGCCGCGCGCGGTGTTGACGAGCAGCGCGTGAGGCTGCATCAGAGAAAGCTCGTGTTCACCAATCATATTGCGTGTGCGCTCCGAAAGGCGAACGTGAATAGACAGAATGTCACTGGAGGCGAGCAATTCTTCTTTCGATACGTACTGAGCCCCATGGCTCGCCGCGGACTCCGCAGTCATGTTCTGGCTCCATGCGATTGTCTTCATGCCGAAGGCC
>NZ_JAWRXU010001052.1:0-258 GCF_046534895.1 Paraburkholderia sp. SIMBA_053 | reverse complement strand
CGACCATTCTGGGGCGCGTGACGATCGGGCGCGGCTCGGTGATCGGCGGCAACGTGTGGCTCACGCATAGCGTGCCGCCGGGCAGCAGCGTGTCGCAGGGCAAGATCCGCGAAGGCGAGCGCGGGCGCAACGACGAAGGGCGGCGCTGATGCGTGGGCCCAGTTTCATCTGCGCAGGCGCCTGAGACGATGAAGCCGCGTGGGCGCGTCCAGATGCTGCGTTGCGCGCTCGGCGGCGTCGAAGCGACCGTCGCGCATA